>JAHDYG010000034.1 GCA_023383815.1 Rhodocyclaceae bacterium
GGCCGAGAACATGGCCAGCGAGCAGAGCGCGCGCATGGTCGCGATGAAGGCCGCCTCCGACAACGCCGGCACGCTGATCAACGAGCTGAAGCTCATCTACAACAAGACGCGCCAGGCGGCGATCACGAAGGAACTCTCCGAGATCGTCGGCGGTGCCGCCGCGATCAGCGGCTGAGCGCCTCGAACGAGTGCCAGCGGCGTCTGAACAGAATCGTTTCCAAGGACCAACTGAAATGTCGAACACGCAAGCCCAGGGCAAGATCGTCCAGTGCATCGGCGCCGTCGTGGACGTCGAGTTCCCGCGCAATGCCATGCCCAACGTCTACGACGCGCTGAAGCTCGAAGGCACGGCGCTGACGCTCGAGGTGCAGCAGCAGCTCGGCGACGGCGTGGTGCGCACGATCGCGCTCGGCTCGTCCGAGGGCCTGCGCCGCGGCCTGATGGTCAAGAACACCGGCGCGGCGATCACCGTGCCGGTGGGCAAGGCGACGCTCGGCCGCATCATGGACGTGCTCGGCAACCCGATCGACGAGCGCGGCCCCGTGGACCAGACGCTGACGGCGCAGATCCACCGCAAGGCGCCGGCCTACGACGAGCTGAGCCCGTCGCAAGAGCTGCTCGAAACCGGCATCAAGGTCATCGACCTGATCTGCCCGTTCGCCAAGGGCGGAAAGGTCGGCCTGTTCGGCGGTGCCGGCGTGGGCAAGACTGTGAACATGATGGAGCTGATCAACAACATCGCCAAGCAGCACTCGGGCCTGTCGGTGTTTGCTGGCGTGGGCGAGCGGACCCGTGAGGGCAACGACTTTTACCACGAGATGAAGGACTCCAACGTTCTCGACAAGGTCGCGATGGTGTTCGGTCAGATGAACGAACCCCCGGGCAACCGGCTGCGCGTGGCGCTGACCGGCCTGACCATGGCCGAGCGCTTCCGCGACGAAGGCCGCGACATCCTGTTCTTCGTCGATAACATCTACCGCTACACCCTGGCCGGTACCGAAGTGTCCGCACTGCTGGGCCGGATGCCGTCCGCGGTGGGCTACCAGCCGACGCTGGCCGAGGAAATGGGCCGTCTGCAGGAGCGCATCACCTCCACCAAGGTGGGTTCGATCACCTCGATCCAGGCCGTGTATGTGCCCGCGGATGACTTGACCGACCCGTCGCCGGCGACCACCTTCCTGCACCTCGACTCCACCGTCGTGCTCTCGCGTGACATCGCAGCGCTGGGGATCTACCCGGCGGTCGATCCGCTCGACTCCACCAGCCGCCAGCTCGATCCGCTGGTCGTCGGTGAGGAGCATTACAACGTGGCGCGCCAGGTGCAGCAGACCCTGCAGAAGTACAAGGAACTGCGCGACATCATCGCGATTCTCGGGATGGACGAACTGTCACCGGACGACAAGCTGGCCGTGGCCCGTGCGCGCAAGATCCAGCGCTTCCTGTCGCAGCCCTTCCACGTCGCCGAGGTGTTCACCGGCTCGCCGGGCAAGTACGTGTCGCTCAAGGACACGATTGCCGGGTTCAAGATGATTGTCAGCGGCGAATGCGATCACATGCCGGAGCAGGCCTTCTACATGGTCGGCGGCATCGACGAAGCGATCGAGAAGGCGAAGAAGCTCTAAGGCTGCAATTCCGTGCGGCCACTCGCGGCCGCACGGACTGTATAAGGACAGGACCATGGCAATGACGGTTCACGTAGATGTCGTCAGCGCGGAAGAGCAGATCTTCTCGGGGTTGGCGGAGTTTGTAGCGCTGCCTGGAGAGGCCGGCGAGCTCGGGATCCTTCCCGGGCACATGCCGCTCCTGACGCGGATCCGTCCCGGCGCGGTGCGGGTGAAGGTTCCAAATCAGGATGCCGAGGAACTGGTCTTCGTTGCCGGCGGCATTCTCGAAGTACAGCCCGGACTCGTCACGGTGCTCGCCGATACGGCGATCCGCGGGGCAGATCTCGACGAGGCCAAGGCGCTTGAAGCGAAGCGCCTGGCCGAAGAGGCGCTTCACAACCAGTCGTCGAAGATCGACTACGCAAAGGCTCAGGCAGAGCTTGCCGAGGCCATCGCCCAGATTGCTGCGATCCAGAAACTGCGCAAACGGGGTCACTGACGAGGAAGGTCTGCCGGCCCGCGTGCGGGCCGGCAAGAAAGAAAAAAGGCAGCTCTCTCCAGAGCTGCCTTTTTTAGCTTCTGCCGCCTGGAGATCGCGTGCTCCTGTAGCGAGCAATGCGGTCGGTGCGTTTTTCAAGGCGTGAAATCCGGTCCCGCAATGCAGTGATCTCGGCATCGAGCCGTTCGAAACTCGGTTGGCCAACCAGCCATTGCGCTTCTTCGGTCAGATACTCGGCTGTCCCTTCAGCAAGGTGCCGGACCGAGCGGGCGGTCGCGCGATGAAAGGCGGTGGTGCCGGTCGCGATCCGGCGTGCAACGATGTCGCCGACCACATGCGACAAATCTTCTTCGTAGTCCCAGCGGAGATCCCGAAATACCTCTCCGATCGCTTCGGCGAGTGCCGCATCACCCTGCAGTCGTACCGCGCCGGCGCCCGGTGCTGCGCCGTGAAGGATCCGTTGCCCGATTTGATCAGCCTGAATGGAAATTTGCGCGTCCGCGGTGCGCCCGATGTCGTCGCGGGTCCGTGGCTGGACGTGGCCGCTCGACGTGATGCGGAAGTGCACGCAGAACCCGGACAGCTCAATTTCGACCGTGCGGCCAGCAAACATCGCAAGCCGCTGGCGCGCCCACGCAGCCTGTCCGAGCACGTGATTGACCGATACACAGAACGCTTGGTCGATGATCATCTGGGCGAATCCTTCGCGCGCGGGCCCGCGCGCGAAGGCGTGAACGCTCAGTTCAGTTGCTGTATGCCCGCAATGACCCAGCCACGTTCGCCGTCGCGGGGTTTCGTGAGGTGCCAGACTTCGTCGAACGCTGCGGGCTCGGAACCTGCCTGCTCACGGATCAATCCATGGAAGCGCACGCTGACGATGTAGTGCCCGGCCTCTTCGCTGACTTCGATCACTTGCGCGGACAGGTCGACCACGTCGGTGTGCGTCGGCTCCGATCCTGCCTCGGCCAGTTGCATCCGGACTTCTGCAAATACTTCGGGCGTCGTGAACTGGCGAATGTCTTCGAGATCGCGCGCATCGTGCGCGGCCTGCAGCCGAATGAACTGGACCTTCGCCTGGCGGGCGAACGCGTCGGAATCGAAACCCTGGACGGTGGCGGTAGGCGCGAAAGCCTGCGGCGTCGGGGCGTGCTCTTTGGTGTCAGCAGTCCCAGAGGACCTGTCGGTCGGTGCGTGCACGGTTCCTGCGCCCTGCGTCGCGAATGCCATCGGCGAGCCCGGTGCAGGCCGTGCGGTGCGCGTGAGGCGGCGGAACAGCGCGAACGCGACGAATGCGAGCAGCGCCAGCAATATGATGGATCCGAACTCCTCGCCGAGTCCGAGGTGCGAGAACAGGGCGGCCAGGCCAAGGCCGGCAGCCAGTCCTGCGACCGGGCCGAGCCAGGAGCGTCCGCTGGTGGACGTCGTCGCCGGCTGTGAGGGCCGCGCAGTCGAAGGCGCAGCTGCCGGTTGACGGGGCGTCGATGCGGGAGGCGTAGCCTGTCGCTGCATGCCGAAACTGCTGCCGCTGCCGAAGCGCCGGGCCTCGGCTTCCGGGATGATCCCGGCCAGGCCGAACGCCAGCAGAAAGACCGATACGATCAGGTTCTTCATCCGTGATTCCTCTTCGTGGGTTGAGTCGTGCTGCGGTGACGATGATGCAAGCCAGTCGTTGCGGGCACTAGTACTTGTAGCCCCGATGCAGCGCAACGACACCGCCGGTCATGTTGTGGTAGTCGACCCGCTGGAAGCCGACCTGTTCCATCATCTGCTTGAGTTCGTCCTGCCCGGGGTGCATGCGGATCGATTCGGCGAGATAGCGGTAGCTGTCTGCATCGTCGGCGACCTTGTTGCCCAGCCAGGGCAGGATCTTGAACGAGTAGAGATCGTAGGCCGGAGCAAGGGGCGCCCAGACACGCGAAAACTCGAGTACCAGTACGCGACCGCCGGGGCGCAGCACCCGCAACATCTCGGACAGCGCTCGATCCTTGTGCGTCATGTTGCGCAGGCCGAATGCAACCGTCACGCAGTCGAACCAGTTGGAAGGAAAGGGAAGTCTTTCCGCGTCGCACTGGGCGACAGGAAGCGCGAACCCCTTGTCGTACAGGCGATCGCGCCCCCGCGCGAGCATCGCGTGGTTGATGTCGGTCAGCCAGACCTGACCTTCAGGTCCGACCCGTCGCGCGAATGCGAGCGACAGGTCCGCCGTACCGCCGGCCACGTCGAGTACGCGACTGCCTTCGCGCACGCCGGACAACTGAATCGCGAAGGCCTTCCATAGACGGTGCAGGCCGAGCGACATCAGATCGTTCATGACGTCGTAGCGGCTGGCCACGGATGAAAAGACCTTTGCAACCTTCTTGTGCTTCTCGCCCTCGGGAACTGTCTCGAAGCCGAAGTGTGTCTTGCGTTCGTCCATGCTCAGTGCCCGTGACCACATCCGGATTTCGGGGCCGGGGGCGGCACCTTCGACGGATCACGGGTTCCTCCAGCCTGGTTCAGTTCGTCCAGGTAACGTGTCCACAGCTCATCGTGCCGCATTCCCAGCATGTGCAGGTAGTCCCAGGAATAGAGGCCACTGTCGTGGCCGTCGGAGAAGACGGGGCGCACGGCATAGTTTCCGACCGGTTGAAGCTCCACGATGTCCACGTCGCGCTTGCCTTGCTGCAGCACTTCCTGGCCGGGTCCGTGGCCACGGACTTCGGCTGACGGTGAATAGACGCGCAGGTACTCGAAGGGAAGCGAGAAGTGGCTCTGGTCATCGAAGTCGATGGAGAGCACGCGGGACTTCCGGTGCAGGGTCAGACCCGTCGGAATCGGGGTTTTGTCGTCCAGTCCGGCCATGGCATGAACTCTTCGGTGAAACAGGTTGGGGGGGACAATGATACCCGATTCGCTGGAGGGCGAACCGCGCACGGACAGGGGTCCGCCCGATCCGATCCGGCCGGGGGGCGGTGCTGCACGGCACATGTCGGAAGCGTGACCTGTAATCAAATCGTCACCGACCTGCAATACACTCTCGACGTCATCGAGGGAGGGCACGCATGCCGGCAAATATCCTGCTCGTGGAAGACGAGCCCGCAATCCAGGAACTGATCGCAGTCAATCTGACCCGTGCAGGACATCATGTATTGCGTGTCTGTGACGCGGAAAGCGCGCAGCGGATGATCCGGGAAGCACTCCCCGATCTCGTGCTGCTCGACTGGATGCTGCCGGGGATGTCGGGCGTCGAGCTGGCGCGTCGTCTGCGTCAGGACGAGCGTACGCGTGCCATTCCCATCATCATGCTGACCGCGCGGGGAGAGGAGCAGGACAAGGTCGCCGGGCTCGAAACCGGCGCTGACGACTACATCACGAAGCCATTCAGTCCGAGGGAGCTCGTTGCGCGGATCAAGGCGGTGCTGCGCAGGCGTGTGCCGCAGGCCACGGAAGATGCGGTCGAGATTGCGGGTCTGAAGCTCGACCCGGCAACCCACCGCGTGAGTGCCGGAGGGCAGACCGTTGCGCTCGGCCCCACCGAGTTCCGCCTCCTGCATTTCCTCATGACCCATCCGGAGCGCGTGCATAGCCGCACCCAGTTGCTCGATCAGGTCTGGGGCGATCACGTCTTCGTCGAGGAGCGGACGGTGGACGTCCACATCCGGCGCCTGCGGGCAGCCCTGGAGCCGACCGGGCACGAGCGCCTGATCCAGACCGTGCGCGGGAGCGGCTATCGATTCTCGACGCTCGAGGACGGGGAGGCGTGAGTGCCGACCGCGCCGGGGTGCTTTGCGTTACCCTGATCCAATGGAACTTCGCGGCGGCAGGATGAGGATCTGGACCGGGACTGCGCTCACGCTTGCGCTGATCGTCCTTGGTGCGCTGCTGGCCGGAACACTCTTTTCCGCAACCGTGGCAGCCATTGCGCTGCTGGCCGGATTGCTTGGGCTCGTGGGGTATCACGCCGCCTGTCTGCAGCGTCTTGCGAACTGGTCGGAGGGGGACGACGAACAGGCCCTCCCACCAGTCCGTGGCGTCTGGGGTCCGGTTTTCCAGCGACTGGCGAGGCGCGCGCGTGCTGCGGACGAGGAGCGGTTGCGGCTGGCCGACGTCCTTGACCGTTTCCGCGACGCGAGCCACGCGATGCCGGACGGCATCATCTATCTTTCCGAGCGCGATACGATCGAATGGCTCAACCAGAGGGCCGAGGAGCACTTCGGGCTCGATCATCTTCATGATGTAGGGGTGGCTCTGGCCGGGCTCGTGCGCAGTCCCGACCTGGCTCGCCACCTGGAGACGGGCGAGAGCGGGGAACCCTTGGTGATTCCCTCGCCGCGCCGACCCGCACTCAAGCTCCAGATCGAGCTGATTCCGTTTGGCAACGGCCAGAAGATGCTGATTTCGCGTGACATCAGCCAGCTCGAGAAGCTGGAGACGATGCGTCGCGACTTCATTGCCAATGTGTCCCACGAGTTGCGCACTCCGCTCACCGTGGTCAGCGGATTCGTCGAGACCGTGATGGACGGGCTCGACGACCTGGAGCGTGAAGACGTGAGGCGCTTCCTGCAGATGGCACTGGAGCAGTCAACGCGTATGCAACGCCTCATCGAGGATCTGCTGGCGTTGTCTGCGCTCGAGACCGGCGCGCCAGCGCCAACCGAGGAGCGGGTAGATGTCCATGCGCTGGTCCGCAAGGTCGCTGAAGAGGCGACGCTGCTGTCGGCGGGGCGTCATTCGGTCGAGCTCGATCTCGATGCCCGTGATGAGGGCGATCTCATCCTTGGCAGCGAAAAGGAACTGCACTCGGCTTTTGCCAATCTCGCGAGCAACGCCGTGCGCTACACCCCCTCGGGAGGACGGATCCGCATCGTCTGGAAGCGCTCGGCCAGCGGTGCCGAGTTTGCAGTCGAAGACAACGGGATCGGGATCGATCCGGCCCATATCGGGCGCCTGACCGAACGCTTCTTCCGGGTGGATCGGGGGCGTTCACGCGAGACGGGCGGGACCGGTCTCGGACTCGCGATCGTCAAGCACATCGCCTCACGTCATCAGGCGGTGCTCTCGATCGAGAGTGAACCAGGCCGAGGAAGCCGGTTCTCGATCGTCTTTCCGGGCAGTCGCCTCAGACGGAGCCGGACACCGCCTCGAAGCTGATCTGGTCGAAGTTCGTCCCTCGCAGCAGCAGGTTCTTCAGCCGCAACGATCTGACCCCGCCCTGCTCGCGGATCTCGACGATCCGCTCCGGCCTGAACCACCCTCCCGGCAGCACCAGTGACGCGGCCTTGCCCAGTGCAGCCACTTCGGGCAGGAAGAATCCCTGTTCGTAGAGCGCTGCTGCCGCGCCGATCTGGGCGGGGCGTACGGCAATCGCCTCGGGCAGTCCGTCGAGCAGGCTGATTCCAGCCTCCATCGTCCCGTCATCCCGGTACAGCAGCCAGCTCACCTGGCCGATCAGGAAGCGCTCGCTGTCGGGTGGCCGGACGCCGACCAGTTGCTGGTGTGCAAGGCGTTCCCGGGTTGGCTTCTGTCCGAGCCTGAAGCCGCCGACCGACTGGTCGAGAAGGTTCCATTTCTCGCACCCGAAGCCCAGCTTTCGGGCACGTGTCTCCCGATGTTCGGCGGTTTCGTCTGCCGGAATCTCCTCGACGGCCTCGCCGAAGGTCAGGAGGCGCATGTCGCTGCGCAAGCTGTGCGTCTGTGCCGGCTTGTGCGGCTGTTCGAATGGTCTGCCCAGAATGTGAAAGCCGATCGCATCCCAGTTTCCCGTCAGCTCCACCTTGCCGTGCGAACTGCGACGGCGAAACCGACGTCCGACCGAACCTAGTCCCCATGGGCGATACAGCGAGACGAGCAGTTTGGCTGCGGCATCGACCGAGCAGTCTTCCCCCAGGCCCAGCTCGGAGGGGTTCGCACCCTGGCGAAAGCGCGCCATCGCTTCACGCATGTGCTCGGCGAGCCGGCTGCCATCGAATCGACGGAAGCTCGCGCTTGCGGCATCCAGCGCAGCGACCGGACGCAATCCATGGTCGGACGACAGATCGAGTCCGTACGCGGTCTCCTTGGCCCCTTCGCTACCGCGGATCAGTTCGCAGTAGGGTGCGAAATGCCGGGCCCAGCGACAGATCCAGTCGAATTCACGCTTGCTGCGTCCATAGGGATTGGCCAGTTCTACGAGCAAGGCTGCGATGAACGCCTCCGCGGCGCTTTGCGCATTCCAGGTGCTGACCAGCGGGTCGGGCGCCCGTAGTGCCGCGACGCCCTGCCGCTCGGCGATCGCGTAACTGTGATGGACTTCCCGCCACAGACCTTGCGGGACCATCCGGTGTGCACGGTAGTACTCCCAGATCGACAGTGAAGCGTAGGCGATGCGGCGTTGGGCGAGGAGGGCGCGCTGGTCGTCCAGCGCCGGAACCAGATCGCCGCGATGGGCGACGGAAATGTAGGACTTTCGCATCAACTGCCACAGTTCGACGACCTGATGCAGCGTCCTGTTCTCGGTACTGTCGGGTGGGAGTGGGTGCGCGGCGTATCGCTTCGCGAGTTCCTCCTGCACCAGCTCAAGAGGAAGACGCGCAGCTTCCAGTACCTGGAGATGTTCGACGGGGGGCGGGTCACTTCGCTGCAGACCGTCGAGCATACTGCTCAGTGTGGCATGGGTTTCGTTGACATTGAGCGGGTTGAGGTGCGTGAGTGCGTCCAGGCAGGCAGCTGCGGTCGGGGGGGTCGTCATGGGCGTCGCTCGCCTCCTCGGTCGTTCAGCTGTGCCAGCCTGACGGCGATCTGATCGGGCTCGGGGCCCGGGCGTATTCTCCCTTCGCGCTGGCGGGTACCCCAGATCGGCTGAGGAAAATGGGCATCGTCACGATGGCGCGGGATCACGTGCCAGTGCAGATGGGGAACCTGGTTGCCCAGACTCGCGAGATTGATCTTGTCCGGGCGCATCAGCTCGCGCAATGCGGTTTCCGTCGCGCAAACCACTTCGAGCAGCCAGGTACGTTCTTCGGGAATGAGATCACTCAGTTCCACGATATGGTCATTCCAGATGACGCGGCAATAGCCCGGGTAATCCGGGTCGGGTATGAAAACCACCCGGCAATGCCGGTCACGCCACAGGACGTGCTCTCCTCGTGCATCGCATAGCGGGCAATCGACGGCTTCGCTCATCACGGCAAGGATCCATGCATTGTGCAAGGAGTGTAGTCGTTCGCCGCGGGATGCGAAAGGGTCGGAGCCTCGGGTGCCGGGAGCCGTCCGACGGACGGTCAGCAGGGCTCGCCGTGCGGCAGGGTGCGCACCGGACCGTTCGATCCGGGTGCGCCATTGTGGAACCCCAGCAGGGTCCCGGGCGGAATGATCGTCCAGCGTTCGTTGTCGGTGAGCGGTTGGGTGGCGATGACCGCGACACGGTCGTGAGGGGTCGTGAGTTCAGTGAAGTCGACGCTGACATCCTGGTCGGACAGATGAGCCAGCGCGAACGGAGCCTGGCGCACGATGTAGGCGAGACGGCTCGAGCAATGGGCAAAGAGGGTTTCCCCGTCGGAGAGCAGGAAATTGAACTCTCCGTGGCGACTGATCCGGACCGCCAGTTCGCGAAGCTCTTCCTTGAGCCGTTCGGGGCCGGGGGCTCCTTCCGGATGGCGTGCGGCGAGGGTTTGCAGGATGTCGCAGAAGGCGCGTTCGGAATCGGTGCTGCCGACCGGAAGAAAGCGACCATCCAGTGTCGGGGCATAGTCCTTCAGATTGCCGTTGTGGGCGAAGATCCAGTAGCGCCCCCACAGCTCGCGCTGGAACGGGTGGGTGTTTTCCAGCCCGATGTCCCCTTGCGTGGCCTTGCGGATGTGGGCGATGACATTGAGCGAGCGGATCGGATAGTTGCGCACCAGCTCGGCGACCGGCGAGCTGGCGCTTGGCTGCGGGTCGAGGAACAGCCGCACTCCGCGACCCTCGAAGAACGCGATTCCCCATCCGTCCCGATGGTGATCCGTCAGTCCGCCCCGGGCCTGGAAGCCGGTGAACGAAAAGCAGATGTCGGTCGGCACATTGCAGTTCATTCCGAGCAACTGGCACATCGGCGCTCTCCGTGCAAGGGGTCGGGCGCGAATTCCCGCGTTCAGCGCTCCTGCTTGGGCAGGTTCTTCATCATTTCTTCGATGTTGATCGTACCCATGCCCGGCATGCCCATCATCATCACGTCGCCCGGTTTCTGCCCCGGCTTGCAGGCGCTGAGCCAGCGTGCTTCCATCTTCATCGTCGAGCTCGCCATGCCGTGCAGCGGGGGGGTATAGGTGGTGTGGATCTCGCCCTGGTAGTGGGTGGAGAAATCCCCGCTGAAGATCCCCTTCACGTGCGCTGTCGAAGCGTCGGCCTTGCATTTGGCCTCGAAATGGAAGCGGTTGCCTTCCTTGCGGTAGCTTTGTTCCTCGCACGTTTCGTCCGCTTCCGGCTGCTGGGCGATCAGGTCTTCGATCGTGTCGTCGATGCAGGTCTGCATCGTCATGCCCATGCCGCCCATCTCGGCCATCGAGGTCTTCATCTCCCACAGCCCGGGTTTGCGCTTCGGCATGTCGGGGGGCAGGTTCGACTGAGCGATGGCGGTGCCGGCGACGAGGGTGAGGCCAAGGACGAGCGGGCGTGGAAAGTGCATCGTGAGATCTCCTGGTGGGGTTGCCGGAATCGATTCAGCCGCCGAGCTTGCGGCGGAGAATCTCGTTGACCTGGGCTGGATTGGCCTTGCCGCGACTGGCTTTCATGACCTGCCCGACGATGGCGTTGAAAGCCTTCTCCTTGCCCGAGCGGAATTCCTCGACCGACTTCTGGTTGGCGGCGATCACTTCGTCGATGATCGATTCGATTGCGCCGCTGTCGGTCACCTGCTTGAGCCCCTGCGTCTCGATGATGGTGTCGACCGCATCGGCCGACGGGCCGCCGTCACCGTTCCAGAGGGCTTCGAACACCTTCTTCCCGATGTTGTTGGAGAGGGTGTTGTCGGCGATGCGCGTGACCAGGCGTGCGAGCTGCTGCGGGCCGACCGGGGCGTCGGCGATTTCGAGCCCCGCCTTGTTCAGCCGTGCCGCCAGATCCCCCATCACCCAGTTTGCGCAGGGTTTGGCGAGTGCCATCCCGGCGGCATCGACGGTGGACTGGAAATAGGCGGCCATCTCGCGCGAAGCGGTGAGGGTTGCCGCGTCGTAGTCCGACAATGCGAATTCGTCGATGAAGCGCTGACGCATTGCCGCCGGAAGCTCCGGCATCTCGCCTGCGACCCGCTCGAGCCACTCGGCCGGAATCTCCAGCGGCAGCAGGTCGGGATCGGGAAAGTAGCGATAGTCGTGGGCATCTTCCTTGGTGCGCATCACCCGCGTCTCGCCCGTATCGGGGTCGAACAGCACCGTTGCCTGCCGGATCGTGCCGCCGTCTTCGAGCGTGTCGATCTGCCATTGCACTTCGTAGTCGATCGCCTGCTGCAGGAAGCGGAAGGAGTTCAGGTTCTTGATCTCGCGCCGCGTCCCCAGTGGCGCACCGGGGCGGCGCACCGACACGTTCGCGTCGCAGCGGAACGAGCCTTCCTGCATGTTGCCGTCGCAGATCTCGATCCAGCGCACGAGTGCGTGCAGCGCCCGCGCGTACGCGACCGCCTCGGCCGACGAGCGCATGTCGGGTTCCGAGACGATCTCCAGCAACGGCGTTCCGGCCCGGTTCAGGTCGATCCCGCTCATGCCGTGGAAATCCTCGTGGAGGCTCTTGCCGGCGTCTTCCTCCAGGTGGGCGCGGGTCAGGTTGACGCGTTTCTCATAGCTCTTCTCGCCTTCTCCGACCCGGATCGTGATCGTGCCGCCCTGCACGACCGGCAGCTCGAACTGGCTGATCTGATAGCCTTTCGGGAGATCGGGGTAGAAGTAGTTCTTGCGCGCGAACACGCTCCTCGGCGCGACCGTGGCGCCGATCGCAAGGCCGAAGCGGATCGCGCGCTCGACTGCGCCGCGGTTGAGCACCGGCAGCACTCCGGGCAGCGCGAGGTCGACTGCGCAGGCCTGACGGTTGGGCTCGGCACCGAAGGCGGTCGAGGCGCCGGAAAAGATCTTGGAGGCGGTGGTGAGCTGGGCATGGACCTCCAGTCCGATGACCACTTCCCAATCATTTCTGCTCATCGCGCGGATCCTGATTCTTCGCCCGCCAGTGCGGGGCGCTGCAGGTGCCAGTCGGTGGACTGCTGGTAGCGGTGGGCGACGTTCAGCAGTCTGGCCTCGGAGAAGTAGTTTCCGATCAGCTGCAGGCCGACCGGAAGCCCGTCCGCGCCGAAACCGCAGGGGTGGGAGAGCGCCGGCAGGCCGGCCAGGTTGACAGCGATGGTGTAGATGTCCGACAGATACATCTGGACCGGATCGTCCGTCTTTGCACCGATCGCCCAGGCCGTGGTCGGGCTGGTCGGTCCGGCGATCACGTCGCATTGATCGAACGCGGACCGGAAATCTTCGGCGATGAGCCGGCGAAGTTTCTGCGCCTGAAGGTAGTAGGCGTCGTAGTAGCCGTGCGACAGCACGTAGGTGCCGACCAGGATACGGCGCTTGACCTCGGCACCGAAACCCTCGGCGCGGCTCTTGCGGTACAGGTCGTCGAGATCGGCGTAGTGCTCGGCGCGGTGGCCGTAACGCACCCCGTCGAAGCGCGACAGGTTGCTCGAGGCTTCGGCCATGGCGATCACATAGTAGGCCGGGATCGCCAGCCGGGCGTTGGGCAGGGTGACTTCGACAGTCTGCGCACCGAGCGAACGGTAATGGGTCAGCGCGGCCTCTGTCGCGGCGCGCACGTCGTCGGCCATGCCCTCGGCGAAGAACTCGCGGGGCAGACCGATACGCAGCCCCGCCAGCGGGCCGGTCGTGCCTGCCTCCCTGCGGGCCTCGCGCAGCACGTCCTCGGCCGGCCGGTCCAGGCTGGTCGAATCGCGCGGATCGAAGCCTGACATAGCGTTCAACAGCATGCCGCAGTCGGCGGCCGTGGCACCGAAGGCGCCACCCTGGTCAAGCGATGATGCATACGCAATCATGCCGTAGCGGCTGACGACGCCGTAGGTCGGCTTGATGCCGGTCACGCCGCACAGCGCCGCGGGCTGGCGTACCGAACCCCCGGTATCGGTGCCGGTCGCCATCGGTACGAGGCGTGCCGCTACCGCGGCAGCCGAGCCGCCCGACGAGCCGCCGGGAACCCGCGCCGGATCCCATGGGTTGCGGACCGGTCCATAGTGCGAATTCTCGTTCGACGAGCCCATCGCGAACTCGTCCATGTTGGTCTTGCCCAGCGTCACCGCGCCGGCCGCCTTCAACCGGCTGACGACGTGTGCATCGTAGGGGCTGACGAAGTTCGACAGCATCTTCGAGCCGCAGGTGGTGAGCACTCCTTCGGTGCAGAAAACGTCCTTGTGAGCGAGCGGGATGCCTGTCAAGGGTCCGCTCTCGCCGGTGGCGATGCGCGCGTCCGCATTCGCAGCTTCGGCGAGTGCGCGCTCGCGATCGACGGTGATGAAGGCGTTCAGGGCCGGGTCGTGACGTTCGATCCGGTCGAGAAAGAGCGTCGCGAGCTCGACGCTCGAAATCCTTTGCGTGTCGAGCGCGGCGCGCAGTTCGGTCAGGCTGGCATGGATCATGGGAAATCAGTCTGGAATCACGGGGCGGGCTCCAGCGGGGACGCACCGCACGCGAAGGGAGGCTACTCGATGACCTTGGGAACGAGGTAGAGCCCGTTCTCGACGGCCGGTGCGGTCTTCTGGTAGTCGTCCCGACGATCCGGTTCGGTCACCGCGTCCTCGCGCAGCCGCTGCGAGAGCTCCTGGGGATGGCTCATTGGAGCAACGCCGCTGGTGTCGATCGCCTGCATCTGCTCGATCAGCCCGAGGATGCCGTTGAGCTTGGCGAGGGTGTCCCCGGCCTCCCCGGCGGTGAGTTCGATTCGCGCAAGCGAGGCGACGCGCAGAACCTGTTCGTTGGAGAGCGACATACGTTTACAAATGCGGTTCAATCCGTAAAGATTTGTAGGTTATCATAATCGTTTCCGCCTGTTCGGGCGGGTTGAATCGGCTCGGACAGGGCTACTCTCCACCGGTTTCGGGATCTTCCATGTTTGGTTTTCTGCGCTCCTATTTTTCCAGCGATCTCGCGATCGATCTCGGTACCGCCAATACGCTGATCTACGTCCGGGGCAAGGGTATCGTGCTCGACGAGCCGTCGGTCGTCGCGATCCGGACCGAGGGCGGGCCAAACGCCAAACGCACGATCCAGGCCGTTGGTGCGGCGGCCAAGCAGATGCTCGGCAAGACGCCGGGCAACATCAATGCGATCCGTCCAATGAAGGACGGCGTGATCGCGGACTTCGTCGTCACCGAGCAGATGATCAAGCAGTTCATCAAGAAGGTGCACGACTCGCGGATGTTCTCTCCCAGCCCGCGCATCATCATCTGCGTGCCCTGCGGTTCGACGCAGGTCGAGCGCCGCGCGATCCGTGACGCCGCGCTTGCTGCCGGCGCGAGCCAGGTGTTCCTGATCGAGGAGCCGATGGCCGCGGCGATCGGTGCCGGACTGCCGGTGTCCGATGCGACCGGCTCGATGGTCGTCGATGTCGGTGGCGGGACCACCGAAGTGGGCGTGATCTCGCTCGGCGGCATGGTCTATAGCGGTTCGGTGCGGGTCGGTGGCGACAAGTTCGACGAGTCGATCATCAATTACATCCGCCGCAACTACGGCATGCTGATCGGTGACACGACCGCCGAGAACATCAAGAAGGGGATCGGCTCGGCCTTCCCGGGCTCCGAGGTGCGCGAGCTGGAAGTCAAGGGACGCAACCTCGCCGAAGGCATTCCGCGCAGCTTCACGATTTCGAGCAACGAGATCCTGGAAGCCGTGACCGAGCCGTTGAACCAGATCGTCTCCGCGGTCAAGATCGCGCTCGAACAGACCCCCCCGGAGCTGGGTGCCGACATCGCCGAGCGCGGCATGGTGTTGACCGGTGGAGGGGCCCTGCTGCGTGATCTCGACCGCCTGCTGATGGAGGAGACGGGGCTGCCCGTCATTGTTGCCGACGAACCCTTGACCTGCGTCGCGCGCGGGTGCGGGATGGCGCTCGAGAAGATGGACTCCCTCAGTTCCATCTTCGCCTCCGAGTAAGCATGAGCAGCGGGCTGGCGCGCCGGCCCGTGCGCAGTCGGTGCACGTGACGCGCGCATGACGATGTCTCTGGCCGGTCATCAAGCCCCACCGATCTTCAAGCGCGGCCCCACGCCGCTGGCGCGCCTGCTGGTGTTCGTTGCCGTGTGTCTGGTGATGCTGGTCGTCGACCTGCGGTTCCGCTATCTGGAGATCGTGCGTCAGGCACTCTCGGTGGTCACGCATCCGCTGCAACTGGTCGCTGCGGCACCGGCCGACTTCATCCGCAATGCGACGGTGTACTTCGCAACCCTGGTCGACGTGCAGCTCGAGAATGCCGAACTGCGCCGGGCGCAGGTTCAGGCTGCCCAGCGCCTGCTGCGCTTCGAGCAGCTCGAACGGGAGAACCATGAGCTGAGACGCCTCCTGGCAATGGCGCAGACGACTGCCGTGCACAGCGTCGCGGCAGAGATCCTGTACGATGCGCCCGACCCGTTTGCACGCAAGGTCATCCTCGACAAGGGCGTGCGCCACGGCGTGACCGCCGGATTGGCGGTGGTCGATGCGCGAGGGATGATCGGCCAGGTGACGAGGGTGTATCCGGTGCAGTCTGAAGTGACGCTGCTCACCGACAAGGAGCAGGCGGTGCACGTCAAGGTTGCGCGCAACGGGGTGCGCGGCATCCTCGTCGGCAGCGCCGGAAACCGCATGGAAATGCGCTTTGTCGGCACCGATGCCGACATCCGGGTGGGCGACCGGCTGGTCACCTCCGGGCTCGACGGAATCTTCCTTGCGGGTCTGCCGGTCGCTCAGGTCATTTCGGTCGATTCCGAAGGGGAAGCCTTTCACAAGGTGTTTGCCGAGACCGTCGCCCAGGTCGAGCGGACGGTCCAGGTGCTCGTGCTCGGGCCGGAGGCGCCGCGCGCTCCGCGTCCCGATCCGGCGACCGAACTCAAGGAGGGCGAAGGACGTGCGCCCTCGACCGGGAGGGGCGGGTAGGTCATGCAACCGACGCATCGATCCAATCGCATCCTGCTGCCGGCACAGACCTGGTTCGTCTATCTCACGCTCGTGATCGCACTCACGCTGAGCTACATCCCGACCGGGCGCCTGCCGGGAGTGCCCGACTGGGTTGCGGTCGTGCTGGCGTTCTGGTGTGTGCGCGAGCCGATGCGGGTCGGCATGGGAACGGCCTTCGTGTTCGGCATCCTGGTCGACATCGGGCACGGTGCGGCGATGGGCCAGTTCGCGCTCGCTTATGTAGTGCTCGCCTATCTGGCGACGTCCGTATCGCGGCGTGTGCTGTGGTTTCCGGTACTGCAGCAGGCCCTGCATGTGCTGCCGATGCTGCTGCTGACGCAGGGCATCATGGTGGTCGTGCGTCTTGTCGGCGGCGGAGAGTTTCCCGGCTGGTGGTACTTCCTGTCGAGTTTCAGCGGGGCGTTGCTCTGGTTGCCGCTCAGCGTGCTGCTGCTGCTGCCGCAATACCGTCCGGTCGACCGCGACGAGAACCGTCCGATCTAGGGCCGGGCATGAACCAGTACCGGAGTCCCGCGGAAGATCTGGCAGGGTTTCGCAACCGCATCATCGTCGCGGTGCTGTTTGTCTTCCTGTGCCTGGGGCTGCTCGGTGCGCGCTTCTACCTCTTGCAGGTCGCACGCCACGACTACTTTCACGCCCGTGCCGAAGGCAACCGGATCGCGGTCCTGCCGGTCGTGCCGCAGCGTGGGGTGATCTACGATCGCAACGGGCGGCTTCTGGCGCGCAACTACTCTGCCTTCACGCTGGAGATCAATCCGTCGCGGGTCCGTGATCCGGAGCGGACGATCGACGATCTGGCAGCGATTGTCACGATCGAGGATCGCGACCGCAAGCGCTTTCGCCGTCTGCTCAAGGAGAGCAAGTATTTCGAGAGCGTTCCGGTGCGCACACATCTTTCCGACGAGGAGGTCGCACGCATCGTCGCGCGCAGCTATCGCCTGCCCGGAGTCGAGGTGCGCGCCCGCCTGTTCCGCGACTATCCGATGGGGCCGTCGGCCGCTCACGTGATCGGCTACATCGGCCGCATCAACGAGCGCGATCTGGCGAGGATCGAAGAGCGCGGCGAGTCGGCCAACTATCGAGGGTCCGACTATATCGGCAAGAGCGGGCTGGAGCTGAGCTATGAGACTGAGCTGCACGGTACCACGGGGGTCGAGCAGGTCGAGATCAATGCCGGTGGCAGGGCGGTCAGACTGCTGTCGAGCATACCGGCCCAGTCCGGGAGCGATCTTGAGCTGACGCTCGATATCGAACTGCAGCAGGCGGCTGAGGCAGCCCTTGGCGGACGGCGCGGCGCGGTCGTCGCGATTGAGCCGGCCAGCGGTGGAATCCTGGCGCTGGCGTCCACGCCTTCGTTCGATCCGAATCTCTTCGTCGACGGTATCTCGGTCGCGGACTGGCGTGCGCTCAGCGATTCGCCCGACCACCCGATGCTCAATCGCGCGATCTACAGCGCCTACCCTCCCGGGTCGACGTACAAGCCGTTCATGGCCCTGGCCGGTCTGGAAAGTGGCAAGCGCACACTCGACCAGCGGTTCTCCAACCAGGGCGTGTTTTCCTATGCGGGGCTGCGCTTTCCGGATCGCAAGTCGAACTGCCAGCACAACGTCGACCTGCATCGTTCTCTGGTCCATTCCTGCAACACTTATTACTACCAGCTCGCGGTCGATCTCGGGATCGAAGCGATCGCCGGTTTCATGCGCCCTTTCGGATTCGGCAGCCGCACCGGGGTCGACATTCCGGGCGAGGCGAGCGGCGTACTGCCTTCGCCGGACTGGAAGCGGGCGCGCTTTTCGCGCCGTGAGCAGCAGCAGTGGTATGGCGGCGAGACGGTGTCGGTCGGAATCGGGCAGGGATACAACGCCTATACTCCCTTGCAGTTGGCCAATGCGCTGGCCGCCATGCTCAACGGGGGAGCCGTGTTCCGTCCGCATGTCGTGCGCCACGTGGTCGACACGACCCACGGCACACGCCGCGTCATCGAGCCACATCCGGTTTCCTATCTGCCGCTGCGCGAACAGCATGTGATGGCGGTGCGCAACGCCATGGTCGACGTGGCGCGCATTGGCACGGCGGCGCGTGTGTTTGCCGACGCGCCCTATCATGTGGGCGGCAAGACCGGGACGGCGCAGGTGTTCTCGCTGCGCGGACAGAAGTACGAGGAGGGCAAGGTCAGCGAGCGCCTGCGCGATCATTCGTGGTTCATCGGCTTCGCTCCGGCGGACGATCCCAAGATCGCGATTGCGGTGCTGGTCGAGAATGGGGGGTTCGGATCACAGTCGGCTGCGCCGGTCGCAAGGGTCGTGATGGACCGGTACCTGCTGGGCAAACCGGTCGAGTCCGAGGCCGGGGAGATCGACGAGGATCTCGCAGCGGAGCTCGAACAATGAAGGGCTGCAGTCACACAGGCCGCGCCGCCGCGGCGCACCCCGGGGAGGTGATGCGATGAACGAATGGCGCATTCACCCGCTTGGCGTCCTGCGGGCGCTGCTGCGGCCAATCGATCCCTGGTTGCTCCTGATCCTGGTCGCACTGCTCGGGTATTCATGGGTGTTGATGATGAGTGCATCGCCCGAACGTGTCGCGACGCAGCGCGTGCATTTTGCGGTCGCGCTGCTTGCAATGTGGGCCGTCGCGCTTGTTCCTCCCAAGCGCCTGCTCGCGGGTGCGGTCCCCCTGTATCTGGCAGGCGTCGTGCTGCTTGTGGGGGTTCTCGTGTTCGGGGAGTCGTCGAAGGGGGCGCAGCGTTGGCTCAGCCTCGGGTTTGCGAGAATCCAGCCGTCCGAACTGATGAAGATTGCCTTGCCGCTGATGCTTGCCTGGTACTTCCAGCAGCGCGAAGGCATGCTGCAGGCGGCCGATTTCATCGTTGCCGGAATCCTTCTCGCGATCCCGCTCGGGCTGATCGTCGTGCAGCCGGACCTCGGAACCAGCCTGCTGGTTGCCGCGGCCGGTGCCTATGTACTGTTCTTTGCGGGGCTGTCATGGAAGCTGATCGTTCCGGTCGCACTGGTAAGCATCGCTGGAATGGCGGCGATCGTAGGATTTGGCGACATCCTGTGCGAATCGGGTTTCGACTGGCACGTTCTGCGTGAATACCAGAAGCAGCGGGTATGCACGCTGCTCGACCCGACCCAGGACCCGCTCGGCAAGGGTTTTCACATCATCCAGTCGACGATCGCGATCGGCTCGGGCGGGCTCTTCGGAAAGGGATGGATGGCGGGGACCCAGACCCATCTCGCCTTCATTCCCGAGCGCCATACGGATTTCATCTTTTCCGTGCTGGCCGAGGAGTTCGGTATGGTCGGCGCCATGGTGCTGCTCGCGGCCTACGCCCTCTTGCTGCTGCGCGGTTTCATGATCGCAGCCCGGGCGCCGACTCTGGGTTCGCGCCTTCTGGCAGGCGCGGTCACGATGATCATTTTCACCTATGCTTTTGTTAACATGGGTATGGTCAGCGGGATCCTGCCGGTGGTCGGCGTTCCGCTGCCCTTCCTGAGCTATGGAGGAACGGCGCTGGTGACCCTGTGCATCGGGATCGGAATGCTGATGAGCATCGAGCGCAGCCGGCAGGCTGCGAAGGAGTGACGGTGAGCGGACATCCTGTCGGTTGCTCGCGGCGTTGGCGTGCCTGGCCGGGCGTGGCCGGTTTCGTGACCTTGCTCGCAATGTGCCTGCTGGTGAGCGGCTGTGGATCGAAGGCGCCGAGGGCGAGTGCGGGAGATTCGGACATTGCGGTTGGCGGCGGCTCAGCGTCGCAGCGCGGTGGCGGGTACTACCTGGATGACGGGCCGGATGCGATCGTGCCGGCCAACCTCGACCTGATTCCCGATGCACGCCCGCGGATCGAACCGCTGCATCGACCTGCACTGCGTCCGTACTCCGCACTCGGCCAGCGTTTCGTGCCGATGACCTCGCTGCAGCCGTATCGCGCGCGCGGGCACGCGAGCTGGTATGGGCGGCGCTTCCACGGCAAGCCGACTGCAATCGGTGAACCGTACGACATGTATGCGATGACGGCCGCACACCCGACGCTGCCGCTGCCCAGCTATGTCAGGGTGACGAATGTCGCGAACGGGCGCTCGGTCGTGGTGCGCGTCAACGACCGCGGCCCCTTCCTGCGCGAGCGCCTGATCGATCTGTCGTACGCGGCGGCTCATCGTCTCGGGTACGTCAACGCTGGCAGTGCGATGGTTGAGGTCGAGGCCATCCTGCCGGGCGAGATCCTGGCCGAATCTTCGGCAACGCTCGAGCCGGGCGCGCCGATCGTAGCCAGTGCACCGGCCGAGCCGCGACCGATCGTGCCGCTGGCGCCGGAAACCGGTGCACAGCCGTCGGAAGCGCGACCTGCTCCGGGTCAGGTTCAGCCGCCCGCACGACCGACCCCTCCTGTTGTGCCGGTTGCGTCCGTCACTTCAGGGAACGAGGCTGGCGCGTATCTGCAGTTGGGAGCATTCTCGACGCGCTCGGGTGCGGACGGCCTCGCGGATCGCTTCCGGGCCGAAATGGGGCTGCTCGCCGACCGCTTGCATCTGTATGACGAGGGGGGGCGGTACCGCCTGCAGCTGGGTCCATTCACCTCGGTCGATGAGGCGCGCGACATGGCGTCCCGGATCGGGGCGCTCTTCAATCTTCAACCCTTTGTCGTGATTCGCTGAACCAATTGCTCCGCCAGGTGGTCCCCTTCGGGACCTGGCGGGCGCAGCCGCCGGCAACCACGGGAGTTTCTTCCGCAAGCCCTGTCCGTCCCCTGTTTCTTTTCACCGTTTCACACGCTCCGGATCCGTTTCTCATGCGCTTTCTGATCTTTCTGTTGTGCCTCGTCCTGTCCTTCCAGGTTTCCGCGCAGACGCCCCCGCCCCCATCGCTGGCCGCCAACGCCTGGCTGCTGCTCGACCACGGGACGGGCCAGGTCCTGACCGCGCACAACCCGGATCAGCGCGTCGAGCCGGCTTCGCTGACCAAGCTGATGACCGCCTACGTGACATTCTCGGCACTCAAGGCAGGCAAGATCCGCCTCGACCAGGAGGTCGCGGTGTCCGAAGCCGCCTGGCGCATGATCGGTTCGCGCATGTTCATCGAGCCGCGTCGGCCGGTGACCGTGGAGCAACTCATCCACGGCATGATCATCCAGTCGGGTAACGATGCCTGCGTTGCGCTGGCAGAGCTGATCGCCGGTTCCGAGGAAGCCTTCGCCCACCTGATGAACGAGGAGGCGCACCGGCTGGGGATGCGCAACACGCGTTTTGCCAACAGCTCCGGGTTGCCCGATGACAATCTGTACACCACCGCGGGTGACCTCGCGCTGCTCGCTTCGGCGTTGATCCGGGATTATCCCGAGTTCTATCCGCTGTACTCGAAGAAGGAATACACGTACAACGGCATCACCCAGCCGAACCGCAACCGACTGTTGTGGCTCGATGCCAGCGTCGACGGAATGAAGACCGGGTACACCAAGGCGGCCGGCTACTGCCTCGTGTCGACCGCGCAGCGCGGGCCGCGTCGCCTGATCTCGATCGTGCTCGGAGCAGAGTCGGAGAGTGTGCGCGCGCAGGAATCACTCAAGTTGCTGAACTTCGGTTTCCAGTTCTACGACACAGTCCGGCTGTATGCCGCAGGCCAGGATCTGTCGCGCTTCCGGGTCTGGAAGGGCACGCTCAACGAGGTTCCGGTCGGATTCCTGGAGGATTTCGTGATCTCGCTGCCGAAGGGACAGACCGAACGCATCCAGGCCGATCTTGCAAGCCGCCAGCCGGTGCTCGCGCCGATCCGCAAGGGCCAGGAGATCGGCTCGCTGCGCCTGAGCCTCGACGGCAATCTGGTCGGCGAGTACCCGGTGGTTGCGCTCGAGGAGGTCCCGGTGGCGGGATTCTTCGGCCGGCTCTGGGATGCCGCGACGCTCTGGGTGAAGAACCTCTGAGTCCCGCGTGAAACAGGAGCCGAGCCATGGCTGAGTTGCCGCGCGAAACGCTGATCGAGTTTCCATGCGATTTTCCGATCAAGATCATGGGAGCCCGGGTCGATGGCTTCGCCCAGGCCGTGGTCGAGGTCGTCGTCGAGCACGATCCGGGCTTCGATGCCGCCACCGTGCAGATGCGTCCTTCGAGCAAGGGCAACTACCTCGCGCTGACCTGCACCGTGCGGGCGGTCTCGCAGGCCCAGCTCGATGCGCTCTACCGTGCCCTCAGTTCGCATCCGATGATCAAGGTGGTGCTGTAGCGTGAAGGAAGGTGGATCGATCTGCATGTCCGACCGTGCGTCTGGCGCCGATCTGGTCGTGCGCCGCGCAGGGTTGCGCGACTACGTTCCGACCTGGGAGGCGATGCAGCGGTTCACGGCTGGGCGCGATGCGCACACGCCGGACGAAATCTGGCTGCTCCAGCATCCGCCGGTGTACACCCTCGGGCAGGCCGGCAAACCCGAGCATCTGTTGCGCGAGCGTGGCATTCCGCTGGTGCGCATCGACCGGGGCGGGCAGATTACCTATCACGGACCCGGGCAACTCGTGGCCTATCTGCTGCTCGACCTGAACCGGCGTTCGCTGAAAGTGCGCGAACTGGTGGGCCTGATGGAGCAGGCGCTGATCGACTGCCTGTCCGGATACCGGATCGACGCCGCACGTCGTGCCGGGGCGCCGGGTGTCTACGTCGGCGACGCCAAGATCGCCGCGCTCGGACTTCGTGTGCGGCGCGGCTGCAGTTATCATGGCCTGTCGCTCAACGTCGACATGGATCTGGGTCCCTTCGCGGACATCAATCCCTGCGGCTACGAAGGC
The DNA here is from genome assembly GCA_023383815.1 of Rhodocyclaceae bacterium. GTDB lineage: Bacteria > Pseudomonadota > Gammaproteobacteria > Burkholderiales > Rhodocyclaceae > JACOUN01. Next base: position 23,029 of record JAHDYG010000034.1, read on the forward strand.
CTGAAGACGGCGCAACTTGCCGACTTCAGCGTGCAGCGGAGCGTGGAGGCGGCTGGCGAGGATCTGCTCGGCCACCTCGTGCGCCAGCTCGAAGCTTTTCCGGTGCGCCATCCGGTTTCCGGATGAAGCCCCACACAGAGAAACCAGAGAGAACCATCATGGAAAACCCCGCCCGCAAGGAGCGTGGCGCCGCGAAGACGGCACGCATTCCCATCAAGATCGTCCCGGCCGAACGGCTGCGCAAGCCGGAGTGGATCCGCATCCGCCTCGGAGCGGGCGAAGAGGCCGAGCGCTTCAACGAGATCAAGGCGACGCTGCGCGACCACAAGCTGCACACGGTCTGCGAGGAAGCCTCGTGCCCGAACATCCACGAATGTTTCGGCAAGGGCACCGCGACGTTCATGATCATGGGCGACATCTGCACGCGCCGCTGCCCGTTCTGCGACGTCGGTCACGGCCGGCCCGAGCCGCTCAATCCCGAGGAGCCGGCCGAGCTGGCGCGCACGATTGCGGCGATGCGCCTGCAGTACGTCGTGATCACCAGCGTCGACCGCGATGACCTGCGCGATGGCGGGGCGCAGCACTTCGTCGACTGCATCCGCGCCACGCGCGCCGCCTCACCGGCGACCCGCATCGAAGTGCTGGTGCCCGATTTCCGCGGGCGCATGGACGTTGCGCTGGAGATCTTCGATCAGGCCACGCCTGATGTCCTGAACCACAACCTGGAGACCGTGCCCCGCCTGTACCGGCAGGCGCGCCCGGGGGCGGATTATGCGTATTCGCTGGAGCTGCTCAAGCGATTCAAGGCGCGTCATCCGGAAATTCCCACCAAGTCGGGGTTGATGGTCGGTCTCGGCGAGACGGATGACGAGATCCTCGAGGTGCTGCGCGACTTGCGCGCGCACGACGTCGACATGCTTACGATCGGTCAGTACCTGCAGCCCTCCGGTGGTCACCTTCCGGTGCTGCGCTATCCGCATCCCGACATCTTTCGCATGTACGAGACCGAGGCACTGAAGATGGGGTTCCGCAACGTCGCCAGCGGGCCGATGGTGCGTTCCAGCTACTGGGCCGACCGTCAGGCCCATGGCGCCGGCGTGATCTGACGGTGCAGTGGGGGCTGGCCGGCGTCAGCCGCTGAAGTGCTGAGGCCGGCCGACAGCGCGGTTCAGCGGTACATGCGTTCGGCGCGCTCGTGCCGCTCCTGCTCCTCGATGCTGAGTGTCGCGGTCGGGCGCGCGAGCAGCCGGCGCAATCCGATCGGCTCGCCGGAAGCCTCGCAGTAGCCATAGGTGCCGTTGGTGATGCGGTCGATCGCGCTGTCGATCTTGTGCAGTTGCTTGCGTTCGCGGTCGCGGATGCGCTGCTCGAGCACGTGTTCCTCTTCCTGTGTGGCGCGGTCGGCCTCGTCTGGCGTGGCCTCGGTTTCCTGCAGGTGGGCGATCGTCGATTGCCCGTTTTCGAGCATCTCGTCCTTCATGCGCAGCAGCATCTGGCGGAAGAACTCCAGTTGCTGTGCATTCATGTAGTCCTGGGCCGGCATTGCGAGCAGCTCTTCTTCGGTCAGGACGCGCTCTTCAACTTCCGGTTTGGTACTCATCTTCGACCACTCCTGCGGCAGGTCATGCGATGCGGCAACCCGTGGCGCAGCCACACGTCACCGTCATCCGGAATGCGGATCGATCCGCGGTCAGGCCGGCTCCCCGAGGAGCCTGTCGAGCAAGGCGTGCAGTTTGTCGAAATCCGGCTCGCCGAGGTATTTGTGCACAATTTTGCCGTGCTTGTCTATAAGAAACGTGGTTGGGGTCAGGCGGACGCCATCGAAGGCGCGCGCCACCTCGCCGGTCGTGTCGAGCGCGACCTTGAAGGGCAGCGCGGCACGCTCGGCATAGGCCTTGACCTGTGACGGGGGGTCGTAGTCCATCGCCACGGCGATCGTCTCGAAGCCGCGCGCGGCGAAGCGCTCGTAGGTCTCGACCAAGTGCGGCATCTCCTTGATGCAGGTCGTGCAGGTCGTGGCCCAGAAGTTCACGAGCACGACCTTGCCGCGCAGCGTGGCGGTCCCGAAGCGCTCGCCCTGCAGCGTGACGAAGTCGACCTCCGGGGCGGATGGCTTCTGGGACAGGGTGAAGAACCCCAGTGCGCCGAGCGCAAGCACGGCAACTGCAGAAAGGATGCGAACGTTCATCGGAGTCCGGTCATCGGTGGTCGTGCGGCATGAGGGGCATTCTGAAAGCTTTTCCTGCCCATGGGAAGCGCTGGATCGAAGTCGTGGCCGGGGCGCGCATTCGGTTAGAATCGACGCACGCAGGCGTGCGACCGGGATGGTTGCAGCGGCGCAACTCCTTTCCGAACGCCGAGCCCCCGACCCCATGTCCGCCCAGCTCAACGCCCCGCAGCGCGAGGCGATCCGCTACCTCGACGGCCCCAGCCTCGTTCTGGCCGGCGCCGGCAGCGGCAAGACCCGCGTCATCACGCACAAGATTGCCTGGCTGATCGGCGAGTGTGGCATCCATCCGGGCAACATCGCAGCGATCACCTTTACCAACAAGGCCGCCAGGGAGATGCAGGAGCGGGTTGCAGCGCTGATGGGCGGGCGGTCGCCGGGCGGGCTGACGGTGTGCACGTTTCATGCGCTGGGCATGAAGATCATCCGCCAGGAGGCCGCCCTGTGTGGCCTCAAGCCAAAGTTCTCGATCCTTGATGCGGCCGATACGGTCCAGATCGTCGCCGACATCGCAGCCGATGCCGATCGCGGCATCGCGAAGCAGCTCCAGTGGCAGATCTCGGCCTGGAAGAACGCGCTCGTGCCGCCCGAAGATGCTGCAGTCCTTGCCGACAGCGAACTGGCGCGCACCGCCGCACTTCTCTATCCGGAGTATGAGCGCACGCTGCGGGCGTATCAGGCGGTTGATTTCGACGATCTGATCGGCCTGCCGGTCGTGCTCTTCGAGCAGCACGAGGCGGTCCGCGAGCGCTGGCAGAACCGCCTGCGCTACCTGCTCGTCGACGAATACCAGGACACCAACCGCGCCCAATACCGGCTGCTGCGCCAGCTTGCGGGTACGCGAGCGGCCTTCACCGCGGTCGGCGACGACGATCAGGCGATCTACGCATGGCGGGGTGCTGACGTCGAGAACCTGAAGCTTCTGAAGGAGGATTACCCGCAGCTCAGGGTCATCAAGCTGGAGCAGAACTACCGCTCCTCGGCCCGCATCCTGCACGCGGCCAACACCCTGATCGCGCACAACGAGAAGCTCTTCGACAAGAAGCTGTGGTCCGAACACGGTGCAGGCGAGCAGATCGTCGCGCAGGCGATGCGTGACCCCGAGCACGAGGCCGAATCGATCGCGATGCGGATCACTGCGCACAAGTTCGAGCATCGCACCCGATTCTCGGACTACGCGGTCCTCTACCGCGGCAATCACCAGGCGCGGGTCCTGGAGCAGCACCTGCGCAATCACAAGATTCCCTACGTGCTCTCGGGCGGGCAATCCTTCTTCGACAAGGCCGAAATCCGTGATCTGATCGCCTGGCTGCGGCTGATGGTGAACGAAGACGACGATCTCGCCTTCATCCGCGCGATCACCACGCCGCGCCGCGGTATCGGCGCCGGCACGCTGGAGGCGCTCGGCCGCTACGCCGGCGCGCGCCATGTGAGCCTCTTTGCGGCGAGCTTCGAGGAAGGGGTGAGCGAGCATCTCAACACCCGCCAGCTCGACCTCGTGCGTGAGTTCACCGCCTTCGTCCATCAGCTGCAGACACGCGCCGTGCGCGAGGCGGCCGACGTCCTGCTCGAAGACTTTCTCGCTACCTTGCGCTACGAAGCGTGGCTGTTCGAGCATCACGATCCGCGCGAGGCGGAGTCGAAGTGGAGCAACGTGCGCGATTTCGTCGGCTGGCTGGGGCGCAAGGGCGATGAAGACGGCAAGAACCTGGTCGAACTCACCCAGACCATCGCCCTGATCTCGATGCTCGACAAGGACGACCCCGAGTTCGACGGCGTCCAGCTCGCAACGCTGCACGCCTCCAAGGGGCTGGAGTTCAGGCATGTGTTCCTGATCGGCGTCGAGGAGGGCTTGCTGCCGCACCAGTCGAGCATCGACGAAGAGCGCGTCGACGAAGAGCGGCGCCTGATGTACGTCGGCATCACCCGCGCCCAGCGCAGCCTGCAGATCAGCTGGTGCGAACGGCGCAAGGCCGGCAAGGACTGGCGTCCCTGCGAACCCTCGCGCTTCATTGCAGAGATGGGTGACGACGTGCGCGTGAGCGGCGGACAGGCCAACGCCCCGGTGTCGAAGGAAGAAGGTCGTGCGCGGATGGCGCGCCTGATGGCAATGCTCGACGAGCGCGGCGGCACCCGATGACGAGCGCCGTTTGCCGCGCGCGGACGATCACTCGATCGGCGGTTCCGTGAAGTTGCCGCCGGCCTGGTTGAGCAGGTACACGACGGCACGCTCGACTTCGGTATCGGTCAGGTCGGCACCGCCGCCGCGCGGTGGCATCACGCCCAGTCCGTTGATCGCCGAGGCCACGTTCGCCTCCAGCCCCTTCGCCAGGCGCGGCGCCCAGTCTTCGGCATTGCCCGTGCGTGGTGCCTCCAGTGCCCCGACCGCGTGGCAGCTCGTGCACAGGCTCTTGTAGACCTCTTCGCCGCTGCGCTTGCCGGCCTCGACCGTCGCCGCCTGGATCTCGACCCGTGCCACCGGCTGGATGGCGCTTGCCGTGCGCTCGGGATCGGTCTGCGGCGCCTTGCCACAGCCCGCCAGCAGCGCTGCGAGAACCGCGCTGGCCAACAGTGCGACACGGTGCGAACGAAGCGCCCGCAGGCGCGGCGCACATTGCGAAAGACGGAGCTTCGACATGCTGGATCCTCTTGGCTGGCCGGTACGGAAACCCGGATTATAGCGGTACTGCTCCCGCGCTATGCACTGCAATGGACTTGGCGCCCGTTCCGGTATATCCTTCTGCGCCTTGATCGACCGCGCAATGCGGCCCGATCTCCACGCGCCCGTAGCTCAGCTGGATAGAGTACTGCCCTCCGAAGGCAGGGGTCGGACG
>JAHDYG010000035.1 GCA_023383815.1 Rhodocyclaceae bacterium
GTTGATGGAACAGCTTGGTGGCATCGCCATCGAGAACCGATGGCCGTTCGCGCACGGATGCCGGTGCGAACTGGTGAGATCAACGCGGTCGGAACCGCGTCGCAGCCTTGAAGATCGTGGCTGCCTGGGGATGTTGCTGACGGGGGGCAGCGGAACATGCAGGGAAGTGTGCGGGTAGGACGGCATCCGGACGAGCAGATATGGGTACTTGCGAATACCCATATTGGTCGAGCTTCCGTGATGAGTCGTCGCAGACGCTGGGGAGGAGACCGGTTGGTTGTCTTTGTGGACGGTCGTGCAGGGAAGCCGCACCGCACAAGGCACAATTATCAACGGTCCGAGGTCGCTGGCGCCTGTCCGCAGAAGCTACCGAGAATGCTCTCGACTTCCCCTTGCGGCAACCCGTGCGCGATGAACACCAGCTTGCTGCGGCGGTCGGCGTAGGGCCCGGATTCGGGCCACGCCGGCAGGCTCGCAGGCGGGTAGGCCGCATGCTGCACGCACTGCACGATGCGCGGCAGCGGATCGCCCGAGATGTTGAGCAGACCCTTGATGCGGAGGAGGCGATCGCCGTAGACCTGGAGCAAGAGCGACAGGCCCTCGCTGAAGCCGAACCAATCCAGCGGTTGATCGAACGTGAGGACGAAACTCTGAACATCAGCGTCATGGCGTGCGGGCCTTCTGGTCGCCGGTGCGGTGCCCGGGCGGCGCCAGGCTGTCGGGCCGGCGGTGGCCGGTGTGCGCTCGGCCCTTGCCCGTGCCGCTTCCTCGCCGAGCCAGACCGCGACGTCGGGCGATTTGCTCCCCGGGTCGTAAATGCCGCAGGCATCGAGTGCCTCGGTTCCGACGGCGCCGCCGAAAACCTCGACCAGCGGGGCCCCTGGGTTGAACACACGCAGGCGCTCTACCACCGTCGCCCGCGCCGGCGCGTCAGCAAGGTCGCACTTCGTCAGCAGAAGGCGATCAGCCATCGCGACCTGCCGCACTGCCTCGCGGTGAGTGTCGAGTTGGGTTGGAGCATGGGTGACGTCGACCGCCGTGATTACGCCGTCACAGCGAAACCGGGCCGACACGAAGAAGTCCTGCATCAGCGTATGGATGATCGGTGCCGGATCGGCGAGGCCAGTGGTCTCGATGAGCACCCGTTCGACCGGCTCGTTCTCGCGGCGCACACCACGCTGGAAGACATCCTTGAGTGCGCGCAGCAGATCGCCCTGAACGCTGCAGCAGATGCAGCCTGAATCGAGCACGACGATGCTGTCGTCGACCTTGTCGACCAGGTGATGGTCGACAGCCACTTCGCCAAACTCATTGATCAGCACCGCGGTGCGCGACATCGACGGATCGCGAAGCAAGCGGTTGAGCAGCGTGGTCTTGCCTGCTCCGAGAAAGCCGGTGAGTACCAGAACCGGTACCCGCTGGTCGTCGGCGGGTTCGGTCATGAATCCGGGGAGCTCAGCCATTCGCGGTCACCATCCTGCATCCAGCGCCACCAGCACCCGCGGTGGGCGCTCGACCGCCGGGGAACGATGCACGATGCCGCGTCCGGCGTTGCCCTGCCACAGGCTGCCCTTGAGCAGGGCAACGGCGAACGGCGGGATGGATTCGATACCATGACCCGGGCGCAGCAGGCCCGATGTTTCGTCCGGCAGGCCGCCGGAGCCGGCGCCGAGGAAGCGGCGATCGACCAATTGGTCCTCGACCCATTCGGAGCCTGGACCACGGTAGGTGCACAGCATGCGGATGCCGACACGGTCGACGTGCAGACGCGGGCACATCGCCTGCCGGATGACCTCCAGCCGCAAGCCGATGCTCGGCGCATCGAGCAGTTCGCCGAGCATCTCGGCAAGCAGTACAAGGTCCTCGGCCAGCGCGTCACGCCCGGGGCCTGCGGGTAGCCCGCCGAGGTCGGGGGATTGACCGGGCGACAGGGTCTGGCGCAGGCCGCTACCAAGCCTGTCGGCATGCGCCTCGAGCCAGCCGGTAATCTCGGAGTTCGGGGTCCTGCGCCACTGGGCGAGTTGGATCTCCGGCTCGAAAATGCGGGTCAGGCCGAGGGCATCGTCAGCGACGGCGGCGCAAGTCCTGGCGTGAAGGGGATGCGGAGCGTTCATCGGGGAAAGTCCAGAATTGCTGTGGTTGTACGTGGCGCTCAACGCAAGAAGTCCAAGGGGCGGCCACGACAGCTCGGGCGCAGTTCGCCGTCGATCCAGGCGATCTGGCCGGACACGACGGTGGCCGCGACCCGGCTGCGAAAGCGGCGGCCGGCGAAGGGCGACCAGCCGCAGCGGCTGAGGACGGGATCGTCGGGCGCCCACGGATCGCGGTCGCCGATCAGCACCAAGTCGGCCCACCAGCCTTCGCGCAGATAACCGCGGTCGACGATGCCGAACAGGTCGGCGACGCGGTGGCTGGTCTTGGCGACCAGCGTCGGCAGGTCGAGGATGCCGTCGTGCACCAGTTCCATCAGGGCGGGCAAGGCGTGCTGCACGACGGGCAGGCCAGACGGCGCCTGGAAATAGCTGCCGGCCTTCTCCTGCAGGGTGTGCGGTGCATGGTCGGTGCCGATGACGTCCAGGCGGTGGGTGTTGAGGGCGGCGCGCAGGGCGTCGCGGTCGGCCTGGGTTTTGACCGCTGGATTGCACTTGAGATGGCTGCCCAGCCGGGCGTAGTCGCGGTCGTCGAAGAACAGATGGTGGACGCAGACTTCGGTGGTGATGCGCTTCTCGGCCAGCGGCCTGTTCTCGAACAGTTCGAGCTCGCGGGCGGTCGAGATGTGCAGCACATGCAGCCGCGTGCCGTGCTTTTTGGCCAGCGATACGGCAAGCGAGGAGGACTTGTAGCAGGCCTCGGCTTCGCGGATCAGCGGATGGGCCGAGAACGGCACCGCGTCGCCGTGGGTTCTGCGCCATCGCTCCTCGTTGATCTTGATCGACGGCGTGTCTTCGCAATGCGTGATCAGGATGGTCGGTGCACAGGCGAACAGGCGTTCCAGCACGGCCGGGTCATCGACCAGCATGTTGCCCGTGGATGCGCCCATGAAGACCTTGATGCCGCCCACTTCACGCGGATCGAGGGCGGCGACGGCGTCAAGGTTGTCGTTCGAGACGCCGAAGTGGAAGGCATAGTTGGCCAGCGAGTCGCGGGCGGCGATGACTTTCTTGTCGGCCAGCGCCGCCATCGACAGCGTCGGCGGCCGGGTGTTGGGCATGTCCATGAAGCTGGTGATGCCCCCGGCCACCGCCGCGGCCGATTCGCTGGCAATGCAGCCCTTGTGGGTCAGGCCCGGCTCGCGGAAATGCACCTGGTCGTCGATCATGCCGGGCAGCAGCCACTGGCCGGCGGCGTCGATCTCTTCGTCGGCCGTGGTGTCGATGCCCGGCGCGATCTTGTCGATCCGCCCATGGCGAACCAGCAGGTCGCCATCGACGATTCGGTCTTCATTGACCTGGCGGGCATTGCGGATCAGCAATGTGCTCATGTTCAGAACTCGTTCTGGAGTTTCTTGTAGCCCTGCACAAGGTCGTGATTGGTGCGCACCACGTCTTCGGAAAACTCCGTGGCCTCGGTGCTGACGCGGGGTATGGCGGCGAGGTCAGTTTTGGGGCCGATGCGCAGCGTCGAGGACACATAGAAGCCCGGCGGAAGATCCTTGCCGTCGACCACCGCGTTGTGGCGGACGACGCAGCCATCGCCGATGCGGCGGTTGAAGACGACGCTGTTGAAGCCGATGAAGACGTTGTTGCCGACCACGCAGGGGCCATGGACGATGGAGCGGTGGGCGATCGAGGTGTGTTCGCCGATCTCGACCAGTGCGCCGGACTTGGAGTGGATGACGACGCCGTCCTGGATGTTGGAGTGGGCGCGAATGCGGATCGGTTCGAGGTCGCCGTCGGCATTGACCTCGTCGGCGCGGATCACCGCGTAGGGGCCGACGAAGACGTTTTCCTCGATGATGACCTTGCCGCAGATGATGGCGGTCTGGTCGACATAGGCCGACTCGTGGATCTGCGGCAGGTCGCCGCGCGGGTTCTTGCGGATCATGGGGATCGAAGAGTCTCTTGATGGAAGGGGCCGTCGCCGCACTTGAGCTTTTCGAGCGGTCTTGGCTCCTTGTGGTTGTGGGGGATGGCGCCGGAGGGCACGGGCTCAGTTTTCCGGCACATAGATCATTCTCCCGTCGTCGAGGCGGTAGGTGATCCCTGCACGCGCGCCTTGTCCCTCGCCCATTTCACCGCTGGATTCGTAGCGCGTCAGCTCCTTGCCATCCTTGATGGTGATGCGCATGTCGGCCTCGCCGGGGTTCTCGACCACCACCACCTTGTTCTGGGTGAAGGGGTTGAGCGGGTTCTGGGCGATGACAACCATCAGCATGCCGATGATGACCAGGAACAGGTCGATCAGATTGACCACCGAGAGCATCGGGTCGGTGTCGTCTTCGTGGAGGAAGCGCATCAGTCCCGTTCCTCCCGCTGCCGCTCCAGGTCGCGCAGGTCCTGCAGCAGCCAGCGCCGGCGGATGGTCAGGATGAAGAAGCAGATGCTCGCCGCCAGGAGCGCCAGGATGACCGCCGAGAAAGCGGCGACCATGTTGCGTCCGACTTCGCCCGCGTTGCCGCTGCCCAGCGCGAGCAGCGCCGGCCCCATCGGGATCATGGTGGCGATCAGGCCGAGCATGGGCGCGGTGCGCGAGACGATGCGCGGCCACTCGAGCCGCCGCATGATCCACAGTTCCAAGTCGTCGCTGGCGAGTGTCCGGCCGTGTGCCTGGGCGAAAGCGGACAATGCGCACGGGTGGATACCACGGCGGCGCTGCCAGGCTTCGACCGCAAAGCCACCGAAGCTCACCAGCGCGTAGGCCAGGGCGACGGCGATCAACAGCATCACCGGTGCAAGGAACACGCGCGATACGTCGTAGAGCAGGGTTTCGATTGCAGAAAAGGCGGTCATCGGGTTCTCAGGTACGGGGTTTCGGGAGACGGACGAGGGCCTGCCGCAGGCCACCGCCGAGGACCAGCAGCAGCATCAGGGCGAGTGCCCAGTGCTGCCGGGAGTCGTTCTGCACCGGCGCCTGGACGGCTTCGAGCACCTGGCCCTGCACGCTCTCCTGTGCTTGATCGGTCTGGGTCTGGGCCTGGGCGTCCGGTGCCGCAGTTGGCATGGAGGCAGTCTCGACATTTGGCGCGTGCGTGTTGCTCAGGCCGAAACCCTGCGCCATGTCGGCGATGAAGCGGCGCATGGGCGCAGCGCCGGTATCGACGCCGAACTGCTGTTCCAGGGTCTGCCAGCGCTGCGCCAGTGCGCGCCGGGTGTTTTCGGACGCATCCCAGTAGCCCTTGCGGATCGCTTCGGCCATGCGCTCCAGGATCTGCGCCTGCGCGGTGGGGTTGTGCTGCTCGAACCATTCGCGCGTACCCAGTTCGCGGGTGTCATCGATATAGGTGTCGAACAGTGACTGCCACTGGTCGGCGCGCACGATGGCGGGATCCATGGCCTGCCAGCCGAACAGGTTGTTGGTGGCGTTGAGCACTTCCAGCGTACCCGCATAGCCCTCCTGCTGCATTGCGCCGATCCACTGCGGGTTGAGGTAGCGCGCACGCATTTCGTCGGCCAGGAAGCGCGCCAGGTCGGTGGTCCTCACCTCGCGGCTGCGCAGGTCGGAGACCAGCAGTTGCGGCGCCTTGCCGTCGAGAAGGCGGATGGCCGCCGACAGCCCGCCGAGGAACTCGAACGGGTGGTCCGTGGAGAGCACGCCGTGGACATTGGAGGAGCGCGCCATCACCGCTACCTGGGTGCCGCGTAGTTGTTCGGCCAGCAGGTTGGCCTGCGCCGACGCTGTTCCCCAGTCTTGTTTGCCGTAGGCGTAGCGGCTGCTGGCGAGGAACTGCTCGGCCAGCACGGCATCGTCGTCCCATTCCGTGGATGCCAGCGCGAGATGTGGCACGCCGGTGCCGTACTCTCCCGGTGCGTTGCCGAAGACGCGGTAGCGCGCCGCTGTGGTGGCCGCCTCTGCCGTCATGCCGTGCTGCTGCAGCGCTGCGGCGATGCGGCGGTTGTTGGCGGCGATCGGGTTGCCGGGTTCGTCCAGCTCGGCCAGGCGAGCCAGGGCTTCGTCGAGCAGGCGCATGAAGCTGTCGAACTGGTCACGGTACACGCCGGTCACCTGCACCACCACGTCGCTGCGTGGCCGGCCCAGTTCGGTGGCGGGCACGATCTCCAGTTCCGTGACGCGGCCGCCTGCATCCCACACCGGCCGCAGGCCCAGCGCGTGCAGGATCTGCGCTTCGGTGACACCCAGGTGGCGGATGGCTTCCGACGACCACAGGCTGAACGCGATCTTCTGCGGCCATTCGCCATCGCTCATGCCGCCCCGTTCGGCGCGGAAGGCTTCCACCAGTTGTGCGTAGGCAGTGGCGGCGGACGCGTAGGCGGCCCGCGTGGGGATCTTGTCGGCCTCGAAGGCATACAGATTGCGGCCACTTTCGACTTCCGGGTTGCGGATCGGGTCGCCGCCGGCGCCAGGCTTCACGAAACGGCCGGCCAGGCCGGCCAGAAGCGCCTCGTTCTCCTGTGTGTCGCGCAGGCGCTGCTCGAGTTCGCGGGCGCGTTCGCTGAAGGCGGCAACTGACTCGGGCAGCGATGTGACGACTTCCGGGTCGAGCATCTGTCGTACCGCTCGGTAGGCCGGGTTGTCTGGAAGCTCGGAATGATCAGTGACGAACAGCTCTTCCTGGTCGACGCCCAGCACCGCGTAGAACGGTTCGCCGAGCTGCTGCACGATGGTACTGACGCGGTGCTCATCACTCGCCGGCTGGCCGAAGGCGTGCAGTCCCAGTGGCATTGCGGTGCGCGCCAGTTCGTGCAGCTGGTCGTGCACGGCCTGCAGGAAGCCCGAAAACTCCTGTTCCGCCCGCTCGGGCGTCCAGCCCAGGTCTGCGTGAAGATGGGCCGCGATGGCGGCCGCGCGGATCTGCGCGCTGACCTGTTCGCGCACCATGCCTTCATCGAGTTGTTCGTATTCGTGGATCAGGTGGTGCAGGTCGCGCAATTGATCGTACAGCCCGGCCGGAGCGAACGGTGGGGTCTGATGGCTGACGGTTACCGCTCGGCCGCGCCGTTTGGCCTGGATGGCTTCGCCGACGTTGTCCTGGATGTAGGGGTAGAACACCGGCAGATCGCCTACCGCCAGCCAGGGATAGTCGCTGGCGGCCAGCCCCCGGTCCTTGCCCGGGAGCCATTCCTGGGTGCCATGGGTGCCGAGGTGGATCAGCGCGTGCATGGCTTCCTGATGGCGCAGGTACAGGTAGGCTGCCATGTAGTGGTGGTCGGGGGCGCTGGCCGTGTCGTGGTAGTGGCCATGAGCGTCGGCATGGCGCGGCAGCTGCGGCATGACCAGCAGGTTTCCGAGCTGCCAGCGTGGGATGACAAAGTAGCGCCGGCCGTCGATTTCGCGCACTGCGCGATCCCGCCCAGGGGCGCCAGCGTGGCGCAGTTCCTGCTGCCGCTGGCGGGGCAGGCTTTCCAGCCAGCGCTCGTAGTCGTCCAGCGGGTACAGCCCGGCCATGCCCTCGGCCAGCAGGGTGTCGAGCGGTATGCTGCCATACACCGCGCCGAGAAGGCGTTGCCCGGCGGCGATCACCTGGGATTCGCTGACCGGCTCGCCGACGGCGTAGCCCTGCGCCGACAGCGCGGCCTGAATCGAGACGATGCTGCGTGGGATGTTGAGGTTCGAGGCCCCGAGGTTTTTCTCACCGGCCGGGTAGTTCCAGAACATCAGCGCGAGCTTCTTGTTGGCCGCTGGCGTGTGGCGCAGTGCGACGAGCTGCTTCAGCTTGCCGATCAGGGCGTCGGCCTGCTCGGGTAGCATGACATCGACGCCGGCGGTGGTGGCGGAGAGCACGACCGGGTCGCTGATGCCCCAGCCTTCGGGCGTGGCCAGGAACACGGCGGTGGTGCGCGGCGCCACACCACTCACCGCGGAGGGCCAGTCGGCGGCTTCGCCTTCGCGAAAGCGCAGGGTCTGGATCACAGGAACGTCAAGCGCGAGAAAATCGTGGCTCCGCGCGGCGCCGTTCTGCATGTGGGTGAGGTTGACCAGTGCGTCGACCTCGCCTCCGGCGAGCGCGCCGGCAAGCCCCTGCGGTGCCGAAGCGTCGGACCAGAACGCCACCGGCACGATGCCGGCCGCCTCGCTGCGCATGATCAGTTCGTCGATGTCGCGGGTCAGCATGTCCGCGACCGCGCCAGCGTGCATCAGGAAGGCCACGCGCCCCCTGGCGTTCGCCGGCTGCGGGCGGGCCGAATGCCATCCCAGATAGGCCTCCAGGCTGGTGAAGACCTGTGGCGCCTGCGGATGGTAGTAGCCGGCGGCAGGAAGCCGGGCCGGCGGTTCCAGAAGGCTTGCGTCCGGCTGGCGGTCTTCATGTACCGCCTTGGCCAGCGCGAAGAAGCGGCGGAAACCGTCTTCGCCGCCGGCAGCGTACAGTGCGGCCAGCGGGCCGGCGTAGGGTGGCGGCAGGTTCTCCCACGCGGGCCGGCCACCGCCGATGGTCAGGCGGCGCAGCGCGTTGTGCCGGGGCAGTTGTGCCAGATGCTGGGTGAGCATCGCGCGGTCATTGGGCCGCGGTACGTCGAGCACGACGAGCGCGGCCGATTCGACGGCCGTTTGCAGTGCCTCCGGCAGACTTCTCTCGACATTCAAGTGCCGGAGATCCATGCCTTCCTGCGTGGCGAAGCCCTGCAGGCGCTGGAACTTCTCGGTCGAGACGAAGCTGTTGTGCAGTACCAGGACCGCCGGGTTCGCCGTCGCGACGGCCACGGCAGCCCAGCTCGACAGCAGGAGCAGCAGGCAACCGGTCGCTGCCCGGCGCAGAGGCAGGAGACGCAGCCCCGGCATCAGAACCTCGCCGTCAGGCCGGCGAAGTAGCGCCGCCCTTCGTCCGCACGGCCATATACCCCGGCATCGTCGTTGGCGAGCCGCTTGTCGGTCAGGTTTTCGATGCCGGCATGCAGGCTGAGGCCACGGCCCAGGTCGTAATCCACATACCAGTGCAGCAGGGTGTAGCCAGGGCGGTCGTCGAGCGTTGCGGAACGATACTGGGCGCCGGTGTATTCGGCACGCATGCGGGTGGCAAGTTGCGCCCGGGGCGCCCAGGCAAGCGTCAGGTTGGCGCGGTGGCGGGAGCGGTCTGCCAGGCGCTCGTCGCCCGCGCGGTTGCGCGCGTCGAGGTAGGTGTAGTTGGCATCCAGCCGCCACTGTGCGGACAGGTCGGCGCCGGCAGTCAGTTCCAGCCCTTGCAGGCGTACCTCGGCGACGTTCTCGTAGTCGAGGCAGATCCGGCCGGGCTCGAAGCAGGTTGGCTGCCGGACGGTCTCGATCAGGTTGCGGACGTCGTTGCGGAACAGGGTTGCGCTCGCCGACCAGCTCCCTCGGTCGTATGCTGCACCCAGCTCGACAGAGCGGTTGGTTTCGGGCTGCAGGTCCGGGTTGCCACGGATGATGCCGCGCCCGCCCATGGCGGCACGGGATTCGAATTCGGGGGAGAGCTGTTTGAGCGTGGGGGCCTTGAAGCCCTTACCCATGCCGGCCTTGAAGGTCAGCGTGTCGCTGGGATGGAACAGCAGATAGGCCCGGGGGCTGGTTTCCCAGCCGAAATCCTCGTGATGATCGAAGCGGCTGCCGAGCACCAATTCCCAGCGTTCGCCGAGCAGGATCTCATCCTGGGCGAAGAGCGCGTAATGGGTGAGCGTCTCCTTGCCCGCGCGGTTGACGCTCGGGTCCTCCAGGCTTTCGCGTCGGGTTTCGATGCCGACCATCAACGTATGTGAGTCCCCGGCGGCGAAGCCCATCTGGCCGTCGAGGACGGTGTCGACGAAGCGGTTCGGGCCGGTGGCGTCGGCGCCGTCGCTGCGCCAGACCTTGCGGTCCAGTGTACTGCGGTACAGCCGCAGCCGACTGGTGCCCCAGTCCCAATCGCCCGCGTGGGAGAGCGCGTAGCGGCGGCGCTGGACCTCGTTGTCGACCTTGTAGAGGGGGCTTGTGCTGCTGCTGCGGAAGCCTTCCTGGTCCTCGTTGCCGACGGTCATCGACAGGTCGATGCGCTGGCGGGCGTCCGGCGTCCAGGTCAGTCCGACATGCCCCGCCGTGGCGCGCTGTTCGTCGAGGGCGCTCAGCGCCCGGTTGTCGGCGCTGCGCAAGGCGTCGCGCTGGCGGTACTCGCCCCACACGTTCAGGCCCAGCCGGCCGGGAACCAGCGGGCCGCCGACATAGAAGCCGGCCTTGCGCTGGTTCCCGTCCAGACCATGGTCGTTGACCAGTGCATGGCCGCTGAGCGACCCCTGCCAGCGGTCGGTCGCCGAGCGGGTGATGAGGTTCACCACGCCACCCAGGGCCTCGGAACCGTACAGCGAGGACATCGGGCCGCGCACCACTTCCACGCGTTCGATCGCTTCGGTCGGCATCCAGCCCAGCTCGAAATCCGAGTGGGCGATGGCCGACGCGGAGGAATTGATGCGCTGCCCGTCGATCAGCAACAGCGTGTGCTCCGAGCTCATGCCGCGGATCGATATGCCGCGGCGGCCGATGCCCAGATTCTCGAGATCGAGGCCAACGGTGTTTCGCACCGCGTCGGCAAGATCGTTGACGGGCCGCTTGCGCAGGCCTTCTCCGTCGATGACGGAGACGCTGGCGGGCGCATTGGCGGCGTCCCGCGCCGTTGTGGTGGCGGTAACGACGACGGGCGGCAGCGTTGCGGACCCAAGCTGTCCCGGAGCAGGCCTGGAGGGGTGTGCGGCATCCGGCGCCTGGCCCCTGGCGGTACTGCTGACTACCGCCAAGGCAATGAGGCAGGCACTGGCGATATCACGTTTTGTTTTCATCTTTTAGTCCTTCTTTCTTGTCGATTGTGTCTGGCCTGTCCGTTGTGGCCGGCGGCACCGGATCAAACCCGCCCGGGTGCCAGGGATGGCAACGCGACAGACGGCGCAAGGCGAGCCAGCCGCCGCGCCGCAGGCCGTGCGTGTCGATCGCCTCCTGGGCGTAATGCGAGCAGCTCGGATAGAAGCGGCAGCGCGGCCCCAGCAGCGGGCTGATGCCGAGCTGGTAGAGGCGGATCAGCAGCTGCACCGCACGGGTGGGCAGGGTCCTCATTCGGTGGCCTGCACGGCAAGGCGGTGCCACGTGGTGCCGGCGGCGCCGTCCTCGATGCCGACGCCGAGCGCGATCAGTTCATGGCGCAGGGCGTCGGCGCGCGTGAAGTCGCGTGCCGCCCGGGCTGCGCTGCGCGCGGCAATCAGCGCTTCGATGCGTTCCACGCTGGGTGCGTCGCCCGCCTCCCCAGTGTGCTGCCGCCATTGGCTGGGGGACTGCTGGAGCAGGCCGAGCAGTTCCGCACCGTCGCGCAGCGTCTCCAGCAGCTGTTCTTGTTCCGCGGGATCGGTGCATTTGCGCAGGGCCGCAGCCGTCTCGTGCAGACGGGCAAGCGCGTGCGGGGTGTTGAGGTCATCGGCCAGCGCGGCCTCGATGTCCCGGGCACGGGCGCCGGTGACTCGCCGCGGCCGATCACCGTAAGGTGACAGGCTGCCATAGAGGCGGTCCAGCGCGGCGCGGGCCTGGTCCAGTGCGCCCAGCGAGAAATCGAGCGGCTTGCGGTAGTGGCCGGCCAGCAGGGCGTAGCGGATGACTTCGCCCGGATAGCGCTGCAGCAGATCGCGCACGGTGTGGAAGTTGCCGAGGGACTTCGACATCTTCTCGCCGTCCACCGTGACGTAGCCGTTGTGGATCCAGTAACGGCAGTACTCGCCGCCATAGGCGCCTTCGCCCTGCGCGATCTCGTTCTCGTGGTGGGGGAAGATCAGATCTTGGCCGCCGCCATGGATGTCGATCGAGCGCCCGAGGTGGGCGTGGATCATCGCGGTGCATTCGATGTGCCAGCCCGGACGACCGACACCCCAGGGGCTGTCCCACCCCGGCTGTTCCGCAGTCGACGGCTTCCACAGGACGAAATCCGCCGGGTCGCGCTTGAAGGGCGCGACCTCGACACGGGCGCCGGCGATCATCTCGTCGCGCCGGCGGCCGGAGAGCTTGCCGTATCCGGGAAGCGAGGGCACATGGAACAGCACGTGTCCTTCGGCCACATACGCATGGCCGCGCTCGATCAGTCGCTGCGCGAGGGCGACGATCTGCGGCACATGATCGGTGGCCCAGGGCTCGACGCCGGGCGGCAGCGCATGGAGCGCCGCCATGTCCTCGCGATAGGCGGCGGCAAAGCGCTCGGCCAGCACACGGATCGGCTCGCCCGCGGCCTGCGCCGCGGCATTGATCTTGTCGTCGATGTCGGTGATGTTGCGGGCGTAGACCACCTGCGGGTAATGCCGCGAGAGCAGGCGGTAGAGCACGTCGAACACGACCACCGGCCGGGCATTGCCGATATGGACGAAGTTGTAGACCGTGGGGCCGCACACGTACATCGTGACGCGTTGCGGATCGTGCGGCACGAAGACTTCCTTTTGTCCGCGCAAGGTGTTGTGCAGACGAATCGTCACCGGCCGGTTCCGCTCGGGTCGCTCGGCGGTTTCGGCCGGTGAAGCGGCACTTACGGCGCGAGTGAACGGCTCGGCCTTCATGCCGCTTCCTCGTCCGCCTCGATCAGCCAGCGTGGGAAGGGATCCTCGAACTGGCGCCAGCCTTGCGGACCCAGCGCAAGCTCGGTGTCGTCGAGCAGGCAGGCGTCCAGCCGCTCGCGCAGGCCCTTTTCGTCCATGCCGATGCCGATCAGCACCAGCTCCTGCTGCGCATCGCCGAAAGGCTCTTCCCAACGGGCGAGGATGGTGGCCTGGCCATCCTCATCCTGCGGCCAGCGCTGCCTCGGCACCGCCGCCCACCACATGCCGCCCAGTTCGTGGCGAATCACCGGCCCCGCCTGCGACCAACTGCCCACCAGCTCCGGGCGCGTCGCGAGCCAGAAATAGCCCTTGGAGCGAACCACGCCGGGCCAGTCCTCGTTGAGCAGGTCGTGGAAGCGGCCAGGGTGAAAAGGACGGCGCGCCCGGTAGACGAAGCTGGAGATGCCGTACTCCTCCGTCTCCGGCACATGCTCGCCGCGCAGTTCCTGGAGCCAGCCCGGCGCCTGGGCGGCCTGCTCGAAGTCGAACAGGCCGGTATCCAGGATGCGATCGAGCGGCACCGCGCCGAACGCGGCGCGCACGATCCGTGCGCGGGGATTGAGCGAGCGCAGGATGGCTTCCAGCCGGTCGATGTCCCCTGGTGGCAGGAGGTCCGTCTTGTTGAGCACGATGACATCGCAGAACTCGACCTGCTCGATCAGCAGGCTGACCACGGGACGCTGGTCGTCTTCCCCCAGGCTTTCCCCGCGGTCCGCGATGTAGTCCTGCGAACTGTAATCCGCAAGAAAGTTGTAGGCGTCGACCACCGTCACCATGGTGTCGAGGCGGGCGATGTCGGACAGGCTGGTACCGTCCTCGTCGCGGAAGGTGAAGGTCTCTGCCACGGGCAGGGGCTCGGAAATCCCGGTCGACTCGATCAGGAGGTAGTCGAAGCGCCCCTCCTTGGCCAGTCGTGCGATTTCCACCAGCAGGTCCTCGCGCAGCGTGCAACAGATGCAGCCGTTGCTCATCTCGACCATTTTTTCTTCGGCCCGGGACAGCTCCGCCCCGCCCTCGGCCACCAGCCGGGCATCGATATTGACTTCCGACATGTCATTGACGATGACGGCGACCTTGAGGCCCTGCCGGTTGTTCAGTACGTGATTGAGCAGGGTCGTCTTGCCGGCGCCGAGAAAGCCGGACAGCACCGTCACCGGCAGTTGCCGGTCGGCTGGGTTCGCAGTCATCGGGTGTCTCCATGTCGCAGGGGCGGATCGCTCAGAACGACCAGCTGGTTCTTGTCGATCCGGTGGTAGAAGCAACTGCGGCGGCCCGTATGGCAGGCCCCGTCGCGCTGGTCGACCAGGAGCAGGACGGCGTCGCCGTCGCAGTCCAGGCGCACTTCCTTCACCGTCTGCGAGCACCCCGAGGTTTCACCCTTGCGCCACAGGGCCTTGCGCGAGCGCGACCAGTAACAGGCGCGTCCCGTCGTCAGGGTCTCTTCCAGTGCTGCGCGATTCATCCAGGCCAGCATCAAGACTTCGCCGGTGTCGAACTGCTGCGCGACGACGGCTATCAGTCCGTCCCGATCGAACGGCAGGGCGGCAAGCGCGGCATCGGTGGCTACCGCTGTGCCGGCGGTCGAGGATTCGAGATTCTTGAACATGAGCCAGAAAGGGAATGTACAAATGCAATGTTATAACATTGCATTTGTACATTCCAGCCCGCCCCCCTAGAATGGCTCGCATGAACATCATGTGTCCGGGCGCAGCCAGCAAGAGCGAGGATCCTCTGGACCGCGCAGCCGCCCACTGCGCGGCGCGAGGCGCGCGGTTGACACCGATACGGCGCGACGTCCTAGAGTTGCTCCTTCGGCACGAGAATGGCCTGAAGGCCTATGACCTGCTCGCCCAGATCAAGCAACTGCGCAGCAACGCGACCCCGCCGACGGTTTATCGGGCATTGGATTTTCTGATCGAACAGGGGTTGGTCCACAAGATCGGACGCATCAACCAGTTCGTCGCCTGCCGTCACGAATCGCATGATCTTCCCGGCCTGTTCCTGATCTGCCCGCACTGTGGGCGAGTGAGCGAACTTCACGATTCGGCCCTCATGCAATCCTTGCTGCGCAGCATTGCCCGAGCCGGGCACGCGCTCGACTGTCAGGAGGTCGAAGTTTCCTCGACCTGCCCGGATTGCCGTGCCACTGGCCCAAGTACTCAGGGAAGTGATTTCCACGTGAAGGAATGAAGGGCCTCCCGCCGCGAGGGCGGGAAGCTGCTGATAGGTCAGTGCCGTACAGCCTTGCGACCCGACAGGCACTGCACGCGGATGCGCCGCCAGTTCCCGTCGTCGATCAACCGTTCCAGCGTCTCGCCAAGCGCATCGAAAAACACCTCATCGACCCGTTCGACGAGCTCGCCGTCGCGGTGCAGTTCCAGCGCGTACAGATCGAGCCCGCGCTCGTACAGCACGGTGACGCGTCCCTGGAACTTCGCCGTGACCACCGTGAAGCCAATGGCCGGTGGCGTCGCGATGATGTCCTTGGGCAGCGGATCGACCCAGGAGAAGCCCTGCGCGCCGGCATCCACCAGCAGGTGGGTGATGCGCCGGAAGCCGTCGGGAGCGGGCAACTGCTCCATCTGCTGGATCAGCTCCTTCAACTCGGGGCAGCGAGGCTCGGGGATCGGCAGTTTCGCCGGTGCGGAACCGAGCACGATCCGCTGCACCGTGTACGGCTTGCCGTCGGCGGTGAACTCGGTCTGCTCTTCGGGCGTGTCCGCGCGCAGGCCGTCGAAGCGGCGTCGGGCGTAGGGTTCTACCTGCACCTTGGCGCCCTCATCGGGCACTTCGGTCACGAGTGCCCGGTCGAGCACCGCAAACTCGGCCCGCCCCGTCTTGACGACGATGGCCTCGTCGGTGGTGGCGATGACCTTGCCCTCGAACGGCTTGGGATCGATGTGGAAGCCCAGCGTCGAAACCTTGGGCTGGCCATCGAAGATGTTGAACTTGAAGCGGCGGATGTTGGAAGGCAAGTGACCGCGAACGAGCGTCGGCATCTGTGCGCGGATGGCTTGGGTATCCATGGGAGGACTCCTTGTGGCAACCAAGGGACGTCCGCCCTGCAAGGGAGGAAATCCCTTGAGGGTTGAGGTAGTGACGCGCCGAGGCGTCGAGCAGGACAACGACCAGCGCGACGGATCGCGCCACAGCCTTGAAGATCTTGGCTGCCTGGGGATGCTGCCGACGTCAGTCGGCGGGGCAAGGCGTCAGCCTGCCACGGACGTGGATCGGGATTTCCGACCAATCGGGATCGGTAGCCGTCTCATTCTTTGGGGGCGCGGCTACCGCACGCGGCATTGCGAAATCCAGCAGCGCCTACCGATAGACGGGATGGCGCCGACACAAGGCCACCACCTGCTCCCGAATCCTCCCCGCCACCTGCTCGCTGCTGCCGGCCTCCAGCGCATCGAGTACGTCGCACAGCCAACCGGCCAGTTCCTCGCACTCCGCCGCACCGAATCCGCGCGTGGTCACGGCCGGTGTGCCGATGCGCAGCCCCGAGGTCACGAAGGGCGAGCGCGGGTCGTTGGGCACCGAGTTCTTGTTGGCGGTGATGTACGCGGCGCTGAGTGCGACGTCCGCTTCCTTGCCGGTATAGGGCTTGTTTGAGAGGTCGATCAGCATCAGATGGTTGTCGGTGCCGCCGGACACGATGCGGTAGCCGCGGCGCTGGAGCACGGCGGCCATGGCACGGGCATTGACCACCACCTGCCGCTGGTAGGACTTGAACGCCGGAGACAGGGCTTCCTTGAAGGCCACCGCCTTGGCGGCGATCACGTGCATCAGCGGGCCGCCCTGGATGCCGGGGAACACGGCGGTGTCGAGCTTCCTGTAGAAACCATCATCCTGGCCTTTGGCCAGGATGATGCCGCCGCGCGGACCGCGCAGCGTCTTGTGGGTCGTGCTGGTCACCACGTGGGCATGTGGCAGCGGATTCGGGTATTCGCCGGCCGCCACCAGACCGGCCACGTGCGCCATGTCCACCCAGAAGATGGCGCTCACCTTGTCGGCGATGGCGCGCATGCGCGCCCAGTCCTTGTAACGGGAGTAGGCGGAGAAGCCGCCGATGAGCATCCTGGGCCGGGCTTCCAGCGCAATGCGCTCCATCTCGTCGTAGTCGATCAGCCCCGTTTCCGGATCGAGGCCATAGGGCACGATCCTGTAGTGCCGGCCGGAGAAATTGGACGGATTGCCGTGGGTTAGGTGGCCACCCTGGGCCAGGTTCATGCCCATCACGGTGTCGCCGGGATGGGTCAGCGCCAGGAAGACCGCGGCGTTGGCCTGCGCGCCGGCATGAGGCTGGACGTTGGCGTAGTCGCAGTCGAACAGCGCCTTGGCCCGCTCGATGGCCAGGCGCTCGGCCACATCCACGTGCTCGCAACCGCTGTAGTAGCGCTTGCCCGGATAGCCCTCGGCATACTTGTTGGTGAACACGGTGTTCTGGATGGCCATCACCAGCGGACTGGCGTAGTTCTCGGAGGCGATCAGCTCAGCGTGGTCTTCCTGCCGACGTTCCTCGTGCAGCACGGCTGCCGCCAACTCGGGATCAAAATCGGCGAGCGTCAGGGATGGGTCATACATGGGTGGTCGTCCTGTTGTCTGAATTGTTCGGGTCCGGAACTCGATGCGGTCGGGGGCGTTGATGCCCAGCTTCATGCCGCTGCTTCCTGCGGCGTCGTTTCGACGGGCGCTGCGGGGCCGTCCGATGCGGTCGGCGACATCAGGTGGGCGAGGCGCGCCACGATGTCGTCGATCTGCGCTTCGTCGCAGACCAGCGGGGGCAGCAGCCGGATGGTGTTGCCGCGGGTCACCGTGATGAGCAAGCGCTGTTCGGCCAGGGCGCGCCCGACCAGCTCAGTGCAGGGCCTGTTCAGTTCGATCCCCGCCATCAGGCCCTGGCCACGGATGGCGACCACGTCGGGGTGGCCGCCCAGTGCCCGCTGCAGGCCGTCGAGCAGGCGCGAACCGAGCAGGGCGGCCCGCTCAGGCAGGTTCTCGCGCGTCATGATGTCGAGCACCGAGCACGCGACCCGGCAAGCGAGCGGGTTGCCGCCAAATGTCGAGCCGTGCTGCCCGGGTGAGAACAGGTCGGCGGCTTGCCCCCGCGCCAGGCAGGCGCCGATCGGAAAGCCGTTGCCCAGCGCCTTCGCCAGGGTGACGACATCGGGCGTGATGCCTGCATGCTGGTGGCCGAACCAGGCGCCGGTCCGGCCCATGCCGGCCTGGATCTCGTCGACCATCAGCAGCCAGTCGTGTTGGTCGCACAGGACACGCAGTCCGCGCAGGTAATCGGCTGCGGCAACCCGGATTCCCCCTTCGCCCTGCACCGGCTCGACGAGCACCGCCACGATGTCGGGCCACTGCGCGGCAGCCTGGCGCACCGCGTCGAGATCGTTGTAGGGCACGCGCACGAAGCCCGGCATCAGTGGCTCGAAGCCGCGTTGTTTCGTGGGGTTGCCGGTTGCCGAGAGCGTTGCGAGGGTGCGACCGTGAAAGCCGTTCTCCATCACGAGGATCTGGGGTTGCGCCACCTGCTTGCGATGGCCATGCAGACGCGCCAGCTTGAGCGCCGCTTCGTTGGCTTCTGCCCCCGAGTTGCAGAAGAAAGCCTTCTGCATGCCGGTCAATGCGCACAGGCGCTCGCCCAGCCGCTCCTGCCAGTCGATGCGAAAGACGTTGGAGGTGTGCAGCAGCAGCCCGGCCTGCTCGCTGATGGCGGCGGCGATCTCGGGGTGGGCGTGGCCCAGGCTGGTGACCGCGATGCCGGCAATGGCATCGAGGTACTCGAAGCCTTGTGCATCCCACAGGCGTGCGCCGGAGCCGCGGACGAAGGAAACGGGTTGACGGGCATAGGCCCGCATCAGGTGCGACGCGTGGTATTGCATGATTGCTGCCTCAGGTAGGTGTCTTGGATAACGTGGGATGGGCTGGAGCAAGTTGAACCGAAGTGGCACGGAGAGCGTTTCGCCGTCATGGCTGGCTGCAGGGCGGTTCCGATTCGACGCCGTCGAGCCAGCGGGAGAACGCCGCCCGCGCAGCCTGCGGTAGCCGTGTTTGCAGGGCGCATGCCTGGGTTCGCAGTGCGCGCGGGTCGATTCCCGCCTGGGCCAGTTCGCAGGCGTGTCCGACCAGCCAGCGTTCGATCTGGCGCGGGTCTGCCTCCAGGTGGCATTGCAGCCCAAGCACATGGCGCCCGACCGAAAAGGCCTGGTTGGGGCACACCTCCGTCCCTGCCAGCCGCAGCGCGCCGGGTGGAATGTCGAACTGATCGCCATGCCAGTGCATGACCGGCACGTTGCCCAGCGCGACCAGCGGCGAGGCTTGACCTTCCGGTGTCAGCGTCAGTGGCGCAAAGCCGATCTCCTTGGCACCCATGGGGGCCACCCTGGCGCCAAGCGCGCGCGCGATGAGTTGCGCGCCCAGGCAGATCCCCAGCAGTGGGCGGTGGCCGTCCAGCCGCCGACGCACCAAGGCCAACTCATCCACGATGAATGGATAGGCCTCGTCGTCAAAGGCGCCGATGGGGCCACCGAGCACCACCAGCAGGTCAGCAGCATCGACAGCGCGGGTGTTCAACGCATCTCGAGTCGCATCGACATACTCGATCGTGTAGCCGCGCGCTTGCAGCAGGGGTTCCAGCGTTCCCAGGTCTTCGAAATCCAGATGGCGAATGGCGATGGCGGTCTTCATGATCGGGGCTCCTGTGTTTGGGGGCTCGCTGGCCAATAGTGGCTGTCGGGCAAGGGGCGGGCGCCGAAGAGGGCCTGGCCGACACGCACCACGGTGGCACCTTCCTCGATGGCGATCTCGAAGTCGCCGGACATGCCCATGGACAGCTCATCCAGGCCAATACCTGCGGCGGCACTCTGGCGCAGTCGGTCCCGCAGCGTGCGAAGCAGGATGAAGCACTGCCGTACCCGTTCGGCCTCACTGGAGAACAGTGCGAGCGTCATCAGGCCGCGCACGCGAAGGGCGGAGAAGGCCGGCAGGGCGCGCACGAAGGCCGGCACATCCTCGGGTGCCAGGCCATACTTGCTGGCCTCGCCCGAGGTGTTGACCTGCACGAACACGTCCAGCGAGCGTCCCTCGATTTGCAGGCGGCGTTCCAGTGCCTCGGCCACGCGCAGGCTGTCCAGCGCCTGGAACTCGTCCGCGAAGCGCGCCACCATCCGCGCCTTGTTGGTCTGCAGGTGGCCGATGATCGACCAGCGCAGCCCGCCGAGATCCTGCGTGGCTTCCCATTTGCGATGGGCCTCCTGCACCTTGTTCTCGCCCAGCATCCGGCAACCGGCCGCGTAGGCCACGCGAACACTGGCCTCGGGCTTGGTCTTGCTCACCGGGAGCAGGCGCACGTCCGCCGGATCGCGACCCGCGCGACGGCAGGCGGCGTCGATGCGTGCCCGCACGGCGGCCAGCTTGTGGCGGAAGTCCTCCACGGTGAGGGCCTCGGGATAACGTCCATGCGGGTCGTGATCACACAGGGCATCGACAGAGGGGCTCATCAGCTCACCCCCTTGTTTACGGGGGCAGACGCCATTACCTGCCTTGGCGCTCGTTGGGGCAGGCGGCCGTTGAGCACCGCATGCGCCACCAGCCCGATCACCAGGCCCCAGAACGCACCGCCGATGCCCAGCAAGCTGATGTTGGCGGCTGCGGCCAGAAAGGTGATCAGCGAGGCCTCGCGCGCCTGTGCGTCGGCCATGGCGCTGGCCAGGCTGCCGCCGATGGCGCCCAGCAGCGCCAGGCCGGCCAGCGTGGTGATGAAGGTCGCCGGGAAGGCCATGAAGAGGGCGGCCAAGGTCACGCCGAACACGCCGACGAGGATGTAGAAGACCCCCGCGGCGATGCCGGCGATCCAGCGCCTGGACGGGTCTTCGTGCGCTTCCCGGCCGGTGCAGATCGCGGCCGTGATGGCGGCGATGTTGAACGCATGGGAACCGAACGGTGCCATGAGCAGCGAACCGAGCCCGGTGACGGTCACGATGGGGTTCGCACTGGTCTTGAAGCCGTCGTTGCGCAGCACCAGCATGCCCGGCATGTACTGGCCGGTCAGCGTGATCAGGAACAGCGGCAGTGCAACGCTCAAGGTGGCGTTGAGCGAGAACGCCGGCATGGTGAAAACCGGCGCGGCGAGTTGCAATGCCAGCCCCGACAGATCGACGCGATCCTCGATGAGCAGGAAGGTCAGCCCCAGCACCAGGATGCCTACCACGGCATAGCGTGCGGTGAAGCGCTTGAGCACCAGATACGCCATGATCAACAAGCCCGCCAGAACCGGGTCGATGCTCATGCCACCGAAGGCGCCGATGCCGAACTGCAGCAGGATGCCGGCCAGCAGCCCGGCGGCAATGCCCGGTGGGATCAGCCGGATGGCTTTCTCGAAGTACCCGGACAATCCCAATGCCACGAAGGCAGCCGCCGAGAGCAGGTAGGCACCGACCGCCTCGGCATAGGGCGTGGTCGCAAGTGCGGTGATGAGGAATGCGGCGGCCGGCGTGGACCACGCGGTAATGATCGGCTCACGTGCCGTCCAACTCAGGACTATCCCGGTGACGCCCACGCCGATCGAGATCGACCACACCCAGGAGGCTGTCAGCTCCGGGCTGAGGCCGGCTACCTTGGCGGCCTGGAAGACGAGGATGAAGGTACCACCGTAGTTAACGATGACTGATACCAGCCCGGCCACCAAGGGATGGGCGAGATCGCTCGGACAGATGGGGGAAGGCGAGGTGGATGACGACATGGCGGGCTTGGGGCTCCAGGAGAGTGGGGCGTTGATCTGCTCCGAAAGCAGCTTTTTAAGCCTAAAATGGCCCGTTGTTCCCCACCACTTTCGTTAAGCGATACCGGCCAATTGTTCAAGCACGCTCAACTCGAATCGGTCAAAGCCTGGATTGGAGACCCCGCCCATGGCGCCTTGCCGCTGCATGCCCGCATTCAGCGCGCCCTCCGGCAACTGATCCTCGACGGCGCACTCGACGTCGGCAAACCGCTGCCGGCGTCGCGGGCATTGGCCCGGTCGCTAGGCGTTTCGCGCGATACGGTCGAGTCGGCATACAGCCAGCTGCATGCAGAAGGCTTCATCGAACGGCGTGTGGGGAGCGGCAGCTTCGTGTCCGAGCGGGCGCAGGCATCGTCAAGGCGCGGCACCGCGCGGCGCCCCGGGCCCCAGCGCGAGTCGGTGCGTCTGAGTCAGCGTGGTGCGGCGATACTCCAGGGCGGCGGCGTGCGCGACTTTGTTGCGCCAAGGCCGTTCGCCCCCGGGGTGCCGGAGACGCGCAGCTTTCCGCTGCGAACCTGGGAGCGCCTGGAACGACAGGTGTTGAAGGACTATGGCACCCAGGCCTTGCGGCACAGCCCACCCCAGGGCGTGGAGCCGTTGCACCGCGCCATCGCGGACTACGTCAATCTTGAGCGGGGGGCACGCGCCACGCCCGAGCGTGTGCTGGTGCTGACCAGCTCGCAACAGGCGTTGGCCCTGTGCGCAACCGTGTTGCTCGACGCGGGCGACCGGATCTTCATCGAAGACCCCGTCTACCACGGTGCTCGCAAGGCGTTCGATGCCGCCGGGCTAGCGTGTGTCCCCGTGCCGCTCGACGACCAGGGCATGCAGGTGGCGCGCCTGCACGATGCGGCGAGCCCGGCCAGGGCGGTCTTCCTGACGCCCTCGCATCAGTTCCCGACCGGCGCGACGCTGGCGCTGGATCGGCGGCTCGCGGTGATCGAATGGGCGCGGCAGAACCAGGCCTGGATCATCGAGGACGACTACGACAGCGAGTTCCACTATGCCGGCAAGCCCACCGCCTGCGTGCAGGGGCTCGACCCGCACGATCGGACGATCTACATCGGCACCTTCACCAAGTCGCTGTTTCCTGGCCTGCGCATCGGTTACGTGGTCTTGCCGCCCCAGCTCGTGGCGCCCATGACGGTGGCGCGGACCTTGCTGGACGGGCACAGCGCATCCATCCCGCAGCTGACGCTGGCACGCTTCATCGAAGGGGGGCATTTCGGCGCCTATGTGCGCGCGATGCGTGGCGTCTATGCCGACCGGCTCGACGTGCTGGCAGGGCTCGTGCGCGCGCATCTGGCCGACTTCGTCGAACCGAGGGTGCCGGCAGGCGGAATGCAGATGCCCTGTGTCTTCACCCACGACATCTCCGAGCGCGCGGTCATCGATGCCGCGGCTCGGGCGGGAATCGATCTCCTGGGGCTGACGGCGCTGCATGCCTCGACCAGGCACAGGGCCGGTTTCCTCATGGGGTTCGCGGCTTACACGCCGGCTGAACAGGAGACGGCGGTCGAGCAGCTCGCCAGGGTGCTTCGGGAACTGGAACGCCGATAGCAGCATGTGGGCGGACGCATACAAATCGTCGGATGGAAAGCCCGAATCGGCGAAAGTGGGACGAGCCCCGCGAGGGGTCTCAAGTGAGGGTCATTCGTCACCGAACACCGTCAATCCCTGCAGTATCCGTGCGTCGGCATCGAACACCAGCATGCGAACGTCGGCGAGTGCAGCCAGGTGCAGTACCTCCACGAGGGATTCCGGCATGCCCTTGGCCCGGTGTTCCTGCCGCAACTGATTGGTAGAGATGCCCTCGACATGCTGCAGGTTCGCGTCCGTCCAGGGGGTGGCGATCAGCTTCACACCGATCGCGGGGCTGTACGGGATGCGGAAGGCGACGAATAGAAAGCCGCTCGGCGTGGCGATGTCTGCCAACTCGGCGAGGAAGCGGCCCGCCTCGGGGGTGAGATGAGTGCTGCTGATCTCCCAGCACCGGCTGTAGAAGCCCGTCTCGAAGCTCAGCCGCCGCACGACTTCCCGCGCGGCCTCCGCCGAGTAAGTGTCGCCGACGTGCACGGGCTGGCCGAAGTCGCCGCCGCTGACGGCATAGACCACGGTGCGTACTACGCCCTCGGTCTGGCTCTGGGCCTCCAGGTCGTTGGGAATATCCTGGCCTTCGGTGATCAGGGCGAAGTCGTTGCTGAAGACGCAGGGGAAGAGCGCGACCTGGTCGTCGGGCAGATGCGCCTGGCTGGGATGCAGCGGGCGCCAGATCGGCGGGCAGTCGTCCTCGTAGGTGATGCACACGGAGCGGTCGATACTCAGGTTCCGATAGCCGCGAAGAAAGGGATTTGATTTTGGGGACATGGGATTTCTCCGTCAGAGGAGGGACGGGGCCAGTCCCCTGCCGGGGATGGAGCCCCGGCGGCTGGATGAAGAGAACTTGAAGGCAAGAGGGACATGGAAAACAAGCAGGTGGCGAACAAAAGAAGCGGGATCACCAGCCGCTGTAGTTCATGACCAGATCGGCGATGACCTTGCGGCGCTCCAGATCGAGACCTCCCAGATCGGAAAGCCCCTCGAAACCGCAACGCCTGAGCATCGCGCCACCCTCGCGGGCGTTGTAGAAGCTCACCATCGCGGACAGGAACATGCGCTGGCCGCCGCTGAGGACATCCAGGGCGTCGTTGAGCAACAGCACCCTGGGGCGCAGATCCCACTTGCTGGTGGCGCGCTGCAGGCCTTCGGGGGTGCCGTCGCCGAACCACTCGGGGCCGGCGATTTCCGCACCGCGCTTCCACGCTTCGAAGAAGGCTCGCGGGGCGTCGGCGAAATGCCGTTCTTCCGCGGCGATCTGATCAAGTACGTCTTGGGGCAAAGACTGGTTCATGAGATGGCTCCTGGTGGTTGAAGGACCGGGAGCCCACCACCCGGACGGGAGCGGATTTCTCCCGAGGGGTTGAAGGAAGAGGCATCGGCGTCGGAAAGACGCTCATCCGCGGTGGGCGATGCGAAGCGGACTGGCTCGATCCACGCGGCCAACCGCGTTGCAGCCTTGAAGACCGGAGCTGCCAGGGCATGGTGCTGACGACCGTCAGCAACACATGGCCGCAGGATGAACGCGACGCATCGCAGGCGTCTTTGGGGAATGCGTATCGCCCCCAGGCCGTTTTGAGCTGGTGTGATGCCGATTGGGATCAGGCACAGACCAGCAGGCTGAAGGCCCTTGAGCCCTCAGCCGGAGAAGAGAGAAACCACCCGTGGGCTGTGGCAGTCCCGGCCGTCGTCAAAGCCGCTCACCGCATCAGCAATCGCACTCGACCCGTGTCGTGGCTCGGGTCGACATCCTTCGGCACACATCCGCGCACAAAGGGAGCCCGTTGTTCCGCCGGCGGGCACCGGCACCGAATACCTTCGACCCGAGGGGTCTCCTGACGGCTCGCCACGGCGAGGTCGGCCAGACGTCAGGAGACCTCTCGTCATCGACGGAAGCACCTCGATCAATGGAATCGTGGTAGGGGCGATTCGCAGAAGAACGACCTTCTCGTCTCTCGGGCCCGTCGCAGGGCAGCGAGATGCGCACACCGTTGCAGAAGGAGGCGTGTGCTGGGAAATCCCGCGAGGCGCGGGAGGTTGGCCTCGCCGTTGGAAATGCCCGGCGTGGCGCGGGGATTCGTCGGCGTCAGGACGCCTTGCGGGAAGTCCGCTGCTTGCGCGGCACCCCACGCTTGCCTGTCGAGCTATCGATCGCCAGCGTTCC
The DNA here is from genome assembly GCA_023383815.1 of Rhodocyclaceae bacterium. GTDB lineage: Bacteria > Pseudomonadota > Gammaproteobacteria > Burkholderiales > Rhodocyclaceae > JACOUN01. The sequence goes on from JAHDYG010000035.1 coordinate 25,208, forward strand.
CCTGCAGTCCGGATAGCGGCTGCACGACCAGAAGGCACCGCTCTTGGCGGTGCGCTGGCGCATGGGTGCGCCGCACTGTGGGCAGGAGGGCGAAGGCGGCAGCTTGATGGCGAGCGTTGCGCCGCTGTACTGCTGCACGAGCTGGCCCACCCAGGCGGATTGCCTGGCGATAAAAGTGTCCAGCGTCATCTGACCGGCCTCGATCATGTCCAGCGCCTGCTCCCAGACCGCCGTCGTGCCCGGATCGGCAATGGCCACCGGCACGGTGTCGATCAAGGTGAAGGCGGCATCCGAGGCACGGATGGCGCGGCCCTTCTTCAGCAGATAGCCGCGGCCGAGCAGGCCGCTGATGATGTTGGCGCGCGTGGCTTCGGTGCCGATGCCCGTCGTGTCCTTGAGCTTCTGCTTCAGGCGCGGGTCGGTGACGAGTCTGGCGACGCCCTTCATGGCCTTGACCAGTTCGCCCTGCGTGTAGGGCTTGGGCGGCAGCGTCTTCAGCGCCTTTAGATCGACATGGGCGACCGGGCAGGACAAACCGGCTCGCAGCGCCGGCAGAACCTGGCTGCGCCGGGCGTCATCGCCATCCGTGTCGCTTTCCTCCGGCGCCGCCAGCGCCTGACGCGAGCCGGCCACGGCGATCTGCTCGCCGACGGCCAACAGCGACTGCCCGCCGCAAGCGATCTGCGCCACCGTCCGGTCGAACTCGTGGTGGGGCAGGAACTGCGCCAGGTAATGCGCGCGGATCAGTCGGTAGACGGCCAGTTCCTTGTCGTTCATGGCCGAGAGGTTGGCCGGTTCCAGCGTCGGGATGATGCCGTGGTGCGCCGTGACCTTGGCGTCGTTCCAGGCGCGCGAGCGCTGATCGCGGTCCAGGCGATCGATCAAGGGGCGCAGGCCGGGATCCGTCTTGACCAGGCTGTCGAGGACGGTCGGCACCTCGGTCAGCATGCTCTCGGGCAGGTAGCCCGAGTCGGAGCGCGGATAGGTCGTCGCCTTGTGCGTCTCGTACAGCGCCTGGGCGATGTCCAGCGTCTCCTGCACGTCCAGACCCAACTGCTTGGAACACACCTCCTGCAGCGTGCCCAGGTCGAACGGCAGCGGCGGACCTTCGCGCACGCGCTCCGTCTCGACCGACACCACCTGGACGCTGCCGGCGGCGCGTATGCGGTCCGCAGCCTGCTGGGCGACCGGCTGCTGAAGGCAGCGACCGGCATCGTCGGTACAGCCTGGCGGCGGCGTCCAGCTCGCCGTGAAGGACTGCCCCGCATGGGACAGCACCACCTCGACGGCCCAGAACGGCACCGAAACGAAGCGTGCAATCTCGCGGTCGCGATCCACCACCAGCTTCAGCGTCGGCGTCTGCACCCGGCCAACCGACAGCACGCCGGTGTAGCCGGCCTGGCGTCCGAGCAACGTGAACAGTCGGCTCAGGTTCATGCCGATCAGCCAGTCGGCACGCGAGCGGGCCAGGGCCGAGTAGTACAGAGGGAGCGTCTCGGCCGACGGCCTCAGCGCGCCCAGCGCCTTGCGGATCGACGCATCGTTGAGCGCCGACAGCCACAGGCGCTGGATCGGCCCGCGATAGCTGCACAGCTCGATGATCTCGCGGGCGATCATCTCGCCCTCGCGGTCGGCGTCGGTGGCGATCACCAGGTCGCTGGCCTGGCCGACGAGCTGCTTGACGATCTTGAATTGCGCGGCGGTCGCGGCCTTGGGCTCGACACGCCAGCGCTCGGGGATGATGGGCAGGTGCTCAAGAGTCCAGCGCTTGTAGCGCTCGTCATAGCCCTCGGGTGGAACCGCTTCGACCAGATGGCCGATGCACCAGGTCACGACGATACCCATGCCGCTGTAGCAGCCGGAACCACGCTGGCCTGCCCCCAGCACGCGGGCGATGTCCTTGCCTTGCGAAGGCTTCTCGCACAGGAACACGCGCATGCTGAAGCCTCCTCGGGAATGTGCAGTTCATCGGATGGACAACAGCATGGCTGGGCCAGATGAGACCGGCAGCAAGGAAGCCGGATGGCATGGACACCGAATTGTGATCGGTAGAGGCATGGTTGCCGCAGTGGTAGGTGCGGGTCGCGGCAATATGAGGGACGGAAGATTCGTGTCGGGAGGGCGGCCTGGAACTCGGTGGGCCGCAGTGGAACTATCCCCTGGGGATAGCCCACTGGTGCAAGGCGGGCGTCTGACGGTTGCTACAGCCGCCCGCGATGCATGGTCATTGGCCCCCGGCCGGCTTGCCACTGAGGATCACCGCCTCGAGGCGGTACGGCAGGATGCCGATGCGCCGGGCCTCGATCTTGAAGGTGACGCGCTCGTTCTCGTCGGCGTCTTCCCATTCGTCGCGAACGGTACGGCCTTCGACCAGTACGCGTATGCCCTTCTGGTACAGCGACTGCCAACGCTCGGCATCGCGATGCCACAGCTCCACCGGTGCCCAGAAACCGCCGCGGTCCTCGTATTCGCCATCCTTCTTCGGGATAGGGTTGTCGAAATAGACGTTCAGACGCAGCAGCCTGCGCGGTTCGTCGTTGCCGTTGGGGAATTCGCGGTAGTCCGGCGCAGAACCGATGTTGCCCT
>JAHDYG010000055.1 GCA_023383815.1 Rhodocyclaceae bacterium
GAAGACGTCGAGATCGTGGACTATCACTGAGGCAAGACGAGATGACCAGGAAACTCAAGCCGGTGTCGCCCGGCGAGATGCTCGCCGAGGAGTTCCTCAAGCCCTTGAGCATGAGCAACTACCGCTTGGCAAAGGAGATCGGCGTACCTGCGCAGCGCATCGGCGAGATCGTGTCCGGCAAGCGCGCCATCACCGCGAACACCGATCTGCGGCTGTGCCGCTTCTTCGGACTCTCGGACGGATGGTGGCTGCGCCTGCAGGCGGACTACGATACCGAGGTCGCGAAGGCTGGCCTGGCGAAGACGCTTGCGAAGATCAGGCCGTGGAAGGAATCAATGGAGGAGACGGCGGATGCGTACTGATCGCGGCGCCCGTCCGGCGGCGTCGTGACGGCAAGAGTTTGCCACAAGGACTCGAGCGACAACACCTTATGCCACCTGATGCCGGCACCTTTGCGATCCCGACTCGAGTGCCCGAGGGAATGCGTCCTCCAGCGGGATCGCATGCAGCGAAGCGATAGATCGCGAGAGATCCCGAAAGCGAGCGATTGTGGAAGCGCCGATGGTTCTCGATAGATGTCGATCGATCGTGAACGCTGCGCTCGGGGATGCCAGTCAAAATGACGGTACTTCTGACGGTAAGACATCCGGCGTCGTGTGATGAGCATCAAGCCAGACAAGGGCTTACCGAAGCCGTTGATGATCGAGTGGGGGTGATTCGGCGTCTTTCAGCGTCTATCGTGTTCTATCGGAATTCGCTGCTAAGTGCTTGTCCCGTATAGAGAACGTCTGTCGGGATCTACCTTCTGATGGCGCGCGAGCGCTGCGTGGCGACAAGGCGCCGAATCCCGCTGACGAAGTCGGCACCTCATCGATCGCCACCTTCGTGGCCAAGGACCGCGCGCTGTCGCCGTCCGAGATCCGCGTCATGCACCGGGTGCTGGACGCACCGGCGACTGTCATCACGACTGAGAGGCGCGGCTGGGTGTCGGGTCACGTTGTCCCGCACCGGGCCTGAGGCTTTGCGGGGCATCGAGATAACGCGCTCTTGCACGATAACAGATCTGATGTTAACGTGCGTTCGCTATGTTAGATAAAATCCCCACCAGGCGTGCTGACGACGCTGCGGTCCAAGCGTATCTGCATGAGACCTTGGGAATCGCGCCCAAGGTTCGGGCGTGGGCGGGCGCCAGCAAGCTTCCGTATTTCCTGCAGGAAGCATTCGAGGTCGGGGAACTGAAGCTCCTGGATCGCCAGATTCTCCTGGCGATCGACAAGCGGCCCGAGAGGCAGGGACTGGCGAACGTTCGAGGCCAGATGGAAGAGCTGCGCCAACTGGCCGGTATCCCCGTGGTCTACGTCACCGGCACCCTCGCATCCTACGAACGCAAGCGCCTCATCGAACAGAAGGTACCGTTCCTGGTGCCGGGCAACCAACTCTATCTGCCGGATCTCGGGATCGACCTGCGCGAGTACTTTCGCAAGCCGCCCGCCGCTCCGGACACCGTCCTCAGCCCGGCGACGCAAGCGATGCTGATTACCGTTCTGCTTCGAAAACCTTGGCGGGCCGAGTGGCAACCCGCCGAGGTGGTCATCGAGCTGGGCTACACCGCAATGACCCAGTCGCGGGCCGTCAAGGAGCTCACGGCCGCCGGCATTGCGACTTCGCGCACCGAGGGGAGGGTGCGTTGGCTGCACACCGAGCGCACTGCCGCGCAGACGTGGGAGCGAGCGAAGCCATTGTTGCGCAGCCCGATCAAGCGCCGATTCTGGGCCCGTCCCTTTCCCGACTGGAAGCCGCCGCACGTGCGACTGGCTGGGTTGAGCGCACTGTCGCGCCATTCGATGCTTTCCGAGCCGCAGTGGCCGATCTATGCCATCAGCCCGGCGCAGTGGAAGACAGCGACGAAGGCCGGCATCGCGACCCTGCCTGAGCCGCTGCCGGGAACCTGCCAATGGGAGCTCTGGCACTACGACCCCGCACTCATCCCCGAAAGCGATACCGTCGATCCGCTTTCCTTGACGCTCAGCCTGCAGGGCAACAACGACGAGCGTGTTCAACTCGCGCTGGATGAACTCAAGGGGCGCTTTCCGTGGTGAGGGGACTGGACGTCTTTCGTGAGCACTTCGCCGGCCACGCCGATCAGTTCGTGCTGATCGGCGGCACGGCCGCGACGCTTGCGATGGAAGAGGCGGGGCTCGAGTTTCGTGCCACGAAGGACCTGGACATCGTCCTTCACATCGAGGCGCTCAGCCCGTCATTCGGCGAAGTGTTCTGGCGCTTCGTCGAAGCCGGCGGCTATGAAATCCGACAAGCCAGCGACACCGGGAAGCCGGTCTTCTATCGATTTCAGAAGCCGGCCGATGATCGCTTTCCCGTCATGCTCGAGCTGTTCTGCCGGGCCCCTGAGGGGATCAAGCTGGCCGAAGGAAGTCACCTCACACCAATTCCCGTCGACGAGGCCGTCGCGAGCTTGTCCGCGATCCTGCTCGACGATCCGTACTACGAGTTCATTCTTGCAGGACGCAGGGAAGTCGACGGCCTGCCGTGGGTGGGCGAGGACAGGCTGATTCCGCTCAAGGCCAGCGCCTGGCTGTCCCTCGGCGAACGTCAGGCCAAGGGTGAGCCGATCGACACCAAGAACATTCGCAAGCACGCAAACGACGTGCTCCGCCTGTCGCAGCTGCTCGCGCCGGACACTCGCATACCCGTCGTCGAGCGAATCGCGCAGGACTTGAACCGCTTCCTCGACGCGATCGAGGCAGATCGCTCGATCGATCCGAAGTCGCTCAAGATCAACAGCAGCGTCGGCGAGATTGCCGAACGGATCGCGCGGGCCTACGGCTTGAGTCGACCCCGCGAGGCGTGATCGTCAACCGGCGGCGGGGAAGCGGCTACTCCGCCCAGATAGCGTCCCCGAGCCTTTCGGCATTGCTGACGAGCA
>JAHDYG010000056.1 GCA_023383815.1 Rhodocyclaceae bacterium
CGATCTCGAAGTCGCGCAGCGTGTCGACCGCCATGCCGACGCGGCCGACCTCGCCTTCCGCGAGCGGATCGTCCGAATCGAGTCCGATCTGCGTCGGCAGGTCGAACGCGACGTTGAGCCCGGTCTGGCCGTTCGCGATCAGGTACTTGAAGCGCTGGTTGGTCTCGGACGGATTGCCGAAGCCCGCGTACTGGCGCATGGTCCACGGCTGCTTGCGGTACATCAGGCGGTGGATGCCGCGCGTGAAGGGGTACTCGCCAGGCTTTCCGACCATGTTCCAGCCGCCGCTCGCTTCGACATCGGCGGCGGTGTAGAGCGGCTGGACCTCGATCCCGGATTCGTTGACCACCGGGCGGATCTCGGGTGCGGCGCGATCGTTCATGCGGCCCTCCGTGCTTCGGGTTGCGATCGGGAGGTGCTCATCGCACGTTCTCCCGGATGTAATGGACGATCGCGTCGAGCTTCGAGCCGGTCGGGAAGATCCCGCGGAAACCCAGCTCGCGCAGCGCATCGTGGTCCTGTTGCGGCAGGTTGCCGCCGATGATCCACAGCTTGTCGGTCAGCTCGCCCGCTTCGAGCAAGGGCTTGAGCTTGCGGCAGAAGGGCAGGTGCGAGCCCGCCATCGACGACAGCGCGATGACGTCGACGTCCTCTTCGAGGGCGATGCGCGCGACCTGTTCGGGCGTCTGGCGCAGGCCCGTGTAGATGACCTCGAATCCGGCATCCATCATCGCGCGCGCCACCACCTTGGCGCCCTGGTCGTGGCCATCGAGGCCGGGTTTGGCGAGCAGCACGCGGATCGGTTGGTCCGCGCCCGCCGGGTTCGCTGCACTCATGAGCTGACTTCCTTGGCAATGATGAGTTTGAGGATTTCGCTCGTGCCCCCGCCGATCAGCGTGAAGCGCACGTCGCGCAGGTAGCGCTGGACCGGGTACTCCATCGCGTAGCCGTAGGAGGCGAGCACGCGTGCGGCCTGGTCGCAGATCGAAGCGGCGGTCTCGGTGGCAAAGAGCTTCGCCATCGCCGCCTCCTTGTGATGCGGGCGTGCGGCACCGTTGAGCCAGGCCGCGTAATAGACGAGGTGTTCGGCCGCTTCGAGACCGGTCGCCATCTCGGCGAGCTTCATCTGGATCGCCTGGAAGCGGTTGATCGGCTTGCCGAACTGCTTGCGCTCGCCGGCGTAGCGCACCGCTTCATCGAGCGCCGCGCGCGCCACCCCGAGCGCCATCGCGCCGGTGAGGATGCGGATCTCGGCGAGCGTCTTCTTCAGATGCCCCTCACCGTCGCCTTCCTCGTGCGACAGGCGGTGGCCGTCGGGCACGAAGCACTCGTCGAAGGCGACCTCGGAGGTCGGCAGCGCCCACACGCCCATCTTGTGGATCTCGCGCCCGACCACGAGCCCCTTGAAGTGCTTCTCGACGAGGAAGATCGTGAGCTTCTTCTGCTCGCCCGCACGGGCGAAGACGGTGAAGAAGTCCGCGACCGGCGCCGAGGTGATCCAGGTCTTCTGGCCGTTGAGCACGTAGCCGCCGTCGACCTTTCGCGCGCTCGTCGCGATGCCGTCCAGATCCGAACCCGCATTCGGTTCGGTCATGCAGATCGCGCCGATCTTCTCGCCCGCCAGCGCCGGCTTGAACAGACGCTCGACGATGTCGGCGTTGCCGAGCATGTGCAGGAACTTGGTGCCCATCAGCGACTGCATCGCAACCGCCCCGGCAAGCGACATCGAGCCGCGTGCGATCTCCTGGAGCGCGAGGCAGAACTCGGTCAGCCCCAGCCCGCTGCCGCCGACTTCCTCGGGATAGCGCATGCCGAAAAAGCCCAGCGCGGCGAGCTCGCGGAAGAGTTCGAGCGGATACGCCCGCGCTTCATCGAGGGCGGCGGCCTGCGGCGCGATGCGCGCATCGGCGAAGCGCGCGAAGGTATCGCGGATCGCCTGCTGGTCTTCGGTGAGGTCGAAGTTCATGTGCCGGACTCCCGCCGGCCCGGCTGAGCAAGGGCGGCCCGGCACGAAGCATGTGAGCGTGGGGGCTGTTTCATCAGCTTGCCTCGTAGCCGTACAGCGCGCGCGCGGCTTCGGCCGAGATCACGCCGTTCTTGATCTCCTCGGCAAGCCTCCTGCGGTCACGCTTTTTCGGGTCGCCGTAGCCGCCACCGCCGCTCGCGACCTGGTGGTAGATCGTGCCCTTGGGCACCCCGGTGATCAGATCCTTGTTCCTCGGCACCACGGTCGAACCGTCCGGGTAGTGCAGGCGGATGAAGTTCAGGCCCCCCTCGCCGCCGCCGAAGAGCCCGAAGGCCGGCTCGAAGTCGCCGTCGCCGAAGGTGACGAGCTGGGTTTCCTCGGATCCGATCTCGAAGATCGTCTCGACCCCGAGGCCGCCACGCCACTGCCCGGCACCGGCCGAGTCGGTCAGGAGTTCGTGGCGGATCAGCCGATGTGGCGTCTGCTGCTCGAACATCTCGTAGTCCTGGTCGAGCACGCCACCCGAGGCGTCGATCATGCCGATGTGGTCATAGCCGTCGGTGCCGAGCATCGCGCCCGAGCCCCCCTTCAGGCCCATGAAGCCGATGTCGACATACGCCTCGTTCTTCTTCGGATCGGTGCCGGTGGTGAGCGAGCACAACAGGTTGTTCCAGCCCGCGGTGACGCGGTCCGGCATCACCGGGGCGAGCGCACGCTGGATCGCATCGGCATTGGGCGGGCACAGGTGGTTGCCGAAGGTCGTGGCCTTCGGGTACGCCGCGTTGAGGATCGTGCCTTCCGGAATCACGATCTCGATCGGCTGCACCATGCCCTCGTTGTGCGGAATGTCGGGATTGACCATCTGCAGCAGCGTCAGGATCGTCGCCGACGCGCTCGACGTGAAGGTGCCGTTGACGAAGCCGTTGGTCTGCGCGTCGGTGCGCGAGTAGTCGA
>JAHDYG010000036.1 GCA_023383815.1 Rhodocyclaceae bacterium
GCATCCAGCCCTCGGTCGTGCCGCAGACGCTGCCGCACTTCCGCCCGCCGCGCGAAGTGACCAAGGAGCAGATCAAGGCCATCGTCGACCAGCACGCCGAGGCGGCGAGGCGCGCCATCCGCGCCGGCTTCGACGGTACCGAGGTGACGAGCTTCATGGGCTATCTCCTCGCCAACTTCAACTCGCGCTTCACCAACCAGCGCACCGATGAATACGGTGGTTCGATCGAGAACCGCGGCCGCTTCATGCGTGAGCTGATCGACGCGATCAAGCAGGCCACCCCCGACAATCCGCTGGTGATCCGCCTCAATGGCGCCGAGCTGATGGACCGCTGGGGCGGCAACACCGAGGACGACTGCTTCGAGCTGATGCAGCAGGCCGTCGACTGCGGTGTGGACATGATCTCGGTCACCGTCGGCTGGCAGGAAGCCCCCGAATCGTCGATCGGCCGCGACGTGCAGCCCGGCCACTGGAACTACCTCGCCGCGAAGGCGAAGAAGATGTTCCCGAATACGCTGATCACGTTCGGCAACCGCCTGCCCGATCCGGTCATGGCCGACCAGTGCATCGCCGATGGCGTGTTCGACTACTGGGAGGTGTGCCGTCCGCTGCTCGCCGACCCCGAACTCATCCACAAGGCCGCCGAAGACCGCCTCGACGAGGTGCGCCGCTGCATCGGATCGCTCAACTGCCTGTCGCGCCTGTTCCGCGACCTGCCGTACACCTGCACGATGAACCCCACGCTGGGCCATGAGGTCGAGCCCGAGTACCACGTCACGCCGGCAGTGGTGAAGAAGAAGATCATGGTGATCGGCGCCGGCCCGGCCGGCATGGAAGCTGCGATCACCGCCAGGAAGCGTGGCCACGAGGTCACGGTGTTCGAGAAGGGCGACCGCATCGGCGGCAACCTCGTCGCCTACGCCGGCAATGATCTCGCGCGGCCCGACGATCTCCTGTCGGTCGTGCGCCACTACGAGGTCATGGCGAAGAAGCTCGGCATCGAGATGCGCTTCAATACCGAAGCCAACGCCAAGTTCATGCGCAGCATCCTGCACCAGTACGACGTCTGCCTGGTCGCGGCCGGGGCGCGCACCGACATGAACTACTACCGCCATATCGATGGCTTCGAGCGGCTCGTCGATGCGCTCGATCTGGCCCACGGCAAGGTCGCCCCGGGCAAGCGCATCGTCATGGTTGGCGCGGGCAAGATCGGTCTCACGCTGGCCGAATCGCTCACCACGAAGGGGCACGAGGTCGTGCTCGTCGAAGAGGACAAGCGCATCGCCGGCGACGTCATCCCGTCGTTCAAGTGGCGTCATTCGGCGTGGGTCGAAGAACTCGAGATCCGAACCCTGACCTCGACGCAGCTCGTCGCGGTGACCGAGGACGGCGCGCGGGTCAGGAACGCCAAGGGCGAGGAAAGCTTCCTGCCCGCCGACATGGTCGTCGTGTCCGGACCGCGCAAGCCCAACCACGATCTCTTCCAGGAGTTCCAGTGGATGATCGACGAGCTGCACGGAGCGGGCGACGCCGTCATTGCGCGCGGCATGGATGCCGCGATCCACGAGGGCTACCGGATGGGTGTGCGCATCTGAAGCCTTGCAGCCTGGAGGGGGCGGGTTCAGCCGCCCACCAGGCCATTACTGATCCACATCATCGGGAGACGGACGATGCTCATGTTGCAACCACCCGGCTGGGTGCGCCCCAAGGGCTATTCGAACGGAATCGTCGCGAGCGGGCGCATGGTGTTCGTCGCGGGACAGGTCGGCTGGGACAAGGAGGAAGTATTCCGCACCGACGATCTCGTCGGCCAGGTCCACCAGGCCCTCACGAACATCGTCGCCATTCTTGCCGAAGCGGGTGCCAGCCCCGCCCACATCGTGCGCATGAACTGGTACCTCGCCGATGCCGCCGAGTACAACGCCCGTCTGGCCGAGATCGGCGCGGTCTACCGCGAGCTGATCGGCCGCCACTTCCCGGCGATGACCGCACTGCAGGTCGCCGGCTTCGTCGAGAAGGGCGCCAAGATCGAGATTGAAGTGACGGCGATGCTGCCGGCCTGATCGCGGTCGCCCCACAGCCGTCCGGAACGCCGTCGTCGTGCGCGCAAAACCCGCGCCGATGCGGCGTTTCTGCCTTTGTGCCGTTGCGCTGGAGGCGATTGCAGGTCAGAATCGATCTGTTTGAAGCATCAACAGTCTGGAAGACCTGAACGGCGCCGGAGAAACCGGATCGCTGGCCGCTCGTCGGCGGATCGTCGGGCGCTCCCGACCTGGCCGGAATCCGGATCGCCGCGGACCACATGACCCTCCACAACACCCCGATCGGAACCCGCATCGGCATGGCGCTGGCACTGCCCATCGTCGGCTTGCTGGTGTTCGCGCTGTGGACGATGTCGGGTTACCAGTCGATCTCCGACGAGGCGCGCGACCTGCGCGACATGGCCGAGCTGGCGCCGGTGATCGGCGTGGTCGTGCATGAGCTGCAGCAGGAGCGGGGGGTGTCCGCGGGTTATGTCGGATCGGCCGGCGCCGCGTTCGGCGACCGCCTCGGCGAGCGACGCGAGCAGACCGATCGCAGCATCGAGGCGTTCGACCAGGCGATCGCGACCATCGTGGACCGGCAGGTCGATGACCGCCTCGGCAGCCAGCTCGGTGCTGCCCGCGCCCACCTGAACAGCCTGCCGGCCTGGCGCGACGGCATCTCGCGCCAGGAGGTCACGGTCGAGCAGTTGACAGGCGAATACTCCGACACGATCGCCCAGCTCCTCAACACGATGCGGGTGATGCTGCTGGTGAGCAATCACTCGGCGCTTACCCGCTCGATCGATGCCTACATCCATCTCGTGCAGGCCAAGGAATTTGCCGGCATCGAACGGGCGATCGGCTCGGCCCGGTTCTCGGCCGGCAGCTTCGATGCGGCGAGCCAGGCCCGCCTCATCAGCCTCATCGATCGCCAGCAGCTGCATCTCGACCAGTTCCGCTTCTTCGGCCACCCCGCGCCGGTCGAGGAGCTCGACCGGCTCCTGACCGGGCCAGAGATGGTCGAACTCGGGCGCATGCGCCGGCTCGCCCTGACCAGTGAGGCGGGCGGGCGCATCCGCACCGTCGACAGCACCTACTGGTTCGACACGATGACCTGGAAGATCGACCGCATGAAGCGCGTCGAGGATCGCCTGGCCCGCGACCTCATCGAGCAGGCCCTGACGATCGAGGCTTCGGCGCGCCGGCTGGCCGCGACGGTGAACATCGCATCGCTGCTGATCGTGCTGCTCGCGATCGTCGCCGCCGTGCTGCTCGCGCACGGCATCATCGACCCGATGACGCGCGTGACGCAGGCGATGAACAAGCTCGCAGCGAACAACGAATCGGTCGAGATCAGCGATCAGGACCGCGGCGACGAGATCGGCGACATGGCGCGTGCGGCCGTCGTCTTCCGCGACAACGTCGGGCGCATCGTGCAGGCCGAGGAACGCCTCAAGAGCGAAGCCATCCTGCGCCTTCACCACTCGGCGCTCGCCTCCATCCTGCAGGGCGTGCTGATCATCGACGCGAGCCGCCAGATCATCTACGCCAACGCCGCGTTCCAGTCGATCACCGGCTATGCCGAAGACGAGATGATCGGGCGCACGCCGGAGTTCCTGTACGGCCCGGACACCGATCCGAAGGCGCTGGCTGCGCTGCGTGCCGCGCTTTCGGCCGGTGACACGCGCCCGCACGTGGTGCTGTCCTATCGCAAGGACGGCACGCCATTCTGGAGCGAGGTCTCGGTCACGCCCGTGTCCGACAGCCTCGGCCGCCCCACCCACATCGTCAGCGTCATGCGCGACATCACCGACAGCCGCAGGATCGAGGAGGAACTGCGGATCGCCGCGATTGCCTTCGAGTCGCTGCACGCGATGATGGTCACCGACGCGAAGGGCGTGGTCCTGCGCGTCAATCGCGCGTTCTGCGAGACGACCGGCTACAGCGTCGAGGAGATGGTCGGCAAGAACCCGTCGATGCTCAAGTCCGGCCGTCATCCGCCCGAGTTCTACGCCGACATGTGGTACCAGTTGAAGACTTCCGGATCCTGGCAGGGCGAGGTCTGGGACCGGCGCAAGAACGGCGATGTCTTCCCCAAGTGGCAGACGATCTCCTCGGTGCGCGGCGAGGACGGCGAGATCGCCCACTACGTCGCCGCCTTCAGCGACATCACCGAGCGCAAGCAGGCCGAGGAACAGATCCGCCTGCTCGCCTTCTACGACCCGCTCACCGGCCTGCCCAACCGGCGCCTGCTGATCGACCGGCTGCAGCAGGCCGTGCTCGCGAGCGATCGCAGCGGACGCAAGGGCGCGCTGCTCTTCATCGACCTCGACCAGTTCAAGACCATCAACGACACCCGCGGCCACGACGTCGGCGACCTGCTGCTGGTCGAAGTCGGCAACCGCCTGCAGGGCTGCCTGCGCGCCTGTGACACCGCCGCCCGCTTCGGCGGCGACGAGTTCGTCGTGATGCTCGAAGACCTCAGCGAAGATCTCGACGAGGCCACCGCACAGGCGCGCACAGTCGGCGAAAAGATCCTCGCCACCCTCAACGAACCCTACCAGCTCGACGGCGAAACCCATCGCAGCAGCCCGAGCATCGGCGTCACCCTGATCCGCGGCCGCAGCGCCAACGCAACCGAACTCCTCAAGCAGGCCGATCTCGCGATGTACCGCTCCAAGGCCGCCGGCCGCAACACGATGCGCTTCTTCGAACCGGGCATGACGCCCGGGAACGTGGCCTGAGCGATCCGATTGCGGCACGTGGCGCGGTCAATCGCTGCCTGGCGCCAATCTGGTGGGCGCAAGGGTGCGCGAAGAACTATGGATTGAGCACACTGGTTCCGGTTGGGATGTTCGGGCTGTCAATCACGTAGGTTCATGATGAACCAGGTCGTACGCTGAGAGGCGAGGGTGCTTGCGTGCCCAGATCGCTATTTCCTCGACGCACCCGTGGCCGGGTCAATCCGTTCGCTCATGGCCTCGATCAACCGGAACATTCCCGCGACTCGCCCTAAGCCGTCGCCGCCGCGCCAGCGGAAGCCGAGTCGGTTGTCCTCGATGACTTCGTCAACGACGATGGGCGCTGCGTCGTGGTCCAGAGCCTCGAACCCGAGCGCCTGCGCCAAAGAGGTGACCAAGTGCGCCCATCCTGGGCTCGAAATATGCGGGAGAACAGGCCGCGATTCACCGGCGATGCATTCGTCCGTGGAGGCGGTGTCGATGTCTGGCTTGCCAGTTCCGTTCGCATCTGGTTTGTCCGCAGGCAATCCGGTACAGCGTGCGCGGGCCTTCCCGCATGCGGTGGGCCGATCGCTCCGCACGCTTCACAGATCGACTCGGACAGGGTCAGGGCCATCGAAGACAGCCCGGCGATGAACTCGTCCCCGCCGCGCACGTGAACGCGCAAGCTGCCAAGCTTCTCCTTAACCTGGACCGCAACAACCGATCGACCGGTTCGAGCACTGCGCCGCATGATCTCGGCGCACAGGACGTCGATCAATGCGAGCCACCCGTCATCACAGGCGAACCCCCAGCACATCCTGGTTCTCTGCTTGTCACCATGCCGGTCACGAAACAGTTCGGGGTATCGGCGACACAACAGTTCATCAAGTTCCAACCTCCCTCCGTTGCTCCTCGACGGGGCCTCATCCGGTATATGAACCCAAGACAAGGGCCATTCGCCTGAGCAAGGTACGGACGACGATCCGCACGACCGCTATCGGCGAGCATGCCCGCCTTTGAGGATCTTCTGCTCCCGAGCCCTTGTGACGAGCCACGCAATCAACACGGCGTAGTTGATCGGATCGAGCGCCGAGATTTCTCCTCGCACCGCTTCGATCTGATCGAGGATCCGCGAAATCTCGATGCTGGGAACGCACTCCCGCTTCTCCCCGTCCGGCGACTGCCTGCCTGTGCTCCGGGTTGCGTGATTGAGGGCTTGAATGAGCTTGTCGAACATCTCCTGCAGCAAGAGAAGTCGCGACAGCCTTTCCAGTTGGGCTGCGACGTTCTCCGGCGGGGGAGGGTCGGAGAGAAAACCGATGAGACCGATGAGGTTTCGCCCCAAGGTCTGGGTCGAACCGTAGGACCCGAGCAGCCCCTCGATCTGTTCCGATAGGATTTCGTTCATTGGTTGCCTTTCAAGCACGCTGTAGCTCATGGCGCATGAGCGCCGTGCTGCCTTGATTCCAACGCGGCCGATCACGCCACGACCGATGTCGTCGCTCCCGTCCCTTCAGACCTTGCAAGAACCAGCCCGGCTTCAGAATCATCCCGACCTGGGCGGTTGTGGCATTCAGGGACAGGCCAAGCATAGAATGCCAATACGACAAATCCTGACGTGAGCGATCGTTGGCCGGTCCTGAAGATGTGAACAAGTGGCAGCGGTGGATCTGGATCATGCGGCTGCTTGACCGCAAAGGTGCGACGCCTCAGGCACTGGCGGCGCGACTCGAGGAGGAGAAGCGCGTGAAGGTCAGTGTGCGCACGATTCAGCGCGACCTGAACGAAATGTCCGAATGCCTGGAGATCGAATCGACTTCCGGTAAGCCTGCCGCGTGGCGATGGCGCGGGGATTCTCCCTGGCGGGTGTCACCGGAAGCCGATGCAACGCAAGCGGTCGCCTGGACAATGCTCGAACGGATGGGGCAGGATCTGCTCCCTCCGAACTTCCTTGACGCCCTCGCGCCGTTCTTCAAGGCCGCAAAAAAGGGTGTGACCCAACGCGAACGGATGTGGCTTGAGAACGTGCGTGTGATCCCGACGGCGTTCAGTCTGAAACCGCCGACCATCACCGCCAAGGTTCGTGATTGGGTCTGCGAGGCGCTGCGGGATGGGCGGCAGATCTCTTTCGATTACCGTCGCATGGGCGAGGAAGTGCGGCACTACGATGCCGTCAATCCGCTTGGACTCGTCCAGCGGGACCGGGAATTGATACTCGTCGCCACTCATGCCGGAAGCGGCGGCGAGACACGCGAGTTTCTCCTGCACCGGATCGTGGACGTCCGCCTCATCGACCGGATCGCGGTCCGCCCCGCTGGTTTTTCGCTCGATGACTACATCGCCAAGGGCGGATTCCAGTACTCGGATGGAACGCTGCGGAAGGTGACTCTCGAAGTCGCACCCTGGCTGGGCGTGCGCTTGAAGGAAACTCCGCTTTCAGACGACCAGAAGATCGAGCCTACGGAAGGGGGGCGGTGGACAGTGACCGCAACCGTGCCGAATTCCAGAGGCTTCGAGTGGTGGCTGATGACGATGGGGGAAGATGCGGTGCTTTTCGGGGGGGGAGACGAGGAGGCGTAGCGGGGGTGGTCGACGGGTCTCACCCCGCTACACGGACAGCGCGCAGGGCTGTCGGGCCCGGTACTCACTCGCCGAGCAGGAGTGACTTCTCCGGGTATCTGAATAGTGCCGGTAGGTCATCGGGCAAGGCCTCCCGTGGCGCCATACCACGCAGCAAGGCCAGGGCTGGCGCCACGCAGTGGTCGTAGACCTCCTCAGGCGTATTGAGGTCGATCAAGCGCAACGAGTACTGCCACTCGCCTTGGCCCCAGGCCGCCGTACCCTGCTCGCTCCATAGCATCAACCGATCATCAACGACTTTGAACTCGCTCTCGTCCCACGGGAAACCGATCCAGACCTGGTCAAAATCAACGGCGCAGTCCCATAGAAAAACATGCAGCAGGGGCTCTGCATTGCTTGGGATTCCAATGCCATCACCGGTCATGCTGATCTGAAACCCGAGGTAGGCAGCGATCCTCTTGTTTCCCTTCCCCTTGGATTTGAGTGGGAGGCTGCCCGCGATATCGGTCACCAACCAATCGCTGGAATCGTTCTGATACTGCCAATTAAACTCTCCTGCAACGATGAAGGGCAACTTCGGGTCGCCCTTGATCGCGTCCGACATTTGCTGAGCGAGAAGCTCACTCAGGTTCTCCACTTCATCACCGCACTTCGATACGAGCGCGAACGCCGCCGCGACTGTTTTGCCATCGACCATCATCATCTCTCCCAATTCAAGCTTCTTGTACCCAGCAATGCGTTGACTGCCGACCACCCACCCGGTCGATCGGCGCGATTCAATCTTCGTGGATCGCCCCGCGCCAGAACACGCGATCGGGCAGCTCCAGCGGAATCGAAGCTGCCACCTCGAAGCCGATGAAGCCCGAGAAACGCCTCATCTTAAGTTTGTCGAGAAAACCGTCGACTGCCGAAGCCCATCTTCCTAGGGCGGAGTTCTCACGGCAATATTCCGCAAGCGCCCCGCGGATACGCAGCCACGTAACCGGCAGCAGGCGAACTTCATCATTCACCAGCCATACGTCTGCGCCTTCCGACGCAGGGGCGGGTGCCGCAGAGGTTTCCGGCGCAATGAAAAGATGCAGCGCGCACTCACGCTCTTCGGCGGTGAGGTACTCGTTCCACTGGTGATGAAGTTGGTCTTCACCGCTCAAGGGTGCGCGCCACTTCAACTCGACCAGCAAAACCCGCTGTTCGCCACCCGGCCAGCGCAGACGGACAACGGCGTCGGGTTCGACGAATCGAGCGCTGCGGGCAGGGCGGCGGCTCCAGAGCTGAACCTCGGTGATTTCCGGTGCTCCATCGGGAAAGAAACTGCCCTTGCCCGACACGCGCAGGACGCTGTGCCAGAACCGGGCAACCTCGCCCGGAGCCATGAAATCAAGCGGTCCGAAGATCGCAGAGGTGATCTCATCCTCCTCATGCACTCTTCGCTCGCCTTCGTCGCGCCTCCCGAGATAGCGCTCGTGAAGAGCCGACTTGCCCTTTACGGTGGCATGCAGCATTCGAATCCTCCCCTAAAGTTCGTCGTGTTGAACCATCTCAGCGGCTGCGCGCGATAGCCTCTGTCGGCAGCTTCGTCTTCAATAGTACTCCCGCGTCCCACGCGCACGGGATATCTCACGGCCCTGCTGGCCCACAGAGGATGCCAGAAAGCCCAAAGGCCAACCGAAATTTTCTACGCGGCCAGTTGGAGCGTTCTGAAATCGCCACCACCAGCCCGTTAATCCGTGGAACGCTGCTCGATCGGTTCGTTGCGTGAGGGGCGTCCGCCTCTATCACTTGTCCAGATTTGCGGCCTTCGCCGGAATGTTTATGCGTCAGGATTTGTCGCCATGCGATGGCATGCTCCCTTCTGTACTCAACTCAGATTGGAGGACGGCATGACGATCTATCGCGGCGCACGCGCCTGGACATACTTCAGCGACACGAGGGTGGCTGACTCTTACGACAGCGAGGTTCGGTTCGGGCAGGACGGTTCGATCGCAGTGAGCTATGAAGGTGAAGACGGTCGCTGTCTGTGGCTCGGGAGTGAGAGCGGCGATGGCCATTACGTGCTCGAATGCGAGGAGAGGCGCGGTCGCGCAAATCTGCATCGGTTCGGCGATGGTCTGATTCTCGATGGCTATTGGGAGGAGTCCGGCGAACGCGGCATGTGGCGGATCGAACTCGGTGAGCCGAGCGACAGCGTGACCGGCCTAGAAGGCGAGGATGAGTCTCCGGACGAGTGGGGCGATGAGGCCGACGATGAACTCGGCCGCCTACTGCGTAGGCGCATGAAGCGTCATGCCGCGACCTTGTCCGATGGCACCTCGGTGCGGTTCCTCTTGCCGGCCGACATCGATGATGGTGACTTGCTGCGTATCGTGCGTTATCTCTCGGAACTCGGATCGGAATGCGATGACTGAGATGACCACAAACAAGAATCGTGTGCCTCTGGCTGCGGGCCTTGCCCTTTCGGTGCTCCTGGCCGCATGCGGTAGTGCCAACCCGCCCGCCTGTGACGACGCAGCCGCGACGAAGTTGCTCGAACAACTGGTGATCGAGCAACTGATGAACACCTACGCCACGCTCAACAGCCCGTACGCCGCGCCTACGACGTATCAGCAGCTCAAGCACGCCGTAGCGCAAGGCTCCGATTTTCTCGCCGATGCGCTCAGGCGCACGGAGGACGACGGCAGCAAGCTGCAAGTCAGCATCGGAGCCATCCGGGTGCGCAAGAAAGACGACGAGATCCAGCGCGTTCAATGCGTCGCGGATGTCGAGATCCGGGGATTCATCGACGACAACACAGTGCCGATCGGATATGCCGTTCAGTATCTTGAGCGGGGGTCGAGACTCCATGTGGAGCTATTGAGGTAGTGAAGAAATGGAATTGGACTGGGGCACGGATGGAGTAAAGGTCATTCATGCAAAGAGACTCGCCGAAATATACAAAATAGCTGAATAAATTAAATGGAGGTCATGAATGACTTTGCGCTTGTTTGATGGCGGAGTTGATCTTTGCGGTGCCAAACTTCAGGGAATCCTTAAAGGTGTGCTGCTCGAAGCGACCATGACGTTGCACTTCGTTAACCAGGCTACCGAGCATACCGTGCTCGAACATCGGTTTTATCTCCCACCGAGAGCCACCGTCCTGGAAACGGAGATATTTTCGGCAGACAGCGCGCCTGCAGGCGCGGTCAAGACGAGAAACGCAGCCAGTGGTGCCTGCGAAGATGCGTTGTACGGCGGGAGCCTGGCTGCGCTGCTCGAGTGCGATGACGAAGCGTGTTACACGCTCAGGGTTGGAAATCTTGCGCCGCGCGAGTTCTTTTGTGTTCGCATACGCTATGCGAGTTTACTGAAGCTCGATCAGGGCACTCTTCGCCTGAAGATTCCATCGATTCTGGGAATTGACGCAGAACGGGTGACACTTGTTCGTCCTGCGCATCGCCTACCTCCAGACCCCCACTACGAGCTTCGTCTGATTATGGCTGATGGATTTTTCAGGGCCATCGTCCTATCTCCAAGTCACTCAATCGGAATTCAACGTGTAATGGACCAGGACACAGGCATGAATCACATCATTCTCGCCGGTAGGGGCTACCTTGTCCGGGACTTCGTCCTGCTCCTGAGCGACGTAGAGATGGATTCGTTTGCAGTGACTGCTCCTCGAAGCTCAGATCCGCAGTCCATCGCGGTGCTCGCGAGCTTTCGTCCTCTGGTTCGAACGGAGAGCAAACCGTTGGCTGTCAGAATGCTAGTAGACTGCACTAATGCGATGGAAGGCCCTGGATACCTGCAGACGGCAAAGCTCATATTGCGCGCAATGGTGAGCCGCCTCGATGCAGATGACCGCTTTTCTCTGTCCACATTTGGGCAGAGAGTTCGGCACTTTTCACGGGATTTGTGGGACGTTAACGAAACGACACGTGTGGCGGCTGAAAATGCAATAGAGAAGTTGCGAGCCTATACAAATTGCATGCATTTTTCGTACGGGCTGTCTAAGATGATGCGCTCCAATATGAGAGACACTAGCCATTCCAGGACCGATCCTCGTTACTATGATTTATTGATTATTACTAGTGCGACACGGAATCCGTGTTTGGCGTATGGGATCGACGATGTGGTCCGAACCATGCAGTCTTCTCCATACAGGGTCTTCGTGTTCGGTATCGGTCTCGGGCCGGCAGGAAAACATCTACATCGTCTTGCCGCCGCGTTTCGGGGGGCATGTGAGTTCGTGGTACCCGGAGAGATGGTCGAACCGGCGGTCGAGCAAATGCTCTTGCGTCTGAGGACGTCATCACTGCCCAAGGTGAAGGTGGTCTGGCCGGGTGGTGCGTCACCTGAGTGGATCGTGCACATTGGAAGGCCAGCCTACGACGGGGATACGTTGTTGGTTGCGGCTGGTTTTCGCCACCTGCTGCGCGGAACGGCGCGCTTGCTGGCTCACCGAGCGCGGGGCGCAATGACCGAAGAAGTCGAATATGCACGCACCGATGTGACGCAAGGAGATGCGTTGACCTCCCGCTTATGCTGCTGGATCCGCCTGAGCGGGATAGGGAGTATGAGCCCCGCAACGCTGGCGGAGTTGCGGGAATTGGCGGTCGCTCATCAACTCGTCACCGGCCTGACCAGTTTCCTTGCGGTAAGTGAGCGCTCGGACAGTGTGAGACCGAAGGTCATCCCCAATTTCCTTCCTATCACTTGCTACCGCGGGTGCTGGTGCGTACGCCCTGGTATTCGGTGACGGAGAGTAGCGGCTTGTCGCCGGTGACGATCAAGTCGGCCTGGGCGGCGAGCGCGGTGCCGATGACCACATCGTCATCCGGATCGGGCGTGATGCGCGGAGTGGGTGTGGGCCGCACCAGAGCGGCCAGTGCCGCATAGCGATCCACGATCTGATCGACGGTCAGCGCTGACGCGGCGATCTTCTTGTCGAACTTGCGCCGGCCCAGGATATCGGTGAGTTCGGCCAGCAACAGCTGGCGCGGCATGCCACCCCACAGGACGGCCGAGGCGACCACATTGGTATCGAGCACCAAGCGAACGATGCGAGCGATCAGCTGGCGTTCTTCGCGCGCCGCTCGGCGCGCATGATGGCGATCTCCTGGGCGACTTCCTCGGGCGACATCGTCGCCGGCGTATCGACGTCGGCCATGCGATCCATCTCCGAGAACAGCTCGTCGACACGCTGATCTTTGAGCTGATCGCGCAACCGCTTCTCCAGCCGTACCGGAGACAGCAGCCCGGCGCTGGCCGCCTCCTGGGCCAGTTGGTCGGGTAAGGTAATCT
The DNA here is from genome assembly GCA_023383815.1 of Rhodocyclaceae bacterium. Classification (GTDB taxonomy): domain Bacteria; phylum Pseudomonadota; class Gammaproteobacteria; order Burkholderiales; family Rhodocyclaceae; genus JACOUN01. The sequence continues at coordinate 12,605 of JAHDYG010000036.1, forward strand.
GTACTGTCAGCGGTAATCCAATAATCCCCACCTGTGGTAATCGAATTTTCCCCACCCATCGACTTGAAGGAGTCAGAGATGGAAAGGGAATCGGTGGTGTTCGATGTGGAAGCTGTCCTGGACCCGAGGGTCCAGGACAGCTTCGGCGCTACCGTGTCCGAATTGAAACCGGACACGGAGGGCAACGTGATCGGACGCGAACAGTGGAAGGCGATTCATGAGCGGCACGCGGCTGGCGCGAACATCTCGGCGCTGTCACGCGAGTTCGACCTGGATCGAAAGACGGTACGCGCGTGCCTGCGCCAATCGGCGTGGGTACCCTATCGACGGGAGAAGGGCGTGCTCACCGTGCTCGGACCAATGAGGGTTTGCGTGATTTGTTTGCCCGCAAGGCCACTGGGGACGCGAAGTGACGTTGCGCGCACCGGAGCCTCTGATCGAACAGCAAATGCTGCTGCTCGTGAAGGATGCCCGTCGCTGACAAGGGCGTTTGTGTCAGGCCAGCCCTTCCGCCGTATCCACGTGTTCGGCCTTGTGGTGGTGAGCGATTTCCTCGGCCAGTTCGGCGCGGTTGCGCGGTTCGCGCAGGCGGCGTTCGGTGAGCCAGAAGAAGAACAGCGGGACGAAGAACACCGCGAGGAAGGTGGCGCCCATCATGCCGCCCATGACGCCGGTGCCGACGCTGTGGCGGGCGCCCGCGCCGGCGCCGCTGCTGAAGGCGAGCGGGGCGACGCCGAGGATGAAGGCGAGCGAGGTCATGATGATGGGGCGGAAGCGCAGGCGCGCCGCCTCCAGCGCGGCCGAGCCGGCCGACCAGCCTTCACGGTGCTTGAGCAGCGCGTACTCGACGATCAGGATCGCGTTCTTGGCCGCCAGGCCGATCAGCGTGACCAGGCCGATCTGGAAGTACACGTCGTTGGTCAACCCCGTCAGCCATACCGCGACGAGCGCACCAAAGACGCCGAACGGGATCGCGAGCAGCACCGACAGCGGCAGCGACCAGCGCTCGTAGAGCGCGGCGAGGATCAGGAACACCATGACCACCGCCATGCCCAGCGCCAGTCCGGTGGTGCCGGAGCTGCGCTTTTCCTGGAACGAGGCGCCGGTCCAGTCGTAGCTCATGTCGGGCGGCAGGACCTGGGCGGCGATCCGCTCCAGTTCGGCGATCGCCTGGCCGGAGCTGAAGCCGGGCGCCGCGCCGCCGATCATCTTCACGGCCGGCAGGTTGTTGTAGCGCTCCAGGGTGTCGGGGCCGGAGCTGAAGTGCACCTGTGCGATGGCCGACAGCGGCACCATCTCGCCCCGGTCGCTCTTGACGTAGATGCGGCTGATGTCGTCGGGCTTCATGCGAAAGCCAGCGTCGGCCGACATCAACACCTGCCAGGCGCGGCCGAACTTGTTGAAGTCATTGACGTAGTAGGTGCCGAGCGTGCCCGACAGGGTGGCGAACGCGTCGTCGATGCGCACCCCGAGTGCCTTGGCACGCACGCGGTCGACCTCGACCCTCAACTGCGGTGCGGTAGGCCGCCACAGCGTCTGGACCCCGGCCAGGATCGGGCTCTGCTGGGCTGCACCCATCAGCATGCCCATGCCTTGCGCGAGCTTTTCCGGACCGCCTTCGCCGCGGTTCTGGATGTAGAACTCGAAGCCGCCGGTGTTGCCCAGACCGAAGATCGCGGGCGGACCGAAGGCCAGCACCAGGGCCTCCTGGATGCCGGCAGTGCGGGCGAACAGTTCGCCGACCAGCTCCTGGGTGCCGACGGTGCGTTCATCCCAGTGCTGCTGGGTGACGAAGATGGTCGCTGCGCTGTTCTTGTAGCTGCCGCCGATGAAGTCGAAGCCGGTGAAGGCCACCACGTCCTTGTTCGCAGGGTTGGCGCGCATGGCCTCGACGACTTGCGCGACCACCTTGTCGGTGCGTTCCAGCGAGGCGCCGTCGGGCAAGTACACGGCCGAGATGTAATAGCCCTGGTCTTCGTCCGGCACCAGCGAGCCCGGAGTCTTGAGCCACAGCCCGGCGGTGATGGTGATCATGCCCGCGACCAGCAGCAGCGCAAGCAGGCCGCGCCGCATCAGGAAACTGACGCCGCCGACGTAGCGCCCGGTGACGCGCTGGAACCAGTCGTTGAACCAAAGGAAGGCAGCGGCGGTCTGCTTGTGCTCGCGCTTGAGCATGAGCACGCACAGCGCCGGGGTCATCGTCAGTGCGACGAGGCCGGAGAGCACCACCGAGATCGAGATCGTGATCGCGAATTGCCGGAACAGCTCGCCGGTCAGCCCGCCGAGGAAGGCGATCGGTACGAACACCGCGCACAGGACCAGCACGATCGCGACCACCGGGCCGGTGACTTCGCGCATCGCCTTGAGTGCGGCCTCGCGTGCCGGCAGGTGCTCCTCGTGCATGATGCGTTCGACGTTCTCCAGCACCACGATCGCGTCATCGACGACGATGCCGATCGACAGCACCATGCCGAACAGCGTCAGGGTGTTGATCGAATAGCCGAGCAGGTACAGGCCGGCGAAGGTACCGAGCAGCGACACCGGCACCGCCAGCGTCGGGATCAGCGTCGCGCGCCAGTTCTGCAGGAACACGAACACCACCACGAACACCAGCAGCATCGCCTCGCCCAGCGTCTTGAGCACCTCGCGGATCGAGACCTCGACGAAGCGTGTGGTGTCGTACGGAATCGCCACATCGAGTCCGGCCGGAAAGCGCGGCTTGAGTTCGTCGAGCGTGTCCTTGACCGCCTGGGCCACGTCGAGCGCGTTGGCGCCGGACTGCAGGAAGATGCCGACCAGGGTCGAGGACCGGCCATTGATGCGGCCGATGAAGTCGTAGTCGCGCGAGCCCAGCTCGATGCGCGCCACGTCGCGCAGGCGCAGCGTGCTGCCGTCCGGGTTGGCGCGCAGGATGACATCCTCGAACTCCTCGACCGTGCTCAGGCGGCCGCGCGCGGTGATGGTGTAGACCATCTCCTGCGGCGCATCGCTGGTCGGGGTTGCGCCGATCTTGCCGGCGGCAAACTGCGCGTTCTGTTCGTTGAGTGCGGCGGCGATCTCCGGCACCGTGAGCTTCAGGCGGCTCATCAGGTCGGGGCGCAACCACACCCGCATCGCGTAATCCTTGGCGCCGAAGATCTGCACGTTGGTGGTGCCGGGGATACGCTTGAGGCGATCGAGCACGTTGAGGGTGACGTAGTTCGACGTGGACAGGTCGTCGAGCCGCCCGTCAGGCGAGTAGAAGGCCAGCACCTGCAGGAAGCTCGACGAAGTCTTCTCCACCGTGACGCCCTGGCGCCGCACTTCCTCGGGCAGCCGTGCCTCGACCTGCTTGACGCGGTTGTTTACGTTGACCGAGGCTTCGTCGACGTCGGTGCCGATCTCGAAGGTCACGGTGATGGTGGTGATCCCCGAACTCGTCGAGGTCGATGCCATGTACATCATGCCCTCGACGCCGGTGATGGCGTTCTCCAGCGGCGCGGCGACGGTCTGCTCCAGCACCTGGGGCGAGGCGCCCGGATACACGGCGATGACCTGCACCACCGGCGGGGAGATCTCCGGGTACTGCGCGACCGGCAGGCTGCGCATCGCGGCCAGCCCCGCGAGCACGACGAAGATCGAGATCACGAACGCAAAGATGGGGCGATCGATGAAATAGCGCGAGAACATGGATGCGCCCCCTTATTGCTGTGCGGAGGTGGCGGGCGCGGCAGCGGTCGGGGCCACCTGTGCGGCCGCGTCGACCACCGGCATGCCGGGGAAGAAGATGCGCGCCACGCCGTCGACGATGACCGGGTCGCCTGCCTTCAGCCCCTTGCGGATCACCCAGCCGTTCTCGCCTCCTTCGGCACCTTCGATGCGCACCCAGTCGCCGACCTCGACCTGCGCCTGCTGTGCGATGGTGCCGCCGTCCTGGCCCGGCGCCAGCAGATAGACGTACTTGCCGGTGCCGCTGTCGAGCACCGCGCGCTGCGGCACCACGATCGCGTCCCGGCGTTGTGCGCCTTCGAGCACCACGCGCACGAACTGGCCGGGGCGCAGGGCGCCGTCGGTGTTGGGCACCACCGCCTGCATCTCGCCGGTGCCCGTCTGCGGATCGATGCGCACATCGCTGAAGTTCACTTCGCCCGTGTCGCCGTGCAGGCTGCCATCGGGCAGCTTGACGCGCGCGCGCCAGTGGCCGTCCTGCGGCAGGATCAGGCTGCCCGCGGCGGCGTCGCTGCGCAGGCGCTGGGCTTCGGACTCGGCCAGGCCGAACCGCGCGTGGATCGGCGCGAGCTGATAGACGCGGGTCAGCAGGACCTCGGGGCCGGACACCAGGGTGCCGTCCGAGACCAGTGCACGTCCGGCGATGCCGTCGATCGGCGATTCGACCCGCGCGTAGCTCAGATCGAGGCGCGCCTCGCGCAGCCGTGCCTCGGCGACCTTGAGGTCGGCGGCGGCCACCGCGTCGTCGGACACAGCATCGTCCAGGTTTTTCTGCGAGATCGCGTTCTCGGAGCGCAGCGAGCGCAGCCGCGCGAGGTGCTGCTGCGCCTGGGCCGCGCGCGCGCGCGCCGCGGCGACCTCCGCTTCATGGCGCGCCACCCGGGTTTCGAACGGAACCAGATCGAGGGTGAACAGCGACTGGCCGCGCCGCACCGAGCCGCCTTCGGTGAAGTTGCGCTGCTCGATGATGCCTGGTACGCGGGCCCGGATCTCCACTTCGCGGGATCCGACCAGCGTGGCGGGTAGCTCCAGGGTCAGCGGTACCGTGGCTGGTCGGGCGACCTGAACCGTGACCTGGGGGGGCGGCATGCCGCCGGCGGACTGCGCGTGCCCCGGTTCGCTGCATGCGGACAACAGCAGCGGCAGCAAGGCAGCGATTGCGAGCAGGCGCTGCGGACGGCAGAAGTGTACGGACTGGTGAGGGGCTGTCGGGGTCGACATGGGGAGGCTCCGTTGGGGCGGGGGCTGCTCGTGACAGCGCCGCGATGTTGTTCTGGATGCAGCGTGGGCGGTATCATACATACATGCACGAATGTATGTAAATAGATGTGTCACGCCCGCGGCTGCGGCTGCGCCGCGTGTTTTCGTGATTTTTTTCAGGAATCCAGCCATGGCTCGCAGAACCAGGGACGAAGCACTCGAAACCCGTCATGCCATCCTCGATGCGGCCGAACTGGCCTTCCAGGAAAATGGCGTGAGCCGCACTTCGCTGGCAGAGATCGCCAAGCGTGCAGGGGTGACGCGGGGTGCGATCTACTGGCACTTCGAAAACAAGGCGGCGCTGTTCGACGCGATGATCCAGCGCGTCTTCGATCCACTCGAACGCATGCTGCAGGATCTGCGAACGCATGAAGACGACAACCCGGTGGTGGCGCTGCGCAGCATTGCCGCCTACTACCTGGAGCGCGTCGCGACCGATCCGCAGTACGTGCGCGTGCTCGAGATCGCGTGGCACAAATGCGAGTACGTCGGCGAGATGGCCGTCATCCGCGACAACCATCTGGAGTGCGGCAACCGCTATCTCGATCTGAACGAAACGGGCTTCCGCCTGGCGCAGCAGCGCGGCTACCTGCGAACCGACGTCGATCCGCGCCAGGCGGCGGTCGGCTTCATCGCGCTGGTCGATGGGCTGGTGGTGAACTGGACGCTCGACGGCAGCCAGTTTCCGCTGGGCGACTATGGCCCGCGCTGTCTGGATGCCTACCTGGAGGGGCTGAAGGCGCGTTAGGGGATTGCGCTGCGGGTTCTGGGGCCGCACTTTGCGGTTTACACGGCTCGATCGAATGTATACAGTATTCAGTACGCGAACACGACGCCCTGAAACGTTCGTGCCGGAGGTTCCCCTTGGTTTCCGTCCTCAAACCCGTCGAACGCCCGCTTGCACTTGGTGAGCAGGTCTATCACACGCTCCGGGCCTACCTGCGCAACGGCGTGCTGGTCGCCGGGCAGCCGCTGCAGGAGGTGCAGCTTGCCGAGAAGCTCGGCGTGTCGCGCACCCCGGTGCGCGAGGCGCTGGCGCGGCTGGCCAACGACGGTCTCCTTGTCACCGAAGGGCGCAGCTTCACGGTGCCGGCGCTCACGCGCGAGGACATCGACGAGATCTACGAGATCCGCTTCCTGATCGAGCCGGCAGCAATGCGCCGGATCGCACCGCTCGCAGTCGAGCCGGCGCGCCGGGGGACGATCGAGGCGGCGCTCAGGGATGCCGAAGCCGCCCACGCCGCATTCAATACCGAGGCCTTCCGCGCCGCCAACGTGCGCTTTCGCAGCGCCTGGCTCGCGCTGGTGCCCAACCGCCGCCTGGTGCGCGTGATCGAGCAGTACGCTGACCACATGCAGCACATCCGTACGCTGACGCTGGGCGATGCGAGCGTGCGCGGCATCGTGCTGCAGGGCCTGCAGAAGATCACGGCCGCGCTCGCAGCCGGCGACGGCGAGGCCGCCGCGACCGCAATGCATGCCCACCTGCTGGAAGCCAAACGCTGCTTCATCGTCGCGGTGGGCGTCGATGACGAACCGGAAGTTGCGACCGCGCCCGCCGCGCGCAGGAAGGAAGAACGATGAGATTCAAGGCCGAGATTCCCTACGGCGCCTACTGGAGCACGCCGTTCGTCCGCTGGCAGGGCAGTTTCGCCCACCTGCACAGCATCGAGTTCGCAGCCTGGGTTGCGCGGGCCGAACTCGCGCGGCGCGAGATCGATCCGAAGTGCTTCGACTACGGCGCACTCGGCCTGTCGGTCCCGCAGCCGCACGCCTTCTATGGCCTGCCCTGGCTGATGGGGCTCGCGGGCGCCGGCCAGGTGGGCGGGCCGACGCTGATGCAGGCCTGTGCGACCGGTGTGCGCACGCTGCTCGCAGCGGTCCAGGAGATCGAATGCGGGCTCGCGACCACCGCGCTCGCCATCAACTGCGACCGGACTTCGAACGGCCCGCACCTCTACTACCCGAACCCGCGTGGTCCGGGCGGAACGGGTAGCTCCGAAGACTGGGTGATGCAGAACTTCGGCTGCGATCCGCTCGGCCGCCACTCGATGCTGCAGACGGCCGAGAACGTTGCCGCACGCCACGGCCTGACGACGGCCGAACAGCACGAGGTGGTGCTGCTGCGCGAAGCCCAGTACCGCGATGCGCTGGCCGACGACTCGGCCTTCCTGCGCCGCTTCATGACGCTGCCGTTCGCGGTGCCGAGCGCGGATCTGCGCAAGACCATTGGTGAGCTGGGGGGCGACGAAGGCGTCTCGCACTCGACCCCCGAAGGGCTGGCGAAACTGCGTCCGGTGATGGACGGCGGCACGGTAACCTTCGGTGCCCAGACGCACCCGGCCGACGGCAATGCCGCGATCGTCGTGACGACGCCCGAGCGCGCGCGCGCGCTATCGCGCCGCCCCGAGATCGCGATCCGCCTGCATGGGTTCGGCCTCGCTCGCGCCGAGCTTGCGTACATGCCCGAAGCGACGATCCCGGCCGCGCGCCGTGCGCTGGCCCAGGCCGACCTCGGCTTCGATGCGCTCGCCGCGATCAAGACGCACAACCCGTTCGCCGCCAACGACCTCGTGTTCGCGCGCGAGACCGGCGTCGCCCTGGAGGCGATGAACCGCTTCGGCAGCTCGCTCGTATGGGGGCACCCGCAGGCGCCGATGGGCACGCGCGCGATCATCGAGCTGATCGAGGAGCTTGCGTTGCGCGGCGGCGGCTTCGGCCTCTTTGCCGGCTGTGCGGCGGGCGACACCGCGATGGCGGTGGTGCTCGAGGTGGGTGACGCCCGCACGTGAGATTTGAAAGCAGAGCGACCGGCGCGCAGACGCCGGCGTGAAGATGGCGCGCGGATGCCCGAGGCATTCGCGCCACCCGGGAATCCCCGCCCGACCGAGTGACGACCGCAATGACAGAGGCGCATCGAGCGCCCGTGATGCTGGAGGAGGAACGGGATGGATCTGTCCGACTGGATCGACCGCCATGCCGGGCTCACGCCCGACAAGACGGCCATCCGCTTTCCGGGGCGCGATCTGAGCTATGCCGCGCTGGCGGCGCTCATCGAGCGCCAGGCGGCTGCGCTCGCCGCGCACGGCGTGGGCCGTGGCGGCTGCGTCGCCTATCTGGGCTACAACAGCCCCGAGATGCTGTCGCTGCTGTTCGCCTGTGCCCGCCTCGGTGCGCTCTACATGCCGCTCAACTGGCGGCTCGCGGCGGCCGAGCACAGGCAGATGCTCGACGACTGTCCGCCCGCGGTGCTGTTCGTCGAGACCCCGTTCGTCGCCCAGACCGAAGGCCTGCGCGAGGGGCTCGCCGGGACCACGCTGGTTGCGTTTGACGATGCGCCGACGGGCTGGATGCCCTATCCGGATTTTCTCGCGAGCGCCGGCAATGAAGTGAGGGCCGATCCCGAGGTCGGGCCGCACAGCCCGGTGCTGATCTGCTACACCTCGGGTTCGACCGGCAAGCCGAAAGGCGTCGTGCTGACCCAGGACGCGCTGATCTGGAATGCCGCCAACAGCAGCGACATGCACGAGCTGTCCGCCGAGGACCGGATCCTCACGACGCTGCCCCTCTTTCACGTCGGCGGACTCAACAACCAGACCACGCCGGGACTGGCGGCCGGCTGTACGGTGGTGCTGCATCCGCGCTTCGACCCCGAAGCGACGCTCGACGCGATCGAGCGCGAGCGCATCACGCTCACCGTGCTGGTGCCGGCGCAGATCGACATCCTGGTCGCGCATCCGCGCTGGCGAACGGCCGACCTGTCGAGCCTGCACATGATCACGACCGGGTCGACCATCGTGCCGGAGCGCATCATCCACCTGGTGCTCGATCGCGGCGTGCCGCTGATCCAGGTGTATGGCTCGACCGAGACCTGTCCGATCGCGGTGTACCAGAAGATCGGCGATGCGCGGCGCAAGGCCGGCTCGGCCGGACGCGTCGCGCGCCACTGCGAGCTGCGCATCCAGCGCGAATCGGGGGCCGAAGCACCGGCCGGCGAGACCGGCGAGATCCTGATCCGCGGCCCCAACGTCATGTGCGGCTACTGGAACGCACCCGAGGCGACCGCAGCGGTGCTCGTCGATGGCTGGTTCCACACCGGCGACATGGGCCACCTCGATGCCGAGGGCTACCTGTGGGTCGATGGCCGCAAGAAGGATCTGATCATCTCGGGCGGCGAGAACATCTATCCGGCCGAAGTCGAGAACGTGATCATCGAATGCGACGGGGTGGCCGAGGTTTCGGTGGTCGGGCGGCCCGATCCGCGCTGGGGCGAGATCGTCGTCGCGGTGATCGTGCCGGCACCGGGCTGTACCGTCACGGCCGAGGCCGTCATGGCGGTGCTCGACGGACGCGTCGCCCGCTACAAGCATCCCAAGGAAATGGTGTTCGTCGAGGCGCTGCCGAAGACGGCGCTCGGCAAGGTGCGCAAGGAAGAGGTCCGCCGCCTCGTCGCCCACCACGCCCGCTCGGGCTTCGGCTTCGCGACGGCCGAGGCGGGCGGAACGTGACACGCAGCGGAACGATCCGCAAGAGACTGCCGGCATCGTCGCCGGCCTGGAACCTGGTCATGGAGTACACACAATGGCGCTGAAAATCGGTATCGACGTCGGGGGCACCTTCACCGACTTCGTCGTCACGCGCGAAGGCGCCGAGCCGGCGATCTTCAAGACGCTTTCGACCCCGTCCGATCCCTCGATCGCGGTCGTCAACGGCCTCACGGACATCGCCGCGAGCCAGAATCCGCCGCTGTCGGTCGAGGCGTTCGCCCGCACGATCGACACCATCGTGCACGGCACCACGGTCACGACCAACGCGACGCTCACCGGGACCGGCGCCAAGTGCGGGCTGATCACGACCCAGGGTGTGCGCGATGCGCTGGAGATGCGCCGCGGCATCCGCGAGGAGCAGTACAACAACCGCTACACCAACGTCCCGCCGCTCGTGCCGCGCTACCGCCGGATTGGCGTCAAGGGCCGGATGGACCGTGACGGCGCCGAGATCACGCCGCTCGATCTCGACGAGGTGCGCGCGGCGCTCGAGCTCTTCGGCCACGAAGGGGTGGAGGCGGTCGCGGTGTGCTTCATGAACGCGTTTGCCAATCCCGAGCATGAACGCGCCGCGGCTGAACTGGTGCGGCGCGAATTGCCCGAGGCCTATCTGTCGGTGTCGACCGATCTGCTGCCCTCGATCCGCTTCTATGAGCGCGTCAGCACGACGGTGCTCAACGCCTACGTCGGGCCCAAGCTCAACCACTATCTCGACCAGCTCGTCGGCCGCCTCAAGGGCATCGGCTTCGGTGGCCTGCTGCTCATCATGCAGTCGAACGGCGGCGTGATCTCGCCGCAGCTCGCGCGCGACAAGGCCGCGCTGACGCTGCTCTCGGGTCCGGCCGGCGGACCCGGCGCGGGCCTCTTCTACGTGCGTGCCCACGGCCAGAACAAGTGCATCACCACCGACATGGGCGGCACCAGCTTCGAGGCCTCGGTCGCGGTCGACGCGCCGATGATCAAGAACGACGGCGAGATCGCGCGCCACAAGATCGCGCTGCCGATGCTCGACATCCACACCATCGGTGCCGGTGGCGGCTCGATCGGCTGGCTCGACGAAGGCGGGCTCTTGCGCATGGGGCCGGCCAGCGCCGGCGCCGACCCCGGCCCGGCCTGCTACGGCAAGGGCGGCGAGCTGCCGGCGACGACCGATGCGAACGTCGTGCTCGGCTATCTCGACCCCGAGTTCTTCGCCGGCGGCAAGATGAAGCTCGACGTGGCCGCGGCACGGCGCGCGATCGAAACCCACATCGCCAAGCCGATGGGGCTCTCGATCGAGGAAGCCGCGGCCGGCATGTACCGGGTCGCGTGCAACAACATGGCCCAGGGCGTGCGCGAGGTCACGATCCGGCGCGGCTTCGACCCGCGCGAGTTCCCGATCATCCCGGCCGGCGGGGCCGGCCCGATCCACTCCTGCCTGATCTGCGAGGAGCTGGAGATCCCGCTGCAGATCGTGCCGCGCGAATCCTCGGTGCTGTGCGCGTTCGGCATGCTGATGAGCGAACTCAAGCATGACTTCGTGCGCACCTTCGTGTCGCGCCTGGATGCGATCGACTGGGCGCGGCTTGCGCAGATGATCGACGAGATGGCGGCCGACGGCGCGGCCCAGCTCGACGAGGAGCGCATTCCCGCAGCGCGGCGCCGCTTCGACGTGAAATTCGACTGCCGCTACATCAAGCAGTACCACGAAGTGTCCTTCCTCGTGCCGCGCGCGCTCATCGATGCGCGCGACGTGTCCGGCATCGCGGCGGCCTTCCACGCCGAGCACAACCGCCTGTACGGCTACTCGCTCGAAGAGGAGAACACGCCGGTCGAGATCATCAACGTGCGCGTGCAGGCGATCGGCACGACCGACAAGCCGACTGCGCGCGAGCACGCCTGGAGCGGGGCCGACGCCGGTCACGCGTTGAAGGGCCGGCGTGCGGTGTACGTGCCCGAGCGCAAGGCCTTCGAGGAAGTGCAGGTCTATGACGGCCACCGCATGCAGTGCGGCAACCGCATCAGCGGCCCGGCGATGATCGAACAGGAGACGACAGCGATCTTCGTTTCCGCAAGCTTCGATTGCGTCGTCGACACCCTCGGGTCGTTCGCGCTCTACCGCAAGGGGCGCGAGGATCTGGTCAAGAGCTGCATTCGCGAATCCACGGAGGCCACGGTATGAGCGCCGCGAAGATCGATCCCATCCTGCTGTCCGTATACGCGCGGACCTTCAAGTCCATCACCGACGAGATGAGCATCTCGATGGAGCAG
>JAHDYG010000037.1 GCA_023383815.1 Rhodocyclaceae bacterium
GCCGCCGTTGGCGCCGCAGTCGAGCGGCACGCTGCTCATCTGCGCAAGGAGCGGGACGCTGAGCAGCAGCGCGGCGATCAGGGCGAGCGCGCGGACAAGGCGGGGTGCAAAAGCGATGGCGTGTGTGGTGGCGGGGAGGGGAGATCGGTTCGTCATGGCAGCAGGCGGATCGGGGGAGAGGGGAGCGTGCAGCACGCTTGCTTGCAAGCTGGGTCGCAGGCCGGGTCTCCCGCACGGCAGCCGATGGGGCGGCAGCCCAGGGGGTCGGTGAGCGGATTGCACGGGGTGGGCCCAGGCGTTGGCCCGGGCGCGGGCTGCGTGAGGCAGGTCGGATCGGTGACCGGGCAACGGGGCAGATCGGGGTGCCCGGGCTCGGGGCCGGGGTCGGTGGGGGTGCCGGCGTTGCCGGGGCCGGGGATCGATGCCATGAGGGGGTTCTCGATCGGCGGCGAGTGCATGCGCATCACGGTGTGGGTGACGACGGGGATGCGGCCTTGGGTGACGAGGGCGGCGCGAAAGCCATCCGCATCTGAGGGGTTCAGGTACGCCAGCGCGCGGGCCATGAAGGGGCCGGCGAGCGGGATCTGCTTGGCGGGCGGGATGCCGTAGGTGATGCGCAGTTTCAGGAGATTGGCATCGGCAAGGCTCTGGCCGCTCGCGTTGGTGGCCGGATCCCGGGCGCAGCCGGGACGATCGTTCGGGCATTCGAGAAAGGCGATGTTGGTGTTGGGGAGAACGCGCGAGGACAGCCCGAGCCGGGTGGCCAGCACGGGGCTGTGATAGTCGTCGAAGCTCTCGCGGGTGGGCGAGAGGATCTCGATGCGGGCAAAGGACGATTCGGCCTGGGCGCGGGCGTAGGACGTGGCCAGTTCATCGGTGGTGGTGCCCCCGCCGTGGTAGCCCGTCATCGCGCGCTCGAAAGCGCTGCGGATCGCACCCGGATGGGCGTTGGCGACGGTGCCTGCGCGGGCGGCCTCGAAGGCGGCGTAGTTCAACTGGCTCTTGGTGTGATAAAGGAGCCCGTACTGAAGGAGATTCATCAACAGAAAGAGCAGGGTCGGCACCACCACGACGAACTCGGCGAGCGTGGCGCCTTGCGGGCGCGAGAGTGGGGCGGATGCGCGCGGGCGCGTGGGTCTGGGCGAGGCGTCCTGCTGTGGCGCAGAAGACGCCCGCCGCAATCCGGGCAGGGTCCGTCCGGGTTCGAGCCCCTGGCGTGCCGCTTCGCCGCTGGCGAGTTCGAGCGCGTGATGCGCGCCGCGGCACGAAGCCGCGCGCCACGGTGCGAGGGCGGCGACGATTTTGCGGATCACGCCTTCGCGATCGATGAAGACGACGTCGATCGGGGTGCGCATGAAGAAGGTATGCACCGCCTTGCAGGGGGTGAGCATGAGCCCCTGGCCGGGTGCGAGCGGCGGCGCGAACAGCAGCCCGCGCAGTCGCGCGAAATAGCCCTCGGCACGGCGGATCACGAGCGGCGTGGGCGTGTCCATCGCTACAGCCCGGCCGCCATGAACTTCATCACGATCGGAAACATGAGAATTGCGAAGACGCATGGGAAGATGAAAAAGAGCAACGGAAAGAGGAGCTTGACCGGCGCTTCCATGGCGAGCTTCTCGGCGCGCGCAAAGCGCTCGGTGCGCCGCTGCTCGGCCTGCGCGCGCAGGATCGGCCCCAGGCTCATGCCGGTGGCCTCGGCCTGGATGAGGGTGGACACGAAGCTGGACACGGGCGGCATGTCCATGCGGGTGGCAAGCTCGCGCAAGGCTTCGGTGCGCGGGCGACCCGCACGCACGTCGCGCAAGAGGCGCGAGAACTCGTCGCGCAGGGGCCCTGCCGGCCCCTTGGCAACGGCCTGGCCGATCGCGCCGGTGAGATTGAGCCCGGATTCGACGCACAGCGTGATCAGGTCGAGCATGAAGGGCAGACTCTTGAGGGTCTGACGGCGGCGCAGCTCGATGCGGTCGCTGAGCCAGATCGCCGGGTACAGAACACCGAGGGCGAACCCCGCCGTGGCCGGCCCCAGGGCGGGAATGCGGAAGGTGTCGGCGAGCCAGGCGCCCAGAAGGGCGCATGCCGCGCCCCACAACAACCGGCCGGAGAGGAACTGGGCCGGATCGAGCGCGAAGTCGAGCCCGCCGTTGCGAAGCCGTGTGAGCACGCGGTTCTGGTAGTTTGCCGAGAGCCATGGCGCGAGATAGTGCGCGAGCCACTGCACCGGCCACCACAGCAGGCGGTAGCCCAGCGGCGGCGGGTCGAGCCAGATGCGATCCTGCGCGGGCACCGCGGCGGCCAGCCGCGACAACACCCAGGCCACCAGCGCGAGCGAAAGACCCGCCGCCAGCGCCACGGCACCGATGATCCACTGCGGATCGAGGCTGGAGAGTGCGCCGGGTGCGTTCATACGTCGATCGCCACGATGCGGCGGATGATCCAGACCCCGAAGAACTCCATGATGGCCACCGCGACGAGCACGCCCCAGCCGATGCGGGTGGTCCACAAGAGTGACATCGCATCGGGTTCCATGCGCGCGAGCACCCACAGCAGGAACAGCGGCAACAGGCCGACGACCCAGGCCTGCAGTTTGCCCTGTGCGGTGAGGGCGCGGATCTTGAGTTCCATCGCGTGCTGGCTGCGCAGGGTGGCGGCGGTGCGTTCGAGCGTCTCGGCAAGCCCGCCGCCCGTCTCCGAGGCGATGCGCATGGCCGAGACCATGAGATGGACGGATGGCACGGGTACCCGATGCGAGAGGTTCTCGAGCGCATCGTCGATGCTCACGCCCAGGCGCTGTTCGTGTTGCAGCAGTGCGAATTCCTGCGACAAGGGCGGTGCCAGTTCGGCACTGACCTGGCGTACCGCCGAAGGCAGGGACAGGCCGGCCTTGGCGGCACCGGCGATCATCTGAAGTGCATCGGGGAGCTGGCCCTCGATGCGCTCGATGCGCCGGCGGCGCATCCAGGCGAAGGCAAGGTGAGGGAGGAATGCGAACAGAGCGGCCACGCCGAGCGCAAGCGTGAGGCTGTGGACAAGGACCCAGCACGCTCCGCCCGCGAGCATCATGAGTGCGAGATTGATCGCATACAGGCGCGACGGGTCGACGAAGACAAAGAGCTCGCGCAGCCGGAAGTCGGTCTTGCGGGTGAAGTGGGTGCGGTAGGCGAGAAGCAGCTTGCTGCCCAGATCGATGCCGGCCCACACCAGCAGCGAGACGGTGGCGGCGATCGCCAGGGTCAGGGCGGCGACGGTCATGCTGCAGCCTCTCGCCGAAAGGGTGCGAGATCGACCGCGATGCCCATTCCGTTCAACTCCTCATAGAACGAAGGGACCGCGTCGCAACCGCAGAAGCGACCGCGGATGCGCCCCTGTGCGTCGCGCCCGTGCTGCTCGAAGCGGAACAGCTCCTGGAGCTGGATCTTGGTCGATTCGATGCCGGTGACTTCGACGATGCCGGTGATCACGCGCCGGCCATCGGGCAGGCGGGCCTGCTGGATGATGAGGTCGATCGCCGAGGCGACCTGGTCGCGGATGGCGGTCAGCGGCAGATCCATGCCGGCCATCAGGACCAGGGTTTCCAGGCGCGCGAGCGCATCGCGTGCGCTGTTCGCGTGCAGCGTGGTGAGCGAGCCGTCATGGCCGGTGTTCATGGCCTGCAGCATGTCGAGCGCCTCGCCGCCGCGACACTCTCCGACGACGATGCGGTCCGGGCGCATGCGCAGCGCGTTCTTTACGAGGTCGCGGATTGCGATCTGACCTCGCCCTTCGGCGTTGGCCGGGCGCGCTTCGAGGCTGATGAGATGCGAGTGGGCCAGGCGCAGTTCGGCCGCGTCCTCGATGGTGATGATGCGCTCGCCATCGGGAATGAAGTTGGACAGCACGTTCAACAGGGTCGTCTTGCCCGAACCAGTCCCGCCGGAGATCAGGATGTTCTTGCGGTGCAGGACAGCGATCCGCATGAACTCGGCCATGTCGCGATTCATCGCGCCGAAGCCGATCAGGTCATCGGCGCCGAGCGTGCGGCGGGCGAACTTGCGGATCGTGAGCGTGGGCCCCTTGATCGCCAGCGGTGGGATGATCGCGTTGACGCGCGATCCGTCCTTGAGACGGGCGTCGACCATCGGGGAGGACTCGTCGATGCGCCGCCCGATTGGCGCGACGATGCGCTCGATCACACCGAGCACGGCGCGGTCGCTGGTGAAGATCGTCGGGTGTCGTTCGAGGCGGCCGGAACGCTCGATGTAGATCTCGTCGAAGCGGTTGACCATGATCTCGGTGATGCTCTCGTCGTCGAGCAGTTCTTCGAGCGGACCGAGCCCGACCGCTTCGTTGAGGACGATCCGCACCAACAGTTCGCGATCGATCTCATCGGGCAGTGCCGTTTCGAGCACGATGATCTCGCGCAGGAGGGACTCGGTTTCGGCGCGCAACTCGTCGTCTTCCATGCGCATCAGGTCGCGACGGCGAAGGTCGATCGCGTCGAGCAGGGCTTCGTGGATGCGCCGGCGCCAGAACTGGTGGGGTGTGGTGGCCGGCAGCACGGGTGCGGCATCGAGGTCCTGGACCGGGGCAAGGCCAGCGGCGGGACTGGAGTCGGCTGGCGCTGTGCCGGACGCGGTCGGCGCAAGCTTGTCCTGGATCGTCAGGGTGTACGCGCCGACGACGATTTCGTCGCTGCTTGCGATCGGACCATGCTGCTGGATCCGCGCACCGTTGACCCAGGTGCCGAAGAACTGGCCGAGATCCTGGATGAAGAGGCCGCTGCGGGTGCGGAAGATGCGGGCGTGTTCGCGCCCGATGCGCCAGCCGGGCAGGCGCACCGGGCATTCGCGCCCCTTGCCGATCATCGCGGCGGTGTCTTCGACCAGAATGGAGCGCGGCTCCTGCTCGGGTGCGTGGATGCAGACCTGGAACATGATGGTAGGTTTCGGGCAGGGGTCAGGGTTCGATCCAGGGTTGCTCGATCCGGCTGTGCGGTGGATTCGAGTTCGCCCGCGTTTCGGGGTCGGTGGGCGCCGGAGGAGCGGCAGGGAAACCTGGAACGGCGGCCATGTCGGGAGTGCCGACGCGCGGCGTCTGTTCGAGCCGGGCGAGCGCGCTCGCCATGCTCTGCGCCTGAGTGCTCGTGTGCCGGTCTACGGCGACCGGGGTGACGAAGACCACCAGTTCGGTTTCCTTGTTCTGGAAACGGCGGGAACGGAACAGGGCACCAAGCACCGGGACATCACCGAGCAGCGGAACCTTGTCGAGCGCGGTGCTGGCATCGCGCGTGAGCAAGCCGCTCAGCACGATCGTTCCGCCTTCCATGACGTTGAACTCGGTCTCGGTCTTGCGTGTACGCAGCGCCGGACCGGCAACGGTCGAGATCGAGGGGTCGATGTCGCTGACCTCGCTCATGATCGTCGCCCGGATCACGCCGTCTTCCGCGAGCCGTGGCTGGATGTTGAGCCGGATGCCGTAGGGCTTGAACAGGATCGTCGTGCCGTTGACGTTGCTGACGCTGTAGGGGAACTCGCCGCCGGCGAGAAACGAGGCTTCCGATCCGCTGCGCGCGGACAAGGTCGGCTGGGCGAGGATCGTCGCCGTGCCGTTTTGCTCCATCAGCTGGAGCTGGGCGTTGAGCCCCATGTTGACTGCGGAGACCACGTTCAGGCCGGATGGCAGCGCGACGCCCTGGCCGGGATCGACCGGGTTGGTGACGGGTGCCGCGTTGGCCGCTCCGGTGCGGATGTCGATCCGGTACGGACCGTCGTCGCCGCGCCGCATCGGCATCCAGACTCCTCCCAGCGCAACTCCTCCGGTCGTGTTCCATCGCAGGCCCATCTCCTTGAGGGCCGTGACCGGGAACTCGACGACCTTGACGTCCATGACGATCATCTTTTCCCAGCCGATCGGGTTCGTGAAATTAATGATCTGCGGGTAACGCCTCGCAAGTTCGGCGATCTTCTCGAGGTCACGATTGCCCAGCCCTTCTCCTTCGACGATGACCTTGTCTCCGATCACCGACACCCCTGCTTTCGGAATGCCAGCCAGAAATGCCGCGATCTCCCGGTTGATGCGCGGTGTCTCGCCCGGCACGATGGTGACCGTCATGCGCCGGTTGCGGCCATCGTGGGTCCAGACGTGCAGGGACGAGACGCCCACTTCATTGGCGATGAGAAGGATCTCCTTGTCGTCGAGAACGGCCGCTGAAAGCGCCTTGCCGTTGCCGACGGCCAGACGCCCGGCGTTCGGCTCCGACAGCACCCGGGTTTCGCCGACGAACATCTCGATCTGCGGAGGAGGTTCCTCGGCAGCGCCTGGTGCAAGGGAAACGAGCAGAAGTGCGGCGAACAGCAGTGGTCGCAGCGAGGCGGAAAAGAGTGCTTCAGTGTTTCTCAACTTGCGTGTCCATCCCTGGTGAATTGAAGCGTTTCGTCTGCAATGAGACGCGCGACGAGCTTTCGTACCGTGCAGCGGGCGTGTGCTTCGTCATGGAGTCGTGCGTGCCGCGGGCGGATCGGCCCCGGCGTTCGTGCGTTCGTCGCGTGAGTTCATGTACTGGCCGACCGTGATCGGACCTCCGCCGTAGATCACGGGTACGGTACTGATTCCGTTCGCAGCGTCGGCCGGAAACCCGAGCAGGCTGTGAGCCTCGGTCCGTTGCACGGAGACGTCGGCCAGGTCGCCGGGTGCGCGCAGAAGTGCCGTCACACGTCCGAGCTCGCGTGCGGCAATGATCCGTTTGGCGTCCTCCGGTGTGGCATCGAGCGTGATCGTGGAGAAGCTGCGGGCACGGCCTTCCGGATCCCGCTCCTCGTGCGAGACACGGGTGCCGGTCGCGAGCACGGGCACGTTCTGAAGGAGGGTGAAGGTGTAGCTGCGCTTGCCGTGGCGGGCGGAGACCACGACGTCGATCCGGTCGCCGGGCTCGACCATTCCGGACAGCGAGCTGATCTCATCCACCGGTACCGTGACCGCGCGCTGCCCGTTCGACAGGCGTGCGGAGAAGGTCGGGGCGCGCTGCCCCACGAGCTGCGCCCACAGGATCGGCTCGCCCGGACCCGCGGGATGCGCAAGGGCCGAACCTTCGGCGCGCGAGAACTGGTCGGGCGTGATGGATCCCGAATGCGCCCATTCCTTCGGGACGGCTCGCACGGCAACGGTTTCCGAAGAAATCACGCTTCCGCGGGGCAGGCCGGTCTTGGCGACGACCACTTGCACGGTGGCCTTGTTGCGTTCGCGAGCCTCGATCTCGGCCATCTGAAGGGCAAGATAGTTCTTTGCGCCGTAGGCAGCGAGGCCGCCCACGAGCAGGGCTGTGAGCAGTACGACCCAGTTCTTGTTCAATCGATACGTCATGGTTCGTTGGAGAGGTCAGAGTCAAAGGGGCAGTGAGAGAAATCCGCTCAGCTTGTCGAACGCGATCCTGACCGCTTCAAGAAAGACCTCGATGACGGAGGCTTCGCCGGTAAAGCTGACCCCGACGATCATCATGACGACGAGCATTGCGACGAGATACTCGGTCATCGACTGGCCGGATTGGGTTCGAGTGGTTTGAGCGGTTTGAACGAAATGAGAGGGCTTCATGGCGCGTCGATCATCGTGAGTACGATTCGTGTCTGCTGCCCTTCGCGCATCAGGATCAGCTTTGCTTCACCGCGGTGGCCCCGATAGAGCTGCACGTGCTCTGTAGTGGTGACACGCAGGGGAGGGTTCTCCGGTTGCAATCCGCGCGCCGACAGCTCGCGATCGAAGACTGCGCGGTTGGCAGGGAGGGTGTGGGTGTTGATGACGACGAGCTGACGCGAGTGCCGGCCGGCATCCGTCGATTCCAGGTCGGAGATCACGGCTGACTGCGCAGGAAGGACGAATCCCAGGGGGCGTTCTCCCGGCTCCGGGGCGCCGTTCATGTCACTGACCGAGATCAGGGTTTCGACCACGCGCTGCGACAGGGGACGGATCCGGACGGTGATGAAGTAGTCGTTCCGTTCCTGAGCGAGCAACCGGGTGTCGCCAATCCGTTCTTCGGCGATGCGCTGCCCGAGGGCGTTCCGGTAGAACTCCGCCAGTTCGTCGGGCGCCTTTGTAGAAGACAGCACGCGCTGCATCCGCATCGGAACTCCGTTGAGCCGAACCTGCTCGCCGATCGATTCCACCCGTGCGCCGTGTGGCGCGGGGATCTCTGGCCAGGACGAGGCCATTGCGAGACAAGGCAGAAGGCCTAGGCAGACGAGAAACGGGTGCGCTCGCTTCATCGGATCCGGTCCAGGGGCACGTAGTCGGGATCTACCCGGCCGATCTCGGGCCCTTTGATGCGGCTGTTACCGCCCGACAACAAGAGTTCCAGCTGTTCGATCAGCGGGACGATGGGCTCTGCAAGCGTGGCGAGCGGCTCGTACGGAAAGACCGGACTTCCTCCGTCACCCTGGATCCGGCTGCGAATCGAATCCGGTCCACTGGCGGCCCATGGATCGGCAAGCAGCGTCGTGCTGCGCAGGATCGACAGGCCGATCGCGTCGAAGGGCTGGAGCCCTGCGATGTCGGCCACCCGCACATTGACTTCGCCCGTGTAGAGGTTGCCTTGCGGAAGACCGAGGGGCGCGGCATGAATCGCGCCAGCCGGTTGGGTGAGCGCTGTCTTCGTCGTCCGGACGGCGACATGGTCCGAGAAGCGCGGCAAGAGGGGGTCGCCCCGATGATCGAACCACAGCGGATTGCGATGCGCGTCGAAGTCTCCCGCAACGTCCCCGGTCTTGATCGGAGCGTCGCTGCGGCTGAAAAAGCGCCGCCGGACTTCCTGAGCCAGTTCGGCATCCGACTTCCAGCCATGGTTGCTCGACGAATGCCGGACCATGCCTTCGAAGGCCAGGTAGCGGCCCGCGAGGGTCGTGCTTTGCGCGAGGTCGAGGTACTTGCCCAACAGGGGCAGAATCAGGAGCAAGGGTACGAGTACGAGCGCCAGCACGACGAACTCGGTCGTCGACTGCCCGCGTTGCGGTTTCGATGCGGAACGTGAAAGGAGGGAATTGGGGATTGTCCGTCTCATGTCCGGGTGAGCTTCAGGGCAACTGCGCACTGCCCTGGCGACGCTGGGCGGCAATCCGTTCGCTGGCTGGAATCGGTGCCAGACGGGTTTGCCAGTAGGGATTGAAGAGGCTGCCGAGTTCCTCCCTTCCAGGGTGAAGCGGGTTTGATCCGTCTGGTCGTTCGAAGTACACCTCGGCCCGCGCGATCGCGGCGCTCTCGTCGCCGACCAGTGCGCCCTGGTACAGATGCAGGCGTCCTGCCGGCTGGATGATGCTGTTGCCACCGGAGTAGCGCTGCGACTGCCTGGGTTTGGTCATGCGGACCGTGATGTGGGTGCGGGGATCGTCCTGCTTCAGTGCGCTTTCCGAGAGTTCCTGGAATTCGGGGATCGCGCCGCCGGCGATGCTGTACGGCGCGGGATCAAAGCCGTTCGCAATGCCCTCGGAGGAGTCGGCTCGGTCGCTGGCACGGGGATTGGTCGTGCGCGAGCCGGCGTAGGTGTACTCGTCGTCGTCGAGTTCGTCCTGGGAGAACGCAGTACCGTAGCCGATTGCCCGTTCCGAACTCCCGCAGCGAAAACGACGCATGCGGTAGACGTGAATCGAGAGCGTGTCCATGGACTTCCAGCCTTCGGTCAGGTCGATCAGTTCGGCGCTTCCACGCCTTGCCAGCCGGATTCCGGAGCACAGAAGCACCAGGCTGAAGTCCCAGTTGCGACTGCGCAGGAAGGCCTCGCGGCTGTCGTGCACCACCTGCCCCATTCGCGTACGCTCTTCCTTGCTGGAGTAGCGCTGCGTAAATCCACGGAAGTCGTCCGCCAGCGGCCGCTGGTCGAGTCTTGCTTCCGGGTCGTTCTCGCGCGCGACCCGTTCCATGACCAGCCAGCGGTTGGAGAGCGCGACGCTGTCGCCGGGGCCGTGCATGAGGGTCTGCGATCGCGCCAGGGCCTGGATCGCAGCGTCATGGATGGGGATGGTGTAAGAGACCGCCTCGGTGAAGTAGTCCATGACGGTGCGAAGGCGATTGAGCATCTCGGCCAGATACTGACCGACATACGGAATCAGCCTGATGTAGGGACGTATGTTCTTGGCTGTCGTCTCGACGTACTTCCCCCAGGAAGCGAGCCCGACTGCCTGCCCGATCGCGATTTCGTTGGCGATGATGGCGCGGTTGGTGTAAGCGTCATAGTTCAGGATGCGCGCTTCAAACACGCCGGCACTATAGGCGACCGCGTCAGCAGTATTCGTCAGGCGCAGCTTTTCCTGCGTGAGTTGGCCGCTGTTGAACATGAAAAAGACAATGGCTGCGACGGCCACGAGCAGGACCATGGCCAGCGGCAGTGCCTGGCCTTCCTGTCCTGCAGCATGTGTGGGATTCATCTGCGCCACCTCCGCCCGCGGCAACCACCCCGGGGAAGGGGCGGTTGCCTGCCGGACTCACTTGCCGGCCTGGTTCACGTAGGTGTCGAGGGTGTTCTTCGTGTTGCCCGTCGACTCGGCACTGTTTGCCGAGGTCTGGGCATTGTTCTTCGCAGTCGAACCATCCTGTCCGGAGAGTTCCTTGGCGATTGCGGCGGTCTGGTTGCGAACGGTCTGGCCGAAGTACTGGTAGACGGCGATCGCTGCGATCGCGATCATCGCGACGATGATGATGTATTCGGTCATGCCTTGTCCTTGCTGGCGACGGCTGTAGTTCATGGTGGTTCCTCAGGATGGGTTGGAGTGCGGAGGCCGTCGTGACACGGGCGGCGTACGCGTGCAGTGACTGGAGACCAGGACTTTGCGCTGGCAGCGAATCCTATCTGCTGACATATGCCAAAGCCATAGATCGATCAGGCTATTTGAATTGGGAAAGCGTCTGGATCGAGAGGTTCGGCGGGCGGTGCGATTCCCGGGCCATGCTTAAAGCATGACAAGACCTTCATGTACAGCCTTCGCCGCAGCCTGCGCCTGGGTGTTTACGCGCAGCTTGACGAGGATGCTCTGGATCTGGTTCTTCACCGTGTTGATCGCGACGCCGTGTATTGCGGCGATCTCGGGGCCGGTCTTGCCGCGGCAGATCCAGGCCAGGACTTCGAGCTCACGCGTGCTCAAGGCGGCGCGGTTTCGCAGCGTGGCTTGCTGCAGGGCGGGTTCGTGGAGGATTCTCGTGAGCGCGAGATGGACGTGGGGGGTGTAGAGTTGCAGCAGCCGGCACGGATGTTCCGGAAGTTCGTCGGGCACCCGGAAGAGGGTGAACCAGCTTGCGTAGTTGCGTGAGTACTCGACGATGCCATGGCAGGCCATGTTTGCGAGCCGGTTGCGGTGAAGGTAGGCACGCCAGCTTCCAGGGGGTTCGACCTCGGAGGCGCTTTCGGCGGCGGCGATGAGGATTCCTTCGCGGTCGAGGTTTCGCGCGAGGTCGTGCAGGCTCTCCGCGTTTTCGACGAAGGAGGCGAAATCGGCGGGGGTGTTGGACGAGAGGACGAGGATCGGTTTCATGGAGTTCGGACCGATGCGCGCCATCCCGCATGCAAAGGCATCGTGCGGAACGACTGCGCGCAATCGGGTGCCGGTCCATGCGAGAAGCTCTTCTGCTGTTTGGATGCGCCCCAGGGTCTGGAGGTGCTGGAACATGCGGCAAGTGTGTTTTCCGACCATGATGCGGTGGCGGTTCCTGAGCGCGGATGCGCTCCTGGGGCGAGGGTTGCAGAATGCCAGGAGTATATGCCAAAAGATTGTTGAAGGGTTGGTGGCGGATATTGCGTGCACCCAGAGTCCGCTGGATTGCTGAGCATTCCGGTTGTGCGATGCGATACGGGTTCGCGGTGAGGCGCCTGATCCGGGTGGATATGCGGCTTCCAGGAGGAAGGTCTCATTACGCTTGACGCGATAGTTTAGATGTGAAATATTTAGACCGTGTTTAATTGCTGGGCAATGCACGGAGGTACGGCATGCGCATCGTCTGTATCGGAGGAGGTCCGGCCGGGCTGTACTTCGCGATCCTGATGAAGAAGCTCGATCCGGCACACCGCATCACCGTCGTCGAGCGCAACAAACCCTACGACACCTTCGGCTGGGGCGTGGTGTTCTCGGATGCGACGATGGACAACATGCGCCAGTGGGATCGCGAGACGGCCGACGCGATCGAGGTCGCGTTCAACCATTGGGACGACATCGAGCTGCGCTTCAAGGGGCGCACGATCCGCAGCGGCGGCCACGGTTTCGTCGGCATCGGGCGCAAGAAGATGCTCAATATCCTGCAGGCGCGGGCCGAGGCGCTCGGGGTGGAGCTGGCGTTCGAGCGCGAGGTCGATTCCGACGAGGAGTTTCCCGACGCGGACCTCATCATCGCCTCGGACGGCATCAACTCGAAGATCCGCAACCGGTACGCCGAGGTCTTCCGCCCCGACATCGTCACGCGGCCCAACCGCTACATCTGGCTCGGCACGAACAAGCTCTTCGATGCCTTCACGTTCTTCTTCGAGAAGACCGAGCACGGCTGGTTCCAGGCCCACATCTACAAGTTCGACGAGAACACGACGACCTTCATCGTCGAGACGCCGGAGCACGTCTGGAAGGCCCATGGGCTGGATGGCTTCGATACCGAGCAGTCGATCGCGTTCTGCGAGCGCCTGTTCGCGCATCATCTGGACGGCCACCGCCTGATGAGCAACGCGCGCCATCTGCGCGGCTCGGCCTGGCTCAACTTCCAGCGCGTCAAATGCGAGCAATGGCACCACTTCAACGGTCGCAGCCATGTCGTGCTGATGGGCGACGCGGTGCACACCGCACACTTCGCGATCGGCTCGGGGACCAAGCTCGCGCTCGAGGATGCGATCGAACTCACCCGGCTGTTCCAGGAGGAGGGCGACACCCGCGAGCACATCCCGGCGGTGCTCGAACGCTACCAGGCGGTACGCAACATCGATGTGCTGCGCCTGCAGAATGCGGCCTGGAACGCGATGGAGTGGTTCGAGGTGTGCGGCGCGCGCTATTGCGACACGCTCGAGCCGGAGCAATTCATGTACTCGATGCTGACGCGGTCGCAACGCATCTCGCACGAGAACCTGCGCCTGCGCGATGCGGGCTGGCTGGAAGGCTACGAGCGCTGGTTCGCCGAGCGGGCCGGCGTGCGCAACGATCCCGCGGCGCAGCCCCCTCCGCCGATGTTTACGCCGCTGCGCCTACGCGGGCTGGAACTGCCGAATCGCGTGATCGTCTCGCCGATGGCGATGTATTCGGCCGAAGACGGCACCCCGGGCGACTTCCATCTCGTGCATTTCGGCGCGCGCGCGCTGGGCGGTGCGGGCCTGCTGTATACCGAGATGACCTGCGTGTCGCCGGATGCGCGCATCACCCCGGGGTGTGCCGGCATGTACAGGCCGGAGCATGTCGCCGCATGGCGGCGCATCGTCGATTTCGTGCATGCGAACTCGCCGGCGAAGATCGGCATGCAGCTTGGGCATGCCGGGCGCAAGGGCGGGACCCGGCTCGCCTGGGACGGCATGGACGAGCCGCTCGACGATGGCGCGTGGGAACTGATCTCGGCCTCGCCGCTGCCCTACCTGCCGCATTCCCAGGTTCCGCGCGCGATGACGCGGGCGGACATGGAGCGCGTGAAGGAGGACTTTGTGCGCGCCACGCGCATGGCGGCCGAGGCCGGCTTCGACATCCTCGAGTTCCATTGTGCCCACGGCTACCTGATGTCGAGCTTCCTGTCGCCGCTGACCAACCGCCGTGAGGATGAATACGGCGGCCCGATCGAGAACCGCGCCCGGTATCCGCTCGAGGTGTTCGCCGCGATGCGCGCGGTGTGGCCCGAGGACAAGCCGATGTCGGTGCGCCTGTCGTGCCACGACTGGTTCCCGGGCGGCAACACCGCGGATGATGCGGTCGCGTTTGCGCGGCTGTTCAAGTCGGCTGGGGCGGACATTCTCGACTGTTCGTCGGGGCAGGTGTGGAAGGGCGACAGCCCGGTGTACGGGCGCATGTACCAGACGCCGTTCGCCGACCGCATCCGCAATGAGGTCGGCATTCCGACGATCGCGGTGGGGGCGATCTTCGAGGCCGACCACGCCAACAGCATCATCGCCTCGGGCCGCGCCGACCTGTGCGCGGTCGCACGCCCGCATCTGGCCGACCCGATGTGGACGCTGCACGAGGCGGCGAGGATCGGGTACGGCGGCGTCGAATGGCCGAAGCAGTACCGGTCCGGACGCGGCCAGTACGAAACCAACCTGCGTCGCGCGCAAACGCTGGTGGCCGGCTGACGCGAAGGGAAGGCACATGAACGATGATCGCGTGCTCACCGGTGAACACCTCGAAGGCCGGCATGCGCTGGTGACCGGCGCCGGCAGCGGCATCGGTGTTGCAATTGCGCAGGCACTGGCGGCGCGCGGGGCAACACTGACGCTGCTGGGGCGGCGGGCCTCCGCGCTGGAAGCGACGCGTGGGTCGCTCGCCGGAGAGGGGCACGGCGTGGTAGTCGCCGACGTGAGGGAATTCGCCGAAGTCCGGGAGGCGTTCAAGAGCGCGGTCGGCGCGCGCGGACCGGTCGCGATCCTGGTGAACAACGCCGGCGCGGCCAGGAGCGCGCCGTTCACGCGCACCGACCCCGCGCTGTGGCAGGAGATACTCGCGGTAAACCTCACCGGCACGTACCACTGCAGCCACGCGGCGCTGCCGGACATGCTGGCCGAGGGCTGGGGGCGCATCGTCAACGTCGCAAGCACCGCCGCGCTGACCGGCTACGCGTATGTCGCGGCCTACTGTGCGGCCAAGCACGGCGTGCTCGGGCTGACCCGCGCGCTCGCGCTGGAAGTGGCCGCACGCGGCGTCACCGTCAACGCGGTATGCCCGGGCTACACCGATACACCGCTGCTCGAAGCCGCGGTCGGCAATATCGTCGTGAGCACCGGGCGCAGCGCGGACGAGGCCCGGGCCACGCTCGCGCGAGGCAATCCGCAGGGCCGGCTGGTGCGGCCGGAGGAGGTCGCCCACACCGTCGCGTGGCTGTGCCTGCCGGCGTCGGCTTCGATCAACGGGCAGGCCGTCGCGGTGGCGGGCGGCGAGGTGATGTGCGGCTGAGCCGCAAGGACGAGGAGAAGGGCCATGGCCGAACGCTCGATGCAGGATCACAAGCGCAGCTTCAAGGACTATTCCGCACGGCACTTCCGTTGGGAGTGTTCCGGGGACGGGCGGGTTGCGACGATCACGCTCGACCGCCCCGACAAGAAGAACCCGCTGACCTTCGATTCGTACGCCGAACTGCGCGACCTGTTCCGCGGGCTCGCGTACGCGACCGACGTGCGCGCGGTCGTCTTCGAAGGGGCGGGTGGAAACTTTTGCTCGGGTGGCGATGTGTTCGAGATCATCGAGCCGCTGACCCGGATGCAGATGCCCGATTTGCTCGAGTTTACGCGCATGACCGGCGATCTCGTGAAGGCGATGCGCAAGGCGCCGCAGCCCATCGTCGCCGCGGTCGACGGCATCTGTGCCGGCGCCGGCGCGATGGTCGCGCTGGCCGCGGATTTCCGCCTCGGCACGCCGGCGGCGAAGACCGCCTTCCTGTTCACGCGGGTCGGCCTGGCCGGCGCGGACATGGGGGCCTGCGGCCTGCTGCCGCGCATGATCGGCCAGGGCAGGGCGACACAGCTCCTGATGACCGGGCGTGCGATGAGCGCCGAGGAGGGGCTCGCCTGGGGATTTTTCACCAGCCTGCACGAGCCGCAGGCGCTGTCCGGCGAAGCGCACGCGCTCGCGCGCAGCCTCGCTGATGGCCCGTGGTTCGCACACACCGTGACCAAGACGATGCTGAACCAGGAATGGAACATGGGCATCGAGGAGATGATCGAATCCGAGGCCCAGGCCCAGGCGATCTGCATGGCCACGGGGGACTTCCGGCGCGCCTTCGAGGCCTTTGCGGCGAAGCAGAAGCCGAAGTTCGAAGGCAACTGAGAGCGTGCGCATGGACCGGTCTACCCTCGATCTGCCCTTCTACGGCCCCGAGCACCGGAAGCTGTCCAATGCCCTCTTCGCGTGGGCCTCGACCGCGATGCCGGCAATCGATCATCACGACACCGACGCCGCTTGCCGGGAACTGGTGCGCGCGCTCGGTGCGGCCGGTTTCCTGCGCTACTGTGTGCCGAAGGCGTTCGGCGGTGCGCTGGACGAACTCGACTCGCGCGCGCTGTGCATCGCGCGTGAAACGCTTGCGTACCACGACGGTCTGGCCGATTTCGCGTTCGCGATGCAGGGGCTGGGCAGCGGAGCGGTCACGCTCGCCGGCAGTGCGGAGCTGCAGCGCCGCGTGCTGCCGAAGGTCGCGAGCGGCGAATGGATCGCGGCCTTCGCACTGACCGAACCGGAGGCCGGCTCCGACGTCGGCGCGATGGCCTGCGCAGCGCGGCGCGAGGGCGACGAGTACGTGCTCGACGGCGAGAAGACCTGGATCTCGAACGGCGGCATCGCCGACGTGTATTGCGTGTTCGCACGCACCGGCGATGCGCCGGGTACGCGCGGGCTCTCGGCTTTCGTCGTGTTTCCGGACCAGCCGGGCTTCGAGGTCGCCGAGCGCCTGGACGTGATCGCACCGCACCCGCTCGCGCGCCTGCGTTTTGCGGGCCTGCGCGTACCCGCTGCGAACCGGCTCGGCGCGCAGGGCGAGGGCTTCAAGATCGCGATGCGCACGCTCGACATCTTCCGCGCGTCGGTGGCCGCCGCCGCGGTCGGCTTTGCCCGCCGCGCGCTCGACGAAGCCCTCGCGCATGCGCGCAATCGCCGCATGTTCGGCCAGGCGCTGGCGGATTTCCAGCTCACCCAGGCCAAGCTCGGCGACATGGCGACCGACCTCGACGCGGCGGCGCTGCTCACGGCCCGGGCGGCCTGGACACGCGATGTCGCGCGCCGGCCGACGACGCGCGAGGCCGCGATGGCCAAGATGACGGCGACCGAGAACGCCCAGCGCATCATCGATGCGGCCGTCCAGATGCATGGCGGGCAGGGGGTGCGCGTCGGGGTCAAGGTCGAGTCCCTGTACCGCGAAATCCGCGCGCTGCGCATCTACGAGGGCGCGACCGAAGTCCAGAAGCTCATCGTCGCGCGCGAACTGCTGCGCGATGCGACATAGTCGACCCTTCATTTCGAGGAAACGTGATGCACAGGATCCTGCAGCCCGAGCAATGGGTGAAGCCCAAGGGGTACGCCAACGGAATTGAGGCGCGCGGGCGCCAGATCTTTGTCGGCGGCCAGGTCGGCTGGAATGGCGAATGCCGTTTCGAAACGCTCGATCTCGTCGCCCAGATCCGGCAGGCGCTGGCGAACGTGATCGAGGTGCTCGCCGTTGCAGGTGCCGGCCCCGAACATGTCACCCGGATGACGTGGTATCTGCTTGACCGCAAGGAATACTCGGCCCGCCTGAAGGAGGTCGGCGCCGTCTATCGCGAGACGATGGGGCGCAATTTTCCGGCGATGACCGCCGTGCAGGTTGCCGGTCTGATCGAGGATGAGGCCCGGGTCGAGATCGAAGTCACGGCGGTGGTTCCGGACTAGCGTGCCGATTCAGGCACGAAGCACCCTGAACGGGTAGGGCCACTCGTCCGTCTGTTCGTTGAACAGTTCGGCGACCAGCGTGCGCAACCAGCGGTTGCGCGGTTCGTGGTGGTAGCTGCGATGCCAGTGCTGATACAGACCGATCGGCGGCAACGGCAGGGGCGGCTCGACGATCCGGACGTTGGCGCCGATGCGCGAGAAGAACTGACCGATCGCGTGCGGCAGGGTCACGACCAGATCCGACTGGCCGATGATCATCGGAATGCTCATGAAGTGCGGCGTGTGCAACACAATGCGCCGCTCGATCTTGTGGCGTTCGAGGTATTTTTCGAAGATTTCCTGGCTGCGGCCCTCCGCGCGGATGACGGCGTGTCCGAGCCCGAGGAACTGTTCCATGGTCAGCCGTTCGCCTGTCAACGGGTGGTCGGCCCGCAACAGGCACACGAAGTAATGCTGAAACAGCCTTTGCTGCCGGAACTGCGCTGAATCGAGATCCGGAAAATAGCCGATCGCCAGATCGATGTCGCCTGCTGCCATCGCTACGCCGGTCTGTTCGGGCGGCATCGCCACCGAGCGGACCGAAGCGCCCGGCGCTTCGCGCCGCAGGCGTGCGAGGAGCTTGGGCAGGAAGACCATCTCGCCGACGTCCGACAGCGCCAGCGTGAAGCAGGTCTCGGTGGTCGTGGGGTCGAATGCGCTCTCGGGCAGCAGGTCGGTCTCGACCTGTGCGAGCACCTCACGTGCGCTTACGGCCAGCGCGTGTGTGCGTGCGGTCGGGGTCACGCCGAAGGCGGTCTTGACGAACAGGGGCTCCCCGAACGCACGGCGCAGCTTGCCCAGTGCCGTGCTCACGGTCGGCTGGCTGGTTCCGAGCGCCTGCGCGGCACGGCTGACGCTGCGTGCGTCATAGACTGCAACGAGCACGCGCAGCAGATTGAGATCGAATTCCTTCATCCGGGTTATTCGGAATTCCGATAAAGGTAATCGGGGGATTGCTATTGTGCCGATCGAAGGGCGCGAGTGTAATGCCCCAACAACAAAAAACGACTGATCGCACGATAAGGAGGATGAATGAGGCACGCGAGCAAGATCGCGGGGGGCATGCCTGCGCAGTCCGGTTGCCTTCCCCGGCCAGGGACGGGGAGCAGGCGCCCATGAACGCGGCACAACTGCTGCTCGGTGGCGCCCCGGACGCGCCTGCCCTGATCGAGGGCGATACCACCCTCAGCTATTCGGCTCTTCGATTGCAGGCCCTTCGTGCGGCTGAGGCGTGGCGCGAACGCGGACTCGGGCAAGGGGACCGCTGCGTGATCGCGGTGCTTGACGGAATCGACTGGGTCTCGGCCTTTCTCGGACTGATCTGGATCGGAGCGCAGCCGATTGCGGTGAGCTCACGTACCGCGCCTGCGCAGTTCCGCGATCTGATGCAGGACTCGGGCGCGGTCGCACTGCTGCTCGAGGACGACACCGCGCAGATGCTGGGCGATGCAAGGGCCATCGCCCGCTCGGACTGGCGCGCGTCGCTGCCCAGGGCGGCCGCGGACCTTCCGGCGCACGAGGCAGACGAGAACGACGCGGCCTTCCTCCTCTACTCATCCGGTACGACCGGCAGGCCAAAGGGGATCGTGCATGCACACCGGGCGATGCGTGAGGCGCACGTTTTCGCACGCGACATCCTCGGCGCGACCGCCGACGACCGCTTTTACTCGACCTCCAAGCTCTTCTTTGCCTACCCGCTCGCGAATTCGCTCTTTGCAGGTCTGCGGCTTGGCGCATCGGTGGTGCTCGATCCACGCTGGCCGAATCCGGAGCAGGTTTCGGAGCTGGTGCGAAAGCACGCGCCAACCTTGCTCTTCAGTGTGCCGACGCTCTACCGGAGGATGGTCGAGGCGGCAGTGCAGTTCGACCCGGTCCGCATCGCAGTTTCGGCCGGGGAGGCCTGTCCGCCAGCGCTGGCCGAGGCCTGGCATGCGCTCACGGGGCTCACGCTGGTCAACGGCTACGGAACGACCGAGACGCTCTCGCTCGTGCTCTACCGCACGGCGCGTTCAGGGGGGGCGAAGGCAACCCCGCTCACGAAGATCGAGATCGAACCCGCCAGTGATGCCG
Source organism: Rhodocyclaceae bacterium (assembly GCA_023383815.1). Classification (GTDB taxonomy): domain Bacteria; phylum Pseudomonadota; class Gammaproteobacteria; order Burkholderiales; family Rhodocyclaceae; genus JACOUN01. Next base: position 19,644 of record JAHDYG010000037.1, read on the forward strand.
AGCAGCGGGCCTTTCGCCTGTGGTTCTCGCATCCGGCCGTGGCGCTCGGCTATTCACGCGAGGTGTCGCACGACAGCGCGCGCTTTGGTGCGCGCGGGTTCTCTCCCGGAGACCTCTTCCGCCACTCGCCCGACGACGACGGCTGGGTCTTTGCCGGCCGTACGGATCAGCTCCTGAAAGTGTTCGGGCGCTGGGTCGACACGATCGCCATCGAGCAGGATCTCCTTGAACGCGTGCAGGAACGCGTCAAGGAGCTGTGCGTCGTGCCGGTGGGAACGGGCAACGATCACATCAGCAGCCTGCAGCTCTTCGTGATTCCCGTCGATGCCGACGAGGCCGGCGTGCGGGCAGCCGTGGAAGATGCGATTGGGCAGTTGCCGGCTTATCAGCGGCCGTCGGAGGTGCATTTCGTGACGGAATTTCCCCGCACCGAGACGGGAAAGTTGCGCCGCGCGGCGCTTGCTGCATCGTTGCGGTGAGTCTGGTGCACCGGTTTCAGATCGTTGCGCGATGGGTGCATACCCCCGTTTTATGCAGTATCGTGCATGGCGTTGCGGTAAAGTGCCATGAATGGTTTACGCAGTCTGGTGCAGGCGATGCACGGCAGGGCGGCATGCATCGCGCAGCACTGCAGGGCAGGTTCCGCCCCGTTTCATGAAGGCAGGTCGGTTTCGAAACGTACAAGGAGGAGACGACAACAATGAAGACTGGAACGTGGTTGCGCGGCCTGGCCGCGACGGCGTGTGTGGCGGCGACACTGCCTGCGGCAGCGGAGCAGGTGACGCTCAGGGTGCATCATTTTCTGCCGACGGGCTCGACGGCTCATGCGAAGTTCATCACACCGTGGTGTGACAAGATCAACAAGGAGTCGGCGGGCAAGCTCAAGTGCCAGATCTTTCCGGCGATGCAGCTGGGCGGCAAGCCACCGCAGCTCATCGACCAGGCGCGCGATGGCATCGCCGACATCGTGTGGACGCTGCCCGGGTACTCGGCCGGACGTTTTCCGGTCGTCGAGGTGTTCGAGCTGCCTTTCATGATGACGAGCGCCGAGGCCACCAGCCGCGCGGTATGGGACTTCGTTCAGGCCCACGACCAGGCCGAGTTCAAGGACGTGCGTCCGCTCGCTTTTCACGTCCACGGGGCGGGGCATTTCTTTACCGTCAAGGCGCCGATCACGAGCATGGCGGACCTGAGCGGGCTGAAGCTGCGTGCGCCGACCCGGCTGACGAACATGATGCTTGGCTCGCTCGGCGCCACGCCGGTCGGAATGCCGGTTCCGCAGGTGCCCGAGGCCTTGTCGAAGGGCGTCATCGACGGCGCAATCATCCCGTATGAGGTGGTGCCGGCGATCAAGGTGCATGAGCTGACGAAATTCGCTTCCGAGGGTGATCCGTCCTACCGCGGCCTCTACACCACCGTCTTCGTGTTCGCGATGAACCCAGCCAAGTACGACAGCCTGCCCGATGACCTGAAGAAGGTCATCGACGCCAACAGCGGCGCCGAGACGTCGGCCTGGATCGGCAAGGTGTGGGACGAGGCGGATGGTCCGGCCAGGCAGCGTCTGGTCGAGCGCGGCAACCCGGTCAACGTCATTCCGGCAGCAGAGCTCGACAAGTGGAAGGCGGCGAGCGCCAGCGTGACCGAAGCATGGCTCAAGGATGTCGCTTCGAAAGGCGTGGATGGGCCGGCGTTGCTCGATGCAGCGCGCACGCTGATCGACCAGCACAGCAAGTGATCCCGGCGGCTGAGGCGGTCCGGGAGCGGGCCGCCTCAGCCGTCTGGGTGCGGTCCGGCCTTCGGCGCCGGGCCGGTCTGCGGTCTTTCCGGATAAGGGGGTTTCATGGGGGAAGCGTTGGCGCACGAGCACGTGCGACCCGCGGGCCCGCTCGGGCGAGCGCTCGACCTCGCCTGTCGCGGCTTCGCGCTCGGCGGCGGCCTGGTGCTGTCGGCGATGGCCTTGATGTCGGTCGCGAGCATCGTCGGGCGGGCTGCGTTCGGCAAGCCGATCACCGGCGATTTCGAACTCGTCCAGATGGGCTGTGCCATCTCGGTCACGATGTTCCTGCCGTTCTGCCAGATGGTGCGCGGCCACATCATCGTCGATTTCTTCACGGCCCGGATGCCGCCGCGCGTTCTGGCGATTCTCGATACAGCCGCCTCGGTGCTGCTTGCCGCAGTGGCCTTCCTGGTGGCCTGGCGGCTTGCAATCGGGCTGCAGGAGCTGCGCGGCAGCGGTGACAGTTCGATGATCCTGCGGGTACCGACCTGGTACGCCTACGTCCCGATGGTGCCGTCCTTCGTCCTGCTCGGGCTGGCGGCGCTCTACACCGCGTTCGTGAACGCCCTGAAGGTGCCTGCATGACCGGAATCCAGACGGGGTTGATCGCTTTCGGGGTGCTGATTGGGCTGCTCGCGTTGCGCATCCACGTCGGCGTGGCGATGCTTGCGACCGGAATCGGCGGCTACGTCATGTTGATCGGCTGGGGTCCATTGCTTGCCTATCTCAAGAATGCCGCCTACGGCCGCTACTCGGTGTATGACCTTTCGGTCGTTCCGCTATTCCTGCTGATGGGGCAGTTCGCACTGCGCGGCGGGCTCTCGAAGGGACTGTTCGATGCCGCCAATGCCTTCATCGGACACTGGCGCGGCGGCATCGCAATGGGTTCGGTCGGCGCCTGTGCCGGATTTGGTGCGATCTGCGGTTCTTCGCTCGCAACCGCTACGACGATGGGGCAGGTCGCCCTGCCCGAACTGCGCCGGCACAACTACGCACCCGGGCTTGCGACCGGCGCACTCGCTGCGGGGGGCACCCTCGGCATCCTGATTCCGCCATCGGTCGTGCTCGTGATCTACGCGATCCTGACCGAGCAGAACATCGCCAAGCTCTTTCTCGCCGCCTTCGTGCCCGGTGTCCTGGCCGCGATCGGCTACATGCTGGCGATCATGGTCTACGTGCGCATCTACCCGGAAGCCGGGCCGGCCGGTCACCGCCGAACGTGGCGGGAGCGGATGCGGGCGCTGGGAAGCATATGGCAGGTGATTGCGATCTTCATCATCGTGATCGGCGGGATCTACGGGGGGTTCTTCACGCCGACGGAGGCCGCGGCGATCGGGACGATCGCGACCGGGGCGGTTGCGCTGACCCGCGGTGGGTTGCGCAACGGCGGCTGGATCGCCTGTGTCTACGGCACCGCGCAGGCGACGGGAATGATCTTCCTGATCCTGCTGGGTGCAGACGTGCTGAACGTGTTTCTCGCGCTCACGCAGATGCCTGCCGAACTGGCCGACTGGGTCATCGGTTCAGGACTGCCGCCGCTTGCGGTGCTGTTCGTGATCTTCGTGATCCTGCTCGTGCTCGGCTGCATCATGGACAGCCTGTCGATGATCCTGCTGATGGTGCCGATCTTCTTCCCCATCATCATGGGGCTCGATTTCTTTGGCCTCGACAGCACCGAAAAGGCGATCTGGTTCGGCATCATGGCCCTGATGGTGGTCGAGATCGGGCTCATCACCCCTCCGGTCGGGATGAACGTCTACATCATCAATGGCCTCGCGCGTGACGTACCGATGGGGGTCACCTTCCGCGGCGTGATTCCCTTCCTGTGCTCGGACGCCGTGCGCATCCTGCTGCTGGTGTTCTTCCCGTCGATCAGCCTCTTCATGGTGCGATGGTTCGCGTGACGCAACTGCCACCGCCCGGAGGATCCCATGCGGGCGATCATCGCTTGACGCCCGCGCGGCCGCCCCCGTAGAATGCGCGCTTTCCGCACGGGGCGGTTAGCTCAGCGGTAGAGCACTGCCTTCACACGGCAGGGGTCACTGGTTCGA
>JAHDYG010000038.1 GCA_023383815.1 Rhodocyclaceae bacterium
CATGCCGCAGATCGAGGTCACCTTCGACATCGACGCCAACGGCATCCTGCACGTTTCAGCCAAGGACAAGGCGACCGGCAAGGAGAACAAGATCCAGATCAAGGCCAACTCCGGCCTGTCGGACGCCGAGGTCGAGCGCATGGTGCAGGATGCGGCTGCGCACGCCGAGGAAGACCGCAAGGCCCATGAACTGGTCGACGCCCGCAACCAGTGTGACGCGCTGATCCATTCGGTGAGGAAGGCGCTGACCGAGTACGGCGACAAGGTCGATGCCGAAGAGAAGGGCAAGATCGAGATTGCCGTCAAGGAGGCCGAGGAAGCGCTGAAGTCGAACGACAAGGCCGAGATCGAGGCGAAGAGCCAGGCCCTCGCGATGGCAAGCCAGAAGCTTGGAGAGCAGATGTACGCGCAGGCGCAGGCTGAAGGCGCCGCAAACGCCGGAGGCGGGGATGCCAGCGGCGGCCAGCAGGGCGACAACAAGGCCGCCGACGCGGACGTCGTCGACGCCGAGTTCACCGAGGTGAAGGACAAGAAGTAAGCGCCCGGCATTCGCTCGGCTCGACCTGAAAAGTCGGGTGTTGCGCCTTGCGGCGTGACTCCCGGCTTTTTGCCACCCGGAACGCTGTCCGGTGACCACAGGACTGGAACATGGCAAAACGCGACTATTACGAAGTGCTCGGCGTCAATCGCGACGCCTCGGCAGACGAGATCAAGAAGGCCTATCGACGTCTGGCCATGAAGCATCACCCGGACCGGAATCCCGACAACAAGGCCGCGGAAGAGAAGTTCAAGGAGTTGAGCGAAGCCTACGAGGTGCTGTCCGAGCCGCAGAAGAAGGCGGCCTATGATCGCTACGGCCACGCCGGGGTCGACCCTTCGATGGGCGGTGGCGGTGCAGGCGCACAAGGCTTCGAGGGCTTCTCGGATGCCTTTTCCGACATCTTCGGCGACATCTTCGGAGGCGGCCGCGGTGGTCGCTCGAACGTCTATCGCGGCGCGGATCTGCGCTACAACCTGGAGATCTCGCTCGAAGAAGCCGCCCGCGGTTCGGAAAAGACGATCCGCATCCCGACCGTCGAGGAATGCGGCACCTGCCACGGCAGCGGCGCCAAGCCCGGCACCCAGCCCAAGCCCTGCCCGACCTGTGGCGGCGCGGGCCAGGTACGCATCCAGCAGGGCTTCTTCTCGATTCAGCAGACCTGCCCGAAATGCCACGGCACGGGACGCATCATTCCCGATCCGTGCCTGAGCTGCGGCGGTGCCGGCCGCACCAAGGGCCACAAGACGCTCGAAGTCAAGATTCCCGCCGGCATCGATGAAGGCATGCGCCTGCGCCATGCCGGACACGGCGAACCGGGCGTCAATGGTGGCCCGCCGGGCGACCTGTACGTCGAGATCCACATCCGCTCGCACCCGGTGTTCCAGCGCCAGGGCGACGACCTGCACTGCGAGATGCCGATCAGCTTCAGCACCGCAGCGCTCGGCGGCGAGATCGAGATTCCCACGCTCGATGGCATGGCACGGCTCAAGATCCCGGCCGAAACCCAGAGTGGCAAGGTGTTCCGGCTGCGCGGCAAAGGCATCCGCAACGTGCGCTCACACCACCACGGCGACCTGATGTGCCACGTCGTGGTCGAGACGCCGGTGCGCCTCACCGAGCGTCAGAAGGAACTGCTGCGGGAGTTCGAGGAAGTGTCGAGCGGGGACGCCGAGCGTCACAATCCGAAGGCCAAGTCGTGGATGGACAAGGTCAGGGATTTCTTCGCCACCTGAACCTTGCGCCGGGCGCCCCACGCCCCGGCAGATGCAACAGGAGGGCCCGGCGCCTGCCGGGCCTTCGCCCACGCCCGCAGCGATTCAGCCTGGTGCCGAATCCTGGTCCCAGCGCGCCGCAGCGCTGTCGTCGGTCTCGCGTGCGTCGACCCAGCGTGCGCCGCCCGGGGTCTCCTCGCGTTTCCAGAACGGCGCGCGCGTTTTCAGGTAGTCCATGATGAACTCGCACGCGGCGAACGCTTCGCCACGGTGCGCGCCGGCCACTCCGACGAACACGATCCGATCGCCCGGTTGCAGGCGACCGACGCGGTGTACGACCCGCACGGCAATGAGCTGCCAGCGTCGATGGGCCTCGTCGACGATCTCCTGCAGCGAACGCTCGGTCATGCCCGGATAGTGCTCCAGCGTCATCGCCGCGATCGACTCACCGTCATTGGCATTGCGCACATAGCCGACGAAGCTTGCGACCGCACCCACCGCCGGATTGTCCGCCGCCAGTGCCGCCGTCTCCGTGCCGACGTCGAAGTCTTCCTCTCGCACGCTCACCGACATCGCTCAGCCCCCCGTCACGGGCGGAAAGAAGGCAACCTCGTCGCCCGGCATCACCGGCTCGCCCCCCTGCGCCATGCGCTGGTTGCGCGCCGCACGCACGCTGCGCCCTGGCCGCAGCGCACTCCATCCCTCGCCGCGACTGGCCAGGAAGGCCTGCAGATCGGCGATCGTCGCAACCCCGGCCGGCAGGTTGAGGGATTCTTCGGCGCATCCGAGCGCATCGCGCAGCGCCGCAAAGTAAAGGATCCGGATCGTCATGGCATCAATGCAGCAAATCACCGTAAGGCAGGAAGCGGACCGGCTCGCCGCGCCGGATCGGAGTCGAGGGCGGCACATCGACCAGCCCGTCGGCCCACACGATCGACGACAGCGCCGCCGGCCCCTGATGATCGAACAGCTCGACGCTGCCCTCTTCGGTCGCCCGCGCGCGCAGGAACTCGCGCCGCACGTCGGGCCGGTTCCAGTCGAACTCGGCACGCAGCGTCAGCGCCCGCGGACGTACCGAGGCAACGCCCTGGGTCGCGAGGAGAAACGGCCGCACGATCATCAGGAAGGTCACGAAGCTCGACACCGGGTTGCCAGGCAGCCCCAGGAAAGCCGCTGCCCCGACCCGGCCATAGGCGAGCGGTTTGCCCGGCTTCATCGCGATCTTCCACAGATCGAGCGAACCCTCGGCCTCCACCGCCGGCTTGACGTGATCTTCCTCGCCCACCGAAACGCCGCCGCTCGTGAGGATCAGGTCATGCCCCTCGGCTGCATCGCGCAAGACCCTGCGGGTCGTATCGAGCTGATCGGGGACAATGCCGAGATCGGTCACGTCGCAGCCGAGATCTTCGAGCAGCGCACGCAACTGAAAGCGGTTGGAGTTGTACACGCCACCCGGAGGCAGGGGCTCGCCCGGCATCACGAGTTCACTGCCGGTCGAAAACAGCGCCACACGCACCCGTCGCCATACCGGCACCTGCGCAATGCCGACCGAAGCAGCCAGCCCCAGTTCGGGTGGCCGCAGGCGAATACCGGCCGCCAGCACCCGCTCGCCGAGTGCAATCTCGCTGCCGGCGCGGCGCACAGCCTCGCCGGCCCGCGGCAGATGGTCGATGCGCACCGATTCGCCCTCGACTTCGCACAGCTCCTGCATCACGACCGCATCGGCGCCAGCGGGCAGCGGCGCCCCGGTGAAGATGCGCGCGGCCGTACCCGGCTCCAGCGCGTGTCCGACACTGCCTGCCGGGATGCGCTGACTCACCGGCAGGACGGTCCCGGCTCCGGAAACGTCGCCGACGCGCAGCGCATAGCCATCCATCGACGAAGTATCCAGCGCCGGAATCGACACCGTCGAACGCAGGTCAGCCGCCAGCACCCTGCCCTGCGCAACCATCGTGTCGGCCATCTCGGTGTCGCGTACGGGACGCACCTGGCTGAGCAGGATCGCCAGCGCCTCATCGAAGGAAAGAAGATTCGCACTCATGGTGTCGGACGATATCCGAGAATGAAATCGGCGATCGATGCCGCATCGTCGAGTGAAAAAGTCGGCAACGGGCACTCCGGCACGATGTCGCTCGCAACCGCCACGACATGCGGATTCTCCGGCCACAGCGGCGGCTTTCCGTTGCCCGTGCGGTAGATCTCGACCTTCGGAACCGCCGCCGCCTTGAACCCCTCGATCAGCACCACGTCGCAGGGTGCGAGCAGCGCCAGCTGTGCCTCCAGATCCGGCTCCGGCGCCCCGCGCAGCTCATTCATCAGCACCCAGCGATCGGTCGACAGCATCAGAACGCGCGTCGCCCCCGCCTCCCGGTGGCGATAAGAATCCTTGCCCGGACGGTCGAGATCGAAGCCGTGATGCGCATGCTTGATGACCGAAACTGCAAGCCCGCGGCGGGTGAACTGCGGGACCAGCTTCTCGATGAGCGTGGTCTTGCCCGAGCCGGACCAGCCGGCAATGCCGAATACGATCATGGTGTCCAGGGATCCTCGCACAGCGGTTCAGGATACAACATTCAGACCATCCCGTTCTCGCCCGTGCAGCGGGTTGCGAGATACTCGACCACCTCGGCCTCGACCCGGGTGCGGCGCATCGGTGGCAGGCTGCGCCAGATGACCTTGCCGTAACCCTTGTCGATCATGCGCGGGTCGCAGATGCAGAGCACGCCGCGGTCACGCTCGCTGCGGATGAGGCGGCCGGCGCCCTGCTTCATGCTGATGACGGCGCGCGGCAGCTGGTGGTGCACGAAGGCGTTCTGGCCGTTCCTCTGCAGGTGCTCGACCCGGGCGGCGAGAATCGGGTCGTCGGGCGGCGCAAAGGGGAGCTTGTCGATGATGACGAGCGACAGCGCATCCCCGGGCACATCCACGCCTTCCCAGAAGCTCTGGCTCGCGACCAGGACCGCATTGCCCAGGCGCCGGAAGCGCTCCAGCAGTTCGCTGCGCGAACCCTCGCCCTGCAGGAGGAGCGGGAGTTCCTCTCCCGCCTCCTGCAGCGCTTCGGACAGCAGGCGATGCAGGGTCCGCATCGCGCGCAGCGAGGTGCACAGCACGAAGGCGCGCCCGCGTGCCGCCCGGATCAGGGGCAGCGACACGCGGGCGACCGCTTCGAGGTAGTCGGGCCGGTTCGGTTCGGGCATGTTCGCCGGCGCGTACAGCAGGGCCTGCCCGGCGTAGTCGAAGGGGCTGCCCCAGACCTCGGTCCAGGGGGGAGGATCCAGCGCCGCAAGGCCGAGTTCACCACAGTAGTGCGAGAAATCCTGGCCCACTGCGAGCGTAGCGGAGGTGAAGATCCAGGCCCGAGGCTCCGCTTCGAGCTGCTTGCGAAACACCCCGGCCACGTGCAGTGGAGTCGCATTCAACGCGGCAGCCTGGGTGAAGACCTCGACCCAGCGGATCAGATCATCACTCGTGCGGCTGCGCCAGCGCTCCAGGCGCGCGATGAGTTCGGTGCAGCGCCGTTCGCACGCGGCCAGCCCTTCGCTGCGCTCGGCCTGGGTCGCGAGAATGGCGGCAAAATCACGTAGTACCTTCGCAAGACCGTCGAGCGCGGGTTCGAACTCGGGCCGTTCGAGCGCCTGCGCCAGCGCCAGTCGCGCCGGTTCGGCGGCAAACGCAAGTCGCAGGTCGCGTGCAGCCTTCTCGATCGCTCGCGAGGCGTCGATCAGCTCGCGACAGTCGCGCGCCGCCGCGAGCGTCTCGGAGCGGGTATCGCGCGCGAGTTCGAGGATCTGGGCGGTCGACACGCTGTCGCCGAAGAAGAGGCTGGCCGTCTCGGGCAGTTGATGGGCTTCGTCGAAGATGACGGCATTGGACGAGGGCAGCAGTTCGCCCATGCCTTCGTCGCGCAGCATCACGTCGGCGAAGAAAAGATGGTGGTTCACGACCACCACGTCGGCCTCCATCGCCGCCCGCCGCGCCGCGAGGACGAAACATTCGCGCACGTTCGGGCAATCCTGGCCGAGACAGTTGTCGCGCGTCGAGGTCGCGGCGCTCCACGCCGGGGAATCCTCGCGCACTGCGCCGCATTCGGCCTTGTCGCCACTTTGGGTGATGCGCGCAAACTGCGCGATCGCGCGCAGGTCAGCGGCGTCCTGCGGGGACTGGAAGCGCCCGTCGCGGGCATTGCGCTCCAGATGATAGGGGCACACGTAGTTGGCACGCCCTTTCAGAAGAGCGATCCGCACGGGGAGCTTGAGCGCCGCCCTGACCTTCGGCAGGTCGCGGTTGAAGAGTTGATCCTGCAAGGTCTTGGTGCCGGTCGAGAGCAGGATCTTGCCTCCCGAAAGCAGGGCTGGCACGAGATAGGCGAAAGTCTTGCCGGTACCGGTGCCGGCCTCCGCGACCAGCACCCGCCGCTCGCGCAGCGCCTCGGCGATGCGGTTCGCCATCTGCAGTTGCTGCGGGCGCGCGCGGAAGTCGGGCAGCGCTGCGGCAAGCGGGCCAGCGGGCCCGAAGATCTCGTCGAGCGGGGTCACCTGGGCCCTACTCGACCCGGTGCGCGGCGGCGAGATAGTCGCGCGTGCGCATCTCGATCAGGCGGCTCACGGTGCGCACGAACTCGTGCGCGTTGTGGCCCTCGGTATAGAGTTCGTGGGCCTGTACGTCGGCACTCATGACGAGCTTGACGCGGTGGTCGTAGAGCACGTCGATGAGCCAGGTGAAACGCCGCGCTTCCGAAGCCATGCCCGAAGAAAGGCGTGGCACCCGTGACAGCAGCAGGGTGTGGTGTTCGCGCGCAAGTTCGAGGTAGTCATTCTGCGAGCGCGGCCCGCCACACAGGGCGTCGAACTCGAACCAGATCACGCCCTGCGCGTGGCCGACCGTCGGAATCTCGCGCCCGAGCACCTCGACCTTGCCCGCAACGGGTTCGCCTCCGGCCAGGCGCAGGAAGTCGTCCTGCATCTTGGCCCGGGCCGCGGCATCGGCCGGCACGAGGTAGATCTCGATCCGCTCCAGCGTGCGCAGCCGGTAATCCGTGCCGTTGTCGACCTCGATCACGTCGAAGCGCTTTTTCATCATCTCGATCGTCGGGATGAAGTTGATGCGCTGCAGGCCGTTCGGGTACAGGCCGTCGGGCGGATAGTTCGAAGTCATGACGAAGATCACGCCGCGCGCAAAGAGCGCATCGAGCAGCCGCCCGAGGATCATCGCATCGGCGATGTCGGAGACGTGGAACTCGTCGAAGCACAACAGGCGGGTCTCGCGCGCGATGCGGTCGGCCACTTTCTGGAGCGGATCGGGCTCGCGGTTGAGGCTCTTCAGGTCGTTCTGCACTTCCTGCATGAAGGCATGGAAATGCACGCGGCGCTTGCGCCGGTAGGGTACGGCCTCGAAGAAGCAATCCATGAGGAAGCTCTTGCCGCGCCCGACCCCGCCCCAGAAGTAGACGCTGCGTGGCATCTGCGGGCGCTTGAAGAGGCGGCGCAGCGTGCCGCTACGCGCCTCCTTGAAAGCCAGCAATTCGCCGTAGAGCCCCTGCAGACGGGCCGCGGCGGCACGCTGGGCCGGATCGGCTTCGAAGCCGCGGGCCTTCAGCTCGGCCTCGTAGGCTTCCATCATGCCGTGCTCAGGCACGTTGAGGGCGCGATGGGGCATCGTCGACGGGACTCCGGAACAGGGCTGCGGGACGCCTGCGGGCGCATCGCCGGTCGCCACGGCGACCGGTACGCGCGCCGGATCTAGAAGTGCAGCGGGCGCTTGTCGACTGCGAGCGCGGCCTCGTGCACGACTTCGGACAGCGTCGGATGCGCATGGCAGATCCGCGCGAGATCCTCCGAAGCTGCGCCGAACTCCATCGCCACGACCGCCTCCGAGATCAGTTCGGAAGCGTTCGCACCGATGATGTGAACCCCCAGGATGCGATCCGTGTTCGCGCAGGCGAGCATCTTCACGAACCCGGTCGGATCGCCCATGCCGAGCGCACGCCCGTTGGCGAGGAAGGGGATCTTCCCCACCCGGTAGGCGACGCCGTCCCGCTTGAGCTGCTGCTCGGTGCGGCCGACCCACGCGATCTCGGGGCTGGTGTAGATCACCCATGGGACGGTGTCGAAGTTGCAGTGGCCGGCCTGACCAGCGATCAGTTCGGCAACCATGACGGCCTCTTCCATCGCCTTGTGCGCAAGCATCGGCCCGCGCACGACATCGCCCACGGCCCAGACGCCGGGAAGATTGGTGCGGCAGTGGCCGTCAACCTCGATCATGCCGCGCTCGTTGAGCTGGAGCCCGACCGCTTCGGCGTTGAGTCCATCGGTGTTCGGCACCCGGCCGACCGACACGATCAGGCGGTCGGCATCGAGTTTCTGTTCCGCGCCGTTCCTGTCGGCGTACGCGATCGACACCCCCTTCTTCGTCACCCTGACTTCGCCGATCCGGCAACCGAACTGGATGTCGAGCCCCTGGCGGGTAAAGACCTTGAGCGCCTCCTTCGCGACGTCCACATCGGCGAGCGAGAGAAAATCCGGGAGTGCTTCGAGGACCGTGACCTCGGCGCCGAGGCGGCGCCACACCGAGCCCATTTCGAGCCCGATCACGCCGGCACCGATGACGGCCAGCTTCTTCGGCACGGCGTTGAGATCGAGCGCGCCGACGTTGTCGCACACGATGCTGTTGTCGACCGGGATTCCGGGCAGGTGGCGGGCCTTGGAGCCGGTCGCGACGATGACCTGGCGCGCACCGACGGTTTCGTCGCCAACCTTGACCTGCCACAGATCGCCGGCGCGACCGACGAAACTGCCATGGCCGGCAAGCAGGGTGACCTTGTTCTTCCTGAACAGTCCCTTGATGCCGCCGGTGAGCTGCTCGACGATGCCGTTCTTGCGTTCGATCATCTTCGGCACGTCGATCTTCGGCTTGCCGACACTGATGCCTTGCGATTCGAACGAGTGCCCGGCTTCCTCGAACAGATGCGAGGTGTGCAGCAGCGCCTTGGAGGGTATGCAGCCAACATTGAGGCAGGTGCCGCCCAGGCGCGGTTCACCCTTCGGGTCGGCGTAGGGGTTGGACTCGCAGCAGGCGGTCTTCATGCCGAGCTGGGCCGCGCGGATCGCCGCGACATAGCCACCCGGGCCGCCGCCGATCACGAGTACATCGAATTCCTTGGACATGGGGTTCTCCGTGGGGAAGGACGTGCGTACCCCCGTGGCCACAGCCTTGGCCGGACCGGGGGTACGCAGCAGTTCGTCAGACGTCGAGGATCAGGCGGGCCGGATCCTCGAGCGCTTCCTTCATCGTCACCAGACCGAGCACGGCCTCGCGGCCGTCGATGATGCGGTGGTCGTACGACAGCGCCAGGTAGTTGATCGGGCGGATCACGATCTGACCGTTTTCGACCACCGGACGATCCTTGGTCGCGTGAATCCCGAGGATTGCCGATTGCGGCGGGTTGATGATGGGCGTCGACAACATCGAACCGAACACCCCGCCGTTGGAGATCGAGAAGGTGCCCCCCGTCAGTTCCTCGATCGAGAGCTTGCCGTCCTTGGCCTTGTTGCCGAACTCGGCGATCTTTTTCTCGATGTCGGCGATCGACATCTGATCGGCGTCACGCACGATCGGAACGACCAGGCCGCGCGGACTGCCAACGGCGATGCCAATATCGATGTAGCCGTGATAGACGATGTCGTTGCCGTCGACCGAGGCGTTGAGGATCGGGAAACGCTTGAGTGCCGTGACGGCTGCCTTGACGAAGAAGCCCATGAAGCCGAGGCGCACGCCGTGTGCCTTCTCGAACTTCTCGCCGTACTGCTTGCGCAGCGCCATGACCGGGGCCATGTTCACTTCGTTGAACGTGGTGAGGATCGCGTTCTCGTTCTTCGACTGGATCAGGCGCTCGGCGATGCGCGCACGCAGGCGGGTCATCGGCACGCGTTCTTCGGGACGGTCGCCGCTCAGCGCAGCCGTCGCGGCCGGCGCCGGTGCTGCCGCCTTCGCTTGCGCCGCGACCGCATCTTCCTTGGTCACGCGACCGCCACGCCCGGAGCCGGACACTTCAGCTGCCGTGATGCCCTTCTCTTCGAGGATCTTGCGTGCCGCCGGGCTCGCAACCCCCGCTGCAGCCGCCGGCGCGGAAGGCGGTGGGGTGACGGCCGGAACCGGTTCGGCCGGACGCTGGGCAGCCGAGCCGGTTGCGGCGACAGCTTCGGTATCGATCTGTGCGATCAGCTCGCCGGAGGTGACGGTCTCACCACCACCCTTGATGATCCGGACCAGCACGCCATCGGCGGGAGCCGGCGTCTCGAGCACGACCTTGTCGGTCTCGATGTCGATCAGGTTCTCATCGCGCGAAACCGCTTCCCCTTCCTTCTTGTGCCACGCAACCAGCGTCGCCTCGGATACGGATTCGGACAGTTGCGGCACCTTGACTTCGATCAGCATGGGGTTCTCTCCCGGAATTGGTTCACTATGTTGAGTGGTTCAGTCCACGATCGGACCGAAAGCGTTCTCCACGACCGCCTTTTGTTGTTCGTTGTGCTTGGCGTAGTAGCCAACTGCGGGCGACGCCGCCGCCGGACGGCTGACGAGCAGCAACCTGCGTTTCGGACCGAGCACATTCACCAGATGCTGGCGCGATGCGAGCCAGTACCAGGCCCCCTGGTTGCGGGGCTCCTCCTGGCACCACACGACTTCCTTCGCCGAGGGGAACCGGTCGACCGCCTCGGCAAACGCCTTGGCGGGGAACGGGTAGAGCTGCTCGATGCGCACCAGCGCGACGTCCTTGATCTTCTGCTCGCGCCGCCAGGCCAGCAGCTCGTAGTAGATCTTGCCCTGGCACAGGACGATCCGCTTGACCTTCTTCGGATCGAGCGTCTCGGTTTCTCCGATGACGGTCTGGAACCGCCCGTGCGCCAGTTCGTCGAGCGTCGAGATCGCCTCCTTGTGCCGCAACAGCGACTTCGGCGTGATGATGACGAGCGGCTTCCTGACCTTGCGCAGCATCTGCCGGCGCAGCAAGTGGAAGATCTGCGCCGGTGTGGTCGGAACGCACACCTGCCAGTTGTTCTCCGCGGCGTTGTTCATGAACCGCTCGAGCCGTGCAGACGAATGCTCCGGACCCTGTCCTTCGTAGCCGTGCGGCAGCATGATCGTGAGCCCGCACAGACGGCCCCACTTCGCTTCGCCGGAACTGATGAACTGGTCGAGCACGACCTGCGCGCCGTTCACGAAGTCTCCGAACTGGGCTTCCCAGACCACGAGCTGATTGGGCTCGGCGGTCGAGTAGCCGTATTCGAAGGCCAGCACCGCCTCCTCGGACAGCACCGAATCGTAGAGGTGGAATCCACCCTGGCCATCCTGGATGTGCTTGAGCGGGACGTAGATGCCGTGATCCCAACGCTCGCGCTTCTGGTCGTGCAATACCGCATGGCGGTGGAAGAAGGTGCCACGCCCGACATCCTCGCCAGAGATGCGCACACCAAAACCCTGGGCGACAAGACTCGCGTAGGCGAGGTTCTCGCCCATGCCCCAGTCGAGCGGTGCCTCGCCGCGGCCCATCGCGCCGCGATCGTCGACGATCTTCTTGACCCGGGAGTGCAGCGTGAAGCCTTCCGGCAAGGCGGTCAGCCGCTCGGACAGGCGGCGCGCCTCCTGGATCGGGATTCCGGTGTCGGCCTCATCGGTGTAAGGCTGGCCGATGAACGGCGTCCAGTCCACCGCATACTTGCTCGAATGCCCGGACAACACCGGGTTGTAGAGCAGCTCGCCGCGATCGAGGTGTTCGCGGTACTCGCGGATCATCTTCTCGGGCTCGTCCGCTGCGAGGGTACCTTCGGCGACCAGGCGGTCGGCGTAGATCTGGCGCGTGCCCGGGTGCTTGGCGATCTTGCGGTACATCAGCGGCTGCGTGACCATCGGCTCGTCCTGCTCGTTGTGTCCGAGCTTGCGGAAGCAGATGATGTCGACGACCACGTCCTTTCTGAACTCGTTGCGGAACTCGACCGCCAGCGCGGTGACGAGGGCGACCGCTTCCGGATCATCCCCGTTCACGTGGAAGATCGGCGCCTCGACCATCTTGAAGATGTCGGTGCAATAGAGCGAGGAACGATAGTCGCGCGGATCCGAGGTCGTGAAGCCGATCTGGTTGTTCACGACGACGTGCACGGTGCCGCCGGTCCCGTAACCCCGCGTCTGCGAGAAGTTCAGCATCTCCTGATTCACGCCCTGCCCTGCGACAGCCGCATCACCGTGAATCAGCACGCCCAGTACCTGGTTCTTGCGCTCGTCGGCGCGACGCACCTGCCGCGCATACACCGAACCGGCCACGACCGGGTTGATGATTTCGAGGTGCGATGGGTTGAACGACAGGGTCAGATGCACCGGACCGCCCGGGCTCATCACGTCGCTGGAGAAGCCCATGTGATACTTGACGTCGCCTGCCGAAAGGTCCGAAGCGGCCTTGCCTTCGAACTCCGAGAACAGCATGGATGGCGATTTGCCCAGGGTGTTGACGAGCACGTTCAGACGCCCGCGGTGCGCCATGCCAATCACGATCTCCTGCGCACCGAGTCCGCCCCCGACGCGGATGATCTCGTCCATCGCGGCGATCATCGATTCGCCGCCTTCAAGCGAAAAGCGCTTCTGGCCGACGTACTTCGTGTGCAGGTAGCGTTCGAGCGATTCGGCGGCAGTCACACGCTCGAGAATGCGCTTCTTCATCTCGGGCGAGAAGCGCGGCTTTCCCCGGATGCTCTCAAGCCGGCTCTGGATCCAGCGCTTCTGGCCGATGTCCGACATGTACATGTACTCGGCCCCGATCGAGCCGCAGTAGGTCTGGCGCAGGGCTTCGAGAATCTCGCGCAGCGTCGCATGCTCGGTCGAGAAGCCGTGGAACGAACCGACGTTGAAGCTCTTGCCAAGATCCGCTTCGGTGAACCCGTAGTAGGACGGCTCCAGCTCCGGGATCTCGGGTCGCTCGGTGCGCTTCAACGGATCGAGATTGGCCCAGCGGTTGCCGAGGAAGCGATAGGCATTGATGAGCTGCAGTGTGCTGACCTGACGCTTGTCGTCCTCGCCCTCGGTACCCGCAGCACGCACCCGCCCCTGCTTCGCCATCTGGGCAAAGGCCTCGATGACGGGGCTGTGCGCGACGTCGCGCACCGTTGCGCCGGCCTGTGCCTGAAGCCGGTCGAAGTATTCGCGCCAGTTGTCGGCGACCGATGCGGGATCGGCCAGGTAGCGCTCATAGAGTTCCTCGACGAACGGAGCATTGGCTCCGAACAGATGGGAGGTGGATCGATGTTCTTTCATCATGATGGGGCGAACCTTCTGGCACACGGCGCCAGGCACAAACGGACAATTGCGACACTGCAGCGATGGCTGCAGATCGGACTTCGTGAACGATCAAGCAAAAACGGGATGACCGCTGCTGACGATCATCCCGTGGTGGCTCACCATCGGGATGCTTCCCGAGGGCCAGCCGGCATCGCTCAGGGACGCTCGCCGAGCGCCGGAACGTTACGCCGCGCAGCCCCGATATAGAGCTGGCGCGGACGGCCGATCTTGTACTCGGAATCGGTGATCATCTCTTCCCACTGCGTGATCCAGCCAACGGTGCGTGCCAGCGCGAAGATGCAGGTGAACATCGCGGTGGGGATGCCGATCGCCTTCTGCACGATGCCCGAATAGAAATCGACGTTCGGGTAGAGCTTCTTCTGCACGAAGTAGTCGTCGTCGAGCGCGATCTTTTCGAGTTCCATCGCCAGCTTGAACAGGCGGTCGTTCTCCAGGCCCAGCTCGCCGAGCACGTCGTGGCAGATCTTGCGCATCAGCTTGGCACGCGGGTCGAAGTTCTTGTAGACGCGGTGCCCAAAGCCCATCAGCTTGAAGCTGTCGTTCTTGTCCTTGGCCCGGGCGATGTACTCACCCACGCGCGAGACGTCGCCGATCTCTTCGAGCATGTTCAGGCAGGCCTCGTTCGCGCCACCGTGCGCCGGACCCCAGAGGCAGGCGATGCCGGCCGAGATGCAGGCGAACGGGTTGGCGCCCGACGATCCGGCCAGACGCACGGTCGAGGTCGAGGCGTTCTGCTCGTGGTCGGCATGCAGCGTGAAGATCGTGTCGAGCGCACGCACCAGGACGGGATTCGGCTTGTACTCCTCGCACGGGGTGCCGAACATCATGTGCATGAAGTTCGCGGTGTAGTCGAGGTCGTTGCGCGGATACATGAACGGCTGGCCAGCGTTGTACTTGTAGGCCATCGCGACGATCGTCGGCAGTTTGGCGATCAGGCGGTTGATCGAGATCCCGCGGTGCTCGGCATCGGAGAAATCCATCGCTTCGTGATAGAACGCCGACAGCGCACCGACCACCCCCACCATGACCGCCATCGGGTGCGCGTCGCGGCGGAACCCCGAGTAGAACTTGGTCATCTGGTCGTGCAGCATCGTGTGATTCTTGATCGTGCTTTCGAACTCGGTCTTCTGCGTCTGGTTCGGAAGCTCGCCGTTCTTGAGCAGGTAGGCCACTTCGAGGAAGCTGCACTTTTCGGCGAGCTGTTCGATCGGGTACCCGCGATACAGCAGCTCGCCCTTGTCACCATCAATGAAGGTGATCGCGGACTTGCAGCTGGCCGTCGAGAGAAAGCCGGAGTCGTACGTGAACAGGCCCGTCTTGGCGCCCAGCGTGCGAATGTCGATGACATCGTTCCCATGCGTGCCGGTCATGACCGGAAAGTCGTAGGTCTTGCCATCGAGGCTCAGCGTTGCGGTGCGTTCAGTGCTCATAGGTCGTCCCTTTTATGCTCGCCCGAAGGCGCTACTGTCACTGTGAAGACTGCGTGATGAATGCGCGCCTGCGTCAGGATTGACGCAACAGCGCGATGATTTCCTTCCAGCGGTCCTGCCCGCACGGCTGGCTGCCGTTGACCATCGCCCACAGCTCGTGGTCCTCGCAGCGCAGCAGATCGTCCAGATCCGCGAGTTGCTTCTCGTCCAGATGCTCGAAGTGTCGCTCCAGGAAGCGCGTGAAGACCAGGTCCAGTTCGAGCAAGGCCCGACGGCACTGCCAGCGCACGCGCCCCCTTTCGATGCTCATACTGCCCGTGCCACCATCATGTCCTTGATCTTGCCGATCGCCCGGGTCGGGTTCAGCCCCTTCGGACAGACGTCGACACAGTTCATGATCGAGTGGCAACGGAACAACCGGTACGGATCCTCCAGGTTGTCCAGGCGCTCGCTCGTCGCCTCGTCACGCGTGTCGGCAAGGAAGCGGTACGCAGCAAGCAGCCCGGCCGGCCCGACGAACTTGTCCGGGTTCCACCAGAACGACGGGCAGGAAGTCGAGCAGCAGGCGCACAGGATGCACTCGTAGAGCCCGTTGAGCTCCTCGCGATCTTCCGGCGACTGCAGGCGCTCGCGCTCCGGCGGCGGATTTTCGTTGATGAGGTACGGCTTGATCGAATGGTATTGCTTGAAGAACTGCGTCATGTCGACGATCAGATCGCGGATCACCGGCAGGCCAGGCAGCGGCCGCAGCACGACCGGCTGCGGCAGATCGTCGATCGCCGTGAGGCAGGCCAGGCCGTTCTTGCCATTGATGTTCATCGCATCCGATCCGCACACGCCCTCGCGGCATGAGCGGCGGAAGGAAAGACTGTCGTCCTTGCCCCTGAGACGCATCAGCGCATCGAGCAGCTTCTTGTCGGAAGCTTCCAGCTCGACGGTGATGTCCTGCATGTACGGCTTTTCGTCCTTGTCCGGATCGTAACGGTAAATCTTGAAGTGAACGCTGCGTTTGCTCATGTTCGTTGTTCTCCCACACTCAGTAGGTACGCTTGGCCAGCGCGATCTGCTCGGTGCCCTCGTTGAGCGGTTGCAGATTGACCGGCTTGTAGTCGAGGCGGTTGCCCTCGCGGTACCACAGCGTGTGCTTCAGCCATTCATTGTCGTTGCGTCCGTTCGGATACTCCGGGGTGTCCGGCGCATCGTCACGCACGTGCGCACCACGCGACTCCTTGCGTGCCTCGGCGGACACCATCGTCGCCTTCGCAACCTCGATCAGGTTGTCGAGCTCGAGCGCCTCCATCCGCGCCGTGTTCCAGACCTTGGACTTGTCATGGATCTCGGTCGTCTTCGAGCGCTCGGCCACTTTGAGGATCGCCTCCACGCCTTCCTTCAGGAGGTTGTCGAAACGGAACACGCCCGCATGCTTCTGCATCGTGCGACGCATCTCCAGACCGACGTCGAACACGCTCTCGCCGTTCTTCTGCGACTCAAGACGCGCGATGCGCGAAAGCGAGTACTCGGCCGCATCTGCCGGCAGCGGGCGCAGCGGCAGATTGCCGGCGAGGTTGTCCTCGACCACGGTCTCGCCGGCCGACTTGCCGAACACGAGCAGATCGAGCAGCGAGTTCGTGCCGAGCCGGTTCGCCCCGTGCACCGAGGCACAGGCACACTCGCCAGCGGCATAGAACCCTGAGACCGCGACGTTCGGGTCGCCATCCTTCGGCACCACGACCTGACCCTTGTAGTTGGTCGGGATGCCGCCCATCTGATAGTGGCAGGTCGGTACGACCGGAATCGGCTCCTTGATCGGGTCGACGCCGGCGAACTGGATCGCGATCTCGCGGATGCCCGGCAGGCGCTTCATGATCGTCTCGGGCGCAAGGTGCGTGATGTCGAGCAGGACGTAGTCCTTGTCGGGTCCGCAGCCGCGTCCTTCGTTGATCTCGGTCGTCATCGCACGCGAGACGACGTCTCGCGAGGCGAGGTCCTTGAGGTTCGGCGCATAACGTTCCATGAAGCGTTCGCCGCTGTTGTTGCGCAGGATGCCGCCTTCGCCGCGCACGCCCTCGGTGATCAGCACCCCGGCCCCTGCCACGCCGGTCGGGTGGAACTGCCAGAACTCCATGTCTTCGAGCGGAATCCCTGCACGCGCCGCCATCCCAAGCCCATCACCGGTGTTGATGAAGGCATTGGTCGAGCTCTGGTAGATCCGGCCTGCACCCCCCGTTGCGAAGATCGTCGCCCGCGCGTGAAAGATGCATACCTCGCCGGTCTCCATCTCCAGCGCCGTGACGCCGAGCACGTTCCCCTCGGCATCGCGGATCAGGTCGAGCGCCATCCACTCGACGAAGAACTGCGTGTTGGCGCGCACGTTGCGCTGATACAGCGCATGCAGCATCGCATGGCCGGTCCGGTCGGCGGCCGCGCACGAGCGCGACACCGGCGTCTTGCCGTAATGCTGGGAGTGGCCCCCGAACGGGCGCTGGTAAATCTTGCCGTTGTCGGTGCGATCGAACGGCATGCCGTAATGCTCCAGCTCGACGACGACTTCGTTGGCCTTGCGGCACATGAACTCGATCGCATCCTGGTCGCCCAGCCAGTCCGACCCCTTGACGGTGTCGTACATGTGCCAGTGCCAGTTGTCCTCGGTCGAGTTGCCGAGCGAGGCAGCCACCCCGCCCTGCGCCGCAACGGTGTGCGAGCGCGTCGGGAAGACTTTCGTCAGGACGGCGGTTTTCATGCCGGATTCGGCAAGTTGCAGCGCGGCACGCAGGCCGGCGCCCCCGGCTCCGACGATCACTGCATCAAAGGTTCGCTTCGCTACGCTCACGCTCAAAGCCTCCAAAGAATCTGCGCAGCCCAACCGGCGTAGCCGATGAGCAGGAAGAGGACCACGACATGCAGAGCCAGACGGATGCCGACCGGCTTGATGTAATCCATGAAGATATCGCGGACGCCGACCCAGGCGTGGTAGAAGAGCGACAGGAAGAACAGCAGGGTCAGAAAGCGCATCAGTCCACCACGGAAGAGATTCGACCATGCGTCGTAACTCATCTCTGGCAGCGACAACGCACAGAACGCGAAAATGACCGTGTACAGCGCCATGTATACCGCGGTGACGCGCTGCCCGATCCAGTCGCGCAGCCCGTAGTGCGCGCCCACTACAATCCGTTTCACCATAGCATCACCCCGATCACCAGGGTCAGCACCAGGCTGACCGCCAACACGATGCGCGACGTGGTCCGCGCCGGCTGAAGGTCGCC
Organism: Rhodocyclaceae bacterium; assembly: GCA_023383815.1. Lineage (GTDB taxonomy): Bacteria > Pseudomonadota > Gammaproteobacteria > Burkholderiales > Rhodocyclaceae > JACOUN01. The sequence continues at coordinate 17,792 of JAHDYG010000038.1, forward strand.
TGCAATGTGCAGGTCGAGCAGCAGGAAGCGGATGCCGGCACAGAAGTGATGCAGGTAGGCCCACAGCAGGCCGAACAGGATCAGCTTCACGAGCGGATTGGAAACCCAGCTCTTGTATTCGGCAAAGGTTTCGGGGCTCAGACTCAGGTCGAACAGGAACAGCAGAAACGGCAGAAGAAGGAACAGCCCCGCACCGCTGATCCGGTGAAGAATGGATACGATGCCCGGCAAGGGCAGTCGTATCTCGTGCAATGCCAGGTGTTTTGGCCTGGTCTTGTGCGCTGTGGCTTGTGACATATTGTTGTACCCCTCGATGTGCGGCCAGGTTCCGGCCGCGGTTCTCCCAAAGCAAAAGCAAGACAACACGCAATTATAACCGCCTGTGCGGCGCCACGGATTGCGGCCGCCACCCGCAACGCCGGTTTCAGTTCAGTTCATTCAGGTAGTAATGCTCGTCCGTCAGATACAGGCCGCGCCGCCACTCGACCGGTTTGTCCCCATAGGTATAGGTGACACGCTCGACCGACAGCAGCGGCTTGCCTTCCGGCACCTTCAGCGCCTCGGCCACCGAGCGGTCGGCCGCAACTGCCCGGATGCGTTCCTGAGCCCGGATCATGCGCAACCCGAAGCGGGTCTCGAACAGGCTGTAGAGCGAACTGTTCCAGGACTGCAACATTTCGAGCGTCAGCCCCTGGAAGATCTCGCCGGGCAGATAGATCTCGTCGATGACGACCGGCTTTTTCGCAAAGCGCAGCAGACGCCGGACGATGATGATCGGATCCCCGGGCTTGATCGCAAGGATCCGCGAAGCCTCCTGACCGGCCTTTGCACGCCAGCATTCGAGGGGCACGCTCTCTGGATGGACGATGTCACCATCGACCGGAACCAGCCGCAAGAAGCGAAACAGCGCACGCGGATCATGATGCGATGCAACAAACGTACCCTTTCCCTGCTTGCGCACGAGCAGATTGTCGGCCGCCATCTCATCCACTGCCTTGCGCACCGTCCCCTGCGAAACACTGAACCGGGCAGCCAGTTCCTGCTCACTCGGAATCATCTGACCTGGCAGCCACTCCCCCGCCTCAAGCGCCTGAATCATCAGGCCCTTGATCTGCCGGTAGAGCGGACTGAAGGTAGGGGACTCCTGTATCATCGCGCTATTGGAGCATAAAATTCCGGATGCGTCTATGGGCGGTCTTTTATCTTATATAAGACAGAAGATGTGATTTGACATCAAACACATCAAAGTCTACCATTCTGGGGCCCCGGACACCGAACCGGCATGGTTCGTCGCAGCACGGAAGGAGCCGAGCCGCAGTGCAACATCTTCGGCTCTTGTCCGTCATCAGGCACCGGGCGTTTGCATTCCGGCCGGTATCGTAGTGACTTCGTAGTTTCCTTTATTGCCTTTGAGGGAGTATCGACACATGAGCAAGTCCCCCGTCCGCGTGACCGTGACCGGCGCTGCCGGCCAGATCGGTTACAGCCTGCTGTTCCGCATCGCCAGCGGCGAGATGCTGGGCAAGGATCAGCCCGTCATCCTTCAGTTGCTCGACCTGCCCCAGGCCCAGAAGGCGGTCAAGGGCGTGATGATGGAACTCGAGGACTGCGCCTTCCCGCTGCTCGCAGGCATGGTCGCGACCGACGATCCGAACGTCGCCTTCAAGGACACTCAGGTGGCGTTGCTGGTCGGCGCCCGCCCGCGCGGCCCCGGCATGGAGCGCAAGGATCTGCTCACCGAGAATGCCAAGATCTTCACGGTCCAGGGTGCCGCGATCGGCCAGTACGCCGATCCGGACTGCAAGGTGCTGGTCGTTGGCAATCCGTGCAACACCAATGCGTACATCGCGATGAAGACCGCCGAGAAGTACGGCCGGGTGAAGCCGGCCAACTTTACCGCAATGCTTCGCCTCGATCACAACCGTGCCCTGTCGCAACTGGCCGCGAAGACCGGTCGCCCGGTATCGAGCTTCCGCAAGCTCACCGTGTGGGGCAACCACTCGCCGACGATGTACGCCGACTATCGCTTCTGCGAGTCGAACGGCGACAACGTCAAGACCCTGGTGAACGATGACGCCTGGAACCGTGACACCTTCCTTCCGACGGTCGGCAAGCGCGGCGCGGCGATCATCGAGGCGCGCGGCCTGTCTTCGGCCGCCTCGGCCGCCAATGCGGCAATCGATCACATCCGCGACTGGTGGCTCGGCTCGAACGGCGAGTGGGTGACGATGGGTGTGCCGTCTGACGGATCCTATGGCGTACCCGAAGGCATCATCTTCGGCGTCCCGTGCATCACCGAGAACGGCGAGTATCGTCGCGTCGAGGGGCTGGAGATCGACGCCTTCTCGCGCGAGCGCATGAACGTCACGCTCAACGAGCTGCTCGAAGAGCGCGACGGCGTCAAGGACCTGCTGGCCTGATCCGGCTTTGCCCGACGAAAAGAGCGCACGCGCCCCGTGCGCTCTTTTTTTGCTCCCGCCGAGATGCAAGCCCCCGACCGAATGCGAGGTACCCAGACGATGAGTTCCGCCATCCATCCCCGTGACGTGCTCTTCGAGGGCGAGCGGCCGTTACCCGACCTGCCCGTCGTGGACCACTATGCCGGTTCCGAGAAGCTGATGAAGAAGGCACTCGCGCTGCAGTGCGAGCACGGCCCGGTGTTCGATGTCACCTGCGACTGCGAGGATGGCGCGCGCGCGGGCGCCGAAGCCGAGCACGCGCAGATGGCGGCAGCTCTCATTGCCAGCCCGGACAACCGTTACGGGCGGGTCGGCGCGCGCATCCATGACATCACACATCCGCACTGGCGGCTTGACCTGGAGATTCTGGTCGCTGAAGCCGGACAGCGTCTGGCCTTCCTGACCTTGCCCAAGGTCCGCTCGGCGGCCGATGCCCGAACCCAGATCGAGGCGTTGCGCGGGCTCGAAGCCGCGCATGCGATCGATACGCCGATCCCAGTACACGTCCTCATCGAAACCCACGGCGCGCTGCGCGAGGTCTGGCAGATCGCGGCGCTCGACGGCGTCGAATCGCTTGATTTCGGCCTGATGGACTTCGTCTCCGCGCACCACGGCGCGATTCCGGGCAGCGCGATGACGAGCCCGGGGCAGTTCAGCCATCCGCTGATCGTGCGCGCGAAGACCGAGATCGCGGCCGCTGCGCTCGCGCACGGGGTGGTGCCCTCGCACAACGTCACGACCGAGCTGTCCGACGTCGAGCACATTCGCTCGGATGCGCTGCGCGCACGCCGGGAGTTCGGCTACCTGCGCATGTGGAGCATCCACCCGAACCAGATCCTGCCCATCCTGGAAGCCATGCGACCGGATTTCTCAGAGGTGCAGGACGCCGTCGAGATCCTCACTGCTGCTCAGGATGCCGGCTGGGGGCCGCTGCGCCATCGCGGCAAGCTGCATGACCGGGCTTCCTACCGCTACTACTGGACCCTGCTCGGCCGCGCCCACCGCACCGGCATGGCGCTCGACGAGGTGGTACGCACCCGCTTCCTTGCGCCCTGAAGGGGCTGCAATGGCGGCACGAACGCCACAGATGGCCGCCCTGGACCGGCGATCCGTGCGAGCCGCCCGGGTGGTTCGTCTGAACGCCTCACTTGTGACGGAAGCTGATCCTGGCCTTCGTCAGATCGTACGGTGAGAGCTCGACGCTGACACGATCGCCCGTCAGCACGCGGATCCGGTGCTTGCGCATCTTTCCTGAAGCATACGCCGAGACGACGACGCCATTTTCCAGCGTCACCCGGAAGCGCGTATCGGGAAGCACCTCTTCGACGACACCTTCCATCTGCAACAATTCTTCCTTGGCCATAATCCTGTCTTCCTGATTCGATCGGCAGATCGAGATTGAACGATGCACCCGCCCTCCCGACAGGGATGGCGCGGACAAGATGCCCTGGCTGCACGAGCTGCCTGAACGGGATGCAGTTCGAGACGACCTGCACCGATTGCGATGCGACACCGGCAAGGGGCCGATGGCGCGCTGGAAGCGTGCCCGAACGAACCCGGCTGGCACGCATGTGCGTTCTGAAATGCCGGACCGAAGCGGTCCCGCATGAATGGCTGGATTATACACGGCACGCCCCCATCCGTCCCCGCAAGTGTCGAAGCCCGCATCGGGTCCCCATCGGCGAAGCCAAGGCCTTACAATGGTTCGCGCGCCTGGGCCGCTTGCGCACCCATTCACGACACCATTCACGACGCCACCCGCCACAAGGTCCTGATCGTATGGAAAAGACCGCTGCACGCGCCGCCACCGAAAGCCCGAGCGCAAGGCTCGCCTTCATGAAACGGCTCCAGGCGATCGCTACGCGCATCCACGCAACCCGCAACAACGACGAGATCATGATCGAGATGGCCGACGAGATCCGCGGCCTGTTCAACGCCGACCGTCTGACGATCTACGCCGTGAGCCCGGACCGCCGCTCGATTGCCACACGGGTCAAGACCGGGCTCAACTCGTTCCGGGACTTCTCGCTGCCGATCAATCCGGACAGCATCGCGGGCTTTGTCGCGCTCAACCGGCAGGTGCTCAACATTGCCGACGTCCACAACCCCGAAGAGCTCGTCCGCATCGACCCGGCGCTGCGCTTCCAGAGCGGAATCGACGCCAAGACCGGATACCGCAGCCGCGAAATGCTGGTCGCCCCGGCCATCGACGCATACGGCGATCTCCAGGGTGTACTGCAGCTCATCAACCACACGGCCGGAGGACCGTTCTCCGGCATGGCCGAGGAAGGCGCCGGCATCATGGCCCAGACGCTGGCGGTCGCGCTGGCCCAGCGTCAGCAGAAGTCGACGGGCATACGCACGCGCTACGACCACCTCGTTTCGGATGCCGTCATCTCGGCCGACGAACTGGAACTCGCCCAGCGAGCCTCCCGTCGCAAGGACAAGCACATCGAGACCATCCTGATCGAGGACTTCCAGGTTTCGCGCGAGGCGATCGGAAATGCACTGAGCCGCTTCTACAACTTTCCGTATGCGCCCTACCAGGCCAGTCGGGTCCGTCCGGGAGAAGTCTTGCGCAACCTCAAGCGCGAGTTCATCGAGACGAACCAGTGGCTTCCAATCGAGGACGACGGCAAGCAGGTGACTGTCGTCTCGCCCGACCCCGCACGCCTGAGTGCGAACCGCAGCGTCCAGAACATCCTGAAGCGCGAGAACGTGGTGTTCACCACGACCACCTACGATGAATTCCATCAGATGGTGGAACTGTTCTACGGCAAGGCCGCAGACGAGAAGATCGGGGATCTGCTCTCGAGCATCGAGGCCGCCGATGAGAGCGATGCCGAGTCGGTGGTCGAGGAACTCGATTTTGCGGCCGACAACGAACTGGTGCGCCTCGTCAACAAGATCATCACGGATGCGCACGCGCAGCGCGCCTCGGACATCCATATCGAACCCTATCCCGGCAAGCAGAAGATCCAGGTGCGCTTTCGCAAGGACGGAGAACTCGTGAAGTACACCGAGATTCCAGCGACCTACCGCAGTGCGATCGTCGCCC
>JAHDYG010000006.1:0-89060 GCA_023383815.1 Rhodocyclaceae bacterium
GGCTCGTCAAGCAGGTCGAGAAGCTCTTCCAGGTGAGCTTCAGCTTCCTCTGAGCATGCAAAGTTACTATCCGGTCCTGAATGCGCTCGGCCTGATCATCATGATCTTCGGCCTCTTGATGGCGTTTCCGATCGCGGCGTCCTACTACATCGGTGACGGGGCCCATGTCGCGTTCGATGCGGCGATGCTGACGACCTTCATGCTCGGACTGATCCTGTGGCTGCTCACGCGCGGCAAGCGGCGCGATCTGCGGGTGCCGGACGGCTTCCTGCTGGTCGCGGCGAGCTGGATCGTGCTACCGATCTTCGGTGCGCTGCCGTTGATGGGCTATCTGAAGGAACTGCCCTTTGCACATGCGTACTTCGAGGCGGTGTCGGGCCTCACCGCGACCGGCGCGACGGTGCTCTCCGGGCTCGATGCGCTGCCGGTGTCGATCAATCTGTGGCGGACCTTCATGCACTGGATCGGCGGCATGGGCGTCATCGTGCTGGTGGTCGCGATCCTGCCATTGCTCGGTATCGGCGGGCGCCAGCTTTTCAAGGCCGAAGTGCCGACGCCGATGAAGGAGCAGAGCCTGACCCCGCGCATCGCCGAGACCGCGAAGGGTTTATGGCTGACCTACGTACTGCTGACGGGCGCCTGCGCAGTGAGCCTGTGGCTCGTCGGGATGAGCGGCTGGGATGCCCTGATCCACGCCTTCACGGTCGCCGGGCTGGGTGGATTTTCGAGCAAGGACGCCTCGATCGGCCACTTCAACAGCCTGTCGGTCGAGCTCGTCGTGATCGGCTTCGCGCTGCTGGCGGGGCTCAACTACGCGACCCACTACCTCGCGCTGCTGCGCCGCAGCCCGCGACCGTATCTGCGTGACCCGGAGCTGCCGTTCTACTTTGGGGTGCTTGCACTCAGCGTGCTCATGCTGAGCTTCTTCCTGATGCAGTTCAACGCGCACGCCGATCTGGCCGCCACGGTGCGTTACGTTGCCTTCCACATCGTGTCGATCTCGACCTCACTCGGGCTTGTGACCTACGACTACACGCTGTGGCCGATGTTCGCGCAGGTCTGGATCCTGTTCCTCGGCAGTTTCATCGCCTGTTCCGGCTCGACCGGCGGGGGCATCAAGATGATGCGCGCGATCATCCTCTACAAGCAGGTGTACCGCGAGATCGTGCGCTCGCTCCATCCCCAGGCGGTCCATCCGGTGCGTCTCGGCGGCCAGCGCGTGTCCGATGGCATCCTGCATGCTGTGCTTGGTTTCGGCTTCATGTACATGGTCTCGATCGTATCGCTGACGCTCGTGATGGCGGCGACCGGCGCCGATCTCATCACCGCCTTCGGGGCGGTGGTGGCCTGCCTGAACAACACCGGCCCGGGGCTCGGAGCAGTCGGCCCCTCGGGCACCTACGCGGTGCTCAGCACCGTCCAGCTCTGGGTGCTGTCGTTTACGATGATCCTGGGGCGGCTCGAGATCTTCACCCTGCTGGTGGTACTGACGCCGGTCTTCTGGCGCCGCTGAACCCTCGCAGGGCCATTCCACCCCCCGGATCGCCGCTTCGGGGTCGGCAGCGCGCCCGAAAAGACGGATAATCCCGGCTTGAGTCCGAAAAGCGCCTATCGAGGATCGAAACGTGAGCCGTCTTCGCAACGACACCTTCCTGCGCGCCTTGCTGCGCCAGCCGACCGACTACACCCCGCTCTGGCTGATGCGTCAGGCGGGCCGCTATCTGCCGGAGTACTGCGAGACGCGCCGGCGCGCCGGCAGCTTCATGGATCTGTGTCGCAATCCGGCGCTTGCCTGCGAGGTAACCCTGCAGCCGCTGGCCCGCTACGAGCTCGATGCAGCCATCCTGTTCTCGGACATCCTGACCGTTCCCGATGCGATGGGGCTCGGGTTGTACTTCACCGAAGGGGAAGGTCCACGCTTCGAGCGTCCGCTGCGCGAGGAGTGGGAGATCCGCAACCTGAGCGCACCCGATCCGCACCTCGAACTGCAGTACGTGATGGATGCGGTGGCCGAGATCCGGCGCGCGCTCGATGGCAGCGTCCCCTTGATCGGCTTCTCGGGCAGTCCCTGGACGCTGGCCTGCTACATGGTCGAGGGCGGCTCGTCGTCCGACTATCGCCGGATCAAGACGCTCGCCTACAGCCGCCCTGACCTGCTGCACCATATCCTCTCGGTGACCGCCGATGCGGTCATCGCCTATCTGAACGCCCAGATCGAATCCGGTGCCCAGGCGGTGATGGTGTTCGACTCGTGGGGCGGGGTCCTGTCCGAGGACGCCTACCGGACGTTTTCGCTTGCCTACCTTGAACGGGTCGTTGCCGGCCTGATCCGTGAGCGCGATGGCGAGCGCGTGCCGAACATCGTGTTCACGAAGGGCGGCGGCCTGTGGCTCGAGCGCATCGCCGACATCGGTTGCGACGCGGTCGGACTCGACTGGACGATGGACATCGGCCGCGCGCGCGCGCGGGTCGGTGACCGTGTCGCGCTGCAGGGCAATCTCGACCCCTCCGTGCTCTTTGCGCCGCCCGATGTCGTCGCTGCCGAGGCGTGCAAGGTGCTCGATTCCTTTGGTCCGCACGACGGGCACGTGTTCAATCTCGGGCACGGAATCTCGCAGTTCACGCCACCGGAATCGGTGTCGGCCCTGGTCGAGGCCGTGCATGATCACAGCCGCAGGATCCGCAGACCCTGACCCGAGTCCGACCGGCGCGAGGGACGTCCGGACGCGGTGCCGGTCGCGCTTCGGAGCGGGTGCATCGGGATCTTACTCGGCGCCCCGTGTCAAGAGCCGGACAGCCTCTGGAGAGCGACTTATGCACATTCGGACGGCGCTTGGCAAGTCCCTTGCAGTCAATCCGATTGCCGCAGTACGGGTATTTCAAGTCTTTGATTAAAAAGAGTTTGTTTCTTGCCTATTGTTAAGGCAAAGTGACAGACAGGCTTGCGCCATGCCGGATTGCGCGACTTTCACCCAGTCTTTCCACAAAGTTATCCACAGGAATTGTGGAAAATGAAAGAGATGGTTGTCCAGCAACCGCTTAGTGGTCATTTCATCCGGTGTTCTCAAGAATGTTCCGGATCTCATTGAATCATAAGTGATCTTTGCAAGATGAGCGCCGCCACGGCCCGTATCGTTCGCGTTGCACTTCCCGTCCCGATTCCACAATTGTTTGATTACAAAGCGGAAGATGTGATCGAAGAAGATGTCGGGCGGTGCGTTCGAGTGCCGTTCGGGCGCGGTGAGAAGAGTGGGCTCATCGTGGCCTTGCCGGAGGGGTCGGAGATCGATCCGTCGCGGCTGAAATCGGTCCTCGCGATCCAGCGTGAGGTCAGCGCGCTGCCGCCGGACTGGCTGGATCTGGTCCGCTTCGCGGCACGCTACTACCATGCGCCGCTCGGCGAGATGGTCGCAATCGCCCTGCCGCCCGATCTTCGGCGGGCAAAGGTGGTATCCAGCGAGCGCATGGACCCTTTCCTGGAAGCCAGCACGAGCGGCCGTGAAGCGGTCGCCGCCACGCGACGCGCGAGCCGCGCGTCCCGGCTCGTCGCAGAGCTGATCGAATCGGGACCGCTGCGGCGCAGCCAGGCCCGGGCGCTTCCGTCCGCGAGGGCGCTTGCCGATGCCCTGCGCCGTGGCTGGATCGTGCCGGCGAGCGAACGTGATGCGCTGGGGCAGATCGGGGAGCGGCCGGCCTTGACGCCCGCGCAGGCCCGGGTGATCGCCCAAGTCGAGGCTGCGGAAGGGGGATTCGATTGCTGGCTGCTGCAGGGGGTGACCGGCAGCGGCAAGACCGAGGTCTACCTGCGGCTTGCCGAGCACCGGCTCGGCGCGGGTCAGCAAGTGCTGATGCTGGTCCCTGAGATTGCCCTCACGCCGCAGCTGGAGTCGCGTGTGGCGGGGCGCTTTCCCGGGGCAAATGTCGTCAGCCTGCATTCCGGGATGGCGCAGGGGGCTCGCTCGCGAGGCTATGTGCAGGCTCTCGAGGGGCGAGCCGACATCGTGCTCGGCACGCGGATGGCGGTGTTCGTCCCCCTGCCGAGACTCGGCCTCATCCTCGTCGACGAGGAGCACGACGCCTCGTACAAGCAGCAGGAAGGCGTGCGCTATTCCGCCCGAGACCTGGCAATCTGGCGGGCCCGCCAGCGTGCCGTGCCGATCGTGCTCGGGTCGGCGACCCCTTCCCTGGAGAGCTGGCTGAACGTGCGCAACGAGCGCTATCGCGGCCTGCGCCTGGATGAACGCGCGCGCGCCGAGCGCCTGCCCGTCGTGCGCTGCATCGATACCCGAAGGGAGCGTCTCGACGAAGGGCTGGGCCAGGTGCTGCAAGCTGCGATCGCCGAGCGTCTCGAACGCCGCGAGCAGAGTCTCGTCTTTCTCAACCGTCGTGGCTACGCTCCGGTACTCGCGTGCGCAGCCTGCGGCTGGGTGAGCCGTTGCCCGCACTGTTCGGCCAATCTGGTGGTGCATCTGGCCGATGGACGCCAGCGCTGCCACCACTGCGGCTGCGATGGCAGCTTGCCGCGCGCCTGCCCGGTCTGTGGAAATGCCGACATCCAGCCGTTCGGACGCGGTACGCAGCGCATCGAAGCCCGGCTCGCCGAACTTTTCCCGAACGCCCGAGTACTGCGTGTGGATCGCGATTCGGCGCGCACCCCGGGACAATGGCAGGCCTTGCTCGAGCGCATTTCAACCGGTCAGGCCGACATCCTGATCGGAACGCAGATGATGGCGAAGGGACATGATTTTCCGGCCCTGACGCTCGTTGGCGTGATCGGCGCCGATGCGGCCCTCCATGCCGCCGATTTTCGAGCGCCGGAGCGCCTGTTCCAGCAACTCATGCAGGTTGGCGGGCGCGCCGGGCGGGCACACCTGCCCGGCGAGGTGCTGATCCAGACCGAACTTCCCGCCCATCCACTGTACCAGGCGCTGAGCCGGCACGATTTCGACGGTTTTGCCGCTGCGGAACTGGCGCAGCGGCGTACCGCGGGATTTCCGCCCTACAGCCATCAGGCGATGCTGCGTGCCGATGCGCCACAACTCGATGATGCGCGCGAGTTCCTGGCCCATGCCCGCCGGCTCGCGCTGGAACTCGCATCCGAGGGTGTGCGCGTCTACGATCCGGTGCCGATGCGGCTGACGCGCCTCGCGCGTCGCGAGCGTGCGCAGTTGCTCGTCGAGGCCGACGAGCGGGGCTGCCTGCAGGAGTTTCTTGCACGCTGGATCGACCGGCTGTGGCAGCAGCGCACGAGCCGCGACCTGCGCTGGCAGATCGACGTCGATCCGCTGGAGGTGTAGGCCCGCGCCGTGGCGATCGCCTGCGGGATTCGCGTCAGCGGACGTTGGCGCGAAGCCACTCCGCGCGCTCCGCGTGGCGCCGCGCCTTGTCGGGCGCCAGGCCCGGCGCCTCGGCGATGCGTGCGAGGAGCGCGGGCTCGGGGCGGTGCGCCGTAACGGTCCGCCAGTAGTGCTCGAGCGTGAGCCAGGGTGACGGGCGTTCGCACAGGTCGAGGCGATCGCCTGCCGAGATCGGGCCCGTCTCGACTACCCGGTAGTACCATCCGGTCCGGCCGGACTCGGTGATGAAAGCGACTGCGTCGGGCGCCTCCAGCCGGTGGTTGATCTTCCAGCACGGCTGGCGCGGCTGGCTGATCTGGATCCGGCAACCGCCGATCGCAAAGACGTCGCCGATGCACACGTCGGCCTCGGTCAGGCCGTGGGTCGAGAGGTTCTCGCCGAGCACGCCCGGCGCCATCCGCGCGGCGCGTTCGGGCCAGCGCAGGGCGAAGGCGGCGTAGTGTTCGGCAGGGAAATGGTGGAGCGCCTTCTGTGGCCCGCCGTGATGCTTGCGGTCGGCCTGCTCGTCTCCGATCAGTCCTTCCGGGCCGACCATCCGGACCCCTGTGACCGGCTGCTTGAACATTCCCGTGGGTTCCCCGTCGGGCGGCAGGGGGCGGATGCTGCCGATGAAGAGTCGTTCGACGAGTACGGTTGGGGTATCGCGCATCGGATCAATTTCCTGAAAGGCCCTTCGGAAGCCCGGACTGCAGCCAGCGGTGCTCGACCTTGTGCATCAGCACGTCGGCGGCGAGCTTGAGCAGGCCGAAGAGCCAGATTCCGAGGCTGCCGCCAAGCGCCACCGCACCGATGATCGTCAGGTGCATCGGGAGCACGCGCAGGTAGGGCAGGAACATCATCGTACCGAGGTTGGGGCGGCGGCGCAGGTCGTTCTCGACGTGCTCGCGGTGGGAGGCTCCATGACTGGCCCGGAAGCCCAGGCCGAGCCCGAGAAAGATCAGCCAGTCGAGCGGATGGACGTGGCCCATGTGCACCATCGAGACCTCGCCGGTGCTCTCGTTGGTGACCGCGATCATGCCCGCCGGATCGGTGGTGAACGTGAACGCGAGCAGGAACACGAAATAGACGAAGTGGAAGAAGCCGTAGTGGAGTGCGAAGAAGTTCGCGGTGCGACGCAGCGTCTCGGGGGTTGCGGCGACCGCCTGGTCGTTGATCCGGAAGTTCTCGGTCGAGAACTCGCGCAATGCGAGCATGCGCCGGCGAGCAAACACGCCGATGACCACGCTCTGGATCCAGAATGGCCACAGCAGATGAACCAGGCCCCAGTCCTTCAACACCGCGACGCCGACCGTCAGCAGGTTGGCGCCGACGATGCCCCAGACGGCCCGATCCGTGTTCATCGTCTCCCCTTTGTGTTCCTGGCTAGGGTCTCGCCGCGTCGCGGAAGCGGTCGAGCGCCTCCTCGCGGCAGCCCGCGCTCACCCCGAGGTCGTGCAACTGGCCATCGCACAGACCGTAGATCCACCCGTGTACGCACACCTGCTGGCCCTGCTCCCACGCGTCCTTCAGGACCGAAGTCTGGCATACATTGACGACCTGCTGCATCACGTTCAACTCGCACAACCGGTCGTGGCGCCGGACCGGATCGTCGATCTCGGCCAGGCGTGCCGCATGCTGGTCGCGGATGTCCTGGACGTGGCGCAGCCAGTTGTTGACGAGGCCGATCCGGGTGTCGTTGAGGGCGGCACCAACGCCGCCGCAACCATAGTGGCCGACCACCAGGATGTGTTTCACCTTGAGGGCATCGACGGCGTACTGGATCACCGACAGGGCATTCAGGTCCGTGTGGACGACGAGGTTCGCGACATTGCGATGCACGAATACCTCGCCCGGGGCCAGGCCGACGATCTGGTTGGCCGGCACCCGGCTGTCGGAACAGCCGATCCACAGGTAGGATGGGGACTGCTGGTTCGCCAGGCGGCTGAAGAACGCCGGATCCGACGCGCGCTTGTCATCCGCCCACGCCCGGTTGTTCTCGAAAAGCTGTTCAATGTCCTGCATGGCCGCTCCACCAAATTTCAAGATCTCCGTAATTATGAATTATATGGATCGCGATGGCTATCCTCCGATCGGCCGTACGCCGAATGGTGGAGGCGAAGCAGCCTGCAGCCTCGCGGATGACGACCGGCAACGATGAAGCGCACGCGCGTCATCGCGACCGGGCTTCGTTCCTCACGCCCACACGCCGAGTGCGCGCAACTGGGCGGTGGCTGCCTCGGCCCAGCCGCGGTTGGCGGCCGGACTGGCGGGGCTGGGATGCAGGATGCGGCCGATGCGCACCGAGCCGGGTCCCAGCGCAATCTTCGCGCGGCTCTCGGCCCAGGCGCCAACGCCGATCACCCACTCGGGTCGCAACGCCTCGACGAGCGCTCGCAGATGATCGTCGCAGGCGGCGAGCAACGGCTCGGCAGCATCGCCGGGCAGCTTGTCGGGCGTCAGGTTGCGTGCCCCGTCAAAGAAGGCGAGCGGGCAGTAGTTGGCGACGAAGTGCTCGGCGAAGAACGCGTCGGGGCTGCCGAAGCGCGCGCTGAAGAGACCCCACAGACGCCGCCCCGAAACCTCGGAGCGGAGACAGGCAAAGCCCTCGACCGGCCGCTTCGGATTCTCGTGGAGCGGGCGCTCGACCGGGCCGGAAAGGCACAGCCAGTCGCGCACGATCGCGACCTCCCCGAACGGAATGCCGGTCTGGACCATCCCGAAAGGGCCAGGATTCATCCCCAAAAACACAATCCTGCGAGCGCCGCTCGCGAAACGCCGCAGGTACTGCTCGTGAGTCGCCCACGCGTAGGTGAGCGGATTGTAGACGTGGGTCACCGGAGCCTCGAAGCGCAGCTCCTGCAAGCGGTCCGAAAGCACGCGTGCGGCATCGACGAGCGCATCGGCCGGGGAAAGATCCTTCATCGCCAGGTTCCTCAACAGCGTTCCGTAAGGCCACCGACCGCCGCCGGGCGTGCGTGCCAGGGTGCAACCCACAACAGCAGCAACATCCCGGGCAGAGCAAGCGCGAAGCAGGCCCAGAAGAAGTTCATCCAGCCCATCGCCTCCACCAGCCACCCAGCGGTGGCATTGATGAAGGTGCGCGGCACCGCCATCAGGCTCGTGAAGAGCGCCAGTTGGGTCGCGGTGTAGGCTGGATGGGTGGCGCGCGCCATGAATGCGACGAACGCGGTCGTGCCAAGTCCTGCGCCGACCGCCTCGCCTGAGATCACCACGGCAAGCGCGACCAGCCGCGTCGCATCGGAAGGCGCCGGGCCGAGCCAGGCGAGCCAGACAAACCCGAGGATCGTCACGAGCTGCACCAGACCGAAGAGCCACAGCGCCCGGTTGATGCCGAGCGAGATCATCCACAGGCCGCCGAGAATGCCGCCGATCACCATCGGCCACAAGCCAGCATTCTTCGCGATCAGGCCGATCTCGGTCTTGCTGTAGCCCATGTCGAGATAGAACGGCGTCGCGAGCGCGGTGCACAGCGAGTCGCCGAGCTTGTAGAAGAACAGGAAGGCCAGCACCAGCAGCGCCGAGCGCACCCCATGACGACCGAAAAACTCCTGGAACGGCAGCACCACCGCATCGCGCAGCGTGCGCGGTGATCCGGCGGCAAGCATGGGCTCGCGTACCGCGAGCGTCATGAGGAGGCCGGGCACCATGAAGAGCGCGGTGATCAGGAAGACCTGATCCCAGGGCAGGCGATCGGCCAGGATCAGCGACAGGGACCCGGGCACGAGACCGGCGATGCGGTAGGCGTTGACGTGGATCGCGTTGCCGATCCCCAGTTCGGCATCGGGCAGGATCTCGCGCCGGAACGCATCGAGCGCGATGTCCTGGGTCGCGGAAAGAAAGGCGAGCGCCGCGGTGAGCCCGACCACCCAGGCGAGATGGTCGACCGGCGAGAGCTGCCCCAGCCAGGCGATCGATGCGAGCAGCCCAAGTTGCGACAGGAACATCCAGCTGCGCCGTCGGCCGAGCCAGGGCAGGATGCCGTAGCGGTCGAGCAGCGGGGCCCACAGGAACTTCCACGTGTATGGAAACTGGATCAGCGCAAACGCGCCGATCGCGCGCAGGCTCAGCCCCTCCGTGCGCAGCCAGGCCGGCACCAGGTTCAGCAGCAGGTAGAGCGGGAGCCCGGACGCAAAGCCCGTGAAGACGCAGATCAGCATCCGGCGGTTGAGCATGGCAGCGAGCCACGCGGGGCGTTGCGGTTCGGGCACGGGAGAAGCCGGGTGGGCGGTCGAAGCGGCGATTATCCCAGAAGCGCTGTGCCGGCGGGCGCCTGGCGCGGCCAGCGCTCAGCCCGGTCTGATTCAGGAGGCGGGCGAGTGGAACTGAAAGTTGCCCCGTCCCAGTGTCTTCGCCCGGTACATCGCCGCGTCGGCGTGGCGCAGCAACTCGTTGACGGTTCCTCCGTCCTCCGGATAGCGGCTGATCCCGATCGAGGGCGTGACCACCTGATCGACGCCTCCAAGCGGGTACGGGCGCGAAAGCTCTTCGAGCACCTTCTCGGCGATGCGTACGATGCTGTCGTGGTCCCCGACGTCGCGCAGCACCAGAACGAACTCGTCCCCCCCCAGGCGGGCGGCCGTGTCCGATTCGCGTACCGCGCCCCTGAGCCGCCTGGCCACCTGTACCAGCAGCTCGTCGCCGGCATGATGACCGAGCGAGTCGTTGATGTGCTTGAAGCGGTCGAGATCCAGGAACAGCACCGCGATCGCGTGCTGGTGGCGGCGGGCATCGGCGATCGCCTGGTCGAGCCGGACGTAGAGCGAAAAGCGGTTCGTCAGTCCGGTCAGCGCGTCGTGGTGGGCGAGGTGCCGGATGTGCGCCTCGGCTTCCTTGCGTTCGGTGATGTCGCTGAAGATTGCGATGTAGTGCGTAAGCTGGTCCGTATGAGGGTCGCGCACCGAGCTCATCGACAGCCAGCGCGGATAGCGCCGCCCGTCTGCCCGCACGCCGGTGCTCTCGCAGGCGAAGGACCCGTCGCGTTGCAGCCGTGTCCACAGTGTTTCGGCGTCGACCGCTTCACCGGTCGCCCCGTCCTCGGGCGCGGCGGGTTCGAAGGTCCGGCCGAGCGCATCGGCCGACCTCATGCCGGTGATGGTCGTGTAGGCTGGATTGACCGAGACGATCCGCCGATCGTGATCGATGATCACGATTGCCTCGCGTGAATGCTCGAATACCTTGTCGGCCAGCATCTGACGGTGTTCGGCTTCGCGTCGTTCGGTGATGTCGTTGTAGATCGTTACGAAGCCGCCGTCGGGCAGCGGCTGGCCCTTGACCTGGAGCACGGTTCCGTCCGGGCGAACGCGCTCGAAACTGTGTGCCTGGTGCTCGCCGGCCCGCTCGAGAAGATGCTCGGTGATCGCCTCCGGATCGCCCGGACCGTACTCACCACGGCGTGCATTGAAGCGCAGCAGCTCGCGCAGGTGCGGATGCGCCTGCCGGAAGAGCTCTTCGGGGAAATCCAGCACGCGTCTGAACTCGGCGTTGTAGTGGCACAGGCGCAGCTGTGCATCGAGGTGCGACACGCCGCACGGGATGTTGTCGAGCACGGTCTGCAGGACCTCATGCCGATGCTCGAGCTCGCGTTCGGCCTCCTTGCGGTCGGTGATGTCGGTGTAGGTGGTGATGAAGCCGGCGATCCGTCCGTCCAGATACAACGGTTCACCGGCGATCAGGTGCGTGCGCCCATTCGGGCGTGTGCGTTCGAAGCGATGGGGCTGGAACTGCAGCGCCAGCTCGCGCCGCTTGCGCACGTGCTCCGCGGGATCACCGGGCCCGTACTCCCCGCGCATCGCCGGTACCATGATGAGGTCCTCGAAGCGGACGTTGCGGTAGAGCAGATCGGGCGGCAGTTCGAGCACCTCACCGAGGCGGGCGTTCCAGTACTGCAGCCGCAGTTGATCGTCGAAGACGCTGATCCCCTGCGGGAGATGGTTCAGGATTGCGGTGAGATAGGCGGTACGGTAGCGCAACTCGCGCTCGATCTCGTCGCGGGCCCGCAACGCGACGTCGGCAGGCGCTTCGGCGGACGGATCACGCGTCATGCGCGTTCCGGACCACGAAGCCGGTCATGGTCGCTGCGTCGGCCACCATCCTTCCGTCTCCTGCCGTGCATGGATGTCCGATTCTGGCAGTTGCGTAGCAACGATTCAAGCGTCGGGGCCTGAAGTCCCGGCAGCGCGGCGCGACCGCGCGCGGACGCATCGCTTGCCTGATCCGGCGCGGGAGTCGAAAATGCGATCCCAAGGAAACCATGTCACGATCAAGGAGATCACCATGACTCACCACGTCAGCGTCGCATTCGGTCCGCAAGCCGCCTACGAATTCACCCTTCACGCAGCGGATGTCGAGGGCTTTGGCAGGGACAAGGGGCGCGCCTGGCTCGCCGCCGAGTTCGAGGCGCTCGAATGCACGCCGGCCAATGCGATGGGCAAACTCCTGATCCTCGACATGATCCTGGACGTGGCGAAGTACGGGGGGGAGAGCCGCTTCAAGGAAGACGGCGACTGGGCCCGGCAGTATGCAACGGCAGTGTCGGCAGCGCTCGGCCGCCCGGCGATCCGGGTCGATGTCGCCAACAACATGGTGGGCTGAAACGCCGCGGCGCGCGCCACCGGCGCAGGGTTCGAAGGCGGGGCCGGCCCGGGTTCGGAGCCGGCCCCGCTGCCTTCAGAGCTGGCGTCCGAGGCGGTAGACGGCCACGCTCGCAAGAAAATTGGGTTCCTCGTCGATCCGCTTGCCGTCGTCGAAGGCCAGTCGCTCGCGCACGGCGATGCCGTTGAACTCGCACAGCGCCTCGAAGTCGGCGATCGTGAAGAAGCGCACGTTCGGCGTGTTGAACCACTGGTGCGGCAGGCTCTCCGAGACCGGCATGCGGCCGTTCAGGATGCTCTGCCGGTGGCGCCAGTAGCCGAAGTTCGGAAAGCTCACCACCGCCTCGTGGCCCACTCGCAGCATCTCGGCGAGGATGCCCTGGGTGTTGTGGATGGCCTGCAGCGACAGGCTCATCACCACATGGTCGAAGAAGCCGTCCTCGAAACCGGCCAGCCCCTTCTCGAGGTCGACCTGGATCACGTTGATGCCGTGCTCAAGGCAGGCCAGCAGGTTGTCAGGGTCGTTCTCCACGCCGTAGCCCTGGATCTGGCGCTGTGCCATCAGATGCCGGAGCAGGCTGCCGTCGCCGCAGCCCAGATCGAGCACGCGCTCCCCGGCCTGGATCCACTGCGTGATGACGTCGAAATCGTAACGGTAAGCCATGATCACACCTTGATCCGGGCGAGATAGTTGCGCAGGACCGCGTGGTAGTGCGCATCGTCGAGCAGGAAGGAATCGTGCCCGGCAGCGCTCTCGATCTCGGCATAACACACGTTGCGGCGGTTGTGCACGAGGGCGTAGACGATCTCGCGGCTGCGCTCGGGTGCGAAGCGCCAGTCGGTCGAGAAGGACACGACGAGAAAATCGGCGCTCGATCGTGCGAGCGCGGCGGCAAGGTTGCCACCGTGTTCGAAGGACGGGTCGAAGTAGTCGAGTGCCTTGGTCGTCAGCAGGTAGGTGTTCGCGTCGAAGTGTCCGGCGAACTTGTCCCCCTGATAGCGCAGGTAGGACTCGATCTCGAATTCCACGTCGTAGCTGTACACGGCCTTGCCATGACGCAGGCTGCGGCCGAATTTCTCGCCCAGAGAGTCGTCCGAGAGATAGGTAATGTGCCCGATCATGCGCGCGAGCTTGAGGCCGCGTGCCGGCACCACGCCGTGCTCGTAGAAGTGCCCGCCGTGAAAGTCCGGGTCGCTCAGGATGGCCTGACGCGCGACCTCGTTGAAGGCGATGTTCTGCGCCGTGAGCTTCGGCGCCGAGGCGACCGCGAGCACGTTGGCGACCCGCTCGGGGTACTGCAGGCTCCATGAGATGGCCTGCATCCCGCCGAGGCTGCCACCAAGCACCGCGGCAAAGCGCTCGATCCCGAGCCGGTCCGCGAGCCGCGCCTGGGCCTCGACCCAGTCCTCGACCGTCACGAAGGGAAAGTCGGCGCCCCAGCATCGGCCGCTGGCCGGATTGATCGAGCGCGGTCCGGTCGTGCCATGGCAGCCGCCCAGATTGTTCACCCCGATGACGAAGAAACGCTCCGTGTCGAGCGGCTTGCCTGGCCCGACGAGATTGTCCCACCAGCCGACATTGGCTGGATCGTCGGCGTAGCAGCCGGCAACGTGGTGGGAGCCGGACAGCGCATGGCACACCAGCACCGCGTTGCTGCGGGCCGCGTTCAGTTCGCCGTAGGTTTCATAGACGAGGTCGTACTCGGGCAGCACACCGCCGCTGCGCAGCTTCAGCGCTTCGCTGAAATGCGCCGTGAGCGGGGCGACGATGCCGACGGATTGGGGTTGGATCATGGTCTGCGTCTGTAAACGATTAAACCCAGCCGGCTCGAAAACGCGGACTGGGTCGCCCTCGCTTTAGCCGGATTTATTGAGCGCCCGCAAGCTGTAGATCAAATCGGCGCTGTAGGGGCGAAAGTAGCGCGCCCCGGGGCAATTGTCAAACGGCTGGCGGGCCCTTCTCGGGGCGACCCGCGCGCGGTGCTCAGCCGGCGAGGCGCAGCACCGCCTCGCGCACCTTGGCCTGTTCGTCCATGCGCAGGATGCGCTGCACGCGTGGTGCGAGTTCGCCGACATCGGCGCGCAGCACCTGCTGCTTGATCTCCAGGATGTTGGCCGGGTGCATCGAGAACTGGCGCAGGCCCATGCCGAGCAGCAGCAACGTATAGGCCGGATCACCAGCCATCTCGCCGCACACCGAGACCGGCATGCCGAAGCGCGCACCGGCCTGGATCGTGCCGCCGATGAGTTTCAGAACCGCCGGGTGGAGCGGGTCGTAGAGGTGCACGACGGCCTCATCGGAGCGGTCGATCGCCAGCGTGTACTGGATCAGGTCGTTGGTCCCGATCGACAGGAAGGACAGCCGGCGGATGAACATCCCCAGCGCGAGCGCTGCCGCCGGGACCTCGATCATTGCCCCGATCTCGATCGACTCGTCGAAGCGCACGTGCTCGCTGCGCAACTCGGCGCGAGCCTTGTCGATGAGCCGCAGGGTCTGGTCGATTTCGGTGGCGTGCGCAAGCATCGGCACCATGATCTTGAGCTGGCCATGAACCGAGGCGCGCAGCAGCGCGCGCAACTGGGTCAGGAACATCTGCGGCTCGGCCAGCGAGTAGCGCACGGCACGCAAGCCGAGCGCAGGGTTCGGCTCGAAGCGCGCCTCGGTCGTGTTGAGGGCCTTGTCGGCGCCGACGTCGAAGGTACGGATCGTGACCGGCTTGCCTGCCATCGCCGTGAGCACGTCGCGATAGGCCTCGTACTGCTCGTCCTCATCGGGCAGCGTGTCGCGTCCGATGAACAGGAACTCGGTGCGGTAGAGGCCGACCCCGTCGGCGTTGACCGCACGGATCTGCCCGATGTCCTTCGGCCCCTCGATGTTGGCGAGCAGCATCACCTCCTCGCCGTCGAGCGTGGTCGCGCGCGTGTCCTTGAGGCGGTTGAGCTTCGAGCGCTCAAGTTCGAGTTCGGCGCGGCGCAGCCGGTACTCCTCGATGATCTGCGGGTCCGGGCCGACGATCACGACCCCGCGCGAGCCGTCGATGATGATGACCTCGTCTTCCTCGACGAGATGGCGGATGTGCAGCAGCCCGACCACCGCCGGGATCGACAGGCTGCGGGCGACGATCGCCGTGTGGCTCGTTGGCCCGCCCACGTCGGTCACGAAGCCGGCGATGTTGTGGTCGCGAAAGCCGATCGTGTCGGCCGGCGAGAGATCGTGCGCCACCACGACCGTGCCCAGCCCGTCGCGACGCTTCGGGGGCAGGTGGCCGGGGTGGCCGAGCAGGACCTTGACGATGCGCTCGACCACCTGCACGACGTCGGCCTTGCGTTCGCGCAGGTAGGGGTCCTCGATCTGCTCGAACTGCTCGACGAGGTGTTCCATCTGCTGCACCAGCGCCCATTCTGCGTTGCAGCGGCGATCCTCGATCAGGGTGCGTGCTGCGTCGACCAGCATCGGATCGGCGAGCATCATCGTCTGCAGATCGACGAAGGCGCCGACCTCGCTGTGCGCATGGCCGGCCGTTGCGGCGGCCTTCAGTCCGACCAGTTCGCCCTGCACCGTCGCGACCGCATCTTCCAGGCGCGCGACCTCCTCGTCGATGTAGCGGGCGGCAACGTGGTAGTGATTGACCTCGAGCAGGGCATGGGAGACCAGGTGTACGTGGCCGATCGCGATCCCCTGCGACACCGGCAAGCCGTGGATCGTGAACGCCATCTGCGCCTACTCCTCTTCCCCGAAGCGATCGGCAATGAGTGCGAGCAGCGCGTCCAGCGCCGGCTGCGAGTCCGGGCCTTCGGTGTCGATGACGATCGTCGAGCCCCGTGCGGCCGCCAGCATCATCACGCCCATGATGCTTTTGGCGTTGACGCGGCGGCCGTTGCGCTCCAGCCAGATGTGCGATTCGAACGCGCTCGCGGTCTGCGTCAGCTTTGCCGACGCGCGCGCATGCAGCCCCAGCTTGTTGATGATCTGTGCTTCCGCCCGTGCCATCCCGATTCCATACCCCATGCGAGAAAGCCCGGAACGCTCTCCGGGCCGAGAGTGCGGCGGGAACTCGTGCGGACCGCCGGAGCCAGATTTTAGCCTGCATTCCCGATGCGCCGCGAGCGTGCGGCCGCAGTCGGGAAACGCCCGCGTTGGTCCGGTTGCTGCAAGACGTGGCAAGTGCTACGTTTTGTCGTGCCCCGACCAAAAAAGCAGTCAGAACAGAACCTGAACGGGGCAGGCACGGAGGAGAGGAATGGAAGCCAGGGCCTTGGTGCGTGAGGCGCACGAGACGCGCGTGCGCGCGGCACGCGAGCAGTTCTTCGAACGCGGCGACAGGTCGGCCGACGGTGTGGCCCGGTTCGTATTGCATTCTTGGTCGCGGTGCACGGCGCGCGGCATCGATTTTCGCGCCTCCGGCGATCGCGATCCGGTCGGCCGCGCGATGCTGGCCGACCTGCGCGAGCGCAGCGGCGAGCTGCTCGCGCAGGCTGGCGGAATCATGGAGCATGTGTTCGAGCAGATCCGCGCTTCGGGAAGCATGGTCATCCTGGCCGATGCCGATGGCGTGATCCTGCACAGCCTGGGCGATCCGGATTTCGTGGATCGTGCGCAGCGCGTCGCCTTGCAGCCGGGGGCGACCTGGGGTGAGACGGTGCGCGGCACCAACGCCATCGGCACCGCCCTGGTCGAGCAGACCCCGGTGGAAGTGTGTGGTGGTGAGCATTTCCTCGACCGCAATGGGTTTCTCACCTGCAGTGCCTCGCCGGTGTTCGACGCCCATGGACGGCTGGCCGGCGTGCTCGACATCTCCGGCGACTACCGCAACTACCAGCCGCACACCCTGGCGCTGGTGCGCCTGTCGGTGCAGTTGCTCGAAAGGCGCCTGTTCGAACATCGCTTCGCGCGCGACCTGGTGCTCGAGTTCCACACGCGTCCCGAGTATGTCGGGAGTCTGCAGGAGGGATTGATTGCCGTGTCGTGCGATGGCCGCCTGCTGGGCATGAACGGTGCGGCCCGCGACTGCCTGGGTGGCGTCGTGGATGAGTTGCCGGTGCAAACGCTCGAACACCTGTTCCGCCTGTCCTTCGGTGCCTTGCTCGATCGCGCCGCGCGCGATCCTGCCTCGCTGCAGGCGGTGGAACTGCGCAACGGGCAGCAGGTGTTCCTGCGCCTGAAGGCCGGCTTTCCGGTGCGGATCGAAGCGGCTCCGGCACGCACGGCCGCAACCCCGCTGGCGCGACCGCGCAGCGTGGTGAAGCGGGCACACGGGGTCACGCTGGAAGATCTCGCGACGGGCGATGCGCGCCTGCAACGGGCCCTGGACCGTGGCGCGCGCATCCTGGGCAAGGACATCCCGCTGCTGATCCAGGGTGAATCGGGCGTGGGCAAGGAGCTGTTCGCGCGTGCCTTCCACAACAGTGGTCCGCGGTGCGACGGACCATTCGTCGCGCTCAACTGCGCGGCCATTCCGGAAAACCTGATCGAGTCCGAGCTCTTCGGATACAGCGGCGGCGCGTTCACCGGCGCGCGGCGTGAAGGCGCGGTGGGCAAGATCCAGCAGGCGCACGGCGGCACGCTGTTCCTCGACGAGATCGGTGACATGCCGCTCGGCATGCAGGCGCGCCTGTTGCGCGTGCTGCAGGAGCGCAGCATCACCCCGGTGGGCGGCAGCGCGCAGGTGGCGGTGGATCTCTCGCTGGTGTGCGCAACCCACCGGATCCTGCGCGAGCGGGTGCGCGAAGGCCGCTTCCGCGAGGACCTGTACTACCGCGTGAACGGCCTCACCGTGACGCTGCCTGCCTTGCGCGAGCGCAGCGACATCCGCTGCATCGTCCTCGCCCTGCTCGCGGCCGAACTGGGCGGTGAGGGCGCGCGCGAGGTGGGCATCAGCGACGAGGTCATGGCGTTCTTCGAGCGCTACCCGTGGCCGGGAAACGTACGCCAGATGCAGAACGTGATCCGTGTGGCGGTGGCCCTGCTCGACGAGGACGAATGCGAGATCCTGCCGGTCCACCTGCCCGAAGAGCTGTTCGGCGCCGACGAGTTCGACGGCTCCAGGGCAGTGCGCGGCGGGCGGCACGACGGTGGGACTGTGCTCGCCGCGCGTGGGGCGATGGGCGTGGTCGGCAGCCTCGACGAGATCGAACTGCAGGCGATCTCGGTGGCGATGCGTGAGAGCGGCGGTAACGTGTCGGCCGCCGCGCGCAGGCTCGGCATCAGTCGCAACACGCTGTACCGCAAGCTCGGCCGCATGGGCTGAAAGACGCACCGAAGCACCGATCGGAACGTTGGTGGCGAGGTGGTGCGAGGAAGGGCATTTCGCCTCGGGGCGCACGCACCGGGTGTACGGCGACCGCCCAGGACGGTATATTTGGACAAATATAAACATCCGTCCCCGGCCGCCGAGGAGTGCAGACACGCTCAGGCAAGAACGTTCAAGCGCTTCGACCCGGCCACAGAGAAGGAGACCGCATGAACGAGAACAGCCATTCCATGGCGCCTGAAGGCGAGGTCACCCCGATCGATACCGATTACGTGGTGGGCCAGGACAATATCGTCGTGAACGTCGGGCCTTTCGGCCTCGATATCCATAACCGCGTGTTCGCGATCTCGGGTCTTTCGATCGTTGCGTTCGTGGTACTGACGCTGGCCTTCCAGAATCAGGTCGAGCCGTTGTTCAGCGGATTGCGCGGCTGGCTGACGGCGAATCTCGACTGGTTCTTCATCCTTTCGGGCAACGTGTTCGTCCTCGTCTGCCTCGGGCTGGCGGTGTCGCCGCTGGGTCGCGTGCGGCTCGGGGGGACGGAGGCCCGCCCGGACTACTCGTATCCGGCCTGGTTCTCGATGCTGTTTGCAGCGGGAATGGGGATCGGACTGATGTTCTACGGCGTGTCCGAACCGCTGTCACATTTCTCCAGCTCCCTCGGGGGAATCTCGATCGAGAATGGAGTGCGGACCGATTGGGCGCCGCTCGCCGGCGCAGCCGGCGACGCCGAGGCGGCACGACGCCTCGGGATGGCTGCCACGATCTATCACTGGGCCCTGCATCCGTGGGCGATCTACGCGATCCTCGCGCTCGGCCTGGCACTGTTCTCGTTCAACAAGGGGCTGCCGCTGACGGTCCGGTCGGTCTTCTACCCCTTGCTCGGGGAGCGGGTCTGGGGCTGGCCGGGCCATGTCGTCGACATCCTTGCGGTGTTCGCGACGCTGTTCGGGCTCGCGACCTCGCTCGGGCTGGGAGCGGCGCAGGCCAGTTCCGGCTTGCACCATTTGTTTGGCGTTCCGCTCGGCGAGACCACGCAGGTGGTGCTCGTGATCGGCATCACGGCCATCGCGCTGGCCTCGGTGGTGGCGGGCCTCGATGCAGGCGTGAAGCGCCTGTCGGAGATCAACATGATCCTTGCGATCGTGCTCCTGCTGTTCGTGATCGGTGTCGGCCCGACCGGCGAGTTGATCGCCGGATTCTTCGCCAACCTCGGCGCGTACGCCCAGAACCTGCCCGCGCTGGCCAACCCCTTCGGTCGCGGGGATGGCAATTTTTCGCAGGGCTGGACGGCCTTCTACTGGGCTTGGTGGATTTCGTGGTCGCCTTTCGTGGGAATGTTCATCGCCCGGGTTTCGCGCGGACGCACGGTGCGCGAGTTCATCGTATCCGTTCTGATCGTTCCTTCGCTGGCTTGCGTGCTGTGGATGACGGTGTTCGGTGAGACCGCCATCGTCCAGCTCGTGAAGGACGGCTATCAGGCGGCTGCGGATGCGGCTCTGCCTCTGCAGCTCTTCGCGATGCTCGATGCGCTGCCGCTGGCTTCGATCACCTCGTTCGTTGCGATCGTGCTCGTTGTGGTGTTCTTCGTGACTTCGTCCGACTCCGGGTCGCTCGTCATCGATGTCATTGCAGCGGGTGGCAAGATCGATGCGCCGATGCCCCAGCGCGTGTTCTGGTGCACGTTCGAGGGCCTCGTGGCGATTGCGCTGATCCTCGGCGGCGGTCTGGTTGCGCTGCAGGCAATGGCGGTATCGACCGGCTTGCCGTTTACGATCGTGCTGCTGATGTCTACGGTGTCGGTGGTGATGGGCTTGTCGACCGAACCGCGCGTTCGCTGACAGAATCGGTGATCGCGCCCGCGCGCACTTTGCACGTCGATCCGGTTGCATGCCATGCAGGTCGAACAGCTCGAGATCCTGGACTTCCTCCGCGGCCTGAGGCCGTTCGAATCCCTTCCGGCCGAGGTTCTGGAGTCGGTGGTCGCCCAGGTGGACGTGCGTTACTGCCGTGCGGGTGAGCCGATCGTCGTGTTCGGGGCACTGGCCGAACACTGGTACATCGTGCGCAGCGGTGCGGTCGAGATCTTCCGGCGCGGTGGGACGCTCTACAACCGACTCACGGCAGGCGGCCATTTCGGCGAATTCGGGCTGCTGCGTAACGGACTCGTGCGCTTTCCTGCCACGGCGCTCGACGATACGCTGCTGTACCAGATCCCGCGCGAGACCTTCGTCGATCTGTTCGACCGTTTCGAAGCCTTTGCCGATTGCGTCGAGGTCGAGGACCGGACCCGCCTGCGTCAGGTCATGTCGCGCCGCGCAGAAGCAAACGACCTGCTCTCGGCCACTGTCGACAGCCTGGTCCATCGGGCGCCCGTGACGCTCGACAGCCGCGCGAGCGCCTACGAGGCCGCCCATCGCATGAGCGAGGAGTCCGTCTCGTCGCTGCTGATCGTCGACGCCAACCCCGATGTCCCCGAGCTGCCCCGGCTGGCAGGCATCCTGACCGACCGCGATCTGCGAACGCGCCTCATCGCGGCCGGCCTGCCGCCCGACACGCCGGTTGGCCGGATCATGAGTACGGAGGTGGTTTCGATCCACCACAACCAGCTCGTCTTCGAGGCCATGCTCGGGATGCTGCGCCACAACGTGCACCATCTTCCAGTGCTCAAGGATCACCGGCCGATCGGCGTCGTCGCGCTGTCCGACATCATCCAGTACGAATCGCGCAACAGCCTGTTCGTGGTCGGGAGCATCTTCCGCCAGAACTCGACGGACGGGCTGGAAAGCCTGATTCCTGCGGTCCGTGCGTGCTTCGGACGGATGGTTGCCGAAGATGCCAGTTCGCAAATGATCGGGAGCGCGATGGCTGCGATCGGTCGCAGTTTCAAGCAACGCCTGCTCGAACTGGCCGAGGCGGAACTGGGGCCGCCGCCGGTGCCGTACTGCTTTCTTGCCCTGGGTTCGATGGCGCGTCAGGAGCAGTTCATCGTCACGGATCAGGACAACGCACTGATTCTCGATGACCGCTTCGAGCCAGCGCGTCACGATCGTTATTTCCAGGCCCTTGCGGCCTTCGTCAGCGACGGGTTGGCGCGCTGCGGCTACGAGTACTGCAGTGGCGGGATCATGGCAACGAACGAACGCTGGCGCCAGACGCGCAAGGGCTGGGAGCGCATCTTCCGCGACTGGATCGAACGGCCGACGCCCGAATCGCTGCTGCAGGCGGGAATCTTTTTCGATCTGGACGGCGTATGGGGCTGTACCGACTGGGCCGACCACCTGCGCGAGACGATCGTTCACAAGGCCAGCGCAAGCTCGCGCTTTCTTGCCTGCATGGCCCGCAACGCGTTGCAGCGCACGCCGCCGCTGGGCTTTTTCAAGGAGTTCGTCGTCGAATCGGACGGGCGCCAGAGCCGCACCATCAATATCAAGCGGCGCGGCACGGCGCCGCTCGCTGACCTGGTCCGCGTCCATGCCCTGGCGATCGGTTCGCAGGCACTCAACTCTTTCGAGCGCCTGCGCGACATCATCGACGCACAGATCCTGCCGCTTGGCCGCGGTCAGGATCTGTTCGATGCGCTCGAGTTCATCGCCATGGTCCGTGCCCGTCATCAGGCGCGCGCGCTCGAAGAGGGTCGCGATCCCGACAACAGCGTCGACCCCGGGCGGCTCTCCGAGTTCGAACAGAAGACCTTGCGCGATGCCTTTCTCGTGCTCGGCAACGCGCAGAAATTCCTCAAGTACCGGTACCAGCCCGGACGGGCCAACTGAAGTCAGACGCGACCATGCTGCACCTTGGAGACCTGCGCCGGAACACCGCGAAGCCAGCCGATTCGCCCTCCGAGGGCGCGGTTGCGGACTGGCCGGCACGATTTGCCGAACTGGCAGGCCAGGTTCGTGATGCCCGGCTGCGGGACTTCTACGCGTGTCCGATTCCTGACGGAACGACTCCGCTCGAAGCGGTTCCGATGCTCGCGCTCGACGTAGAAACGACCGGCCTCGATCCGCTGCGGGACGAGATTCTCAGCATCGGTGCCGTTCCGATGGATGCCACCACCATCCGTGCGAGTGCGTCGCGCTACTGGATCGTGCGACCGCGTGCGCCGCTGAATCCGGAGTCGGTGACGATCCACGCGATCACCGATTCGCAGATCGCGTCGGCGCCGGATCTGGCTGACGTGATCGGGGAACTGCTCGCACTGATGGCGGGGCGTATCGTGGTCGTGCATTGCCGCGAGATCGAGCGCGCGTTTCTCGATTCCGCGCTCAGGACGCGCCTCGGAGAAGGCATCGAGTTTCCGGCGATCGACACGATGGCGCTCGAGGCGCGGGTGTACCGACGGCGCCCGCGGGGATTTCTGGACCGGCTGCTGGGGCGCCGCGCCGAGGCGATTTCGATCCGGCTGGCCGACAGCCGCAGTCGTTACGGCCTGCCGCGCTACCGGGCCCACCACGCGCCGACCGACGCCCTCGCCACGGCAGAACTGCTGCAGGCGCAGCTTGCCCACCGCTACGCGCGCGATACGCCGCTCGGCATGCTGTGGAGCTGAGTCCGGCCCGACTTACTCCAGGCCCTGGCTGGACAGATACTCTTCGTAGGTGCCGCGGTAGTCGGTGATCCGGCCGTCGAGGCTGATGTCCAGGATCCGGGTCGCGAGCGAAGAGACGAACTCGCGGTCGTGCGAGATGAAGATCAGCGTGCCGTTGAACTTCTCGAGGCCGGTGTTGAGCGACTCGATCGATTCCATATCGAGGTGGTTGGTCGGCTCGTCCATCAGCAGCACGTTGGGGCGCGAGAGCATCAGCTTGCCGAACAGCATGCGACCCTGTTCGCCGCCCGAGATCACGTTGACCGGCTTCTTCACCTCGTCGCCGGAAAAGAGCAGGCGCCCGAGCGTGCCGCGGATCAGCGTCTCCAGATCCTCGCCGGTCGCGGCCGCGGTGACGCGGGCGTACTCGGCGATCCAGTCGGTGAGTTTCTGCGTGCCGGAGAACTCGGCCGAGTGATCCTGCGCGTAGTAGCCCGGCTTCGCCTTCTCGGCCCACTTGACGTGGCCCTTCTGCGGCTCAAGTCCGCCCAGCTCAGCGCCCACGAGGAGCTTCATCAGCGTCGTCTTGCCGACGCCGTTCTCGCCGATGATCGCAACCTTCTCGCCGGCTTCGATCGCGATCGAGAAGCGTTCGATCAGCGGCCTGTCCATGCCCTCGTAGCCGAAGGACAGGTTTTCGACCTCGCAGGCGAGCCGGTGCAGCTTGTCCTTGTCGTCGTAGTCGAAGCGGATCCACGGATACTGGCGGCTGGAGGGCTTGACGTCCTCGGGCTTGAGCTTGTCGATGAGCTTCAGGCGGCTGGTGGCCTGCTTGGCCTTCGACTTGTTGGCCGAAAAGCGGCGCACGAACTCCTGCAGATCCTGGATCTTCTCCTTGGCCCGTGCATTGGCGGCCTGCTGGCGCTGGCGTGCGAGCGTCGAAGCCTCCATGTAATCATCGTAGTTGCCGGCGTACACGGTGATCGTGCCGTAGTCGAGATCCGCCATGTGGGTGCAGACCTGATTCAGGAAGTGGCGGTCGTGCGAGATGATCACCATCGTCGAGTCGCGCTCGTTGAGCACGTTCTCCAGCCAGCGGATGGTGTTGATGTCGAGGTTGTTGGTCGGCTCGTCGAGCAGCAGGATGTCGGGATTCGCGAACAGCGCCTGGCACAGCAGCACCCGGAGCTTCCAGCCCGGCGCGACGTTCTTCATCGGCCCGTCGTGCAGTTCGGTGGCAATCCCCACCCCCAGCAGCAGTTCGCCCGCCCGGGCTTCGGCCGTGTAGCCATCGTACTCTCCGACCTTGCCTTCGAGCTCGGCGGCGCGCATGTAGTCGTCCTCGGATGCCTCCGGATTCGCGTAGATCGCGTCGCGCTCCTGGATCGCCGCCCACAGTTCCTCGTGGCCCATCATCACGACGTCGAGCACGCGCATCTCCTCGAAGCCGAACTGATCCTGGCGCAGGTAGGCCATGCGCTCCATCGGCTCCTTCGAGACGTTGCCCGCCGACGGCTCGAGCACCCCGCACAGGATCTTCATGAAGGTCGACTTGCCGGCGCCGTTCGCGCCGATCAGGCCGTAGCGGTTGCCCTCGCCAAACTTGACGGAGACGTTCTCGAACAGGGGCTTGGCCCCGAACTGCATTGTGATGTTGGCGGCGACGAGCAATTTGGATCCTGATCTTCAGAGAAAACAAAGCCTTGCATTATACCCAATGCCCGCTGTTTCCGTCCGTTTCGGACCACCTTTCGATGCAGCCAGGCCTCAGCCGCCACGCTTCAGATCCATCAGCGGCACGACGCCGGGGATGTCGATGCGGGGGCGGCCGGGTTCCGGTTCGGCCAGTGGCTCGCACGGGCGCAGCGAGGCATGGCAGCGCTCGGTGAGCTGGTGGTAGGTGCGGGTGCCGTCGGTCTTCCAGTCCATCTCCTGCTCGGTGAGCGCGCGGATCACCTTTGCAGGCATGCCGGCGGCCAGCATCCGGGGCGGGATCTCCATGCCGGCCTTGACGAAGGCGCAGGCGGCAATCATCGCCTGTTCGCCGATGACTGCGTTGTCCATGACCACGGCGTTCATGCCGACCAGCGCGTTGCGGCCGACCCGGCAGCCATGCAGGATCGCGCCGTGACCGATGTGGCCATCGACCTCGACTACCGTGTCGATGTTCGGAAAGCCGTGCATGACGCAACAGTCCTGTACGTTGCAGGCTTCCTTGAGGATGATGCGGCCGAAGTCGCCGCGCAGGCTCGCAAGCGGCGCGACGTAGCAGCGCGCGCCAACGAGGACGTCGCCGATCAGAACGGCGTCGGGATGAACGAAGGCGCTGGGGTGGATCACCGGGCGCAGGCCGTCGATTTCGTAACAGGGCATGGGGTCGGATCCTCGGGTTCGCGCGGGCGGCCGACTGCATCCGCCCGGTGTCGCTCGCCCCGCCTTGGGCGCGAACCATCCGGCGGGGCACTTCGCCTTACTCGATGTGATAGCGCCGCTGCACGACGCGGAAGCGGTTCGCGACGAAGGCCGCGTCCGCGTAGGCGGCGTTGGCCGCCGGGTTCATGCCGACGCCGTGGAAATCCGAGAACGCACCGGACTGGTTGACGTACACGCCTGAGGTCAGGTTGATCGACAGCGCGACGCCGGCGCGCCAGCTTGCCTCGGTCATTGCGTCGATCACCGCGGGGCGGGTCGAGTAGATTCCCGCCGTGAGCGCACCGCGGGTTCGTACGATGCGTTCGGACAGCGCGATCGCCTCGGCGCTGTCCGCCACGCGGACGATAAAGGCGATCGGGCCGAAGCGCTCTTCCATGTAGGCGTCTTCGTCGGCGGCCTCGCAACGCAGCAGCACCGGCGTGCGGACTTCCGCCTGCGGAAACTCCGGATGCTCGATGCGCCGCGATGCGAGCACGACCTCGCCATGGCGGCCGGCTTCTTCGATGCGGTGCAGCGTCGCCGGTGACTGGATCGCGCCGAGCACGGCGGTCGCGACCGCGGGGTCGGCGAGCAGCGCGTCGATCGCTGCCGCGAGATCGGTGCAGATCTCATCGTAGCCCTTGTGGCCCTGATCGGTGTCGATGCCGCCGGCCGGGACGAAGATCGCCTGCGTCGTCGTGCACATCTGGCCCGAGTACAGGCAGAGCGTGAACGCGAGATTGCGCAGCATCCCCTTGTAGCGGTCGGTGGAGTCGATGAGGACGTGATTCACGCCCGCCAGTTCGGCGTAGAGCTGGGCCTGAACGGCGTTCTCCGCGAGCCACTGGCCGAATGCGCTGCTGCCCGTGAAGTCGATCGACTTCACCGCAGGGTGGGTCGCCAGCGTGCGCGTGTCGGCGGCATCCTGAACGACGGCGAGACTCACGAGGTTCGGATCCAGGCCCTGTTCGGCGAGCACCTCGCGTGCGATCCGGACCGACAGTGCGGCGGGCAGGATCGCGTTCTCGTGCGGTTTGACGATCACCGGATTGCCGGTTGCGAGGGCTGCGAAGAGGCCCGGGTAGGTGTTCCAGGTCGGGAAGGTGCTGCAGCCGATCACCAGCGCGACGCCGCGACCGACGATCTCGTAGTGCTTTCTCATGCGCAGCGGCGGGTTCTTGCCCTGTGGCTTCTCCCATTCGGCTTCGGCCGGGATGCGGCGCATCTCGTCCCAGGCGTACGCGACCGCCTCCAGGCCGCGATCCTGCGCGTGCGGTCCGCCGGCCTGGAAGGCCATCATCCAGCCCTGTCCCGAGGTCAGCATGACTGCGTGGGCGATCTCGAAGCTGCGCCGGTTGATGCGCGCCAGGATCTCCAGGCACACACCGACCCGCCCGGCGGCGCCGAGGCGCTGCCACTGCGGCTGCGCCGCGACCGCCGCATCGATCAGCAACTGCGGTGCACAAACCGGATAGCGTATCCCGAGCTCGACTCCGTAGGGGAAGCGTTCGGGCGCGAGCCAACCCGTGCAGCCGGGCTGGTCGAGTTCGAACGCCTGACCGAAGCAGGCTTCGACGGCGCGCTTGCCGTCCTCGCTGGCCGTCTCGCCATAGACCTTCGGGCTTGGCTGCTCGGGGTATGGGGTCCAGTAGCCGCGGGTCTGGATCGCGCTCAGGGCGGCTTCGAGAGTGTCGCGATGCTGGTCGAACAGGGGGGTGCTCATGTCGGGACTCCTGTGAGGGGTAGGGACGCAACTCGGTTGCCGACATGCCAGAACGATTTCATGTTGCATCGCAGCAGGCTTGTCAAGCAAAAACTGGTTGTCTTTTGATCTGGCTCAAGATTACTATTGAACGACGGGTCGGTCAAACAATAAACGGCGGACCGCGAACGGTGCCCCGCAGGGCCCGTCCACAGGCGGTTTCAGCACGGCGACAGACCGGCGCGACACTACATCCCAACACAGAGACGACGGGGAAGATCCATGCAGGATGAACTGGACTTGAACGGCGAGACGATCCGCCTGGACGTGGCGGATGGCGTTGCCACGCTGCTGCTGAACCGGCCTGACCGGCTGAACAGCTTCAACGATCTGATGCACGAGGAAGTCCGCGCCGCGCTCGCGCGCGTGCGCGAGGGGCGGGCCGCGGGTCGCGTGCGCGTGCTGGTGCTGACCGGGGCCGGGCGCGGCTTCTGCGCCGGCCAGGATCTGTCCGATCGCAGCGTCGCACCGGGCGAGGCGGTGCCTGATCTGGGCGCTTCGGTCGAGAAGAACTACAAACCGCTGGTGCTCAACCTGCGCAGCCTCGATCTGCCGGTCATCGCCGCGGTCAATGGCGTTGCCGCCGGCGCCGGTGCAAACCTGGCGCTCGCCTGCGATCTGGTGTTCGCGGCGCGCTCGGCGAGCTTCATCCAGTCCTTCTGCAAGCTCGGCCTGATTCCCGATACCGGCGGTACCTGGATCCTGCCGCGCCTGCTCGGACCGGCCCGCGCGCTCGGTCTGAGCCTGCTGGGCGACAAGCTTTCCGCCGAGCAGGCCGAGGCCTGGGGGCTGATCTGGAAATGCGTCGACGACGAGGCGCTGATGGCGACCGTGCGTGAAGTCGCCGCGCAACTCGCGCAGGGGCCGACCTTCGGCTACGCGCAGACCAAGCACGCGATCTGGGCCAGCTCGACGCATGACTTCGAGGAACAGCTCGATCTCGAACGCAACCTGATGACGGTGTGCGGGCGCTCGAACGACTACCGCGAAGGGGTCGCCGCCTTCATCGAGAAGCGCGCACCGCGCTTCAAGGGAGACTGAGGCGTGAGCGCGCCCCTTCCTTCCGACGCGAAAGTCCTGGTGATCGGAGCCGGGGCCATGGGCAGCGGCATCGCCCAGGTCGCCGCGAACGCCGGGCATCCCGTCTACCTCTACGACGTGCAGCCCGAAGCGGCGCAACGTGGCTGTGCGGCGATCGAACGCGATCTTGGCGCCCTGGTCGGGCGCGGCAAGCTCGACTCGCAGGCGGCGGTTGCGATCCTCGAGCGCGTGACCCCGGTCGCGACGCTGGCCGAAGCGCGCGATGCGGCGCTGGCGATCGAAGCCGTGGTGGAGGATCTCGCGATCAAGCAGGCGCTGCTGCGCGAGCTCGAATCCGTGCTCGGCGAGCATGCAATCCTGGCCTCCAATACCTCCTCGCTGTCGATCACGGCGATGGCTGCCGCCCTCAAGCGGCGCGAGCGGCTGGCCGGCATGCACTTCTTCAATCCGGCCCCGCGCATGAAGCTCGTGGAGATCGTCTCGGGTCTGGAGACCGGCGCTGCGCAGGCAGCCTGCCTGCATGCGACCGCACGCGCCTGGGGCAAGATCGCCGTGCATGTGAAGTCGACGCCGGGTTTCATCGTCAACCGCGTTGCACGTCCGTTCTACGCCGAGCCCCAGCGCGTGCTGGCCGAGGGCGCCGGGGAGCCGGCCTGTCTCGATGCGGTGCTACGCGAAGGCTGCGGGTTTCCGATGGGGCCGTTCGAACTGATGGATTTCATCGGCCACGACGTCAATTTTGCCGTCACGCGTTCGGTCTTCGACGCGTGCTTTGCCGATCGTCGCTATGTGCCCAGCCTGATCCAGCAGGAACTGGTCGCCGCCGGGCGGCTCGGGCGCAAGAGCGGTCGCGGGTTCTACGACTACTCGGAGGGCGCCGTGCGCCCGCTTCCGCGGGAGCTGACGCCCTGCGAGGGGCGCGGCCGGATCACCGTAGTCGGCGATCTCGGACCGGCGGCAGCGCTCATTGCGCGTTTCGAGGCGGCGGGGATCGAGGTGCGCCGCGATGCGGGCAGCGGCAGGGTCGGCTGGATCGAGATCGGCGAAGCGCGTCTCGCGCTGACGGATGGCCGGACGGCAACGCGGCGCGCGGTCGAGGACGACCAGGCGAATCTCGTGCTCTTCGATCTGTGTCTTGATTATGCGGCCACGCCGCGTCTGACCCTCGCCCCGGCTGACCCGTGCGGACGGGGCGCCTTCCATGATGTCGTGGGCACCCTTCAGCGCGCCGGTTTCAAGGTCGGCGTAATCGACGATGTGGCCGGCATGCTGGCGCTGCGCACGATCGCGATGCTTGTCAACGAGGCCGCCGAGGTGGTCCTGCACGGCGTCGCGAGCGCGGCCGATGTCGACGCTGCGATGGTCCATGGCACCAACTATCCGCTGGGCGGGCCGCTCGCCTGGGCCGACCGGCTCGGCGCCGGTCCGGTCACGACGGCCTTGCGCCATCTGCGCGAACACTACGGCGAGGAGCGCTACCGCACTTCGCCCTTGCTACAGAGAAAGGCATTCAATGGGGAACCGTTTCATGAATAAGGCGGAATTCCGCGAAACAGCGGGTCTCGATCCGCAGGCCGTTGCCGAGCGGGTGCTGTCGGTGCTGGCCGAACGCGACACGGCGGCACGCAGCATCGGCGCGGTCTTCGAAAGCATTGGTCCGGGCCGGGCCAGGATCAGCATGACGGTGCGCGAGGACATGCTGAACGGCTTCGGCATCTGCCACGGGGGAATCATCACCGTGCTCGCCGACACGGCCTTCGCCTTTTCCTGCAACAGCTACAACGAAATGACCGTGGCCTCGGGCGTCAGCCTCGATTTCGTCACCCCGGGGCAACCCGGCGACGTGCTGACCGCCGAGGCGCGCGAGGTCTTCACGACCGGACGTACCGGGGTGTACGACATCGATGTGACCAACCAGAAGGGCCAGCTCGTCGCCGTGATGCGCGGCAAGTCGTATCGCCTGAAGGGTCGCAGGATCGTGGATCTGGAAGTGGATGAATCCGTGAAGTAGGCACCGAAGCGGTCCGTCGAAACGGCCGCGACACAACAATCGCAATGGAGGAGAGAGGAAATGCCCGCAAGGAACCCGGCGCCCGGTGATCTGGAGCCGATCGAGAAGGCCAGTCAGGACGAACTGCGCGCGCTGCAGCTCGAACGGCTGAAATGGAGCGTGCGCCATGCGTACGAGAACGTCGCCCACTACCGCAAGCGCTTCGATGAAAAAGGCGTCCACCCGGATGACCTGAAGACCCTTGCCGATCTGGCCAAGTTTCCCTTCACCGGCAAGACCGACCTGCGCGACAACTACCCGTTCGGGATGTTCGCCGTGCCGCGCGAGAAGGTTGCGCGGGTGCACGCCTCGTCCGGCACCACAGGCAAGCCGACCGTGGTTGGCTACACGCTGAAGGACATCGACACCTGGGCGAACGTCGTCGCGCGTTCGATCCGCGCTTCGGGCGGGCGACCCGGCGACATGGTGCATGTGGCCTACGGCTACGGCCTCTTCACCGGCGGTCTGGGCGCCCACTACGGTGCCGAGCGGGCCGGCTGTACGGTGGTGCCGATGTCGGGCGGCCAGACCGAGAAGCAGATCCAGCTGATCCAGGATTTCCATCCGGACATCATCATGGTGACGCCGTCGTACATGCTGACCATTCTCGACGAGATGGAGCGCATGGGCCTCGATCCGCGTTCGACCTCGCTCAAGGTCGGCATCTTTGGCGCCGAGCCCTGGACGCAGGCGATGCGTGAGGCCATGGAGGCGCGCTCGGGCATGGACGCGGTCGACATCTACGGGCTGTCCGAGGTGATGGGACCGGGCGTCGCCAACGAGTGCATCGAAACCAAGGACGGCCCGGTGATCTGGGAAGACCACTTCTATCCCGAGATCATCGACCCGCATACCGGCGAAGTGCTGCCCGACGGTTCGGAGGGTGAGCTGGTGTTCACGACACTGACGAAGGAGGCGATGCCGGTCATCCGCTACCGCACCCGCGACCTCACCCGGCTCCTGCCGCCCACCGCGCGCAGCATGCGGCGCATGGCCAAGATCACCGGCCGCTCCGACGACATGCTGATCATCCGCGGCGTGAACGTCTTCCCGACGCAGATCGAGGAGCTGATCTGCAAGATGCCCAAGCTCGCGCCGCAGTACCTGCTGGAGGTCGACAAGGACGGCCACATGGACACCCTCACCGTCAAGGTCGAGATCAATCCGGAGGAAAACGTCGGCCGCCATCCCGAGCAGAAGGAGGCGCTCGCCAAGGAGCTCACGCACCACATCAAGAGCCTGATCGGCGTGTCCGCCCGGGTCCATGTCGGTGAGCCGTTCTCGATCGAGCGCGTCACGATCGGCAAGGCCAAGCGCGTCGTCGACCGCCGGCCGAAGGCATAAGGCAACACCCGCCGGGGAGCCCCGCACAGGGTGTCTCCCCGGCACCTGCAGCATTCATTTCAATAGAGGAGCAACCATGTATACCCAAGCTCTCGACCTTCCCCAGCAGAACCCGGAGGGCCGTCCGCCATCCCTCGCCGAGAACCCCGCCTGGCAGGCGGAGTTCGACGCCAAGATCGATGCCGGAGGGTTCATCGAACCGAAGGACTGGATGCCCGAGGCGTATCGCAAGACGCTCGTGCGCCAGATCAGCCAGCACGCCCACTCCGAGATCGTCGGCATGTTGCCCGAGGGAAACTGGATCAGCCGCGCGCCGACGCTCAAGCGCAAGGCGATCCTGCTCGCCAAGGTGCAGGACGAGGGCGGTCACGGTCTGTATCTCTATGCCGCTGCCGAGACGCTCGGCGTGTCGCGCGACAAGTTGACCGATGCGCTGTTGTCGGGGCGTGCCAAGTACAGCTCGATCTTCAACTACCCGACGCTCTCCTGGGCCGACGTCGGGGTGATCGGCTGGCTCGTCGATGGCGCCGCGATCATGAACCAGATTCCGCTGTGCAAATGCTCCTACGGCCCCTACGCCCGGGCGATGGTGCGCATCTGCAAGGAGGAATCCTTCCACCAGCGCCAGGGGTTCGATGCGCTGCTGCAGCTGATGCAGGGCACCGAGGCGCAGCGCGAGATGGTGCAGGACGCGGTCAATCGCTGGTGGTGGCCGTCGATCATGATGTTCGGCCCGCACGACAGTGACTCCACACACACCGGGCAGAACACGCGCTGGGGCATCAAGCGCATCTCCAATGACGACCTGCGCCAGAAATTCATCGACGCAACCGTCAAGCAGGCCGAGGTGCTGGGCGTGACGCTGCCCGACCCGGAGCTGAAGTGGAACGAGCAACGCGGCCATTACGACTTCGGACGCATCGACTGGGAAGAATTCTGGAACGTCGTCAACGGCCACGGCCAGTGCAACGTCGACCGCCTCGCGGCACGCCGCAAGGCCTGGGACGACGGCGCCTGGGTGCGCGAGGCCGCGATGGCGCACGCCGACAAGGCGGCACGGCGCGCGCAGGCGGCAGCCTGACCTGAACCCCGGGGGCGATGCGCCTCCCGACCAGAGAGCACAGAACAGAGAGAAAGGAGCAGGAAAAATGGAACGCAAGGAATGGCCGCTTTGGGAAGTCTTCGTCCGCAGCCGCAACGGGCTCGATCACAAGCACTGTGGAAGCGTGCACGCGCCCGATGCGCGGCTCGCGCTGCAGGTCGCGCGTGATGTGTATACGCGCCGCCAGGAGGGGGTGAGCATCTGGGTGGTGCAGGCCGACCACATCGTTGCCTCGGATCCGGACGCCAAGCCCGAGCTGTTCGATCCGGCCGAGGACAAGATCTACCGCCACCCGACCTTCTACAAGCTGCCCGATGAAGTGAACCACATGTGAGGCATCCGGACCGCAGGAACGGTCCGGCCCGACGAGAGACGACAGAGATGACAGAGATGGCACAACAGACCACCGCGACGAGCCCCGGGCACGTCGAATACGTGATGCGGATGGGCGACAACGCGCTCATCCTCGGCCAGCGCACCGCCGAATGGTGCGGCCACTCGCCGGTCCTCGAAGAGGACATGGCGCTCGCCAACATGGCGCTCGACCTGATCGGGCAGGCGCGCATGCTGCTCACCCACGCGGGGCGGCTCGAAGGCCGCGGACGCGACGAGGATGCGCTCGCCTTCCAGCGCAACGAACCCGCCTTTCGCAACCTGACCCTTTGCGAGTTGCCCAACGAGGACTTCGCCCGCACCATGCTGCGGATCGCCCTCTTCAGCCGCTTTCAGCTCCTGCTGTGGGAGCGCCTGCTCAGTTCCACCGATTCCGAACTGGCCGCGATTGCCGCGAAGAGCATCAAGGAGGCGCGCTATCACGCGCAGCACTCGGGTGACTGGGTCGTGCGGCTGGGCGATGGCACCGAAGAGTCGCACCGCCGGGCGCAGGCTGCGCTCGATTACCTGTGGCCGTACACCGCCGAGTTCTTCATTCCTTCCGCGGCCGACGAGGCGGCGGCAGAGGCCGGGGTCGGGCCGCTCTGGAGCACGCTGGAAGCCGATTGGGAGGCCGCCGTGCGGCCATTGCTCGAAGAGGCGATGCTCAGTCTCCCTGCGCCGGTCCCGTTCCGCTCCCAGGGCAAGTTCGGCCGTCATTCCGAGCACATGGGGCACCTTCTGGCCGAGATGCAGTACCTGCAGCGGATCCATCCGGGTGCGCGCTGGTGAGGTGGTGGCTGCAATGACGATGCTGACCGAAGCGCAGGTCTGGAAGGCGCTCGAGGCCGTGCCCGATCCGGAGATTCCGGTCATTTCGGTGGCCGAGCTGGGGATCGTGCGTGAGGTGCAGGTCCAGGGCGGAGCGGTACGGGTGGTGGTGACTCCGACTTACTCCGGTTGTCCGGCGACCGAGGTGATCGGAGAAGACATCCGCGCGGCCCTCGTGCGCGCCGGCGCGACCACGGTGGACCTCGAGTGGCGGCTTGCACCGCCGTGGACCACCGACTG
Source organism: Rhodocyclaceae bacterium (assembly GCA_023383815.1). Taxonomy (GTDB): domain Bacteria; phylum Pseudomonadota; class Gammaproteobacteria; order Burkholderiales; family Rhodocyclaceae; genus JACOUN01. The sequence continues at coordinate 33,884 of JAHDYG010000006.1, forward strand.
GATTGGCGAGGCCGCGAGCGAGAAATTGCGGGCCTACGGCATTGCGCCGCCGGGCGAACGTGCTGCTTCGGCGACTCAGCCGCTGCGCTTCGTGAGCCGGCGCATCGCGTGCCCGAAATGCGGTTCGAACGAAACCGAGCGCGTGTCCGAGTTCGGGTCCACGGCCTGCAAGGCGCTCTACCGCTGCCGCGCCTGCCTCGAACCCTTCGATTATTTCAAGCCGATCTAGAGCGGCAAACGAGAGAACGAACATGACCCCAAGATTCCATTCCCTGCGCGTCGCCGAAGTGCGGCGCGAAACCCCGGAGGCAGTGAGCCTGCGCTTCGAGGTGCCGGCCGACCTGGCCGAGGACTACCGCTTCATCCAGGGCCAGCACCTCACCGTGCGCCACACGATCGCCGGCGAGCAACTGCGTCGCTCCTACTCGATCTGTGCGGGTGTGGACGACGGCGAGCTGCGCGTCGCGATCAAGAAGATTCCCGGTGGCCGTTTTTCCGGCTGGGCCAACTCCGGGGTCAAGGTCGGTGATGTCCTCGAAGTGATGACGCCCGAAGGGCGCTTCCACACCCCGCTCGATCCGGCCCAGCACAAGCACTACGTGGCCTTCGCCGCCGGCAGCGGCATCACCCCGATCCTGTCGTTGATCAAGACGACCCTCAAGGCCGAACCGTTGAGCCGTTTCACGCTCGTCTATGGCAACCGCCGCCAGGCGAGCGTGATGTTTGCAGAGGCGCTGGAGGATCTCAAGAACCGCTACCTGTCGCGCTTCGTGCTGCACAGCCTGTTCTCGCGTGAGGAGCAGGAGGTGCCGCTCTTCAACGGGCGGCTCGACCGGGCCCGCGTCGAGCAGTTCCTAGCGACGCTGATCCCGCCCGAGTCCATCGACGTTGCCTTCATCTGCGGGCCCGGAGCGATGATCGACGAGGTCGAGGCCGGCCTGCTCGCGGCGGGCGTGCCGGGCGAGCGGATCCATCTCGAACGCTTCGGCGTGCCCGATGCTGCGCCGGAGCACCATGCCGAACCCGGCGATGCAGCCCATGCGCGGGTGACCGTGATTGCCGATGGCCTGCGGCGCGAAATGGAGTTTCACGCCTCCGATCCTTCGATTCTCGACGTCGCCCTCAAGGCCGGCATGGATCTGCCCTACTCGTGCAAGGGCGGGGTGTGCTGCACCTGCCGGGCCAAGGTGCTCGAAGGCCGGGTGCGGATGGACAAGAATTTCACGCTCGAGCAGGCGGATATCGACGACGGTTACGTACTGACCTGCCAGGCGCATCCGCTGACCGAAAGGGTCGTGATCAGCTTCGACGACCGATGATGGCCGGGGCGGCGACCGGTTTCCGGTCGCCGCCCCGCTCCTCCAACACCGCATCGCAACAGGAGTCCGGGATGGCGAGAGGCAAGGCGCCGACATTCGAGCAACAGCGCAACGCAATCATGGATGCGGCCGCGGAGTGGTTTGCGCGCAAGGGCTTCCACAATGCGACGACGGCCGAGATCGCGCGCGCCTGCGGAGTGTCCAAGCCGCTCCTGTATCACTATTACCGCGACAAGGAGCACCTGCTGTTCGACATCGCGGACAGCTACATCGACCGGCTGCTCGGCGTGGTGGCCGAAGTCGAGGCGCGCAGGAAGGAGCCCGAGGCGCATTTCGCAGCACTGGTCGAAGGCTTCCTGAAGACCTATGCCAGTGCCCAGTACTACCACGTGGTTCTGGTCCAGGACGTCAAGTTCCTGCAGGCGGAGCAGGCCGAACGGATTCGCGGGAAGCAGCGTCGGGTCGTCGCGGCAGTTGCGGTGGCGCTGCGCCGTCTCGAACCCGGTCTGCAGCCGAAGGGCCTGGAGACACCGGTCACGATGATCCTGTTCGGCATGATCAACTGGCTCTACACCTGGGTGCATCCCGACGGGCCGTTGCGCATCGAGGATCTTGCCCCGGTCGTGACCCGTCTCTTCCTCGACGGGGTGCACGGGGTTGCCGCACGCCCCCGTGCGCTTGCAGCGACGGCTGTGGGTTAGTCGGCCATCGAGGGTGTGCGGGTTTGTTCGCGAACAACGTGTACCCGGGACACTGGATACAGGCACAATGGACACAAGGAGAACCGTGCAGTGAATGAAGTCTTTATCTGTGATGGCATCCGCACGCCGATCGGTCGCTATGGCGGCGCGCTGGCGGGCGTACGCACCGACGATCTGGCCGCGCACCCGATCAAGGCCCTGATGGCGCGCAATCCCGGCGTCGACTGGGCAGCGGTCGATGACATCTATTACGGCTGCGCCAACCAGGCGGGCGAGGACAACCGCAACGTCGCACGCATGGCGGGGCTGCTGGCCGGTCTGCCGGTGGCGGTGGCCGGCGCAACGCTCAACCGTTTGTGTGGCTCGGGCATGGATGCGGTCGGCACCGCCGCGCGCGCCATCCGCTGCGGTGAAGCGGAGCTGATGATTGCCGGCGGGGTCGAGAGCATGAGCCGCGCGCCGTTCGTGATCGCGAAGGCCGAGTCCGCGTTCTCCCGCGCCGCGAAGATCGAGGACACGACGATCGGCTGGCGCTTCGTCAACCCGCTGATGAAGGCGCGCTACGGCATCGACTCGATGCCCGAGACGGCCGAGAACGTCGTCGCCGAGTACGGGATCTCGCGCGAGCGTCAGGACGCGTTTGCGCTGCGCAGTCAGCAGCGCTATGCGGCTGCGCTGGAGCGCGGCTTCTATGCCGGAGAGATCGTGCCGGTCGAGATCGCCCAGAAGAAGGGCGATCCGCTGATCGTCGACCGCGACGAGCACCCGCGCGCAACCACGCTGGAGGCGCTTGCGAAGCTCAAGGGCGTCGTGCGCCCCGATGGCAGTGTCACGGCGGGCAATGCCTCGGGCACCAACGACGGTTCGGTTGCGCTGATCCTCGCATCCGAGGCCGGCGTTCGCCGCCACGGCCTGACGCCGCGCGCCCGCGTGCTGGGCATGGCCACCGCCGGGGTCGAGCCGCGCATCATGGGCATCGGACCGGCACCTGCGACGCAGAAGCTGCTGGCGCGGCTCGGGCTTACGCTCGATCGCATGGATGTCATCGAACTCAACGAAGCCTTTGCCGGGCAGGCGCTCGGTGTCCTCCATCTTCTGGGTCTGCCCGACGACGCGGCGCAGGTGAATCCCAATGGTGGCGCGATCGCACTGGGCCATCCGCTTGGCGCGTCGGGCGCGCGACTCGTGCTCACCGCGATGCGTCAGCTCGAAGCGGGCGGGGGGCGCTACGCACTGGCGACGATGTGCATCGGGGTCGGCCAGGGAATTGCAACCGTAATCGAAAAAATTTGATGAATCTGATACTGTTGGAAGGGTCAACTAGTGTAAATTTGTAGCACGTGGGCGCGGCAATCTTGCTGCGCTCACTCGATAACGACGAGGAGGAGACACAATGAAGCTCAGAAACGCCCTGGTGGCCGCACTTGGCCTTGCCTTTGCAGCAGGCGTCGCGAACGCCCAGATCACGGTCGGCGTCACGGTCTCGGCGACCGGTCCGGCCGCTTCGCTCGGCATCCCGGAGCGCAACACCATCGCCCTGATGCCGCAGGAAATCGCCGGGCAGAAGGTCAATTACATCGTTCTCGACGACGCTTCCGACACCACCACGGCGGTCAAGAACATCCGCAAGCTGATTTCCGAAGACAAGGTCGACATCGTTCTCGGTTCGACGACCAGCCCGAACTCGCTGGCAATGATCGATGTTGCGGCCGAAGGGAAGACACCGATGATCTCGATGGCGGCCTCCAGCCGGATCGTCGAGCCGGTCGACGACAAGAAGCGCTGGGTCTTCAAGACCCCGCAGAACGACGCCCAGATGTCGACCGCGATTCTTGAGCACATGACGAACAACGGCGTCAAGACGGTTGCCTTCATTGGGTTCGCGGATGCATACGGCGAGGGCTGGTACGAGCAGTTCAACACGCTCGTCGATGTGCGCGGCCTGAAGATGGTTGCCAACGAACGCTACAACCGCACCGATACCTCGGTGACGGGCCAGATCCTGAAGATCGTCTCGGCCAATCCGGATGCGATCCTGATCGCGGGTTCCGGAACGCCTGCCGCGCTGCCGCAGAAGGCGCTCAAGGAGCGGGGCTACAAGGGCAAGATCTACCAGACCCACGGTGTTGCCAACAACGACTTCCTGCGCGTCTGTGGTCGTGACTGCGAAGGCACCTTGCTGCCCGCCGGCCCGGTGCTGGTCGCGTCTCAACTGCCCGACAGCAACCCGGTCAAGAAGAGCGCTCTGGCGTACATCACCAAGTACGAGGCGGCTCACGGTCCCGGCAGCGTGTCGACCTTTGGTGCGCACGCATGGGATTCCGGCCTGCTGATGGCTGCTGCCGTCCCCGAGGCCCTCAAGGCGGCCAAGCCCGGCACCGCCGAGTTCCGTGCCGCCTTGCGTGATGCCCTGGAGAACCTCAAGGAAGTTCCGGCTGCGCATGGCATCTACAGCATGAGCCCGACCGACCACCTGGGTCTCGACCAGCGCTCGCGCGTGATGGTGCAGATCCAGGGCGGTGCCTGGAAAGTCGTCCAGTAACCGACTCATGTCGCGCCCGCCGGCACCGTCCGGTGACGGTGGGCATCGATTCGAAGCAGGTTCGTTTCACATCCTCCTGTTCCTGACTGAAGGTCCGGCCCGTCGCGCGCGACGGGCCGGTAACGAGGTTCGTTCATGGATTTCCAGATAGCCCTGATCCTGGGTCTGGACGGCGTGACCAACGGTGCAATCTATGCACTGCTGGCGCTGGCACTGGTGCTGGTGTTTGCCGTGACCCGGGTGATCTTCATTCCGCAGGGGGAGTTCGTCGCATACGGTGCGCTGACCCTTGCGATGATCGAGAACGGTTTTCTGCCGGCCACCATCTGGCTGCTGATCGGTGCCGGTGTGCTGGTAGCGCTGATCGACGGTGTCGCTGCGGTGCGTGGCGGCGCGGCCCGCAAGCTGCCGGCGATCGTTGCGCTCAATATCCTCTATCCGCTCGTGCTGCTCGGACTGGTGTGGTCGCTCCCGCTTGCGAACATGCCGCTCGCGGTGCAGGTGCTGGCGACCGTGCTGATCGTCGTGCCGATGGGGCCGATGATGTACCGCATCATCTACCAGCCAATCGCCGAAGCACCCGTGCTGGTGCTGCTCATCGTATCGGTCGCGGCCCACGTCGCGATGGTCGGACTCGGGCTGGTGTTCTTCGGTGCCGAGGGCTACCGTACCCCGCCGTTCGCCGATGCGCGGTTCGAGCTCGGACCGCTGAGCCTGACCGGGCAGATGATCTGGGTCATGATGTCCTCGCTGGTGCTGATCATTGCGCTGGCGCTGTTCTTCGGCCGCACGATCTATGGCAAGGCGCTCCGGGCGACCGCGATCAACCGCAACGGCGCCCGCCTGATGGGGATCTCGCCTGCACTCGCGGGCAAACTCACCTTCTTTCTTGCTGCGTTGATCGGCGTGCTCTCGGGCGTGCTGATCAGCCCGATCACCACCATCTACTACGACAGCGGTTTCCTGATCGGCCTCAAGGGCTTCGTTGCCGCGATCATCGGTGGGCTCGCAAGCTATCCGATCGCCGCCGGAGGCGCGATTCTGGTCGGTCTGCTCGAATCCTTCAGCTCGTTCTGGGCGAGCGCCTACAAGGAAGTCATCGTGTTCACCCTGGTCATCCCGGTCCTGCTGTGGCGTTCGCTGACCACGCACCACATGGAGGAGGAAGAATGAAATCCGGTCTTTCTCCGCGCGTCGTGATGGGCGTGTTCGTCGTCGTGCTCGCGCTCGCCCCGCTCACCCTGTCGGCGTTCTACGTGACCCTGCTCAACTACATCGGCCTGTATGCGATGGTCGCGATCGGGCTGGTGCTGCTCACCGGCGTTGGCGGACTCACGAGCTTCGGCCAGGCCGCCTTCGTCGGGCTGGGCGCCTACACGACCGGTGTCCTGACGACGGCGACCGAACTTCCGGTGTGGCTCGCCTGGCTTTCGTACTCGCCCTGGCTCACCCTGGTCGCCGGGCTGGTGTTCACCGGTGTCCTTGCGATGCTCATCGGCGCGCTGACCCTCAGGCTGTCCGGGCACTATCTGCCGCTGGGAACCATTGCCTGGGGGATCAGCCTGTACTTCCTGTTCGGTACGATGGAAATCCTGGGTGGCCATACCGGCTTCGGAGGGCTGCCCGCGATCACGGTCTTCGGCTACGAGCTGCGTCAGGGGCACGAGATCTTCTACCTGATCTGGGCCTTCGTACTGCTTGCGATCATCACGACGCAGAACCTTCTCGATTCGCGTGAAGGGCGCGCCATCCGGGCGCTCAAGGGTGGCATGGTGATGGCCGAGGCGATGGGGGTGAATACCGCGCGGGCGCGGATGATCATCTTCGTCATCGCTGCGTTGCTCGCCTGCGCCTCGGGCTGGCTCTATGCCCACATGCAGCGCTTCGTGAATCCGACCCCGTTCGGCCTGCACATGGGCATCGAGTATCTGTTCATGGCGGTGGTCGGCGGCGCAGGGCACGTATGGGGAGCGCTGGTTGGCGCAGGGCTCATCACGGTGCTCAAGCAGTGGCTGCAGGACGTGTTGCCCAAGGTCTTCGGCCAGAGCGGCAACTTCGAAGTCATCTTCTTCGGCTTCATGATGGTGTTCATCCTGCACAAGGCCCGTGGTGGTCTGTGGCCGATTCTGGTGGCGCTGACGCAGCGTGTGCTGCCGGTGCGAGGTGTCCAGCGCAGCATCGATTCCGGTGCCGAGCAGTTGCCGCGAAGGGCGCAGCCCAAGCCAGGCGACCTGCTGCTGTCGGGTAAGGAAGTCACGCGCCGCTTCGGCGGACTGGTGGCCTGCAACGGACTGAGCCTCGATGTACGCGCCGGAGAGATCCTGGCGCTGATCGGTCCGAACGGTGCCGGCAAGAGCACGATGTTCAACCAGATCTCGGGCGTCGATACGCCGACCTCGGGTGAAGTCACCTTCCTCGGCAAATCGGTGGCTGGGCGCGGCTCGCGAGAGATCGCGCGCATGGGCATGAGCCGCACCTTCCAGCACGTCAAGCTGCTGCCGACGATGAGCGTGCTCGAGAACGTCGCGATCGGTGCCCACGTGCGCGGGTCGAAGGGCGTACTCTCGGCCGCGTGGCGACTCGACCGGCGCGAGGAGGCGCGATTGCTCGCCGAAGCTGCGCGGCAGATCGAACGCGTCGGACTGGCCGAGCACATGCACGAGGAGGCAGGCAGCCTCGCGCTGGGCCAGCAGCGCATCCTGGAGATCGCCCGCGCGCTCGCGTCCGATCCGTGCCTGCTGCTCCTCGACGAGCCGGCAGCCGGACTGCGCTACAAGGAAAAGCAGGCGCTGGGGGACCTGCTGCGCAAGTTGCGCAGCGAGGGGATGGGCATCCTCCTCGTCGAGCACGACATGGATTTCGTCATGGGGCTAGTCGATCGCATCGTCGTGATGGAGTTCGGACAGAAGATCGCCGAAGGCCTTCCGGCCGAGGTACAGGCGGATCCGGCCGTGCTGGAAGCCTATCTGGGAGGGGTGGAATGAGCGCCGCAGGGACCGAAATCGTTCTGGAAACGCGCGACCTGTGCGTGTCGTACGGCAAGGTGCAGGCGCTGCACAACGCCAACATCCGCGTCGGCAAGGGCCAGATCGTCACCGTCATCGGGCCGAATGGAGCGGGCAAGACGACGATGCTCTCCGCGATCATGGGCGTGTTGCCGTCCAGCGGCGAGATCCGTTTCGATGGCGCGACCGAGCATTCACCGGAAGTCGAGCACATGGTGGCGCGCGGGATGAACCTCGTGCCCGAAAAGCGGGATCTCTTTGGCGAGATGAGCGTCGAGGACAACCTCGTGCTCGGTGCCTTCCAGCGCTACCGCGAAGGCAAGCGGGATCATGGCCAGACGATGGAGGAGGTGTATGCCCTCTTCCCGCGCCTGAAGGAGCGTCACAACCAGCTGGCCGGCACGCTCTCGGGGGGCGAGCGGCAGATGCTGGCGGTCGGCCGCGCACTGATGGCCAAGCCGCGGCTGCTGATGCTCGACGAGCCGAGCCTGGGCCTGGCCCCGCTGATCGTGCGCGAGATTTTCCGGATCATCTCGGAGCTGAGAAGCCGCGGCGTCTCGATCCTCCTCATCGAGCAGAATGCGCGCGCCGCGCTGCAGGTCGCGGACTATGCTTATGTGCTGGAGATGGGCGAGATCGCAATGGAGGGTCCGGCTCATGAGCTTGCCGACGATCCGCGCGTGATCGAAACCTACCTCGGTCTGGGCGGCAAGCACCAGGACAAGCTGGCCGGCTGAACGCTGTCACCGGGCTCCGGGATCGCCCCGACTTCAAGGGGCGCGCCCGGCCTTTCGGCTGGCGGACCGGCCCCTACAGGAGGCGGTGCATGAATACCGCCTGACCTGCCGCAGGATCGAGCTCATAGGGCTGGAATCCGGCCCGTTCATAGGCCGCGATCGCGGCGCGGTTGTTCGAAAGCACTTCGAGCGTCAACTTGCAGCAGTCGCGCTCGCGCGCCGCGCGCTCGGCTGCCTGCAGCAGGGCCCGACCGATTCCCTGCCCGCGGTGACCCGCGAGCACGGCGACGTCATGCACATTGAGCAGCGGACGGGCCGCGAAGGTCGAAAAACCAAGAAAGCAATTGATCAGGCCGACCGCCTCGTGATTGCGGAACGCGAGAAAGGCGACGTATCCGGGCTGCGTGCGCAGCCGCTCGGCCAGCACGGCGCGCACCTGCTCGGTGAGGGGCGTGCCGCCGCCCATGGGATCGCGGGCATAGTGGTCGAGCAGGGCGACGAGCGCGGAACGATGTGCTGGATCCCGCAGATCGACAGCTTCGATGCGGAGGTCGGTCTTGTGGGTCATCGGTGCGAAAGCCAGGCGGTCCATGAGCGCGTCAGAGGTAGCGGGCGACATAGCGGATCGTCGCACCATCGAGATCATCGGGGATGGGCAGCCAGACACGCCGCCCGCTGCCCGGGACAACCGCCAGGGTCTGGCCGTCGCCGTCCTCGATGCGATCGGCCACGACGTCACGATTTGCCCCCGGGCAGATCAGCTCCAGCCGATCCCCCTGCGCGAAGCGGTTCTTGACCTCGACTTCGAGCATCCGGCGCGCCGGATCGAAACCGATGCTCTCGCCTACGAGCAGGCTGCGCCCTGATTCGGAGTGGCCGCGCAGGTAGTTCTGGTGTGCCGGTGTGTGGTGACGCTGGTAGAAGCCGTCGGTATAGCCGCGGTTCGCGAGGCCCTCGAGCTCGCCCAGCAGGCGCGGGTTGAAGGGGCGTCCGGCAACCGCATCGTCGATCGCCCTGCGGTAGCTCTGGCACGCGCGCGCGGCGTAGTACGGGCTTTTGGTCCGACCCTCGATCTTGAGCGAATCGATCCCGAGTGCGACGAGCCGCTCGACGTGCTCGACCGCGCGCAGATCGCGCGAGTTGAGCACATAGGTGCCGTGCTCGTCTTCCTCGATCGGCATCAACTGCCCAGGCCGTGTGCCCTCTTCAAGCAGCCACACCCGGTCTGCGAGGCCGTGACGGTCACCGCCGCCGAGCGCAGGGCTGTGACCGGACACATGAGCGTTCACGTCTCCGCTGTCGTCCTCGGAGGCCGGGTGCACCTGATAGTCCCAGCGGCAGGAGTTGGTGCACGATCCCTGGTTCGGGTCTCGGTGATTGAAATAGCCCGAGAGCAGGCAGCGACCGGAGTAGGCGATGCACAACGCGCCGTGCACGAAGACTTCAAGCTCGACCTCCGGGCAGCGCTCGCGAATCTCGGCGATCTCGTCGAGCGACAGCTCGCGCGAGAGAATGACGCGCCGGATCCCGACCGATTGCCAGAAGCGTACCGCCGCGTGATTGGTCGCGTTCGCCTGCACCGACAGGTGGATCGGGATCTGCGGCCAGCGCTCGCGAACCATCATGATGAGTCCGGGGTCGGCCATGATCATCGCGTCGGGCTGCAGTTCCAGGACAGGTTCGAGATCGTCGAGGAAGGTCCTGACCTTGCTGTTGTGTGGATAGATGTTATTGACGAGATAGAAGGCCTTGCCGGCGTCGTGTGCTTCGGAGATCGCCTCGGCCAGCGTTTCGATGCACCCGAAGCTGTTGTTGCGCACGCGCAGCGAATACCGGGGCTGACCGGCATAGACCGCATCGGCGCCGAACTCGAACGCGGTCCGCATCATCTCGATCGAACCGGCCGGGGCGAGCAGCTCTGGTGCGGGGCTGGGGGAGTGGGTCATGGGCGCGATTCTATGCGAAAGCGCAGCGGCCGCGGCCGCCGTGCGTGCCGCACCCGATGCACGAGCACTGGAAAATGGCGAGGGCAATGGCCGTCGCCGGTCCATTGCCCTCGTGTGGTGTCAGACCCTGCTTCGACCGGGCGTCCGGGCCCGGTCGAGTGCGGATCAGGCGCTCTTGCGGCCCTTCGTGACCGGAGCGGACACGGCCTTCGCCGCTGCGTCGCCGGCCGCCGCGAGATTCGCCTCGGCCATCTGAATCGCCTGACGGGTCGCACGGTTGACCTGGTCGAAGGTCGAGTTGGCCGCAGCGATGCCGGACTTCAGCGCCGCAACCGCAGCATCCGAACCGACGGGTGCTGCCCGGGCAGCCCTCTCAAGCTCGGCGGCGACGGTCTGGTTCATCTGCGCAACGCGCTGCTCGACCGGCTTCGCTGCAGCTTCGAATCCCTGGGTGCCGATCTCGTAGCTGTGGCGGAACCAGGCGAGGGTACGCTCGGCGAACGGCTGTGCCAGCCCGGCCTGGATGCTGAAGAAGGCTTGCGGATCCTTGGCGTCGAGCAGGGCGCGGATGGCAGCGCTGCCGTCATCGAAGGTGGCGCGCAGCGTGTTCAGGTTGAGGGCGGCCAGGCGCTCGGCGGCGTCGAATGCGACCGATACGGTGGTCAGCACGGCGTCGACGGCGGCATTGCGTTCGGCAAGAATCAGTTCGGGTTGGGGGTTCATGTGAGGCTCCTTGTAGTCGTCGGATTTCACTGTTCCAGCTGTCGAAGAATCCGATTGCTGCAGTGCACAATTGAATTGTAGTCGCCGATTTTCAAATGTCAAGAATTTTGTGGTGCAGTGCACAATAACTCTCCCGGACACCTCCTGCAGGACCACGCACCGTCGCGCCCTCTTGCCCCGGGCGCCTGTGGTAGGCTGCCCCGGCCCGTGCCCTTCGCGGATTCGATCCGCCCTGACCATGGCTCAGCTGCGCATCGCGATCGTCCTCTTCCTCCTGATGCTTCCGGTCACCGGGATGGTGCCGGTGCTGACCGGCCTGACCGTGGGCAGGCACCCGGAGCTTGGCGATCTTGGGCGTCACCTCTTCATGTCGGTGAACATGATCGGCGCGCTCGTTGCCGCACCGCTTGCGGGACTCGTCTCGGACAGCCTGGGCCGTCGCACGCCGCTGATTGCGGCGGCGCTCGGCCTCAACGCGCTGACCCTGCTGCTGATCTCGGGCGACGGATCCTACCCGGTGATCCTCATGCTGCGTTTCATCGAGGGCTGTGCCCACATGGCCTCGCTGTCGCTCTTGATGGCACTGGCAGCCGATCACGCACGGCGCGAAGGATTCGGTGCGACGATGGGTGGCGTGGGCGCTGCGATCAGCCTCGGGGTGGCGAGCGGCGCGCCGCTGGGGGGCTGGATCGGTTCGGGCGCACCGTCGCTCGTTCCGTGGGTCGGCGGCTGGCTGATGCTCGCGCTGGCCTTGTGCGTTCCGTGGATCTTGCGCGATGCACCGGTCGAGCATGCGCGCGCGCGCCCGCGCGAACTCCTGCAGGCGCTGGCACGCAACCGCCTGCTTGCCGTGCCCTATGTGTTCGCGTTCGTCGACCGGCTGACGGTCGGTTTCATCGTATCGACTTTCTCGCTGTATCTGGGGACCGTGCTAGGGTTCTCGACTGCGCGCATCGGCTTTGTGATGGCGGCCTTCCTGATCCCGTTCTCCTTGCTGACCTTTCCGGCGGGAATCCTGTCCCGGCACTGGGACCGACTGGGGATGATGATCCTTGGCAGTCTCCTGTACGGCGGCTTCCTCGTCGTGCTCGGGGTCGTTCCGGGCGCATGGATCCCCTGGACGATGGCGGCAGGTGGCATCGTCGCAGCCCTCATGTACGCACCCTCGCTCGTGCTGGCGACGGAGTTGGCGGGCCCCGGCCAGCGTGCCACGACGCTGGCCGGGTTCAACATTGCAGGCTCATTGGGGTTTGCGCTCGGTCCGTTGCTGGCCGGGAGTCTCGTCGCGCTGCTGCGCTCGTCCGGGGTCGACCCGTACTTGCCGGTGTTCGTCCTGATCGCTGCGATCGAGATCCTCGTTGCCGTCGCGATGATTCCGCTCTGGATGCGTCGTCGCGCAAGCCACGCGGAAGCCGCATCCCCCTGAACGGGGCTGTTTCGTGCGATCATGCGCGCGGATGCGTGCGAGCACGCGCCCGATTCTGAACGCCCGACCAGACCGATTCCGCGATGAATACCGATCCCGCAGCACTGACCGATCCTGCCGACGCCGTCCAGGCAGGCTCCGAACGTTCGCCCAAGACCGCGCTCGATCCGCGTGCATTGCTCGAACGGCTGCAGGCGGACTCACCGACCTTTCGCGACTGCAAACCGGTGGCGCTTCGCATCGACAAGGCGATCGGGGAGCGCTACGCGGACGCAGACCGCAAGGCGGTGCGTGCGGCCATGCGCATCCATACCGCTTCGACCCGTTACCTGAAAGCCCTGGAGAAGGGCACCCTGCGCTACGATCTGGACGGCAACGCGGACGGCGGGGTCACCGAGGAACACCGCAGCCATGCAGCGCAGACGCTCAAGGAGCGCTTCGCCGAAGCGACCCGACGCAAGCGCGAGAAGCAGAAGCAGGAGGAAGCGCAACGGCGCGAGCAGGAGGCCGAGCAGCGCAGGGCCGAAAAGCTGCAGCAACTGGTCGGGAAGTTCGGGCGCGGTTCCTGAGCACGATGGCACCCGCATGGGGTGCCGCTCAGGGCGACTCCGTCGAAGCGCCGAGGCGTTCCGCGGCGCGCTGCGAGAGTAGCAACAGCAGTTTGAGGCTCGCGCGGGTCGCGCCCACGAAGAGCTTGCGCACCGCGCGGGGGTCGAGCGTCTCGAAGTCCACCTCGGTGAAGATTACGCATGGAGCGGCCTGCCCCTTGAACCGGTACACCGATTCGAGCAGCAGATCGCCTTCGGTGTACACCGGCGCGCCGAGCAGGTCGTAGCGGCCCGTGAAGCGCTTCAGCGCATGGGCGCCGAGCCGTTCCTGCCCGGTGAATACCGATCGTTCGCGGCCGCGCCACGTGATCAGTGCGATCCGCTCACGACGGAATCCCAGCCCCAGCGCGCGCGTGATGGCCCGCCGCGTCTTGTCGAGCAGATCGGCCTCGTCGCGCCAGATGCCGATCTCGAGTCCCGAGCCGGTCAGCGGACTGCCGGCCTGCGGGGGATCGTCGAGCGGCAGCATGCGGGCGAGCGCTTCGACGATGTCGGCCGGGCTGCGATAGTTACGGTCGCTTCGCAGCCGTACCCATCCGTGCAGTGCGATCTCGGGCCGTTCGTAGAGGTTCTGCAGCGGATCCTCGATCCACCATGCGCGCCCGCCGGGCTTCAGCAGGGCCATCAGGCGATCGTGCCAGGGCGCAAGAAAATCCTGTCCTTCATCGACGATCAGCTCATCGAAGCGCCCGTCCGGATCCGTCGTCAGCGCGCCAAAGGCCTCTTCCATGCGCCCGAACGCGTCTTCTCGCGAAAAATCGGGGACCTGCCCCTGCGCCCGGAGCATGCGGTCGCACAGCTGGTGATAGCTTGCGACTTCGCCCCCGGGCGGAACGATGCGCGCGACGTGGTCTGCCAAAGGCCGGTTGAAGCACACGTACAGCGGGCGCCGACCGGCTGCGATCGCGTCGCGGAAGACGGCGACCGCGAGTTGTGTCTTGCCGCTTCCGGCGGTCGCGGTGACGCGCAGGCGAAAGGGGTTCATCTCGATGCGTCGGGCCCACTCCGCAAGGCCGCCGGACAGTCTCGTGTACAGGGTTTCGACCTGACCGACCAGGGCATTGACGTCCGGCACCAGGTCGAGCGCGTCAGCCAGAAAGCGGTGCAGAGCGGGGGGTGCGGGGGGCTCGTCTGGATCTTCGCGGACCAGCTCGCGCACCTTGACCACGAGCGCATCCCGCTGTGTGGCATCGACGATGCGAGCCGGATCGATTCCGGCTGTTGCAGGCTCGCGCACGGTGTAGTCGGGGCAGTAGAGCAAGGACTCGATCCGGACGCGCGATCCGGAAAGGTCGCGTTCCAGCCGTGCCCGCAGCTGGTCTGCGTTGTGGGCGAGCTGCGCACCGACCCTTCGGACCGCGCGCATCGAGCGCTGCATGAGCCCTTCGGTAGTTTCGTCGAGCAGCCCCGGCTTCTGTTCGATCAGCAGCAGCCGCCCGGAAGGGCCGACGACGATGAAGTCGATCTCGCCGAACAGGATCTGGTCGCCGTCCACACGAGTCCAATGGACGCCGTGATAGACGGTGTGCCGCTCGTCGAGCCCGGACGCGAGGCGGCCAAGCGTGTCGAGCTTGCGCGCCAGTGTGCCGGTGGCGGGCAACTGGCGCCAGCCTTCAGGATGCGTTCGGGCCATCGGAAGCGGAAGAAGTCAGCGCAGAAAGCAGGATACCGCGGACGCTCCGCCTCTGCCGTGCGCCCTAGTCACTGCGAATTGCGATCCGGCGTCCGCGCACGTGCTCGGCCTTTGGGAGTTCGATGCGCAGCACCCCGTCGCGGTAGCGGGCTTCGGCGCGCTCGGCGATGACGGGCAGCGGCAGCGGGATCGAACGCCGGAAGCTGCCATAGGCGCACTGGCGGACGCTGTAGCGCCCTTCGGTCGTCTCCTTCTCGAAGTGCTTCTCGCCGCGCACCGTGAGAACTACGTCATGGACCTCGACTTCGAAATCCTTCTTGTCCATCCCCGGAATCTCGATCCGCACGACGATGCGGTCCTGGTCCTCGAACACGTCGCTGCCAAGCAGCGCCCACGAAACCTGCGGGAACGAGGCCTCGCGCACCGCCTCCCCGGTCTGGGGCTTCGTGGGCCGGAAATGCGTCAGCGCGCTGGCCGCGCGGTCACGTACGTGTTGCCACCCTTCCGCCAGCGACTCCCAGGTGTGCTGCAACCCGCGCTTGAGTTCAGACATTCGTTCCATGCGAGCTTCTCCTGCGTTGTGCGGCCGCCCCGATTCCGTTCAGCCTGCCCGGAGCGGCCATTCGGTCCTCTGAACCTCAATCCACCTTGACCTCGATGCGCCGTGGTTGTGCATGCGCATGCTTCGGGATGCGCAACGTCAGCACGCCATCGCGCAACTGTGCATCGGTGCGCGAGTTGTCCAGTTCCGAACTGAGCGTGAAGGCGCGCCGGTAGCGCGCAAGCCGCACCTCGGCGTAGACCGCCTCAAGGCCCTCGGGCGCGTCCAGCGCGATCTCGCCCTCGATGCGCAGCGAGTCGCCCTCCACGTTGAGTTCCAGCTTGTCCTTCGGCACTCCGGGCAGATCCGCGCGCAGCGTGATCCCCTCCGGATCCTCGAATACCTCGACGCGTGGCGTCAGGGTCGGGACTTCGGCCTGCGCTTCGGGGCGGGCCGCGGCTTGCTTGTCATTCATGTCATTCCTCCGTTCGCTTAGCCGGTTACTGGATCTCGATGCGGCGCGGGACTGCAGCGGTACGGCGCCCGATGGTGATCTTCAGCACGCCGTCGCGCATCCGCGCCTCGACCTGTGCCGGGTCTGCATCCTCGGACAGGCTCACCGTGCGGCGGAAGCGACCACTGAAGCGCTCGTTCGCGTAGAGCGCGACCTTGTCGCCTTCGGGCCGGCTTGCGGGCCGCTCGCCAGAGATCGTCAACACGCCGCGGTCGACCTGGACCTGGAGGCTTGCCGGATCGACTCCCGGCGCGAACGCGTAGATCACGAAGGCGGTCGGCGTGCTGCCGATGTTGATTGCGGGAAACGCGCCGCTCTCGACGGCGCGGATGCTGCCGGGTCGGCCAGGGTTGCCGAACGCTTGCTGCAACTCGCGCTGCAGGCGCTCGAGCTCGGCAAACGGGCTGGCCGGGAAGTTCAAGAGGGATTCGTACATCGCCATGCTCCTTGACCAGGGTTGATCGTGACCGGAGATGCCGTCCGCTTCCGTGTCGGGATTCGGTGCGTCCCGGGCCTGTTGCGAATATGCTGGCGATTGCTCACAGTTCAAGCCCCCCGGGCGCACGACGTCCCGGGTGCGTTAGGATGTCGGCTCGATCGTCTGGAGGCATGGGGTTTCGGGGGATGTCGGGGAACGGCTTGCTCGACCGGAGAAAAGGTGTCCGTCCGTCCCTCTGCGCCGAGGGCCGCTGATGCTGTCGTTGCAGTTTTCCAACCGTCAGGAAGTCCTGCTCGAACGCCTGCTCGAGCGTCTGGGCGAAGCACACCCTGGACCGTTCGGCGTGCGCGAGATCATCGTTCCGAGTACCGCGATGCGGCGCCAGGTGGAGCTGGCCGTTGCCGAACGCGAAGGCGTCGCCGTCAACCTGCGCTTTTCGTACCTCGCGCAGTGGTTGTGGGCGCAGATCGGGAAGCTCGTTCCGGTTGGCGAGGAGTCGCCTTTCTCGCCACCCGTGCTCGCGTGGCGCCTCCATGCGCTGCTCGGCGAGCGCGACTGGACCGCGCGTCAGCCGCGCCTGGCGCGCTACCTGGAGGGGGCGAGCGAACGCATGCGCTTCGAGCTCGCCGAGCGCTGCGCGCGACTCTTCGACCAGTACCTGACCTATCGTCCGCACTGGCTGGCCCGGTGGGCCGAGGGCGGGACGATCGCCGGACTCGATGCGGAAGGGCGTGACGACGAGGCCTGGCAGTCCGAACTGTGGCGCCGTCTCGTGCGTGCGCTCGGAGTGGGGGCCGAGCATCCGTCGCACGTCTTCCTGCGGGCGCTCGAAACACGGGGATCCGCCGCGGCGGCGGGACTTCCGGCGCGTGTCGAAGTATTCTGCGTGCCGGCCCTGCCGCCGCTCTACCTTGAACTTCTGCTGCGGCTCGGACAGTGGATCGATCTGCGGCTCTACGTGCTCAATCCGTGCCGCGAATACTGGTTCGAGATCGTCGCGCCGCGCCGCCTCTCGTGGCTGGAAGCACGCGCACGCGCGCATGGTCACGAAACCGGCAACGCGCTGCTCGCAGCCTGGGGGCGCCAGACCCAGGCCCAGATCGACCTGCTCTACGAAGCCAGCGGCGACACCGTCGTCGACGAAGCCTGTTTCGTGCCGGCGAGCGGGAACCATCTTCTTGCCCGGTTGCAGAACGCCGTTCTCGATCTGGTCGATCCTGCCCCCGGGAGCGTTCCGCTCGAAGCCGCGGATCGCAGCCTCGAAGTGCACGTCTGCCACGGTCTTGCGCGCGAGCTGGAAGTCCTGCACGACCGGCTCCTCGAGTGCTTCGACCAGGACGAGGGGCTGCGCCCCCAGGACGTGTTCGTACTCACGCCGGATCTGGACCGGGCGGCGCCGCTCATCGAAGCGGTCTTCGGATCGGCCCCGGCGCACCGGCGTATTCCGTGGCAGATCACCGGACTCGGGCAGACCCGCATCAACCCGGTCGCGCGGGTGCTCGATGCAGCGCTCACGCTGGCAGCCGGACGTCACCCCGTCAGTGCACTCTTCGAGCTGCTGCGCATGGCGCCGGTCGCACAACGCTTCGGCTTCGACCGCGAAGGACTCGAACGCGTGCATGGCTGGTTGCGGGTGGCGGGGGTCCATTGGGGGCTCGGAGCGGAGCACCGGTCCCGTCTCGGCCTGCCTGGCGGAGAGCGCCATACCCTCGGCGATGGCCTGCAACGCCTGTTCCTCGCCTACGCCTGGGGGGAGGACGAGGCGCCTGCGGCGATTGCAGGTGCGGGGGTTCCGGCAGGCGATCCCGAAGGGGCTGCCGCGCTCGACCTTGGGCGCCTGTCGCGCTTTGCCGAGCAGATCGAGCGGTACTCGGCCGAATGTGCGCGCAACCACGATGCCGAGGGCTGGTGCGAACTGCTGTCGGACCTGCTCGACGGGCTCGTGCCGGCGACCAGCGAATGGATCGACGATCTGCGCCTGGTGCGGGCCGCAATCGAAGCGCTGCGTGCACAGTGGCGCGCGGCCGACTTCGCTGGTGCGCTCCCGCTGGAGGTCGTGCACGGGGTGCTCACCGAGGCGCTCGACGAGCCGGCACGTGGCGGGGTGCCGACCGGCGCCGTGAGCTTCGCGGCCCTGCCGAGCCTGCGCGGTCTCCCGGCCGGCATGATCTGCGCCATCGGGCTCGACGATGGCGTGTTTCCGGGTAATGCCGGATCGCTCGAGTTCGATCTGATGACCCGCCTGAGCGCGCGCGGCGACCGCCAGCGCCGGACCGATGACCGCAACCTCTTTCTCGACCTCCTGCTGGCGGCGCGCTCCCGCCTGCATCTTTCGTACTCCGGGCGCAGCGTGCGCGACAACAGCGAGGCGCCGCCCTCGGTCCTCGTCGATGAACTGCTCGATTACGCGAGCCGGCTCTGTGCAAGCGATCCGGCTCGTCCCGAGGCGCGACAGGACGTCCGCCGCCGACTGACGGTCGAGCACCCGCTGCAGGCGTTCTCGGAGCGCTACTTCGATGCGTCCGAAGGCGACCCGCGTCTGACGAGCTATCGTGAGGACACTTGTGAGGCGCTGCGCCAGCGCGAGGCCGCCCGGGGCCTTCCCTCCGCAGGGATGCCTGCGGAGGATGCAGGCACCTTTGCCGAACGCGCGATGAGCCCGACCGACGATGCGGATGATGAGGACGACCGTCCCGACACCGCCGAGCATCGTGCAGCCCCACCCTTTCTGGCCGCTTCTCTCGCCCCCGCGGGTGAGCAGTGGCGCCAGCCCACGGTCGAACACCTGGTTCGCTTCCTGCGCCAACCCGCTGCCTACCTGCTCCGGCAACGGCTGGGCATCGCACTGCCGGGGGCGGATGAGGAGCTGGACGACGACGAAGCCTTCGTGCCCGCCTACGATGCGCCCGAGCGACTGGCCCGACGCATCCTGCCGGCCTTGCTCGCCGGGGCTGGGGCGCCGCGCGTGCGCGAACTCGCCGCGGCGGGTGGCGAGTATCCGGACGGCGCGCTCGGGGCCGCCCGACTCGACACCGAACTGGTCCGGCTGGCGGCATTCGCCGGCCCCTTGCGAGCGGCGTTGGCCGAGGGGCCGCTGCCGGCCCGTACGCAGCGGCTGCCCTTCGTGCTCGATGGCGAGGACTGGGCCCTGCAGGTCGCATTCAGCGATCTGCGCTCCGGCGGACTGGTGCGCTACCGGTACCGCGACGCGCGCGCTGCCGACCTGCTCGAAGCCTGGATCGCGCACCTCGCCTTGTGTGCGATGGCGCCTCCGGGGGTTGCGCTGCGCTCCGAATGGCACGCGCGCGACCGGATCTTCCACCTGCGCCCGTGCGAGCCGGCGCACGAGCGGCTCGCCGAGCTGATGGCCTTGTACCGCCAGGGGCTGCGGGAGCCCGTGCCGTTCTTTGCCAGATCGGGCTGGGCCTGGATCAGCAAGGGACGCCGGATGGCCGATGCGCTGAGGGCGTGGCGGGGACACTGGCGTTCGGATGGCGCGCAGCGCGGTGAGCGCGACGAGCCGGCCGTGCGCCTGGCCTGGCGCGGCCGGGTCGATCCGCTGGAGCGCGCCTTCGAACGTTTCGAGGCCCTTGCCGCAACGGTGTTCGAACCCTTGCTGCAGCATCTGGATGATGAGGACGGTGTCGTGACGGAGCAGGGAGGGGAAGCATGAATCCCGGGCAGATACCTGGTCCGGCCGGCCCCGATCCGCTGCACTGGGCGCTCGACGGGGTGCGCCTGATCGAGGCCTCGGCGGGGACCGGCAAGACCTACGCAATCTGCGCGCTGTACCTGCGCCTCCTGATCGAATCGGAGCTGGGGGTGGAGCGGATCCTTGTCGTCACCTTCACGCGCGCGGCGACGGCCGAATTGCGCAGCCGCATCCGCAGCCGCCTGGCCGAGCTGCTCGCGCATCTGGACGGAACGGCGCCGAGCGTCGATCCCCTCGTACTCGGGCTGGCTACCCTTGGCTCACCCGGCGAGGGCGGTGAGGCCCGCATCGCACGCCTGCGCGAAGCGCTGCAGCGCTTCGACGAGGCGGCCATCTTCACGATCCACGGCTACTGTCAGCGCGCCCTCGCCGAGACGCCCTTTGCCGCCGGCCTACCGTTCGCGCTAGAACTCGTCGAAGACGACGAAGCGCTGCGCGCCGAAGTGACGCGCGACTTCTGGCGCCGCACTCTGAGCGAGGACGACACGCTTTCCGCGCTCGCGCCGCTTTTCGAGACGCAGGGAGACAGCCCGGAACGCTGGGCGGCGTTGCTCGGGCGCGTGATGGCGCGGCCGCTGGCCCGGCTGTGCTGGCCGTCCGCCGAGCCCGGTGCAGCAGAGCGACCGAGTGCCGAGGCGCTAGGCGACGCGCTGCAGGCTGCCCGGCGCGCCTGGGGCGAGGATGGCAAAGAGGTCCTGGCAACGCTCGACGAGGGACGCTCCGGGCTCAACCGGAGCACCTATTCGGATGCCGCCATCGAGGCCGCAGTGGCGGGCTGGCGTGCCTTGCTCGCCGCTGCGGATCCGCTCGCAGTCGTCGGACCGGACAAGGCCCGGCTCGAGCTGCTGACGACGAGTGTCCTGCAGATACGTACGAACAAGGGGAAATCGACGCCGCAGCACCCCTTCTTCGACGCGGCGGAGGGGCTGCTGGCGCTGCGCGGACGCCATGCCGCCTGGGCCGAGGGCCGACGCCTTGCCCTGTTGCGCCGCTTCATCGAGGAGGCTGCGGTGGAGTTGCGCAGGCGGAAGCTCGAGCGGCGTGTGATCGCGTTCGACGACATCCTGCGCAACATCCACGACGCCCTGGCCAGCGGGCGCCAGCCATGGCTCGCGGGCGCGTTGCGGCAGCGCTATCCGGTCGCGCTGATCGACGAGTTCCAGGATACCGATCCGCTGCAGTTCGACATCTTCCGCCGCATCTATGGTGCGACGGAGCGCTCGCGGCGCGGGCGTCTGCTGCTCGTGGGCGATCCCAAGCAGGCGATCTACAGTTTCCGCAATGCCGATCTGTACGCCTATCTCGATGCGCGCGAGGCGACTGACGCACGCTACACGCTGGCGCACAACCAGCGCTCCGACGCCGGCCTGATCCGTGCCTGCAATGCGCTGTTCGAGACCAATCCGGAAGCATTCGTGCTGCCCGGCCTGCGTTTCGCACCGGTCGCGCTCGGTGTGCGCCCGCGCCAGCCCTTCGTGGACGACGGTGCACCGATGCGCTCGCCGCTCTGTGTCTGGTGGGCGCCGCAAGGCGAGGACGGAGCGCCACTCCCCCATCAGGATCTGATGCAGCGGGCTGCGCGTGCGACCGCGGCTGAAATCGCCCGGCTGCTGCGCGATGCGGCCACAGGCCGGGTGACGATCGGCGCGCGCGCGCTGGCGGCGGCCGACATCGCCGTTCTGGTCAAGACGCATCGCCAGGGGGCGCGCATGCGCGAGGCGCTGTCGACGTTCGGCATCGGCAGTGTCGAGCTTTCCCAGAGCAGCGTCTATCACAGTGCCGAGGCTGAGGAGCTCGAGCGGGTGCTGCTCGCGGTCGCGGAACCGTCGCGCGTCCCCTTGCTGCTGGCGGCGTGCGCGACCGTCCTGATGGGAGCCGTGGCCGGGGACCTGGAAGCGCTGGGCCAGGACGACGTGCGGCTGGCCGAACGGATGGCGCGCTTTGCCGAGCTGCGTGAGCTGTGGCTGACGCGCGGCGTCGGGGTCGCGCTGCGTCACTGGATGGTGCAGGACGAAGTCAGCGCACGGCTGCTGCGCGCGGCCGACGGCGAGCGGCGCCTCACGAACCTCCTGCACCTGGTCGAACTCCTCCACGAGGCGGCGGCCACGCGTCCCGCGCCGGACGCGCTGCTGCGCTGGTTTGCCGCCCGTCGCGGCGAGAGCGGCAAGGGCGAGGCGGCACAGCTGCGCCTGGAGTCGGATCGCAACCTGGTGCGCATCGTCACGATCCACCGCTCCAAGGGGCTCGAGTACGGCGTCGTGTTCTGCCCCTTCCTGTTCGATGGGCGTTCGCAGTCGCCGCAGGAGGGGGGGCTGCGGATCTATCACGAGCCGGGCAGCGTGACCGGCGACGAATCTGGAACAGAAAACCCAACGCATCAGGTGATGATCGATTTCCGCCCCGAAGCCGCGGAGGATGACGCGATCAAGGCGCGTCTGCGCGAGGCGCGCGACGCCGAGGAGGTGCGCCTCATTTACGTGGCGCTTACGCGGGCGGTGCATCGCTGCTACGTCGTCGCCGGTTTCTACGGGCGCCCGACCCGATCCGGGCTGTCGGTGCATGAGAGCACGCGCAGCCCGCTCAACTGGCTCGTGGCCGGGGCTGGAAGCGCTCCCCGCGAGTGGCGGGAGCGACGACTCGATCCGGAGCAGGTTTCGTCCGCCTGGTGTGCGTTCGCCGAGCGTGTGGGGTCGGACCTGAGCCTCGTCGAGTTGCCGGTCGGCAGTCCGGATGGAGGATCCTGGTCCGGGATGCCCGACCCGGTCCGGTGTCTGAATGCCCGCAGGTTGACGCACCCGGTACCGTCGGGCTGGCGGATCGGTAGTTTCAGCGCGCTGCAGCACGGTGCGCAACGCGAGGAGGCCGCACGCGACCGCGATGCGCGTGCGGCCGGCTGGCCACCGCCCGCTGCGGTGGCCTCGCTCAGCGAACCCGCCGACGCCGACGACTTTCTTGGTTTTCCGCGCGGAACCTGGGCCGGGGAATGCCTGCACGCGGTGTTCGAGCGCATCGAGTTTGCCCAGCCCTCGGGGCATGCAAAGGCCATTGATGCCGCGCTGGCGGCCTATCCAATGCGGGGCGAGGCGGACAGGAAGCCCGTGCCGCCCGCGCGCCTGCGGCGCATGCTCGAATCCATGCTGACCGACGTGCTGGCGACCGAGCTCGTGCCGGACGCTGCCGCGCCGCTGCGGCTTTCGAGCCTGCCCGCAGAGCGATGCGCAGTCGAGCTCGGATTCCACCTGCCAGCGGCCGGACTTACCGCAACCGCGCTCAACGACTGGCTCCTCCGTCACGGCTACGTCACGCCCAGGCTCGTCTTCGGTGGGCTGTCGGGCTATCTGAAGGGCTACATCGATCTGGTCTTCGAGCACGCCGGCCGCTACTACGTGCTCGACTGGAAGTCGAACCATCTCGGATTTGCACTCGAGGACTATGCGCCCGCGCGCCTGGAAGAGGTGATGCAGGCACATGGCTACCACCTGCAGCATCTGCTGTACGGACTGGCGCTGCACCGCCATCTGGTGCGCACGCTGCCCGGCTACGACTACCGGCGCGACTTTGGCGGGGCCTTCTATCTCTTCGTGCGCGGGGTGCGTCCGCGCTGGCTCGTCGATGGGCGTCCGGCCGGCGTGTGGTTCCACCGGGCGCCGGAGAACGTCATGGCGAGCCTCGATCGACTGATCGCAGGCAGGGAGGCGGGATGATCGAAGAGATCTCCGGCGGCGCTCGAGCGAATCACGAACTGGCCCGCGCGCTGGCTGTGCGAGTGGTCGGGTGGGCGCGCGCCGTCGGCGCCGCAGAGCCGATCCTGGAGGCGCTGCACGGAGCCGTGGAGCGCCTCCAGTTTGCACTGGGGGAAGGCCATGTGTGTCTGCCGCTCGCTGCGCTCGAGGCCTCCCCGGTTGCCGTGTCCGCGCTGCGTGCGCGCTTGCTGGCGAGCGGTGTCGTCGGACTGGCGGGAGGTGACGCCAGTGCCCCGGATCGGCCGCTGGTGCTCGATGGCGCTGATCGGCTCTACCTGCGCCGCCACTTCGAGCGCGAATCACGGCTCGCACGCGCCTTGCTGCGGATCGCCCGACCGCTGCCCGCCTCTGCCGATCCGGCGACGGTGCGGGAATGTCTGGGGCGTTTCTTCGATACGCCGAACGATGATCCGGTGGATTGGCAGCGGCTTGCGGTCGCACTCGCGCTGGAGCGCGGACTCGCGGTGATCAGCGGCGGGCCGGGCACTGGCAAGACGACGACCGTGGCCGCGCTGCTGGGTTGCCTGCTGACGCTTGCACCGGATCTGCGCATCGCGCTTGCGGCACCGACCGGCAAGGCCGCGGCACGCCTGCTCGAAGCGATCGGCCAACGTGGTGCAAAGTTTCCCGAAGCATTGCGCGCACGCCTGCCCGACGAGGCCCGGACCCTGCACCGTCTGCTCGGGGCCGGTCCGCAGGCCGGCGACTACCGCCATCACGCCGGCAATCCCCTGCCGCTCGACGTGCTGGTCGTCGACGAGGCCTCGATGCTCGAT
The DNA here is from genome assembly GCA_023383815.1 of Rhodocyclaceae bacterium. Classification (GTDB taxonomy): domain Bacteria; phylum Pseudomonadota; class Gammaproteobacteria; order Burkholderiales; family Rhodocyclaceae; genus JACOUN01. Next base: position 58,249 of record JAHDYG010000006.1, read on the forward strand.
CTGTCGCTGGCGGCGCGTCTGGTCGAAGCCCTGCCGGCACATGCGCGCCTGATCCTGCTGGGCGACCAGGATCAGCTCGCGGCGGTCGAGGCGGGTGCGGTGTTTGCGGCCGTGTCGGCCGATCCATCGCTGGCGCCGCCGACCGTCGAGCGCCTCGCACAGTGCACCGCTGCGCCGGCCAGGGCGATCCAGCCGCCGCCTGCACGCGCGCCAACGCCGCTTGCCGGCAGCGTCGTATGGCTCACACGCAGCTACCGTTTCGCCCGCGACTCCGGAATCGGGAAACTCGCGGCCGGGATCCGCGAAGGGCATGCCGATGCGCTGCTCGGGTGGCTCGCGCAGCACGACGATGTGAACGTACGCTGGCTCGATGACGACGCTGCGCAGCCGGGCGAAGCGGCGAGGCAGCGCATGGAGGCTGGATACGCCGCCTACGTGACGGCGGTGCGCGAGCATGCCGGCGATCCGCAGCCGGTCTTCGCGGCCTTCGAGTCGTTTCGTGTGCTGTGTGCGATTCGCGGCGGCGGTCGCGGGGTGGAGGCCATCAATGGCTGGCTGGAGCGCTGCCTGCGCGCGCAGCTCGGCGGTTCGGCGGCGGGCGCCTCGCGCGAGGAGGCAGACAGCCGGTGGTTCGCCGGCCGGGCGCTGATCGTACGGCGCAACGATTCCCTGTTGCGACTCTTCAACGGCGACATCGGAATCTGCCTGCCGGGTGCGGACGGTGCGCTCCAGGCAGTCTTCCGCGATGGCAGCGGTGGCTGGCGCAGGCTCGCCATCGCGCGCCTGCCGGACCATGAGACGGCCTTTGCGATGACGGTCCACAAGAGCCAGGGGTCCGAGTTCCGCGATGTGCTGGTGCTGCTCCCGGCGCAGCCCGCCCGCGTCGTGAGCCGTGAACTGCTGTACACCGCCGTGACTCGCGCCACCTCCTCGGTGACCCTGGTGGCCGCGGCGTCGGTGCTGGATGCGGCCTGCCGCACGCCAGGCGAGCGCCGCAGCGGCCTCATCGACCGCATGCGCGAATGTGCGGTACAGTCGCTGCCTGTCCGAACCGAACAACTGGAGGTTTGAAGTGCCTGGCTTGCTCCCCGAAGTCGATCCCGACGGCCTGCTCGAATTCTCGGTCGTGTTCACAGACCGCTCGCTCAACCACATGTCGCAAGCCTTCCAGCAGGTGATGCGGGACATCTCCTCGACGCTCAAGGAGGTCTATCACGCCCGCTCGGTCGTCGTCGTGCCCGGGGGCGGCACCTATGGCATGGAAGCGGTGGCGCGACAGTTCGCGACCGGGCGCAAGTGCCTCGTGATCCGCAACGGCTGGTTCAGCTATCGCTGGACGCAGATCTTCGAGGCTGGCGCGATCCCCTCCTCGCACACGGTGATGAAGGCGCGGCCCGTCAGCGACGAGCCGCAGGCGCCGTGGGCGCCGGCGCCGGTCGGGGAGGTGGTTGCGGCGATCCGCGCCGAGCGCCCGGATCTGGTGTTCGCCCCGCATGTCGAGACTTCGTCCGGAATGATGCTGCCCGACGACTACCTGCGCGCCGTCGCCGACGCCGTGCACGAAGTCGGCGGGATGATGGTGCTCGACTGCATCGCGTCGGGTGCGATCTGGGTCGACATGCAGGACTGCGGCATTGATGTGCTGATCAGTGCACCGCAGAAGGGCTGGAGCGCCTCACCGTGCAGCGCGCTGGTGATGCTCGGCGAGCGTGCCCGCGAACGCATCGATGACACGCGCAGCACCAGCTTTGCGTGCGATCTGCTGAAGTGGCTGCAGATCATGGAGGCCTATGAGAATGGTGGCCATGCCTATCACGCGACGCTGCCCACCGATGCGCTCAAGCGCTTCCGCGATGCGATGCTCGAGACCCGTCGCGACGGATTCGAGCACCTGCGTGCGGCGCAGTCCGAACTGGGCAGCCGCGTGCGTGCGCTGCTGGCCGGGCATGGGGTAAAGAGCGTCGCCGCGCCCGGATTCGAGGCGCCTGGCGTGGTCGTGAGCTACACCGCGGACGATGGGATCAAGAGCGGTGCGAAGTTTGCCGCCGTCGGACTGCAGATCGCCGCTGGCGTGCCGCTGCAATGCGACGAAGGGGCCGATTTCAGGACCTTCCGCCTGGGGCTCTTCGGACTCGACAAGCTTGAGCATGTGGACCGCACCGTCGCGAGCCTGAAGGACGCGCTCGAACGCGTGCTCTGACCCGCCGGGTCCCGGCCCGGCGGGTTCCGGGCGCACGCGGTCCGCCGGCCCCCCGCCATGCTTACACGTCGGCGCGGTACTTGTCCTGGGAGGGCGGGCATGGCAGTCCAGGTTAGGCGAACTGCGCCTTGATCGCAGCCGTATCGCCGGTTGCGGCCACTTCCTGGAGCTTGTTCGCCTGTCCGATGTAGTGCATCGCGATGCGGCGCACTTCGTCCGGCTCCTGGAAGAAGTTCGCCTTGACGCGGGTCGGCTTCCAGCCCGTACCCTGTTCGGTTCCCGGCCTGAACAGCGCACCCATGCCGGAATTGGCGGTCGCCGCGATGAGGTTTGCGGCCGCGAGCACCTGGGCCTTGTCGTACGGAACCGTGCCATCGACGACCTGTGCCTTGATCTTGCTCATGTTCCAGGCCATGAAGGTGTAGCCAGACTGACGGGTCTTGATCATGTCCTCGGCCGACATCTGGGCCTGGGCGGACGGGGCGAGCAGCGCGAGGGCGAGTGCGCCGATGGGTGCGAGCAGGGTCTTGTTCATTCTTGCAATCCTTTCCAGTGGTTCGACGGTGTGAAGCCTCGGTTCGGACCTTCCGGCGTGCTCAGCGGTTCCGCGACCGGCACGCGCGCGGAACGCGAACCGCTTGCGAGCGCTCAAGCCGTGGCAGTTCGGGGCCGTAGAACAGGGGTAGGGATGTGGCGGGCGAGGGGCCGGCCGCAAGCGATGCAACGATGATCGAAAGAGGCGGACGAAGATGGCGAACACACCGATCTGGGTGAGGCTTACCGGGGCGATCTGGCTGATGCTGGTGATCGCATGGGGCAGCATGATCGTCTGGGAGACTCGGGTCAATCGTGATATCGCGATCGACCAGGCATCCGATTTCGCGAGCAGTGTCAATGAGATGACGATGGCTGGCCTGACCGGGATGATGATCACCGGCACCATCGGCCAGCGCGATGTCTTTCTCGACCAGATCAAGGAGCTGTCCTCGGTACGCGATCTGAAGGTGATCCGGGCCGAGGCCGTCAACCGGATCTTCGGACCCGGAAATGCGGCCGAGTCGGCGCTCGATGACGTCGAGCATTCGGTGCTGAAGAGCGGCGAAGCCTACGTCAGGGTCGAGACCGATGGCCGCCATGGCGAGCATCTGCGCGTCGTGTTCCCGGCCCTGGCACTGTCGAACTACCTGGGCAAGGACTGCATCGCCTGTCATCAGGCGAGCGAGCGCGAGGTGCTTGGTGCGGTGTCGATGCGCATCTCGCTCGATCGCGTGAATGAGGCGGTGACGAGCTTCCGCAACCAGAGCATCCTGTTCGCGGTTCTCGTGTCGCTGCCGCTGATCGGGTTCGTGTTCCTGTTCATCCGCCGCTTCGTCACCCGTCCGCTCGAGGAGCTGTCCGGCAGCCTCGCCGACATCGCGCGCGGAGAGGGTGACCTGACCCGCCGTCTGGAGGCGAAGAACGACGACGAGATCGGCCGCACCGCGAGGACCTTCAACCAGATGCTGTCGGCGATCGCCGGACTGGTCCGCCAGGTCAGCACTTCGGCGGCCGAGGTGACGAGTTCTGCGCGCGGGCTGGCGATGAGTGCGGCCGACGTCGCGAAAAGCTCACACCGCCAGAACGATCAGTCGGTCAGTGCTGCCGAAGCCGTCGAAGGACTCAACGAGAGCATCACCCACATTGCGGCGAGCACCGAACACGTGCGCGAGCGTTCGCGCGAGAGCCTTGCACGCTCACACGAGGGCAAGGAAAGCCTCGGCCACCTGATCCGCGAGGTCGGGCAGGTCGAACAGGCCGTGCATTCGATGGCTGAGTCGGTCGGCGCCTTCGTGCATTCGACCGATGCGATCACCCGCATGACTGCCGAGGTGCGTGAGATCGCCGAGCAGACCAATCTGCTCGCGCTCAACGCGGCGATCGAGGCTGCGCGGGCCGGTGAGCAGGGACGTGGTTTTGCTGTGGTGGCCGACGAGGTGCGCAAGCTGGCCGAGAAATCGGCACGCTCGGCCGGCGAGATCGATGCGGTGACACAGGAGATCTCCCGTCAGTCGGGCACGGTTCAGCAGTCGATTCAACGCGGTCTCGACCATATCGACAGCAGCCGCAAGGCTGCCGAAGTCGTGTCCGACGTGCTGGTGGCGGCGAACGATTCGGTCGCCGAAGTCGGCGAAGGCCTCGACCGCATCGTCACGGCGACCGATGCGCAGCGGGATTCGAGTCAGGCGGTGACGGGCAGTATCGAGGCCATTGCCGAGATGGCGCGCAGGAACAACCGGGCGATCGAAGAGACGGAACAGGCGGCACGGGCGCTGGAAACGCTGGCGGCCCGTCTGCAGGAATCGGTTTCGCGGTTTCGCGCCTGAGCGCGAGCGAGACGCATCGGGACCGCCCGCTCCGGAGTTCCGGAACGGGCGATCGATGGTCTTCAGCCGATGCGGACCGGAACGTAGATCCGGTTGTTGCCGCGCTGGATCAGCAGTGCGAACCGGTTGCCGGAACGCTCCAGCAACTGGCGCAGTTGCGCGAGATTGGCCACGGGCTGGTTGTTGAGGGCAAGGATCACGTCGCCCGCCTGCAGCCCGGCGTTTGCGGCCGCGCCGCTGACTTGCTCGACCGCCACACCGCCGCGCACCCCGAGGCGGCTGGCCTCGTCCGCGGAAAGGTTGCGCCCCTGCAGGCCGAGCTTGCCGCCCAGATCCTCACCAGGGCGGGCGCCCGGCGCAGTGGCCGTCTGCGCCTGCATCTCGTCGAGCGTCACGTCGAGCGTCTGGCGTTTGCCGTCGCGCCACACGTCGAGCCGGATCTTCGTGCCGGGGCGTTTCTCGCCGATCATGCGCGGCAGGTCGCTCGACTCGCCGACCCTGGTACCGTCGACACCGATCACGACGTCGCCCGGCTGCACGCCGGCCTTCTCGGCCGCGCTGCCGGGCTCGACGCTCGACACCAGTGCCCCCATCGGTTCGGCCAGGCCGAAGTTCTGGGCCAGATCCTTGTCGACGCCCTGGATCGTGACCCCCAGTTTGCCGCGCTGGACGCGCCCGAACTCGATGAGCTGATCCTTGATGTGCAAGGCGACGTCGATCGGGATCGCGAACGAAATGCCCATGAAGCCGCCGGACCGGGAATAGATCTGCGAATTGATGCCGATCACCTCGCCAGCGAGGTTGAACAGGGGCCCCCCGGAATTGCCGGGGTTGATCGCGACGTCCGTCTGTATGAAGGGCACGTAGTTTTCGTCCGGCAGCCGTCGCGCCTTGGCCGAGATGATGCCGGCGGTCACGGTGTTGTCGAAGCCGAAGGGCGAGCCCATCGCTACGACCCATTCGCCCACGCGCGCCTGCTCGGCGTCGCCGAGGCGCACCGTCGGCAGCCCTTCGGCGTCGATCTTGAGAAGCGCGATGTCGGTACGCGTGTCCGAGCCGATCAGCTCGGCCTTGAACTCGCGCTTGTCGATCAGGCGCACCGTCACCTCGGTGTCGGCCCCGGCCTCGCCGACGACATGGGCATTGGTCAGGACATAGCCGTCGCTGCTGACGATGAAACCCGAGCCGATGCCACGGCTGATCCGCGGACCCCGCCCAGGATGACCGGGCATGCCAGGGGTCGGAACGCCAAAGCGGCGCAGGAAGTCGTAGAACGGATCGTCTGCGAACGGGAAGTCCATCGCCGACGTCTCCTGCCGTCGCACGACGCTGATATTGACGACGGCCGGACCGACTTCATCGACGAGATCGCCAAAATCCGGCAGGCCATAGCGGTTCGGTTTGATGAGGGCCGCCGACGCGGTGTCGGCCGCACGTGCATGGGCCGCGGAGAGGGCGCCGTTGTGCGGCACGGGCAGGGCCAGCATGAACGACATGGCGCCAGCAAGAATCAGGGTACGCATGGGGGTTCTGTTTCCTCCGGAATGATCGGTTCGAATCGGGTAGACGCCCATCCCGCGGGCGTGTTCCCGGCTTGCCGAAGCAAGGGGCATGTGGGGGCACTTGCAGCAGGCATCAAGCACCTATCGAGGAATGGCTTGGAAAACCTGTCGCACGGTAACATGTCGACGTGACCGATGCCGCGGTCCGTGCAAGGGAGAGCCACCCGATGACGCTAACCGATCTGCGATACCTCGTTGCGCTGGCCCGCGAGCGCCATTTCGGACGGGCGGCGGAGAAGTGCCATGTCAGCCAGCCCACCCTGTCGGTGGCCATCAAGAAGGTCGAGGACGAGCTCGGCATCCAGCTCTTCGAGCGCAGTGCCACCGAGGTCAAGATCACGCCGACCGGGCAGAGGATCGTCGCCCAGGCCGAACGGGTCCTGATGGAAGCGGCCCAGATCCCCGAGATCGCATCCGCAGGCAAGGATCCGCTCGCCGGCCCATTGCGGCTCGGGGTCATCTACACGATCGGTCCCTACCTGTTGCCGCGCCTGATTCCACGTGTGCACCAACTCGCCCCGCGGATGCCGCTCGTCATTCAGGAGAACTATACGACCCGCCTCGTGGAGGCCTTGCGGCGTGGCGAGCTGGACGTGCTGATCCTGTCATTGCCCCTCGATGAGGCGGGCATCGTCGCCCAGCCGGTCTACGACGAGCCGTTCCGTGTGCTGCTGCCTGCCGATCATCCGTGGACCGCGCAGCGCCGCATCGATCCGGACACGCTGGCCGACGAGCAGTTGCTGCTGCTGGGCTCCGGCAACTGCTTTCGCGATCAGGTGCTGGAGGTCTGTCCGCAGTGCCGCAACATCAGTGGTCTCCAGCGCACGCTCGAAGGCAGCTCGCTCGAGACGATCCGTCACATGGTTGCGACCGGGCTTGGCATCACCGTGCTCCCGAGTTCGGCCGCCGACGAGCTGCCGGAGCACAATTCGTTGATCGCGGTCCGACCGTTCTCCGATCCCGAGCCGGTACGGCGGGTTGCGCTCGCGTGGCGGGTCACCTACCCGCGCAGCGGGGCGATCGACGTGCTGCGCAGCGCAATCCTCGAAAGCGCCTTGCCCGGCGTGCGGCCGGTCGGGCGAGCGCCGGCCGTGGTCGAGGCAGGCTGAGGGTGCCGGCGACGGGCATGACCGCCGACCCCCTGATCATCGTCGGAACTGGCAGTGCGGGCTATGGACTGCTGCGGGCGATCCGCCAGGCGGATCTCGGTGGCGAGATCCTGATCGTGACGGCCGACGAGGGGGCATCGTACTCAAAGTCGCAACTGCTCGACGGGGTCGCGCGTGGCAAGGAGGCGGGTGATCTGGTGATTGCGACGGCCGACCAGATGGCGCACCGCTACGAGGCGACGGTGCTCGCGCACACTCGCGCGCTGGCGATCGACCGCGAACGCCGTGTGCTCCTGACCTCGCGCGGGGATTTCCGCTATGCCCGTCTGGTGCTCGCGACCGGTGCCGAACCATTGCGTCCGCCCGTGTTGCGTGGGACGGCCGCGGACAAGGTGTTGACCGTGTCGAGCCTGTCCGATTACCGATACTTCCGCCACCAGCTCGCCGGCCGTCAGCGGGTCGCGATCCTCGGTGGCAGTGCTGCCGGGTGCGAGTTTGCCGATCACCTCCAGCGCGCCGGATGCGCGGTCTACCTGTTCGAGGCCGGCTCGCGCCTGCTGGTCGAACGCCTGCCTGCCTTGTGTGCGTCGCGTCTTGCGCAACGGCTTGCTGGAGCTGGTGTGCACGTATTGCTCGAGCAGGGCGTGCACCGGGTTGACCATGGTGTCGACGGCCTCGAACTCACGATGCTCTCCGGCGAGCGCATGACCGTCGACGTCGTCCTGTCGCTGCAGGGCGTGCGCCCGCGTACCGGACTCGCCGCGCGGGCCGGGCTGGAGGTGCGCAGGGGGATCGTTGCGGATCTGGAGCTGCGCACGTCGGATCCGGATATCCGCGCATTGGGCCGTTGCGCCGAGATCGCCGGGCGACCGTTTTCGCATCCCGACGATACCGCAGCCGCCTCCCATGTGCTGGCAAGGATCCTGGCAGGCGGGCGTGCGCGCATGGTGTGGGCGCCTCGGGCGCGTCACCTGCAGCTGTCTTCGTGCCCGCTGGTGCTGTGCGATGCGCCGCCGGTGCCGGGCGAATGGGTGGAGACGGCGACGCGAGGGGGCGTCACCGCCCGCTACCTGGATGGTCGCGGTATCCTGCGGGGCTTCGTGCTGATGGGTGATGCCGTTTCGATGGCGGAGCGGCTTTCAGCGCAGCTGGCGGGCTGATCCGAAGGCACGCGACTGCGGGTACGGAGTCTCAGCCTGCGCCCCCACCCCTTTTTCTGGGCCGTGCAGTGCTCGTGGCCTCGGTTGCGGCGGGGCTTGCGTCCGGCGCCGCAGCGCCTGTGCCTGCCTTCGGGGCGCGCGGCTTCTTCGCCTCGAACTCGAAGCCGACCTTGCCGTCCTTCCCTCGCACGAGAAAGGCGGAGAACTTCCGCCGCGTCCGCGCAGAGACGAATCCCTTGAGCAGATCGGTGCGCCCTTCGGCGAGCAGCTTCGACATCTGGGCACGTTCCACGACCTGTTGCAGGATGATCTTGCCCGAGCGAAAGTCGCAGCGTCTGGCGGCGCCGACCGAATGCTCGCAGACGTAGGCCAGACCATGCTCGAAGACCCGCCCGCCGCATTTCGGGCAGGGGCCGAGTGATTCCTGGGAGGAGAAGTCGACCGGCTCGGCGTTCTCATCCGATTCCTTCGGCTGGCCGAAATCGAACTCGGGCTGCCGGTCGTCGTTGAGCCGGATCTCGGCATTGAAAAGCCGTCCCATCTTGCTGCGGAAACCGGTCAGGGGGCCGACCCGACCGGTACGCAGCAGCGTCTCGATCTCCTCGATCTCGAACTGCCGGCCGGCGACGATCTTCCAGGCGTTCCAGTCGCATGACTGGCAAGCGTACTTCTTGTAGTTCTCGCGCACGGTGCCACCGCATTTCGGACAGGGCGCGGCGAGGGTCGCGAAGTCGCCCGGCACGGTATCCGATTCGTAGCGCCGGGCGCGTTCGACGATCTCGCGCGCCATCTCCGCGATCTCGTGCATGAACGCGTCGCGTGACAGGCCGCCATGCTCCATCTGTGCGAGCTTGTGCTCCCACTCGCCCGTCAGTTCCGGCGAAGTCAGGGAACGCACGCCAAGGCCCTTGAGCAGCGTGATCAGCGAGAACGCCTTGGCGCTCGGCACCAGTTCGCGCCCTTCGCGGTGAAGGTACTGTTCGGCGATCAACCCCTCGATGATCTGAGCGCGCGTGGCCGGAGTGCCGAGCCCGCGGTCGGCCATGGCCGCACGCAGTTCCTCGTCGTCGACCATCTTGCCGGCGCCCTCCATCGCAGAGAGCAGCGTTGCTTCGTTGTAACGTGCGGGCGGCTTGGTCTGCAGCGCCTTGAGCACGATATCCTCGGTCGCCACCGATTCGCCCGGGGTTACGGCGACAAGCCGCGCGCCGCCTTCGGGACCGTCCTCGACTGCAGCTTCCTTGCCATAGACGGTGAGCCAGCCCGGGCTGACGAGCACCTTTCCTTCGGTCTTGAAGGCTTCGCCCGCGACCCGCGTGACGCGCGTGGTGAGGCGATATTCCGCGGCAGGGTAGAAGATCGCGAGGAACCGACGTACCACCAGATCGTAGATCTTGTGTTCGGGTTCGGACAGATTCTTCGGCGTCGCGCCCGTCGGAATGATCGCGAAGTGGTCGGAGATCTTCGTGTTGTTGAAGATCCGCTTGTTCGGGCGCACCCAACCGTTGCGTCCGATCTCTTCGGCGAACGGCGCGTACTCGGCCGGCAGCGAGCGCATGACCTCGCCGACTGTCGAGACGTAGTCCTCGGGCAGCGCCCGCGCATCGGTCCGGGGGTAGGTCAGGACCTTGTGCCGCTCGTACAGGGCCTGGGCGATCTGCAGCGTGGCGCGGGCGGAAAAGCCGAACCGGCCGTTGGCCTCACGCTGCAGGCTCGTCAGGTCGAACAGCAGCGGCGAGAGTTGGGTCGAAGGCTTCGATTCTTCGCTGGCGATGCCGGGCTGTCCGTCGCAGCGATCACGAATGGCTTCCGCCTTGTCCTTCTCCCAGATGCGGAAGGCGCTGGCGTGCTCGTCGCCGTCGCGCTTGCGGAAGGCTTCGTCGAACCAGCGTCCCGTGTACTCGCCCGCCGCACACTCGAAGCGGGCTTCGAGTTCCCAGTAGTCTCGCGAGCGGAACTTGCGGATGCGTTCCTCGCGCTCGACCACGATGGCAAGGGTCGGCGTCTGGACGCGTCCGACCGTCGTCAGGTGAAAGCCCCCCGTCTTCGAGTTGAAGGCGGTCATCGCGCGTGTCCCGTTGATGCCGATCAGCCAGTCGCTCTCGGCACGGCAGACCGCCGCTGCGCGCAGACCTTCGACCTCCTCGGCCGACTTGAGCCGGGCAAAGCCATCGCGGATGGATGCCGGAGTCATCGATTGAAGCCAGAGACGGCGAACCGGCTTCTTGGTCTTCGCGTGCTCCGCGATGAAATTGAAGATCAGCTCACCCTCTCGGCCCGCGTCACAGGCGTTGATCACGCCTTCGACGTCCTTGCGCTTGATCAGGCGCGTGAGCAGTTTGAGCCGGTCGTGGGTCTTGTCGATGGGCTTGAGCGCGAAATGGGGAGGGATCACCGGCAGGTGAGCAAAGGTCCATTTGCCGCGCTTGACCTCGAATTCCTCGGGGGCGGCCAGTTCCAGCAGATGGCCGACGGCCGAGGAGAGCACGTAATCATCCGACTCGAAGTAATCCTTCTCCTTCGTGAACCCCCCCAGCGCGCGGGCGATGTCCTGCGCGACGGATGGTTTTTCAGCGATGATCAGTTGCTTGCTCATGCCTGTCGGGCTGCCTTGGGCGATGCGGGGTCGGACCCCGCCATTGGAGGAAGGTGTGCGGCGGATGATAAAGACTTCGCAGCAGGGCCCGCAAGCTTGGCCCTGCCCGACCTAGTGGAGCAGCGTGGGCGAGTCGTCCGGATCGTCCTCGCCGGTGAGCAGCTCGTCGAGAATCAGCGTGTCAAGGGTCTGATCCTGTTGCCACAGAATCATCAGAACGATGATCTTGAAGCGGTGGAGCGTCAGCGTGAATCCGTTCAACGCCAGCGCCCGCTCGATGATGAGCTCCCGCATCGTGGCATCGAGGATTCCGGCGCTTTCGAGAAACAAGAGGAACCCCCGGCACTCGCCGTCGAGGCCGGACTCCTCGCGAGGCGCGAAAATGCGAACTGAATCGGGTGCCGGGCGGCGCAGCAATGGTGGGCTGGAGGCACCGGCGCGCAGGCCCGAGAGCCACGCCAGTGCCTCGGAAATCTCCTCATCCTCGAAGCCCGCGGCCGAGAGCTTGCGCGCGAGCTGGTCCGACTCGGGGCAGGCGTCTGCGTGGACGTAGTTTTCGAACAGGTAGACAAGGATGTCGAACATGGGTGGTCCGGGCAGTCTTCAAAGGCGCTGGAAGCGGCCTCCGGCCGCTCGGCTGACATGGCCGTCGAGTTCCAGTGCAAGCAGGATGGCGTAGAGCGCTTCGACCGTCAAGCCGGAACGGATCGCAAGGGTGTCGATATCGACAGGGTCGTGGCCCATCTCCTGCAGCAGCTTTGCCTCCTCGTCTTCGAGGCTGCGCAGGGAGGCGCCGCGCGCTGCTGGAGGGTCCGGATGCTCGTGCCGCGCACCCGTGCGGATGCGTGTCGTTGCCTCCGGGGTGGCTGCGCTTTGCCCCCAGCGCAGTTCCTCGAGAATGTCCTCGGCCGTCTCGACCAGTTTCGCCCCTTCCCGAATGAGGCGGTGGCAGCCACGTGCAAGTGGAGAGTGAATCGAACCGGGGATCGCAAAAACCTCCCGGCCGGCCTCGTTGGCGAGCCGGGCGGTGATCAGAGAACCACTGTTCACCGCGGCTTCGACCACGAGTACTCCGCGGCACAACCCTGCAATGATGCGGTTGCGCCGGGGAAAATGGTGGGCGTGTGGCGGCGCACCGAGTGGAAACTCGCTGACGATTGCGCCTTGCTCGGCGATCGCGTGTGCAATCTCGCGATTGCGTGCCGGATACACCCGGTCGGCGCCGGTGCCGATGACTGCGATGGTCTTCCCCTGTACCGCAAGCGCCCCGCGGTGCGCCGCGGCATCGATTCCGAGGGCGAGCCCGCTGACGACGGTGAGCCCGGTGCTTGCAAGCACGCGCGCGAAGGCGTCGGCATTGGCAACGCCCTGCGGGGTGGCCGAGCGGGCGCCGACGATCGCCAGTGCGGCGCACTCGAGCACCGCCACGTCACCCTTGACGTACAGCAGGACCGGAGGATCTGGCGCATCGAGGAGTGCGGCCGGGTAAGCCGGATCGCCCAGCGTCAGGATGGCGTTTCCGGGTCGGGTGAGCCATTCGAGCGTCGCATCGATCCGGGCCTGATCGGGCGCGCCGAGCAGGGAGCTTGCGAGCGAGGCCCCGACGACCCTGGCCAGCGCTTGGTGATCGGCCGTAAAGATCCTGTCCGGCAGTCCGAAAGCCGCCAGCAGTGCGCGCTGCGCAGCTGGCCCCGCGCCCGGGTGCAGCGTCAGCCGCAACCACCCGGCGATTTCTTCCATCGGGCGCGGTTCAGGGGGTGCGAAGACTGTCGCCGATCTTGACCGGGCCGTCGGTGTCCATCACAAGGGCGTAGGCGACGCTGTCGAAAACACGGAAGATCAGCACGAGACCGAAACGCTGCTCGGGCAGGTCGAAGCGCTCCGTATTCTCTTCTTCATCCTTATATACCGTCGAGCCGCGCGTGCGGTGCAGCGCCAGAACGTGTCCTTCCTCCAGTCCGTCGCGCTCGCCGATGTTCATCGAGATCACGTGGTGACGACCCGTCTCCGATACCCCACGGTAGATGCCCGCCACGTGTCCGGAGACCTCGACCTCGGGCGCGTGTGGCACGTATGCGAACACGCGCGGGCGCTCGCTGGGCACGAGCCGGTCACCGGTCTTGATCTCCTCGACCGAGGACAGGATCTGCAGCGTGGTCGGGTTTCCTGCCTGGACGACCCGCGCCGAACCGAGCGACTCCGCCTCGTAACCCAGGATCTGGCCGGTGACCGGGTCCGGCAGCGGTTTGGTATTGCGAAAGATCTGCCACACCTCATGCTCGTCCGAGACGTCCTTCGCAAAGACGTTGTCGCCCTGTCCGGTCAGCACGCGTCCGATTTCGGTCGCGACGATGGTGCCGGCCTCGACCATGCGCGGATCGTCGGAAATCAGCGGATGGGTGAGGAAGGGCTCGATTGCACGCATCGGGATGGTCGGGATGAACGTCCCGACCGGTTCGCTGTAAATCTGCGGCGACAGGCGCTGATCGCCGCTGATGCGCTGGCCGATCATCAGGTACGGCCCACTGCGGTCCAGCAGGATCACCTGCCCGGGATAGATCAGGTGCGGATTGTTGATCTGTTCGCGGTTCATCCGCCAGACTTCCGGCCAGCGCCACGGCTGCTTCAGGAAACGGGCGGAGATGTCCCACAGGGTGTCGCCGCGCACCACGGTGTAGGTATCCGGTGCGTCCTCGGCCAGTGCGACCGGCTGCGCCAGGGCTGGACCGCCGAACAGGAACGCTGCGCTCAGGATCAGAGGGAATATAATGCGGATCATCGCTCGCTTCCGATTGGAGCAGACCGGATCTTCCCTTCGCCGGAACAACAGGCCCGGTCCCGGGATCCAATCCGCAGTCTACATTCAGGTGTCACGTGCCGGCGTCACGAACGCTTTCCTCCGGCATGCCAAAGCACTTGAAATTCTGCACGTAAAGACCTAACCCGGCAAGCTTTCATATGGCTCTCCTCCCAATTCTTCGCTACCCCGATCCACGCCTTCATATTCGCGCCACGCCGGTCGCTGCCGTTGACGACCGGATCCGGCGGCTCGTTTCGGACATGGCCGAGACCATGTACGAAGCACCGGGCATCGGACTCGCGGCCACCCAGGTGGACGTACACCAGCGCGTCGTCGTGATCGACGTGTCGGAAGACAAATCCGCCCTGCAGGTTTTCATCAATCCGGAGATCATCGAGCGGGAAGGCGAGCAGGTGTGCGAGGAAGGCTGCCTGTCCGTGCCGGGGATCTACGAGAAGGTGGCGCGTGCCGAGCGGGTTCGCGTGCGCGCGCTGGATGTCGAGGGCAAGCCGTTCGAACTGGCCGCCGAGGGCTTGCTGGCAGTGTGTATCCAGCACGAGATCGACCACCTCGACGGCAAGGTTTTCGTCGAGTACCTGTCGAACCTGAAGCTCAACCGTATCCGGACCAAGCTCGCCAAGAAGGCGCGGATCACGGCGTGACGAGTCCGGCTACGTTCAGGGTCGCCTTCGCTGGCACGCCGGAGTTTGCCGCGCGGGCGCTGGAGGCGATCATCGCCGCGGGGTTCGAGATTCCGCTCGTGCTCACGCAGCCGGACCGTCCGGCAGGGCGCGGCATGAAACTCCAGCCCGGGCCGGTCAAGCTGTGCGCGCAGCGCCATGGCATTGCGGTGGATCAACCGGAGCGGCTGCGGACCGAAGACCAGCGCGCCGCGCTGCGTGCATGCGCACCCGATGTATTGGTGGTCGCGGCCTATGGCCTCATCCTGCCGCGCGAAGTGCTCGAGCTGCCGCGCCTGGGCTGCCTCAACATCCATGCATCGCTGCTGCCGCGCTGGCGCGGGGCGGCTCCGATCCATCGTGCGATCGAAGCGGGCGACCGCGAGTCGGGCATCACGATCATGCAGATGGACGAAGGGCTCGATACCGGACCGATGCTCTTGGCGCGCGCACTTCCGATCGCACCCGGCGACACCACCGGCAGCCTGCATGACAGGCTGGCCGGGCTCGGCGCGCAGATGATCGTCGAGGCGCTCGCGGCACTGCGGAACGGGCCGCTGCTGGCGGTGCCGCAGCCAACCAAAGGCGTGACCTACGCATCGAAGATCGGCCGCGCCGAGTCGGCCATCGACTGGCGCCGCCGCGCGGACGAGATCGACCGGCAGGTGCGCGCCTTCAATCCCTATCCGGTCGCGACTGCACGGCTGGGTGGTACGCCGCTCAAGATCTGGCGCGCCGAAGTGCTCGACGGGGCACGGGGTCTTCCTGGAGAGGTGCTGGAGGTGGGCGCGAGCGGCATCGTCGTCGCGTGCGGCCAGGGGGCGTTGCGTTTGCTGGAGTTGCAGCGCCCGGGCAGCCGCCGCATGGCAGCAGGGGAATTCCTGCGCGGGTTCGCGGTCGACCGCGGCATGCAGATGGAAGGTCAGGACGGCGCGTGACGCAGCGCGCACTTGAATCCAGACCTGGGCGGCACCATCTGTGGGACGTGTCGGAAGACTTTGGAAAGGAATGCGGAAGATGTTCGGTAACTGGATCAAGACCTCGATCCTGATGGCAGGCATCGTCGCGCTCTTCGGCGCGGTCGGTGCGATGATCGGCGGGCGCGATGGAATGCTGCTCGCATTGCTGTTCGGCGGCGGGATGAACCTGTGGGCCTACTGGTTCTCGGACAAGATGGTGCTGCGGATGTACAAGGCCCGCGAAGTCGATCCGGCGTCCTCGCCTTATCTGTACAACATGGTGCGTGAGCTGGCGCAGCGCGCCGAACTGCCGATGCCCAAGGTCTATCTGATTGACGAAGCGCAACCGAATGCGTTCGCGACCGGGCGCAATCCCGACAATGCGGCGGTTGCCGCGACCACCGGCATCCTGCGGCTCCTGTCGGAGCGCGAACTGCGCGGCGTCATGGCGCATGAGCTCGCACATGTGAAGAACCGCGACATCCTGATTTCGACGATCTCGGCGACCGTTGCCGGAGCGATCTCGATGCTGGCGCAGTTCGGCATGTTCTTCGGCGGGCGCGGAGAAGATCGTCCGCATCCGGTGCTCGGCCTGCTGATGATGATCCTTGCTCCGATTGCCGCGATGATCATCCAGATGGCGATCTCGCGCACCCGTGAGTTCGGGGCTGACCGCGGCGGTGCAGAGATTTCGGGCGATCCCGAGGCGCTCGCGAGTGCGCTGGCAAAGATCGAAGCCTATGCGAAGGGGCTGCCGATGCACGCGGCCGAAGAGCACCCCGAGACCGCGCAGATGATGATCATGAATCCGCTTTCCGGTGGTGGCCTGCGCGGCCTCTTTTCGACCCACCCGGCCACGCAGGAGCGCATCGCACGGCTGCGCGCGATGGCGATGGGGCGCTGAGCGAGAATGCGGTCGGACACTGGACCTGGAAGGGGTCGGGCCAGGCGCGGTGTCTGAGCAGACCTGTTTCGAGCCGGGGGTTGCTGCGCCGTCGCGTGGCAGACTGATAGAATCCGCACGAGCTGTATGCCGCAGCGCCCCTCGGAGAACAGGAATGAAGGCGCGGATCCTCAAAGTCATTTTTCTGCTCGCAGTGCCGGGAGCAGGCGCGTTCGCGCAGAACACTCCTGCGCCCTATGCCTATAACGTCACCGTGACGGTGACCGCGCCATCCGGCTCGGCCGGCACCGGCTTGCCGAAGACCCAGCCGACCAACACGCGCTTCTCACCCTGCTCGTTGGCCAGCGCACTCGATCAACTCACCCTGACTGTGAAGTACGATGCTGGCAAGACGTCCGAGAACAAGCGCGACGTCTACGTTTTCTTCCATAAACCCGACGCGGTCGGAACGGCCAAGGATCCGAAGTTCTTCAGTGTTACCAAGCGCAGCACCGCGGTGCCCTACCTGATCACCGCGCGCACGGATCAGGCTGCGCTGACGACCAACCGTACGATCGACCGCTACGTGACGGCCGCGAACAATCTGGGCGGCGCGATCACCGAGGTCGTGCTGGGTGGCAATACGGTGCTCGAAGGCCTGCCGACCGGTACCTGGCAGGCAATCGCGATCATCGCCGATTCGACCGAGGTCGATTTCGACGACCCGGGCACCTGGCTCGCATGGGATGTCGCGAGCTTCGTGCTCGGCAAACCCTGGCTCGGCAAGCGCAACACCGTCTGCCTTTGACCGCGGCGCCGAACAGGCGCAATCTTTTGCCTGTCGGCGCGTGCGCGCCGGACAAACCCCGACAACCCACAATAAGGAGAGATTCAGATGAGCATGGTTACCCAGGGCGGCAAGCCCATCGAGGTATTGGGAACGTTTCCGCGGCCCGGTGAGCTCGCACCGCCGCTGTCGCTCGTCGGCGCCGATCTGGCCGATGTCACGCTGGAGACCTTTGCCGGCAAGCGCAAGGTGCTGAACATCGTTCCCAGTCTCGACACGCCGACGTGCGCCACGTCGGCGCGCAAGTTCAACGTCGAGGCCAACGCACTGCCGAACGCCGTCGTGCTGGTCATCTCGGCGGATCTGCCGTTTGCCTCGAAGCGTTTCTGCGAGACTGAGGGCCTCAAGAACGTCATTCCGCTGTCGACGATGCGCGGGCGCGAGTTCCTGCGCAACTACGGGGTCGAGATCGCGTCTGGCCCGATCGCAGGGCTTGCCGCGCGTGCGGTCGTGGTGCTCGACGAGAACAATCGCGTCCTGCACTCGGAACTCGTTCCCGAGATCAAGAGTGAACCCGACTACGCCGCAGTCATCGCCGCGCTGAAGTAAGGATATTTTTGCCGACCGTCCCGCGCTGCGGGGCGGTTTCCTGGGGGCGTCAGAACCGCTTCCGGATGCCGGGACTGTCTGCCAGCGGGCAACCGCCGGGCAGGCAGTCCCGGTTGCTGTTTGGATTGCGGCGCTGCGCTTCGTGCGTGGCGCCCGAAGACCGGACCCATGGAAGCCGATCTGCGTATCGGCTGTCCGGAGTGGAAGGGCTCGCTGAGCCTTCCCGCAAATGACCGCCCGGTCTTCGGATCGGGTCATCAAGCCCCGGCGGATTCCGCACCGGGGTGGCTATCTTGAATCGGGAGAATCGACATGAACGATCGGCACGACGCCTCGCGCAGGCGTTTCCTCGCGGCCGCGGGCAGTGCTGCCGCGGCTACTGCGGCCAGCCCGCTGCTCGCAAGCACACCCGGCCCTACCCCACCTTCCGCACTCCCGCCACTCGTCGGCCGTGCGACCGATACTTTGCTCGCGCGCGGCAAGACGCAACGCGTGGTCATCTGCGGGGGTGGCTGGGGAGGGGTGACGGCGGCGCGCTATCTGCGCCATCTCGCGCCGCAACTCGAGGTCGTCCTGCTCGAACGCAATCCGGTGTTCTTCTCCTGTCCGATGAGCAACAAGTGGCTCGTTGATATCGTCGATACCAACTACCTCACCAAGGATTACCTCTCGATTTCGGAGCAGCTTGGCTATCGCTTCATCCAGACCGAGATCCTGGAGATCGAACGCGAGCGCAAGCGCGTCGTCACCGCGGCCGGCGTGCTCGACTACGATTACCTGATCCTCTCACCCGGCATCCGTTACCACTACGAGGCGTGGTTCGGCAACGACCGACGAGCCGCCGAAGCGGCCCGGGCGCGCTTTCCGGCCGCCTACATCCCGAACGCCGAACACTACCGCCTGAAGCAGTCGATCCACGATTTCCAGGGCGGCGACCTGGTGATGACGCTGCCTCCGCCGCCCCAGCGCTGCCCACCCAGCCCCTACGAACGAGCCTGCCTGATTGCTGCCTTGTTCAAGGCGAAGAAGCTCAAGGCGCGGATCCTCATCCTCGATCACAAGGATGGCATCCGCCCGATCGGCCCAGGCTTCCGGGCCGCCTTCGAGGAGCTGTACAAGGATCAGATCACCTATGTGCCCAATGCCCACGTCCAGGAGGTCGACCCGTTCAACAAGCGCATCCGTACCGCGGCGGGTGAGTTCCGGTTCGACCACGCGATCCTGATGGCGCCGCACCAGGCCGGCGATCTCGCCTGGAAGGCCGGAGTCGTGCGCCCTTCCGGCCCGGGCCGCCCGGACGGCTGGGCCGACGTCGATCCGCTCTTCCTCAATGATCGCAAGGATCCGGATGTCTATGTGATCGGCGACGCGGTGGGGTTCGTCTCGCCGCAGTTCGCGTTCTATCCGAAGGCCGGCCATGTGGCCAACCGCCATGCCCGCATCGTCGCCCGCTACATCGCGGAACGCGCCGCCGGCCGGGATCCTGCACACATCCTGCCGCATAACCTGTGCTACATGATGGTCAACACCGAGCCGCAGGAGGGCATTTCGGTGCAGTTCGACTACAAGCTCAACGAGCAGGGCATCATCGAGCAGACCCAGGTCGACTACAACGAGCGTGCTTCGACAACGGTAGGCGATGATTTCGAGTGGGCGCGTGTCATCTACGGTGACATGTTCGGCTGATTGCCCGGCGCAGATTCAAGCCCGTGAGTCATCGGGGAGATCGGGGTGGGGGAAGAACCCCCCGCGTTCGCTCTGGTCCACGAGACGGAAGCTCAACCCAATTCGTGATAGAGGAGAATTCGCCATGCATGCCCGCAGCCTCGCCACGCTCGTCATCGCCGCACTGCTTGCCAGTATGCCATTCGCAGGGCTGCAGGCCGGTGGCACCGCCGAGCCTGTCGTCATCCAGATCAAGGACTACCGCTTCATTCCGGACGAACTCACGGTCAAGGTCGGCACCACGGTGCGCTGGGAGAATGTCGAAAAGCGTCAGTTCCACAGCGTGTATTTCGAGTCGCTCGGTGATCCAGTCCGTGACGATTTTTTCCCCGGTGAAGTGCGCGAGCGCACGTTCGAAAAACCAGGGACCTATCCTTACATCTGCGAACCTCACGACAGCTCACACAAGATGCGCGGGGTCATTCACGTCGTGGAGTGACGGCGCGACTCTGGGCGCTTCTGCGCCCAGTGGATCACGATCGCAGACGCGATCGTTCTCGCGCGTGCGCGTCGAATTGCCGATCGATGCGATTTGATCGGTTGCGGGATTGCGGTACCCTGACACCCACAGTTGCAGCGTGCGACTGTTCAAGGGGGGCTCCGGGTGAGCATCGAGACCATTCACTCAGTCGTGACCGTGGTTTTCTATGCGATCAGCCTGACGGGGGTGATCGTCGTCGCGTGGGGTGTCACCGAGGCGGTGTATCGCTTTCTTGCGCTCAAGCTTGAAGGCCACCTGCCTCACGCGCGCATTGTCGCGGCCACCGCGCGCATCCGCGAGCGGCTGGGTTCTCACCTGCTGCTTGCACTGGATCTGTTCATTGGCGCAGACATCATCAAGTCGGTGGTGACCCCGGGCTGGGAGAACATTGCGATGCTCGGCGCGATCGTCGTCATCCGCATCACGCTCAGCTACTTTCTCGAACGCGAGATGGAGCATACGCACCTTTCCGCCCAGTCGGGGCGACTGGCGGCGGACGGCACTCGTGCGGACCGAGGCGAGCCGCCTGCGCATTGAACCTGCGCCATTCGCGCCTGGCATGCATCGGGGAGGCTTCATGGCACGCAAGCTCGTCGTCAAACGCAGCAAGAAGAGCGGGGCTGGGCCGGGTACGCTGGTCCACATCGGACGCCCCTCCCACCGGAACCCCGAGATCCTGCTCATCCGCTACGATCGTGACGCCCTGCAGGAGCGGCGCATCGACGATCCTGCGCACTGCGCGGAGCACCTGGGTGCCGAAGAGGTGCGCTGGCTTCACGTGGACGGCGTGCACCGACCTGAAATGGTTGAGACACTCGGCAGCATGCTCGGGCTGCATCCATTGGTGATGGAAGACATCCTCAACACCGATCAGCGTCCCAAGGTCGAGGACTACGAAGGCTACCTCTACATCGTGCTGCGCTTGCCGCACTACGACGCGGAACATGAGCAGATCAGTTCGGAGCAGATCAGCCTCGTGCTCGGGGAGCGATTCGTCCTGTCGTTGCAGGAGCATCCGGGCGATGTGTTCGACAGCGTGCGCGAGCGCCTGCGCAGCGGCCGCAAGCTTCGCCTGATGCAAGCCGATGCGCTCGCCTACGCGCTGATCGACGCGGTGGTCGATCGCTATTTCATCGTGCTGGAGCAACTTGGCGACCGAATCGAGGTGCTCGAGGACGAACTGATCGAACGCCCGACCTCGGTCACGCTGAATCGAATCCACCACTTCAAGCGCGAGATGCTGATGCTGCGCAAGTCGGTGTGGCCGCTGCGCGAGGTGCTCGGGCGGCTTTCGCGCGATGACAGCCCGCTGATCACGACCGATACCCGGCTCTTCCTGCGCGATGTCTTCGACCACAGCGTCCACATCATGGACACCATCGATACGGTTCGGGAGCTGCTCGCCAACATGCTCGACATTTATCTGTCGAGCCTCAGCAACCGCATGAACGAGGTGATGAAGATGCTCACGCTGATCGCCACGGTGTTCATGCCGCTGACCTTCATCGCGGGCATCTACGGCATGAACTTTGTGCACATGCCTGAACTGCACTGGCCCTGGGCCTACCCCACGGTGCTGGGGCTGATGTTGTTCGTTGCGCTTGGACTGGTCGTCTTTTTCCGGCGACGGCGCTGGATGTAGTGGAACCGAAGGCGCCCGGTGATCGGGCGCGAGACTCGTGTTCGACCTACCTCCGTACGGCCCGGTAGGCTTGCCTGCTTTCCGCGTTCCTGCGCACTGCGGTGATGAAGATCCGCAAGGCCAGCGGCTGGCAGATGAATGCGCCGTCCAGCGGGATCTCTTTCCCGGTTTCGTCGCTAGAACGGCAGCTCGCCCTGCAGTGCAGGCGGGCGAAGCGCGGGCTGCGACGAGGCCGGCGTGAGGGTACCGACCCGCACGCCGAGCAGGCGCAGCCGTTGATCGAGTGGCGCGCGGCGCAGGCATTCGCCGGCTGCACGACGGATGACGCCGGGATCGTCGGTGGGTTCGGTGAGGGTGTGGTCGCGCGTGAGGGTGCGGAAATCCTGATAGCGCAGCTTGATGCCGATCCCTCGCCCGACATAGCCCTTGCGCCGCAGGTCTGCCGCGACGCGCGTGCAGAGCTCGGTGAAGATTCCGGAGAGCAGGGCGCGATCGTGCACGGCATGCAGATCGCGGTCGAAGGTGGTTTCCCGGCTGATCGAACGCGGTTCGGAGGTCGTGACGACCGGACGGTCGTCGAGACCGTGGGCCGAGGCGTTGAGCCACGCTGCGTAGCTGCGGCCAAAATGGGCCTGCAGGATTTCGACATCGGCGCGGGCGAGTTCGGCGATGGTGTTGATACCCAGGGATGCCAGGCGCGCGGCGGCCTTGGGTCCGACGCCGTTGATCTTGCGCACCGGCAACGGCCAGATCCGGGTGGGTAGATCGGCCGGGCTCAGCAGCGTGGTGCCGTCGGGTTTGTCGAGGTCGGAACCGATCTTCGCGAGCAGCTTGTTGGGCGCGATTCCGATCGAGCACGACAGGCCGGTCGCTTCACGCACGGCGGCCTTGATGCGGTGGGCGAGGACAAGGCTCTCCTCTGGCAGGGGCGTCAGATCGAGGTAGATCTCGTCGATGCCGCGGTCTTCGATCTCGGGGGCGATCGTCGCGACGGCGGATTTGAACCGTCGCGAGTAGTGGCGGTAGGCGTCGAAATCCGCCGGCAGCAGGAGGGCGTCGGGCGCAAGCCGGGCGGCCTTCATCAGGCCCATGCCCGAACTCACGCCGAAGGCGCGCGCTTCGTAGGTGGCGGTGGTGATGACGCCGCGACCGACGTAGCCGCTCAAGCGTGCAAAGGCGAGCGTGCCGTCGGGTGCCAGGGTCGGACGATCGATCGCGCGTCCGCCGACCACGACCGGCTTGCCACACAGTTCCGGATAGCGCAGCAATTCGACCGACGCAAAGAAGGCGTCCATGTCGAGATGGGCGATGCGGCGTTCGGGGCTCATGAAGCGGTGAAGATACCCGAAGCGCGGGGCCGCTGTCTCGCTGAGAAATTACGGCCGCCAGCCGGGAGATCCGGCGGGCGGCCGCGGGGCTGAGCGCAGGCTGCGCTCAGAAATCGAGTGCGAAGTCGGACTCGGCCATCGACATCAGGTTGCCAGCCCCCGAAAGCATGGTTTCGACGTGTGCACGTGTACGCGGCAGGATGCGCTGGTAGTAGAAGCGGGCGGTCTGCAGCTTGGCTGTGTAGAAGGCTGCGTCGCCGCTGCCGGTGGCGAGCTTGGCGGCGGCGACCCGAGCCATGTCAGCCCAGAAGTAGGCGAGGCAGACGTAGCCCGAGTACATCAGGTAGTCGAACGAGGCCGCGCCGACTTCCTCCGGGTTCTTCATCGCCGCCATGCCGATCTTCATCGTCAGCTCTCCCCATTCGCGATTGAGCTTCGCAAGCGGTGCGACGAACTCGCCGAGTGCCTGGTCGCCCTCATGGGCCTGGCAGAATCTGTGTACGATCTTCGTAAAGCCCTTGAGCGCTTCGCCCTGGGTCTGCAAGACCTTGCGGCCGAGCAGATCGAGTGCCTGCACGCCGGTCGTGCCTTCATAGAGCATCGAGATCCGGGCGTCGCGCACGTTCTGCTCCATGCCCCATTCGGCGATGTAACCGTGACCGCCGTAGATCTGAAGACCGAGGTTGGCTGCCTCGAAGCCGGCTTCCGTCATGAAGGCCTTGGCGATCGGAGTCAGGAAGGCAAGCAGCGCGTCGGCCCGCTCGCGGGCTTCGGGGTCCGGGCTGTACTTGACGATGTCGACCTGCTTGGCAGTGAAGTACACCATCGCGCGCGAGCCTTCCGCGAATGCCTTCGTGGTGAGCAGCATGCGCCGCACGTCGGGGTGCACGATGATCGGGTCGGCGGGCTTGTCGGGTGCCTTGGGGCCGGACAGCGAGCGCATCTGCAGGCGTTCGCGGGCATAACGCAGGCCTCCCTGGAAGCCGATCTCGGCGTGCGCGAGCCCCTGGATCGCAGTGCCGAGGCGGGCGGTGTTCATGAAGGTGAACATGCAGTTCAGGCCCTTGTTCGGCGGCCCGATCAGGTAGCCGGTGGCGCCGTCGAAGTTCAGCACGCAGGTGGCGTTGCCGTGGATGCCCATCTTGTGCTCGATCGAACCGCAGGATACGGCATTGCGCTCGCCGGCACTGCCGTCGGCGGCGGGCAGGCACTTGGGCACGATGAAGAGCGAGATGCCCTTGGTGCCGCCGGGCGCATCGGGCAGGCGGGCGAGTACGATGTGCACGATGTTCTCGGCCATGTCGTGCTCACCGGCCGAAATGAAGATCTTGGTGCCGGTGACGCGATAGCTGCCGTCGGCCTGCGGCTCGGCGCGCGTGCGCAGCAGCCCCAGGTCGGTGCCGCAATGCGGTTCGGTCAGGCACATCGTGCCGGTCCATTCGCCCGAGACGAGCTTCGTCAGGTAGGTGTGCTTCTGCTCGTCGGTGCCGTGCGCGGTGAGCGTATTCATCGCGCCGTGCGACAGACCGGGGTACATGCCCCAGGCCCAGTTTGCCTGACCGGTCAGTTCGCTCAGGACGAGACCGAGCGATTCGGGCAGGCCCTGGCCCCCGTGGGCTGGATCGTGCGCAAGACTCGGCCAGCCGCCTTCGACATACTGGCGGTAGGCTTCCTTGAAGCCGGTCGGAGTGGTCACGCCTTCGGGCGACCAGGTGCAGCCCTCGGTGTCGCCGACCCGGTTGAGCGGCGCAATGACTTCCTCGCAGAAGCGGGCGCCCTCTTCGAGGATCGCGTCGACCATGTCGGGGCTCGCTTCCTGGCAGGCAGGAAGGCTCTGATAGTGGGCTTCGTAGTCGAGCACTTCGTTGCGGACGAAGCGGATATCGCGCAGCGGGGCCTTGTATTCGGGCATCGTGGGGCAACCTCGGAGTGGCGTCGCCGGGAAGCGACGGGTGACGGAAGTAAACGAACGTTTGAAACATACGTTCGCATGACTTTCTTGTCAAGCGTCGAAATGGGGTGCAGGCGTTGGGCAGAACATGCGGGAAGGCGCGCGGCGGAGAGGTGTGGCCGGTCCCGTTGCAAAGTGCCAGGTCGTGCTGGAAGGCCGCTTCAGGCTTCGCGCATCATCAGCCAGTACTGGACCTTCATCGTTGCCGCGGCTCCGGCGATGATTGACGCGGTAGTCAGGATCGAACCCAGCGCGAGGGTCGAAAAACCGCTCACGCCCTGGCCGATCGTGCAGCCGAGAGCGGTGACGCCGCCAAACCCCATCAGAACGGCTCCGATGAGATGGCGGACCAGGTCGTCGGCGCTATTGAAGGACTCGATGCGGAAGGTTCGCGACGTCAGTGCGTACACCGCCGAGCCGACCACCAGCCCGAGGCTGCCCGCGATACCGAAGGTGACGATGCGCGTGGTGTCGCTCCACAGCATCAGCAGTTCAAGCGTGTACGCGACCGGTGCGACGAAAGAGAAGGATTCGGCCCGGCCGCTGTTGGTGCCGATGAATGCGGGTTCCAGCGTGAGTGGGTGCTCTGCGACGTAGCCGATGTGCGCCGTGACGTACCAGCCGGCAACGGTCAGGGCGCCGATGACGAGTCCGCCCGCGAGCGTTTCTGCTTCGCGTGCTTCGCGGCTCGCCAGTCCGAACACCAGAAGTCCGCCTCCGATGGCGGCTGCGGCACCCAGGATCGCGGATTCACGCGCCAGGCCGAAGCCGGTCAGCAGCGAAGGCAGATCCTGCGCGCTGCCAAGCTGCAGCGCGACCGGGTCGAGCCAGGCTACGCGCCAGGTGCCGAAGAGCCCGCGCAGCGTCATGTACGCGGCGAGGCCCATGAAGACAAAGACAATCAGGGATTTCAGGTTGCCGCCGCCTATCCGGATCAGGGTCTTGCTGCCGCAACCGGACGCGAGCGTCATGCCTACGCCGAAGAGCGCACCGCCCGTGAGGTGCGAAAGCCACATCAGCCGCGTCCCGCCGTAGATCGTCGAGGACGGATCGAACCAGCCGCCCAGACGCAGGGCCGCCGTACCCAGGATCGCAACGCCGATCGCCAGCATCCACATGCGCATGCGCGTCCAGTCACCCATGTTCACGATGTCGGAGACGGCACCCATCGTGCAGAAGCTCGAGCGGTTGCCGACATACCCGAACACCAGGCCGAGTGCGAACGCGAGCCAGGCAATCAAGGAAGCGGCGACCACGGGTTCTTCGACCATGTAGGGCGGGACGGTGGGTTCGAAGGGTGCGGTGATTCTATCAGCGCGACCGAGAACTAACGGTATCGGGTCGGATCAGCCACACCAGCGGCGGTGAAGCCTTCCCGGCGCAGCCGGCACGCATCGCACACGCCGCAGGCACGGCCTGATTCGTCAGCCTGATAGCATGACACGGTCTGTTCGTAGCGGACGCCAAGCGCGAGTCCGCGCCGGATGATGTCGGCCTTCGAGAGATGCATCAGCGGAGCGTGAACTTTCAGGTGCTGGCCCTCGACTCCAGATCGCGTGGCGAGATTGGCCATTGCCTCAAAGGCGCGGATGAACTCGGGCCGACAGTCTGGGTATCCCGAGTAATCGACTGCGTTGACGCCGATGAAGATGTCGCCAGACTGCAGGATTTCGGCCCATGCAAGCGCCATCGAAAGCATCACGGTGTTGCGCGCGGGCACGTAGGTGGAGGGAATGCCGCCTCCGGGCCCGTCTACCGGGATGTCGATGCTCGCATCGGTCAGGGCAGAGCCGCCGAACTGACCGAGCCCGACACTTGCGAGCCGATGTTCGTGCGCGCCGAGTGCCTGGGCGACGCGCCTCGATGCGGTGAGTTCTGCCGCATGACGCTGGCCGTACGCCACCGACAGGGCATGGCACGTGAACCCTTCAGCGCGCGCGATCGCCAGGCAGGTCGCCGAGTCGAGTCCACCCGAGAGCAGGATGACGGCAGGTTTGCGAGAGGGCATCGTTCGACCTCGTTTCAGCGCCCGCGGGTGTCGTTCCAGAGAATCTTGTGCAGCTGAAGCTGCAAGCGCACGGGCAGGCGGTCGCGAACGATCCATTCGGCCAGCTGCGCGGGATCGAGGCGTCCCTGAACCGGAGAAAGCAGCACCGCGCAGCGCGTGGCCAGAGCGAGGGTGTCGATCTGGGTGCGTGCCCAGAGGTAGTCGCCCTCATCGGCCAGAACGATCTTGATCTCGTCGTCGGGCCGAAGCGAAGCGAGGTTTTCGAGCAGGTTGCGCTCGGACTCGCCCGAGCCGGGGGCCTTGAGATCCATGATCCGCGAAACGCGTGGATCGACCTCGCTGACGTCGAGCGCCCCGCTGGTTTCCAGCGACACGGAATGCCCTGCATCACAGAGCGCAGTGAGCAGCAGCAGGCAAGCCTTCTGTGCGAGTGGCTCACCCCCGGTGACGCAGACATGACGAAGCCCGTGGCATGCCACCTCGGCGAGTACATCGGAGACTTCTCGCAGCTGCCCGCCCTGAAAAGCGTACTCCGTGTCGCACCATACGCAGCGCAGCGGACATCCCGTCAGGCGGACAAAGACCGTTGGCAACCCGGTGCGCGTGGACTCTCCCTGGATCGATGCGAATACTTCGCTGATCCGCAGCCTCGCAGACGTGCGAAGCGCGGCTGGACCACCGGTGCTCACCGCTGAGTCGACGACAGTCGTTGAGTGGCGACCTGGGCGGCAGAGCTGCCAGGGTAGCGGGCGACGATCTGGCGCAGCGTCTCCTGTGCCGAACGCGCCTCGCCCATCAGCTGCTGACTGTTCGCCAGCCCGAGCATCGCGTCGGAGGCGATGGCATCGTTGGGCCAGTTGTTGAGCACGGTCTGAAAGTAGTTCTGAGCGGCAGCAACCTCCTTGGCCTGAAGTGCTGCGTTCCCTGCCCAGAAGGTCGCGCCGGGCATCATCGGACTGCGCGGAAACTGCACGATGAACTGCTTGAAGGCGGCCAGCGCTTCAGTGCTTTGACCGCCTTTGAGCAACCCCAGTGCGGCTTCATAGCTCGCTGCTTCGCTGCCTGCCGGCGCACTCGCGCCACCGGATCCGGTCTCGGTGCCAGGTGATGCTGCCAACTGTCCAGGCTGTTCGATGCGACGCAGGCGGTCGTCGAGGTCGACGTAGAAATCGCGCTGGCGTTGCTTGAGAGACTCGAGCTCGTGCGTGAGCACTTCGATCTGACCACGCAGTTTCGCCACCTCGGCGCGCAGCATCTCGTTCTGGTTGGCGAGTTCCAACTGCCCCCGGCCGACCGCGTCGATCCGTGTCCCGAGCTCCTGGCGGGTCTCGACGATCTGGCGCCGCGCCTGATCGTCGCCGCCGAACATCTGCGCATGGGCGCTTGGCAACAGGATCGATGCAAGAGCTGCACACACGACAGCCGGGAGCAGTTTATTCATCAGAATTCGCCTGAGTAGAGCATGTCACCGCGGCGGTTCTCGGCATAGCAGCTTTCCGTGCGTTCGAGGCAACGGGGCTTTTCCTCGCCGAGGCTGACCGATTCGACCTGGGTCTCGCGCGCGCCCATCAGGACCAGCGCCTGCTTGACCGCCTCGGCACGCTTCTGGCCCAAGGCGAGATTGTACTCGCGGCTGCCCCGTTCGTCGGCATTTCCCTGCACCAGCATGCGCATCTGCGGATTCTGCGCGAGAAAGCCGGCATGGGCCTGCAGCTGGGACTGGAACTCGGAACGGATCACGAACTGATCGAAATCGAAGTACACGCTGCGCTTCGACAGGATGTTGTTCGGGTCTGTCAGCGCGGCGATTCCAGCGCCCGAGACATCCGACGCGTTCACGGTGGCGACGCCCGTCGTGGCCGAGCGGTCGTCGACGGCCGCGCCGCCCTGCTGGGTACCGCCGGTGCCGCCGCAGGCGACGAGCAGGGTAGAGAGGAGGACCGGGAGAATGAGGCGTTTCATCTGGATTTCCATTTTCAGGTTTGTGGGTTGGACTGCATCAGGGACGGGGCAGGGGGCCCCAGGCGGGCTCGCGCACATCGGCGGCCTGCACGGAAAGACGTTGGCTGACTCGCCGATCGGCTGAGACTGCCGCGAGGACACCGCGGTTCCCGATCTCCGAGGCATACAAGAGCATTCGGCCGTTCGGTGCGAAACTCGGCGACTCGTCGCGCACGGAGTCGGTCAGGATCGTCGTCTGGCGGCTAGCGAGTTCCATGATCGCGAGCTGAAAGCCGCGGTCATTTCGGGTGACGAAGGCTAGGCTGCGCCCGTCCGGAGAAGGGCGCGGAGTGACGTTGTAGCTGCCTTCCAGTGTTACCCGCTGGGCAGTGCCGCCGCTTGTGGGCACGCGGTAGATCTGGGCGCCGCCACCGCGGTCGGACGTGAAATAGATCCACTGGCCGTCGGCCGACCAGGCTGGTTCCGTGTCGATCCCGGAGGAAGTCATCAGCCGCCGTACGCCGGAGCCGTCGGCGTTGACCAGATAGATCTGTGATGGACCATCCTTGGTCAGCACTACCGCCAGTCGCTGCCCGTCTGGAGACCAGGCGGGAGCGGAGTTCGAACCGCGGAAGTTGGCGACGACCTGGCGCTGACCGGTCGGTAGGTGGTGGACGTAGATGATGGGCTTCTTGGCTTCGAATGAAACATAAGCGAGGCGCTGACCGTCGGGCGCCCATGCGGGAGAAATGATCGGTTCGCGCGAAACGAGTGCAGTCTGTGGATTTTCGCCATCTGCGTCGGCGACCTGCAGTTCGTAGCGCTGCCCGCTCTTGACTACATAGGCGATCCGCGTCGAAAAATAGCCTGGCTGGCCGGTGAGCTTCTCGTAGATGAAATCGGCGATCCGGTGCGCGGTCGCACGGCTCTGGGCCGGTGCGATGCGCATTGCGATGGCGCCGATCTCCAGCCCCTTCTGGGTATCGAAAAGCCGTACGCGGATGTCGTGACGGCCATCCGAGAGCGGTGTCACGCTACCGGTGAGCACGGCGTCGGCGCCGCGCTGGCGCAGCCCCTGCAGATCGGGAATCGCCGCTTCGGGCAGTGCAACGAGGCCCATGTCGACCAGGCTGAAGAGTCCGCTGCGCTCCAGGTCAGCGCGTACCACGTCGGTGATGCTGCGCGGCAACGAGGCTTCCCTCTCGAGCAACGGAATCGCAACCGGGAAGCGGGTTGCCCCAGCGCCGGTGATCTCGATCGAAAGCTGGGCATGAACCGGAATCGCAAGCGCCCACAGGAGCAGCGCAAGCGCGGTGCGAAGGGAGGTGAGGAACTGGGTCATGGGTCTGTTGGCTCGTCAGGAGATCCTGGAATTATAGCGAACGCATTTCCTGGGACATCTTCCGGTCGTCGTCGGTCGAAGTGCGATCAAGGCTGCTCGTTGGGGCGGAACTTCAGTTCGAGGTCGGCCCGGAAGAGTTCGTTCGCAGCCGGCAGCGGCAGCGGACTGGAGCGCAGGATCGCGCGCTCGATTGCGTCGTCGAGCGCGGGCACACCTGAGGAACGCACGAGCCGGACGCTGACTACGCTGCCATCGGGATGCTGGCGGACCATGAACACCGCTTCCGGGTTGCCTTCGAGACCGGGCGGGCGCATCAGGTTGCCACGCACCTTGGCGGCGATGCGGGCCTGATAGTCCGCCAGTCCCGCTTGAGTGGCGGGAGTTGCGGTCGGGCGTGTGCTGGGTTCGCCTTGCATCATGCGCTCGATCTGGGTGCGCTCGAGATCCTGCGCCAGCCGTTGCGCGAAATAGTCGTCGGTCGCCGGATCCGCCGGTTTCGCCTCGGATTTCGGGGCCGGCTTTGGCTCAGGTTTTGGTTCCGGTTTCGGCCGCGGCTTCGGCTTCGGCTCCGGCTTGGGTTCGGGCTTCGGCTCCGGGGCCTTCGTCGCGATCTCGGGCTTCGGCTCAGGCTTCGGTTCAGGCTTCGGTTCAGGCTTCGGTTCAGGCTTCGGTTCAGGCTTCGGTTC
>JAHDYG010000006.1:89160-158128 GCA_023383815.1 Rhodocyclaceae bacterium
TCGGTTCAGGCTTCGGTTCAGGCTTCGGTTCAGGCTTCGGTTCAGGCTTCGGTTCGGGCTTCGGCTCAGGCTTCGGCTCAGGCTTCGGTTCAGGCTTCGGTTCAGGCTTCGGTTCAGGCTTCGGTTCAGGCTTTGGTTCGGGCTTTGGTGCCGGGACCGGCGTCGGGCGAGCGCTGGGTGCCGGCGCCGCGACGAGGTCGACCTCGAGCGACGCGGGCGCACGCGTTTCCCACTTCACGCCGAGAAAGAGGAACGCGATCAGCGCCAGATGGACAACCACCGTAAGCGCCATCGACGCCCATCTGCCGGGGGGCGCGCGGCCCTCGAGCCGCGGGGCATCGGTCATTGTCGGGCGCTTCCGGTCTGGGTCTGGAGGCCGACCTTCTGGAAACCGGCCACGCGCAGTCCGTTGAGGGTGTCCATGACCTTCTCGTAGGCGACGTTCCGGTCGGCTGCGACGACGACCGAGCGTGCAGGGTCGCGTTCGATCGCGTGCGCCAGCTCGCGTTGCAGCTCCGAGGCGGAAAGTACCTGCTCAGGTGCGGCGCCACTCGCCTTGAGGGCGAGACGTCCGTCCTTCTTGACGATCACATAGAGTGCTTCGGACGGAGGTTGCCGCACGTCGGCCACTGACGGCAGATCGACCGTGCCGGTCTGGATCATCGGTGCCGTGACCATGAAGATCACGAGCAATACCAGCATCACGTCGATGTAGGGCACGACGTTGATCTGGTTCATGAGGCGGCGCGGGCGCATCGGACGCGATTCCTCGTCTAGCGCAGGTGTCGCTGCAGGATGTTCGAGAACTCCTCCATGAAGCTCTCGAAGCGGATGCCGACCCGGTCGATGTCGTGCGTGAAGCGGTTGTACGCGACGACGGCCGGAATCGCGGCGAAGAGTCCGATCGCGGTGGCCACGAGCGCCTCGGCGATGCCCGGGGCGACCTGCGCGAGGGTCGCCGAGCTGACGTTCGCGAGACCGCGGAAGGCGTTCATGATGCCCCACACGGTGCCGAGCAGGCCTATGTACGGCGAAACGGAACCGACGGTGGCCAAAAAGGCGAGATGGGCTTCGAGATCGTCCATCTCGCGCT
Organism: Rhodocyclaceae bacterium; assembly: GCA_023383815.1. Classification (GTDB taxonomy): domain Bacteria; phylum Pseudomonadota; class Gammaproteobacteria; order Burkholderiales; family Rhodocyclaceae; genus JACOUN01. Next base: position 90,254 of record JAHDYG010000006.1, read on the forward strand.
GGTGGGTCGCACGCATTGCCCGCCTGGCACCATCGATGATCGCGCCCTGATCGTGGCTCTTTGCGCGCAATTTCGTGAACTCACGGTAACCGGCCTCGAAGATGCGCTCCATGCCGCCACATTCGTGACGGTTGGCGCTCGCCGACTGGAACAGCGCCCCGAGGTCGGCGCCGCTCCAGAAATCCCGCTCGAAGCTCTCCGTGCTGCGTCGTGCCGAGCGGATCTGGAACCACTTGCGGAAGATCCAGTACCAGGAGACAAGCGAGAGTCCGGCAAGCAGTGCCATGACGAGCTGGACGAGCAGGCTTGCCTGACCGATCAGGTACAGGATCGACAGGTTGTCGGTGACAGTCATGGAGTAGCTTCTTGGAGGGTCGTGCGAATTCTTGTCTTGAGCCCGGACGGGATGGGAATCGGCCGTCCGCTGCGCTGGTCCACGCACGCAATGCCGACCTGGGCAGTGAAGATCGGGCTGTGGTTGCGTACGATCCGCTGCGAAAAACTCAGGCTCGCGCCGCCGAGCCTCAGTACCGTGGTCATGATCTCGAGCGTGTCGTCCAGCCGTGCCGGAGCGAGGAACTGCGCCTCGATCGAACGAACGACGAAGGCGATGGCGTGGTTCTCGAGGAGCGCCTGCTGGCTGTAGCCGAGCGTGCGCAGCCATTCGGTGCGGGCTCGCTCGCAATAGCGCAGGTAATTGGCATAGTAGACGACGCCTGCTGCGTCGGTATCTTCATAGTAGACCCGGACAGTCAGTGCCGAACCACCCGATTCGGTGCGGGGAGGGGGGGCGCAGGCTTCGGGGTTCGACATGCGCGCATTCTATCCGAGCGGCTGCGCCATGTTGCGCCCTTGCACTATGAGATGCGCTGCAAATGGTAACTGCCGGTAACGACGCGCGAAAGTGAATCGCAGATCGACCAGAGCCTTCCGCCAGCGACTCCGGATCGGGTCCAGACCGGGTGACGCCACCGCGGTTTGAATCCCGCAATCGCCTTGGCCGCGCAGGATCTGGCGCCAAGTGCTATCCTTCCGCCTGGTCCACTGCGTACAACATTGCATCTTTCAGACAGGTTCTAGCGTGGTTGCTGGTTTTTTCGGAAAAAAACCCCCTGGCGTGCCTCCCGCGGCTGCAGGGCAGAAGGCTGGGGCTGGCAGCAGTGCTGATCGTCTGGCCCGCACGGATCTGTCGACGATTGATTTTTCGGGTGCGGATATCTCGCGTGCGCTGGCCGATTGCGCCGACATGGTCGAGGTCCAGGAACTCAGTTCAGGTATCGGAGCGGCCTTCGAGGAGGTCGCCGTGCTCTACGCGAACGGCAGTGCCCGTGAAGCCGAGGCCCTCCTCGACGCAGTGCTCGCGGATGAGAAGCAGGCGGCCGGCGAAGGGTTGTGGATGATGCTGCTCGATCTGTACAGGCTCACCGGGCAGCGTGAGCGCTTCGAGTCTCGGGTGCTCGACTATGCGACACGCTTCGAGCGTTCGCCTCCGCCATGGGTGGACCTGTCGAGTGCACGGCAGTCGGCACGCAAATCCGATGTCGCTCCGCTGGTAAATCTGTCGGGCGCGCTTTCGGGCCAGGCAGCACCTCAGTTCAAGCAGATGGAGATGGTGGGCCTGAAGACGGCAAGGATCCGGATCGATCTGAAGCGCCTGCGCAGCGTGGACGACACGGGCTGTGCGCTGCTCTCGCAGTTGCTGAGGACGTTCGCGTCGGAGCGCGTAAAGGTGAAGTTGCTCAATTGCGGACAGCTCATATCGATGCTGTCCGGGCAGATCCGGCCGGGCGTTCGCGAAGGGCGTGACACCTGGTTGCTGATGCTGGAGCTGCTTCAGCACAACGGCGAGCAGGAACGCTTCGAGGATCTTGCGGTCGATTACGCGGTGACGTTCGAGGAATCCCCGCCGTCATGGAATCCCGAAATGATGGCTGAGCCTGAAGCTGAAGAGGTCGTTCCGGAGAGCGCTCCGGTTGCGGACACGATCAGCCTCGAAGGGGAGTTGACCAGCGCAAACAACGACAGCATCCGCAAGCTGGCGGCATTTGCGGCGGATCGTCAGACGGTTCAGGTCGACTGCAGTCACCTGCGGCGGCTCGACTTCGTCAGCGCCGGAACCTTGTTCAACATCCTTGCGACCCTGCGCGGGCAGGGCAAGCTGGTCAGCCTCGTCAACGTCAACGCGATGGTTGCTGCCCTGCTCAGGGTGATGGGCGTGGAGCAGGTCGCCCAGGTTCTGTTGCGCTCCTGACGGCAACGCTGCAGCGGGCATGTGGCGTGTTCGTACGCCCGCCCCGGGGATCGGACGGACAAATTCTCTCAAGGAAGCGCATCATGGAGCAGTATCGCGGTACCACCATCCTCTCCGTACGCCGGGGCCGGCGCGTTGCGCTGGGCGGTGATGGGCAGGTGACTCTGGGCAACATCGTCATCAAGTCGACGGCCCGTAAGGTGCGCACCTTGTATCAGGGGCGGATCCTTGCCGGGTTCGCGGGCGGCACGGCCGATGCCTTCACCTTGTTCGAGCGTTTCGAGGCGAAGCTCGAGAAGCACCAGGGCAACCTGTTGCGCAGTGCCGTGGAGCTGGCGAAGGACTGGCGCACCGATCGCATGCTGCGCCGTCTGGAGGCGATGCTTGCGGTCGCAGATCCGGACAACTCGCTCGTGATCACGGGCAACGGTGACGTGCTCGAACCCGAGTTCGGGATCGTCGCGATCGGCAGCGGCGGCGCCTACGCGCAGTCGGCGGCCCGCGCGCTGCTGGAGAATACCGACCTTCCGCCCGAGGAGATCGTTTCAAAGTCGCTGCAGATCGCAGGAGATCTGTGCATTTACACCAACCAGAGTCATGTGATCGAGGTACTTGAAGCGTGACCCAGATGACCCCGCCGGAGATCGTCTCCGAACTCGACAAGCACATCGTCGGACAGGGCAAGGCCAAGAAGGCTGTCGCCATCGCGCTGCGCAACCGCTGGCGGCGGGCCCAGGTCGATGAGCCGCTCAGGAGCGAGATCACCCCGAAGAACATCCTCATGATCGGCCCGACCGGTGTCGGCAAGACCGAGATTGCACGCCGTCTGGCCCGCCTGGCGAATGCGCCGTTCATCAAGATCGAGGCAACGAAGTTCACCGAGGTCGGTTACGTCGGTCGCGACGTCGAGACCATCGTCCGCGATCTGGTGGAAATCGCCGTCAAGGACGGGCGCGAGCACGCAATGCGCTCGGTGCGGGACCGCGCCCTGGATGCGGCCGAGGATCGCGTGCTCGATGCCCTGCTGCCGCCTGCACGACCGACCGGGTTCGAGGCCGGGGCGGGGGACGGCCAGGAGTCGGCGACGCGGCAGAAGTTCCGCAAGCGCCTGCGCGAGGGCGAGCTGGACGACAAGGAGATCGAGATCGAGATGGCAGCGCATGCGGTGACGGCCGAGATCTTCGCGCCGCCGGGCATGGAGGAACTCACGCAGCAGATTCAGGGCATGTTCCAGAACCTGGGCGGTGGCAAGAAGAAGCTGCGCAAGATGCGCATTGCCGATGCGCTCAAGGCGCTTGCTGACGAAGAGGCCGCCCGCATGATCAACGACGAGGAGGTCAAGGCGGAAGCGGTGCGCGCGGTCGAGCAGAACGGCATCGTGTTCCTTGACGAGATCGACAAGATTGCCGCGCGCTCCGACGGGCACGGAGCGGACGTTTCGCGCCAGGGTGTGCAGCGCGACCTCCTGCCGCTGGTCGAGGGCACTACGGTGTCGACCAAGTTTGGCATGATCAAGACTGATCACATCCTCTTCATCGCCAGCGGTGCTTTTCATCTTTCCAAGCCGAGCGACCTGATTCCCGAACTGCAGGGCCGCTTTCCGATCCGGGTCGAGCTGGAGAGCCTGTCGGTCGGGGATTTCGAGCGCATCCTCACGGGCACCGACGCCTGCCTGGTCCGCCAGTACCAGGCCCTGCTGGCCACCGACAGCGTTGATCTGAGCTTCACCTCAGAAGGTATCCGGCGTCTGGCCGAGATCGCTTTCCAGGTCAACGAACGGACCGAGAACATCGGTGCGCGCAGGCTCTACACGGTGATGGAGAAGCTCCTCGAAGAGGTTTCCTTCGATGCCGGCAAGCCTGGGTTCGGCCGTGTCGAGGTCGACGCGGCTTACGTCGATGCGCGGCTGGATGTTCTTGCCCAGCGCGAGGATCTTGCGCGCTACGTCCTGTAATCGACGGGGAGCGGACACCGCCGGCGCTCCTGCTCGACTGCGACCGGGCGTGCCGTCCTTGCTGCCCCTGCAACACATGTCCTGTCCGCCATGTTGATCCGGATCATCGCCATCCTCTTTCCGTTGTTCGGCATCACCGCGCTCGGATACTTCGTCGGCAAGCGCATGCGACCGGACCTCTCGCATGCGAACAAGCTGAACATGGACGTGTTCGTGCCGGCGCTGGTCTTTGCTGCACTGGTGAACAAGGAGTTCCAGATCACCGAGTTTCTGCCGCTGACGGTGGCGACGCTGGTCGTCGTCGTCGGATCGGGTCTGGCGGGCTGGGCGTTGGCGTGGGTTGCGGGAATCGCGTCGCGGACGATCGTGCCGCCGATGATGTTCAACAATTGCGGCAACCTCGGACTGCCGCTGGCGGTGCTCGCATTCGGCGATCTCGCGCTGGCGCCGGCAGTGGTCATGTTCATGGTGTCGAACCTGCTGCATTTCTCGTTCGGTGCCTGGCTGCTCGATCATCGGGTCAGGATCTGGACGGTGTGGAAAGTGCCTTCGGTGCTCGCGACGCTGAGCGGACTTGCGGTGGGCCTGGTCGGGATCGAGGTCTGGCCGCCGCTGATGACCGCAATCCGCATGCTTGGGGAGATCTCGATTCCGCTGATGTTGTTCGCGCTCGGTGTGCGACTCACCGACTCGCGCATCGCCTCGCTCGGGGCCGGACTCTACGTGGCGGCCGCGCGTCCGATCGTGGGCATGCTGCTCGCGCTCGCGGTGATGCTCGTGATCGAGCTTCCGCCGCAGCAGCAGGCGCTGCTGCTGGTGTTCGGTGCGCTGCCGCCGGCGGTGCTCAACTACATGTTCGCCGAGCGCTACCAGCAGGAGCCCGGCGTCGTGGCCTCGATGGTCCTGATCGGCAACCTGTCCGCGCTGCTGTTCCTGCCACTTGCGCTTGCGATGTCACTGCCCTGATCGCTCAACTGCCGGCCCCGCTTCGGGGAGGCGGGTTCGGGGCGCCAGATTTCGGGCGAAGCAGGTTCTGGATGAGGTCGACCGGGACCGGGAAGACCAGCGTCGAGGTCTTGTCGCCAGCAACCTGAGTCAGGGTCTGCAGGTAGCGAAGCTGCATCGCTGCCGGCTCGCGCGCCAGCATCTCGGCCGCTTCGAGAAGCGTCTGGGCGGCTTGCTTCTCGCCCTCGGCGTGGATGACCTTGGCGCGCCGTTCGCGTTCGGCCTCGGCCTGACGGGCGATCGCGCGCACCATCGTTTCGTTGAGGTCGATGTGCTTGATCTCGACGTTGGTGACCTTGATCCCCCACGCATCGGTCTGTGAGTCGAGGATCTGCTGCACATCGAGGTTGAGCTTCTCGCGTTCGGACAGCATCTCGTCCAGTTCGTGCTTGCCAAGGACCGCCCGCAGTGTGGTCTGGGCGAGCTGGCTGGTCGCCTCGAAGTAGTGCTCGACCTGGATGATCGCCTTCTCCGGGTCAACGACGCGGAAGTAGAGCACTGCATTGACCTTGACCGACACGTTGTCGCGCGAGATCACATCCTGGCTGGGTACGTCCATCGTCACGACGCGCAGGTCGACCTTGACCATCTGCTGCAGCCCCGGAATCACGATGATCAGGCCGGGGCCCTTTACCTTCCAGAAGCGGCCCAGCATGAAGATCACGCCGCGCTCGTACTCGCGCAGGATGCGCAGCGCACTCAGCACGAGTGCGATCAGGATGATCAGCACGGTGCCGAGGCCCAGGTTGAATTCGGGGATCATGGTGGGCTCCTCCTTGGGTCGTCGGGTTCGAATCTGTCATCGGCGGCGCGTTCGACTTCGAGAGTCAGGCCCTTGATCGACCTGACGCGGACGGCGTCGCCGGGACGCAGGTCATCGTTCGCATGTACGCGCCAGCGTTCGCCACGAACGTGCGCATAGATCTGATCCGGCTCGACCGTCGTGACGGTTCCTGCTGCGCCGAGCATCTCCTCGCGCCCGCTCACGATCCGTCTCTTGCGCGCCCGCACGGCGAATCCGCCGATCGCCAGGAGGAGCCCGCCGCTGACCACCGCCAGCCCGATCAGGAACGGAAGCGGGAGGCCGAAGCCGGGCACCTCGCCATCGAACAGGAACAGTCCGCCCAGAACAAAGGCGATGATGCCGCCCACCCCGAGCACGCCGAAGCTTGGCAGAAAGGCTTCCGCCAGCATCAGCGCCGCGCCGAGCGCGATCAGCGCGACGCCGGCCCAATTCACGGGCAGCAACTGGAACGCGTACATTGCGATCAGCAGGCAGATCATTCCGGCCACACCCGGGACCCCGAAGCCCGGGCTCGTGAACTCGAAGAACAATCCGTAGATGCCGATCATCATCAGCACCAGCGCGACCTGCGGATTCGAGAGCAATGCAAGGACACGGTTGCGCCAGTCCGGCTGCTGGCGCTCGATCTGCATGCCGGCGGTGGCCAGCGTGACGGTGTTGCCCGAATCGAGCACGATCTCGCGCCCGTCGAGCTGATCGAGCAGGTGCTCGAGGCTCGTCGCGAGCAAGTCGATCACGCCTGCTTCGAGCGCTTCACGGGCAGTCATGCTGGCCGCTTCACGGACTGCGCGTTCAGCGAAGTCGGCGTCGCGGCCACGCAGTTGCGCAAGACTGCGCAGATAGGCGGCAGCATCGCTGGTCATCTTGTCGCTCATCGGATTCCCCGAACGGGACGGGGGATTCCGGTCATCGGTGCGGCCGGATCCCTCCCCTGAAGCAGGCTTCTTCGCGTCTTCGGGCTCGCGCGCCCGTTCCGGTTCCGGGGCAGAGCCTCCGCCCGGTGCACCGATCGCCACAGGTGTCGCCGCGCCCAGGTTGGTCGCTGGCGCCATTGCCGCGACGTGGCTTGCATAGAGGAGGAAGGTTCCGGCACTCGCGGCCCGCGCGCCCTCAGGGCTCACGTAGCTTGCGATCGGGATCGGAGATGCGAGGATCTCGCGGATGATCGCCCGCATCGCAGTGTCGAGGCCGCCGGGCGTATCCATTTCGAGCACCACGAGCCGGGCATTGCTTTCCCTGGCGTGGGCGAGGCCGCGCGAGACGTAGTCTGCCGTGGCCGGTCCGATGGCGCCCTCGATCCGCAGTGCGATCACCGGGGCGTCGCCGGACCTCTCGTCAGCGATCGAATGTGCGGGCAGCACCATCGCGAAGAGCACCAGAAGCAGTGCGAACCTACTGCGCAGCGTATCCGGCATCGGTATCGCTCCATGAGAACTGGATCGTTCCGTCTCGTATGAGTGTAGTGCGCCGGTCGCGTTCCCGCCTGAAGCATTGCGCCTTGCGGATCCAGGGGGGGGTTGTTAGGCTGCGGAGATGTCGGATCCCGAAAGAGGCAAGCCCCATGAAGATGCTGCTGCGGCTTCTTGCAATCGTTCTGGGCGCCCTGGTCGTGCTCGGTGGCGGGCTCGCTGCCTACCTGACCTGGGTTTTCGATCCGAACGATCATCGCGACCGGATTTCGGAGCTGGTGCGCGAGCGGACCGGGCGCGAGCTTTCGATTGCAGGCGAGGTCGGATTGTCGGTCTTCCCGTGGTTGGGGGTGCGGGTCGGCGAGGTCGCGCTCGCCAATGCGGCTGGCTTCGATGAGCGGCCCTTTGCGCGTGCCGGCCGGATCGAACTGCGGGCACGACTCAAACCCTTGTTGTCCGGGGCTCTCGAGGTTGATCGCGTCGTACTCGGAGGCTTCGAGCTCAATCTCGAACGCGATCGGGATGGCCGCGGAAACTGGGAGGACCTTGCGACGGGAGGGCAGCCGCGCGGCGGCCAGGACCAGCCGACCGACCGCGGACCCGACACGAGTTTGCTCGCCGCGCTCACCGTGGGCGGCATCGAGATCGAGGCTGCCCGGGTGTCGTGGGAGGACCGTCGGGCCAACACGCGTCATGAGGTGCGCCAACTGGACCTGAGCACGGGAGCGATTCGGGCCGGCCAGCCGTTCGCAGTCAAGCTCGGGATCGAGGCGGCATCGACGGCTCCGGTGCTGACCGGTCGCGCGGATCTGAGCGGCGAAGTCCTGGTCGACCCGCAGCTTGCCGGCCTGACGATCCGCGAACTCGCCCTGCGACTGGCCTTGCACGGAAAGGAGCTTCCCGGCGGAAGGCTCGAAGCGGCACTCGATTCCGACCTGACGATCGATCTGAAGGCGAACCGCATCGAGGCGCCCAACTGGGTCTTGCGTGGATTCGGGATCGTGGCGAGCGGGCGGTTCGAAGGGCGCGATCTTGCCGGCCAGCCCCGACTGTCAGGAACCGTGGCCATCGCCGGGTTCAATCCGCGAGAGGCGATGAACAATGCCGGGTTCGCGCTGCCGCCGACCGCCGACCCGGCGGTGCTTGCGCGGGCCAGCCTGAATGCGGCTTTCGAGGCGGGGGTGGGGTCGGCTGCGGTCCGCGACATCGAGCTGCGCCTCGATGACAGCGTGCTTGGCGGTGAGCTTGCGTTGACCGATCTCGCCAAGGGCGCGATGCGCTTTGCGCTGAAGCTCGATGGCATCGACCTGGATCGCTACCTGCCACCGCAGGTCGTGGAAACATCGAAGGATGCAGCGCCGACGGCGGGTGTGGCGACGATCGATGCGTCCGGCCTGCGTGCGCTGGATCTGGACGGCCGCTTCGAGGCGGGCCGTCTCAAGGTTCGCGGACTCCATCTGAACGATGTCCGCTTTGTGGTTCGGGCTACAGGCGGCGTGCTGCGTATTGCGCCGATCGAGGCGACGCTCTACGAGGGAAGCGCTCGCGGGGGCGTTACGCTCGATGCGCGCGGCAAGGCGCTCAGGGTCGAGATCGATGAAGCGCTCGAAGGGGTGGCGGTCGGCCCGTTGCTGCGCGATCTGAGCGGACGTGAAGAGCGTCTGACCGGACGCGCGCGCCTCAGTGCGAAGCTGCAGGCGAGTGGCAACGACGCTGATGCGATGAAGCGCAGCCTGGGTGGTGCGCTTGACTTCCGGTTTTCCGATGGCGCCCTCAAGGGCGTCAATGTCGCTCAGTTGCTGCGTGAGGCGCAGGCGCGCCTGAAGGGGCAACCCGTGCCGGCTGCTTCGGGTCCGAATCAGACCGACTTTTCCGAGCTGAGCGGATCCGTGCAGATCGATGGCGGTGTGATGCGCAACGAGGATCTGCGTGCGCAGTCGCCGCTGTTGCGGGTGACGGGCAAGGGCAGCGCCGATCTCGCGAGCGAGCGCATCGATTACCGGATTGGCGCCAGCCTGGTCGGGACGTTGGAAGGCCAGGGCGGTGCCGAGCTCGCCGAGTTGCGCCGCGTGACCGTGCCGATTCGCGTCGGCGGAACCTTCGCCGCGCCAGCTTATGCACTCGATGTCGAAGCGTTGCTCAGCGACACGGTGCGTGAGAGGGCTCGAGAGCAGGTCGAAGGCAAGCTCAAGGAAGCGCTGGGGGTTCGTACCGGGGAACTACCCAAGGATGGGGCTGCGGATGACGCGAAGGGCGAGTCGAAGGCAGATGCGAAGGGCGACGCGAAGGAGCGGCTGCGCGAGGGCTTGCGCGGATTGCTGCGGTGAGGGCCGTTTGGCAGAATCGAGGACAACATCCGTCGCTGTGCACGCAGGAACATGACCGGTCTCCGGGTGGGCTCGATTGAACGATCAACGAAGCAGGAAATTGTGATGAGCGAACCCGATCTGGCCGGAGCGCGAAGCGTCGGCACGACAGGACAGGCCTTCGTCTGGCCTACGCCACCCTATGCCAGTTTTCGATCGGGGACACCGGTCGTCGGACCGGTTCCGTGCGAGGTGGAAGGGGAGAACGGCCACGTCCGCGAATGCCTGCTGCTGTCGATGAACCCGTCCGAAGGCGTCGCCCTGGTCCAGGTGCCGCGCTCGCGCGTGAACATGCCGTTGCGCTTTGCGATGTTCCGCCGCCTCACGCTCAAGACTCCGTTGCATCCGGCGCCGGCCCTGCAGCGGCACGAGGATCGGGATGAACTCGATCGTTCGGCACTGCTGAACTACCGGCCGACGCTGAGGTATTGCGTCGAGTACGCCGACGGCAGCAAGGTCGAGGGTTCGACGATCGGCCACGTCGAGACGGCGCGGGGGGTCTTCGTGTTTCACCCGCTCGATGGTGAGGAGGGGGTCGAGCGGGTGTTCTATCCCGGCGATTCCCATGTGGGCTTCCGCATCGGCGAGGCGATCGGACACGTGCTCGTGCAGCAGCGCGCGGTCACGCCCGAGCAGGTGGAGGAGGCGGCGCGTGAGCAGGAGGCCCTGCGCAATCGCAAGCTGGGCGATTATCTGGTCAGCCAGGAGATCGTCAAGCCCGATCAACTGCTGGAAGCGCTCGAGGCGCAGGCGCGCATGCCGATGGTACGCATTGGAGAGGCGCTCACGGCGCTCGGCCTGATTTCGGCCGAACAACTCGAACGCACCCTGGAGCGTCAGAAATCGGAGCGAACCGTGCCGCTCGGCGAGTTGCTCGTGCAGAGCGGGCAACTGTCCCGGCAGAATCTGCAGATCGCGCTGGCGCGCAAGATGGGCTATCCGGTCGTCGATGCCGCAGCCTTTCCCGTGGAGGTCGATGCCTTGCGCTGCGTACCGTTCGCGCTGGCGCGCAAGCTCAAGGTCCTGCCGCTGGTGTTCCGCGACCACCTGCTCGTGGTCGCCGCGGAGGATCCCTCTCGGCGTGACCTCATCGATGAGCTCGAATTCACGCTGCAGGCCAAGGTGGTTGCGGCACTGGCGAACCTCGAGGTGCTGGAGCGGGCGATTGCGGTGAGCTACGCCCGCCATGGCCTGGCTGACGGGGAGCGCGGTGCGCTTGATGTGCAAGGGGGAGAGTCGGGTGAGATGGATGCGAACCGGCTGCTCGAGACACTCGAACTTGGCAGCCGAGAGGACGAGCCCTCGGAGGATCAGATCGAGCAGTCGGACAACTCGCTGGTGCGTCTGATCAATACCATGATCATCGATGCGCACGCCCAGGGGGTGTCCGACATCCACATCGAGACTCATCCATCACGGCGCAAGATCCGCATCCGCTTCCGCCGTGATGGCAAGCTCAAGCCCTACATGGAACTGCCGCACACCTATCGCTCGGCGCTGGTGGCGCGCATCAAGATCATGTGCGATCTGGACATTTCGGAGCGGCGCAAGCCGCAGGACGGAAAGATCGAATTTGGCCGCTTCTCGCCGCAGCATCCGCTGGAACTGCGCGTGGCGACGATTCCGACCCAGGGTAGCGCAGAGGATGTCGTCATGCGGCTGCTGGCTTCGGCAAAGCCGCTGCCGCTCGATGCCCTTGGCCTTACCGAACGCAATCTGAAGTTCCTCCGGGAATCGGTCGAGCGCCCCTATGGCATGGTGCTGTGTGTCGGACCGACGGGTTCGGGCAAGACGACGACCCTGCATTCGGTCCTGCAGCACCTGAACACACCCGATCGCAAGATCTGGACGGCCGAGGATCCGATCGAGATCAGCAACCCGGATCTGCGCCAGGTACAGGTCAATCCGAAGATCGACTGGACCTTCGCCAAGGCGCTGCGCGCCTTCCTGCGCGCCGACCCGGATGTGATCATGGTGGGCGAGATCCGGGATGACGAAACCGCGGGCATGGCGATCGAGGCTTCACTGACCGGGCACCTCGTGCTGAGCACCCTGCATACGAACAGTGCGCCTGAAACCGTCACGCGTCTGCTCGACATCGGGATGGATCCGTTCAATTTCGCCGATTCGTTGCTCGCGGTGCTGGCGCAGCGGCTCGTGCGCCGCCTGTGCAAGGATTGCCGCCAGGTCGAGATCGCATCCGAGGATCATGTCCAGGAACTGCTGGAGGACTACCTCCACGCCTTTCCGGCCGATCTGCGTCCGTCGATCGACGCGCTGCGTCAGGAGTGGGTGGGTCGCTTCGGGGAGAAGGGCCGGCTGCTCCGTTACCAGGCTCCGGGGTGCCCACGCTGCGAGGGCACCGGCTATCGGGGCCGCCTCGGGCTGCACGAGCTGATGGTGAACGATGCCACGATCCGCCGGCTGATCCAGACCAACGGACGGCCCGAGCAGATGCAGCACGCCGCGATGTCGGCCAACGAGTTCCGCACCCTTCGCCAGGACGGGATCCTGAAGGTTCTGGCCGGTGCGACCAGCATCGAGGAAGTGCGCGCCAACTGCAACGCGTGACGCGCGCGGCCTTCAGTCAGCGACCGGCAGTGCGATCCGGTTGTCCTTGCTGTACTGATAGTCCTTGAATACGTGCTCGGCCGAAAGGATCCGGTAGCTGCCGTCGGGTTCGCGTACCGTCGTATCCTTGAGCCGGTAAGTGTAGTGACCGCAGGTCCAGCAGTCGAAGTTGCGCATGTGGGTGCACAGGCAGGTCTTGTCGAGCACCTTCAGCTTCTTCGCGTCCGGGTGCAGCGCCAGCTCGCGGTTGTACGCGTTGATGTAGGCACAGTTGCCATTGGCGTCGAGCAGATACCCGAACGCTTCGCAGTTGGGGCGGATGCCGGAGCCGATCGCCGGGCTGCTCTTGAGCATCCGCATCGGATAGCCGGTGGGCGAGATCGTGTTGACCTCGATGTCTTCCTCGCTCGCCGCAAAATAATGTTGCTGGACGTCTTCGGGCAGGCCGCATTCGCGGGCGACGGTAAAACGGGTGGCAACCTGGACCGCGGCCGCGCCGTGTTCGAGGAAGGTGGTGGCGTCGCTGCCGGTGAAGATGCCGCCTGCGGGAATCAACGGGATGTCGAGCGCTTCGGCCTTCAGCCAGGCCGCAATCTCGGTGACGATGGTGGCAAGATCGAACTGCGCCCAGTCCATGCCGAAGCCCAGGTGGCCGCCTGCGAGCGGGCCTTCGATCACGACGTAGTCGGGCAGCCGCCCCGTGCGGGCCGACTTCTTCAGGAAGAGCTGCAGCGCACGCAGGGACGAGACGATGATGCCGAGTTTGACGTCGCGAAAGCGCGGATGATCCTCGATCAGCGCGAACGAGCCCAGGTGCAGGCCGGCCGCCAGCGTGATGCCTTCGATGCCGGCATCCATGGCCGAGCGCAGGCGCACGCGCAAGGTTTCGCGCGGCGCATTCATCGTCAGCTTTTCCATGCAGTTGATGAAGATCAGCCCTTCGCCGCGCTTGCGCTCCATCGTCCGGCGCACATGGGTTTCGGTCGCCTCGGCGAGCAGCGCGAGGTCGAACTGCACGTCCGACTTGTCCATGTTCGCGACGTTGTACTTGTACTGCTTCTGCTTGTCGCGCACGTACTTGGTGTCGTAGCGGCGGTCGCTGACGGTCGGCACCATCGCGTCCGAAATATGCCCGATGCCGCCGAGGCGGGCGGCGACCAGCGACAGGTCGGACGTGGAGATGTCCACGCCCATGCCGCCGATCATGATCGGGACGTACTCCTTGCTGCCGAATTTCAGACGAAAGTCATCAACGCATTTCATGATTTGCTTCGGGTGGTTGCGGGAGCGCGCGAACCGGGGTCGCGCAAGCCTGCTTTGTAACACGAAACGCGCGGGGCCACCTTTGCCGCGCTCAATTTTCGTTCCGCCCGATGCCGTTGCGCCCGTTCGGCGGCGCAAGCGGGTGTGCTCAGAGGATCATGCCTGCACCGACCGTGTTGTTGGTGCTCTCGTCGATGAGGATGAAAGCGCCCGTCGCGCGGTTGTCGGCGTATGGGTCGATGAACACCGGCTGGGCCAGGCGCAGCGACACGCGTGCGATGTCGTTCATGTCGAGCGCGGTCGCGGCCTCGTGTTCGAGCGTGTTGACGTCGACACGATGGCCGATGCCCGCGACCTTCGCCTTGGCCTCGCGCGTCGTGTGGCGCAGTACGTAGCTTCGGGCGGTCGATAGCGGGGTCTCCGACAGCCAGCACAGCGTTGCGTCGAGTTGCTTGACGACTTTCGGGGCTTCGGCGCTCTTGACGATCATGTCGCCGCGCGAGATGTCGATCTCGTCGGCCAGCAGCAGGGTCACCGACTGTTCATGGATCGCGTGTGGCTGGTCGAGGCCGCCGACCTGGATCGCCTTCACCGTGCTCGTGCGCCCGGATGGCAGCACCGTGACCGCATCGCCGACCGCGATCTCGCCTGATTCGACGCGCCCCATGAAGCCACGGTAGTCGTGCAGTTCGGGATTGGCCGAGTCCTGTGGCCGGCAAACGTACTGGACCGGAAAGCGGAAGTTCTCGGGTTGCTCGGTATGTGCAGCCGGGGTCGTTTCCAGGATGTCGAGGAGCGTCGGCCCGGCGTACCAGTTCATGTGGTTGCCGCGTTCGACGACCATGTCGCCGTTGAGCGCCGAGATCGGAATGAAATCGACCTCGGGGATGCCGAGCCGGTGCGCGAATGCCAGATAGTCGGAGCGGATACGCTCGAAGGTGGCCTGGTCGTAATCGACGAGGTCCATCTTGTTCACCGCGACGAGCAGGTGCGGGATCCCGACCAGATGGGCGAGGTAGGAGTGACGCCGGGTCTGGGTCTGCACGCCCTTGCGGGCGTCGATCAGGATGATCGCGAGGTTTGCCGTCGAGGCTGCGGTGACCATGTTGCGGGTGTACTGCTCGTGTCCGGGTGCGTCGGCGATGATGTACTTGCGTGTTCCAGTGGAGAAGTAGCGGTAGGCGACGTCGATTGTGATGCCCTGTTCGCGCTCGGCCTGCAGGCCGTCGGTCAAGAGCGACAGATCGACAGCGCTGAGGCCGCGCCGCGCCGAGGTCTTCTCGATCGCCGAAAGGGTGTCGGCGAGGATGGTCTTGGTGTCGAACAGCAGGCGGCCGATCAGCGTGCTCTTGCCGTCATCGACGCTGCCGCAGGTGAGAAAGCGCAGCAGGCCGTTGTCGATGCCGGGCAGGTTTTCGGGAGCGGACATGGTCATGATTCCTGTAATGCTTCTAAGTCGGTGCGGTGTGCGCCTCCCCGTGACGGGGAGGGGGCTGGATCAGAAATACCCTTCCTTCTTGCGCTGCTCCATCGACGCTTCGGAGGTCTGGTCATCCATGCGCGTTGCGCCGCGCTCGGTGATCGTCGTCGTCGCGGTTTCGAGCAGGATCTTGTCCACCGTGTCGGCATCGGATTCGACCGGTGCGGTGCAGGTGATGTCGCCGACGGTGCGAAAGCGCACCCGCACTTCCTCCACACGGTCGTCCGGGGCGGCCGGCGTGAGTGCAGTCACCGGCTGCAGCAGACCGTTCTTGCGCACGACCGGGCGCAGGTGCGCGAAATAGATCGACGGCAGCTCCAGTTGCTCGCGCTGGATGTACTGCCAGACGTCCAGCTCGGTCCAGTTGCTGATCGGAAACGCACGGATGTTCTCGCCCTTGTGGCTGCGGGCGTTGTAGAGGTTCCACAGCTCGGGGCGCTGGTTCTTCGGATCCCACTGCCCGAACTCGTCGCGGAAGCTCATGATGCGCTCCTTCGCGCGCGCCTTCTCCTCGTCGCGGCGGGCGCCGCCGATGCAGGCGTCGAAGCCGAATTCCTCGATCGCTTCGAGCAGCGTCACCGACTGGTGCTTGTTGCGCGATTCGCCCGGGTGCTTGAGCACCACCGTGCCGCGCGCCATCGAATCCTCGACCGAGCGGACGATGAGCCGCTCGCCCAGTTCGGCGGCGCGCCGGTCGCGGAATTGCGTGACCTCTGGATAGTTGTGACCGGTGTCGATGTGCATCAGCGGGAACGGGAAACGTCCTGGTCGGAACGCCTTTTCGGCCAGGCGCAGCAGGCAGATCGAATCCTTGCCGCCGGAGAACAGCAGCACCGGATTGGCGCACTGGCCTGCGACTTCGCGCAGGATGTGGATGGCTTCGGCTTCGAGCCAGTCGAGATGGCTGAGAACTTGTCGGGTCAGCGTGGACATGCCTGTTTCACCGTGATCGGATCGGGTTATCGGAACGCGCGCCGGGCTGCGCGCACGCCGGCCAAGAGCGCACGCAGCCAGGTCGGCAGCAGCGCGGCGGGTCGGGGTTGGGCGGGGAACATGGGAGGATCTCCTTCGCGGTCGGAGTCTACCGCGGCCTTGTGCATTGCGCAGCGCTAGCCGCGGCTCTTGTGCAGGCCGCATTCCTTGTACTGCGGGTCCTCCCACCACCAGCGTCCGGCACGCACGTCCTCACCGACGGCGACGGGTCGCGTACACGGCGCGCAGCCGATGCTCGGATAGAAGCGGTCGTGCAGGACGTTGTAGGGCACCTCGTGCAGCCGGATGTAGGCCCACACCTCCTTCTCGCTCCAGTCGGCGAGCGGGCTGAGCTTGATGAGTCCGTTTGCGTCGTCATATTCGCGGGTCGGCAGACCGCTGCGGGTGCTCGACTGCTGCGCGCGCAACCCGGTGATCCAGGCTTTCTTGCCGGCGAGAGCCCGGGTGAGCGGCTCGACCTTGCGGGCATGGCAGCAGGCCTTGCGCAGCTCGACCGATTCGTAGAACGCGTTGATGCCGTGGCTGCGGACGTAGATCTCGACGCTCTCGTGGTTCGGGTAATAGACCTTGAGCTTGAGGCCATAGCGCTGTTGCACCGCCGCCATGAGGTCATAGGTTTCTGTCGGCAGGCGCCCGGTGTCGAGCGAGAACACCTCTATCGGCAGGGCGTTGCGCGCGATGAGATCGGTCAGCACCATGTCTTCGGCACCGAGGCTGTTGGCGAAGACGAGTGAACCGTCCGCTCCGAATTCCTCGACCACCCCGCGCAGGAACTCCACGACGACGTCCGCCTTGCGGGCGACCTCGGTCTGCATCGCGGGCGTGACGGGCTGGTGTGCGGCGGGCCGGGAGGAGGTGGCCTCGAGGGGAATGGCGGTCGTGTTCATGGGTGTGAGGGCGAGGGCGTGCCGCGCCGCGCGCGGCGGAAAAGGGGCTGCGGGTGGCTCGCCGAGTGCTGGTACGGCTCGGTGAAATCGGCGATGCTCGCGCAGGCCGCTTCGAGTGCCGGCGCATCGTAGCGGCCGCTGCGCGGTTGAAGGACGTCGAAGCCGCAGCGGGTCAGGTAGTTGAACTGGTCGCGCAGCACTTCGCCGAACGCGCGCAGCTCGCCGGAATAGCCCAGCCGGCCCCGCAGCAGGGCGGCGGTCGAATAGCCCCGGCCATCGGTGAAGCGGGGAAAGTGCACCCCGATCACCCGCAGTGCGGCGAGATCGTCCGCGAGCAGCGAGACGTCCTCGCCCGCATCGATCCACACGCCCAGCTCACCGCTGCGGGCGCGTTCGAGCAGTTCGTCACGGCGCGCACGCCAGACGCCGAGCGGCACCAGGACTGCCCCTGCGGGCACAGCGGTTTCCGCAGGGTCGGCCCCGGGCGCGAGGGTCACGAGCTGGCGGGTATCCTCGACGACGCGGCCGTTGCGAATGATTCTTTCAGACATGGACGGTCTTCCTCTTGTGCACGCGGTTCTCATAGACCCGCTCGCGAAACGGCTCGATGCCGATCCTGCGAACGGTGTCGATGAAGCGCTCGTCTTCGTGGCGCAGCGCCACATAGGTGTCGAGCAGGCGCTCGACGGCTCCGACGATCTCGTCGCGGGCGAACGAAGGGCCGATCACCTTCCCGAGCGTCGTGTCGTTGCCCTGGCAGCCGCCGATCGAAACCTGGTACCACTCCTCGTCGTTCTTGTCCACGCCGAGGATTCCGATGTGGCCGACGTGGTGGTGTCCGCAGGAATTCATGCATCCGGAGATGTTGAGCTCGATCTCGCCGATGTCGTGGAGGTAGTCCAGATCGTCGAAGCGTTGCTGAATCGCATCGGCCACCGGAATCGAGCGGGCGTTTGCGAGATTGCAGAAATCCCCGCCCGGGCAGCAGATGATGTCGGTCAGCAGCCCGATGTTCGGCGTGGCCAGCCCGGCTTCCCGGGCCTCGAGCCAGAGTGCGTGGAGGTCGGCCTGGCGCACGTCGGCCAGCGCGAGGTTCTGTTCATGCGTCATCCGGGCCTCGCCGAAGCTGAAGCGGTCGGCCCAGTCGGCGATCCGGTCGAGCTGCTCGGCGCGGATGTCGCCGGGTGCGCTGCCCGTCTTCTTGAGCGACAGGACCACCGATGCGTAGCCTGGCCGGCGATGTTCGCGCACATTGCGCCGGACCCAGCCCGCGAAGGCCTTGTCTGCGTCGAGAAGGGATTCGAATCCGGGGTCGCGTGCGGGCAGCGTCTCGTAGGGCGGGGGTGCGAAGTGCGCGGCAACCCGTTCGACCTCTTCCACGGTGAGCGTGTCCGGCCCATCCTTCGTGTGGCGCCATTCTTCCTCGACCTGGCGCCGGAACTCGGCCGCTCCGAGTGCGCGAACGAGGATCTTGATGCGCGCCTTCCACAGGTTGTCGCGCCGTCCGTAGCGGTTGTAGACGCGCAGGATGGCTTCGCAGTAGGTGATCAGGTGCGGCCAGGCGACGAAGGGTGCGATCTCCTCGCCAAGGATCGGAGTGCGCCCCAGGCCGCCCCCCGCGAGGACGCGAAAACCCAGCTCGCCGTCGGCGTTGCGCACGAGATCCAGCCCGATGTCGTAGACGCGCAGGACCACACGGTCCTCGCGGGCGCTGTTGAAGGCGATCTTGAACTTGCGTGGCAGGAACGCGAATTCCGGATGATAGGCGGCCCACTGCCTGAGGATCTCCGCCCACGGGCGCGGATCGGTAATCTCGTCGGCGGCGACCCCGGCAAACGGGTCGGCCGTGATGTTGCGGATGCAGTTGCCCGAAGTCTGGTTGGCGTGCATCTCTACGCTGGCGAGTTCGGCCAGCATCTCCGGCACGTCTTCGAGCCGGGGCCAGTTGAACTGGACGTTGGTGCGCGTCGTGAAGTGGGCGTAGCCGCGATCGTAGGCCCGCGCCAGGTGCGCGAGCTTTCGCAGCTGGCGGCTTGCCAGATGCCCGTAGGGAACGGAGATCCGGAACATCGGCGCCTGGCGCTGCAGGTACAGTCCGTTCTGCAGGCGCAAGGGACGGAATTCGTCGTCCGACAGCTCGCCTGCGAGATAGCGCTGCGTCTGGTTGCGAAACTGTGCGACGCGCTCGTTCAGGGTCTGCTGGTCGTAGGAATCGTACTGATACATCGATGCGCTCTCCGTGGGCGGTTCTTTCTGCTGCGAACCGTGTGAGGACGGATCGTATCGTCTGCTCATAGGACCAGGAAGGGGTTTGAAGTTAAACTGAAATAACTTTTGGTTATGTGAGAATCCGGGAACAGAAGCCGGACAGGAGTCACCATGAACCTTCAGCAACTGCGCTACGTGTTCGAGGTCGAACGGCAGGGCCTGAACGTCTCGGACGCGGCCGAAGCGCTCTTCACATCGCAGCCCGGCGTCTCGAAGCAGATCCGTTTGCTCGAAGCCGAACTCGGGATCGAGATCTTCGTTCGCCACGGCAAGCGCCTCGTTGGTGTCACCGAGCCGGGCCGGCAGGTGCTCGCGATTGCACGGCGGATGCTGCAGGATCTGGACAACCTGAAGCAGGTCGGCGACGAGTTCAGCAACGAGGCCGAGGGCGCGCTTTCGATCGCGACCACGCACACCCAGGCGCGCTATGTGCTGCCGCGGGTGATCCGCGACTTCCTGGCGCGCTACCCGAGGGTGCGGCTGTCGCTGCATCAGGGCAATCCGCGCCAGGTCTGCGAGATGGTGCTGTCGGGTGAGGCCGACCTGGCGATCGCGACCGAGGCAATCGCCGAATACGGCGAACTCGTGATGCTGCCCTGCTACCAGTGGAACCGCTGCGTCGTCGCCACCCCGCGCCACCCGATCCTCGCCGAACGGCCGCTCACGCTCGAGGCCATTGCGCGCTATCCGCTGATCACGTACGACGACGCCTTCACAGGCCGCAGCCTGATCAACAAGGCCTTTCTCGGGCGGGGGCTGAAGCCCGAGGTCGTGCTGACCGCGATCGACTCGGACGTGATCAAGACCTACGTCGAGATGGATCTGGGCATCGGCATCCTCGCCCGCATGGCCTGGGATCCGGCCGACGAGCGCCGCCTCGGGATGATCGATGCGGCCCACCTCTTCGAGTCGAGCACGACCCGGCTCGGCCTGCGCCGCAGTGCCTGGCTGCGAGGGTATGTGTACAGCTTCATCGAACTGTTCGCGCCCCATCTGACGCGCCGCATGATCGATGCCGCACTGAGCGGCAGGAGTGGCGAAGATCCCCAGCTCTGAGCTGCGGTTGATGGATTTCGTCGCCCGTTTGCCTATCATCGGTGTTCTGGACAACAACAACGGGGACAGGGCCATGGAGGCGACAAGGAGAAGCGGCAGGAAGCTCGTGGCGCTGCTGGCGATCGCGTGGATGCTGGGGGCGGGCGCCGTGCAGGCGCGCGAGACGCACAAGGGCCTGCAACGCAATGCGGACGGCACCTGGGGGTACGTCTATGTGCTGCCGCAGGATGCCGCTTCGCTATATCCCGACAAGAGCTGGCTGCCACCATACTATCAACCGTCCTATCCAGACCTTGCGACGACCATCCGCACCTACACGGCGCAGTCGATCGCGCGCGACGGGATTTCAGGCGCGAGCGTTGGTGGAGTCGAGATCCTCGAAGATGGCCGACCGATGGTCATGATCACCGGGCCGGATCCGGACGCGCTCGACGCGTTTGCGACGATGCATGCACGCTTTCTGGATGCCGCCCATGCCCGCCAGGGTCTGAACGGCGTTGCCCTGTGCCAGGGCACGACCGGCTGCTGGGACCCGCACCCAGGAGCCCAGCCCTGGGCGTTCTTCCTGCCGCTCGGCCTGCCCCTGAGCCGCCAGAAGGCCGTCACCTTCCTCAACTATCCGCCGGCCGACTCGCTGCGTGATGTCGATTATCTCGACAACTTCACGATGAAGCGCTGGGCGGCGGTGCTCGAGACGGTCGGCATCGTCGATCCGGTCCGCTACGAGACCATCGTCGACGCCCGCCCGATCGCCGCGCCCGGTAGCGGACAGGCGAGCTACATGCCGGACATCACGACGTACTTCAACCAGGCCGGAAGCGACCACGACTACGTGACGCCGATGCTGCGGCTGCTCACCAACCCGCCCGCGCGTACCGGGGCGACCAGCCTCCCGGTGATGGTCCTGGGGTCGCCTTCGCGCCAGGCTTGGGCGGCCATTCTCGGCAAGTCTTCGGTCGGCTTGCTTGAAGTCGGAACCGCGACGCTGCCAGGGGCGGAACGGCCGACCGCGTGGGTTGCCGGCAACCATCCGGACGTCACGAGCTACCAGTGCTGCCCCGGTGATCCGCATCCGAGCTGCCAGGGTTCCTACGACCTGGTGGCTGACGAGAAGATCGATCTTCAGGTCGCCTGCATCATCCAGGCGCTGGCCGAGGATCCCGGAGCGGATCCCGATACGGTGAAGGGCAGATGCGCCGAACAGTGGGCGCTGAACCCGCCACCGGCCAACCAGAGCGCGATCTGCGTACGCGCCCGGCTCGACTACAACTTCGAGGCGCAGGGGCAATGTCCGACGCCGGAGGCGGCCCGGGCTTTCTGCACGCATTTCGTCAACAACGCCTGCCCGGCCGGGGTTTATACTTGTGACACGCAGACGGCCGCTCCGGCGCGCTGATTGTGTCGCAACGACACGACTCGGCGCGGGGGGCTGAAGAAGTCGTCGCGTCCGATCCGCGGGCGGAGCACAACAGGGAGGCAGGCGTCATGCAGTCAGAGGTGGGTTCGATCGGCCTTGAGTGCCTGATGAACCGGGCGAACATCCTGTTCACGAGTGGTTACCGCTTCCGCGGCCGACTCGATCCGGCGCAGTGGGCCGAAAGTATCCGGGCCGTGGCCGGCAGCGTCCACAAGTTCCGCTACGCCCTGCAGTTCAACGCGCAGACCGATTTTTCGTGGCAGTACATGGGGTCGTACGAGACGCCCTTGCGCATGGTCGACTGCGACGACCTGGACGAGGCGTTCGGCGAGCTGTGCCGCGGTAGCCTCGCCTGGATCGAGAACGGCGCGCGCTCGCCAATGGCGATGGCCGTGTTGCGAAGCCGCTCCGATCCGGACGAGTTCATTCTCGCGCAGACCAGCGAGCACACGTACCTGGACGCGCGCAGCGCCGAGTTTCTCTTCAACGCGATCGTCGATCACTACAACGCAGGGCTGGCAGGCGATTCCACGCGCCAGGCCGAACTCGTCGAGGGAGTGCGCAGGATCTCGACCCCGCCCGGCGATGAAGTCGCCTCGCTGCTGGGTCTGGGCCACGCGCAGAACGAGCGCAATCTCGCGGGACTTGCAAGCTACCCGGTGGCCGACGTCGGGCGCTACGCGATCGCCCTGCGCGAGGTGCCGGCCTGTCTGGAGCAGTACCGCAAGCAGCGGTTTGCACCGATCGTGCGCTTTTTCCCGCTGGCGGACCTGCTGCGCCGCTGCCGGCAGCGCCATCCCGAAGTGACGCAGAATGCGGTGATCTGTGCGGCGCTAGCGAAGGGGTTCTACACACTCAACCGTGAGGGACGGTGTGCCGACGAGCGCCAGCTGGTGAGTTTCAAGATGCTCTCCGACCTGCTCGTGCCCGAGTTGCGTCAGTACCACGCTGGCAACTACATCGCCTTCGTTCCGGTGAGCGTCGACGCGGAACGCCCGGTCGAGGAGGTCGCCGGCCAGATCCATGAGCGCATCCGCGAGTTCAAGGCCGAGAAGATCGACGTCAGTCTGTTCTGCGCAGTGGAGGCGGCCGTGGCGCAAGGGGTGGTCGGGACGGTCGATGATGCACTGTCCTTCGTCGTCACCAACTGGAACAACTACGCATTCCTCGAACGCGAGGAGTTCCTGCATGGCTGCCGCTCGATCCGCCACCAGAGCGGCGTGAACATCGATCCGCGCGACACGCTCGGCGCGGTGCTGGTCAATCGTCCCATCCTCGTGATCAACCTGTCGGCGAAGGATGAGGTGTGCCTGTCCTTCTTCCCCTCGCTTCGTTCGGAAGCGGAGAACCTGGCCCTGGCGGAGCGGATCGGTGAGGTATTCGGACCCCTGCAGGGCTGATCCGTTGCGCCCGGCCGTGCCGCCGGGGCGCGAACAAGGGCGTCCATGAGTGCCGCCGCCGAGTTCGAGCTGATCGAGCAGCTCCACGACGGGCGGCAGACACGCGTCTTTCGCGCCCATCGCAAGGCGGACGGGCTGGCGGTCGTGCTCAAGATCCTGAGCGAGGAGGGCATGCTCGCCTCGGCTGGGCCGCAGTATCAGCGCGAGTACGAGATCACGCGTTCGCTTGGCGCCATCGATGGCGTGATCCGGGTGCTCGACCTGAAGGACGTCCAGGGCTCGCAAATGATCGTGGAGGAGGACGTCGGTGGCGAATCGCTCGACCGTATCCTCGCCCGCAGCCGCCCTGATCCAGGGGCCGCACTTGCACTGGCAATCCGCATCGCGCACGTGCTGGGCTGCGTCCATGAGCACAAGGTCATTCACAAGGACCTGAATCCGGCCAACATCGTCTGGAATCCGGCCAGTGACCAGGTTCGGCTCATCGATTTCGGGATTGCGTCGCGCCTCGGACAGGAGCACCAGGAATTCCAGAGCCCATCGCAACTGGAGGGCACGTTGCCCTACACGGCGCCCGAACAGACGGGTCGGGTCAATCGGGTCGTCGATGCACGCTCCGACCTGTATGCGCTGGGCGTGACCCTGTACGAGCTGTTTACCGGGGTGCTGCCGTTTCCGGAGCGGGTCGGGATCGAGCTCGTCCACGCCCACATCGCCGTCACGCCGGTGGCGCCCGCGCAGGTCAATCCCGAGATTCCTGCCCAGATCTCGCGTATCGTGATGCGTCTGCTCGAGAAGATGGCGGAAGACCGCTACCAGAGCGCACGCGGCGTCGAGCACGATCTGAAGCGCTGCGAGCAGGAGCTGGGATCGAAGGGACGCATCGATCCGTTCGGGCTCGGCGAGGCCGACGTACCGCTGCGCTTCCACCTCCCTCAGAAGCTGTACGGGCGGGATGCCGAAGTCGCGCAGATCGTCGCGGCGTTCGATCGCGCCTCGAGAGGCTCGGCGGAGCTGCTGCTCATCAACGGTGCGCCGGGTGTGGGCAAGAGTGCGCTGGTGCACGAGGTGCATCGACCGCTGACCGAGCGGCGGGGCAACTTCGTGTCGGGCAAGTTCGACCAGTATCAGCGTGACGTTCCGTTTCATGCCTGGACGATTGCGTTCCGGGAGCTGTGCAACCTGCTGCTGCTCGAAGACGAGGCGAGCCTCGCACGATGGCGGGCTCGAATCCTGGCGGCCGTGGGGGGGCTGGGACGTGTGCTCACCGATGTCGTGCCGTCGATCGAACTGATCATCGGCGAGCAGGAGCCGGTTCCTCCGTTGGCCGGTGAACAGGCGCTCAACCGTCTGCGCTATGTCTTCGGCAACTTCATCAATGCCGTCGGTGTGGCCGAGCATCCGCTGGTGATCTTCATCGACGACTGGCAGTGGGCCGATGCCGGATCGCTCTCGCTTCTGAAGTCCGTCATGGGCGGTGGCGAGAACGAACATCTTCTGGTCATCGGCGCCTATCGTGACAACGAGGTCGAAGAATCCCATCCGTTTGCCCGGACGATGGAGGAACTGAACCGCAGCGGTACGCGGATCGCGACGCTGAAGTTGCAGAGCCTGAAGCACGAAGACGTCCACAATCTGGTCTGCGATGCCCTTCCGGGGGCTGAGGCGCTGGAGGATCTCTCGCGGCTTGCCTTCGGCAAGACACAGGGCAACGCATTCTTTCTCGTGCAGTTGCTCAATGACCTGTATGAGCGCTCTGCGATCCGGTTCGATCGCCAGGCCGGGCACTGGAGCTGGAACCGTGCAGCGATCGAGGCGGCGAAGGTGGCCGACAATGTTGTCGAACTGATGGCGGGGCGGATCTCGGGCTTGCCCGAAGGCGCGCGCAAGGCGGTGGTCCATGGATCCTGCATCGGCGACCGCTTCCTGCTCGGCACGCTTGCGCACATGCTCGAACGCCGGCCGCATCTGGTTGCGGGCGATCTCGAAGCGGCGCTGCAGGAGGGCATCCTGATCCCGGTCGGCAACGGCTACCGCCTCGCGACCCAGGAAAGCAACACCACGCCGGTGCCCTACCAGTTCGTGCACGACCGGGTGCGTCAGGCGGCGTACGGCATGCTCGGCGAAGGGATGCGCGAACGGCTGCACCGCGACGTCGCACGCTACTGGATGGAGGTCTATTCACACGAAGAGCAGGACCGCAACATCTTCGAGATCGCGAACCAGTACAACGCCGGTCGTGCAGTGCTGGGTGGGGCGGACGAGCGTGCCGAGCTGATGCGGGTGAACCTGCGGGCCGGCAAGCGGGCCAAGCTCGCGGCCGACTATGCTTCGGCGTTCAACTACTTCGCGAACGCGATCGAGCTGCTGGGCACCGACCGCTGCTGGACCGAGGAGCGGGAACAGACGGCGGAGCTCTTCCTGCTGGCCTGTGAGGTCGCCTTCCTGAGCAAGGACTATCGCCTGATGGAATCCTGGCTTGGCGAGTACCTCGCGCATGTTCACGATCCACTCGACAGGGTCGCCGGCCTGCGGATCCGGATCCAGGCCTACGTTGCGCAGAACCGCCTGTCCGAGGCGGTCGAGGTCTCGCTTTCGGCGCTGCGCCTGCTCGGTCTGGCGCTTCCGTCGACGCCGGGCAAGGGCCACGTGCTCGTCGGGCTGCTTCAGACCCGTTTCGCAGTGCGCCGCAAACCGATTCCGGAGCTGCGGCGGCTGCCCGAGATGACCGATCCGGTGCGCCTGGCCATCATGGACCTGCTCGGCCTGATGCTGCCGCCGGCCTACTGGACCTCGCCCAACCTGCTGGCGCTGACCGTCTTCCAGATGGTGCGCGAGACGCTGGCACACGGATATTCCCCGAATGCCGGGTATGGCCTTTCGTGGTGGGGGATCACCGAGAGTGCGCTGCTCGGAAACATCCCGGCCGGTGCGCAGTTTGGCGAGTTCGCGATCGAGATCGCACGCAAGCACGCGCTGAAGTTGCAGCAGCCGCTGTTCTTCGCGGGCTGGATCATCCACAAATTCACGCACCCGCTGCGCGAGACGATGCCACTGCTCGAACAGGCCTATGCGGTTTCGCTGGAAAAGGGGGACTTCGAGTACGCCTCGTACGCGCGCAACAACTACGTTCAGATGCTGCTGCACAGTGGCCACCACCTGACCGAGACACTCGCCGAGATGGAGCGCGCCCATCGCGACCTGCTGAGGTTTCAGGTGGGCTCCTCATTGTACTGGCACGACATCTGGTGGCAGACCGCGCTGAACCTGGTCAGCGGTCCGGCGGAGCCCGATGTTCTGAGTGGTCCGGCCTACGATGAAACGGTCTCGCTGGAACAGCATCGCAGCGTCAACGATCACAGTACGCTGTTCCTGCTCCATACCGCGAAGACGATGCTGGCGTTGATCTTCGGCCGCACCGAAGCAGCACTCGCCCATGCGCACGCAGCACGCCTGTCGAACGAGGCCGGAACGGGCATGCATTCGCATGTACTGTTTCACTATTTCGAGTCGCTGGTGTTGATCGCGGCGGCCGACAAGGGGCTCGCGGACGTGGCTGAAGTGCGGCGCGTGCTCGCCGCCAACCAGAAGCGTCTCGCGCACTGGGCCCAGCACGCGCCGATGAACTATCTGCACCTGTGGTGCCTGGTCGAGGCCGAACGGCTGCGCTCGTCCGGCAAGGGTGAAGAGGCGATGCATCAGTATGAGCGTGCGATGGAGCTGGCACGCGAGAACGGCTTCGTCCAGGATGAGGCGCTGGCGAGCGAACTGGCCGCCCGCTTCCAGTTCCGCCAGCGGCGCGACGGACTGGCGACCTTCTACTTGCGGCAGGCGCTGCAGCTCTATGAACGGTGGGGTTGCAGCGGAAAGGTCACCCAGTTGCGCGGCGAGTTCCCGATGCAGTTGCTGACCGTGTCGGGTGGCTCCGCGCTGGCGCGTACCACGCGCACCTTCGTGTCGTCGCGCCGCAGCTCCTCGCAGGGTGCCGACGCCTTCGATGCCGAGGCGATCGTGAAGGCTTCGCAGGCGATCTCGGGCGAGATCGTGATCGAGAGTCTGGTCAAGTCGTTGCTGAAGATCGTCATCGAGCATTCCGGTGCGCAGAAGGCCATCCTGCTGCTGCAGCACGAGGGAGAGCTGAGCATCGAGGCGACGGCGGTCGCCGGCGACGAGATCGCGGTCACGATCGCGCCGGTGCCGTTCTCCAGGAGCGGGGATCTCCCCTTGCCGCGTTCCGTCATCCAGTACGTGAGCCGGACGTTGAAGGCAGTCGTCATCGACGACGCCCGTCTGGAGCACCCGTTCGAGCGTGACCCCTATGTCGTGGAGCGTCGGCCGCTTTCGCTGCTGTGCGAGCCGATCCTGCGTCAGGGGGTGCTGGCGGGCATGCTGTATCTCGAGAACGACCTGATGGCAGGGGTGTTCACCAAGGGCAGGCTGGAGCTGCTGCGCGTGCTGTCGGCGCAGGCGGCGATCTCGATTCAGAATGCACTGCTGTACGGCCAGCTGGAGAACAAGGTCAGTGAGCGTACCCGCAAACTGCAGGACTCGCTTGCGACCCAGGAGCGGCTGAACGTGGAGTTGCAGGCGTCTGGCATGAAGCTCGAAACGGCGCTGGAGCAGTTGCGCGAAGCCAGTCGCCTGCTCGAGGAGCGCGCCAATACGGACGGGCTGACCGGCCTGGCCAACCGGCGCTATTTTGGCGAGCGGCTGGAGTACGAGCTTGGGCGCTGCGAGCGGGAGCGCCAGCCCTTGTCGCTGATCCTGTGCGATCTGGACAACTTCAAGCTCTACAACGACCTGTACGGGCATGTCGCCGGCGACGAATGCCTGCGTCAGGCAGCAAAGGCGATCCGCGGGGTGTTCGGGCGGACCATCGATCTCGTGGCACGCTACGGAGGGGAGGAATTCGTCGTGCTGCTGCCGGCCACCGACGGCGCGGAAGCCGCCCGCATGGGCGAGAAGATGCGGCTGGCGATTGCTGCGCTGGCCATCCCGCACGGCGCGAATGCACAGTATGGAATCGTGACGCTCAGCGTCGGCTGCCACACGGTCGTCCCAACGCCGGTCACTGCGGTCGAGTCGGTCATTGCCGCCGCCGACCGCGCGCTCTACAAGGCCAAGGACCGTGGCCGCAACTGTCTGGTGAGCGAGGGCTGAAACGGCCCTTCCCTCCGACGGGTGCGGAGGGAAGGGTGGATGCTCAGGTGCGGAAGCGCGACAGCGATTGCTCGACCGCCGCGATCACGCGATTGAGATCGGCGGCGCTTTGCACCAGCCGCGCCGCGGCTTCGTGATTGTGTTCCGCCGACTGAGACGCGTGCTCCAGACCGCGCGCGATTTCTTCGGTGGCCGATTTCTGTTCCATCACCGCCTTTGCGACATCCTGCATGCCGACCGTGGTTGCCTCGGTGCGCTCACGCGTGGCGCGCAGGAACTCGGCGACCGACTTGACTTTCTGGTCCGTGCTCGCCAGCGCATTCACCCCTGAATCGACGAGGCCGCCGACTTCTCCCGAGCGGCTGCTCAACTGGGTGGTGATGCGCTCGATTTCGGAGGCCGCGCTCGCAGACTGTTCGGACAGTTTGCGCACTTCATCGGCCACCACCGCGAAGCCACGTCCGGCCTCACCGGCGCGCGCAGCCTCGATTGCGGCGTTGAGTGCGAGCAGATTGGTCTGTTCCGCGATTCCGCGCACCTTCGAGGTGATCGTGTTGATGCCTTGCGCCGACGCGATGAACTCCTTGCTGGCCGAGGCGATCTCGTGCACCGCGCGGTCGAGCATCTCGATCGAGGCGAGTGTCTCGCGCATCGCCGACATCGTCTGCCCGGCCTCGCGGCCGGTCTCGCGGGCGTCCTGTTCGAGTTCGTTGGCGCGATCGGCGACGCTCTGGATCGAGACCGCGAGCTGTTGCGTGGCGCTGGCGATGCGGCTGGCTTCATCGCTTTGCTGCTCGGCAGCCTGGTTGATTCCGGTCCCCGCCCCTTCGACGGTTTCCGAGGCCTGGCGCAGGCGTTCCATGCCGGCGCGCACCTCGCCGATCGCCTGACGGAGCGAGGAGGCAATCGAGTTGAAGGCGTCGGCGATCTTCGCGGTCTCGTCGCGCGATGGGGTCGCGACACTCACGCCCAGGTTGCCCCCGGCAAGCTCCGCCCCGCCGGCGCTGACGGCATGGATGGTTTTCAGCAATCCATGGCGGAACTGCAGCAGGACGTAGACGATGAAGGCGATCGTGATCAGCAGCAAGACCGTCTGGATGCCGATCTCGCGCTTGAGCCGTTCTTCCTCGGTGTCGAGTCGGGAATTGAACGCTTCGATCGCGACCTTTTCCATCGCCAGGATGCTGGTGATCGCTTCGGTCATGCCGTCGAAGAGTTCGCGGTGTGTCATCGGAAAGTAGCCGGCGTCGAGCATCGCGATCGCCGCTTCACGGATCTTGTCGTATCCGGCACGGCTCGCCGACAAGTGCGTTGCGAGCGCTTCGCCGAGAGCGGAGTTGGTCAGGCCGAGCCGCTGCACGGCAACCATCGCGCGCTCGAAGCTGCGCTCGACGTCCGTCATGTAGGCGCGCAGTTCGCGGTCCTCCTGGGTCGTGATCGACTGCTTCGCGGCCACGCCCGAAGCACGTCCGCGGAAGCGGCCGGCGTACTCGGCGAGCGAGGAGGTGGTGTCGACGATGAAAGCCTGCAGAAGATTGCTCTCGGCCCACGGATTGAAGCTCATCCCGCTCGCATCGGCAACGCCGAGCAGCCAGACGAAGGATTCATCCATCCAGTCGCTGTGCGAACGGAACGATGCGGCCACCAGCCGCGTGTCGCTGTCGCGCAGCTCCTGCCACTTGCCCTTCAGGGAGGCAAAACGCTTGCGCACCGGTTCGAAGCTGGCCGGATAGGTCGCGAGCAGCGTATCGGTGCGCGAGACCAGGGCCTCGACCTCTTCGCGAACCTTGTCGCGTCGCGCCACCTGATCCTCGGCTCCCGACAGAATGCTCGCGGTGAGGCCACGGTGTTGCGGCACGAGGGTCAGCAAGGGCTTTGCGGCGACGACGAACTCCATCCCCTGACGCTCAGCGCGGGTGTTCTCGACCACCTGCCAGCGTGCGCTGACGAGCTGGAACACGAGGAACGCGAGCGTGGCCAGGGTGGCTGCGATGACGATGATGAAACGGGCGGATATCGATAGGTTCTTCATGCTGTTCTTCCGCGAACGGGACGCGTGCGGCGGCTGCAGACCGGCTCCGTGCGTCTCCTGTTATTCGAATGGCTTGCCGCGCGATGCTTGCGGCACGGTTTCCCTGTCCCCTGTGTGAGGATATCGGAAAACGGGAGGAACAACTTTAGGGGGTTTGCCCTGATGCGGACGGCCCTGATGCGGCAAGAAGTTCGAGCATCAGGTCGATTCGCGCCGCCGCAGGCGAGCATGCGCCGCAGGGACGGGTGCCGGTCCGGGCGTCGACCGGATGTGGAGAAACCCGTCCGCTCGCACATCGCGACGCCCGCACGACCGGCACTCCGCTCGCGGTTGCGGCCCGGACCGCTGGATGCCAGACGTCGGGGAGGCTGCCGTTTCCCGGGAGGGCGAGCACCAGGCCGCGGGCGCCGGCCTGGATTGCACAGGTGAGCAGATCGGGCCTGCTGCCGGCCGCGACGTACAGCACTTCTACACGTGGAAGCCCGCTCGCATCGTCCGGAACCGCGGCGAGCGGTCGGGCCGGTTCGCTGCATCGCTCGAAGCGCAGCGGCGCGAGATGTCCACAGGGGCCGCATTCGCCGCCATCGAATGCGTCGAGCGCGCTGGTGTGCCGCTTGCGCAGCGATCGGGCATCGTAGAGCTTGCGATCAAAGCACACGAGCACGCCCTTTCCGCATGCACCGGGGTCTGCGGCAACACTGACCGCGTCGAGAAGATTCATCGGACCGTCGGCCGACAGCGCGGTGGCAGGGCGCATCGCCCCGGTGAGCACGACCGCCTTGCCGCATGGATCGAGGGTACGCGCGAGAAAGTAGGCCGTCTCTTCGAGCGTATCGGTGCCATGCAGGATCACGAGCCCGTCGGTTTCCTGCCGTGCAAGGGCTTCTGCGGCACGCCGCCGTAGCGTGAGCCAGCACCGCTCGTCGGCATCCTTGCTGTCGATGCTGAAGGGTTGCTCGACCTGCAGGGTTGCGATCGACGCTAGTTGCGGCACGGCCTCGAGCAGCGTCGCGACGGGAAGTGCGCCGGCTGTGTAGGTGGTCGTGTCGGTGTCCGAGGCCGCGGCGCCGGCGATCGTTCCGCCGGTCGCGATCAGGGTGACGCTGGGCAGGGGAGTCACTGGTAGGGGTGATCGTTCGGATTGCGGAACAGGGCTCTCAGCGTTTCCGAGAGCGGGTAGTTGAGATTGAGCCCGCTCGATGGCAAGGGGCTCATGAACCACTTGCGGTAGATGCGTTCGGCCTCGCCGGATTGCATGATCCGGGCGAGCGTCGAGTCGACCAGCCGCTTGAATGCGACATCCCCGCGCTTCATCATGCAGCCGTAGGCTTCATAAGACTGGGGGGTGCCGGTGACGATCCACTGTCCGGGGTTCTTCGCCTTCGCGACTTCCCCGTACAGCAGCGCATCATCCATCATGAAGGCATCGGCCTCGCCGCGCTCCAGGACATGAAAGCTCTCGTCGTAGTCGGGTGCGGTCAGGATCGTCATGTCCATCTGCTTCTCTTCGTTCATGCGTCGCAGCAGATGCTCCGAGGTCGTTGCGACCGTCGTCACGACCCGCCGCCCTGCAAGGTCCGGGAAATCGTGGATGCCCGAGTCGCGCGCGGTGAGCAGTCGGGTGCCGATCACGAAGATGGTGTTGGAAAAGGAGACCTGACGCGCGCGCACCGAGTTGTGCGTGGTCGAGCCGCACTCGAAATCCACCTCGCCGTTGGCGATGCTGGAGATGCGGTTCTCCGGCGTGACGAGCACCAGACGCAGGACCAGCAGAGGATCCTCGAGGTGCTGGCGGATGGCGTCGACGATCCTGAGCGCCAGTTCGTGCGAATAGCCGACGACCTGGCCCTTGTCGTCGAAGTACGAAAAGGGCACCGAGGACTCACGGTGGCCGAGCGTGATGTAGCCGCGTTCCTTGATGCGGGTGAGGGTGTCCGCGTTCGAGGGCTGGCCGTGAGCGGCGAGGCTCAGCGCGAGCGCGGCTGCGCCCGACAGGGCGCACAGCACGTGCCGCCATCGGCCTCGACGGTCGGGGTGTGGCATCGGAGTTCCGGTCATACCGTTCATGGTGCCGATCCGTTGCGGGGCGCGCCGTCCTGATTCCGGCGCACGCTTTCAGTTCCGACGCATTCTACCAGCCCGCGAGGTGATGGCAGGTTCATGCCCGCTCGGGCTCCTGGGCGGCTTCCTGCTGCTGCAGGGTCCACATGCGGGCGTACTCGCCGTTACGGGCGAGCAGCCCGGCATGCGTTCCGCGTTCGACGATGCGCCCCTGGTCGAGCACGAGGATCTCGCTCGCGTTCATCACCGTTGACAGCCGGTGCGCGATGACCAGCGTGGTGCGCCCTTCCGCCGCCTGTTCGAGCTGCGCCTGGATCGCCTTCTCGGTCTTGGAGTCGAGGGCCGAAGTGGCTTCGTCGAAGATCAGGATCGGCGGGTTCTTCAGCAATGCGCGGGCAATCGCGACGCGCTGCTTCTCGCCGCCGGAGAGCTTGAGGCCGCGCTCGCCGACGCGAGTCTCGAAGCCTTGCGGCAGGCGGGCGATGAAGTCGTCGAGTTGCGCGGCCCGGGCCGCTGCCTCGACCGCATCACGGCCCGCATCGGGGCGCCCGTACTGGATGTTGTAGAACAGCGTGTCGTTGAAGAGCACCGTGTCCTGAGGCACGATGCCGATCGCTGCGCGCAGGCTGGCCTGGGTCAGCGCGCGCACGTCGTGTCCGTTGACGCGGATGGCCCCTTCCTGGACTTCGTAGAAGCGGAACAGCAGCCGGCCGAGCGTGGATTTTCCCGAACCCGAATGGCCGACCACGGCGACCGTGCGCCCGGCCGGGATCTCGAAATCGACGCCCGACAGGATCCTGCGCTGCGGATCATAGGAAAATCCGACCGCCTCGAAGCGGATCGAAGCCGGCCCGGGGGGCAGCGCAAGGGCGTCCGTGGCGTCCGCGATTTCCTTGTTCTCGTGCATCAGGCCGAACATGCGCTCGATGTCGGTGAGGGCCTGGCGCAGCTCACGATAGATCACGCCCAGGAAGTTGAGCGGAATGTAGAGCTGGATCAGGAAGGCGTTGACGAGCACGATGTCGCCGATCGTCATCTCGCCGGAGGCGACCCGCGTGGCGGCCTGCCACATCATCGCCGTCACGCCGAGCGCGATGATCGCCGCCTGGCCAATGTTCAGACCCGACAGCGAGTACTGGTTCTTGAGCTGCGCCTGGATCCACTTGTCGAGCTGTTCGTCGTAGCGGTGCGCTTCGTACTCCTCGTTGTTGAAGTATTTGACCGTCTCGAAGTTCAACAGGCTGTCGATCGCCCGCGCGCTCGCCGCCGAGTCGAGTTCGTTGGCATGACGTCGCAATGCCGTGCGCCAGTTCGTGACCCACACGGTGAAGGTGATGTAGGCGGTCAGCGTTGCGAGCGTGATGAGGGCGAACACCGCGTCGTACTGCATCAGCAGGATCCCGATGACCAGGCCGATTTCGACCAGGGTCGGGAGGATGGAGTACAGGGTGTAGCTGATCAGCGAACCGATCGAGCGGGTGCCGCGCTCGATGTCACGCGTCAGCCCGCCGGTCTGCCGTTCCAGGTGAAAGCGCAGCGACAGTGCATGGAGGTGGCGAAACACCTGCAACGCGATGCGCTGAACCGCCTGCTGCGTGACCCGTGCGAACACGATCTCGCGCAGCTCCGTCAGTAGCGAGGTCGAAAAGCGCAGCACGCCGTAGGCGAGCAGCAAGGCTGCCGGCACGACGATGACGGCCTGGCCGGGCGTCAACGCCAGACCATCGATCAGAAGCTTGAACACCACCGGGACGGTAACGTTGGCCGCCTTTGCTCCGATCAGGCAGGCGAGCGCGAACAGCACCCGACCCTTGTAGGCCCAGACGTAGGGGAGAAGGCTCCGGAGCGTCTCCCAGTCGTGCCGGACGACCGGATCGGGGCCCGGCAGGGCGGTTGCAGGTGCGCGTCTCATGCGGAGGATTCTAACCGCTGACGCCGGGCGGGACAGCGCTCAGGCGCTGCGTGCGATCCGTTCGGGCAGCAGCCCGCGGGGCCTGAAGCGCAGGGTGAGCAGCAGCACCAGGCCCATGACGACGACCCGCATGTGCGCGGCGCCCTCGATCAGGTGCACCCGCAGCGCGTGATCGGGCGCGAGTCCCGAGGTTGCCGCTGCGATCAGCCAGGCGCCGACCGGTTCGGCTTCGACCCACAGGAACCAGATCAGGACTCCGCCCAGGATCGCACCGTAGTTGTTGCCGGAGCCGCCGACGATCACCATGACCCAGATCAGGAAGGTGAAGCGCAGTGGAACGTAGGAGCCAGGTGTGAACTGTCCGTCCATCGTCACCAGCATCGCGCCGGCGAGACCGACGATCGCGGAGCCGAGCACGAAGACCTGCAGATGACGTCCGGTGACGTTCTTTCCCATCGCGCCGGCCGCGGTCTCGTTGTCGCGGATTGCGCGCATCATCCTGCCCCACGGGGAATTCAGTGCTGTCTGGGCAAACCACAGCAGGATCATCAGCACCGCAAGCGCGAGGCCGGCATAGCAGAGCTTGACGGTGAGCACGGCCATGTCCTGTGCGCTCGCGCCCAGGCGCAGCGACCATTCCTGCACCCAGGCGGCCTGCTGCAGTTCGACCTCGAAGGGAACCGGGCGTGGCAGCCCATTGACGTTCTTGACGCCGCGCGTCAGCCAGTCTTCGTACTTGATGATCGCGAGGAGGATCTCGGCGATGCCGAGTGTTGCGATCGCCAGGTAGTCCGAACGCAGGCCGAGCGTGATGCGGCCGATCAGCCAGGCTGCACCTGCAGCCAGCAGCGCACCGACGATCCATCCGAGCAGCACCGGAAGGCCGAGGCCGCCGAGATAGCCCGTATGCGCGGGATTGACCGAAGCGATGGCCTGGGTCGCAGGCAGATACCATGCGCGTGCAAGAAAGAAGCCGCCTATGATGATGACGCCCACCGCGATCTTGCGCGTGCGCCCCGGTGGCAGCAGATGGCGCGCAAGGATCGCACCCGCGATCGTCGCGAGCCCCAGCACGACCGCGACCAGGAGGTCGCCGCCGCCGGCTTGCCAGGCATCGGTGACAGGGGGCATCGCCACCAGCACGACGGCGAGTCCACCGAGTGCGGCAAAGCCCATCAGGCCGACGTTGAAGAGTCCGGCATAGCCCCACTGGATGTTCAGCCCGAGCGCCATGATGGCGGCGATCAGGCAGTAGTTGAAGATCGTCAGGGCGAGCGACCAGCTCTGCGCGAAGCCGACGATGAGGAAGGCCAGGGCCATCAGCGCGAAAGCGATCGGCGTCGGGGCGCGGGTCATAGCATCTTCCCCTTGAAGATTCCGGTCGGACGAAGCAGCAGCACCAGCACCAGGATGACGAAGGAGACGGCGAACTTGTAGTTGGTCGACAGCAACTGGAGCAGCCCGTCGGGAGCCAGCGACTCGGGCAGCAGGTAGGTCAGGAAGCGCTTGTAGGCGTAGGTGAGGAGCACTTCCGAGAAGGCGACGACGAAACCACCCGCGATGGCGCCCAGCGGGCTGCCGAGTCCGCCTACGATTGCGGCGGCGAAGGTCGGTAGCAGGAGATGGAAGTAGGTGATTGGCGAGAAGCCCTTGTCGAGCCCGTAGAGCACACCCGCTACCGTGGCGAGGGTGGCCGCGATCGCCCAGGCGATGAGGACCACGCGATCGGGGCGGATGCCCGACAGCAGCGCGAGATCCTCATTGTCCGAGTAGGCGCGCATCGACTTGCCGGTGCGGGTGCGCTCGAGGAACCAGAACAGCGCGGCGACGATGACGACGGCGACGACCAGACTCAGGCCCTGCGTCGTGCGCAGCGCCAGGCCTTCGCTCAGACCGGTGAAGGCGCGAAAGTCGGATACCGATACGATGAAGCGTTCACCGTCGGCAAAGCGCTGGTCGGCCGGACCGATGACGATCCGCACGATGCCGTTATAGACGAACATGAGGCCGAGCGAGGCGATCAGGAAGATCACCGGCCTGGCGCGACACGAGCGGTGGTAGCGATACACCCAGCGGTCGCTGAGCAGTGCGAGCACGACGGTTGCAGCGATCCCTGCGGGCAGCGCAAGCAGCGCGGTCGGAAGTGGTCCGAGCCCGATGCCGTGCGATTGCAGCCACCAGGTCACGAGGATCGTCACCATCGTACCGAAGGCCATCGTCTCGCCGTGGGCGAAGTTCGAAAAGCGCAGGATCGCATAGACCAGGGTCACGCCGAGCGCGCCGAGCGCGAGCTGGCTGCCGTAGGTGGCGGCCGGGATGAGCACGAAATTGGCGAGCAGCACGAGGGCGTTGAGAAGATCGTCCATGCTCAGCCCCCCAGAAAACTGCGGCGCACATCAGGGTTCACGAGCAGGGCTTCGCCGCTGTCGGTGTAGCGGTTCGCGCCCTGTACCAGCACGTAGCCGGTGTCGGCGATGTTGAGCGCCTGCTTGGCGTTCTGCTCCACCATCAGGATCGCGATGCCGGTGCGGGCGACTTCGATGATGCGGTCGAACAGCTCGTCCATGACGATCGGCGAGACGCCTGCAGTGGGTTCATCGAGCATCAGCACCTGCGGTCGGGTCATCAGTGCGCGTCCGACCGCGACCTGCTGGCGCTGTCCGCCCGAAAGCTCACCGGCCGGCTGGCGGCGCTTCTGCTTGAGGACCGGAAAGAGTTCATAGACCTGCTCCATCGTTGGACGGAAGTCGTCGCGGCGGATGAAGGCGCCCATTTCGAGGTTCTCCTCGACCGTCATCGATGGAAAGATGTTGTGGGTCTGCGGCACGAAGCCCATGCCGTGGACGACGCGTTCCTGCGGGCTGAGCGCCGTGATGTCGCGCCCGTCCAGGCACACCCGCCCCTTGCGCAGCGCCAGCATGCCGAAGATTGCCTTCATCGCGGTTGATTTGCCGGCGCCGTTGGGGCCGACGATGACCGCGATTTCGCCCTTGTCCACCGCGATCGTGCAGCCGTTGAGGATGTCGGCCGCGCCGTAGCCGCCGGTCATCGCCTCGCCGATCAGAAAACTCATGTCCGGCCCCCGACCTTGTCCCGGTTCTTCAGGCCGCGTCCGAGGTAGGCCTCGATGACCTGCTCGTTGGCCGTGACCTCGGCGGCCGTGCCGCGCGTCAGGAAGCGCCCGTCGGCCATCACGATGACCGAATCGCACAGCCGGCCAATGAAATCCATGTCGTGCTCGATCATGCAGAAGGTGTAGCCCCGCTCCTGATTGAGGCGCAGGATCGCGTCGCCCAGCGTGTTGAGCAGCGTCCGGTTGACCCCCGCGCCGACCTCGTCGAGAAACACGATCTTCGCGTCCGTCATCATCGTGCGGCCGAGCTCGAGCAGTTTCTTCTGTCCACCCGAGAGGTTGCCCGCCAGTTCGTCGGCGACGTGTCCGATCTCCAGAAAGCCGATCACCTCGTCGGCGCGCGCCCGCACGGCTTCCTCCTCTGTGCGGACCGTTGTGCGGTGGAACCACGCCCCGAGCAGCGATTCTCCGGTCTGCCGGGGTGGGACCATCATCAGGTTCTCGCGCACCGTCAGGGTCGAGAACTCATGCGCGATCTGGAAGGTGCGCAGCATCCCGCGTGCGAAGAGCTCGTGTGGGGGCAGCCCGGTGATGTCCTCGCCGTCGAGCCGCACGCGCCCCGAGGTTGGCCGGTACAGCCCGGCGATGACGTTGAACAGCGTTGTCTTGCCAGCACCGTTCGGGCCAATCAGGCCGGTGATCTTTCCGGCATCGATCGTGAGCGATACGTCATCGACGGCGCGAACGCCGCCGAAGTGCATCCGCAGGTTTTCGACTTCGATCATTGCGCAGCCATGGTGAGCGCCCGATGCGCGGCGGGGCTGCCGCATCGCATCGGGCCGGGGATCAGGGCGCGCGCTCGTCCGTTCCGCGACGAGGGCGCGCCGCACGATCAGCGGTAGCCGATGGTATCGAGCTTTCCGTTGCGCACTTCGTAGAGCGCGTAGCTGCCGGCGCTCTCACCCGGGTCGACGAAGCGCACTGCCGAGGCGCCGATGTAATTGATCTTGCCGCCGTCGGCGAGGATCTTCAGTCCCTTCGCCAGCTCGCCCGGATAGATCGCTTCGCCCGGGCCATTGGCGATCTCCATGACCTTCGCCTTGACCTGTGCACCGTCGGTCGACTTGGCCGCCTGCATCCCGAGCAGGATCAGGGCCGCCGCATCGTAGGACTGATGGGTGTAGGGGCCGACCGTGATGCCGGCCTTCGTCGCGAGCGCCTCGAACTGCGCGCCGCCCGGGCTGTCGGACCCCGGAGCGAGCCCCCAGGAGCCATTCAGGCCCTTTCCGATCGCGTCAGGCAAGCTCTGGCCGATCATCCCGTCGGGCAGCACGAAGGTGTCGAAGGCTCCAGTGTCGAGTGCGGAACTGATGATGCCGCGTCCGCCCCGGTCGAGGTAACCGGCGACGACCAGCACGTCGCCACCGGCGGCAGCGAGCGCACCGACTTCGGCCGTGTAGTCGCCCTTGCCGTCCTCATGCGAGGCCGAGATCGTGATCTTGCCGCCCAGCTTCTGGAAGGCGGTCTGGATGCTGTTGCCCAGCCCCTTGCCATAGTCGTTGTTGGTATAGGTCAGTGCTGCGCTCTTGATGCCGCGCTCGATCAAGAGTTCGGCCAGCACTTCCCCCTGGCGCGCGTCCGATGGTGCGGTGCGGAAGAACAGTCCGTTGTCTTCGATCGTGCTGAGCGCTGGCGAAGTCGACGACGGAGAGATCATCAACAGGCCGCGCGGCAGTGCGACGTTCTGCAATACGGCCGTGGTTGCTCCGGAGCAGGCCGCCCCGACCAGGGCCTTGATGCCTTCGGAGCTGACCAGGCGCTCTACGGCTGCCGTGGCCGCGGCGGCGTCGATGCAGGTCGTATCGGCGCGCACCGGCTGGACCTTGGC
The DNA here is from genome assembly GCA_023383815.1 of Rhodocyclaceae bacterium. GTDB lineage: Bacteria > Pseudomonadota > Gammaproteobacteria > Burkholderiales > Rhodocyclaceae > JACOUN01. Next base: position 129,505 of record JAHDYG010000006.1, read on the forward strand.
GCCACCGAGCAGCAACCCACTGTCGGAGACTTCCTTCATGGCCAGTTCAGCACTGGCGGCCATGCCCGGGGTCAATGATTCGATGGGGCCTGTGAAGCCCATCCCGACCCCGATCTTGATGGTGTCGGCGGCGTGGGCGCTGAAGGCCAGGGTTGAAGCAAGCGCGGAAACGGTGAGGATTTTCTTGATCACGGCGTTCTCCTTCAGGTGGAAACGGGGAGCCGGCGCGCATTGCGGGCCGGGCGTCGAACCAGTGCCAACTCTGGCAGACGCGGGTGGCGGCGGTGGCTACCCGCGCCCGAATCCGCACTGTACAACAATCACCGGGCGCCGACGCGACAAGTGTCGTGGTCCGCGTCCACGGGCTCGCCGGATGCGCCGTGCCGGGGGTCGGACACCGCGGCGGCGATCTCCATGGCGGTCGCTGCAGTGCGCACCAGCGGCACGAAATGCGCTGCATCCTCGACAATCTCGTCCTGCCTGCGTCGTGCCAGGAGCGTCACCGCGAAGGCCAGCGGACCGAGGACGACGGCAAAGAAGACCGGCATTGCGGCCGCGCCGAGCGCTCCCATCAGCCACCCGGCCAGGGCGGGTCCGAGCACGGCACCCGCGCCGTGGAGGAGCAGCACGCCGGCGTTGCCCGACAGGATGTCATCGTGCGAGAGATGATCCACCAGGTGCGCGACGACGATCGGGTAGATTGCGAACGCGGCGCCTCCGTACAGGAACGCGGACGCCAGCAGCGCTTCGCGATGGTTGCCGAGGGCCGCCATCGCGAGTGCGGCTACGGTCGCGCCCCCCGCCGCGAGGGCGAGCGCGACACGCCGGTCGCCACGGTCCGAGAACCATCCGAGCGGCCATTGCAGCACGGCCCCGCCGATGATCGCCGCCGTCATCAGCAGCGCCACCCCGGCAGTGTCGAATCCGATCCGGGTTGCATAGAGCGGACCCATCGTCCAGAAGGTTCCCATGGCCAGGCCCGAAGCGACCGCGCCGGCGACGGCAGCCGGTGCGGCGCGCCACAGCCGGGCGATCGTGAGCCTGGGGACGGAGGTGATTCCGGGCTGTGGCAGACGGGTCCATGCGAGCGGCATGACCGACAGACAGGCCAGGATCGCCGCGATCGCAAAGAGCACGAATCCCGACGGTGTGGCCAGATGCAGGAACTGCTGGGCGGCGGCCAGGCCGAGCAGGTTGACGACCATGTAGAACGCGAAGATCTGACCGCGCCGTTCGGCCTGGGCCTGCGTGTTGAGCCAGCTCTCGATGACCGTGTAGAACCCGACCAGGGCGATTCCGGTGAGCAGGCGCAGGGCCAGCCAGACCCATGGGTCGAGCACAAGGACATGCAGCAGCATGAACGCGGCGATTGCCGCGGCGAAAAAGCTGAAGGCGCGCACGTGGCCCATTCTGCGGATCAGCGGCGGGACGAGGTAGGTGCCAACGAGAAAGCCGACGAAATAGGCGGAACCCATCAGGCCGAGCATCTGGTCGCTGTACCCTTCCAGGCTGCCGCGCAGTGCGATGAGGGTGCCGAGCAGGCCGCTGCCGGTCAGCAGCAGTGCGGTGCCGAGCATCAGGGCGCTGATGGGGAGAAGGTGTGGAAACATCTTGATATCCGCGTATCGGTCTCGCGCCCGTCCGGCGCATGGGCAGGCACGGGCGCCTCGTTCTGGGGGCGCGTCCGGACGTCGAAGCGGGCGCGCTGGGTGGTCGCTGAACTTGCCGGACCCGAGAAGGTCCGTTAGTGTCCGGCTCTGGCATCGTACTGCCGATTTCCGGACTCTTTCTGCCCGCTTCGTCGTGTAACCGTGAACCAGACCGCCCCCGCCTTGCGATCGTTCCCCGATCGTCTTCGCCAGATCGCCCTCTTCGAGCTGGGCGGGCTGGTGCTGATCACGCCTCCGTTCGTGTGGGCGAGCGGCGTGCCCGTCGGGGACTCGGTCCTGCTGCTCGCTGCGCTGGCGCTGATCGCCGCACTGTGGAACGGCACCTACAACACCGCGTTCGACTGGGCCGAGGGCAGGCTGACCGGCCGCACGGCGGACCGGCGGCCGACCCGCCTGCGCGTGCTGCATGCGATGGGCTTCGAAGGCGGCCTGCTGCTTGTCAGTCTGCCGTTGATCGTGCTGTGGACCGGGATGGGCTGGTGGGCAGCACTGATTGCCGACATCGGACTCGCGCTCGCGTACATGGCGTACGCGTTCGCCTTCAACCTGTACTACGACCGCTGGTTCCCGATCGGGGTGGTGGCGGGAGCTCGTCCCGGGTGTGCCGCGCATGTCGAGTAGTGCCTCCTGCGCGGGCTGGCGCCACGATGTCGACCTGCAGGGCTTCAACACCTTCGGCCTGCCTGGCCGGGCGGCACGACTGGCCGTGGTGACCGGGATCGGACAGCTCGCGCAGCTGATGCGGACTCCGGAATGGAGCGACGGACCACGCCTGATCCTGGGCGGTGGCAGCAACGTGGTGCTTGGCGGCGATTTTCCGGGGTCTGTGCTGAAGATTGAATTGCGCGGACGCGATCTGGCCGCGGAGGACGCGGACAACCGGTACGTTCGCGCAGCGGCGGGCGAGAACTGGAACGATTTCGTGGGCTGGACCGTTGCCTGTGGCTGGCCTGGGCTGGAGAATCTCGCTCTGATTCCGGGTACGGTTGGCGCGGCGCCGATCCAGAACATTGGTGCGTATGGACTCGAACTGGCTGAACGCTTCCACTGCCTGCGAGCCGTTTCGCTCGATGACTTGTCCGAGCGGACCTTCGATCGTGATGCCTGCCGGTTCGGCTATCGCGACAGCGTGTTCAAGAGTGAAGCGGGTGCCCGCTGGCTCATCACCGAGGTCGTCTTCCGACTGCCGCGACGCTGGCAGCCGCAGCTTTGCTACGCCGATCTGGCTCGTGAGTTCGAAGGGCAGGAGTGGGGCGGTGTGCAACCAGCACAGGTGATGGAGGCGGTGATCGCCATCCGGCGGCGCAAGCTGCCCGATCCGGCTTGTCTGGGCAATGCCGGCAGCTTCTTCAAGAACCCTGTGGTCGATCCGGCCACCCTCGCACGGCTCCTGGCCGAAGCCCCTGACCTTCCGCACTACCCGCAGCCCGACGGCTCGGTGAAGCTCGCCGCGGCCTGGCTGATTGATCGCTGCGGCTGGAAAGGCCGTCGTCTTGGGCCGGTAGGTTGTCACGAGCGGCAGGCACTGGTGCTGGTGAATCATGGCGGGGCGACGGGCGCGGATGTGCGCCGTGCGGCGGCTGCCATCGAGCACGACGTGCAGGCCCGTTTCGGCGTTCGACTGGAACCCGAACCCACCTTTGTCTGAGTGCCGACCGGACCGTGTGTTCAGCGGCCCGCGGCGAGGCAGGCGGCAACACCGGTCGCGATCGCATCGGCCATGTGCGCCTGGCGCCCGGGATCACGCAGCAGCACCTCTTCGTCGCGATGCTTGAGCACGCCCGCCTCGAACAGCAACGCGGCCTGTTCGGCGCGATGGAGCACGACGAGGTTGTCAAAGTAGTGCACGGCGTGGAGGGGATCGGCGTACTCGCGACGGCGCGCGTTCTTCGTTGTCGGTACGAAGCCCTGCCGTTGCATCCGCGCACCGATCGTGGACCCGCACAGCAGGCTGCGATCGAGCTCCGGGTTGCGTCGCGACACGAACATCGAATGCCCGGACCAGGTGTCCGACCACGTCAGGATCCGGCCTTCCCATTCCCACTCCTGCAGCTCCCATTCGCCGACTGAATCGTGATGGATCGAGAGCAGGAAATCGGCCCCGGCCGCGGCGGCAGCTGCCGGCCGGGCGGCCAGGGAATCGATCCGGCCGTCGGCGTTGACGAGCACGGTGCGCAGGCCGAGTCGCCGCAGCGCGGCTTCGACCTGCAGTGCGAGATCCTGGTTGAACGCGAGTTCGGTGCGCCCTCGTGCACTGATCGCGCCCGGGGCTTCGATGGTGTGTCCGATGTCGATCGCCACCAGGAAGCGTGCCAGGTGCGCTGCCGGCTCGGCGTGCGCCGCGACGTTCGCCGCGGTGCACGCCAGGGTCGCGATGAGTGCAAGGAGGGCGGACTTCTTCCCGGTCACGGCGTGAAATCGTAACCCACGGTCAGCGGCGCATGGTCGCTGAAGCGTTGCGTCTTGTAGACCTCTGCATGACGGGCGGTGGCAGCGATGGCGGGGCTCGCGAGGTGGTAGTCGATGCGCCAGCCCACGTTCTTCGTCCAGGCCTGTCCGCGGTTGGACCACCAGGTGTACGCCTCGCCAGTGGCGTCCGGGTGCAGGCGGCGGTAGACGTCGACCCAGCCGAGCTCATCGAGCACGCGCGTGAGCCAGGCGCGCTCCTCGGGGAGGAAGCCGGAATTCTTCTGGTTCGACTTCCAGTTCTTCAGATCGATCTCCCGGTGGGCGATGTTCCAGTCGCCGCACAGCACGAACTCGCGCCCTTCGGCGCGCAGATCGCGAAGCAGTTCGAAGAACTCTTCCATGAAGCGGAACTTGGCCTCCTGTCGCTCCGGCGAACTGGAGCCGGACGGAACATATACCGACACGACGCTGAAGTTGCCGAAATCTGCGCGCAGGTAGCGCCCCTCGGCGTCGAATTCCGGATGGCCGATGCCCTCGACGACCCGGTCTGGCTCGCTGCGGCAGTAGATGCCCACTCCGGAGTAGCCCTTCTTCTCGGCGTGGTGGAAAAAGCCGCGGTAGCCACCCGGATTGCGCATCTCCGCGGTGAGGTCTGCGGCCTGGGCCTTGAGCTCCTGGACGCACACGATCTGTGCGCCGCTGGCGCACATCCAGTCGAAGAATCCTTTCGTGTTCGCCGAGCGGATTCCGTTGAGGTTTGCGGTGACGATGGTGGGCATGGTGCTTCGGTTCCGTGGTTCGGTTCGGTCGTGTGCGGTGCAGGTGAACGGTACGCCGTCATGCGCGCTGGATGATGGCTGCGCGCGCCCTCGGGATCGCCCCGAATGCCGTTGAGGTTGGTCGGGATGACGCGTACCATTGACGCGACACGTTCAGCCAGACCTGCCAGACATGGATTTTAGCCGCGATTTCATCGAGCTCGCCTGCCGCAAGGGGGTGCTGCGTTTCGGATCCTTCGTTACCAAGGCCGGGCGCAATTCGCCGTACTTCTTCAATGCCGGGCTGTTCGATGACGGGGTGTCGTTTCGCGAGCTTTGCGGGTTCTATGCCCGCGCGATCCAGGCTTCCGGGCTGGCGATCGATATGCTGTTCGGGCCGGCCTACAAGGGCATTCCACTGGTCGCGGGAGTTGCGATCCGCCTTGCCGAGGCAGGAACGAACCTGCCCTTCAGTTTCAATCGCAAGGAGGCGAAGGATCATGGCGAGGGCGGGACGCTGATTGGCGCCCCGCTCGCCGGGCGGGTGCTGATCCTCGACGACGTGATCTCGGCCGGAACCTCCGTCCGCGAGTCGGTGCGGATCATCCGCGATGCTGGTGCGGAGCCGGCCGGTGTCGTGATTGCGCTGGACCGGATGGAGCGGGGCAAGGATGCCCGCTCCGCGGTACAGGAGGTCCGGGAGTCCTACGGCATCCCGGTCGTTGCGGTCGCGACGCTCGACGACCTGATCGGGTATCTGTCCGGCAGCCCCGGGCTGGCGGACAATCTGGAGGCGGTTCAGGCTTACCGGAGTGCCTATGGCGTGCGTTCGGTCACTGACTAGAGTCCTCCTTGCGCTGGTTCTGGCAGTGCCGCTGCAGGGGCTGCCGCAAGGGGCGTCGTCCACCCTTTTCTGCTGCGAGAACACAGAGGGGCGACGCATCTGCGCCGATGTGCTGCCACTTGAATGCTACGGCCGGGAGTATCGCGAACTGGGGTCGAATGGCGTCCTGCGACGCGTGGTACCCGCTCCGCTGTCACGCGAGGAGATTGCGCGGCGCGAGGCGGAGGCACAACGGAAGGAGGAGGCCGCAGCGCGTCAGGCCAAGCAGGATCGGGCCGACCAGTTGTTGATCGAAACCTATCGCGACCTCGAGGATATCGACCGGCGCGAGGCGCAGGCCCTGCTGCTGATCGACCGTGCCGTCGCAGGGATCCGCTCGAATGTCGAACAACTGCTGGCGCAGCGCAAGCGCTATGAGGAGGAGGCCGAGTTCTATCAGGGACGGCCAATGCCGAACGAACTGAAGCAGGGTATGGCATCGGTCGAGTCGGAGCTCGAGAGCATCGAGAGCGCGGTTGCTGCGCGGGAGGCCGAGAAGGAGGCGATCCGTGCGCATTTTGCCGCCGATCGTGCGCGTTACGTGGAGTTGGTGAGGGCGGGGCGCGTCGCCCGCTGAAGTGATGAGCGAGGGGTTGCGACCGGAATCCGGAACGCGCGTGATCGATGATGAGTGCGCCCGGAGGCTGGACGAGGCGGCCGGCGTGATGCGCGGCGCACGCCGTATCCTGTTCATCACCGGCGCCGGCATCTCGGCCGATTCCGGACTTCCGACCTATCGCGGCGTCGGTGGGCTGTATCACGAGCGCCTGACCGACGACGGACTCACGATCGAGGAGGCGCTGTCCGGATCGATGATGGCCGGGCATCCAGAGATCGCCTGGAAGTACATCGCCGAGATCGAAGCCAACTGCCGTGGCGCGCGACCCAACATTGCCCACCGGATCCTCGCTGCTCTGGAGCGCGAGCGACCCGGCGTGAGCGTGCTCACACAGAACGTGGATGGCCTGCACCGTGACGCGGGGTCGCGCAACCTGATCGAGATCCACGGAACGGTGCATCGGTTGCGCTGCATGGAGTGTCCACACTCCCGCAGCGTGCCCGACTACGCCGGTCTGGCGATTCCGCCGCGCTGTCCGGTGTGTGGGGGAATCCTGCGACCGGACGTGGTGCTGTTCGGCGAGATGCTGCCCGAACGCGAACTGGTGCGGCTCGAAGCGGTGCTGTCGGAGGGGACCGATCTGGTCGTGTCGATCGGAACCACCAGCGTGTTTCCGTATATCGCCGGTCCCGTCTGGTGGGCCCGGCAGGCCGGTGTGCCGACGATCGAGATCAACCCTGGCGAGACCGAGGTCAGCCATCTCGTCACCTGTCGTCTGCGCATGCGTGCGGCCGAGGCGATGCCCGAGCTGTGGCAACGCCTGCATCCGCACGAGCCCGCGGAGGATTGATCGTCGGGCGTGCGATTCGTCGCTCCGGTGCAGACTACAGCAGCACGCGCTCGATCCCGCCCTGGTTTGCTCGCGCGACGTAATCGGCCATCCAGTTGTCACCCAGCAGGCGCTTCGCGATCTCGACGACGATGTAGTCGGCCTCGATCCTGCCGTCGTCGACATAGCGGGACAGCCCTTGCAGGCAGCTCGGGCAGGAGGTCAGGATCCTGACCGGTGAATCGGGCTGGTCCTTGCGCAGGGCAGCGGCACCTTTCTCGATCTCCTGCTGCTTGCGGAAACGCACCTGGGTCGAGATGTCGGGACGGGCGACCGCGAGCGTGCCCGATTCGCCGCAGCAGCGGTCGTTCAGATCCACGCGCGTGCCCATCAGCGTGTTCGCGACCTGAATGCCCGAATGCACCTTCATCGGCGTGTGGCAGGGTTCGTGATACATGTAGCGTACGCCCTCGATGCCTTCCAGCCGCACGCCCTTCTCCATCAGGTATTCGTGGATGTCGAGCAGCCGGCAGCCGGGGAAGATCTTCTCGAATTCGTACTTCTGCAACTGGTCCATGCAGGTGCCGCAGGACACGATCACCGTCTTGATGTCGAGGTAGTTCAGCGTGTTTGCTACGCGGTGAAAGAGCACGCGGTTGTCGGTCGTGATCTTCTGGCCCTTCGCGTCTTCGCCGGCGGCCGTCTGCGGATAGCCGCAGCAGAGATAACCGGGCGGCAGCACCGTTACGGCGCCGACCTCGTAGAGCATCGCCTGCGTGGCGAGCCCGACCTGGCCGAACAGGCGCTCCGAACCACAGCCCGGGAAATAGAACACCGCATCGGATTCGGGCGTGACCTTCCTGGGGTCGCGGATCACCGGGATGACCTTGTCGTCCTCGATGTCGAGCAGTGCACGGCTGGTGCGCTTGGGGAGGTTGCCCGGCATCGGTTTGTTGATGAAGTGGATCACCTGGGCCTTGATCGGCGCCTTGCCCAGCGTCGCGGGCGGGGCCTTGGTCTGGCCCTGGATCAGTCCGAACGACTTGCCGATCCGGTGCGCAAGGCGCTGCGCAGCATAGCCCCACTCGATCATGCCCTTGCGGATGAGCTTGATCGTCGCCGGATCCTTCACTGTGAGGAAGGCCATCGCTGCGGCCTTGCCCGGATTGAAGGACTTCCTGCCCTGCTTGCGCAGGAGGTTCCTCATCTTGATCGAGACGTCGCCGAAGTCGATGTCTACCGGACAGGGCTTCTCGCACTTGTGGCAGATCGTGCAGTGGTCGGCGACGTCCTCGAATTCGGCCCAGTGCGCGAGCGAGACGCCGCGTCGGGTCTGCTCCTCGTAGAGCATCGCCTCGATCAGCAGCGAGGTGCTGAGAATCTTGTTGCGCGGGCTGTAGAGCAGATTCGCGCGCGGCACGTGGGTCGAGCAGACCGGCTTGCACTTGCCGCAGCGCAGGCAGTCCTTGATGTCGTGCGCGATGTCGCCGATCTCGGTCTGTTCCATGATCAGCGATTCGTGCCCCATCAGGTTGAAACTCGGCGTGTAGGCATTGTCGAGGTTGCCGGCCGCCTTGCCGGTGCCGTTCCTGAGGAGCTTGCCGCGGTTGAAGCGCCCTTGCGGATCGACCTTCTGCTTGTAGGCCCAGAAATCCGCCATCTCGGCGTCGGTGAGATAGTCGAGCTTGGTGATTCCGATGCCGTGTTCGCCCGAGATCACGCCGTCGAGCGACCTTGCCAGCGCCATGATACGGTCGACCGCGCGGTTGGCCGTCTGCAACATCTCGTAGTTGTCGGAATTGACCGGGATGTTGGTGTGCACATTGCCGTCGCCCGCGTGCATGTGCAGCGCGACGAACACGCGCCCGCGCAGCACTTCGCGATGGATCTCCTGGATGCGCTCGAGCACAGGGCGGAACAGCACACCGTCGAAGATCTTGTCGAGGCGCGGCTTGAGCTCGGTCTTCCACGACACGCGCACCGAGTAGTCCTGGAGACGGTGGAAGAGCACCGGGTTTGTGGCCCGGTTGGTCAGCTCCCCCGCCTGGACGCCGTACTCGTCGAACTGAGCCTCGGCCGCGGCCAGCGGCAGGTCGAGGTGGTCGAGCAGCCACTGCCAGCGCCGGCGCACCGTCGCGATGTAGTCGAGCGCGGCCTGGCGGCGGTCGCCGATCAGCACCTCGGGCGCGATCTCCGCGTCGCCCTGGTCGAGTGGCAGTTCACCCTGCAGGTAGCTGGTGAGCGCATCGCACAGCGCGAGCTTGTTGTGCGTGGACAGCTCGATGTTGATGCGCTCGATGCCGTCGCAGTAGTCGCCCATGCGCGGCAGGGGAATCACCACGTCCTCGTTGATCTTGAACGCGTTGGTGTGACGCGAGATCGCGGCGGTGCGCGAGCGGTCGAGCCAGAAGCGCTTGCGCTGCTCGGGCGAGGCGGCGATGAAGCCTTCGGCCCCGCGTGCGTTGCACATGCGCACGACCTCGGAGGTCGCACGCATCACCGCATCCTCGTCGTGGCCGACGATGTCGCCGACCAGCACCATCTTCGGGCGTCCGTGGCGCTTGGCCTTGGTCGTGTAGCCGACTGCGTTGACGTAGCGCTCGTCGAGGTGTTCAAGGCCCGCGAGCTGTACGCCTGCCGCATGGCCCGCGCCGCCGGGTTTGAAATGGTCGGTGATCTCGACGATCGCGGGCACCGCCTCGCGCACCTGGCCGAAGAATTCGAGGCACACCGTGCGCGTGACCGGCGGCATGCGGTGCAGCACCCAGCGCGCGGCGACGATGAGTCCGTCGGTGCCTTCCTTCTGCACGCCGGGTACGCCGCCGAGGAATTTGTCGGTAACGTCCTTGCCCAGGCCGGTCCGCCGGCAGCGCGCTCCGGGCATCGCGAGTACCTCCTCGCCCAGCGCCTTGTGCCCGCTTGCGTCGAAGCGCTTGAGGCGGAAGCGTACCGTCTCCTGCTCGTGGATCTTGCCCAGGTTGTGGTCGAGCCGCTCGACTTCCAGCCAGTTGCCGTCGGGCGTGACCATCTTCCACCACGCCAGGTTGTCGAGGGCGGTGCCCCACAGAACCGCCTTCTTGCCGCCCGCGTTCATCGCAACGTTGCCGCCGACGCAGGAGGCTTCGGCCGAGGTCGGGTCGACCGCGAACACACGGCCGGCTGCGGCCGCCGCTTCGGCAACGCGTGCCGTGACGACGCCCGCGCCTGTGCGGATCGTCGTGACCGGTTCGGCCACGCCGGGAAGCGGGGTCTCTTCGACCGGGCCGAGGTCGATGAGCTTCTCGGTATTGATGACCGCGGAACGTGCATCGAGCGGAATGGCGCCGCCGGTGTAGCCAGTGCCGCCGCCGCGCGGGATGATGGTCAGTCCGAGTTCGATGCAGGTCCGCACCAGCGGCGCCATTTCGTCCTCGGTGTCCGGATACAGGACCACGAACGGGTACTCGACGCGCCAATCCGTGGCGTCGGTCACGTGCGAGACGCGTGCGTGGCCGTCGAAGCAGATGTTGTCGCGCCGGGTGTGGCGCGACAGCGCCCGCAGGGCCTGTTTGCGCAGTGACGCGGTCTCCTCGAAGGAGCGCTCGAAGCTGCGTACGGCATCTTCGGCTGCACGCACCAGTCTGCCGACCTTCTCGCTGCGCTCGTGGTCCTGCGCGGCACTGTCCGAACGGCGCCGCTCGACTTCCGCCAGCCGGTGCCTCAGTGCGTCGATCAGCGCCCGTCGGCGAGTCGGGTTCTGCAGAAGATCGTCCTGCAGATACGGATTGCGCTGCACGACCCAGATATCGCCGAGTACCTCGTAGAGCATGCGCGCGGAGCGACCGGTTACCCGCTCGCCGCGCAGCGCGTCGAGTGCCTGCCAGGCTTCGGTGCCGAGCAGGCGGATGACGATCTCGCGATCCGAGAACGACGTGTAGTTGTAGGGGATCTCTCGCAGGCGCAGGGTCATGAGGCGTTCCGGTACAAGAAGCGGCGGACGGCCTGAAATTGTAGCCTACTGCAGTGCACTATAGCGGCGAATAAAGTCCATGAACCGGGCAGGGTATTGATTCTTCTGAAGAATCCCGTCGAGCCCGGCAGCGGGGCCAGTTCGCTCAGATGGCTGCGGTTGCGGCGATCTCGATCTTCCAGCCCGGACGCGCGAGCCCGGCGACCCTGACGCATGCACGTGCCGGAGCGCTGCCGCCCGGAATCCAGGCATCCCAGACCGCGTTCATTGCATCGTAGTCGGCGAGATCGGTGAGATAGACCGTCGCCATCAGCAGCCGGGAGCGGTCGCTGCCGGCACGCTCGAGGGACGCATCGAGGCTGGCGAGCAGTTCGCGCGTCTGGGTGACGATGTCAGTGTCGTCCGAAGACGGTACTTCCACGAGGTATGCTACCCCGCCGTGAATCACGACATCGGAATAGCGTGGCGTGGTTCCGATGCGCTGAACGGACATTACCGGCTCCTTGCGGGAATCTTCAGATGGTGCGGAACTGGATGACGTCGCGCTTTTCGTCGCGCGCCGAGTAGCCGCATCCGATGTGGCCCGAGCCCAGAAGCGGCAGCTCGCTGCCCTTGATGCAGCGCTCGCGGCCCAGATCGTCACCGACGTAGCAGCCGTTGGTGCTGTAGTCGACCAGCACGAATCCACCCGACCTGCGCTCGATGCGGCCGTGCTGACGTGATGCGCGCGGGTCCTTGATCACGATGTCGCCGTTCGGATCGCGGCCGAACACGACGACGGGGCGGCGTTCATCCATGATCAGCACATCGCCCTTGTGCTCGATCTGCAGCCGCTGCTGCATCAGCGTGGTGGCCGGGGGCAGGGGCAGTGAGGCATCGGCTTGCTTCGAGACGGTGTACAGCGTCCATTCGAGGTCGTCGAGTTCGAGCCGCTCGGTGGTGTCCGTCTTGGCCAGCGGGCGCACTGCGGCCGAAAGCAGGCTCGCCGCCGCGCTGGTCGCCAGCGCCTCTCCGGCCTTGGCTGCTTCGCTGAGCCGTGCCGCGATCTGCTCTGTCTTGCAGGGTCCTTCGGTCGAGCTTTCGTAAGGTCCGTAGTGAATCCCGATCCGCACCGTCAGCCGCTTCCCTCTGAGCGGTGGCAGGTTCTCGGTGCGTTCGAGCATCTCGCATGCGGCCAGCACGGCCGCATCGCAACGCTCGAACGTTGCGCAAACGCCATGGTCACGGGGACCTTGTCCCACGCCGTCGTTGGCTTCGATCGCAAGGTTGATCCGCCGGATGCAACGATCGATCGCGTGTCTCGCTTCCAGAGCGCCCGAGGCGCTGTCGAGTCCGGGGACGCCGGCGACGCCGACGACTTCGGCAACGAGAACACAGAGATTGGTCTGCTCGTCCATGACCGGAATGGGCTCAGGTGATCAGTTTCGGGAAGCGACGGATCAGATACGCCTGCAAGCGTTCAATCATGCTGAAGATGCGCCCGGGATGCAAGGGGAATGTTGGATGAAACCACCCGGAGAGGGCTCGGTGGCAGCTCTGGTGGGTCGAAGGCGGTGTCACCCTCGGCCACGATGGTCCCTCGGTCCAGTCCTTTGAAATCGAACAGCGACGTATCGGCCAGATGCGATGGGACGACGTTCGACAGCGCCGTGAAGATCGATTCGATACGGCCCGGATGTTCCTGTGCCCAGCCCTGCAGCATGGCCTTGATCTGACTGCGCTGAGCGTTTTCCTGCGAGCCGCACAGGTTGCAGGGGATGATCGGGAACTCCATCGCGCGCGCAAAGCGGGCGATCTCGCGCTCGGTGCAGAACGCGAGCGGGCGGATCACGACGTGATTGCCGTCATCGCTGACGAGCTTTGGAGGCATCGCCTTGATCCGCCCACCGAAGAAGAGATTCAGGAACAGTGTCTCGATGATGTCGTCGCGATGGTGACCCAGTGCGATGCGCGTTGCACCGAGTTCCCGGGCGGTGCGATAGAGGATGCCCCGGCGCAGGCGCGAGCACAGCGAGCAGGAGGTCTTGCCCTCAGGGATGCGGTCCTTGACGATCGAATAGGTGTCCTCGGTGACGATGCGGTACTCCACCCCGATCGACTCGAAGTACGACGGCAGCACGTCGGCGGGGAAGCCCGGCTGTTTCTGATCGAGATTGACCGCGATGATGCGGAAATCCACCGGCGCGCGTGCCCGCAATGCCAGCAGGCACGACAGCAGGGTGTAGGAATCCTTGCCTCCCGAGACGCACACCATCACGGTGTCGCCGTCTCCGATCATGTCGTAGGCCGCGATCGCTTCGCCGACCCCGCGTTCGAGCTTCTTCTTCAGACGCAGGAAGGTGTTCGAGTGGCGAGCGTCGACGGGGTCGGCGGACTCGCTGCAGGCGGTAGAGGCGGTCACGGCGGGATCTCTTTGAAAAAACAGGAAATGATACGCCGACCGGCAAGGATCTGGAACGTCACAGGTGGGCGCTGCGGCCGCCGTCGACGGCAAGGATCTGGCCGGTGACGTAGGGGGCATCAAGGATGAGAAAGCGCACGCAGGCAGCGATGTCTGCGGGATCTCCTTCGCGCTTGAGCAGGGTGTGGCCGATGATCGCTGCGCGTTCCTCGGGCGAGATCCGTGCATCCTCGGGCCACGCGACCGGCCCTGGCGCGATGCCATTCACGCGCACCTGTGGTGCAAGCTCCAGCGCCAGGGCGCGCGTCAGGCCCAGCAGGCCGGCCTTGGCTGCGCAGTAGAGTGGGTAGCCGGAGAGCGGGCGTTCGGCATGGATGTCGATGAGATTGACGATCGCGCCTCGGCTTGCCTTCAGGAACGGTGCGGCCGCCTGGGACAGGAACAGCGGCCCTTTCAGATTGGACCCGATGAGATCGTCCCAGGCTGCGCGGTCGATCGAACCGAGCGGCGTGGGAAAGAAGCTGGAGGCATTGTTGACCAGGGCGTCGATCCGCCCCCGGCGTGCGACTACTTCGTCGATGAGCCGCTCGGGCTCGCTGTCGCGTCCGAGGTCGGCCGCCAGCGCGAAGGCTGAGTCCGCACGGAGGGCGTTCAGTCCCGCGGCCAGCGCCTGGGCTTCCTGCGCAGAGCTCCGGTAGTGGAGCACGACGTCTGCGCCGGTCGCGTGGAGGGCGCGGGCAATCGCAGCGCCGACGCGCCGGGCGGCACCGGTGACGATCATGACAGGTGGGGAGGGGCGTGTCATTGCCTGCGTCCTCGGAGGCGGCTGCGGGGATCGCGGTTAGAATAAGCCATTTCCAGGACGCCCTCCGAGTCTTCATGCCCCTGCCGCAACCCGCCCCCGAAGCCCTGGAGCACAGTGCGTGCCTGACGCGCAGGATCGCCGAAGCGGTCCGCGACGCACACGGATGGATTCCGTTTTCGCGCTACATGGAGCTGGCGCTGTACACGCCGGGCCTCGGGTATTACAGCGGTGGCGCGAGAAAGTTCGGGCCGGGGGGTGATTTCATCACTGCGCCCGAGCTGACGCCCTTGTTCGGTCAGGCGCTGGCGAGCCAGGTGGCGGAAGTGCTGGCGCAAAGTGGCCCCGACATGGTCGAAGTCGGGGCCGGGACGGGTCTGCTGGCGGCCGATCTGCTGCTCGAACTGGAGCGCCTCGGTGCATTGCCCGAGCGCTACACGATCCTCGAACTCTCGGGGGAGTTGCGCGAACGGCAGCGCGCGACGCTCGCCGAGCGTGCGCCGCACCTGGCTGCGCGCGTGGCCTGGCTCGATCGCCTGCCGGAATCGGTGCGTGGCGCCGTGGTCGCGAATGAGGTGCTGGACGTGATGCCCGTGCACGTGGTCGTCTCCCGCGGTGAGCGGCTGTTCGAGCGCGGAGTCGCCGTGGACGATCAGGGTGTCCTGCGCTGGGCCGATACCCCGGCGAGCGGTGTGGTTGCCGAGGCTGCGGCGGCGCTCGATCTGCCGATCCCGGAGGAAGGCGAGTATGTGACCGAGCTCAATCTCGCCGCACGCGCCTGGGTCGCCGAATGGTCCGAGCGGCTGGAAGCAGGCGCCCTGCTGCTGATCGACTACGGGTATCCGCGCGACCAGTACTACCTGCCTTCGCGCTCGACCGGGACGCTGCTGTGCTACTACCGCCACCAGGCCCATGGCGACCCCTTTCTGTGGCCGGGCCTGAACGACATCACTGCCTTCGTCGATTTCACCTCGGTGGCCGAGGCTGCCCATGATGCCGGCCTCGAGGTCCTGGGCTACACCAGCCAGGCTTCCTTCCTCTTCAATTGCGGCATCCTGGAGTGCCTCGAGCGGCGGGGGGAACGGGAAAGCGCCGAGTACATCCGCGCCGCACGTGCCGTGCAGCGCCTGACCACGCCGCAGGAGATGGGAGAGCTCTTCAAGGTGCTCGCGCTTGGACGCGGGCTTCGCGTGCCGTTGGCCGGATTCGCGCGCGGTGACCGGTTGCACGCGTTGTAGCCGCCTGCCTCGCCCGGATTGCGCGCTCAGCCGAGCGCGGTGTCCAGCCATTGCGCGATCTGCTCCGCTGCGATGCGCCAGTGGTGTTCGAGCATCAGTCCATGCCCCATGCCCGGCAGGATCACCGCCTCGGTCTCGTACGTCGATGCGGTCATGCGCACCTGCGAGGGCGGGATCAGGTGGTCGAACTCTGCACCGAGCACGAGCATCGGCGGGCGATGCATGCGACTCGGATGGGGCAGGTTGAACAGCGTCATGTCCCAGATCGCGCGGTGTGATTCGGGCTGACAGGCGCGGTAGTAGCGCATCAGCTTCTCGTGGTCGATCGGCTGGTGGAAGAGCGCCTCGCGCAGGCTTTCCGGATGCGGTTGACCCCCGCCGAGAATGCGGTTCAGATCGGTCAGCAGGTTCGGCCGGCTCATCATCAGGCCGACCGCCGAGGCCATCAGGCCCTGCGGGGGGACCGAGCACATCAGCACGGCTGCGGGAACCTGTGTCCTTTCGAGGGCCTTCTGGACGACCATGCCGCCCATCGAATGGCCAATCAGCACCGGTGGCGCCGGAAGCCGGGCGGCGGTCTCGAGCACGTCGTCCACGTAGTCGGCGAGCGAGATCGAATCGAGTGGGGTCGACTTGCGGCGGCTTCCGCCATGGCCGGACAGCGAAACGGCATAGCTTGCGTAGCCGCGGTCGCGAAACCAGGGCAGGAAGTGCTCGTCCCAGCACCACGCTGCAGTGTAGGCGCCGTGGATGAAGAGCAATGGTGTCGGTTTCGCCGGCTCGTCCGGGATTCTGGCCAGCAACTCCAGTTCGCTGCGTTCGTGCCGCCTCACGACGGCACTTCCATGCCACGCTGCACCGCAGGGCGTGCGCTCATCGCCTCGAACCAGCGCAGCACGGACGGGAAGCGCTTGAGGTCGATGCCCTGCCAGTCGTGGCGCGCGAGCCATGGATAGGTCGCGATGTCGGCGATCGAGTACTCCGGTCCGGCCAGCCATTCGCGGTCGGCCAGCCGTGTATCGAGCACGCCGTAGATGCGCGTCGCCTCCTTGGAGTAGCGTTCGATCGCGTACGGGATCAGTTCCGGGGCAAAGCGCAGGAAATGATGGACCTGACCGAGCATCGGCCCGACGCTTCCCATCTGGAACATCAGCCACTGGATCGCTTCGAGGCGTTGGCGCAGATCGACCGGCAGCAGCCGTCCGGTCTTGCCGGCAAGGTACATCAGGATCGCACCGGATTCGATGATCGTGATGGGTTCGTTGCCCGGCCCCTCCTCGTCGACGAGGACCGGAATCTTCGCATTCGGGTTGAGGGCGACAAAGGCCGGGTCGTGCTGCTCGCCGCGCGTGATATCTACGGCATGCACGGTATAGGGCAGTCCGAGTTCTTCGAGCGCGATGGAGATCTTGCGGCCGTTCGGCGTCGACCAGGTGTGCAGTTCGATCATGGTGTGTGGGTTTGCGCGCCGCACGTTCTGCGGGTCTAATGCGCGCTGGTTCGTGGAGGGTTCGATGGTCAAATGGGCGGTCGTGGTGTTCCTGCTGGTGTTGCTGACGGGGCTGTTCCGCTCGGAGCTTTCTCGCGTGCTGCGCATCGGCCGCCTGCCGGGCGACTTCACCTTCCGTCTGCGCGGCCGGGTGTTTCACTTTCCATTTACCAGCACACTCCTGTTGTCCTTGCTGGCGTGGCTGATCCTGCGGTCAATCTAACGCCGATCGGCGCCGGATTCGAGCGGAAATCGCAAAAATACAACAATCAACCGGATGTGCAGCGCTCGTCCGGCGTGGTGATATCGCTTCGGATCCGGGCGACGGCGGCGACGCGTGCCTGATGGATCCGCTGCGGAATCTGTGCGCGATCGGTGCAGGCCAGCGCGACGGCACCCGCGTCGACGGCGCGTACCGCGGCGAGCGCATCGCGCCACAGCAGTGCAGGTGAATAGTCCTCCCGTTGCTTGCCCGGGCGCCCATGAAAATCGCATTCGGCTGCCTGCAGCAGCCGTTCGAAGCGGTCCGGGCGGCGCAGGGCGTCGGTTCGCTCGAGCACCTTCACGATCGTCGCCGGGCGCAGCGCTGTGGCGCGATGCAGGATGCCGTGCTCGCGCGCGCACAGCACCGCGAGATCGCGACAGTCGTTGGGCGCCTTGAGCCGCTCCGAAACGGCCAGGGCCCGGTCGGCGCTGCGGGCCTCGTGTCCGTAATGATGGGGTAGCCGGTCCGCCCGCGTATCGCCCTTGCCCAGATCGTGCAGCAGGCAGGCCCAGCGCACGGCCAGCGGGTGCGCGCTGCGTGCCGCCTCGTCGAGTACCGCGAGCACGTGCTCGCCGGTGTCGATTTCCGGATGATGCTGTGCCGGCTGCGGAACGCCGAACAACCGGTCGAGCTCGGGCAGCAGTCGCGCCAGCGCGCCGCACTCGCGCAGCACGGCGATCATGCGCGAGGGGCGCGCTTCCATGAGGCCGCGGGCGAGCTCCTGCCAGACGCGCTCGGCCACGAGGTGTTCGACTTCGCCGTCGGCAACCATGCGCCGCATCAGGGCCATCGTGCCGTCGGCGATTCCGAAGTCGGAAAACCGCGCGGCGAAACGCGCCACGCGCAGGATGCGCACCGGATCCTCGCCGAACGCCGTGCTCACATGGCGCAGGATGCGCGCGTCGAGGTCGGCCCGTCCGCCATAGGGATCGATCAAGGCGCCATCCGGACTGCGGGCCATCGCGTTGATCGTCAGGTCCCTGCGGAGCAGATCTTCTTCCAGCGTCACGTCGGGGGCCGCGTGCACGGCAAAGCCCGTGTACCCGCGGCCGCTCTTGCGCTCAGTGCGGGCGAGTGCGTACTCCTCGCCGGTCCGTGGATGGAGAAAGACCGGAAAGTCCTTGCCTACCGGACGAAAGCCGTGTGCGAGCATCTCGTCGGGGGTTGCGCCGACCACCACCCAGTCGCGGTCGCGCACCGGCAGTCCGAGCAGTTCGTCGCGAACGGCACCACCGACGACGTAGGCCTGCATCAGCCGTGCCTTGCACCGGGCGCATCGAGCCAGCCGGGTGCGGCGGCTTCGAGCGCGGTTGGAACGAGATCGAATGGCAGTCGCGCGTCGGTCACGTTGTCGACGCGCATCGAGCGCACGTTGTCGCGGCTCATCAACGGGGCAGGGGCGAGTTCCATCAGTGCCGCCTGCGCCATTGCGAGCCCCTCGGGCAGAGGAATCACGAGCCGTCGCAGACCGAGCCGGCGGCTGACGAAGTGTACGATCTCGCGCAGGCTGAACACGTCCGGTCCGCCCAGCTCGAACACTCGGCCAGCGGCCTCCGGTGCTTCGAGCGCGCGGCATGCGACTTCCGCCACGTCGCCGACGAAGATGGGCTGAAAGCGGGCGTTGGCTCCCGCCAGCGGCAGGATCGGGAAGATCCGCACGAGGGAGGCGAAGAGATTCACGAAATGGTCGCCGCGTCCGAACACGACGGACGGGCGCAGGATCGTCCATGAAACCGTCGGCTCGGCCGCGCGGACTGCGTCTTCCCCTGCAGCCTTTGAGCGCTGGTACTCGGACGGGCCGTCGGCGCGTGCCCCGAGTGCGCTCAGATGAACGAGTTGCCCGACCCCGGTGCGCCGGCAGGCTTCGACGATTCCGCGCGGAAGTTCGACATGGGCGCGTGCGAAATCCGGTCCCCATGGCTGGCCGGGGCGCGAATGTAGTACACCGACGAGGTTTACCACGGCGTCGGCATCCGTGAACAGTCTTTCGAGTGTGGCGGGGTCGTGGACATCGGCTTCGACGATCTCGACGGTGGGCAGCGGCAACAGGTGCGCGGCCCGGGCGCGACGGCGCGTCGGCACGAGGACTTCGCATCCTCGGGCAGTCAGTCGGTTTGCGACGGCGCTGCCGATGAAGCCTGTGCCGCCGATCAGTACCACGCGTCGTGTGCGCATCCCTGGGCTCCTCGAGTTTCGGGCAAGGCGGACGGTGACGGGCGCCGCTGCGTCAGTTGCCGTCTCCCGGTCCAATGATACCCAAACGTGCCTTCAGCGACTGCGGCCGACGTTCGAACTGCGCCGCGTACACGACGGCATTTGCCAGCACCTTCTTGACGTAGTTGCGCGTCTCGTCGAACGGGATCGTCTCGATGTAGATCGCTGCGTCGATCGGATGCGCGTCGCGCCATCGGCGCGCCCGGCCGGGTCCGGCGTTGTAGCCCGCCGAGGCGAGCACCGGATGGTGGTCGAGTCCGTCGAGGATCAGGCGCATGTAGCTGGTGCCGAGCTTCACGTTCACCTTCGGGTCCGTGAGCAGGCGTGGGTGGTAGTTCTTCATGCCGATCTGCTGTGCGACCCATTTTCCGGTCGCAGGCATGACCTGCATCAGGCCCTGCGCCCCGGCGCTCGATCGTGCGGGCACGACGAAGCGGCTCTCCTGGCGCATCAGCCCATACACCCAGGCAAGATCCAGCCCTTCCTGCTTCGCCTGCGGCTCGATCAGCGGTCTGTGAGGGGTGATGAAGCGTACCCCCCAGTGGTTGCGGGGGTCGGCCATTTCCGCCGTGTTGATGGCACGATCATAGAGACCTTCGGCGTATGCGGCGTGTGCAGCGGCGATGAGGAAGCCCGGGTCACGGTCGCGCACGGCGCTGAACCATTCGCGCGTTGCCTCGCTGCGAAGATCGAGCCGGTACAGCGCGAACGCGCGTCGGATCGCTTCGTCGCCGCGCACCCGTGCCGCATCGCCCGGGTTGACCGGGGCGTCGGGCGAAGGCGGGGCGAACAGGCGGCCGAGTTCCTCGGCCGCGAGCAGGCCGTAGAAATCCGCATCATCGGCGAGTTTCCGGTAGAGCGCCTCGGCGTCTCCACCGTGGCCGCGCGCGGCCAGCGCTCGGCCCAGCCAGTAGGTCCATTCCGGCTGCCGACGCTCGGACTCGGGCAAGGCGACGATGGCTTGCTCGACCTGCGGCCAGTCCGCGCTGCGCAGCGCGGCACGCACGCGCCAGGCGCGCTGCGCTTCGGTCATCGGGGCGTCGCCGGCGGCGCGGTACCAGTCCGTCGCCTGCGGCAGCCGCGACAGCGCTGCGTGATGACCGAAGACTGCATGCAGGTAGCGGCGATCCTCGTGGCTCAGTCGATCCGACAGGCGCGTGAATCGCGCATAGGCCGCGAGTGGATCACTGCGTGCGAGTCGCACCAGCGCCGCGATCGCCAGCTCACGTCCGCGCCGGTTGACGGCGAAGTTTGGTGCAAGACGGTCGACGAACGCAGCGGGCGATCGAATCGCCTGCGTCAGGGTACTGTCCTGAGCGGCGTCCTTGCCGTCGATCCACGCGAGTGTCATCTGCGCCCGGTCGGGGCTGCGGCTGTCGATCTGGAGGCGGAAGTGCTGCCACAGCGCCTCCTCGTCGACACTGCGCTGGAGGGCCGCCATGCGCAGAACGGGCAGGCAACCCTCGTTCGCGTCGGCCAGTCCGGCCCAGCCGGACATGAGCTCGTCGACTGCGGTCGTGTCTCCGGTCAGCAGGCGTGCCTGCCACTGAAGGCAGCGCAGTTCCGCGTCGGGGTTGCGATGGGACGCAAACAGGGCGAGGAAACCGTTCCAGTCCTCGTCCTTGGCCAGGCGGCGCAGCCATGCCGCCTGCAGCCGCTCGCCCGTCGCAGTGCCGGGGTGGCGCGCGAGAAAGGACTGAAGTTCCGCCACCGGTGGCGGATCCGTGCGGGCGAGCTTGTTGATCAGCAGCCAGTGCTGCACATACGATTCGAGGAGGTGCTTTTCCGGCTTTGCGGCGAGCCGCTCGAGAGTGACCCGATCGCCGGTGCGCAGCGCTTCGCGCGCGGCTAGAATCCTCTGGTCACCTTGCTGCGCGTGGAGGCCGGTGGGTGCGCAGGTCAGCCCGAGGAGCAAGGCCAGGGCTGGCAGCAATCGGTGTTTCATTTCCTTCTTGTTCTCCCCGGTGCCGTCAGGCACCCCTGAAAGGTTCGAGGTTCGAAAGCATGTCCCGGAGCAGCCCCGAGCTTTCCGTCGCCGAGGTGTCCCGCCGCACCTTGCGTCGTGTCGCCCTCTCGCAGCGCGAGGCTCTCACGGAAACCGCCCGCCTGGCCTTGACTTCGCGCATCTGCCTGCATCTTTCGGATCTGCTCGGCGCCATGGGCCCGGCGCTGCTCGGCTTTTGCTGGCCCTACCGGGGCGAGCCCGACCTGCGAGACTGGGTGCGTCACTGGCTTGCGGGAGCGCCTGGCCGCAGTGCAGCGCTGCCCGTGGTGCTGGACAGGGAAAAGCCGCTTGCGTTCCGTATCTGGACGCCTGGAATGGCGCTGGTGGCCGACCGTCACGGGATCCCGCATCCGCCGCACGGTGAGGCGGTGACGCCCGACGTTGTGCTGGTGCCGCTCAATGCCTTCGACGCGCGCGGCTACCGGCTCGGCTACGGCGGAGGTTACTTCGACCGCACGCTTGCCGCGATCGCGCCGCTCGCCGTCGGTGTCGGGATCGAACTCGGGCGGACGGAGTCCGTGCACCCGCAGGCGCATGACCGACCGATGGACTGGATCGTGACCGAGGCGGGCGCCTTCCGCTGCCGCTAGAGCGCTTCCCGGCTTACGCGAGAAACATGCGGTAGGCCGGGTTCATCGACTCGTCGGCGTACTGGTAACCGAGGCGGTCGAGGAAGTCCTGGAAGGCGATCTTGTCGGTCGGCGGAACCTGCATGCCGACCAGCACGCGCCCGAAATCGGAGCCGTGATTGCGGTAGTGGAAGAGGCTGATGTTCCAGTCCGAGCGCAGGTTCGAGAGGAAATTCATCAACGCACCCGGCCGTTCCGGGAAGGCGAAACGATAGAGCAGTTCGTGCTCGATTCCGGGCGCGCGGCCACCCACCATGTAGCGGATGTGGGTCTTCGCCATTTCGTCGTCGGTCAGGTCGATCGCCGGCAGTTCGTGGCGGGCGAGCATCTCGACCAGGCGCCCGGCCTCGGCCCGGTTGTGCACGGTTACGCCGACAAAAATGTGGGCCTGGCTCGAATCGGCGAAGCGGTAGTTGAACTCGGTGACGTTGCGGTTGCCGAGCAGGGCGCAGAACTTCTTGAAGGAACCCGGCTTTTCGGGAATCGTCACGGCCAGTACGGCCTCCCGCTGTTCGCCCAGTTCGGCGCGCTCGGCGACGAAGCGCAGGCGGTCGAAGTTCATGTTCGCGCCCGAGGCAACTGCAACGAGGTGCTTGTCGCGCAGGCGATTGCGCTTGGCGTACTCCTTGGCGCCGGCTACCGCCAGCGCACCGGCTGGTTCGAGGATCGAGCGGGTGTCTTCGAAGACGTCCTTGATTGCGGCGCAGATCGCGTCGTTGTCGACGAGGATCATCTCGTCCACGTACTGCTGGCACAGGCGGAAGGTTTCGGCACCGACCTGCTTGACGGCCGCGCCGTCGGCGAAGAGGCCCACCTGGTCGAGCACGATGCGCTCGCCTGCGGCCAGCGAGCGTGTCATCGCGTCGGCATCGACGGCCTCGACGCCGATGATCTTCGTTTCGGGCCGCAGCCGCTTGACGTAGGCGGCGACTCCGGCGATCAGGCCCCCTCCGCCCACGCAGCAGAAGATCGCGTGGATCGGGCGCGAATGCGCGCGCAGGATCTCCATTCCGATCGTGCCCTGGCCGGCGATCACTTCCGGATCGTCGAAGGGGTGGACGAAGGTGAGCTTCTCTTCACGTTCGAGTTCGCGTGCGTGGTCGTAGGCGTCCGAATACGAGTCGCCGGCGAGCACGACCTCGCCGCCGCGTGCTCGCACCGCGTCGACCTTGATCTGCGGCGTCGAGACCGGCATCACGATGACCGCACGCACCCCGAGCGTCTGCGCCGACATCGCGACTCCCTGCGCGTGGTTGCCGGCCGAAGCGCAGATCACGCCGCGCTTGAGGGCTTGTGGCGACAGTGAAGCCATCTTGTTGTAGGCGCCGCGGATCTTGAAGCTGAAGACCGGCTGCATGTCCTCGCGCTTGAGCAGGAGCGTATTGTGGATGCGCCCGGAAAGCCCGGGAGCGGGGTCGAGCGGGGTCTCCTCGGCGACGTCATAGACGCGGGCGTTGAGGATCTTTTCCAGATAGTCCGGAGGTGCTGCGGTCATGGGGAAAACCTGCTGGGATGCGAAGCCAAGTGGGCGAGCGTAGCAGCCCGGCAGCGGTACGGGCAAGCGCCAGGGCGCTCTGTCAGTGGGGTTCGCCGTCGCGGTCGATCATGCGCTGCTGGCGTTCGATGAATTCCTTGGTCGAGTCGATGCCGCGCAGCTGGAGGATGGTCGAGCGCACTGCCGCTTCGAGGAGCACCGCGAGGTTGCGTCCGGCGGCAACCGGCAGCACCGTGCGCGGAATCGAGACGCCGAGGATTTCCTGGGTTTCAACGTGCATCGGCAGTCGCGATGGATCGTCCTGCCCGGGAACGCGTCGCTGCAGATAGACGAGCAGATGCAGGCGCATCTTGCGCCGGCACGCGGTCTCACCGAAGATCGTGCGCACGTTGAGCACGCCCAGCCCGCGGACCTCGATGAAGTCCTGCAGGAGTTCCGGGCAGCGGCCCTCGAGCACTGCTGGTGCAATGCGCGAGAACTCGACGATGTCATCAGCGACGAGACCGTGACCGCGCGAGATCAGTTCGAGTGCGAGTTCGGACTTGCCGGCGCCCGAGTCGCCGGTGATGAAGACGCCCAGACCCAGGACATCCATGAACACGCCATGGAGCGAGGTCTTCTCGGCGAGCTGGCGCGACAGGTACAGGCGCAGCTGGTCGATCACGCTGGCGGCAGGAAGCGGCGTCGTGATCAGCGCGATGCCGGTCGATTCGCACAGCATGCGGACCAGCTCGGGCACGTCGCAGCCGTCGGCGACGATGATCGCGGGCGGATGGGCCGCGAAGATTTCGTTCAGGTGGTGGGCGATCTTGTCGCGCGGATGGCGCCTCGCCCAGTCCATTTCGGCTGCGCCGACGACCTGCAGGCGTTCGGGGTGGATCAGGTTCAGGTGTCCGACCAGATCGGCGGGCCAGATGCGTTCCTCGGTGACCGAAATCCTGCGATCGAGCGTGCCGCAGACGTGCGTCAGCTGGAGCTGCTTGCGCTGCGACTCAAACAGCTGCGCGACGCTGGTCTGCCGCATGCGGCCCCCAGGAGGCGAACAGCGCGTGGATGGCTGCGGCATCCGGTGCCGTCAGGACCTGCTCGCGGAAGGCGCTGTCGCTGAACATCTGAGCAAGTTCGGACAGCAGTTGCAGGTGCTGCTCGTTGGCCTGCTCGGGCACGAGCAGCACGAACAGCATGCTGACCGGTCGCCCGTCCGGGGCATCGAACTGCACCGGGGTCGCGAGGCGGAAGAATGCGCCGGCGGCTTCCTTCAGCCCCTTGATGCGGCCATGCGGGATTGCGATCCCCTGTCCGAGGCCGGTCGAGCCGAGCCGTTCGCGCGAGAACAGGCTGTCGAAGACGTCACCGCGGGCGATGCCCTGATTGTTCTCGAACAGCAGACCGGCCTGCTCGAACACGCGTTTCTTGCTGCTTGCGTCGAGATCGACGATCACGTTGGAGGACGGTAGAAGATCGGCTATCAGGCTCATCTTGCGACACGCCCTGCGGTGCGCCGGGCAGCGCAGCGCAGGGGAAGGATGGATTGGAGAACTGGCCGTGGCCCCGGAAAGTGCGCGATTATAAACGCAGCTTCGGAAAAACGTTGTAACAAATACGTCCCTGCGTCACATCCCGGTTCCGGGGCGCGCTCAGGATTCCATCGGCTGATGCTTGAGCGAATCGTGGTTGTGGTCGTTGTTCTTCTGCTTGTACTTCAGCACCTGGCGATCGAGCTTGTCGGTCATGCTGTCGATGGCCGCGTACAGGTCCGCATCCTCGCTCTCGACGTAGATGTCCTTGCCCCGCACGTGAAGCGTGACTTCGGCCTTCTGCCGCAGCTTCTCTACCGAGATGATCACGCTGATGCTCGTCACGTTGTCGAAATGACGGATCACGCGATCGAGCTTGCCGGTGATGTAGTCCCGGATGGCGGGCGTGACTTCGACGTGATGCCCGGTGATGTTGAGATTCATGATGACTCCTTGAGGTTTAGATCGCCTTGCGCTGACTGACCGGCGGGATATTCAGTGATTCGCGGTACTTGGCAATGGTGCGCCGCGCGACCACGATACCCTGCTGGCCCAAGATTTCGGCAATCCGCGAGTCGGACAGGGGCTTCTTCCTGTCCTCGGCCTCGACGAGCTGGCGAATCAGCGCGCGAATCGCCGTCGAGGAGGCCGCGCCACCGGTGTCGGTGGCGACGTGGCTGCCGAAAAAATACTTCAGTTCGAACACGCCACGCGGGGTGGCCATGTACTTCTGGGTGGTGACCCTCGAAATCGTCGATTCGTGCAGCTCCAGTTGTTCCGCGATCTCCCGCAGTGTCAGGGGTTTCATCGCGACGTCTCCATAATCGAAGAACTGGCGCTGTTGGTCAACGATCGCCTGCGACACCCGCAGGATGGTGTCGAAACGCTGCTGGACGTTCTTGATCAGCCAGCGTGCCTCCTGCAACTGACTCGTCAGGGCACCGCCCGTTCCGCGGTTCTGTTGCAGGATGCTTGCGTAGAGCGCATTGACGCGCAGCTTCGGCATCGCGTCGGGATTGAGGCTCACGGTCCAGCGTCCGCGCGACTTGCGGACCACCACATCCGGGGTGACGTAGCGGGTTTCCTGGTCGGAGTAGCGCAGGCCGGGGCGTGGGTCGAGGCTGCAGATCAAGGCCTGCGCGTTGCGCAGCGCATCCTCCGAGCAACCCGTCGCGCGCTTGATGCGCACGAAATTGCGCTCGGCAAGCAGTTCGAGGTGCTGTTCGACGATCTCCAGCGCAAGATCGCGGCAGGCCCCGGGCGACATCGCCCGAAGTTGCAGGGCCAGGCATTCCTGCGGACTGCGCGCGCCGATCCCCGTCGGATCGAGGCTCTGGACCTGATGCAGTGCGATCGAAAGGTCTTCGACGTCGACTTCCAGTTCGGGCGGCAGCAGCGAGAGCAGATCTTCGAGCGACTGGTTGAGGTAGCCGTCATCGTCGAGCGCTTCGATCACGAACCGCACCAGCGCGCGATCGCGATCCGACAGCGGGGACAGGCTCACCTGCTGGTCGAGGTGGTCGCGCAGGTTCGTGGTGGCCGCCTGGTACTCCTGGAAGTCCGCGTCCTCGTCATCCGGGTTGCTGCCCGAACTGCCGGAGCCGGACCATTCCGGGGTTTCATCGTAGGCACGATCCTCATCGCGGGTGCGTTCGTCGCGCGGCTCGCCGCTGCCCTCACCGGTCTCCGGCGTGCTGGCGGGTCCAGCCTCGGCGCCGTAGCCGGCGAGGGATGGCTCGGCGCCGTCGCCCTCTTCGCGTTCGAGCATCGGATTCTCGAGCAGGAAGCGTTCGATCTCCTGGTTCAGCTCCAGCGTCGACAGCTGCAGCAGCTTGATCGACTGCTGCAGCTGCGGTGTCAGCGTGAGATGCTGCGAGAGCTTGAGCTGGAGGGAGTGCTTCATCGCGTCACCATGCTTTGCGCTCAGAGCCTGAAGTGCTCGCCCAGATAGACCTGGCGCACCTGCTCGTTGCCGATGATCTCGTCCGGATGGCCACTTGCGAGGACGCGGCCTTCGCTCACGATGTAGGCGCGGTCGCAGATGCCGAGCGTCTCGCGCACGTTGTGGTCGGTGATCAGCACACCGATGCCGCGCTCCCTCAGGAAGTGGATGATCTTCTGGATGTCGAGCACCGCGATCGGGTCGACGCCAGCGAACGGTTCGTCGAGCAGGATCAGCCGCGGATCGGTCGCCAGTGCCCGCGCAATCTCGCAGCGCCGCCGCTCGCCGCCGGAGAGCGACGCCGCGGTGTTGTCGCGCAGATGGGCGATGCCGAGCTCTTCGAGCAGTTCGTCGAGGCGCGCGTCGATCGCGGCTTCGTCGCCCCCTTGCAATTCGAGCACCGCACGGACGTTGTCGGCGACGCTGAGCTTGCGGAACACGCTCATTTCCTGGGGCAGGTAGGACAGGCCGAGGCGGGCGCGGGCATGGATCGGCAGGTGGGTCAGGTCGGCATCGTCGAGCGTGATCGAGCCGGCGTCGGTGCGCACGAGGCCGACGATCATGTAGAAGCAGGTCGTCTTGCCGGCCCCGTTCGGACCGAGCAGGCCGACGACCTCGCCGCTGCCGACCGAGAAACCGACGTCGTGGATCACGGTGCGCAGCTTGTAGCGCTTCTTGAGACCGACGACCTTAAGCAGGCTCATCGCCGACCTCGCGCAGCAATCTTGCGATCACACCCGGCGCAAAGCCGCGTGCTTGCAGGAACCGCCCCTGTTTCGCGCGTTCTCGCAGATCTGCCGGTGGCTGTCCGAAGCGGCTGCGCCAGACCGCGCGCGCGCGGTCGAGGTCGTCCTCCGGGCAAACCTCGTTGAGCGCGGCATCGATGAGCTCGCGCGCGACGCCGCGCTGTGCGAGATCGTGCCGAAGACGCGCGGTGCCGAAGCGCGCGGCATGGCTGCGGACCCAGGCTTCGGCGAAGCGCTGGTCCGACAACAGGCCGAGTTCGGTCATCCTGTCCACGGTTTCCTCGATCTCCTGTGCACTGCCGTGCGGGGCCAGCTTGCGTTCCAGCTCGGCGCGCGAATGCTCGCGCTGGGCCAGCAGGCGGATTGCGCGCTCGCGCAGGCTGGAGCCGGCCCTCATCGCCCGGTCATCGGGGCCTATGCGCCGCTCGTGGCCGCCTCGCCCAGCGCCTGCATCTCCTTCAGGCCGACCGCGCTGCGGATCCGGTTCTCGATCTCGCGCGCGAGCGCCGGGTTCTGACGCAGGAACTCGCGCACGTTGTCCTTGCCCTGGCCGATCTTGTCGCCGTTGTAGGCATACCAGGAGCCGGATTTCTCGACGATCTTGTGCTGCACGCCGAGATCGATGATCTCGCCCTCGCGCGAAATGCCCTCGCCGTACAGGATGTCGAACAGCGCCTCCTTGAACGGCGGTGAGACCTTGTTCTTGACGACCTTGCAGCGTGTCTCCGAGCCGATTACCTCGTCACCCTTCTTGATTGCGCCGATGCGCCGGATGTCGAGGCGCACCGAGGCGTAGAACTTGAGCGCGTTGCCGCCGGTGGTGG
>JAHDYG010000057.1 GCA_023383815.1 Rhodocyclaceae bacterium
TGCTGGTAATAGCGGCTGCAGAATTCGGCCAGCGCCAGCCAGTCGGCGGGAAGCCGATCCCAGGACCGGGCGCATCCAGGGCAATCTCTACGTGCTCCACGACGAACCGCTCACGCCCTTCGAGGCGATGCAGCTCGACCCCGACTACCTGGGCCTGGTCAGCCAGGCGCTGACCCACGCCAGCAAGGCCGTGCAACGGGTCGGCCTGCATACGCTCCGGGAGATCGCCGAGGACCCGCTGCTGAGCGGCCGCAGCCTGCCCACCCGCCTGCAGGTGCTCGCCCAGAGGCTCGCGGACGAGCACATCGGCAAGACCCCCGGTTATCCACAGGAGTCGAACGCGACAAAATCCGAAGAAGGCGAATACGCCCTGCTTCGGAACGACGAACCCCCCGCTTCGGAATCCGAAGTGGGCCGCAAACCCGCGCCAGACGGCACGCTTCGGAATCCGAAGCAGGACCGTACAGTACGTAGAGATCGTATGTATGAAGTACGTACGGTACCGCGCGCACGCGACACCGAAGACGCGCAGGCACCACCCCTGCCCCGGCGCTTCCAGGCCCTGAAGGCCGAGCAACAGGCCGGCGCGCTGGTCGCCCTGCAACAGGTCGAGCCGGGCCTGCGCCAGGCCGTGCTCGACGAATGGGACGCACGCTGTCGGACCAGCACGGTGCGCAATCCCGCCGGCTACCTGTTCGGCATCATCCAGAAGGCGATCCGCGGGGAGTTCAAGGCCTGGGTGGGCCAACACCCGCCGGGCATGGACAAGCCCGCTTCGCCGCCACACCAGGCCGCCCCTTCTCCGACGCCCCTACCCGCCGATCCCGAGGTGGCCCGGCAGCATATCGAGCATCTGCGATCGTTGCTGCGCATGACCTGATCGCCGCCACGTCGCCGGAGCTATCCCCTGGGGATAACTCCATCACGGGCTACCCGCATCCAGCCGCCCGGCACGGTGGCATTGCGGATTCGCTGGCTATCAGGCGGACCGACAGGTTCGCACCGTCAGACCAGGACCACTCGGCTCTCCGTATCGCTATCCCCGGGGGATAGCTGGAACCGACGGCCTTCCACGAAAGGCAATCCGGGCGGGCGACGGCTGCGGTTTGTTGACTGACGGCCTTCCAGCCGGTGGCGATGCTGGCGACTCGTTCCCTCACCGCGAATCGTCGCCATGGCCAACGAGCCCCTGCAACTGAATCTTGGATCGCTGCGCAGCGCGATGTCGCTGACGCTGCACACCCACCACGCTTCGCGCATCTGGCACGGCCGCACACCGGCCGAGGGGCACCCCGGCATCGTCGGCCTCAACGGCTTCATCAGCGTGATGAACAAGATGAAGCGCGGCGCGGAGCAGGACGACCCCTATTCGGACTGGTGGATGCTGCGCATCGAGGACAAGCTGGCCGATACGAAGGTCCGCCTGCAGGCGCTGCGCGAGCAGGTCGAGCAGGTGCTCGCGGATGTCCCTCCTGCGCTCAGCCTCGGCGAGAACCTGAACATGCAGCCGGTGAAGTTGCCGCTCTTCGTCAATGCCCAGCTCGGCTTTGCCGCCGTCTACCTGCTGGCCGACTACGACGATTTGGCGCGCAAACTGATCCTGGCCCACCACACGGCGCTGATCGACCGCAGTACGCTGGAGCGCTGGCTCAACGATGGCGCGCATGCGTTGCGCAGCCTGTTCACCCTGGCCCAGCAGTACCGCTATTCCGGCACGACGCGCGACGACTTCGCGGCAAAGAACGCCGCGGCACGGGTGGCGTTGGAGAAATTCGGCGAGCTGCCACAGGACGTGCTCGAAGGCACGCGCCGTTCGCGGTTTGCGCCCCCCATCGCACGACGGGGAAGCCCGCCCGAGTCACCGCCCCCTGAGGACTCGGAACCAGGAGTAGCCAACGGCGCAACCGCCATCGCAGCGGAAAACGAAGGTGCCAAGGCATGACGGCAGCGACTTCTTCCGGCCGTCCACCGCGCTTCACTCCGCTAGCACAGGCGGACTTCCAGCGGCTGGAACACGCAGGCTACCTAAAAGGCCTTTTACAGCCCTTTAAAGGTAAGGGAAGTCTGGAGACCTGGGCCAACCAGTGCATGGCGCTGCGCGACGAGCTGATCACCCTGGCACAAAGGCAGGTGCTACCGCAGGCGCGCGCCTACCCATTCAATCTGCTCGATGTGCAACTGGCCCAGCAGACGACTGGCGCAGGGACGACCTTCCTGCGCTGGCGCAACCTCGACCGCTCGACAATGGGCGTGGCCTTGTGGGAGTCGTTGCTCGATCGCTCCGCGACACCGGCCTCGCTGATAGACGACCTGTATGCGATCGAACTGCAGCGCATCGCACTGAACATGCAGATCAGCCTGGCCCACAGCATCGCCCGCGTCGCCCTGGAATGCGCCAACAGGATGGCCCAAGCCGAGGTGACCTATCTGCGACGTGTCCACGGACATGTCACATCCATTCCCACCACCCCCAAGGAGACCCCATGAGCACGCACTTCGTCGGCGAGGGCAACATCGGTTCTGCGCCGGACTACC
>JAHDYG010000039.1 GCA_023383815.1 Rhodocyclaceae bacterium
CGCATGCGGGTCCTGGGGATCAAGCCGCTATGATGAATAAGTGCGGTTGCCCTGCTTCGTCGTCGTCCTCGACTGCTTCGGCGCCGACGTAGCGCCCCGGGGTGAGCACATGGCCGTGCTCGGCAATCTCGGCCAGCTTCACGCTGCGGCAATACCCGGCGATGTCCTCGTACTGGCCAGACGCGTCGCCGCCCTCGCCCCGCCAGGCGGCGACGGTGGCGCCGATGCGGGTGATGACTTCATCGGTGAGTTCGGCCTGCACCCGGCTGATCATGGAGCCGAGCTTGCGGGCGTCGATGAACAGCACCTCGCCCTTGCGGGCGTTCTTCTGCCTGGTGAGGAACCACAGGCACGCCGGAATCTGGGTGTTGAAGAACAATTGCCCGGGCAAGGCCACCATGACCTCGACCACATCCGCGTCGACCATGGCGCGGCGGATGTCGCCCTCGGAGTTCTGGCTGGAGCTCATCGAGCCGTTGGCCAGCACGATGCCGGCGCGGCCGTTGGGCTTGAGGTGATACAGCATGTGCTGCAGCCAGGCGTAGTTGGCGTTGCCCTTGGGCGGCGTGCCATAGACCCAGCGCGGGTCGCCTTCCAGGCTGCCGTGCCACCAGTCGCTGATGTTGAACGGTGGATTGGCGAGAATGAAATCGGCGCGTAGGTCGGGGTGCTGGTTTCTGGTGAAGGTATCCGACGGCTCGCGGCCCAGGTTGTAGTCGATGCCGCGGATGGCGAGGTTCATCGCCGCCAGGCGCCAGGTGGTGGGATTCGACTCCTGCCCGTAAATGGAAACATCGCCGAGCTTGCCGCCGTGGGCTTCGATGAACTTCTCGGACTGGACAAACATGCCGCCGGAACCACAGCAGGGGTCATAGACCTTGCCATGGTGCGGGGAGAGCACGGCTACGAGCGTTTTGACGATGCTGGCCGGGGTGTAGAACTGGCCGCCCTTCTTGCCTTCGGCATTGGCAAACTGGCCAAGGAAGTATTCGTACACCTGACCGAGGATGTCCCGCGCCTGGCCGGCATCGGTACCAAAGCCGATGGTGGAGACGAGGTCCACCAGCTCGCCGAGCCTGCCATCGGGCAACTGGGCGCGGGCATAGCGCTTGTCGAGGATGCCTTTGAGCTTGGTGTTCTCGGTCTCGATGGCGGCCATGGCATCGTCGATGTGCTTGCCGATGGCGGTTTGCTTGGCAGCACTGCGGATGTTTTCCCAACGCGCTGCTTCCGGCACCCAGAAGACGTTGGCTTCGGTGTAGTAGTCGCGGTCCTCGAGCTCTTCGTCGACCATCTCCGCATCCGATTCATGGAGGAAGTAGTCGTCGTTCTCGTCGGTAAAGCGCCGTAGCAGGTCAGCACGGCGGGCGGCGAAGGTGTCGGAAATGTACTTGAGGAAGATGAGGCCAAGCACGAGATGCTTGTATTCGGCGGCGTCCATGTTGGCCCGCAGCTTGTCGGCAGCGGCCCAAAGGGTTTTTCTGATGTCGTCGACCATTCTCTTTCGGCAAGACTGTCTGGATGCGCCTGATTATCCGGGACATCCGTGATTCTGCCTACTCGGGCGCCCTACGCCTCACCCTGCGGTCACACTATCAGCATGCTGCCTTGGCGACCACTCGGCACCGGGACTCGGTAGATCAGCACTATCGATGGAAAAAGACCCATGAATTTCTCAATCCATGGGTCTGGTCTTCTCAGCCTATGAGCTCATCTACACAAACATCACACGTCGATGTTCCGCGCATACAGGGCATTGCCCTCGATGAACGCCCGACGCGGTTCGACGTTGTCGCCCATGAGGGTGGTGAAGATCTCGTCGGCGGTGATGGCGTCTTCGATCTGCACGCGCAGCAGGCGGCGCACGCCGGGGTCCATGGTGGTTTCCCAGAGCTGCTCGGGGTTCATCTCGCCGAGGCCCTTGTAGCGCTGCTTGCTGAGGTTGCGCTCGACGTCGGCGAGGAGCCAGCGGATCGCTTCGGAGAAGCGGGCGACGGGGTGGCGTTTTTCGCCGCGGCGGATCTCGGCGCCGGGGCCGATGAGGCCGGCGATGGCTTCCGATGCGCTGCGGATGCTGCGGTAGTCGCCAGAGATCAGGAAATCGTCTTCGATCGCGCTCGTGCGCAGGTTGCCGTGGTGCATGCGTTCGATGACGAGGCGCCAGGCTTCGGATTCGTCGTCGTAGTCGGCACGGATGCGGATCTCGGGTGGCAGGTGGGCGGCGATGCGGGTGGCGGCGTCGCGGGCGGTGGTTTCGTCGTCGAGCTCGATCGCGAGGTCGTGGGCGAGCATCGCGTGCAGCACGGCCGGGTCGATGTAGCCCGAGAGGCGGTCGATGACCGCTTCGGCGAGCAGATAGCTGCGCGCGAGGCCGCCGAGCGCTTCGTCAACGATCGGCTCGGCGCCTTCGTGCGGGACGAGGGCGGCGTTGTCGAGCGCAAGCTTCAGCAGGTGCTGGTTGAGCTCGTTGTCGTCCTTGATGTAGAGCTCGGTCTTGCCGTGCTTGATCTTGTAGAGCGGCGGCTGGGCGATGTAGATGTGGCCGCGCTCGACCAGTTCGGGCATCTGGCGGTAGAAGAAGGTGAGCAGCAGGGTGCGGATGTGCGCGCCGTCGACGTCGGCGTCGGTCATGATGATGATGCGGTGGTAGCGCAGCTTCTCGGGCTTGTATTCCTCCTTGCCGATGCCGGTACCCAGCGCGGTGATCATGGTGGCGATCTCCTGGCTCTGCAGCAGCTTGTCGAAGCGCGCCTTCTCGACGTTGAGGATCTTGCCCTTGAGCGGGAGTATGGCCTGGAACTTGCGATCGCGGCCCTGCTTGGCGGAGCCGCCGGCCGAATCCCCCTCGACGAGGTAGATCTCGCACAGGGCGGGATCCTTCTCCTGGCAGTCGGCGAGCTTGCCGGGCAGGCCCACGCCGTCCAGGAGGCCCTTGCGGCGGGTCATTTCGCGCGCCTTGCGTGCGGCGTCGCGGGCGCGTGCGGCTTCGACGATCTTGCCGCAGATGGTTTTGGCGTCGATCGGGTTTTCGAGCAGGAAGTCGGTGAGCTTGCCGGCGACGACCTCCTCGACGGCGGGCCGCGCCTCGGAGGACACCAGCTTCATCTTGGTCTGGCTGGCGAACTTGGGGTCGGGCATCTTGACCGAGAGCACGCAGGCGAGGCCTTCGCGCATGTCGTCGCCGG
This sequence comes from Rhodocyclaceae bacterium, assembly GCA_023383815.1. GTDB lineage: Bacteria > Pseudomonadota > Gammaproteobacteria > Burkholderiales > Rhodocyclaceae > JACOUN01. The sequence goes on from JAHDYG010000039.1 coordinate 3,186, forward strand.
TGATGTCGACCTTGGCCTTCTTGGCGATCTCGTTTTCTTCGATGTACTTGTTGATGACGCGCGTCATTGCTGCGCGCAAGCCGGTCAGATGGGTGCCGCCATCGGCCTGCGGGATGTTGTTGGTGAAGCACAGCACCTGTTCGGCGTAGGAGTCGTTCCACTGCATCGCGACTTCGACCGAGAGTTCGGCGTCGTGGCCGGAGCCGGTCGGGATGCGCGTCGTGCCTTCGGCATGAAACACGCTCGGATGCAGGACGCTCTTCGAGCGGTTGATGTATTCGACGAAGCCGCGCACGCCGCCGGCGAAGGCGAAGTTCTCTTCCTTGGCGGTGCGCTGGTCGATGAGGCGGATCTTGACCCCGTTGTTGAGGAACGAGAGTTCGCGCAGGCGCTTGGCGAGAATGTCGTAGTGGAATTCGAGGTTGCCGAAGATCTCCTCGTCGGCGAGAAAATGCAGCTCGGTGCCGCGCCGTGTGGTGGGCTCGCCGACCACGCGCAGCGGGCTCGTCTCGATGCCGTTGACGACTTCGATCACCCGGTCCTGCGGGACGCCGCGGTGAAACTCGATGAAGTGCTTCTTGCCGTCGCGACGGATCGTCAGGCGCAGCCATTTCGACAGGGCGTTCACGCACGAGACGCCGACGCCGTGCAGCCCGCCGGAGACCTTGTAGCTGTTCTGGTTGAACTTGCCGCCGGCATGCAGCACGCACATCACGATCTCGGCGGCCGAGCGCCTGGGTTCGTGCTTGTCGTCGAACTTGATGCCGACCGGGATGCCGCGGCCATTGTCGGTGACCGAGATCGAGTTGTCGGGATGGATCGTGACGACGATGTCGTCACAGTGGCCGGCGAGTGCCTCGTCGATCGCGTTGTCGACGACCTCGAACACCATGTGGTGGAGGCCCGTGCCGTCGGAGGTGTCGCCGATGTACATGCCGGGGCGCTTCCTGACCGCTTCGAGCCCTTCGAGCTGCTGGATGCTGGATTCGTCGTAGTCTTCGTGGGCGGGACGGTTCTGCGGTTCGGACATGGCGATCTCGGATGATTCGTGGAAGCGGTGTGAGCCCCCTCCCCGGCGAGGGGAGGGTCGGGGTGGCAGGGTGGTCGTCGGGCAGAGGAAACTCCGTCCCCGGCGGGCCTCCTCCTTGAAGGAGAGGGGGCGGATCAGATGCGCATCGGCATCACGACGTACTTGAAGTGGGCGTTGCCGGGCAGGGTCAGGAGCGCGCTCGAGTTGCCGTCGTTGAAGTGCCACTCGATCGAGTCGGTGCTGACGTTGTTGAGCACGTCGAGGAGATAGGTGACGTTGAAGCCGATGTCGAGCGCATCGCCGTGGTAGTCGACCTCGAGCTCTTCCTGTGCTTCTTCCTGCTCGTTGTTGGAGCTGACGATGCGCAGCAGCCCGTCGCCGAGCACCATGCGCACGCCGCGGAATTTCTCGTTCGTGAGGATCGCGACGCGCGACAGCGAGGCGAGCAGCGCCGCGCGGTCGAAGCTCAGCATCTTGGGGTGGTTCTGCGGGATCACGCGCTCGTAGTCGGGGAACTTGCCATCGATGAGCTTGGTGACGAGTTCGACCGAACCGAAGCGGAACACGGCCTGGTTACCCGCAAGCACGACCTCGAGCGCGTCATCGGTGTCGTGGAGCTGGCGGGCGAGTTCCATGACGGTCTTGCGCGGCAGGATCACCTCGGTGCGCGGCAGCTCGGCCTCGACTTCGCTTGCTGCGTAGGCGAGGCGGTGGCCGTCGGTTGCGACCATGCGCAGCTCGGCGCCGTCGCCGATGAGCAGCAGGCCGTTGAGGTAGTACCGGATGTCCTGCTGCGCCATCGCGTACGAGACCTGGGCGAGTTGTCGCTTGAAGGCCTTCTGGGTGGTCTGGAAGGTGATGTGGTCGGCACCCGGCAGGTTCATGCGCGGGTAATCGGCGGCCGGCAGCGTCTGCAGCGCGAAGCGGCTCTTTCCGGCCTTCACGGTGAGGCGCTTGTCGTCGAGCGTGAGGCTGACCTCGGCGCCGTCGGGCAGCGCTCGAAGGATGTCCTGCAGCTTGCGTGCGGCAACCGTGATGCTCGCATCGGAGCCGCCGGACGGGACGGTGCTGGTGGTGCGGATCTGGATCTCGATGTCGGTTGCGAGCAGGGTCAGATGGTCGCCGAGCCGCTCGATCAGGACGTTGGACAGGATCGGCAGGGTGTGGCGCTTCTCGACGATGCCCGAAACGGACTGGAGGGGAGCGAGCAGGTGGTCGCGGGAGGTGGTGAGCAGGTGCATGGCGTCTGTCTTCTTGTCTGGAGGGTGGGATCTCGTGATCGGGGCGCGGCGGATCGAGGGTTCAGCGGCGGGAGGGGCTCATCCGCGCAGCACCTGGGTCAGGACGTGGACGTCGTGGTTGAGCTGGGGGTCGTTCAGGCGCAATTCGGTGATCGTGCGGCAGGCGTGCAGCACCGTCGTATGGTCGCGCCCGCCGAACGCTTCGCCGATGGCCGGCAACGACAGCGGCGTGAGTTCCTTGGAAAGCCACATCGCGACCTGGCGCGGGCGCGCGATCACGCGGGTGCGCTTTTTCGAGTGCATGTCCGCGGTCTTGATCTTGTAGTAGTCGGCAACCGTCTTCTGGATCTGCTCGACGGAGAGCTGGCGGTTGTGGGCGTTGAGTAGATCCTTGAGCGCGTCCTTGGCCAGTTCGAGCGTGATCGGCCGCCCGTGGAAGCGTGCATAGGCGACGACCTTGTTGAGCGCGCCTTCGAGTTCGCGCACGTTCGAGCGCAGATGCTTGGCGATCAGGAAGGCGACATCGTCGCCCAGACCGACCCGCAGGGCCTCGGCCTTCTTCTTCAGGATCGCGACGCGCATCTCGAGCTCGGGTGGCTCGATCTGGACCGTGAGGCCCCAGTCGAAACGCGAGATCAGACGGTCTTCCAGGCCCTGGATGTCCTTCGGGTAGGTGTCACAGGTGATGACGATCTGCTTCTTCGCCTCGGTCAGCGCGTTGAAGGCGTGGAAGAACTCTTCCTGGGTTCGGTTCTTGTTGTTGAAGAACTGGATGTCGTCGATGATCAAAAGATCGAGTGAGCGGTAGTAGCGCTTGAAGGCGTCGAAGCTCTTTTGCTGGTAAGCGCGCACGACGTCGGCGTAGTAGTCCTCGACGTGGACGTAGCGGATCACCGCGCGCGGGTTCTCGCGATAGACGGCGTTGCCGATCGCATGGACGAGGTGGGTCTTGCCCAGGCCGACGCCGCCATAGATGAAGAGCGGGTTGTACGACGTGCCGGGATTCTGCGCGACCTGCATGGCTGCGGCACGCGCAAGATCGTTTGCGCGGCCGGTCACGAGGGTTTCGAAGGTGAAATCGGGGTTGAGGCGGGTCTTCTCATACACCGAGTCGGTGGCGATCGACTGCGCATCGAGTGCAGGCGGGCTTGCCGTCGCGGTGGCGACCGGCTCCCGGGCGCCGAGATCCGGTATCGCCGATGGTGCCGCCGCCGCAGGGGGGGTAATCGCGGTGCCCGGAACGGGCAGCGACAGTTCCAGCGCGACCGGCTCGCCATGGAACTCCAGCCCCAGCTCGCCGATGCGGCGCAGGTAGCGGTCGCGCACCCATTGCAGGACGAAGCGATTCGGAGCGAAAAGACGCAGCGAGGGAGGCGAGCCGGGCTGGCCGCGGTCTGCCCTCAGGGCCTTGATCCAGGTGCTGAACTGCTGTGGCGGCAGTTCGTTCTCGAGACGCGTCAGGCAGAAGGACCAAAGATCTTGTGTCACTGCAGTGTCGATGTTTGCCAGTTGCAACGGTCGTGAGCGTGCCGTACGGCCGCGCCATGGGAACACGGCCGGACCGACCGTGGGCGCGGGCTGCATCAGCCTGCTTGCTGGTTCAGGAATGCCCGTGCCGGATGGAGCCGATCGATTCGATCGTGGCCCCTCCCTGTGCCCGGTGCGGGCTCGACCTTCGGATTCTACCCTCGGTCGTTGGACTTATCCACAGAGCGGGGCAAAAAATATTCTTGACAAACAGTGAATTATGCAATCAAATACCGCGTTTGACTCAAACATCGGCCAACCAAAATGAAACGCACTTATCAGCCCTCCGTCGTCCGTCGCAAGCGTACCCATGGTTTTCTGGTTCGCATGAAGACGCGTGGTGGCCGCGCGGTCATCCGCGCCCGCCGCGCCAAGGGTCGTCACCGTCTCGCCGTCTGAAGTGACCGGTTTCCCGGGCGCTGACGAGCGGTTCTGCGGCGCCTGCAGATTGCGAAAAACGGATGAGTATTCATCCGTTTTTGCTTTTCGGAGCACCCACAAGGGCCGCTTCCTGACCATACATTTCCGGCCCAACGAGCTGGGTACGGCGCGCGTCGGGGTCGTCGTTGCGAAGCGGCTCGTCAGGCATGCGGTCGTGCGCAACCTCGTCAAGCGGATCGTCCGCGAGCAGTTCAGGAGGCGGCGTGCGACCCTGGTCGAGGCGGATCTGGTCGTGAGGCTGCACGCAAAGGTGGATCAGGCCACGCGCGCGATGATCAACGAAGACATGGTTCGTTTGCTGGACCGCTTGCGCAAATGATGAAGAAAGCCCTGCTCGGCGTGATCGGAGCCTACCGCTACGGAATCAGTCCGCTGCTGGGCCGCAGCTGCAGGTTCTATCCGAGCTGCTCGGAGTACGCAGCGCAGGCCATCGACCGCCACGGTGCATTGCGCGGCAGCTGGCTCGCAGTCAAGCGGATTGGTTGTTGTCATCCATTCCATCCCGGCGGGTATGATCCCGTTCCCGAACTCATCCAGAAAGACCAATAGACCGATGGATCTGCGCCGCATATTCCTGTTGATGATTTTCTCGTTTTCCCTCGTCATGCTCTGGGACGCATGGCTGAAGGGTTCGCGTGTGCCCGAAGCGGCGGTTGCCACGGCGCCGGCTGGGGCCGACGCGCTTCCATCCGTGAGCGCACTGCCCGCGGCTCAGGAGGACGGTGTGCCGGTGCCGAGCGCTGCATCGGGTGCGGCGGCCACCGTTCCCGAGGCACCTGCTGCAGCCGCTGCGCCGCTGGGCGGCAGCCGCGCGGTCGTGCGCACCGATATGGTCGTTGCCGAGGTGTCGGCAACCGGGGGGCAGATCGTGCGCCTCGAACTGGTGAAGCACAAGGCGGGTAAGGACCGCAGCGACAGTTTCGTCCTCTTCGATGAAGGCGAGCGTCACATTTATGCGGCGCAGGCCGGTCTGATCGGCGAGGGGCTGCCGAATCACCGCACTTCCTATCGCTTGCAGGAAGGCGAGCACGTCCTTGCGGATGGCCAGGACAAGATCGTCCTGAGGCTTGAGGCACCGGAGCACAACGGGATCCGGGTCAACAAGCTGATCACCTTTCATCGGGGCAGCTACCTCATCGATGTCGCGTACGAGATCCTGAACGAATCGGGCGCGGCACTCGATACGCACGCCTACTTCCAGTTCGTGCGTGACGGCAAGCCCGCTGAAACGGTCGAGGTGTTCGGCGTACGCACCTTCACAGGGCCCGCGTTCTATACGGATGCCGAGAAGTATCAGAAAGTCGAGTTCGAAGAGATCGAGAAGGGCAAGGCGAAGTTTGCGCGGCAGGCCAACGACGGGTGGACTGCGCTGGTCCAGCATTACTTCGTTGGGGCATGGTTGCCCGATGGCAGTACGCCGCGTGAATTTTTCGCGCGCAAGGTCGGCGCTGACCTCTACGCGTCGGGGGTGATCCTTCCCGTAACGACGGTCGCTCCGGATCAGACCGTGCGGGTGGGTTCCAGGCTGTACGCAGGACCTCAGGAACAGGACTACCTCGCCGATCTCGCGCCCGGTCTTGGACTCGTCGTCGACTACGGTTGGCTGACGGTGATTGCGGCGCCGCTGTTCTGGATGCTGTCCTGGCTGCACAACCTCACCGGAAACTGGGGTTGGGCGATCATACTGGTGACGGTACTGATCAAGCTGGTGTTCTTCCCGCTGTCGGCGGCAAGCTACAAGTCGATGGCAAAGATGCGCGTGCTCGCACCGCGCATGCAGCGGCTCAAGGAGTTGTACGGCCACGACAAGGCGAGAATGCAGCAGGAAGTCATGGAGATGTACCGCAAGGAGAAGATCAATCCGCTTGGCGGCTGCCTCCCGATCCTGGTTCAGATTCCGGTGTTCATCGCCCTGTACTGGGTCCTGCTCGGCAGCGTCGAGATGCGGCATGCACCTTGGCTGGGCTGGATTCAGGACCTTTCGGCGAAGGATCCGTACTTCATTCTGCCGATCATCATGGGTGCATCGATGCTGGTCCAGATGAAGCTGAATCCGGCGCCGCCCGATCCGCTTCAGGCGAAGGTGATGATGGGTCTGCCCTTCGTGTTCACGATCATGTTCATGTGGTTCCCGTCTGGCCTTGTGCTCTACTGGGTCGTCAACAACATTCTGTCGATCGCTCAGCAGTGGCAGATCACGCGGATGATCGAAGGTGAGAAGAAGTCCGGCGCCAAACCCGCCGTCTGACCCGATCGTTGCCATCGCGACCGCTCCCGGCCGCGGCGGAATCGGGGTGGTGCGCTTGTCCGGGCACGGCTTGGCGCCCTTCGTTCAAGCGATCGCCCGGTCTAGCGCAAAACCCCGCCATGCGGGGTTTTCGCGTTTTTACGACGTGCACGGCGAGATCATCGATGAGGGGATCCTGATCTACTTCCCAGCGCCGCACTCGTTTACCGGTGAAGACGTCGTCGAGTTTCAGGGGCACGGCGGTCCTGTGGTAATGCAGATGTTGCTGGAACGATGCCTCGAGTTGGGGGCGCGTCTTGCCGAGCCTGGGGAGTTTTCGAAGCGGGCGTTTCTCAACGAACGTATGGATCTCGCGCAGGCCGAAGCGGTTGCGGACCTGATCGAGGCGCGCACGGCTGCTGCGGCGCGCGCAGCAACGCGTTCTCTGAGCGGAGAGTTTTCGGCGCAGGTTCGAAGGCTCTGCGACGAGTTGATCGAACTGCGGATGTTTGTCGAGGCCACGCTCGACTTTCCTGAGGAAGAGCTCGAGTTTCTCGAGCGCGGAAAGGTCCAGGTGCGGATCGGCGCGGTTCGCTCGGAACTTCAGGGGCTGCTGGATCGGGCAGCGCAAGGCGCGTTGTTGCGGGACGGCTTGAAGGTCGTTCTCGTGGGGCGGCCAAACGTCGGAAAGTCTAGCCTTCTCAACGCGCTTGCCGGGGAAGAGCGCGCGATCGTGACCGAGATTCCCGGGACGACCCGCGATGCATTGCGAGAGACGATCCAGTTGGCAGGGATTCCGGTTCAGATCGTAGACACCGCGGGACTGCGCGAGACCGAGGACCATGTCGAGCGACTTGGCGTCGAGCGGAGCTGGCGCGAGATCGAATCGGCGGATGTCGTGCTTCGGATGCGTTCGGCAGTTGACCTTGAACTCGATCCCGAAGATTGCACGATCAATGCGCGGTTGCCTCGGGATGCGGTCAGGATCTCGGTGGTCAACAAGGTCGATCTGACCGATCGACCGGCACGACGCGAGGACGGGAAGCAGGGCGTCGAGATCTGGCTGTCGGCACGTACCGGTGCGGGGATCGATCTTCTGCATGCCGAACTGCTGAGGATCGCGGGGTGGCATGGTGACGACGACGGGCGCGTCGTGCTTGCACGGGAACGTCACCTGATCGCGTTGAGGAAGGCGCGGACGCACTTGCTGGAGGCGGAGCGGTCCGAAGGTGCGCTCGAACTTCTTGCGGAGGAGCTTCGCGTCGCGCAAGAGGCGTTGTCCGGCATTACCGGTGAGTTTTCCGCGGATGATCTGTTGGGCGCGATCTTTTCGCGCTTCTGCATTGGCAAGTGAGCGCCCGTAATCGTCAAGGGCGTCCTGTGGCGGACTGCTTGTTTCACGTGGAACGGTCGGTAGCCGGTGTCGCACATCTCGGCGTGACCCTCCGGATTGATGGCCTGGTGACGGGATCTTGAGTAGTTTCGAAAGCATCTATTTCTTTCTCGGGCTGGCAGCGTTCTTTGCCGGGTTTGTCGATGCCGTCGTGGGCGGCGGCGGGCTGATCCAGACGCCAGCGCTGCTTGCGGCCTATCCGGGAACCGCGCCTGCGACGCTGTTCGGAACCAACAAGCTCGCCAGTGTGGTTGGAACTTTCAGCGCGGCAGTTCAATATGCGCGCAGGGTGCGCATTCCATGGACGATCGCACTCCCCGGTGCCGTTGCGGCCTTGGCCGGTGCGTGGCTGGGTGCCCGCGCCGTCAGTGTATTGCCCGGTGAGTTCCTTCGCCCCTTGATCCTCGTCCTGTTGATTGCCGTCGCGGTCTACACCTTTGTGCGCAAGGATTTCGGCCAGCAGGGTCGTTCGACCGGGCGTAGCAAGTCGGCCGATCAGCTCGTCGCTCTGCTGATCGGAGGAGGGATTGGTTTCTATGACGGATTTTTCGGACCTGGGACTGGAAGCTTCCTGATCTTCCTGTTCATCCGGTTCTGCGGGATGGACTTCCTGCACGCCTCCGTAACGGCCAAGATCGTTAACGTCGCTACGAATCTCTCGGCCATCGGATACTTTGCGCTGAACGTACCATTGCTGTGGAGTCTCGGCGCCGTGATGGCGGTGTGCAATCTTGCCGGGGCCGTAGCAGGATCGAGGATGGCCTTGCGCCATGGGTCGGGGTTCGTCCGCAAACTGTTCCTCGGAGTCGTGGCGGTCCTGATTCTGAAGCTTGCCTACGACCTTACCGTATAGGGCAGATCCAGCAGCTTGCCTGATCGGTTTCACGTGAAACCAGAAATGTTCGCCCAAATGCTGCGATACCGGGAAGCAGGCGAGTCGCGTGCTAAAATCGAGCCTTTTCTGTGGTTGGATTGAAGAACAACATGAACGGACTTCATCTGATTGCGGACCTGTACCGCTGCAAGTGTCCCGCAGAGCTGTTGCTCGACCGCTCGATCCTCGAAGAACGCTGTGTGCGAGAGTGTCAGGACGGCGGTCTTACTCCGCTTGGTGCCTACTTCTATCAGTTCACCCACGATGATGGACAGCAGGCAGGGGTGACCGGAACGGTCGTGCTTGCCGAATCGCACCTCGCGATCCATACCTGGCCCGAAACCGGTGACGTCACCCTTGACGTCTATGTCTGCAATTTTTCCCGCGACAACAGTGCGTGCGCACGCGGGATCTTCCGGCGCCTGCAGGAACTCCTCGCTCCAGAGGAGGCTGTTTGCCATGATGTCGTTCGCGGCCGGCTACCGGTCGAAGCCTGAACGAAGGTGGCTGCCACGGGCGGCCAGCACAATGAAAATCGCCGGATTTGCTGAATAGAGAATGGACACCAAGGATCTGCTGACCGAAGCCCTGAGTGACGGCGCCGGGTACTACATCCGCGCGGGCCGTCTGATCGAATCGGGGCGCTCGCAATACCAGGACTACGAGGTGTGGGAGACGCCGGAGTTCGGGAAGCTGTTCCGGCTGGACGGCAGTTTCATGACCTCCGAGCGGGATGAATTTTTCTATCACGAGAACCTCATTCACGTCGCCGCGCTCGCCCATCCCGGCCCGGAGTCGGCCCTCATCATCGGGGGCGGAGATGGGGGTTCGGCGGAGGAACTGTTCAAGTATCCGAGCATGCGCAGAGTCGTGCTCGTCGAACTGGACGGGAAGGTCGTCGACATCGCGCGCGCGCATCTGCAGGCAGTACACCACGGAGCGCTCGATGATCCGCGTCTCGAGTTGCGGATCGAGGATGGTCTGCGCTACGTCCACGAAATCGCGCCGGCGGCCCACGAACGCTTTGATCTGATCGTGCTTGATCTCACCGACCCGGTCGGGCCGGCTGAGACCCTCTACGCCGAACCTTTCCTGGCAGCGTGCCGGAAGCTACTGACCCCGTTGGGTGCATTGACCCTGCATCTGGGCGCACCGGTCTTCCAGCCGAAGCGCCTGCGAACCATACTCGGCAATCTGCGCGAGGCATTCAGGATCGTCGTGCCATATTTCATGTACATCCCTTTGTATGGGAGTCAGTGGAGCATGGCCTGTGCATCGGATGGACTCGATCCGCGGGCGGTTGATGCGGCCGAGCTCGACCGGCGTATCGTCGAACGCCGGGTCGGTGATCTCCAGTACTACAATGGCGGGATTCATCACGCCCAGTGCGTGATCCCGAACTATCTGCGCCGCCTGCTCGAGTGATCCGGACGCCTTTCCGGCGCACGCCAGGGTTCGGGGGCCGAGGCTGAACGACCTTTGCAGTCGCCGGACGAGCCTTGCACGCTGGTCCGACACGACGGCAGCACCCAGGACTCCCCTTGACCCATCCATTTCGCAAGCGCTCCCGTCCGCCCGTCCTGCCCGACGACAGTCTGTCCTACTCGGTTCTGCAGGCCTCCGAGCTTGTGGCGCAAGTGGGCGAGGGCCGCAACCTCACCGAATGTTACGAAGCCATGCTCGCCGCACATGCCGGGTGGGCGGACGGCGTTCGTGGGGCCGTACGCGATCTTGCCTGGGTCAGCCTGCGCGACTACGGGCGACAGGATCCGGTCCTTCGCCACTATCTACGCAAACCGCTGCCCCTTCGCGTCGAGGCCATGCTGAGAATCGCGCTGAGTCGCCTCGAAAGGCGGCCGGACGAGGCCTACAAGATCGTCGACCAGGCCGTTGCCGCGGTCGGGGCCATCGCTCCCGGGCTCAAAGGGGTTGCAAACGGCGTACTCCGTGCCAGCGAGCGGGAAAAGGCGTACTGTGCCGCGCTGCGTGCGGCCGATCCGGTCGCGACTCATCGCCACCCACTGTGGTGGATCGAGCGCCTGCGCGCCGCGTATCCCGAGCGCTGGGAGGCGGTACTGTCGGCGGGCAACCAGCGCCCCCCGATGTCCTTGCGCATCAATCCGAGACGCACGGAGCGCGAGTCGGTCGAACGGCGCCTTCGTGAGTCGAAGCATGGCTTCCGAACGCTTGACAACGGCGCACTGCTCCTCGATCTTCCGTGCGCCGCGACAGCGCTGCCGGGATTTGCAGAAGGATGGATCTCGGTGCAGGACAGCGGTGCGCAGTGGGCCGCGCACTGGCTCGATCTCGCCGATGGCCAGCGGGTTCTCGACGCCTGCGCTGCGCCGGGCGGGAAAGCCGCCCACCTTCTCGAGACCGCGGACGTCGACCTGCTTGCACTGGAGATCGATCCCACCCGGGCGCGCCGCATCCAGGCCAATCTCGAGCGCCTCGGCCTCGATGCCCGCGTGTGCGTCGCCGATGCGCGCAACGAGCGCGACTGGTGGGATGGGCGTCCATTCGAGCGGATTCTTGCCGACGTGCCATGCTCGGCATCCGGCGTCGTACGGCGCCATCCCGACATCAAGTGGCACCGTCGTGCCGAAGACATCGCTCATTTCGCCCGCCAGGCGGCGCAGATCCTCGAATCGCTTTGGCGCACCCTCGCCCCCGGTGGCAAAATGCTCTTCGTCACCTGCTCGGTCTTCGACGACGAAAACGGCAAACAGATCGAGCGCTTCTGCAAACGCCACGAAGATGCGGAGCGAGTGCCCCTGGATGGCCGACTGGATCGACAATTGCTTCCCGATGCCGAGCAGGACGGCTTCTACTATGCGTTGCTGCGCAAGCGTGAGTGAGCGCGTCGTGCGGGCGCTGGCCGTCCTCGCTCTGACCCTGGTTGCACTGCGTGGCGAAGCCGATGACGGTACCATTCGATACGCCGAAATCATTGCAGGGGAAGATGGCTACGTCGTCAATGCCGACATCGAGTTCGAACTCAATCCGCGCCTGACCGAACTCGTCTCGCGGGGCGTGTCGCTGCACTTCGTCGCCGAGTTCCAGATCGAACGCCCGCGCTGGTACTGGCGCGATGAGACGGTGCTGCAACGGCGCCTGAGCTACCGCATTTCCTACCACTCGATCACCCGCAGCTACCGGTTGTCGATCGGCTCGCTGCACCAGAGCTTCGACTCGCTCGATGCCGCCCTGCGCACCATGCAGCGCGTTCGAAACTGGCGCATCGTAGAGCTCGACGGACTCGAGCCGGGCGTCTCCTACAATGCGTCGCTGCGCATGCGTCATGACACCAGCTTGCTTCCACGTCCGTTTCTCGTGACTGCGATCGGAAGCAGTGAATGGGCGATCGGAACCGACTGGCAGCGCTGGACCTTTCTTGCCGGGGGGAGCCGGTGAAGCGCGTCTCGATCGTCGTCATTGCAGCGGTCACGGCGATCTCGATCTTCCTGCTCGTATCGGCGAGTGCGAACACCGATCTCTTCGCCCACGCCTATCCCTTCCTGCTTGCGCTCAACGGCGCCGTCGGGGTCGCGCTGGCCGCGCTCGTCACGATGCAGTTGCGTTCGCTGTGGCGGGAATACCGCGAACAGCGCTTCGGCTCGCGGCTCAAGTACCGGCTGATGCTGATGTTCGCACTGATGGCGATCGTGCCGGGAGTCGTGCTGTATGCGGTGTCGCTGCAGTTTGTCGTGCGCAGCATCGACACGTGGTTCGATGTCCGGGTCGATCGTGCCCTCGAAGGCGGCATCGCGCTCGGACAGAACGCGCTCGACCACCTGGTTGCCCAGGTGGGCGAGAAAGCGCGCGAGATGGCCATGGAACTCGAATCGGCAGCCATCCTGTCTCCATCCCTGCTCAACCGCCTGCGTGAGCGGGCCAGTGTTGCGAGCGTGACCGCGATCGGGTCCAACGGTCAGGTCATTGCGACGGTATCCGATGGTGTGGGCACGCTTCTGCTCGACTTGCCGAGCCCGGCTCAGATGCGCCAGGCGCGCCAGTCGCAGCGCTACCATACGGTCGAGTCCCGAGACGGCAACCGGCTCATGATCCGGGTCGTGGTCCCGATTCCGTCGCGCTCGCTGATCGCGGAGCCCGCTTACCTGCAACTGACCGAACCGGTTCCCGACACCTTCGCCCGCCATGTGGAAGCGGTACAGGAGGCACATCGCGACTATCAGCAGCTGGTGCTCGGGCGGACCGGCCTCAGCCGCATCTACTCCCTGACGCTGTCGCTGGCCCTGCTGCTTGCCCTGCTGGCCGCAGTAGCGGTCGCCTTCGTGCTCGCACGACGCCTCGTCGCACCCTTGCTGATCCTGGCCGAAGGTACGCAGGCGGTGGCCCAGGGTGACTTTAGCCCGCGCCAGGCCTTGCCGGCACGTGACGAGCTCGGGGTGCTCACCCAGTCCTTCAACCGGATGACACGTCAGCTCGAAGATGCCCGAGAACAGGCCGAGAAGAATCGCGCGGCAGTTGAATCGGCTCGCGCGTATCTGGAAAGCGTGCTGGCGAACCTGTCCACCGGGGTGCTGGCCTTCGATGCCGATGGGTGCCTGCGCGCCGCCAACCGCGGCGCACTCGACATCCTGGACGACGAACTCGAGGGCTTCGAGGATTTTCCGCTCGAAGCGTGGCCGCGCCACGAGACCTTCCGTGACTGTCTGCTGAAGGGCTTTCGCGAACATGCCGGTGACTGGCATGAGCAGGTCGAGCTGACCCGGACCGACAGCGTGGCGCAGATCCTGCTGATCCACGGGGCGCGGCTGCCCAATGCGTCCGGTGGGGGTGCTGTGGTGGTGTTCGACGACATCTCCCGTCTCGTCCTGGCACAGCGCACCGCGGCCTGGGCCGAGGTTGCGCGACGTCTCGCGCATGAGATCAAGAATCCACTGACACCGATCCAGCTCTCGGCCGAGCGCCTCGTCTACAAACTGTCGGAGCGTCTCGACGAAGATGGTCGTGCGATTCTCGAGCGATCCGCACGCACGATCGTCAACCAGGTCGAGGCGATGAAGAACCTCGTCAATGCGTTTCGCGACTACGCACGCCTGCCCGGTCCGGATCTCGCCGAGGTCGACGTCAACGCGCTCGTACGCGAGGTGCTGAGCCTGTACGAGGCTTCACCGGTCAGCATCCGCACCGATCTGGCAGCCGATCTGCCGCACGCGCTCGGTGATGCGGCACAGTTGCGGCAGATCATTCATAATCTGCTTCAGAATGCAGAAGATGCCCTGGCAGACCGCGACAACGGCGAGGTCGTCGTGGCCACGCGAGCCGAGCAGGGAGGCTTGCTGATGGTGCTGCGCGACAACGGTGCGGGGTTCCCCCCGGAGGTTCTCGCGCGCGCGTTCGAACCCTATTTCACCACCAAGACGCGTGGAACCGGTCTCGGACTGGCGATCGTGAAGAAGATCATTGACGAGCATGGCGGTGAAGTGCGCCTGCTCAACGGCGAGCACGGTGGGGCAGAGATCCACATCCGGCTGCGAGCGGTACAGCCCGGCGAGAACGCCGCTGGCGTGTGCTGACTGGAAGCAACGCGACACCATTGGCGATCTTCGGCCGCTGGCCGCGTGCGGATGCAACTTGCAGGTTGGAAGAACATGGCGAACATTCTGATCGTTGATGACGAAATCGGTATCCGAGAGCTGCTGTCGGAAATTCTCGGGGACGAAGGGCACGACGTCATCCTGGCCGAGAATGCGGCCGCGGCACGCGCTGTGCGCAATGCCCGACGCCCGGACCTCGTTCTGCTGGACATCTGGATGCCGGATACCGATGGCATCACGCTGTTGAAGGAGTGGCTGGCCAACGGGCAGCTCACGATGCCGGTCGTGATGATGTCCGGGCATGGAACGATCGATACCGCGGTGGAGGCGACGCGCATCGGGGCGATCGACTATCTCGAAAAACCGATCGCACTGCAAAAGCTGCTCTCCGCCGTCAAGCGCGGACTGCAGCGGCCGGCGGCGCCCGGGCAACCCGCGGCACTCACGCTGGCCGCCTTTGCACGCTCGGCTGCCTTGAGCGAGTTGCGCCGCAGATTGCAGCAGATCGCGGAAAAGTCGCGGGTACTGACGCTGCGAACGGGTGCCGGCAGCCTTGCCGAACTGGCGGCCCGCAGCGTGTTGCCGGACGGGGCACCATGGATGGACCTGGGCGTGATCACGATGCCGCTGGAGGTCAAGCAGCTTCAGAACTGTCAGGGGGGGGTTCTGTTCGTCGCCGAACTCGGCCGGCTCAACCGGGCGCAGCAGAAAAACCTCTGTTTCGTGCTCGAGCGGCTCGACCGCTTCAACCTGCACCTGGTCACGGCGACCGACCAGAGCGCCGAGGCGCTGATCGCAGAGGGCTGGGAAGAGCCCACGGTCAATCGCCTGTTCGAAGTCTGCCTCGCCCCGCCATCGCTCGCCGACGTCCAGGATGACCTGCCCGAGCTGGCCGTGCAGTTGCTCCTGCATCTCGTGGAGGCTGGCGAGGTTCCGCGACGCCGCTTGTCCACGGCTGCCCAGAATGCCCTGCGCACGCGTTCCTGGCCGGGGGGATTTGCCGAGCTGCGCGCGGCCGTGAAGTCGCTTGCCCTTGGAACGCTCGAAGACGAGATCGGTGTTGCCGACGTTCGCCGCGTCCTTCCGGCCCCGGTCGATCATGTTCACTCCGTGTCGCTCGACCAGCCGCTGCGCGAAGCACGCGAGGCGTTCGAACGCCTGTATTTCGAGCACTATCTGCGGATGGAAGGCAACAACATGACGCGCATCGCCGAACGCTGCGGCCTCGAGCGAACGCACCTGTACCGCAAGCTCAAGCAGCTCGGCCTGCAGGTCAGCCGCAAGAACGACGAGCACTGATCATGCGTGCGCTGCAACGCGCACTGTGGAGTCATGGCCTCCAGGTGCGGGGTGTGCTCGTTCCTGAACCCGACGATGCCGTGCCCGGCTTCCCCGACGGGCGTCCTGCGCGTGCGCTCCTTCCGGTCGGCACCGTTGGCTCTTCTCTGTGGCCGGCGTTCTCCGTTTCGCCCGAGTCTCGGGACGGGCGGGCGCATCCGCTCGACCGCTGGAGCCGGCGCATCGGCGACGAGGTGGCCCGCAGCTTCGGCGCGATCGCGCTGTATCCCTTCGGCGGGCCGCCGCATCACCCGTTCCTGCGCTGGGTGCAGCGTGCCGGCGCACTGACCTCTTCACCGCTGGGCCTGCTGATCGATCCAGTGTACGGCCTGTGGCACGCCTACCGTTTCGCGCTCGTCCTTGACCGCGTTCCGGAGGGGCTCGAATCGCGCCCGCCCATGTCCGGACCGTGTGCCGACTGCCTCGCCAGACCCTGCCTGAGTGGCTGCCCGGTGCAGGCTTTCGACGGCACGCGCTATGACGTCGCGGCGTGCGTGCGCCATCTGGGCGACGCTTCCAGCACCTGTCTTGCGACCGGATGCCGTGCGCGCCGGTCTTGCCCGGTCGGTGCACGCTACGGCTATCGACTCGAGCATGAGCAATTCCATCTTGCGGCATTTCTTGCATCGCACCGGACGATCCGCTGATGCATGCAACTGGAAGTCGGCCGAGGCCCTTGCAGCGCACCATCGAGTGCGCTACCCCTTCGGCGTACAATGGCGCCGATCACGGCATACGGACTGAGGTACTGTGAAGATCATCATCCTCGGCGCGGGCCAGGTGGGCTCCTCGGTGGCGGAGAACCTGGTTTCGGAAG
>JAHDYG010000007.1 GCA_023383815.1 Rhodocyclaceae bacterium
ACCGGTTCATGTCGTGGCTCGCTTCGCGATCACGACATAACCTTAATCGTTATGCGTTCTTCTGCCTTTTGTAAGCCGCACGGATTTTTTCAAGCAGTTCACGAGGCTTAGCCTCATAAGCTGGAAACTCGCCAATGTTGTCGTCCTTCAAGTGGAGTTGCCCCTCGCCCGTATTCCCTCGGTGTTGGCCCGGTGAGTAGTACTTATTGTTGGCTACTTCGTTTGACGATAAAACCCAATATCGAATTACATCCCGCCACACACCAACCCATACAAACACATCACAGCAATCAGGCTTGACCTGCTGAAAATTCATGTCAAAGCGCTTTTTTGAGTCCGAAGAAAGCGCTTTGACGTAGAGTGCCTCCCGGCTATCAAAATCAACGGCTCTAGATGCCTTCACTTCGATGCGAATTTTCTCGTCAAGGAGAAAGTCATATTGCCCCGAATAATCTGGATCTAGTTTCTTGGTCGGCTTCACCAGCTCGGGCGCTATTTCCTTTAAGTGGCCTTGCGCCCACGCCTCGCCGAAGCCCCTTGGTGCACTAATCTCAAATACGTACATGTAGAGATTTCTAGCTATATAGTCGTCCCTTAGCTCGTAATACTCATCAAGGGAGATCTTGCCATAACCCATCAATGATGAAATTAGAAACTCGTATTCATTGAACGGATAAACAGAAACCAAGTCATCCAGCCGCTGCATTACTTGGTCATGCTTTTCTTTCTCAAGCTCCTTAACTAAGGCCGTCAACTTCTCTTTCAATTGTTCCATCTGTCACCCCTGGATCACATCTGTAATTAATGCGCTGTCTTCCGCATCGAGATTGAATGCGCCAAAAATAATTTCTTGTAATTCTTCAGGCGCTCTTCGGCTGGCAATCGCGACATCAACAAGATGCTCTATTGCGTCATGCGTACTGCGGCTGAGCCGAGGGAACGGCAATTTCTCAAGGTCACCACGAAGAACTTTGTGGGTAGAAAATTTTTTGGTGAATATGTACTGAAAGACATTTGAATTCAGAAAGGCCAGAACGACTTTCATATCCATATCAGCGATAGCTGGAATCAGAATGTTCGCGCTATTCAGAGAAAGGCACTGCTTATCGTCATAGGCGAACACCAGTTTCTTCGAAATAAACTTATAGAGCAGCTTTTCCGATGCTCTGTAGTACTTTTCGCTAGCAACCTGTTGATACTGTTCCGGGGCAAAACAAATATGCGAGTTTGGCTCCCCAAGAAAGAATGGATAAATATCTGAACCTCGAAAAACGGGCTCTGTTCCCGGGCCTGGCATATCGAGCACATGTTTCTTGTTATCGCCTGTAACAATGCCGAGTGCCCATTCTGCGTTGCCGGCTAAGGTTAAGTGCTCGACTGAATAGATACGCTCCAACAAATCTTCTTCGTGCGACTTAATCTGAATATCGAAGGTAACATTCTCATTTCTGTCAAAACGGCTTTGCAACACATTATGGGAAGTCCCATCGTGTTCTACCCTAACCATCCACTGGTCACTTGGTCGTTCTTTGAATACATCAAGACGGATCACAGGCGTATAAACGCCGGTGAATTGTCTGCCAAGAAGCGCAATTGTGGTGATGGTTGTTTCGTTCAGAAGCAGCGCTCTTATATCAGAATGCGCTCTGATTTTTAGAATAGATTCCGGCAAGATAAACGAAAGCTGTCCGCCGTCTCGTAGTAGACGGATTGACTTTTCAAGGAACAATGAGAATGTTTCGCCGGACCTGATAGCCCCGGATAGGTGGCCTTTTGCGGCAGAATTCTTATATGCACCCCAAGGGGGATTGGTAGCGATTGCATCAATGGAGCCCATAAGGTTGTTTGTCTCGCAAAACATCTCTCCCGTTGCAAGCTCGGAAAGAGAATCCATCCGGTAAATTCTTGGCAAGAATTCTTGATCGCTATACGCTAGAAGCAGATTGACCTTGGCTACATGTATAGCAATACGATCTATATCGAAACCAAGAACATTTTCAGGCTCTAACGAAAACGTTTGTGCTGCATGGATTAGAAACTTGCCAGTACCGCAACATGGATCAAGAAATGTCTTCACAGGTGCCTTGATGTGTGCGAGCGAATCCATAACCAACTTAGTGGGCGTAAAATATGAGCCTAGCTCAGATTTGCATCCTTCACTCGAAACGCTTTGGTAAAGCAACCCTAAGTAATCTTCTTCTTCGTGCGGAAAAAACAATTCAGGTAGGCGGCAGTAGCTTTTTGTTGATTTCCCAACATCTAGCGAAGCCATCCACCCGAACATAACTTCTTTAACAGACTGTCTTCGCCAAGAAGTACAGTTGTTTAAGTCAAATAATTCATCAGTGCCTCTTGGGAGCACAACCTCACCTTTGTCTGCCAAAAGGTGAAGTGCCGCCAAGAACATGACCAACTCAATATCTAGCCCTTCTTCTTTGAGGTATTCGGATATCTTGGTGATGTGTGAAAGTAGAGCGGCGTTAATTGCGTACTCTTCGGGGAAGAAGTTGTTAGAAGCGGCCGCCTTATTTGCGCGTGTTGTTAGCCTCAAAAATGCTTCGGAGCCAATTTGTTCTTTTAGGTTTAATACTGATTCCTCCAAGAATGACAGCGGGCGCGTTGAGGTAGGGTTAATATACCCAGCCTTGGCCCAGTTTCTTATCGTTGCTGATGATACGCCTATGATCTGAGCAGCGTTGTCTACCGATACCTGTTTCATATGCTCAGGATTCCGAGATGCTCGATTGTTGGTTGTTACGCATAACGTGTTTTAGCCCGCAGGGCTGCGGGCTCGTCCAGATCGCTGCGGTATAACCTGGCGGACCCCGCAGCATGAATGGCTTGTTGCGCTTGGCATTTCATGCTTATACTGTATTTATGAACAGCTATAAACAAACCACGAAACCCGGCAGTGTGCGCGAGCGGGCTTCCGTGAGACCGGCGCTGACCTCGGGGCGGTTGCTCGACCAGCTGAGGGAGCGCATCCGGTATAAGCATTACAGCTTACGGACCGAACAGCAATACGTTTACTGGGTTCGGGCGTTCGTACGCTTTAATGGGCTTCGGCATCCGCGTGAGATGGGTGCGCCTGAAGTGGAGCGGTTTCTGAGCTGGCTCGCTGCCGAACGCAAGGTCGCGGTCTCGACCCACAAGCAGGCACTCGCGGCGTTGTTGTTTCTGTATCGCGAGGTGTTCGAGGTCGATCTGCCGTGGATGACGGAGTTCGAGAGGCCGAAGACGCCGGCTCGCCTTCCCTCGGTATTGTCGCGAGAGGAAGTGGCGCGTGTGCTGGCGTGCATGGAAGGCCCGGTGGGTGATCTCGCGGGGTTGGTGTACGGAACGGGCATGCGCTTGATGGAGGCTTTGCGCTTGCGCGTGAAGGACGTCGATTTCGAGCGACGCTTGATTGTGGTAAGGGAAGGCAAGGGGAAGAAGGACCGGGTGGTCATGCTGCCCGATCGCTGCAGTGCTTCGCTGCGTGCGCAGTTGCAGAGGGCGCACCGCCTTTGGGCTCAGGACCGCGCGCAAGGGCTGCCCGGGGTCGAGATCGGAGAGGCGCTGGGCCGGAAGTATCCACGGGCGGGCGAGTCATGGGCATGGTTCTGGGTGTGGCCTTCGCCGACCTTGTCGGTCGATCCGCGCTCAGGGATCCGGCGGCGCCACCATCTGTACGAAGAGCGCCTGCAGCGTGGCTTGCGCAGCGCTGTGAAACAGGCGGGCATCGCGCGCCATGTCACCGTGCATACCCTGCGCCATTCGTTCGCAACCCATCTGCTGGAGGGCGGTTACGACATCCGCAGCGTCCAGGAATTGCTCGGGCATTCCGACGTGTCGACGACGATGATCTACACCCACGTGCTGAACCGGGGCGGGCACGCGGTGATCAGTCCGCTCGACCGCCTCTGACCGGCACGCATGCTCACAACAACGGCGCGAGCCACCTTTGCGCCGCCTCGATGCTCATCCCGCTGCGGGCCGCCCAGTCTTCGAGCTGATCGCGCCCGATCTTCGGGATCGCGAAGTAGTGGCTTTCGGGGTGGGCGAAGTAGAAGCCGGAAACACTCGCGGCGGGGGTCATGGCCATCGATTCGGTGAGGCCCATGCCGGCGTTCGCGGGGGCGTCGAGGAGCTGGAACAGCGCAGCCTTGACGGTGTGGTCGGGGCAGGCGGGGTAGCCGGGCGCGGGGCGGATGCCGCGGTACTGTTCGCGGATGAGGGCCGCGTTGTCGAGCGCCTCGTCGGCAGCGTAGCCCCAGTATTCCTTGCGCACGCGCTCGTGCAGCCATTCGGCGGCCGCCTCGGCGAGGCGGTCTGCGAGGCTCTTGAGGAGGATCGCGTGGTAATCGTCGTGGGCGGCTTCGAATTCGGCGAGCTTGACCTCGATACCGAGGCCGGCGGTGACCGCGAAGGCGCCGATCCAGTCGGGCACGCCCGAATCCTTGGGCGCGACGAAGTCTGCCAGACACCAGTGCGGCTTGCCTTCGGGCCGTTCGTGCTGCTGACGCAGCCCGTGCCAGGTCATGATCGGGGTGGCGCGCGCCTCGTCGGCGTAGAGCTCGATATCGTCGCCGACACGGTTGGCGGGGAAGAGGCCGAACACCGCACGGGCCTGCAGCCACTGCCCGGCGATCAGGGTGTCGAGCATCTCGCGGCCATCGTGATAGACGCTGCGCGCGGTTTCGCCGACCAGCGCATCGTCGAGGAGGTCGGGGAAGCGGCCGGCGAGATCCCAGGTCTGGAAGAACGGGCCCCAGTCGATGTAGTCACGCAGTTCTTCGAGATCGACTTCGAGTGCCAGGACGCCGGTGGTGTTGGGCTGGGGTGGGCAGTAGGGCAAATCGGGGACAGACCCCGATTTTCCTTCAGAAAATTGGGGGCTGTCCCCAATTTCCTTTTGCCAGTCGGTGCGGAAGGCGTTGGCGCGGGCGGCTTCGAGGCTCACGAGCGGCACGCCCTTCTTGTTCGCGTGCTGGGCGCGGATCTTCTCGTAGTCGGAGGCGAGCTGGCTCTTGAACTCGGCGGCGCCGCCTTCCGAGAGCAAGGCCGTGACCACGCCGACCGCGCGCGATGCGTCGGGCACGTACACCACCGGTTGTTCGTAATGGGGCGCGATCTTGATCGCGGTGTGGGCACGGCTGGTGGTGGCGCCACCGATGAGCAGCGGGATGCCGCGCTCGGCAAAGCCCTGGCGCTGCATCTCGGCCGCGACGTGACTCATCTCCTCGAGCGAAGGGGTGATGAGCCCCGACAGGCCGATGGCCTGCGCGCCATGCTCGCGCGCGGCGTTGAGGATCTTCTCGCACGGCACCATCACGCCGAGGTCGATGACCTCGTAGCCGTTGCAGCCGAGCACGACGCCGACGATGTTCTTGCCGATGTCGTGCACGTCCCCCTTGACCGTGGCGACGACGATGCGGCCCTTGGAGGTGGCGCCGGTGCGCAGCTTCTCGGCTTCGATGTAGGGGATCAGGTGCGCGACGGCCTGCTTCATGACGCGGGCGGACTTCACCACCTGCGGCAGGAACATCTTGCCCGCGCCGAAGAGATCGCCAACGACGTCCATGCCCGCCATCAGCGGCCCTTCGATCACCGCGAGCGGCGGCTTGCCTTCGGCTTCGAGCCGGGCGCGAACCTCCTCGGTGTCGGCGACGACGTAGTCCGTGATGCCCTTGACCAGCGCATGCGACAGGCGCGCATCGACCGGCCACTCGCGCCAGGCCAGATCCGGCCCCGTGTCCTTGGCCTTGCCCTTGACCGACTGCGCGATCTCGACCAGCGCATCGCCGGCCCCCGCACGGCGGTTGAGCACCACGTCCTCGACCTTCTCGCGCAGCTCGGCATCGAGCTCGTCGTACACGCCGAGCTGGCCGGCGTTGACGATGCCCATCGTCAGGCCGTTGCGGATCGCGTGATAGAGGAAAACGGTGTGGATGGCCTCGCGCACCGGGTCGTTGCCGCGGAAGCTGAAGCTCACGTTCGACACACCGCCCGAGGTCTTGGCGTAGGGCAGATGGTCGCGGATCCAGCCAACCGCCTCGATGAAGTCGACGGCGTAGCGGTCGTGCTCCTCGATGCCGGTGGCGATCGCGAAGATGTTGGGATCGAAGATGATGTCCTCGGGCGGGAACGCCGCCCCGCCGGCCTCGACCGGAGCGGTGAGCAGGCGGTAGGCACGCTCGCAGATCGCGCTCTTGCGCGCGAAACTGTCGGCCTGCCCCTGTTCGTCGAAGGCCATCACGATCACCGCCGCGCCGTAGCGGCGCGCGAGCCGCGCCTGGCGCAGGAACTCGGCCTCGCCCTCCTTCATCGAGATCGAGTTCACGATGCCCTTGCCCTGGATGCACTTCAGGCCGGCCTCGATGACTTCCCACTTGGAGGAATCGAGCATGATGGGCACGCGCGAGATGTCGGGCTCGGAGGCGATGAGCTTGAGAAAGCGCTCCATCGCCGCCTTCGAGTCGAGCATCGCCTCGTCCATGTTGATGTCGATGATCTGGGCGCCGTTATCCACCTGCTGGCGGGCCACCGCGAGCGCATCGTCGAAACGGCCTTCGAGGATCATCCTGGCGAACGCGCGCGAACCGGTCACGTTGGTACGCTCGCCGACGTTCACGAACAGGCTGTCGGCCCCGACGTTGAACGGCTCCAGCCCCGACAGCCGCAGCTTGCGCTCGGGCGCCGGCAGCGCGCGCGGCGCCACCCCGGCCACAGCCCCGGCGATCGCCGAGATGTGCGCCGGCGTCGTGCCGCAGCAGCCGCCGACGATATTCACGAGCCCGGCCGTAGCCCATTCGCGGATCGCCGCGGCGAGCTGTTCGGGGGTTTCGTCGTAGCCGGTGGGCGCGAGCGGATTGGGCAGGCCAGCGTTGGGGTGGGCCGACACGTGCGTGTCGCACACGTGTGCAAGCTCCTCGACGTGGGGACGCAGTTCCTGCGCGCCGAGCGCACAGTTGAGGCCGAAGGCGATCGGGCACGCGTGAGAGAGCGAGTTCCAGAAGGCCTCGGCGGTCTGGCCCGAGAGCGTGCGCCCGGAGGCATCGGTGATCGTGCCCGAGATCATCACCGGCAGGCGCCGCCCGAGTTCCTCGAAGAGGCCCTCGATCGCGAAGAGCGCCGCCTTGGCGTTGAGCGTGTCGAACACCGTCTCGACCAGCAGCAGATCGGCGCCCCCCTCGGCCAGCCCACGAGCCGAGGCGAGATAGTCTTCGGCAAGCGCATCGAAAGAGATGTTGCGGTAGCCGGGGTCGTTCACGTCGGGCGAGATCGACAGCGTGCGCGAGGTCGGGCCGAGCACGCCGGCCACGAAGCGCGGACGGGCCGGATCCCTCGCGGTGTATTCATCGCACAGCACGCGTGCGAGCCGCGCGCCGGCCACGTTGATCTCGTAGGCGAACGCTTCGAGCCCGTACTCGGCCTGCGACACGCGCGTGGCGTTGAAGGTGTTGGTCTCGATGAGGTCGGCACCGGCATCGAGGTAGGCGCGGTGGATGCCGGCGATGACATCGGGCCGGGTCAGCACCAGCAGATCGTTGTTGCCCTTGAGATCGCGCGGATGATCGAGGAAGCGCTCGCCGCGATAATCGCGCTCCGTGAGCTTCAGTTGCTGGATCATCGTGCCCATCGCGCCGTCGAGCACGAGAATGCGCTCGGACATCAGGGCGAGGAGTTCCTGGCTGCGGTCGGCTTGCATGGCGGGTTCCCGTAGGTGGCGGCCTGAAACGGCTCCGGCCGGCAATGGTGCCCCGCTGAAACGGACACGGCGCCACAAACCTTCCGGAACCTGGTTTGCGAGCGCCGTTGTTTCGATTGCCGAGCCTGGCCCCGTCAGGGGTCGCAGCGCTCCTCGGCAAGGAGGCGGATTTTACCGCTCAAGCGCCGGACATGCAAAGCGCGCCTCGCCCGCGCTCGACCCGGGCACGCTCACCACGGATACGGCCGCGGCCGGATCGGCCAGCTCCAGCCAAGCCCCCACCAGGGATGGCGGCCGCCGCCGATGCCGATACCGAAAACCCAGCTCTCGCGCGGATAGATGTGGCTGCGGCTGGTCCGCACGACCTTGCCATCGACGAAATGGACGTTGAAGCGCGTGGCCACGAGGTCGGGCCATTCGTTGACGATGTTCCAGTCCCACACCTCCTCGCCCGAATGCACGAAACGCTGGATCGAAAGGTGCTGGCCGAGCAGGCGCTCGACCTCGGCGATCGTCATGCCGGTGCTTACGCGCGCGAGATTGGCGGGCGCCAGCGCGTCGTGCTGTTCGACGATGCGCCCGTCCGCTCCGATCGTGTACATCCAGCACTGGTCGCCATTGGGCTGGGTGGCGTACTCGAAGGTGCGCGAACCATCCGGATTGGTCCAGATGCGGGTCGGTTCGCCACGCGCCGCACGCAGTTCCGATTCGAGTGCGAAGGTGCGCACCGTGCCGAGCGAGGCGCAGCCCGAGAGCAGCGCCAGGAGGACCAGCAGTGCGATCCAGGCAAGGGGGGCCGCGGGCCGCGTCCGCGGCATCGACGGCGGGGAAATCGGTCGGTTCATGTGGAGGCCCTCCGCAGCGCGACGCGTTCGTTCACGGCGACAGTCGCGTGCGCAGCCAGCTGCCGTCGGCCTGCAAGGTGTAGGCGATGCGATCGTGCAGGCGCGACGCGCGCCCCTGCCAGAACTCCCAGTAGTCGGGCTTGAGACGGAACCCCCCCCAGTGCGGCGGGCGCGGCGGATTCAGACCGAACTTCAGGCCATACTCGGCCGCACGCGCAACGATCACGCCGCGATTCGGAATCGCCTCGCTCTGGTTCGAGGCCCAGGCCCCGATCCGGTGCGCGAGGGGGCGGCGCGCGAAATACGCGTCCGACTCCTGCTCGCTCGTCTTCTCGACGCTTCCTTCGATACGCACCACCCGTTCGAGTTCCAGCCAGTGAAACTGCAGCGCCGCCCAGGGATGTTCGGACAGCTCCCGGCCCTTGCGGCTGCGGTAGTTGGTGTACCAGACGATGCCGCGCTCGTCGAAATCCTTGATCAGCACCGGCCGTGTCGAGGGCCGCCCCTCAGGCCCGACGGTGGCGACGGTCATCGCGTTGGGCTCGATCACGCCCTTCGCGACGGCCTCCGAGAACCACTCGCCAAACTGGCGCAGCGGTTCGCTCGCGAGTTCGTGCTCTTCGAGACTGCCCAGTTCGTAGCTCTTGCGCAGGTCGGCGATCGGAGGTTTGCTCATTGAATTCGGTCATTCCCGGAAGGACGAGCGTGCGGATGCGCCCGTTGCCTATAATGATAAGCCTTGCCCACCGGAATGAAACGCATGAAGGAAATGACCTCTCGGGAAGCCTGGCGCTTTCTGCAGGAGCACCCCGACGCGCTGCTCGTCGATGTGCGCAGCGAGATCGAATTCCTGTTCGTCGGACACCCGGTCGGCGCGCGTCACGTGTCCTGGAACGACGGCCCGGAATGGGACATCAATCCGCACTTCGTCGGCGAGGTCAAGAAACTCGCCGGCAACGTCAGCAACCGCCCGGTGCTGCTGATCTGCCGCAGCGGCAACCGCTCGGCGATCGCCGGCCTGCGCCTGATCGAGGCCGGCTTCTCGAACGTCTGCAACATCGTCGACGGCTTCGAGGGCGATCTCGACGAGAACCACCACCGCAGCACCGTGAATGGCTGGCGCTTCGAGGGCCTGCCGTGGGAGCAGTGCTGAAGCCCGCCCGTTCCGGCGGCGCCTCAATCGAGCGGTGAAGTCGCGGGGCCGCGCGAACCGGCCCCGAAGCGCCAGGCGAGAAAGGCCAGCAGGCCCAGGCTCAGGAAGAGGCTCATACCCGTGGCGAGCGACAGCGGCGTCGCCCACACGATGGGCGCGATGATGCCGGCCGACAGGGTGTTGGTGCCGATCTGCAGGAAGCTCTGGCAACTCGACACCAGCCCGCGGCGATCGGGAAAGAGTCCCAGCGCGAGGAGCGTGATGCTGGGCATCGCCATCGCCAGGCCGAAGGTGTAGATCGGCACCGGCAGCACCGAGCCGGGCAAGCCGGCGGGAAGGAGCGCCGCATGCGCGAGGTTGAGGATGGCGGCGGCGAGCATGCAGGCAAATCCGGTCACGATCGTGCGCTGCGGCGCCCAGTGGCCCGCGACGCGGCCCGATACCATGGCGCCGAAGATCAGGCCGCCGACCGAGGGCACGAAAAGCCACGCGAACTCGTTCGGCCCCAGCCCGAGATGCTCCATCAGGAACACCGGCGCCGACACGATGTAGAGGAAGAACCCGTTGAAGTTCAGCGCCACCGCGCCCGCGAGCAGCAGGAAGGCGCCGCTCGACAGCACCCGCAGGTAGGCCCGTCCGAGGCTCGCCGGATGAAGCGACTGACGGGCTTCGGGCGGCAGCGTCTCGGGCAGCGCGCGCCACGTGAGCCAGGCCAGCGTCAGCGCCAGCACGGCCATGAAGACGAAGATCGAACGCCAGCCCGCCACCACCAGCAGCCCCCCGCCGATCACCGGCGCCACCGCCGGCGCGAGCGCGAAGATCATCATCACGCGGGACATCAGGCGCTGCGCATGGGGGCCCTCGAACACGTCACGGATCACCGCCCGCCCGACCACCATGCCGGCCCCGCCCGACAGCCCCTGCAACGCGCGCCCGGCCCACAGCCATTCGATCGTCGGAGCGGCCGCGCACACCAGCGAGGACAGCGCGAAGAGCGTCAGCGTGAAGAGGAGCACCCTGCGGCGCCCGAACCGGTCCGACAGCGCGCCGTGCCACAGCACCATCACCGCGAAGGTGCTCATGTAGGCGGTCAGGGTCTGCTGCACTTGGAGCTGGGTCGCCCCGAGCGACTCGGCAATCGCCGGAAACGCAGGCAGGTAGGTATCGATCGCGAACGGACCGAGCGCGGCGAGCGCCGCAAGCAGCGCTGCGAACCAGGGAGAAGTCGGGGACATTCCCGATTATCGCCGGAATGCCCCGGCGCGCGCCACGCTCGGCGAGGCCAGCATGCTGGCCAAAAAAGGATCAGGAGGTTGGCGGGGATGCCGAGGGCGCCTGCGGGACGAACTCGATCTTCAGCGTGCAGCCCACCGCCGCTGCGTACCGCTTGAGCGACGCCAGTGACGGTGCATGCCGGCCCGCCGACTCCAGCCGCGAGACAGCACTCTTGCTCGTCCCCATGCGCGCCGCGACCGCCTCCTGCGTCAATCCGGCACGCTTGCGGGCCTCCAGCATCTTGCGCGCGAGCGCATACTCCACGGCAAGCGCATCGTAGGCCTCGCTAAATCCCTCACGCGCCCGTGCACGCTCCAGAAACGTCCGGTGATCGTGCACGACGGGTTGGTATCTGATCTCAGACATTTGTCAGCTCCTTCAAGCGCCGTTTCGCGAGACGCAAATCGCGCTCCGGCGTTCGTTGCGATTTCTTGAGAAATGCATGCAGCACGACCACGCGGCGGCGGACCTGGAAACAATAGAACGCCCGGCCGGCACCTGAGCGCCCGCGCGGGCGAAGCTCGAACAAACCATCGCCAAAGGCGCGCGAGTACGGAAGCCTGAGATCAGGACCATGCTCGGCCAGCAACTCGATCATTCGCGCGTAGTCCGCCAGCACGTCGCCCGGCCAGGATTCAATTTCTGCAAGCACCCGCTCGTGGAAATACTCGACCGTATACCTCATGCTCTTCCCAAAAGTTATCAACAGTGAGAACCTCCGTCAACAACACCACGTGCTCCGGCTCACGGTTCGAGGTTGCGCCGGTACTGGATCGCTTCGGCGACGTGGGTTGCACCAATCTGGTGCGTACCGGCAAGATCGGCGATCGTGCGGGCAACCTTGAGGATCCGGTGGTAGGCGCGGGCCGACAGGCGCAGGCGTTCGATGGCCTGGGCGAGCAGCTTGCGCCCGGTGGCATCGGGTGCGCACAGCCGATCGACCGCAGCTGGTGCGAGGCGGCTGTTCGCCATCGCCTGGCGCGCCTGCTGCACCTGCCAGGCGCGGATGACGCGTTCGCGCACGACGGCGCTCGGCTCGCCAGCCGGCAGGTCCTGCATGTCGGCGGCACCGAGCAGCGGCACCTCGATGACGACATCCATGCGGTCGAGCAAGGGGCCGGAGAGCTTGCGCCGGTAGCGCGCGACCTGCTCGGCAGTGCACGTGCAGCGCCCGTCGCGGCTGCCGGCGTGGCCGCAGGGGCAGGGATTCATCGCTGCGACGAGCTGGAAGCGGGCGGGGTATTCAGCGCGCCGGCGCGCACGCGACACGGTGATCGCACCGGTTTCGAGCGGTTCGCGCAGCGCCTCGAGGACGCGCCGGTCGAACTCGGGAAGTTCGTCGAGAAACAGCACCCCGTGGTGCGCGAGGCTGATCTCGCCCGGCCGCGGACATGCGCCACCGCCGACGAGCGCGGGCGCTGATGCGGAGTGATGCGGGGCGCGATACGGACGCTGCTTCCAGCGACGAACGTCGAAACAGCCTTCGAGCGAATGCACTGCGGCGCTCTCGATCGCCTCGGCTTCGTCCAGCGGCGGCAAGAGGCCTGGCAGGCGCTGCGCGAGCATCGACTTGCCGGTTCCGGGCGGGCCGAACATCAGCAGCGAGTGCTGGCCCGCTGCCGCCACTTCGAGCGCGCGTCGCGCCTGCGCCTGCCCCTTGACCTCGGACAGATCCGGCCCGCATCCGACCACGGCGCCCGCCGGATCCGCGCGCTGAACGGGAAGCGGACTGCGGCCGTTGAGGTGCGCACAGACTGCAAGCAGGTCGGGCGCCGGCAGCACGCGCGCCCGACCTGCGAGCGCGGCCTCTTCCGCGTTCTCGGTCGGCACGACGAGGTCGCGGGCGCTCGCGGCCGAGGCCAGCGCAACCGCCAGGGCGCCGCGCACGGCGCGCAGGCCCCCGTTGAGCGACAGTTCCCCGATGAACTCATGACGATCGATCGCCGTCGCGTCGATCTGCCCCGAAGCAGCAAGGATGCCGAGTGCGATCGGCAGATCGAAGCGCCCGCCCTCCTTCGGCAGGTCGGCCGGGGCGAGATTGACGGTGATGCGCCGCTGCGGGAACTCGAAGTTCGAGGTAACGATTGCGGCGCGCACCCGATCGCGCGCCTCGCGCACCTCGGTGTCGGGCAGTCCGACCAGATTGAAGGCCGGCAACCCGTTCGCCAGATGCACCTCGACGGTGACGTGAGGCGCGTTCAGGCCCGACAGGGCCCGGGTGTGGATGAGAGCAAGCGACATGAATGCCTCCGGAATATGCCGAAGGCAAGTTTACCCGCCACTGCCCGCAGCGTCACGCCGATGCGCGACACCGCTTCAGGAAAATTCGCGCTCGTCGCCACCGCCGGCGGCTCGCTGCTGTTCGGCCTCGAGCGCAGCAATGCGCTCTTCGAGTTCGAACAGCTTCTGGCGCGCATGCAGGAGCATCTCGCGCTGGACCTCGAATTCCTCACGGGTCACCAGGTCGAGCTTGCCGAAGGCGCTGCCGAGCAGCGCCTTGACGTTCTTCTCGATGTCCTTCGCCGGGCTGTTCGCGGCCAGCTCCGAGAGCTTGGCGCTGATCTCTTCAAGGATGCGGGGGGCTGTCATGGTGCGTTCCTTCTGTGCGTGTCCGGCGGACATCTCGATGCGCCAAGTCTACCACCACGGCGAGCCCCCCATTGCCGGGCACCAGCCTGGTGCGCCAGTTGTTCCGCGTTGGGGTGATTTTCATGTCGCACTGCAGCAGACTCCCAGTCATGATTTACAAACCGTTGTTTTTCAAACGTTTCTTATCCTGGCACGGGTTCTGCTTTGGCCAAAAGTGTCTGCCACCTGCACACCGGGAGCCCACATGAAGACCGACCCCACCCGACCGAAGACCTTCGAACCGAGGAGCACATCATGAAACTCGTCACCGCAGTCATCAAGCCCTTCAAGCTGGACGAAGTCCGCGAGGCCCTGTCCGCAATCGGCGTGCAGGGCATCACCGTCACCGAGGTCAAGGGCTTCGGCCGCCAGAAGGGTCATACCGAGCTCTACCGAGGCGCGGAGTACGTCGTCGACTTCCTGCCCAAGGTCAAGATCGAAGCCGCGATCCAGGACGGCATCCTCGACCAGGTGCTCGAGACGATCGAGAAATCCGCTTCGACCGGAAAGATCGGCGACGGGAAGATCTTCGTCTTCGAACTCGAACAAGTCATCCGCATCCGCACCGGGGAAACCGGCGCCGACGCGCTGTAAGGGAGGGAAGATCATGAAACGATTCTGGATGCTGCCGGCCGCGCTCGCGCTGTCCGGCCTGAGCGGGGGCGTGTGGGCCGAAGAGGCCATCGCCCAGGTGCACAAGGGCGACGTTGCGTGGATCATGACGGCGACGCTGCTGGTGCTGTTCATGGCACTGCCCGGCCTCGCGCTCTTCTACGGCGGACTGGTGCGCGCGAAGAACATGCTCTCGGTGCTGATGCAGGTGATGGTGGTGTTCTCGCTCAACGCGATCCTGTGGGCCGCCTACGGCTACAGCATGGCCTTTACCGAGGGCAACGCGTTCATCGGCTCGCTCGACAAGCTGTTCCTGTCCGGCGTGACGATCGACACGCTCGCCGACACCTTCACCGAGGGCGTCGCCCTGCCCGAGTATGCGTTCATCGCCTTCCAGGCGACCTTCGCCGGCATCACCGGCGCGCTGATCGTCGGGTCATTTGCCGAGCGGATGCGCTTCTCGGCGGTGCTGATCTTCTCGGTGATCTGGTTCACCTTCTGCTACCTGCCGATCTGCCACATGGTCTGGGGCCCGGGCGGCTACCTGCTCGAAGACGGCGCGCTCGATTTCGCGGGCGGCACCGTGGTGCACATCAACGCAGGCGTGGCGGGTCTCGTGGGCGCCTACCTGGTCGGCAAGCGCATCGGTTTCGGCCGCGAAGCGCTCACCCCGCACAGCCTGACGCTGACGATGGTCGGCGCCTCGATGCTGTGGGTCGGCTGGTTCGGCTTCAACGCGGGCTCCAACCTCGAGGCAACCTCGGGCGCTGCGCTCGCCTTCATCAACACGCTGTTCGCGACCGCTGCCGCAGTGCTCGCATGGTCGGCCGGTGAGGCGCTGCTCAAGGGCAAGGCCTCGATGCTGGGTGCCGCCTCAGGCGCGGTGGCGGGCCTGGTCGCGATCACCCCGGCCTGCGGCTCGGTGGGACCGATGGGCGCGATCGCGATCGGCGCAGCATCCGGCTTCGTCTGCCTGTGGGGCGTCAATGGGCTCAAGCGCCTGCTCGGCGCCGACGACTCGCTCGACGTCTTCGGCGTGCATGGCGTGGGCGGCATTCTCGGCGCAATCCTGACCGGCGTCTTCACCGCGCCTTGGCTGGGTGGCACGGGCGACGCGGACTTCTCGATCGTGTCGCAGGTGTGGATCCAGACCTGGGGCGTGCTGATCACGATCGTGTGGTCGGCGGTGGTTGCCTTCGTCGCCTACAAGATTGCCGACGTCACGGTGGGCCTGCGCGTGCCCGAGGACGAGGAGCGCGAAGGGCTCGACATCACCGCCCACGGCGAGACCGCCTACCAGCACTGATCCGGAACGCCCGGCCGCGGTACTCCTCCTCGCCGCGCGCCCGGGCGCACCCCGGATCCGACACGATTTTTCAACGGAGAAGCCATCATGCACGCAAGGTTCACGTCCCTCGCCGTCTCGGCCTGTCTCGCCGGTCTTTGCAGCGCCGGCGCGGCGCTCGCCGGGGAAGGTCCGTTCTCGGCCAATGTCAGCATCACGTCCGACTACACCTACCGCGGCATCAGCCAGACCAACCAGCGCCCGGCCCTGCAGGGCGGGTTCGACTACGCCCATGACAGCGGCTTCTACGCCGGCTTCTGGGGCTCGAACGTTTCGTGGCTGTCGGATGCCGACCCGGACGTCAGCAACAGCCTCGAACTGGATGTCTATGCCGGCTATGCGGGCGAGATCGGGCCGCTCGGCTACGACGTCGGGCTGCTGCAGTACTACTACCCGGGCAAGTATCCGTCCGGCTTCACCAAGCCGCACACGCTCGAAGGCTATGTCGGGCTGTCATGGGAGTTCCTGTCGTTCAAGTACTCGCACGCCTTCACCAACCTCTTCGGCTTCGAGAAATCGCGCGGCAGCCAGTACTACGAACTGGGCTTCGAATACCCACTGACCGACAGCCTGATGCTGGATGCGCATTACGGCTACCAGCGCATCCGCAACGCCGACAGCTACTCGGACTGGAAGCTCGGGGTGACGCAGGGCCTGGGCGGCTTCGACATCGGGCTGCACTACGTCGACACCGATATCCGGCACGACAAGCTCGCGAAGGAGCGCATCGTGCTGTCGGTCAGCCGGGCCTTCTGAGCGCCGCGCCGGAACGGGTGATCAGCGGAAGACGATCGTCTTGTTCCGGTGCACCAGCACGCGGTCTTCGAGGTGGTAGCGCAGGCCGCGTGCCAGCACCGTCTTCTCGACGTCCTTGCCGTAGCGGACCATGTCCTCGACCTCGTCGGAGTGGTCGATGCGGATCACGTCCTGCTCGATGATCGGCCCCTGGTCGAGCTCGGCGGTGACGTAGTGGCAGGTCGCACCGATCAGCTTGACGCCGCGCTCCCAGGCCTGGTGGTAGGGGCGGCCACCGACGAAGCTCGGCAGGAAGCTGTGGTGGATGTTGAGGATGCGCCCCGGATACGCCGCGCACAGCTCCGGGCTCAGGATCTGCATGTAGCGCGCGAGCACCATCGTATCGCCGCGCACTTCCTCGAACAGGCGCTGCACTTCGGCGAAGGCCGCGGCCTTGTTGTCGGGGCGCACCGGCACATGGTGGAACGGGATGCCGTGCCACTCGACGAAGCCGCGGAAGGTGTCGTGGTTCGAGATCACGCAGGGGATCTCGATGTCGAGCTCCTTGCTCTGCCAGCGCGCCAGCAGATCGTAGAGGCAGTGCCCCTGCTGCGAGACGAGGATCACGACGCGCTTACGCACCGCGGAGTCGGTGATCTTCCACTCCATGTCGAGTTCTTCGGCGAGCGGGCGAAAGCGCTCGCGAAACTCGCTCAGCAGCATCGGAATCGAATCGGCCCGGATCTCGATGCGCATGAAGTAGCGCCCCGCGCCCTCGCCTTCGGCTGGAGGCTCTGCATGCAGCGAGGTCTCGAGGATCCAGCCGTTGTGCTCGGCGATCAGGCCCGAGACGCGCGTGACGAGGCCGACGCGGTCGCGGCACGAAGCCGACAAGGTGTAGAAGCGTTCGCGATGCATGCCGTGCCCGCCTCCGGTCAGCGCGTGCGGGCGAAGGCCCGGTCGATCTCGGTGCGCAGCGCGTCGTAGTCGCGCGCGACCGGAAACTGCGGGAACTCGCGCACCACGTTCTCGGGCGGGTGGAACAGGATCCCGGCATGGGCTTCGCCGAGCATCGCGGTGTCGTTGTAGGAGTCGCCCGCGGCGACGACCTGGAAGTTGAGTTCCTTGAAGCGGCGGACCGCCTCGCGTTTCTGGTCAGGCATGCGCAGGTGGTAGTTCACCAGCGTGCCGGCTTCGTCAGCCTCCAGGCTGTGGCAGAACAGCGTCGGCCAGCCGAGCTGGCGCATCAGCGGGTGCGCGAACTCGTAGAAGGTGTCGGACAGGATCACGACCTGGTAGTCGGTGCGAAGGCCGTCGAGGAACTCGCGCGCGCCCGGCATCGGCCCCATGCCGGCGATGACTTCCTGGATCGCGGGCAGCCCCAGCCCGTGCTCGGCGAGGATCGCCAGGCGGTACTTCATCAGCACGTCGTAGTCCGGCTCATCGCGCGTGGTGCGGCGCAGTTCGGGAATGCCGGTGCGCTCGGCAAATTCGATCCAGATTTCAGGAACGAGGACGCCTTCGAGGTCGAGACAGACGATCTGCACGGGGAAACCTTTCTGGGGAGGTGGCGGAAACGACCGGCGATTCTACCACCGGCCGCGCCCACTCACACCCACAGGAGGTTGCGCACTTCCAGGCCCTCGGCCGCGAAGTGGTCGAGCAGCTCGCGCTGGTGATCGAAGTCGCGCGTCTCCATCTGCAGGATCACCTCGGTCATGCCTACCGGGACGTGCAGTTCGCCGCGGCGATGCTCGACGTGGCGCACGTTGATGCCCAGCTCCGCGACCGTCTTCAACAGGCTGACGAGGCGACCCGGCGTATCGGGCGTCGTGACGCTGACGCTCATCAGCCGGCCGCTCGACGCCAGCCCGTAGTCGATCGAGCGGCCGACGACCGTCATGTCGACGTTGCCGCCCGAAATCACGCACACGACCCGATCGGTCGGCGCGACGCGGATGCGCCCCTGCAGCAGTGCGGCCAGACCGACCACGCCGGCGCCCTCGCCAATCGTGCGCGTTCGTTCGAGCAGCGTCACGATCGCCTCGGCAATGGCATTGTCATCGACGGTGACGATCTCGTCGACATGCCGTGCGATGACCTGGCGCGTCAGCAGGCCGGGACTCTTGACCTTGATGCCGTCGGCAATCGTGTGGCTCGTGGGGGGCACGGCATCGAGTTCGCCGTCGTGCAGGAAGTGGCGGAACGGCGCCACCGCATCGCTCTGCACCCCGATGATGCGGATCGCAGGATTCTGCAGCTTGAGCGCCAGCGCCACGCCCGCGATCAAGCCGCCACCGCCGATCGGCACCACTGCGACGCTCATGTCCGGCGCGTCTTCGAGCATCTCCAGGCCGCAGCTCGCCTGCCCGGCGATGACGTCCCAGTCGTCGTAGGGATGCAGGAAGGCGAGCCCCTGGTCCTGCGCGAGCCGGTGCGCCTCCTCGGCCGCCTGCTCCAGCACTTCACCATGGAGCACCACCTCGGCGCCGAGCGCGCGGCACGATTCGACCTTCGTGAGCGGTGCATTGCGGGGCATCACGACCACCGCCCGCAGGCCGGTCTGGCGCGCCGCCCGTGCCACGCCCTGGGCGTGATTGCCGGCCGACACCGCGATCACGCCACTCGGCCGGCCTCCGCCCTGCAAGAGGCGCGCGATCTTGTGCGTCGCTCCGCGCAGCTTGAACGAGCCGGTGCGCTGAAGGTTTTCGAGCTTCAGGTGGAGCGACGCACCGATCGCCTCGGACAGCGGCTCGGAATGCGGCTGCACGGTGCGCACCACGGAATTTCCGATCAGCGCACGCGCGGCGCGCAGGCGGGAGAGATCGAGAGGGAGGACGGAAGCGTTCATGAAGGATTCACCCGAATCGAACAAGCGTGAGCCCCCGCGTCACGGCCGCGGCGCGGCGGCGCGGCGCGGGGCGTGGCGGTGGGCGTTGAGAATGCGCTCCAGGATCCGGAAAAGCCCGATGAAGAGCGCTGCAATGAGGAGATAGAGCACGCCCGCGAGCAGGAAGAACTCCATGCTCATGTACGTGCGCGCAATCACGCTGCGCGTCGCCCCCATGAGGTCGAGCAGCGTGATCGTCGAGGCCAGCGCACTGCCCTTGAGCATCAGGATCACCTCGTTGCCGTAGGCCGGCAGGATGATGCCGAAGGCGCGCGGCAGGATCACGCGGCGCAACTGATCGGCACGCGTCAACCCGAGCGACTGGGCGGCCTCGATCTCGCCGCGCGGCACCGCGAGCATCGCGCCGCGCAGCAGTTCGGCGGTGTAGGCCGCGGTATTGAGGCTGAAGGCGATGATCGCACACCAGTAGGGTTTCGACAGCACCTCGTCCCACAGCCAGCCCGCCGCACGCAGCGTCTCGAACTGCGACAGGCCGTAGTACACGAGAAAGATCTGCACCAGCAGCGGCGTGCCACGGAAGAAGAAGATGTAGCCGTAGGCGGGCATCCACAGCGCCGGCGCGCGCGCCACGCGGGCGAGCGCGATCGGCACCGCCAGCGCAAGGCCGATCAGGCCCGAGACGACGATGAGTTCGAGCGTCAGCCACAGGCCATCGACGATACGCGGCAGGTAGCGGGCGTAGCTCGCCCACGGCTCGGCGTCCCCCGCGAGCGTCTCGAGCCAGCCCGACAGCGCAACGATCGCCCCGCTCACCGGACGCCCCTTCTCATGCGCGCGCCCCCCGGTAGCCACGATTGGCCCAGCGCTCGAGCCGCTGGATCGTCTGCATCGAAACGATCGTCAGTGCGAGGTAGATGCCGGCCGCGGCCAGGTAGAAGGTGAAGGGCAGCTTGGTGAAGCCGGCCGCGACGTAGGCCTGGCGCATCAGGTCGTCGAGGCCGATCACCGACACCAGTGCGGTGTCCTTGAGGAGCACGAGGAACAGGTTGCCGAGCCCGGGCAGCGCGATCCGCCACACCTGCGGCAGCAGGATGCGGAAGAAGGTATCCCCGCGCCCCAGTCCGATCGCAAGCGCCGCCTCGCGCTGGCCCGCCGGAATCTCCTGCATCGCGCTGCGAAAGACCTCGGTCGCGTAGGCGCCGAATGCGATCGACAGCGCCGCCACGCCGGCCGTGAAGGGATCGACGTCGATGTAGTCGCCGGTCATCCATTCGATCACATGGGTGGCCCCGAAATAAATCACCAGCACCAGCAGCAGCTCCGGGATGCCGCGCATCAGCGTGTTGTAGCCCAGCGCGAGCCAGCGCAGCGGCGCAAACGGCGACAGCGCGGCAGCCGCGCCCACCAGCCCGAGCACGAGCCCGCAGAGCAGGCTCGCGAACGCGAGCTGGAGGGTGACCCAGGTGCCTGCCAGCAGCAGGTGGCCGAATCCGTGCAGATCCATGCGTCAGCGCGTCCGGGCGTGGCTCAGTAGATCGGGAACGGGAAGTAGCGTGCGTTGATCGCCTGGTAGGTGCCATCGGCGACGATCGCATCGATCGCCGCATTCAGGCGCTCGCGCAGCTCCTTGTCCTGGCGCCGCACCGCGATCGCGATCTTGTCGTCGATGTCGATGTCCGCCCCCTTGAACTCGAAGTTCCGGCCGGCTTCGGTCTGCAACCAGTCGTAGGCGGGGAACTTGTCGGACACCATGCCGTCGAGGCGGCCGGCAACGAGATCGAGATAGGCGTTGTCCTGGGTGTCGTAGAGCTTGACGTTGACCGTCTTGCCCAGCTTGTCCTCCAGGTACTGGCCGGCGATCGTCGCACGCTGCGCGCCGAGCGTCTTCTTCTGGCCCGAAGCATCAGTGGCCCACGGCTTGTCCTTCGCACCGATGAAGGCGAGCACATTGGAATAGTAGGGCTTGGTGAATGCGACCACCCGCTCGCGCTCGGCGGTGATCGACATCGAGGCGACGATCGCGTCGTAACGGCGCGCCTGCAGCCCGGGAATGATGCCGTCCCAGTCCTGGGCGACGATCTCGCACTCGACCTTCATCTTCTCGCACAGCGCATTCGCGATGTCGACGTCGAAACCCTGCAGCTTGCCGCTGGCATCGACGAAGTTGAACGGCGCATAGGCCCCTTCGGTCGCGATCCTGAGCTTCTGCGCGTGCGCGGGCAGCGCGAGCGCAGCGGCGCCGGCGACGATGAGGGCGATCGAGAACGTGCGCAGCTTCTTCATGTGGTGGTCTCCTTGGTTTGTGGTTCTTGCTCTTGCAGGCAGATGGTTGAAAAGGGACGGACGGGTCCGGCGCTGCCGGCCAGGATGCAGGGCCGGGCCTGGTTTGGGCTTCGGGCTGGATGCGGACGCGCTACAGGTGGCTCGACAGGAACTCGCGGCAGCGCGCCGACTCGGGCTCGGAGAAGACGCGCGCGGGCGGGCCGAATTCCTCGACGCGCCCCTGATGCAGGAACATCACCTGTGTCGACACGTCGCGTGCGAAGCGCATCTCGTGGGTCACGATCAGCATCGTCCGCCCCTCTTCGGCGAGCGCGCGCATGACGCCGAGCACTTCATTGACGAGTTCCGGATCGAGCGCCGAGGTCGGTTCGTCGAACAGCAGCACCTCGGGCTCCATCGCCAGCGTGCGCGCGATCGCGACGCGCTGCTGCTGGCCGCCCGACAGGTGGCCGGGATACGCCTTGCGCTTGTCCTGCAGGCCGACCTTCACGAGCAGCGCCTCGGCACGCTCGGTGGCCGCCTTCCGGTCGAGCCCCGCGACGCGCATCGGCGCGAGCGTCAGGTTGTCGAGGATCGTCATGTGCGGCCACAGGTTGAAATTCTGGAACACGAAGCCGATGCGCGCGCGCATGCGTTCGAGTTGCCTGCGATCGGCCGCCTGCAGTTCGCCGTGCCGGTCCGGGCGCAGCGCGAGCGTCTCGCCGCGCAGGCGGATCTCGCCGCGCGAGGGCTGTTCGAGCAGGTTGATGCAGCGCAGGAAGGTGGACTTGCCCGATCCGCTCGATCCGATGATCGAGATCACGTCGCCGTCACGGGCGGTCAGGTCGATGCCTTTCAGAACCTCATGGTCGCCGTAGCGCTTGTGGATGTCGACCACTTCGAGGGCGGGAAGGGATGTGGATGTCATCGCGCTCCAGCGGCACGAACCGCCTTGTGGGCCGTTCGCGCGAGGGGTGTTGTTGTCATCGGAACCGGGTGAGGCGGCATTATCCGCGCAAACCCCGCGATTCGCCAACTGGGGTAATCCCGTCCGGATGAAATCGCACCCGGCGCGGCGGATTCACTCCAGACGCACCCTCACCTGCATCCCGACATAACCGCTGTAGCGGCCGAGGTTCGGGGCAAGCACGATGTTGAGGCCGAGCCGCTCGCCTTCGACGGAAAAACCGGGCAGCAGCAGGATCGGCGACGGATAGCCGGTGGAGGCAAGCGCATAGCCGCCGAGCTTCAGCGGCCCCCATTCGAACGGCATCCAGCGCACGCCAGCGTACAGCGCATGGCGGTCGTAGCTGTTGCGGAAGTAGCCGCCGACCGCGTACAGCCCGGGGCGCTCCAGCGCCCGCTCGAAGCCGATCCCGGGGTTGAACTGGCGCCAGTCGCGTTCGCTCTGGCGAAAGTGATGCGAGGCACCGGAGATCACGAGCCACTGCTCGGCAAGCACCGGCTGGGTCGTGCTGGCAAAGAGCGCCAGGATGGCCGCCGCATGCCGGACGAATCGCGCACAAGTCATCGGAGCGCTCCGTGAGGACGTTCGAAAGCGCGCATTATCCACGATCGGCGCCGGCCCGGACCGCCGTGGACCGGGTGCCGCAGCGATCATCGCCTCAGTCGGCAATGGCCTCCAGCGCTTCCTCGATCTCCAGCCAGCGCATCTCGGCCTCATCGATCGCGGCCGCAAGCTCCGCCTGGCGCTTGAGCAAACTCTGGATCGCCGCCGCGTCGCCAGCGGCATAGAGCGTCGGATCCGCCAGTCGCTCGTCGATCTGCGCCTTCTCGCGCTGCCACTCGCCGAGCCTGCGCTCGATCTGCTCGCGCTCGCGAACCAGCGGACGGCGGGCCGCGAGGCGGGCCTGGCGATCGGCCGCAGCCGATTCACGCCCGGCCTTGCGGCTCGCCTTGTCGGCCGCCCGGTCCGGACAGGCAGCGGCCGCAGCCGCCTCGCTGCGGCGCGTCGCGAGCCAGTCGCGATAGTCGTCGAGATCACCGTCGAAAACCTGCACCCGGCCGCCGTCGACGAGCAGGAAGCGATCGCAGGTCGCGCGCAGCAGGGCGCGATCGTGCGACACCAGCACCATCGCTCCTTCGAACTCCTGCAGCGCGAGCGTCAGCGCATGGCGCATCTCGAGGTCGAGGTGGTTGGTCGGCTCGTCGAGCAGCAGCAGATTGGGCCGCCGCCAGATGAGGAGCGCGAGCGCGAGGCGCGATTTCTCGCCGCCCGAGAAGCTGCCGCAGGGCGTGGTCGCGCCGCTGACCGCAGCGGCACCGCTCGCGTCGCTGCGAAAATCGAAGCCACCGAGGTAGTCGCGCAGATCCTGTTCACGCGCGGCCGGATCGAGGCGCGTCATGTGCTGCAGCGGCGATTCGTCGGGCCGCAGCACCTCGAGCTGCTGCTGGGCGAAGTACCCGATCGCGAGCCCCTTGCCGAGCGTGCGCTCGCCCGCCGCCAGGCCGAGCTCCCCCGCGAGGAGCTTGATCAGCGTCGACTTGCCCGCCCCGTTGCGGCCCAGCAGGCCGATGCGTTCGCCCGGGCGCAGGGTCAGCTCGAGCCCCTCCAGCACGGCTTGCGTGCCGTAGCCGACGGCACCACCCTCGATCTGCAGCAGCGGATCGGGTGCCGCCGGACAGTCGCGGAAACGGAACGTGAACGGCGTGTCGACGTGCGCCGCGGCGATCCGCTCCATGCGTTCGAGCGCCTTGATGCGGCTTTGCGCCTGCCGCGCCTTGGTCGCCTTGGCACGGAAGCGGCGGATGTAGTCCTCGATGTGCGCGATCTCTCTTTGCTGGCGATCGAAGAGCGACTGCTGCTGCGCCAGACGCTCGGCGCGCTGGCGCTCGAAATCGGAGTAGCCGCCCGAGTACAGCGTCAGGCGCTGCTGCTCGATGTGGGCGACGTGCGTCACGCAGGCATCGAGGAATTCCCGGTCGTGCGAGATCAGGATCAGCGTCCCGCGGTAGTCGCGCAACCATTGTTCGAGCCACAGCACGGCATCGAGATCGAGGTGGTTCGTCGGCTCATCGAGCAGCAGCAGGTCGGAGCGGCACATCAGCGCCTGGGCCAGGTTCAGGCGCATGCGCCAGCCCCCCGAGAAGCTCGCGACCGGGCGCGCACCGTCGCCCGGCAGAAAGCCGAGTCCGTCCAGCAGCGCCGCAGCGCGTGCAGGCGCCGCATAGCCGCCGATCTCGCCCAGCCGGGCGTGCAGCTCACCGATCCGCGTTCCGTCGTGTGCCGCTTCGGCCGCCGCGAGCCCGGATTCGATCGCCCGCAGTTCGGCGTCACCGTCGAGCACGTAGTCGAGGGCAGTGCGCTCGACGCCCGGCGTCTCTTGCGCGACGTGAGCAAGGACCCAGGCCGGCGGGCGTTCGAGATCGCCCTGGTCTGGATGCAAGGCTCCGCGCAACGCCGCGAAGAGGCTCGACTTGCCGCTCCCATTGGCGCCGGTGAGCCCGACGCGCCAGCCCGGATGGATCTGCAGCGAGGCTGATTCGATGAGGACTTTTGCGCCGCGTGCGAGGCGCAGGTTGCGAAACTGGATCACGTGAACGTCTGAGCGGCAAAAGGCGCTATTCTACGCGGCTCGAACCCCCACTGCCTCCGCACGCCGATGTCCTTCCGCCTCTGCCTGCTCCTGCTCGCGCTCGCCAGCGCGCCGCTCGGCGCCGCTTCGCAGGACGAGGACCGTGACCGCGCGCGCTCGATGCGCAACGAGGCCAGAGCCCTCCGGGCAGAGGCCAACCGCGCGTTCGAGGTGGCCGAACCCGAGTGCTACCAGCGCTTTCTCGTCAATCGCTGTCTGAGTCAGGCGCGCGATGAACGCCTTGCTCGCATCCGTGCGGCGCGCGCGCTCGACATCGAAGCCAGCCGGCTGGAACTGGAGGTGAAGCGGCGCGAGGCCGCTGCATCCGGCCTCGCGGAACCGGCTACCGCTCCCCCGCGCTAGCGCCCCCGGCGTCGGGAACGAGATCGACCGGCACCTCAGCGCCGCCTGGCTCTCCCTCGGGATAGCGCGGGCTGCCATCCGCCGGCACCGGATGCTCGACGACACGGTTGCGACCGCGATGCTTGGCCTCGTAGCAGGCAAGGTCGGCCGCGATGAGCGCCTCGGAAGCGCCCACCCCTTCTCCGATCGGCACCAGTCCGATGCTCGCTCCGACGGTAAAGCGGCGCCCGTCCCGGTCGAACTGCAGGGCAGCGACCGCCTCGCGCAGGTGTTCGGCGATCCGCCGGCCCTCCTCGGGCCCGCAGCCACGCAGGATCAGTGCGAACTCATCGCCGCCGATGCGGCACACCAGGTCGTTGCTGCGCACCCGCTGCTGGATCGTGTGGGCGATCCTGCGCAGCAGTTCGTCGCCCGCGGCGTGGCCGCAGGTATCGTTGACGACCTTGAAACGATCCAGATCGATGAAGCACAGCACGTCGTGATCGCCCGCGCGGCGCGAGGTATTGACCGCCACTTCGAGCGCTTCTTCGAACGCGCGCCGGTTTGCCAGCCCCGTGAGCGGGTCGTGGGTCGCCTGATGGGCCAGCATCGCGGTTGCCTCATCGACACGCGCCTGCAAGGTTCGCTGGGCATCGGAGATCGCGTGCGCCATGGCGTTGAATCCTTGCTGCAGCACGCGCAACTCCCCGATTGCGGCGTCCTCGCGGACCGCCACGTCGAGCGAGCCCCCGGCCATCCCTACGACGGCGTCGGCCAGGCTTCGGATCGGCCCGGTCACCGCATCGGCCATGCGCACCGCGAGCCAGGCGGTCAGACCGAGCCCGAGCAAGGCAAGCAGCAGCGCATTGCGCAGGATCGCGCGCTTCTCATTGTCGAGCGAAAGCGTGTCGATCTCGACGTATACCCAACCGATCCCGACGCCACGGGCGTCGGTGCCGGCCTCGGCGTTCGCCAGATCGAGATCGTCCACCTCCACCGGAGCGGCCAGAACCGGCGCCCCGAATCCGAGCCGGTCCTCGCCGCGGTCGACGATGCGCGCATGGTCGATGCCGAACAGGCTGGCTGGCACCGACAGCTTGAGCCGTCCGCTCACTGCGAGGGCAACCCCGCTGGCGTCATACACGGCGGCTGCCGTGACGTCGCGCTGTTCGAGCGCGGCCTGCAGCAGGCTCGCCAGTGCACTCCGGTTGCCGGTGATCACGCCATACTCCGCCGCAGGGGCGAGGAAGCTCACGATCGCGGCGCCCCGGTCCGTGAGCGCATCATCAACGGCCTGCGTTCCGCGCACCGCGAACAAGCTGGCAATCCCCGCCGCCAGCAGGACCGCCGGGAGCATCACGACCAGCAACAGCCTGCGGCGCAGCGAAATCGTCATGGCCGCTCCTCCACCTGCAGGCGCCTGAGCACGCTGGCAGCATCCTCCACCCTCAGGTTGAGCGCCCGGGCCACCTGGGAATTGAGGGCGACGCCAAAATGCCGGGGCATGCGCATCTGCGGCTCGGGCAGACGTCCGGCCGGCAATGCGGCAAGCCAGTCGACGACGTCACGGGCGATGTCACCGGGGCCGCTATAGACCGCCGCCAGCGCACCGGCGTCGACGAAAGCGCGCGACCAGGCAAACACCGGCCGGCGGTAGCGGTAGCTCGACAAGAGGATCGAACGTGCCGCGGTCGGCGTCGAGAGCAGCGGATCGGCCAGCGCAAGCAGCGCGTCGCTCGCTTCCAGGGTCCGCTCCAGGGCCTGCGTCAGTTCGAGCGGAGTGGAAACCTGCTGACCCAGGAGTTCCATCCCCGACTTCCCGCTCAGAGCGACGAACTCCCTTTCCTGATCCCGTGTATCGGGTCCATAGAGAACCCCCAGGCGATTGCGCTCCGGCAGCACCGCGTGCACCAGGGCGAGCTGGCGGGCGGGCGGCTGGTCGAGCACGATCGCGGCGAAGGGTGCATCCGGATGGCTGCGGCGCAGCGCCCGGTACTGGCTGCGCGAGATCAGCACCGCCATGAGTGGCCGCGACGAACGCCCGAGCATCGCCTCGGCCGCCGGAAATCCGCCCGCGAGCACGAGATCGGCCCGCCGCACGACGTCCTCCGCGACCCCTTCTTCGAGGTTGCCCCCATCGTACAGGCGGTGCGGCCCCGCCCCCAGGCTCGCGCGCAGCGATTGCG
The DNA here is from genome assembly GCA_023383815.1 of Rhodocyclaceae bacterium. Lineage (GTDB taxonomy): Bacteria > Pseudomonadota > Gammaproteobacteria > Burkholderiales > Rhodocyclaceae > JACOUN01. The sequence continues at coordinate 27,521 of JAHDYG010000007.1, forward strand.
CAAACCGCTCGTACGCGCCGCCCTTGCCCGACACGACGAGGGCGAGATCGAGCGCACCGGCCGGGGTCCCGATGGCGCTGAAGACGAGCAGCACGCCCAGCAGGCAGGTGCGCAACAGTTCCCTCATCAGCCCGTTCCGGCTCCGTTCAGAAATCGAGTCGCAGCGACACCCAGTGGCGCCGGTCCACGATGCGCTGCATGCGCTGCTCGGCGTGCCGTCCTTCGAGCGACTGCACGGTGTAGGCGAGTTCGCCACGCTGCGACGCCACCGCAAACGGGCGGGCGATGCGCAGGTCGGTCCGGCGGTAGGCCTCGACCTCGGTATTGCGGGTCCATTTCATCCGCCCGACCCGGTAGTGCATCACCGCCAGTTCCAGACCCCAGGGCAGGCGCTGGCGCCACATCAGCGAAGTCGCGCGATGCGGGCTCGAACGCTCGGCGAGCGCAACATAGCGCGGTTGGGAGGTGAAGAAATTGCTGCCGGGGTTGTCGGCCAGGCGCTGCCCGAGCCGGGTGTTCCGGCTCCGGATCCGGGTGTCGGCGTGGCCCAGCGCGATCCGCGTGCCCTCGAAGGGCTGCCACTTCCAGTGCAGCTCATGACCGCGGATGCGCAGATCCTGCACCGGCTGCACGGTGTAGGGCAGGTTGTCGAGGCCGGCCGGCTGCTCGCCGGTGCGGATGCGGGCGATCATGCGATCGTTCAGGCGCTCGTCGAAGACGCGCAGCTCCAGGCTCATGCGCCAGTCGCGCCAGTCGCCCAGGTAGCCCAGCTCGAGGCTGTCCAGGCGCTCGGCCGGCAGATCCGGATTGCCGACCCATTCGGCACGCGTCGGCGACAGGAGATGATTGGCGCGGTAATGCAGCGTCGCCGCCGTGCGCCACGCACGCGCCGCGCCCAGACGCACGGTGTTCTCCGGGTTCAGATGCACGGCGAGACTCGCGCGCGGGGCAAAGTGGGCGCCGACGATCGAATCGTACTCGTGCGAAGCGCCCAGGTTTGCGGTAAACCATTCGACCGGCTTCCACTCACCGTTCGCGAAGACGCGTCCGACGTCGCGCTGGACGCTTCCACGGTCACGCAGCATCGTCTTCGAACGCAACGCATCCGAGCGCCAGCTCGCCCCCCACACGACGCGCGTCCGCGAAAACGGCAGGAAGGTGTTGACCGCCTCGATCTCGTGGCGCGTGCCACGATCACCCGCCTCGTCGACGCTCCGGAATCCGGCGGTCCGTGTCGGATCGACGAAACCGCTGTCGGCCTCGTCCACACTGTAGGTGTAGCGCAGCGAAAAGTCCGAAGTCCCGGACAGGGTGCGCAACCAACGCAGTTGCAGCCAGGAGGAGGCCTCGTCGAGATCCCGCAGCGGGTCCGACGCGCGCGGCCGCCCGGTGTCTTCGTCCAGCCGCCCGGTCAGGCGCCGGCTCTCGACGCGTCCGAGATGAAGTTCGAGCAGATCGCGCACATCGGACTGCCACGCAACCCGCAGATCGAGCAGCCGGCTGCGGTTGCGATCCCGCCAGTCGTGGTCGCTCAGCGTGCTGGAGCGCTCGTCCAGACCGTCGTCGGCATTTTGCTGGACGGTCAGCCGGAAGCTGCCGCGCTCGCCGAGCGGGCGGCCGGTGCGCAGGGCGAAATCGCGCACGCCCTGATTGCCGGCGTTGGCCGACACCGAAACCCCCCGCACCAGCTCCGGATCGACGGTGATGATGTTGATGACCCCGAGAAAGGCGTTCGAGCCATAGGACGTGGTGTTCGAGCCGCGCACGACCTCGATGCGCTCGATGTCCTCGAGTGCGACCGGCACCAGCGACCAGTTCATGCCGTTCTGGAAGAGCGGCGAATGCAGCGAGCGGCCGTCGACGAGCACCTGCACGCGCGGCGAGTAGTCCTCGTCGGTCACGCCGTGGTAGGTCACGCGCGCGGCCGCATCGCTCCCGGCAAAGGTCTGGAACCCCGGCACGAGCCGGAACAGATCGTTGAGCGTACGGGCGCCGGAGGCGCGGATGGTCACGCGATCGATTACGGTGACCGCCGACGGCGCATCGGCCTGGCGCTGCGGCAGACGGCTGATCGACGCGACGATCGGCAGTTCGCTGAAAAAGAGGTCTTCGCTCGCGCGCACCGGCACAGCTGCGGCGCCGAGTGCCAGCGCAGCGGCCGGACCGAGCAAGGCGAACGCGGCCGCTCTCGCCCGGAGAGCACCTCGAAGTGCGCGGAACTCCCCCTGCAAGCTTCCTCTCCCTGAGTACGGCCGGCAGACCAGCCCTCCTGATCCGAGTATCCCGGCTCGTCTGCGGCGCGTCAATGGACTTTCGACCCCGCTTCCTGCCCCCCCGCATCCGGGGCAGCACCGGGTCCGGAAACACTCCTGGGTGCGGGCCGGTTGGCGATCCAGATGCCGCAGCCGACCGTCGCAAGCGCGATCAGCACCGCGGCGGTGAGCGGCTCACCGAGCAGTACCACGCCCGCCAGCACGCCCATCACCGGGGTCAGGAAGGAGAACGAGGACAGGCGCGTGGCTGGATAGTGGCGCACGAGCCAGAACCAGGTCAGATAGCTCGAGGAGGCGATGACGACGATCTGGAAGGCGAGGCTCGCCCAGACGAGCGGCGTCGGGGCGTACACCCCCGGTTCGCCGAAGAGAATGGACAGCGCGGGCAGGATCGCCGCCGAGACGCCGAGCTGATAGAGCAGCGTCTTCTCGGGCGAAGCGCGCGACAGCGGGGTCGCCTTGACGACCAGCGTCGTCGCCGCCCAGAAGGCGGCGGCAAACAGCATCATCAGGTCGCCGATCCAGGCCGTTCCCGAAGGGCGCAGCAGGTTTTCGCCGAACAGCACGAGGATGCCGGCGAACGCGAGCGCCATGCCGATCCACTGGGCGCGGCGCATGGACTCCTGGGGCAGCAGCCAGACCGCACCGAGTGCGACGAAAAAGGGTGCGGTGTAGAGGAAGATCACGCCGCGCGAGGCGCTCGTGAACTCCAGCGCCTTGAAGATCAACGCAAACTCGGCGGCAAACAACGCCCCCGCGACCAGCCCCGGCCACAGCGTCGCATCCGACTGCCACAGGCGCACGCCGCGCGCCTGCGCCCACAGCCACACCAGCGCGGTCGCCCCAAGTGAGCGCAGGCCGGACTGCCAGAGCGGGGAGATGCCCGCATTGCCGAGTTTGACGACGACCTGCTGGCCACCCCAGATCGAGCACAGCACGAGCATCAGCACGATCGCGAAACGGTCCAGTTCGGTGCGATAGGGGGTCATGGCGGTCTTCCGGGTTCAGTCGACGACGCGCACTGGGCGGATGTCGGACGGGATCTGCAGCCGTGCGCGCAGCGCACGCGTGACTTCGATGCGGCCATCGGAGCCGATGCGCAGGACGTGCGTGAGCCCTTGCCTGCGGGCCACGTCCAGCCAGTCGTCGCCGGCAATGAAGGGCGCCTTGCTGGCCGCATCCGACCACGTTCCGGCGGCCTCGCGCGGCGCGATCAGCACCGTCAGCGATTGCGTGCCGGCAGCCGGCTGGCCGCTGCGCGGATCGAGCAGATGCGCGTAGCGCTGCCCGTCCAGTTCGAAGAAGCGCTGGTAGTCACCCGAGGTACCGATCGCCTCCCCGTCGTAGAGCGGCAGCGTCGCCAGTGGCCGCGGCTCGCGCGGATGCTGGATGCCGAGCCGCCACGGGGTCTTGCCCTTCGCGCCCAGCGCCAGGACGTTGCCACCGATGTTGATGAGCGCATCGCGCACGCCCATCTCGCGCAGGATCTGCGCCGCACGGTCGAGCGCATAGCCCTTCGCGTAGCCGCCGAAGTCGAGCTGGACTGCGCGGTTCCGGCTCGATACCCGATTGCCGGAGATCGTCAGGTCGAGCATGCTCGGTCGGGCATCGAGCAGCGCGCGGATCGCTTCCGGATCCGGCCGCCGGGGAATGAACTCGTCACTGTGAAAGCCCCACAGTTCGATCAGCCGGCCCAGCGCCGGGTCGAAGAGTCCGGCCCCCGCCTCGACGAAGCGGCGGGCGTCGGCGAGCCGTTCCGCCATCTCCTCGGACACGGTCGCCTCTTCGCCGCGCGCGAGCGCCTCGTTGAGGGCGGTCAGTTCGGAGGGCTCCCAGGCATGGAAGGTCCGGTGCAGGCGGTCGAACTCGCGCAGCACGGCCGCCATCGCGGAAGCGGCCTGCGCCTCCGATCCGCCATACACGGTGAGATCGACCCGTGTGCCGAAGACGTAGGCTTCCTGGTGGAAGAGTTGCGGACGCGAACAGGCGGCAAGGAGCAGCACGAGCGCCGCCAGCGCCAGCCCGTGCGCCCCGGCGCGCAACAACCGGAAACGCCGGGACCAACGCCCGGACGGGACCTGCGAGCCGTTCATGCGCAGGCCTGTTCCAGCTTGTCGACGAACAGCCCGGCGACCGAAAACCCGGTCTGCGCGGCAATCTCGACGAAGCAGGTGGGGCTCGTGACGTTGATCTCGGTGAGGTGACCGCCGATCACATCGAGCCCGACGACCATCAAGCCACGCGCCCACAGGACCGGCGCCAGCGCCTCGGCGATCTCTCGTTCGCGGGCCGTGAGCGGCATCGCGACGCCGCGCCCGCCGGCCGCGAGATTGCCGCGCGTCTCACCGGCTTTCGGAATGCGCGCGAGCGCATAGGGCACGACTTCGCCGCCGAGGATCAGCACGCGCTTGTCGCCGTCGGTGATCGCGGGCAGGTAGCGCTGCGCCATCACGGTGCGTGCCCCCTCATGGGTGAGCGTCTCGATGATCACGTTGCGGTTCGGGTCGTCCCGGCGCACCCGGAAGATCTGGCTGCCGCCCATGCCATCGAGCGGCTTGAGCACGACGTCGCCCAGTTCGTCGATGAAGGCCTGCAGATCGTCGCCGTCGCGCGCCACCAGCGTGGTCGCCGTGAAGGCGTCGAACTCGGTGATCGCGAGCTTTTCCGAGTGATCGCGGATCGCGCGCGGATCGTTGAACACCCGCGCGCCGCCGGCCACTGCACGTTCCAGGAGCCAGGTCGCGGTCACGTATTCGAAATCGAACGGCGGATCCTGGCGCATCACGACCGCATCGAACGCATCGAGCGCCTGCACCGTTGCGGCGCCGGCGGTGTACCAGTCGTGGTCGCCGTCACGCAGTTCGAGCGGCTGCGCGCGCGCGGCGACCACCCCGTCGCGCCAGGTCAGCGCCTCGCGTGCGATCGCGTGCACCGCATGGCCGCGGGCAGCGGCCTCGCGCATCATCGCGACGCTCGAATCCTTGTACGCCTTCAGCCCTGGCAGCGGATCGAGCACGAAGGCCAGTTGCAGCGCTTGCGGCATCGTACGCAATCCGCCTCAGGCCGCGAGTTCGGCTTCTGCCGGCGCGGTTTCCTCGATCTCGACCGAAGCCGCGAGCAAGGCGAGCCTCGCCACCACGCCGTAGGCATAGAAGCGGTTCGGCGGTGCGTCCGGGCCCTGGCAGGCGTCGGGCAGGCTGCAGCAGGTCTCGAACGCGAGCGGGCGAAAGTGCATGCCCGGCGCGTTGAGGTTCTCGTCGCGCCCGCGCTCGGTATGAACGCGGTAGAAGCCGCCCACCACATAGTGATCCATCATGTACACGACTGGCTCGGCAACGGCGCCATCAATCGTTTCGAAGGAGTGCACGCCTTCCTGGATGATGACCTCGGCGACCTGCAGCCCTTCCTTGACGACCGACATCTTGTTGCGCTGGCGGCGGTTGAGCCCGATCACCTCGGACGCGTCCTTGACCATCATGATGCCCATGCCGTAGGTGCCGGCATCGGCCTTGACGACGACGAAGGGCGTCTCGTCGATGCCGTACTCGCGGTATTTCTCGCCGATCCTGCGCAGCAGGCTGTCGACCTGGGTCGCCAGGCACTCCTCACCGGTGCGCTCCTGGAAATTGACCTGTCCGCACACACCGAACGCCGGGTTGATGCGCCACGGGTCGATCCCGATCGCGGCCGCGAACTCGCGCGCAACGCGATCATAGGCTGCGGCATGGTTCGACTTGCGGCGCGTGTGCCAGCCGGCATGCAGGGGAGGAATCAGCCACTGGTCTTCGAGCCCCTGAAGGATGGGCGGAACCCCGGCCGACAGATCATTGTTGAGCAGCACGGCACACGAGTCGAATCCGGCCACACCGACCCGCCCGCCCCGCCGCTCCAGCGGTTCGAGCGTCAGCGTCGCACCGTTGGCCAGTTCCAGCGTCGTCGGCGCCGTCACCTCGGGCAGCAGGCTGCCGATGCGCACGTTGAGGCCGGTCATGTGCAGGATCGACACCAGTTGCGCGACGTTCTGCAGGTAGAACTGGTTGCGCGTGTGGTTCTCCGGGATCAGCAGGATGTTGCGCGCGTCCGGGCAGATGCGCTCGATCGCGGCCTGCGCCGCCTGCACGCACAGCGGCTTGAACACATCCGCCAGGTTGTTGAAGCCGCCCGGAAACAGATTGAGATCGACCGGTGCGAGCTTGAAACCCGAATTGCGCAGATCGGTCGAGCCGTAGAAGGGCGGCATGTGATCCTGCCACTGTTCGCGCATCCAGCGCTCGATCTCGGTCGCTCGGTCGAGAAAGTTTCGCTCCAGCTCCAGCAAAGGGCCGGTCAGCGCGGTCGTCAGATGGGGAACCATAGGGGCTGTTCTCAGGAAGGGACGCGGATGCGGGCCGCGCGAAAAATGTTTTGAGGCCAATACTACACCACTGCCGCTGCCGTGCACGGCAGCTCAGGAGCCCCGCTCAGGGCAATCGCAGATCCATCAAACCGAACGATCCGCATTCCCGTAGGAGCGGCTTTAGCCGCGAATAACGCCGTCTTCGCGGCTAAAGCCGCTCCTACGGAGAGTCCAAAGCCATGCCCGCGTGTTCGGAATGAACGCAATCGCATTTCATGCGATCGCTCAGGAGCCCCGCTCAGGGGCGTCCGACGAAGGCGCGGAAAGGCTCCGGCAGCGGCGCGTTCTCGAGGCTGCGCTGGGAGAACAGGTAGCGCCCGTCGCAGACGAAACCGAGATCGGCCCAATCGACCGCGTTGAGCGCGGAACACAAGGCGTCCAGGTCCGTCGCCGGGTCATGCGGGAAGACCGCCAGCACCGCACCATCGTGGTTCATGCACGGGTGCAGGAAGAACGGCTGCGCCGCACGCGTCTTGTGGTTCACATAGACCCGCGGCCGGCCGGACTGGTCGTAGCCGCGGCCCCAGTGCCACCAGTTCTCGTCGGTGAATGGGCGGATGCCGCGGCCGATCAGGCGCGCGCGATGCGGCAGCAGCACGGCCGGCGGCGGCTCGCCCGGTTCGCACCACAGCATGCGCCGGGTCGCGCCGCTGCGCACCGTCTCCGAGCAGACGAAGTCGCGATTGCCGTGGATCGGGTCCGCATACAGCTCGTCGGCCCCTGACACCGCCCCGACCTTGACGCTCGCAAGCCCGGACAGCCGCAACGGATACTCGCCACGGACGAACATGAAATGTCCGTCGCATTCGAGCAGGCGCCGCCGCTGCCAGACCGGAGCGGCCAGCGCACGCACCGGGTCGTCGCCGACGCCGATCTCGGCAAATCGCATCGTGCGCTCGAACCGGCCCTTCTCGAAGCGCCAGATCAGGCAGTTGGGCACCGCGTCGTCGAAAATGCGCGAATCGCCCAGCTCGATCGCGTCGGTGATCGTCCCCGCGGCATGCAGGAGGGCGTTGAGCCGCACCGCCGAGGTCGCCTTCATGAAGTCGCGCGGCGTGATGAAGATCAGCTCGCCACCCGGGCGCAGATGGCGCACGCACTTCTCGATGAAGAAGAGATAGAGGTTGCTGCGGTTGTCGAAAAGCCGCAGCGGCAGCCGCTTGCGCGTCGCCTCCGGAATGTCCTGGAAACGCACGTAGGGCGGATTGCCGATGATGGTGTCGAACGACTCGCGCTCCGGATACGCGAAGAAATCCAGGTTCAGCGCACCGGCCGGGCAATGCGCCGGATCGAACTCGATTCCGACCGCGCCCTCCAGATGCCGCAGGAAGGCTCCGTCGCCACAGGAAGGCTCCATCGTGCGCCCCGCGTTGCGCCGCAGCGCAAGCATTGCGCGAACGACCGGCTCGGGCGTGAACACCTGGCCGAGCGAGGCCACGTCGAAGATGCGCAAGGGAAGCTGGGCGGGTTCGCGGATCTTCGCAAAGGTCTGGATGCTGATCGGCGGGGTCTTGCAATTCATGCCGCGCATTATGCCAGCGCGCCGCGCCCGGGCGGGAGCGGCTTCAGTCTCGTTCGGGGCTGAAGCCCCTCCTGCGAAACCGCCCAACCACGCCTCCCGTAGGAGTTCGGGGCTGAAGCCCCTCCTACGAAACCGCCCAACCACGCTTCCCGTAGGAGCGGCTTCAGCCGCGAACCATCAGAACTTCGGGGCTGGAGCCGCCGCTGCCGGGTTACGGCATGTGCCGAGTCGTGCACCACAGGTGGTAGGCCGAGTTCGCGAGGTTGAAGCTCGCCGGGTTCGTGCCGGCCGGCACCACGACCGCGAAGGCGGCGTACGCACCGGGCGGAATGCCCGCCAGCGCCGAGGTCCACACCGTGGCATTGAGGTTGCCCGTCGAGCCCGACCGCCACGCCAGCGCATGGGCCGGGTATGGCAGCCACTGGCCGGCGCTGTTCAAGACCAGCAGTTCGCGATTCGGCAGCTCTGCCACGATGTACACATCCATCGGCTGCGCGAAGGCCCCGAAAGTGACGTTGAGCCACAGTTCGCGGTCGAGAATGCGCGTGCTCGAGATCGGCTGGGCTGCTGCCGGATCGGCCGCGACCGAACCACTTGCCTCGGGCCCGCGGCAACCGTAAGCCTGCGGGCCGGCAGGCGGGGGCAGCAGGCTGTCGACCGGGGGCGGGGCTTCACCGCCACCGCCACCGCCACCGCCACCCCCTCCACCACCGCCGCCGGCCGCCGCCGTGACGCTGAAGTTCGCGCTCACCCCGCCCACCGTCAGCGTCGCCACGCGGGTGCTGCCCGCCGCCCCGGCGGTGAGCCGTACTTCGAGCACCGCGCCCACTTCCAACGACTCGGGCGCGCTGGTCCACACCCCGCCATTGATGCGGAACTCGGGGCTGCCCTCGCCGGCGATCGAGACCCCGGTCAAGGTGTCGATGCCCGACACCGTCTTGCTGTCGGTCGAGGCGGTCACCGCCCCGGCCGTCGCATTCGTGACCGCAACAAAGTCTCCGAGGGCGTCCGGGGTTGCGTCACCACGGGCATCAAAAGAGCCAAAAGACTGTCCGCCGCGCACAAGACGAACGAGGACGCCGTGGTAGCCGTCGCTGCGGTCGCCGTTGCTGGCGTTGCCAAGGTTGAAGTTCACGAGCCACGCGAGGCTGGAATAGCCGGCGAGGGGTGAACCCGACCAGAAATACCAGCTCGGCGTCACAGGGAATAGTGTGTCGTTGATTGCCGGATTGACGCGGCATTCCTCGACCAGCGAACGCAGCTCGTTGATGTTGGGCAGGCGCCAGTCGCCGTGGCCGGCAAAGCTGTGGGTCTCGGCCAGATCGAGCGCGGCCTGCCAGGTGTGCGTGCTCGCGGCACCGGTGCAGGTCGTGCCGTCCCAGATCTGCCCTTCGCTGCAGCGCTTCCACATCAGCCCGGTGGGCGTGTGGGTCACGGTGCCGTCACCGTGGTCGGTGTAGGCGCTGTCGGGGTTGGTGGCGGGGATGTTGTTCAGGCAAGTCACCGCCTGGGCACCGAATGGCGCGGCAAGCAGCACGGCCGCCACAAGGCGGGCCAGGGCGTGAGGGGTCTTCATCGAGTAACTCCCGGGTTGATGTCATGAGAACAATGCGTGCTTGCCACGGTCTGCGGCAGCAAGGCAACGGGAAAGACGCGCGCGAGGGAACGGCGTAGCCGTGCGGCGAATTGCATGCCTGCGAGGAGGCCGGCCACCTGGCTCTGTGTAGGAGCGGCTTCAGCCGCGAACTGCGTTCGTGCTCTATCGCCGGTCAAGTTCGCGGCTGAAGCCGCTCCTACGGGTGGCGTTCCGGTTCCGTTGCTTGGTTGATTCGCGGCTGAAGCCACTCCTACGGGTGGGTGTGGGCGCATTTTCATGCACGAGGCATCCGTTGCTTTATCCTTGCCGCCATGAACGCCTTGGCCCATGCACACCGATTGCGCCGCGGTCGGTTTTCCGAAACCGGACGCGCCTATCTGCTCACTACCGTCACCCATCAACGCTTGTGTGTGTTCGATGATTTCGAACTCGCGCGGCGGACCATCGGCGAATTGCGTGCCTGCGATGAGGCTGGGCTGTGCACGACACTCGCGTTCGTACTGATGCCCGATCACCTGCACTGGCTGATTCAGCTGCATCACGCACCACTGAGCGAACTCGTTCAACGCGTCAAATCGTGCAGCGCGGCCGCCATCAACCGCGTTCGCGGCACACGGGGTGCCACGCTCTGGCAGGCCGGATTCCACGACCGCGCCGTCCGTGACGGCGAGGACATCCGCGACATCGCCCGCTACGTGATTACCAACCCGGTTCGCGCCGGGCTTTGCCGTTCGGTGGGTGCTTACCCGCACTGGGATGCCGCGTGGTTGCACCCCGGCCGTCCCGCTTTGCGTAGGAGCGGCTTCAGCCGCGAACAGCGTTCGTGCTCTAGCCACGGTCCAATTCGCGGCTAAAGCCGCTCCTACGAGAGGCGTTTTCGGTCCGCCCGCCGGCTGATTCGCGCCGGGCTTTGCCGTTCGGTGGGTGCTTACCCGCACTGGGATGCCGCGTGGTTGCACCCCGGCCGTCCCGCTTTGCGTAGGAGCGGCTTCAGCCGCGAACAGCGTTCGTGCTCTAGCCACGGTCCAGTTCGCGGCTGAAGCCGCTCCCACCACATCACGCTCCGCCGCGCACAAGGCGAACGTGGTTGTTGTTGCTGCGGTTGTTGTTGTTGGCGTTGCCATTGTTGAGTCACGTTCCACGCGTTGTTCGAATTGCCGGCGTTGGGAGAACCCGACCAGAAATTCGAACTTGATGACCCACGCACTTGATGACCCGCCGCCCATCCCCAGGGTAGGGCAACGCATCTTGCAATGCCGGGCAGAGCTGCCCCGGCGGCGTGGGCGCACAGTGATGTCGGATCACGCCGGGGCCGCTCCCTGCCGGGATGCCGCGCCGGCTGCCGTCCGTGCCCGTTTCCACCACCCCCCGCTCTGCTTGCCCAGCGCCACGGCCTGCTCGGCCAGGCGTTGAAACTGGGCGAAAGAGGCAAACGCCTCCAGTTCCTTGGCCAGTTGCACACTCATCTTGAGGTCTTCGATCTGCCACACCAGTTGCCCGACCAGCCGTTCGCGCTCGCCCGCCTCGTTCGCCTGTGCGGCGCGCGCGACCAGCCGGCACACGTTCATCGCCTGCGTGCGCAGTTCCGCGCCGAGCGTGTACTTGTGGTAGCGCGGAAAGCGGCGGACCGCCTGCTCCACCTCCACCAGAAAGCGGCTCGCGTCGCGCCATAAAGGCGTGTGACGGTAGCGGGGGCCGCGTTGCGCGGGCATGCCGGGTCGAGGTCAAAGGGACAAAATCACTGTCCGCCGCGCACAAGACGAACGAGGTTGCTGAGGCTGCGGGGGTCGTAGCCGGCGTGGCCATCGTTGAAGTACACGAACCACGCGTAGCTGGAATAGCCGGCGTAGGGTGAACCCGACCAGAAAGGCCAGCTTGGCGTGTTCGGAAAGTAGTCCGGGTCAATCGCCGGGTTCGTGCGGTTGCGATCGGCAATGCCCTCCAATTCCTTGACCGTCGGCATGCGCCAGTCGGTATAGCCGCACAACTGCGCGGCGTTGACGGCCGCAACATAGTTCGCGGTGTTGCACTCGCTCACGCCGAGGGTGGCGTTGCAGGTGCCGGTGGTGCCGACCGCACCGGGGTTGCCGTCCGGGCTCGCCGGGTCGTACCAGGTGTAGGTATGGCTCTGGTGGCGCATCTGCAGCGCGTCGTCGAGCTTGACTTCCCACACCCGCCCGGTGACGTTGTCGCGGGTGCACGCCCAGTCGCCGGGGTTGGGGCCAAGTGCGGCACCGGCCGGGAGTTCCGAGCCGTCGTTGGCGATCTTGGTGAAGTCGAAGCCCGCCGAGCCGCCGCCGAGCTTGGGCAACACCCCGGCCTGGGCGGCGGCATCACGCCCGTAGTCGGCGTCCTGCCCGGTGGGGTTGGGGGTGCACGGCGCGGGGGTATTGCCGCTCGGGTAGGCGCCACAGAAAGTGATGCCGGTGTCGTTGAGGGGGGCGGCTTGCGCCGGCGCGGCGCACAAGGCGCCAAGCAAGGCAAGGACAGACGCAATGGCCCGCGAGCGGGCAGGCAGGAACAAGGGCATGGAGAATACTCCCGGACAAGGGTGGACCGACCGGACGAACTCAGTCATCCGGCCAACGGACAGAAATTCAGTGCGGGTGAGGCGGTGGGTAGCGGCGCGCAGCGCCGCGATGCAGCTACGCTCGGCTCGGCTCGGCTCGGCAGGAAAATGACACTATGCGCATGGCTGGAGGGCTTGTTCTTGTTGTTGCCGGGTGCATTTGCTGCAACGTGTTTCCGACGCAGGGCCGACCATAGCAGCGCCGCCAAGCGCGCGTCAAGAATCCTTCACCGAGCGCCGGAAGAGTCGGCGTGTGAGTGAACACGATTGGCGTGAAAGTAAACGGGCGCGAAGCGCCAGGGCGATCTCGACCGCGAAGGCGCTTCTGCCGCCACAACTCGGGCGCAGCGAGGTTCGCGGCTGAAGCCGCTCCTACGGGGGGTTGCGTGGGGGGGTTACAGCGTCTCGACCTCGAAGCCGACGACGCTGCGCTGCTCGCGGCTGAACTCGATCCCGATGAGATGCACCGGCTCGCCGCTGCCGCGATACCGGTCGGCATAGCCGCGGGCCTTGATCTGCGCGAGCGCATTGCCTTCGGGCTCGATCTCGACGACCTTGAATTCGAAGAGATACACCTGCCCGTTGAAGCGCACCGCCATGTCCAGCCGCCCGGCATGGCTCGACTCTTCGGTCACGATCGACAAGCCCAGCGCCGCGAAGTAGGCGTAGAACACGCTCGCGTAATAGCCTTCGTACTGTGCAATCGGATTCTTGCGGTGCCAGTCATGCGGGATGCTGGCGAAGAACGCGGTGAAGAGTTCTCGCATGCCGGCAAAGTCGTTGGCGAGCAAGAGATGCCCGAGGCGGCTGCGCTGGCGCAGTGCGATCTGCGCATCCCCGCCCGAACCCCATGCAAGGAGCAGCGCCGCGTTGAGGCTGCGCTGCACTTCTTCGTTCGGGTAGCGCAGCCGGTACATGCGCTCGCCGAACTGGTCCTCCACCCGGTCGATCGTGAGATAGCCGGCCTGGAACATCAGCGCTTCGGTCGAGAGGTCGCCGACTTCGAAGGCCGACAAGAGCGCTTCGCTGGCAAGCTTTTGCCCCAGTTGCGGCAACCACGCCTGACGCTCCGTCAGGAGATCAATGAGAAAGGTCGGCGTGCCGGTCTCGAACCAGTAGGGGCGAAACTCGCGGCTATCGAAGAGCAGCAGCGCATCGAAGGGGTTATAGACCGCCTCGCCCGTCCAGTTGTAGCCGTTGTACCAGTTGCGGATCGCTTCGCGGTCGAGTCCTTCGAGTTCGGGCGCAAACACGGCGTCGAGATCGGCTTCGGTGTAGCCGCAGATCGCCGAGTAGCGCGCATCGACGGTGATGTCCTTGAGGTTGTTGAGCCCGGAGAAGAGGCTCACCTTGCTGAACTTCGACACGCCGGTGAGCATCACGAAGCGGATGTGCGCGTCCTGACCCTTGATGACCGAGTAGAAATCCCGCAGCCCGTCGCGCATCTCGCGCGCAATGTCGGGCTTGGTGAGGTTGTCGAGAATCGGTTTGTCGTACTCGTCGATCAGGATCACGACGCGCTGGCCGGTGTTCTGCTCGGCCATGCGGATGAGACTGCCGAACCGGAAGGCAACGCTGCCTTCCGGGAGCGGCAGCGATAGCCGCTCGGCGTTCTCGAACAGGATCTCGTCGATCCGCTGATCGAGCGCTGCCCGGCTCGCAAGCACCCCTTCGGCAAAGTTCACGCGGATCACCGGGTACTTGACCGACCAGTCCCATCGGTCGTGGCAGTAGAGCCCCTGGAACAGCGCCTCGTTGCCGGCGAACAACTCGCCCAACGTGTCGATGAAGAGACTCTTGCCGAAGCGGCGCGGGCGCGACAGAAAGTAGTGCGAGCCTTCGTCGATCAGGCGCAGCGCAAAGCCCGTCTTGTCGACGTAGTAGTAGTCGGCCTCGCGGATCTTGGCGAAGGTCTGAATGCCGATCGGCAGCTTCTTGTGCTTCATGCGTGCATTATGCCAGCGGCAGGGCTGGTCCGTGCGCGAGGGGGTCGTGCTGCACTATCATGCAAGACGTTCCATCCGCAACGAGGATCCTGCGATGAGCTTCAGCGACGATCTGGCCCGCCATCTCGAAAAGAACCGCATCACCCGCCGCCAGGCCCTGTGGCTGCTTGGCGCCGGAGCGGCCGGAGCCGCAACGGTGAGCCTGCAGGGCTGCGCCACCTCGCCGGTCACGGGCGAATCGATTCTCGTCGGCATGACCGAGGCGCAGGAGCGCGAGATCGACGCCCAGGTCTCGCCGCACCAGTTCTCGCAGGATCTCGGCGCCATCCAGGACGCCGCGGTGAACGGCTACGTCGTCGAACTCGGGCGCACGCTCCATGCCCTGAGCCACCGCCCGGGCATGCCGTACTCGTATCGCGTGCTCAATGCGAACTACGTCAACGCGTACACCTTCCCCGGCGGCGCGATGGGGGTCACACGAGGCATCCTCACCGAACTCGATGACGAGGCGGAACTCGCGGCGCTCCTCGGCCATGAACTCGGCCACGTCAACGCTCGCCATGCCGCGCAGCGCCAGGGCCAGTCGCTGCTCGCGCAGGCAATCGTGGCCGGCGTGAATGTGGCGGCGCAGGAATCGCGCTGGGCGGACGTGATCAGTCTCGGCAGCGTGATCGGGGCGAGTGCGCTGCTGGCGAGCTACTCGCGCGACAACGAGCGCGAGGCCGACGCGCTCGGGCAGGAGTACCTGGTGCGCGCCGGCTACCCGGCGAGCGGCATGACGCGCCTGCACCAGTTGCTGGTCGACCAGGAGAAGGCGGCGCCCGGCCTGCTGGAGACAATGTTCTCGTCGCACCCGATGAGCGCCGAACGGCGCGACAGCGCCCGCCACCTGGCCGAAACGCGCTATGCGAAGAGTGCTGCCGCCAGCCCCCGGCGCGAACGCTTCATGGACCGCACGGCCTCACTACGCCGGCTCAAGCCGACGATCGACGACTGCAAGCAGGGGGAGTCGGCGATGGCGGGCAAGCGCCTGACGGACGCACAAAGCCGTTTCACATCGGCGATCCGGCGCACGCCCGGCGACTACGCGGCCAACCTGCGCATGGCGCAGTGCCTGCACGCGATGGGGCGCGAACGCGAAGCACTCGGCTACGCCCAGGCGGCGCAGCGTATCTATCCCCAGGAAGCGCAGGCGCACAAGCTCCACGGCGTGCTGGCGCTCGGTCTGCGCGACCCTGGCGCCGCATTCGGCGCGCTCGATGCCTTCGACCGCCTGCTGCCGGGCGATCCGGGCGTGATTTTCCTCAAGGGCGTCGCCCTCGAAGGCATGGGCGAGCGCGCCCGCGCGGCCCGCCAGTACCACGGCTACCTGCAGCTCACGCAGCAGGGCGACGCAGCGCAGCACGCATTCGAGCGGCTCAAGAGCTGGGGCTATCTTCGTTGAGCGATCGCCCGGACACGAACGCAACCCCGTACTCCTCCCCGGCATCGAGCAGCCAGCGCAGCACGTAGTCGGCGAAGCTGCGCCGCACCACCAGTTCCCAGCACTCGGGAGACGGCCGGCGAAGCTGCACGGTGGCCTTCGCAAACACCGTGCCGACGGCCTTGCCGACCGGGAAGTTGCGCGGATCGACGTCATACGGCGTGGATTTCATCAGCACGTCACGCGCCCGCGCGCCCGAGAGCCGCAATACGGTCTGGCCA
The DNA here is from genome assembly GCA_023383815.1 of Rhodocyclaceae bacterium. Lineage (GTDB taxonomy): Bacteria > Pseudomonadota > Gammaproteobacteria > Burkholderiales > Rhodocyclaceae > JACOUN01. Next base: position 43,528 of record JAHDYG010000007.1, read on the forward strand.
CCGCTCACGTTCACCACGGCGAAATGCCCCGCCAGCGACTCGCGCAAACGCTGCTCAGTCGCCTCTGCCTCATCACGGCCAACGAGGATCAGCCATTCGTCCGGCGACACCCACTGCAGGCTGAGCCCTCGCGCGCCCTCGCCGACGAATTGCAGCGGCGTGCGCGGCAGCGCGAGGCCGAGCGCGGCTTCGACCGCGTCCGCGAAGGCTGGGTCCTCTCCGCGTCCGCGCAGCACGAGTTGCCCGGCAAAGGGAAGCTCCTCGATCCGCAGGCCGACCGGTCCGCGTGCTGCGCCAGCCCCCGCCCGGTGCGCAAGCGCCGATTCGACCGCCGGCCGACGCGCCAGGACGCCGTCGCGCCCTTTCGTTTCCGGCCCGGCATTCTGGCGCGCACCTTCGGGGTCGTAGAACACCGGGCGCACGATCTCGGCGGCATCGACGCGGCCGTCGGCGCGCGGCAGATACACCGTTTCGCCCAGCCGCTCGCGCCCGCCGCGCACCAGAGCCAGCGCGAAACCATGGCCGAGCGTCGGGCTGAAGTAGCTCGAGGTGACGTGGCCGACCATCTCCATCGGAATGCGGATCTCGGGCTCGAGCACGATCTGCGCGCCTTCATCCAGCACCACGGCGGGATCGCGCGGCTTGAGGCCGACCAGATGCTTGCGGTCGGGGCGCTGCAGTTCGGGGCGCGCGAGCCCACGCCGACCGACCCACGAGAACGGCTTGCGGCGGCCGACGCACCACTGCATGCCGAGATCCTCGGGTGTCACCGAGCCGTCGGTGTCCTGCCCGACGAGGATGAAGCCCTTCTCGGCGCGCAGCACGTGCATCGCCTCGGTCCCGTAGGGGGTGAGCCCGAACTGCGCGCCGCGCTCGAACAAGGCCTGCCAGACGTGCATCGCGCAGTCGGCCTGGACGTTGATCTCGTAGGCGCGCTCGCCCGTGAAGGAAATCCGGAAGATCCGTGCCGGCACACCGGCCACCTTCCCTGTGCGCCACTCCATGAAGCCGAAGGCCTCGTCCGCAAGATCGATGTCAGTGAGCGGGGCGAGCAGTTCCCGCGATTTCGGCCCGTTGAGCGCCAGCACCGCCCAGTGATCGGTGACCGAGTTGAAATACACCTCCAGGTCCGGCCACTCGGTCTGGTGCCACATCTCCAGCCAGTCGAGCACGGCCGCAGCACCCCCGGTCGTGGTCGTCATGTGGAAATGCTGCTCACCGAGGCAGGCGGTCACGCCGTCATCCATCACCATGCCGTCGTCCCGGCACATCAGGCCGTAGCGCGCCCGCCCGACTTCGAGCTGGCTCCAGGCGTTGGTGTAGATCCGGTTCAGGAACTCGCGCGCATCGCGCCCCTGGAGGTCGATCTTGCCCAGCGTCGAGGCGTCGAGGATGCCGACCCCGGTGCGCACCGCAAGACACTCGCGCCGCACGGCGGCCGCCATGTCCTCGCCCGGCCGCGGGTAATGGCGTGGTCGCAACCATTGCCCGACCGGTTCAAACACCGCTCCGCGCTCGACATGCCATGCGTGCAGCGCGGTCACCCGGCGCGGCTCGAAGAGTTCGCCACAGTGGCGGCCAGCGATCGCTCCGAAGGTCACCGGAGTGTAATTCGGTCGGAACACGGTCGTTCCGGTGCGGGCGATCGGCTGGCCCAGGCAACGCGCCGCGATCGCCATGCCGTTGAGATTGCCGAGCTTGCCCTGGTCGGTGCCGAAGCCCATGCCGGTGTAGCGCTTGACGTGCTCGATCGACTCGAAGCCCTCGCGCGTGGCCAGTTCGATCGCGGCCGCCGTGACGTCGGTCTGCAGATCGACGAACTGCTTCGGTGCGCGCATTGGCGGCTCTACATGAGGCACCTGGTAGAGCGGCAGCATCGCCCCTTCGCGCAGCGGGGCCACCTCGGGCGCTGCCGTCGGTGGCCCCTCGAATCCGGTTTCGCGTGCCGCCGCGCAGCCCACGGCAAGACCATCGGCGATCGCCTCGGCAAGCGTCCAGCGCCCCCGCACTCCACCGGCCGACAGCAGCCCCGGCACCTCGCCCGGCACGAATCCCTGCAGATCATCCCGCCACACCGGCCGCACACCGGTGTGTGCGGACAGGTGCACGACCGGGCTGTAGCCGCCCGAGCTGGCGACCGTGTCGCAGGCCAGTGTTTCGACCGGACCGCCAACCCGGAACGCCACCGGATCGATGGGCGCCACCAGCGCCTTGCGGATCCGCCTGCCGCCGCGCACCTCGATGACGGCACTGCCCGCGACGATGCGCAGCCCGCGCGCCCGCGCTTCTGAAACGAGATCACCATCCGGTGCGGGCCGTGCATCGACGATCGCGACGACCTCGCGCCCCGCATCGGCCCAGTCGAGCGCGGCGCGGTAGGCGTGATCGTTGTTCGTCGACAGCACGAGCTGCCGGCCCGGTGCCACCGCATAGCGGCGGAGGTAGGTCGAGAGGGCACCCGCGACGAAATTGCCGGGCACGTCGTTGCCGGCATACACGAGGGGGCGTTCGTGGGTACCGGCCGCAAGCACGACGCGCCGCGCGCGCACCCGGTGCATGCGCGAGCGCACCGCGTTGCGGCCGTCGGGCAAGGGTGCGCTCGCGCCCAGGTGATCGGTGAGCCGCTCGTGCAGCGTGACGAAGCCATGGTCATGCAGGCCGTTCGCGGTCGTTCGCGGCAAGAGCACCACGTTGTCGCGTGCGGACAGTTCGGCAAGCACCGCGGTGACCCAGTCGAGGGCCGGCCGGCCGTCGATCATGTCCCGCGCATCGAGCAGCGACCCACCCATCTCTTCCTGCTCGTCGGCGACGATCACCCTCGCCCCGCTGCGTCCGGCGGAAAGCGCGGCGGCCAGTCCCGCCGGGCCGGCCCCGATCACCAGCACCTCGCAGTGGCGGTTCATGTGGTCGTAGAGGTCCGGATCCCGCTCGCGCGGCGCGCGCCCCAGGCCCGCGGCCCGGCGCAGCGCAGGCTCGGCCCGGCGCCACAGGGTCGGCGACAGCAGCGTCTTGTAGTAGAAGCCGGGCGGCAGAAAGCGCCCGGCAAGCGTGCCGACGGCACCCATCAGGTCCGTGTCGACACTGGGCCATCCATTGGGGCTCGTCGCGACCAGTCCGTCGTAGAGCGCCTGCTGCGTCGCGCGCACGTTCGGCACGCGGGTCGCCTCGGTCGCACCGATCTCCACGATCGCATTCGGCTCCTCCGCCCCGGCCGCGCAGATCCCGCGCGGACGCGCGTACTTGAAACTGCGCGCGACCACGTCGACTCCATTCGCGAGCAGCGCCGATGCCAGCGTGTCGCCGGGGTGGCCTTCGTAGAGGCGGCCATTGAAGCGGAAGGCGAACTTGCGGCTGCGATCGATCCGCCCTCCGATTCCCAGGCGGTTGGGCTGCGTCATCGCGAATCTCCCTCAGCGGCTCCCTCCACGACCACAGGCGCCTCGCCCAGGGCCCAGCTTCCGGCGACCTCATGGCTCACCGTATCGCGCACGACGAGGAAGATCTTGCGGCACCCCGCGGCATGCACCCACTGCTCGGTGTGCAGTCCCTTCGGGTTGGTACGGAAATACAGGTAGTCCGCCCACTCTTCGTCGGACGCAGCCTCGGGAACGGGCGGGCGGATGATCCGTGCCTCGCCCTTCGGGCGGAACTCCTCTTCCGCGCGGGCTTCGCGACAAACCGGGCAATACAGTTGGAACATGCGGATCCGCGCTCCTTTCCTAATGGGCGACGCCAGCGGCGCCGTGTTCGTCGATCAGGCGGCCGCTGACGAACCGCTCCAGCGAAAACGGTGCCGCGAGCGGATGCGCCTTTCCGGCCGCGAGCGTCGCCGCGAACACGTGCCCGGAGCCGGGCGTCGCCTTGAAGCCGCCGGTGCCCCAGCCGCAGTTGAAGAACAGCCCGCCGACCGGAGTTGCCGACAGGATCGGGCAGGCATCCGGGCTGGTGTCGACGATGCCCGCCCACTGGCGGTTCATGCGCACGCGCGAGAAGCTCGGAAAGAGTTCGACGATCGCCTGCAGCGTGTGCTCGATCGTCGGGTAGCTGCCACGCTGGCCGTAGCCGTTGTAGCCGTCGATACCGGCTCCGATCACCAGGTCGCCCTTGTCCGACTGGCTGATGTAGCCGTGCACCGCGTTCGACATCACGACCGTATCGAGCACCGGCTTCAGCGGCTCGGACACCAGGGCCTGCAGCGGATGAGACTCGATCGGCAGGCGCAGGCCGGCCATCTTCGCAATCACGCCCGCATGGCCGGCCGCTACCACGCCTACGGTGTCGGCGGCGAGGAACCCGCGCGTGGTCTCGACGCCCTGCACCCGCCCCATGCTCCGGCGGATGCCGGTGACCTCGGTCTGCTGCAACAGATCGACGCCGAGCGCATCGGCCGCGCGCGCATACCCCCAGGCCACCGCATCGTGGCGGGCCACACCTCCGCGCGGCTGCCAGGACGCCCCCAGGATCGGATAGCGCGTCCGGCATGAACAGTCGAGCAGCGGCACGATCTCGCGGATGCGCGCGACATCGAGCACCTCGCCGTCGATCCCGTTCAGGCGGTTGGCCCGGACGCGGCGCTCGATGTCGCGCATGTCCTGCAGCGTGTGCCCGAGGTTCATCACGCCCCGCTGCGAGAACATCACGTTGTAATTGAGCTCCTGCGACAGCGTCTCCCACAGCTTCAGCGAATGCTCGTACAGCCAGGCCGCTTCGTCCCACAGGTAGTTCGAGCGCACGATCGTCGTGTTGCGTGCGGTGTTGCCACCGCCCAGCCAGCCCCGCTCGACGACCGCGACGTCGCGCACGCCGAACTCCTTGGCGAGGTAATACGCGGTGGCGAGCCCGTGCCCGCCGCCGCCCACGATGATGACGTCGTAGCGCGGCTTCGGCTCCGGATTGCGCCACATCCGCGGCCAGTGTTCGTGATGGCTCAGGCCGTGGCGGATCAGCCCGAAACCGGAATGCTTCTCCATTGCTTTCCTCGCATGCCGTCGCCCGAGCGACCTGTTCGGGAACGGTCATCATAGGGAAGTGCTCCGATCCGGATTTGTCCGGCCCGGACATCCACTTGCCGGATCCGGCCAGGATCGCGATCATTGCGACCCATCGACGCTGAACGAGCCCACAGTGAAGACCCCCTCCCAGCCCGTCCGCCGAAGCTTCGACAGCCGCCTGCGCCACACCAACCGGCGCTGGCTGCCCGCAGCCGGAGAACCTTCCGCAGCGCCTCCGCCGCCGCGCGAAGTGGCCTTCGTGCTGCTCGAGCATTTTTCGCTGATGACCTTCACCGCTGCCGTAGATGCGCTGGTCACGGCCAACCTCGTCAGCGGCCGACCACTCTACCGGGTGCGCAGCTTCAGCCTCGACGGCGCCGGCGTTCTGAGCGACCTCGGCATCCGCATCGATGTCGACGGTGCTCTGGCGCAGATCGCCCCCGGCACGTTCGAGCTCGTGCTGGTATGCGGCGGCCTGCGCAGCACGCTTGGCCCGGTTCGCCCGCTGATCGCACGCCTTCGCCAGATGGCGCGCAGCGCGGCCACGATCGGCGGACTCTGGAACGGCAGCATGCATCTGGCCCACGCGGGCCTGCTCGCGCAGCACGCCTGTGCCGTGCATCCGGACGACCGCGCCGGCCTCGAAGAGCAGTTTCCGGGCGTGCGCGTGCGGCCGCAGCCCTGGGTCATCGACGGCCAGCGGGTCTCATGCGCCGGCCCGAACAGCGCGCTCGAACTGATGCTGGCGCTGATCGGCAAGCACCACGGCGAAGACGTCGTGCGTGCAATCGAGGCGATCCTTGCGTGCGACCGCAGCCGCGAACGAGCGGACAGCCCCCTGGCGAGCCCCGCGAATGATCCGGCGCTGCCGGCGGTGCTCCAGGTGGCGCTCGAACACATGGAGCGCCGCCTCGAAGAACCGCTGGCGATCGACGCCCTCGCGCAGCGGGCAGGGGTCTCGCGGCGCCAGCTCGACCGCCTGTTCCGGCGCCACATGCAGAGCAGCCCGGCACGCTACTACCTCGAGCTGCGGCTCACGCACGCTCGTCGTCTGCTGCTGCAGACCGCCGACCCGGTCACGCGCATCGCGCTGGCGTGCGGCTTCGCCGATGCACCCCACTTCAGCCGCTGCTACCGCCAGTTCTTCGGTCAGGCGCCGAGCGCCACGCGGCATCCCCCGGGAGCCTGCTGAACGCAGCAAAGCGCACGCGCACGCCCCGATCCTGCGCACTGCACGCAATCCATCTTGTGTAAGATGCGGGGCAGGGCCCGATTCGGAGCCCGAATCATTCCGGTCTTCCGCCTCGTTGCGATCATGCCCTTCGAACCGATCAAGGAAAGCGAACTGCGCGTCGGCCAGGCCGTACCCTGGAGCCTGTACGATCGAGACCGCCGGCTGCTGCTGGCGCGCGGCAGCATCATCGAATCCGAGCGCCAGGTTGCCCAGCTCGCCCTGCGCGGCCTGTTCCGCAAGCTCGACATCCGTCCGCAGACCGAAACGCGCACCGAGGACAAACCGGACCACGCCGCGGCCACACGCGAGGAACTGCGCGCACTCGACGAAATCAAGCTCGGCATTGGCGACACCCTGCACCTGCAGAGCCAGTCCGACACCTCGCCGGTGCGCTACTCGGTCAAGCTGATCGGCTACCTGCGCGGCAAGGGCATCATCGTCTCGACTCCAACCCAGGACGGCAAGGTCCTGCTCATGCGCGACGGCCAGAGCTTTGTCGTACGACTGTTCTCGGGCAAGAGCGTGTACGCGTTTCCGACCACGATCTTCAAGGTCGCAAACGTCCCTTACCCGCACCTGCATCTGACCTGGCCGAGCCAGGTCAAGGGCCTCGTCGTGCGCCGCGGCGCACGCGCACGGGTGAACCTCATTGCCGCGATCACCGACGCGAAGGGCCGTACCGGCGCCGCGACCCTCGACAACCTCAGCACCGGCGGCTGCGCGCTGTTCTCGAAGAGCCCGCTCGGCAACCGCGAAGAGCGCATCCGCATCAAGTTCCGCGTCGTGGTCAGCGAGGTCGAACAGTATCTCGACATCGAAGGCATCATCCGCAGCGTGCAGCGCGACATCGAAGCCGGCGACAACCAGCCGGTCCAGCACGGCATCCAGTTCGTCGACCTGCCGCCCAACGACCAGCTCGTGCTGACCGCCTACGTCTATCACACCCTGTTCGAAGAATCGGCCGAAACCTGAGCCCTGCCAGCCCCTCATGCCACGCATCCGCATCGACCTGCCCGAGCGCTTCGTCTTCGCGACCGAACTGCCGATCTACATCCAGCACATCAATTACGGCAACCATCTCGACAACGCCGCCCTGCTGGCCCTCGTGTCCGAGGCGCGGGTGAGATTCTTCCGCGCGCTCGGCTGGTCCGAGCTCGACGTCGATGGCGCCGGTGTCATCGTCGCCGATGTCGCCGCGCAGTACCGCTCGGAGGCCTTCCACGGCGAGATCCTGCGCGCCGAGATGTGCGCCGCCGAGTTTTCCGAACACGGCTGCGACCTGATGTGGAGGCTGTCCGACACGGCCAGCGGACGCGAGGTCGCACGCGGCAAGCACGGCATCCTGTTCTTCGATTACGGCGCACGTGTCAAGGTCGCGGTGCCGCCCGCCTTTCGCGCACGGGCCGGCACGCCCGAGCGCTGAACCGTTGCACCGCTTGCCGGATGGCCGTCCTCCGGGTCGCGGCCCCGCGCTTTCGTTCACGCCTCCCCGGTTCCCGGTCGCGTCATCGCATCCGCCTGAACCCAGCGCTCGAAGTCCGCTGCACTCACGTATCCGAGCGCCAGCGCCGCCTCCTCGAGCGTGCAGCCTTCGGCATGGGCGCGCTTGGCGATTTCGGCGGCGCGGTCGTAGCCGATGTGCGGCACGAGCGCGGTGACGAGCATGAGCGAACGCGCCACGAGCTCCGCGATGCGCGCGGGTCGGGCTTCGATACCGCGCACGCAGTGCGCCTCGAAGCTGGTCATGCCATCGGCCAGCAGGCGCACGCTTTGCAGGAAGCAGTGCGCGATGAGGGGCTTGTATACGTTGAGCTCGAAGTTGCCCGAGGCGCCGCCGAAGCTGAGGGCGACATCGTTGCCGAAGACCTGGCAGCAGACCATGGTGAGCGCCTCGCACTGCGTCGGGTTCACCTTGCCCGGCATGATGGAGCTGCCCGGCTCGTTCTCCGGCAGGCTGAGCTCACCCAGTCCGCTGCGAGGTCCGGAGGCGAGCCAGCGGATGTCGTTGGCGATCTTCATGAGCGCAGCGGCAAGGGTCTTGAGCGCACCGTGCGCCGCCACCAGCGCATCGTGCGCGGCCAGCGCCGCAAACCTGTTGCCGACGACCACATAGGGCACGCCATGCCGGCGTGACAGCTCCGCCGCGACACGCGCGCCGAACTCGGCATGGGTGTTGAGACCGGTGCCGACCGCCGTGCCGCCGACCGCCAATGCGTACAGAGCCGGCAGTGCAGCGGTGACGCAGGATTCCGCCTGCTGCAGTTGCGCAACGTAGCCGGAGAACTCCTGGCCCAGCGTCAGCGGTGTGGCATCCTGCAGATGGGTGCGGCCGATCTTGACGATGCCGGCGAAGGCGGCGGATCTTTCCGCCAGCCGGTCGCGCAGGGCACGCAGGGCCGGCAGCAGCCGCTCGCGAAGACCTTCGCAGGCGGCGACGTGCATCGCCGTAGGGAAGAGGTCGTTCGAGGACTGTCCGAGGTTGACCGCATCATTGGCATGGACGAGGCGCCCGGCGCCGCGCGTGCCGCCGAGCAGTTCGGAGGCGCGGTTGGCAAGCACCTCGTTCATGTTCATGTTGGTCTGCGTGCCCGAGCCGGTCTGCCAGACGCTGAGGGGAAACTCGTGCGGGTGGCGGCCGGCGAGCACCTCGTCGGCGGCCGCCACGATGGCGTCGGCCAGCTTTCGGTCGAGCAGCCCGAGATCGCGGTTGACCCCGGCGCAGGCACGCTTGACCGCAGCCAGCGCCCGGATGAGATCGTCCGGCATGCGCTCGCTGGAGATCGCGAAGTGCAGCAGCGAGCGCTGCGTCTGCGCACCCCACAGCCGTTCTGCGGGGACCTCGATGGGTCCGAACGAATCCGTTTCAGTTCGCGTTTCAGCCATGGAACCTCCCTTCCGTTGAACGAGAGCCGGCGCGGCGCGGTCCACCCACTCTATTCAAGACAAGACGCAGGTGTCCAGTGATGACGAAAACCCTGAACCCATTCAACGCGCTGCGGGAGCTGGACGCGAGCCCCGGCGCCGGCGGCCGGTTTCATTCCATTGTCGCGCTGGAGCAGGCCGGCCTGGGAAGCGTTTCGCGCCTGCCCGTATCGCTTCGCATCGTGCTCGAATCGGTGCTGCGCAACTGCGACGGACTGCGCATCACCGAGGAACATGTGCGCCAGCTCGCGGGCTGGCAGCCGCGTGCGCAACGCAGCGCCGAGATTCCCTTCGTCGTCGCGCGCATCGTGCTGCAGGATTTCACCGGCGTGCCGCTGCTCGCCGACCTGGCGGCGATGCGCGAAGTGGCCAGGAGCGAAGGCTGCGACCCGAAGGTCGTCGAACCGCTGGTGCCGGTGGACCTGGTGGTCGACCACTCGGTACAGGTCGATCGTTACGCCACGGCCGATGCGCTCGATCTCAACATGAAACTCGAATTCCGCCGCAACGAGGAGCGCTACCGGTTCATCAAGTGGGGCATGCAGGCCTTCGACACCTTCAGGGTCGTGCCGCCCGGCATCGGCATCGTGCACCAGGTGAACCTCGAATACCTGGCGCGCGGCGTGCTCCACAAGGACGGCATCTATTACCCCGACACGCTGGTCGGCACCGACTCGCATACCACCATGATCAACGCCCTCGGCGTGGTCGGCTGGGGCGTGGGCGGCATCGAGGCCGAGGCCGGGATGCTTGGCCAGCCGGTGTATTTCCTGACGCCGGATGTGGTCGGCGTGCATCTGTCCGGACGACTGCGCGAGGGCGTCACCGCCACCGATCTGGTGCTCACCGTCACCGAGCGGCTGCGCGCCGCCAAGGTGGTCGGCAAGTTCGTCGAGTTCTTCGGCGAGGGCGCGGCTTCGCTGACCCTGCCCGACCGCGCCACGCTGGCCAACATGGCGCCGGAGTACGGTGCGACCATGGGCTTCTTCCCGGTCGATGAGCGGACGGTCGACTACCTCGAGGCCACCGGACGCACCGCCGGGGAAGTTGCCGCCTCCCGTGCCTATTTCACCGCACAGGGGATGTTCGGCATGCCGCGCCCCGGTGACATCGACTACAGCGAGGAACTGGAGATCGACCTCGCCGCCATCGAGCCGAGCGTGGCCGGGCCGAAGCGGCCGCAGGACCGCATCGCGCTCTCCGCCATGAAGATCCGCTTCGACAAGCTGCTTTCCGGACCTGCCGGCCAGGGCGGCTACGCAAGGGCGCAGGCCGACATCGCCACGCGTCATCCCGTGAAGCTGCCCACCGGGGAAACGGATGTCGGCGACGGTGATGTGCTCATCGCCGCGATCACCTCCTGCACCAACACCTCCAACCCTGGCGTGATGCTCGCCGCCGGCCTGCTGGCACGCAATGCCGTGTTGCGGGGGTTGACCACGGCGCCGAGGGTCAAGACCTCGCTGGCGCCCGGTTCGCGCGTGGTGACCGAATACCTGACGAAGGCCGGCCTGCTGCCCTATCTGGAGCAGCTCGGTTTCCACGTGGTGGCCTACGGCTGCACGACCTGCATCGGAAACGCCGGCCCACTCGACCCGGAGATCGAGAAGGCCATCGTCGCCCGGGATCTCGTCTGTGCCTCGGTGCTGTCGGGCAACCGCAACTTCGAGGCAAGGATCCACCCGGCCATCAAGGCCAACTTCCTCATGAGCCCGCCGCTGGTCGTGGCCTTCGCCCTCGCCGGGCGCGCCGGCATCGACCTTGCCAGCGAACCGCTCGGCCGGGACAAGGACGGCAAGCCCGTCTATCTCAAGGACGTCTGGCCATCGCAGGACGAGATTGCGCAAACCCTGCACTACGCGACCGACCCCGAGACCTACCGCAAGCTCTACCGGGATTTCGTCCGGGACAATCCGCTGTGGAACGGGATTCCCTCCAGCGCCGGTGACACCTATTCCTGGACGCCGTCCACCTACATCGCCGAGCCTCCTTTCTTCCGGAACTTCGGCCCGCAGGCGGGGCAACCGGCCGACCTCCACGGCGCTCGCGCGCTGGCCATGTTCGGCGATTCGGTGACGACCGACCACATCAGCCCGGCCGGCTCGATCCAGCCGGACTCGCCGGCCGGCCGCTACCTGCAGGAGCATGGCGTCAAGGTGGCCGACTTCAACAGCTACGGCTCGCGCCGTGGCAACCATGAGGTGATGATGCGAGGCACCTTCGCCAACGTGCGCATCCGCAACCTCATGCTGCCGCCGGAGGCCACCGGCGCTCAGCCGGAAGGCGGTCTCACGCGATTCCAGCCCGATGGCGAGGAAATGTCGATCTACGATGCGGCGATGCGCTACCTCAAGGAGCGCACGCCGACCGTAGTCTTCGCGGGCGAGGAGTACGGCACCGGTTCGAGCCGCGACTGGGCGGCGAAAGGCACGCAACTGCTCGGCGTGAAGGCCGTGGTGGCGAAGAGCTTCGAGCGCATCCACCGCTCCAACCTCGTCGGCATGGGCGTGCTGCCGCTGCAGTTCACGGGCGGGGACAGCGCCGCCGGGCTCAAACTGCGTGGCGACGAGACCTTCGACATCACCGGCCTCGAAGACGGGATCACGCCGCAGCAGGACGTCACGCTGACCATCCATCGCGCCGACGGCAGCCAGCAGCAGGCGACGCTTTGCCTGCGCATCGACACGCCGGTGGAGGTGGAGTACCTCCTGCACGGCGGCATCCTGCCCTACGTGCTCCGGCAGTTGCTGAGAAAGTGAGCGCCGTCACGCCAGGGCCGGGGCCAGCATCCCGCCGCAGCGCCGCGGTTGCGGGTCAGGCGCCGCCCTGCGCTCCGGCACTGACCCGGTTCTTGCCGGCGCGCTTGGCACCATAGAGGTTCGCGTCGGCCCGCCGCAGCGTGTCGGACGGACGCTCCCCGGGCAGGTACTCGGCCACGCCGATGCTGACCGTCATCGCCTGATCTCGAAAGCGCTTGCCCGCAAAGCGGGCACGCAGCCGCTCGGCCAGCACCGCCGCATCGCCGAGGGCGGTTTCAGGCAGGATCACGACAAATTCCTCGCCGCCGTAGCGATAGGCGGAATCGGCACCGCGCAGGCTGTCGCGGATCGCCTCGGCGAGCCCGACGAGCACGTTGTCGCCTTCGAGATGGCCGTGCGTGTCGTTGTAGCGCTTGAAGTCATCGGCGTCGAGCACGAGCAGCGCCAGCGGATGATCGTAGCGCAGCGCCCGCGCAATCTCGGTTTCCAGCGTCTCGAACAGGTGGCGGGCGTTGTACAGGCCGGTCAGGGCATCGGTGATGCTCAGCTCGCGGAAGCGCCGTTCGCTCTCGCGCAGCGCCAGTTCGGCCCGGCGCTGCTCGGTGACGTCCTGGAGCGTCTCGATCGCACCGACGATGCGACCTTCTCCGTCGCGCAGTGGGGCTGCGGTGAAGAAGAGCCAGCGTCCGCGCTCTCCGAAGGCCGGAAAGAAGTCCTCGGCTTCGTAGGCGCCGGGAATCAGGCCGGACGCCCGGAACTTGCCTTCGTAATAGGACGAGACCGTCGCCTCGATCGCCCCGTCGACGATCAGATCGGCCATCACCGGCCGCTCGCTGGCGTAGAACGCGCGCCACTGCTCGCGCGAGCCGATCGCGAGGGAAGCCGGAAAGCGTGTCAGCCGCTCGCACGCGTGGTTCCAGTGCGTCACGACATGATCGGCGTCGATGACGAAGGCCGGCACCGAGATCTGCTCGAGGATCTGTCCCAGTTGCGCCTCGCTGCGGCGCAGGGCGCTCTCGGCCTCGCGGCACGCGCGCCGCTCGCGGTAGCGTCGGATCGCATCGCGCAGGACCAGCGGCAGGAGCCCCAGATAGCTCGACCCGCCGTCCTTGACGATGTAGTCGTCAACCCCGGCCTTCAGCGCCTGCACGGCAAGCTGTTCGGAGCCGCGCCCGGTCATCAGCACCAGCGGCAGGTCGAACCCGGCTTCGAGCAACTGCCGGCACAGACCAAAGCCGCTCATGCCCGGCAGCTTGTGGTCGACGAGCACCAGATCGAGCGCGCCCGCTTCAGGCAAGGCGAGCGTGGCCTCGACATCCTCGGCGCGCACGCATTCGAGGATCGTGTTGTCGGGGTGATCCTGGTGCAGCGCACGTGCGACTGCGACGCGATCGTGTTCGTCGTCCTCGACCAGCAGGATCCGGATCGGGTAGCTGCAATCGGTGCGGTTCATCGCGGGTCCTCCACCGGCTGGGCCAGGTTCCAGAACTCGCTGATGGTCCGGACCGCAGCGGCAAAATTGTCGAAACCGATCGGCTTCGTGATGAAGGCGCTCGCCCCGCCGGCGTAGCTCCTGAGCCGGTCCTGCTCGGTGCGCGAGCTGGTCAGCATGATGACCGGCAGGAAACGGAAATCCGGATCGGAACGCAGCACCCGCAACACCTCCAGACCATCCATCCGGGGCAGGTGCAGGTCGAGCAGCACGATGCCGGGGCGCGGCGCCGAAGCAGCATCGAAGGGCGGGCGCCGATACAGGTAATCGAGGCAGGACTCCCCATCCCCGACGACGCGGAGCGGGTTCGGGATGTGCTCGCGCCGCCACGCCCGACGCGTCGCGATCACGTCGTGTTCGTCATCCTCGACGAGCAGGACGAGCGGCTTCGCGTCAGTCATCGGCAGGTGCCCCTTCGGCCGGCAGGGCCACGAAGAACGTGCTGCCGACCCCCGGCACGGACTCCACGCGGACCGCGCCGTCCAGATGCGCCAGCGCCTTGCGCACGATCGCCAGCCCGATGCCGACTCCGGGAAACTCGCTGCGCGTGTGCAGGCGCTGGAAGATGCGGAAGATCTGTTCCCGATGACGGTCGGCGATACCGATGCCGTTGTCTCGCACCGCGACCTCGATCCGCTGCGGCGCGCACCACTGCCAGTCGAGCCGGACGCGCCGCGGCACGGAACGGTTGAACTTGACCGCATTGGTGACGAGATTCTGGAACACCTGACGCAGCAACAGGCGGTCGGCGCACACCAGAGGCCAGCGTTCGGCCATCTCGACCACGACATCGCCCTCGAGCGCCAGCCCGTCCAGCAGCCCGCGCAGGAAGGCGCCCAGGTCCAGCCGCTCGGCCACGGCGGCTGACTCACCGACGTGCGAGTAGTCGAGCAGATCCTCGATCAGCTGTTCGCCCTGCTCGAGCGCGCGCTGGATGCCGTCGAGGTAGCCCGCCTGCTCCGCATCGAGCCGCCCCGCCAGATCCTCGCGCAGGAAATCGGCATAGTTGCGCACCGCCCGCAACGGCGCCTTGAGGTCATGCGACACCGCATAGGCATACTGCGACAACTCTTCGTTGGCGCTCGCCAGCTCGGCCGTGCGGGCAACCACCTGCGCCTCGAGGTTCTCGCGGTAGCGCTCGATCTCTTCGCGCGCCCGATTGCGCTCGGTGACGTCCTGCAGCGTCTCGACCGCACCGAAGACCGCGCCGCTCGCATCGCGCAGCGGCGCCGCCGTGAAGAAGATCCAGCGTCCGCCGGCGCCGACGTCGGGAAAGAAGTGCTCGGCCTCGAACGCGCCTTCGGCAACCTGAGAGACCTCGATGCGCCGGGCGCCGTAATGGCGCGCGATCGTCGCGGCATCGGCCTGGTCGAGCACCAGATCGGCCAGCACCGGACGGCGTGCAGCATAGAACGCCCGCCAGTGCTCCGTGCTTCCGAGCATGCGTTCGCGCGACCAGCCGGTCAGCGCGGCGCAGGCCCGGTTCCAGCACAGCACCCGATGCCCGGCATCGATCACGAAGGTTGCGATCGGGTTGCCCTCGACCACGCTGGTGAGCATCTGCTCGCGCTCGCGCAGGGCGCTCCCGGTCGCACGCGCATCGGATGCTTCGCTGCCACGCATGATCCCCTCCTTCGCGGACCCTCACGAACGATCCACGTTTTCATGCTAGCACCGCACAGGGACGGCCGACATCGGGAATACCCGCAGGGCAGGGGCGCGCGGACCTGGAAGCAGTTCAGCCGACCAGTTCGCGCAAGGCCGCCATCTCCTGCTCGCGCTGGGCCTCGGTGCGGCGGTGGGCGACCTCCTCGGGGGTGCCGACCAGCGACAGCACGCGCCCGGAAAGCTGCAACCCCGCCTCCAGCGTTTCCTGGATCACCTCGGTCGCACCCTGATCCATCAGTTGCGCCGCATGCCGGACATCCCGCGCGCGCGCCAGGATGCGCAGATCCGGCCACTCGGCGCGCACGCGCTGCACGACGGACTCGACCGCCTCGGCGTCGTCCATCGTGAGGACCAGCAGGCTCGCCTTCTCCGCGTTCGCACGGCGCAGCAGTTCGATCCGCGACGCATCGCCGAAATACACGGGCAGGCCCGCCATCCGCGCTTCGGCAACGTCGAAGACGCTGTTGTCGATTGCGACGTACGGAATTCCGTCCGCATCGAGCACGCGCGCAAGGAGGCAACCGACACGGCCGAAACCAGCGACCAGTACGTGCCCCTGCAACTCGCCGACACTCGACAGATCGTCGTCCTTCGGCCGCTCGACCTGGAGCGGTCGCTCGAGGCTGCGTGCGAGCCGGCTGGCACTGGCCGCCACGAGCGGCGTCACGACCATCGTCAGGCCAGTCACGATGAGCATGAACTGGCCGACTTCTCCCGGCACCAGTCCGAGATTCATCGCCAGTCCGACCACCACGAACGCGAACTCGCCCCCCTGCCCGAGCAACAGACCCGTCTCCAGCGCAGTATGACGCGGCAACCCGAACAGCAGGCAGAGCAGGGCCGTGATGATCGACTTGATCACGAACAGACCCACCACGGACGCCGCGATCCAGCCAAAGGCATCGGCCACCACCCGGTAGTCGATGCCCATGCCGACCGACATGAAGAAAAGCCCCAGCAGCAGGCCCTTGAATGGCTCGATATCGACCTCGATCTGATGCCGGAACTCGGTTTCGGCCAGCAGCAGACCGGCCAGAAATGCGCCGAGCGCCATCGAAAGCCCGGTTGCCCCGGTGATCGAGGCCGCACCTACGATGATCAGCAGCGTCGCCGCCATGAACATCTCGGCGTTGTCCGAGCGCGCGACCATCCTGTACAGCGGACGCAGCAGCAGGCGGCCGCCCAGATAGATGCCGACGATCACGACCAGTGCCTTCAGCAGCGCCAGGAACAGGGACAGACCGACCTCACCGCCCGTCTTCGCGCCCAGCACCCCCACCAGAAACAGGATCGGCACCACCGCCAGATCCTGCATCAGCAGGATCGAGAAACTCGATCGCCCGAGCGGCGAAGCCACCTCCCGGCGCTCGACCAGCAATTGCATCACGATCGCAGTCGAGGACAGGGCCAGACACGCCCCGAGCACGATCGAGGCCGCCGGCGAGTTGCCGAACTCCCACGCGATCAGGCCGATGACCGAGGCGCTCGCGAGAATCTGCAGCGAACCCATGCCGAACACGAGGCGCCGCATCGCCCACAGCCGGTCGAGCGACAGTTCCAGCCCGATCATGAAGAGCAGGAAGATCACCCCCAGCTCGGCCAGCGCCTGCACCCCGGCCAGATCGGAGATCACCATGTACTGCAGCCACGGCAGCTCGCCCGCCCACAACCCGAGGCCATAGGGGCCGACGACGCCCCCCACGATCAGGTAGCCCAGTACCGGGCTGATCCGCAGCCGATGGAACATCGGCACGACGATTCCCGCCGCGACCAGAAACAGCACGATCTCGCGCAGGTGAGGGATGGCATGGGTTTCCACGATCGGTCGGCCTGCGTCGTCTCGGGTCGTTCCTGGCAATCGCGCCGACGGAAAGCATACCCGAAAGGGCAGACGGCCCGCGACGATGAGCGCCCTGCAACACGGAAGCGCGGGGCAAGGACCCGTTTGTCCGAAGACCCGGTCATCCTTCTCGGCAACATTCCAGCGCGCTAGAATTACGGGCTTTTTCGCGCGGAAGCCATGACATCGCCCGCGCGAAACGCGTCGAACAGGGAAGGGAAACGTGCCGCAAGGATCCGAGACCACCGCAGCGTCGAGCCATGATGCCGTGCACATGGGCGTCGCGGCGTGGGCGGCCTGGGCACCGGGGTTTGCGGACGTCGAGGCGTGGCAGGAATGGGACGGTGGACTGCTGCCGGCCGACGACGGTTCCGCACCCGAAGTGAAGTTCGTCGACGCCCTGTTGCGCCGCCGGCTCGGGCGGCTCACCCGGATGGCACTCCACGTCGCGCATGAATGCGCAGCCGGCCGCAGCCCCGCGGCGACGGTGTTCGCGTCGCGCCACGGAGAACTCGCACGCAGCGTCGGCCTGCTGCATGCGATCGCGGGCGGCGAGCTGCCCTCGCCAGCCGCCTTCAGCCTTTCGGTGCACAACACGGCAGCCGGCATCCATTCGATCGTCCACCACGACCATGCGCCGTCTTCGGCGATCGCCGCCGGCGAGGAAAGCCTGCTGTGGGCGCTCGTCGAGGCCGCGACGCGCCTGCGCGATCTGCACGACGCCCACGAGGCGGGCGTGCTGCTCGTCTTCGCCGACGAAACGCTGCCCGACGAGTATGCGCCGTGGCGCCCCAGCGCCGAGGCGACCCACGCGCTCGCGCTGTGGCTCGTGCCGGGCCGTGATCTCACGCTGTCGTGGCGGCCGTCCGCAGAGGCCTGCGACGCGCAACCCGCCCCGGCCACACAACCGCTCGCGCTCGCGCTGCTCGCCTGCAGGCTCGGACGCCGTCCGGAACTCGCCTGGTCGGGCGAACGCCTCTCGGTCCAAGGGCGCTGGCATGCTTGAGCGGCTCGACTACCTGTGGCGCCTGACGCTCACCGGGATGTGCTTCGCGACCTTCTGTGTCGGCGGCTCGCTCGCCTCGGTGCTGGTCTTCCCGCCGCTGCGCCTCTTGCCGGGCGGGCGCGAACGCTACCGCCTGCGCTCGCAGCGCTTCGTGCAGCGCGCCTTCGCGCTGCTGATCGGCACCCTGCGCACGCTCGGCGTAATGCGCCTCGAACTCGAAAACGCCGAGGCACTGCGCCAGTGCGAGCGCATGCTCGTGTTCGCCAACCACCCAACGTATCTCGACGTCGTCATCCTGCTGTCGCTGATGCCGCGCGCCTCCTGCGTGGTGACGAGCCGCCTGTGGGCGAGCCCGTTCTACGGCGGCGTCGTGCGCGCCGCCGGTTACATCCGCAACGATGCGCCCGAGCGGCTGATCGACGACTGCGCCGCAGCACTCGCAGACGGCCAGCCGCTGATCGTCTTTCCGGAAGGCACGCGCAGCGTCCCCGGCCAGCCGCTGCACCTGTCGCGCGGGGCCGCCCACATCGCGCTGCGCAGCGGGTGCGACATCCTCCCTGTGGTGCTGCGCTGCGATCCGCCGACGCTCGCCAAGGGCATGCCGTGGTACCGCATCCCGGTGCACGCCTTCCGCTACCGGGTCGAAGCCGGCACGCCGATCCGCATCACCGACCACCTCACGCCGGGCATGCCGGCGAGCCTCGCTGCGCGCAGGCTGACCGCCCATCTCGAACAGCATTTCACACAGGAACTGAAGCGCCATGACCGAACTTGAATCCGCGATCAAGGAGCTCATCATCGAAGCTCTGGAGCTGGAGGACCTCGCCCCCGACGACATCGTCACCGATGCACCCTTGTTCGGCGAAGGACTGGGACTGGACTCGATCGACGCGCTCGAGCTCGGGATCGCGCTCAAGAAGCGCTTCGGCCTCGAACTGCGCTCCGACGACCCCGACCTGAAGCAGCATTTCCGCAGTGTCGAGAGCCTCGCGCGCCTCATTGCCACCCGTCAGCCGCAGGGAGTCTGACCATGACCATCACCATGACCGATGACGACCTCCTCGCGCGCCTGCGTGACATCCTCGTCGAGAACTTCGAGGTCGACGCAGAGACGGTCACCCCGGCCGCGAACCTCTTCTCCGAACTCGGGCTCGACAGCATCGATGCCGTCGATCTCGCGATCCAGGTGCAGGAACTGACCGGCAAGCGCATCAAGCCCGAGGATTTCAAGCACGTGCGCACCGTCGGCGACGTCATCGCGACCGCACGGCAACTGCTGGCGGCCTGAGCGGAGCGCCATGCGCAGCCTGGCCGTAGCGCGCGGCGCGCTGTTCGTCGCGCTGCCCTTCGTCGTGTACTTCGCGTTGCAGCGCTTCGAGCCGCGCGTGGTCGGCCTCGCGCTGCTCGCCTTACTGCTCACGCGCCTGCCGCGCCGCATGTTGACCGCTGTGTGGGCGGCGGGCTGGCGTGCCTTGCTGGCCGCAGGCAGCGTGCTCGCGATCGCCGCGCTGCTGTGGCTCGCCAACGATCCGGCCTGGGTCAGGAGCTATCCGGTCGTGATCAACGCGCTGCTCTTCACCGCTTTCGCCCTGTCGCTCGCGCGCCCGCCGAGCGTCGTCGAGCGCATCGCGCGCCTGCGTCACGGCACGCTGCCGCCCGAGGCCGTCGCCTACACGCGCCGCGTGACCCAGCTCTGGTGCGCCTTCTTTGCCGCCAACGGCGCGATCGCGGCCTGGACCGCCTTCGCCGCCTCGCCCGAGATCTGGGTGCTGTACAACGGCCTTGTCGCCTACCTGCTGATCGGCGCCCTGTTCGCCGGCGAGTGGGCCTACCGGCGCCTGCGCTTCGGTGCACAGGCGGGCGGACGATGACGCCACCGGCCTTCCTCCCCCTCGCCGGACTCCTCGCCCGCGGGCGCCCTGCGGATCACCCGGTCGCCTGGATCGGCGCGCGCCTCGTGCCCTGGCAGGACTTCGAACGGCGCGTGCGCACCGTGCATGCGTTCGTCGCCCGGAGCGACGCCCGGCAGTGGCTGCTCGCCTGCGCCGATCCGTTCGATTTCGCCGTCGCGCTCTTTGCCGTCTGGCAGGCCGGCCGGCGCGCGCTGATTCCACCCTCGCAACAGCCCGGGGCGATCGAGGCGGTGGCCGGCGAGGCCGACGCCCGTCTCGACGACGCAACGCTCGCAAACCTCCCCGCAGGCGCAGCCGACGCCGGGCGCACACCACTCGTGCCGTTCGCGCCGCTCGACCCTGCGCACTGCGGCCTCGATCTCTTCACCTCGGGCACTTCCGGCGACGCGCAGCGCATCGCCAAGTCCCTCGCGCAGCTCGATGCCGAAGTCGCGACGCTGCAGGCGCAATGGGGCGCACTGCCCGGTCCGGTGCTCGCGACCGCACCGCACCACCACATCTACGGCCTGCTCTTCCGCCTGCTGTGGCCGCTCGCGGCCGGGCGTCCGTTCGATGCCGGAACCTGCGACGTGCCGGAACTCTTGCTCGCCCGTCTCGCCACGCTCGGACCGGCGCTGCTGGTCTCGAGCCCGGCGCAGCTCGCGCGCCTGCCCGAACTCGTCGCGCTCGAAGCCCTGCGCGGACGCTGCAGCGCGATCTTCTCGTCGGGCGGCCCGCTCTCCGCAAGCGTCGCCGGGCAGTACTTCGCGACGCTGGGACAGGCGCCGGTCGAGGTCTATGGCAGCACCGAAACCGGCGGCATCGCATGGCGGCGCCAGGAAGGCGAGGACCTCTGGACGCCCTTGCCGGGAGTCACCGTGCGCTTCGATCGCGACGGGGTGCTGTGCCTGCGTTCGCCCTTCCTGCCCGATGCCGCGGAGCGTGCCACCGGCGACGGCGGCGTTGCGCTGGCCGACGGCCGCTTCCGTCTCACCGGGCGCATCGACCGCGTCGTCAAGATCGAGGAAAAGCGGCTTTCGCTCGCCGAGATGGAATCGCGCCTGGCCGCTCATGCCTGGGTGCGCGAAGCGGCGCTGGCGGTGCTGCCCGCGCGCGGCGGAACCCGTCAGCGCCTCGGCGCAGCCGTCGTGGCGACACCCGAAGGCGCGCGGATGCTGGAAGCCATAGGCCGGCGCGGGTTCGGCGACAACCTGCGACGCCATCTGGCGCACTGGTTCGACGCCGTGCTGCTGCCGCGCCGCTGGCGCATCGTGCCGGCCCTGCCCTACAACGAACGCGGCAAGCTTCCAGCAGCAGCGGTGGCAGCACTGTTCGAGGCCGAAGGGCCCGGATCGGGGTCCGCGGGCACCCTTCCCGAAGTCGTGCGCGAACGCCAGGACTCCGATGGCAGCGTCGTGCTGGAGCTTTTCGTGCCGGCCGGGCTTGAGCTCTTCGCCGGTCATTTCCCGGGCTTTCCGATCCTGCCCGGCGTCGCCGAGGTCCACTGGGTCATGCTCCATGCCCGCCGCCTGTTCCCGCTGCGGGGCCGGTTCTCGCGCCTGAGCCGGCTGAAGTTCCTCAAGCGCGTCGCACCCGACACCACCCTGCAGATGCGCCTCGCATTCGATCCGGCCACCGGCCGCATCGACTTCACGGTGGGGTCGGACGCCGGCACGCACGCATCCGGTCGGATCGAGTTCGCCGAGGCGGCGGCACCATGAACTTCAGCCCCTGCTTCATCGTGCCGGTCTACAACCACGGCGCCACCGTCGGTGCGACGGTCGCCGCGCTGGCAACGCACGGTCTGCCGATCTACCTCATCGACGACGGCAGCGCCGCCGACACCGCCGCCGTGCTCGACGAGATCGCGCTCCGGGTGCCCGGCGTGCATCTGGTGCGGCACGCCGGGAACGGCGGCAAGGGCGCAGCGGTGATGACCGGCCTGCGCGCCGCGCACGACGACGCCTGCAGCCACGGCCTGCAGGTCGACGCCGACGGCCAGCACGATCTCGCGGACATTCCCCGCTTTCTCGCCGCCGCGCGGGCCGAACCCGAAGCGCTCATCTGCGGCGTGCCGGCCTATGACCCCTCGGTGCCGAAGGGACGCCTCTACGGGCGCTATGCGACCCACGTGTGGGTCTGGGTTGAGACCCTGTCGTTCGAGATCCGCGACTCGATGTGCGGCTTTCGCGTCTATCCGCTGGCCGCCACCCGCCGCCTGATCGACGAGGCCCGGCTCGGCACGCGCATGGAGTTCGACATCGAGGTGCTGGTGCGCCTCGTCTGGCGCGGCGTGCGGATCCGCAACCTGCCGACGCGGGTCACCTATCCGGCCGGCGGCCTGTCGCACTTTCGCATGCTGCGCGACAACCTGCGCATCTCGTGGACCCACACGCGGCTCGTGTGCGGCATGCTCGCACGCCTGCCCTGGCTCCTTGCACGCCGGCTTGGCGGGAAGCTCGCGCCGTGAGCCGCGCCGCGCACTGGTCGCGCATCGGCGAACGGGGTTCGGCCTGGGGGCTGCAGTTCACGTTCGGCCTCTATCGCCTGCTCGGCCACCGCGCCGCCCGCGCCCTGCTCTATCCCGTGACGGCCTGGTTCTACCTCGCCGCCCCGGCCGCGCGCGCCGCCTCGCGCGACTATCTGAACCGCCTGCACCGGGCCGGCGGCCTCGACCATCCGCCGCGCCGGCGCGACACCTTCCGCCATTTCTTCGCCTTCGCCGAGGCCGCGCTCGACAAGGTCGCCGCCTGGATGGGGCGCATCGATCCGGCGCGGGTGCGCTTTCCGAACCACGCCGCGCTGGACGCGCTGCGCGCAAGCGGACGCGGTGCGGTCGTGATCGGCTCGCACCTGGGCAATCTCGAGATGGCGCGCGCCCTCGCAAACCGGCTCGGCGAGCGCGCCATCAACGCGATCGTCTACACCGACCACGCGCTGCGCTTCAACGCCCTGCTCGAACGGGTGAACCCCGGTTTCGCGGTCAACCTGATCCAGGTCTCGCAGCTCGGTCCGCAGACGGCGATCGATCTTTCCGAACGCATCGAGCGCGGTGAGCTGCTCTTCATCGTCGGCGACCGCACACCGCCCGCCGACAACGGACGCGTCACACGCGTCGATTTTCTTGGTGACCCGGCCGCCTTCGCGCACGGACCCTGCGTGCTCGCGAGCCTCCTCAAATGCCCGGTGTATCTCTTCTTCTGCCTGCCGGACGGCGAGCGTGGCTGGGAGGTCACCTTCGAGCCCTTCGCCGAACGCATCGAGCTGCCGCGTGCGCGCCGTGAAGAGGCCCTGCGGCACTCCCTCGAACGCTACGCCGCGCGGCTCGCGCATCACTGCCGCCGCGCACCCTACCAGTGGTTCAACTTCTACGATTTCTGGCGCCCATGAACAGACCCCTTCCCGCAGATGTCCTCGCTCCCCCGGTGATCGGCGGCCGCGAACTGACGATCGAGGAGGTCGCCGCAATCGCCGGCGGCACCGGTGCGACGCTGTGCGACGAGCCCGCCTTCCGCGAGCGCATCGCGCGCGGCGCGGCGTTTGTCGAACGCCTGCTCGCCGCCGAAGGCGAGATCTACGGCGTGACGACCGGCTATGGCGACTCGTGCTCGGTCGGCGTCTCCTTCGATCTCGCCACCGAACTGCCGATCCACCTCATGCGCTTTCACGGCTGCGGCCTCGGCGAGCCGTTCTCGCGCCAGCAGACGCGGGCGATCCTCGCCGCCCGCCTCGCCTCGCTCGCGCGCGGCTACTCGGGCGTGCGCCCGGTGTTGCTGGAGCGCATCACCGCGCTGCTGCAGCACGACCTCCTGCCGCGCATGCCGTCCGAAGGTTCGGTCGGTGCGAGCGGCGACCTGACGCCGCTGTCCTACCTCGCGGCGGTGCTGATGGGCGAGCGCGAAGTCTGGCAGGGCGACGAGCTGGTGCCGGCCGGCCCGGCCCTGGCCGCGGCCGGCATCGCACCGATCGTACTGGCGCCGAAGGAGGCGCTGGCGATCATGAACGGCACGGCGGTGATGACCGGGCTCGCCTGCCTCGCGTGGCTGCGCGCCGACTACCTGTCGCGGCTGGCGTCCCGCATCACCGCACTCACCGCGATCGCGACGCGCGGCAACCCCAACCATTTCGACGCCGCCCTCTTCGCGGTCAAGCCGCACGCCGGACAGAACGAGGTCGCAGCCTGGATCCGCACCGATCTCGCGCAACTGCCCCAGACCGGCGCACCGATGCGCCTGCAGGACCGCTACTCGATCCGCTGCGCCCCGCACGTGATCGGCGTCCTGCGCGACGCACTGCCGTGGATGCGGCGCGACATCGAGAATGAACTCAACAGCGCCAACGACAACCCGATCATCGATCCGGATCTCGAACGGGTACTGCACGGCGGGCATTTCTACGGCGGGCACATCGCGTTCGCGATGGACGCGATGAAGAACGCCGTCGCAAGCATCGCCGACCTGCTCGACCGCCAGCTCGCGCTCCTCGTCGACAGCCGCTACAACCACGGCCTGCCGCAGAACCTCTCGGGCGCACGCGGCGCACGTGCGGCGATCAACCACGGCTTCAAGGCGGTGCAGATCGGCGTCTCGGCGTGGACCGCCGAAGCACTCAAGAACACGATGCCGATGACGAGCTTCTCGCGCTCGACCGAATGCCACAACCAGGACAAGGTCAGCATGGGCACGATCGCCGCGCGCGACTGCCTGCGCGTGATCGAACTGGCCGAGCAGGTCGGCGCGGCGCTCGTGCTGGCGGCCACGCAGGCACTCGAACTGCGCCAGCGCCAGGGCGACCTGCCCGACGCCAGCCTCGCCGAGGGTGTGCGCCGCTTCCGCGACGCCGTCCGCGGACAGGTCGAACTCCTGGCCGAGGACCGCCCCCTCGAAGCCGACCTGCGCGCAACCCTGGCCCAGTTGCGTGGCCGTGCCTGGGAGCTCTACTGATGCGCGAGTGGCGACACGGCATCGAGGTCGAAGTCCCGTTCCACGACGTCGACGTCATGGCGGTGGTCTGGCACGGCCACTACGTGAAGTACTTCGAGATCGCACGCTGCGCGCTGCTGCAGCAGTTCGACTACGACTACCCGCAGATGCGCGACTCGGGTTACCTTTGGCCGGTCGTCGAATGCCGTCTCAAGTACGTGCGCCCGGCGCGCTACGGCCAGCGCCTGCGCATCGAGGCGCGGCTGCTCGAACACGAGAACCGGCTCAAGATCGGCTACGAGATCCACGATGTCGCGAGCGGCGAACGCCTGACGCGCGGCTACACGATCCAGGTCGCGGTCGAGGCCGCGAGCGGTGAGCTGCAGTTCGTCTCGCCAGCGATCCTGTTCGAGCGGCTCAATCGTGAGCGCTGAACGCACGCCACCTGGCTGCCGCCCCTGGCGCGGCCTCGCCTTCGCGTTCGTGGCCTTCCTGGCGACCGCCGCGCTGCCCCCGTCGGCCAGTGCGGCCGACAGTGCATCCGCCTTTCCGCCTGCCGTGAGCGCGCGCCTTGCGCAGGCGGCCGTGGTGCGCGCCGGTTTCACGCAGATCAAGACGCTGGCCGCACTGCGCCGCCCGCTCACGACGCACGGCGAGCTCGTGTTCGCGCGCGGCCACGGCGTGATCTGGCAGATCGAGGCACCGTACCGCATCGGCTACGCCATCACCCCCGAGACCGTCACCGAGCTTGCGCCCGACGGCACCAGCACGGTGCGCAGCGCCCGCGAACTGCCCGCGCTCGCGCAGGTCGGGCGCGTGTTCGAAGCGCTTTTCAGCGGCGACACGGGAGCTCTCGACACGCAGTTCACGATCGCGGCCAGCGGCGACGAACTGGCCTGGCGTCTGGAGCTGACGCCCATCGCCCCGCTCGACCGCTTTCTCACCCGCATCCGCGCCGAGGGCGGTGCGTTCATCACCCACATCGAGGTCGAGGAGCGCGGCGGCGACCATACCCGGATCGATTTCACGAATCCGCAGCGCGGCCAGACCCTCTCCCCTGCCGAAGCGCAACTTCTGGGAGCGCGATAGGTGCGGGGGCGTGCCTGGGGCGGCCTGCTGCTCGCGCTGGCAATCGTCGTTGCGACCGTCTGGCAGTTCGCGACCGCCGCGCGTATCGAGACCGATCTGCTGGCCCTGCTGCCGAAAACCGAGCGCAATCCGCTGGCCGAGGAGGCCGCTGCGCGCCTTGGCCGCCTGAGCGGAGAGCGCGTCGTCTTCCTGATCGGCGCGCCCGGGCGCGAAGACGCACGCGCCGCGGCCGCAACCTTCGCCACGTCGCTCGCCGGCGACCCGCTGCTGCGCGCGGTGAGCGGGCGCATTCCGGCACAGGGCGTCGACCACCTGCTGGAGCTGTACGCGCCGTTTCGTACCGGACTGCTGAGCGAAGCCGCGCGCGCCTGGCTTGCCGCACCGGATCTCCTGGCAGCACACCTCGATGCCCGTCTCGCCAACCCGTTTGCCTCACGCGGTGTCCTGCCGCTGGCCGAGGATCCGTTCGGGTTCTTCGACGACTGGCTCGCCGGACTTCCCTTGCGCGAGCTGCACCTCGATCTCGACGACGGCTGGCTGACGCTGCGCGAAGGCGACACCTGGTGGCTGCTGGTCACGGCCGAACTGGCCGGCTCGGCCTTCGATCCGGCCATCCAGACCGGGGTCCTCTCCCGGCTCACGGGTGCAGAGGACGCGCTGCGGGTCAAGCGGCCGGAGGCGACGGTGCTGCGCGCCGGCGCGCTCTTCCACGCCCACGCGGCGCGCAGCAGCGCCGAGGCGGAAGTGCGCCTGATCGGCCTGGGCTCGCTCGGCGGCATCGTGCTGCTGCTGCTCTTCACCTACCGTTCGGCACGCCCCCTGCTGCTCGGCCTGCTGTCGGTCGGCACCGGGCTGTGCGCCGGTGCGCTGGCCACGCGCCTTGCCTTCGGCCAGGTGCACCTGATGACGCTGGTGTTCGGTGCAAGCCTGATCGGCGAGGCGATCGACTACGCGATCCAGTATTGCTCGGCGCGTCTGCGCGCCGGCTCCGGCTGGGATCCGCGCCGTGGCCTCACGGCCGTGCTGCCGGCACTGCGCGCCGCACTCGCGACCAGCGTGGTCGGGTACGCCGCCCTTGGCCTGACGCCGTTCCCGGCCCTGCGCCAGATCGCGGTGTTCGCGCTCACGGGGCTGGTCGCGGCCTGGCTGGTGGTCGTGCTGGTGATGCCATGGCTGCTGGCGGCCCCGCAGCGCTGGACGCCGGGCCGCCTGCTCGCGCTGTGCAATGGCTGGCTCGCGCTGTGGCGCGCGCGCGTCTCGCCACGCGGCTTCGCCGCTGTCGCGCTCGCCCTGCTCGCCGCCGCCGCACCGGGCTGGCTGCAACTGCGCGCAAACGACGACGTCCGCCTGTTGATCCAGTCCCCGCCCGCGGTGCTCGATGAGGAGAACCGCCTGCGCATCCTGACCGGGCTCGAAGCCGGGAGCCAGTTCTTCCTGATCGAGGGACGCGATGCCGAATCCCTCCTGCGGACCGAGGAAATGCTGACGCGACGACTGGCCGAGGCCGGCGTCCGCCTGCAGGCGGTCTCGCGCTTCGTTCCGTCCTGCCACACCCAGCAGGCCGACCGTGCGCGCCTGAGGGCCAGTGCCGCAGCCGCCGAAACCCTGCTCCTCGATGCCGGCTTCCGCCCCGAACCGGTTGCTGCCTGGCGAGCGGCACTCGATGCCGGGAGCCCCTGCCTGACGCCGCAGGACTGGCTCGCCTCGCCGCTGTCGCTGCCGATGCGCCACCTGTGGCTCGGCGAACGGGGCGCGACCGCGCTTGCAACCGTGGCGCTGCCGGGCGGGCATCGCGACGTCGCGACGCTCGCACGCGCAGCCGATGCGCTCCCGGGCGTGAGCCTCGTCGACAAGCCGGGCGCAGTCTCGCGCCTCTTCGGCGAGGTCCGGCGCCTGGGCGCCGGCGGCGTGGTCGCCGCGACGCTGGTGATCTTCGGCCTGCTCGCCTGGCACTATGGAGCGCGCGCGGCGACGCGGATCCTGATCCCCACCGTGCTCGCCCAGCTCCTCACACTCGGCGTCCTCGGCCATCTCGGCACACCCCTCACGCTCTTCCACGTGCTCGCGCTGCTGCTCGTGCTCGGTGTCGGGATCAACTACGCGATCTTCCTCTTCGAAGCGGTTCGCGACCGCGCGGAAGGCCGCGAGGCCGCGGCACTCACCGGCGTGCTGCTCTCATCGACCACCACCCTGCTCGCCTTCGGTCTGCTCGCGCTGTCCTCGATGCCGGCCCTGTCGGGCTTCGGCACCACCCTCGCGCTCGGGATCGCGCTCGCAGTGCTGCTGGCACCGGCCGTCCTGATTGCCGCCGCAGACCCGACCTAGCCGGACAAGCGTCCCGTCCTTCGTACCGGATGCCCCGTCTGCCTGCGCTCAGGCGCGCGCCCGTCGCAGGGCTTCGACATGACTGCGCGCATCGGGCAGGAAGGCGAGGAAATCCTCTTCGAAGCCGCGATAGTGTGCGTACAGCTCGGT
Organism: Rhodocyclaceae bacterium; assembly: GCA_023383815.1. Taxonomy (GTDB): domain Bacteria; phylum Pseudomonadota; class Gammaproteobacteria; order Burkholderiales; family Rhodocyclaceae; genus JACOUN01. The sequence goes on from JAHDYG010000007.1 coordinate 71,818, forward strand.
GCCGCTTCCGGTCAGCAGGCCGGTCCGCCGCATGCGCAGCGACATGCGCTCGAGTGCGGCGGCGATGGCGTCGGGCGAGCGGTACGAGGCGAGCCAGTCGCCATCGCGCATGCTCGGAAAGAGCGCGGCGAAACGGGGTGGCTGGATCTCGTGGCAGTCGGCAAGAAGCGCATAGGTGTCGGCAGTGAAGCGCTCCAGCGGCAGCGGGTGAAAGCGCGACCAGTGGCAGGCGAGGAAGTGGTCGTAGAACATGTCCACGAGGATGCCCGCGACACGCCGGCGCTCCGGCGAGATCCGCGCCCGGCTGCGCCGGAAGGCGGGATGATGGTCGGCAAAGCTGTCGATCTGGCGATGCAGGCGTACCCCTTCGGCGACGTCGGCCGGCAAGCCGCAGGGCAGCGGCCCCTTGACGAAATCGCCGAGCAACGCACCGATGCGATCGGCGGGCGCTGCTCCGGCAAGCCAGGCATGTGCAAGGTAGTTCATCGAGCGTTCTCCGCGCGCGGGCGCGCGCCCGGCCGTCGCGCTCAGGCGCCGGGCGAGTCGCGGAACTGCATCGCGTGCAGCCGCGCATAGGCCCCGTCGCGTGCGAGCAGTTCGCGGTGCGTGCCCTGTTCGACGATCCGACCATGTTCGAGGACGATGATTGCATCGGCCTTCTCGACCGTCGACAGGCGGTGGGCAATGACGAGCGTGGTGCGCCCTTCGGTCGCGCGGTCGAGTGCGGCCTGGATATGGCGTTCGGCCTCGGAATCGAGCGCCGAGGTGGCCTCGTCGAGAATCAGGATCGGTGCGTTCTTCAGGAGCGCACGCGCGATCGCCAGCCGCTGGCGCTGGCCCCCCGAGAGCAGCACGCCGTTCTCGCCGACGAGGGTATCGAAGCCCTGTGGCAGGCGGTCGATGAACTCGCGTGCGCAGGCCGCCTCGGCCGCCGCTTCGATCGCGGCGCGCGGTGCACCGGCAAGATCGCCGTAGGCGATGTTGTTCGCGATCGTGTCGTTGAAGAGCGTCACATGCTGCGTGACGAGTGCGATGTGGCGGCGCAGGTTCTTGAGCGTATACGCCTCGACCTCCACGCCATCGATCAGGATCTGGCCTTCGTCGTGGGGATAGAAGCGCGGGATCAGGCTCGCGAGCGTCGTCTTGCCGCTGCCGGAACGGCCCACCAGCGCGACCATGCGCCCGGGTTCTACCGTGAAGCTGACCTGGTCGAGCACCTTGTCCTCGGCCCCCGGATAGCGGAACCCGAGATCGCGCACTTCGAGCCGGCCGCTGACGCGCTCGCGTTCGACCGTGCCCAGATCGCGCTCGGGCGCCTCGTCGAGCTGGGCGAAGATGCTCTCGGCCGCCGCCAGCCCCTTCTGGATCGTCGCGCTGACCTCGGAGAGCTGGCGGATCGGCTTGGGCAGCAGGCCGGCCGCGGTGATGTAGGCGACGAGGTCTCCGGCGGACGCCTCTCCGCGCATCAGGAGCACGAGGAAGAGCAGCACCGACATCGCGCTGAAGGTCACGAACTGGAGGGCCGGCGTGAACAGGGAAGCGGTCTTCACCATGCGCAGCTGCTTGTCCATGTTGGCATCGCTGGCGACCCGGAAACGTTCCGACTCGTAGGCTTCGCCGCCGAAGCTGCGCACCACGCGATAGCCCTGGATGGTCTCCGATGCGACGTGGGTGACGTCCCCCATCGAGGTCTGGACCTTGCGGCTGTGGCGGCGGAACTTGCGGCTCGCGCTGCTCACCATGACACCGATGATCGGCAGGATCGCAACCATCACCAGCGTGAGCTTCCAGTTCATCCACAGCAGGTAGGCGAAGAGGAAGATCACCGTCATGCCCTCGCGCACGACCGTCTTGATCGCGTCGGTCGCGGCACCGGTCACCATCGTCACGTTGTAGGTGATGCGCGAGATCAGATGACCCGAGTTGTTCTGGTCGAACCAGGCGTTGGGCAGGCGCAGCAGGCTGTCGAAGAGCGCCCTGCGCAGGCGGTTGACGAGGCCGAGCGAAACGCGCGCAAGGTAGTAGTTGCCGAGAAACGAGCCAAGGCCCTGCCAGGCCGAGGCGGCCACGAGCATCAGGGGCACGGCATGCATGAGCGGAAGGCCCGCGACCAGCGGCAGCCCCTGCAGGACCTCGCCGGACGGGTCGACGAGGCCGTCGACGAAGTACTTCAGGATCGCCGCCATCATCGGTTGCGACGAGGCGAAGATCATGTAGCCGACGAGGCTGATCGCGAAGAGGCCGATGAAGGGGCGCACATGCCCGAGCAGGCGCAGATAGATCTTCAGCGACGAGGCATGTGCGGAGCCGGAAGGCTGCATGTGGCGCGGGACTCTGGCGGTGCGATTCGACGCGCGAGTGTAGCACGCCCCCGCCGGCGGCTCCGGAGCGCCCCTTGAGGCGATAGAATGCCGCTTTCGCCCGGTCGGATGCCTTCTTGAACCCACTCGAATACCAGGATTATCTCGCATTGCGCGCCGGCGCCCAGGTGCTGGAAGCCGACCGGCTCGGCGACAAGGTCCTGCGCCTGGCCGACGGCAGCTTCCTGAAGCTCTTCCGGCGCAAGCGCCTGATCTCGTCGGCAGCCTGGTACCCGTACGCGCAGCGCTTCGCAGACAACGCCACCGCGCTGGCCCGTCTCGACATCCCGTGCCCGCAGGTGATCGCCGTATGGCGCGTGCCGGCGATCGCACGCGACGCCGTGCACTACCACCCCCTGCCCGGCTCGACGCTGCGCCAGTTGATCGGAGCAGGGCTCGACGAGGCGCACCGATCAGCGCTCCGCGACGAATTCAACCGCTTCGTGCGCCAGCTTCATGAACGCGGGGTCTATTTCCGCTCGCTGCACCTGGGCAATGTCGTGCGCACGCCGGACGGCCGGCTCGGACTGATCGACATCTCCGACGTACGCGTGCATCGCCGCCCGCTCGGTCGCCTGCTGCGTGCGCGCAACCTGCGGCGCATGCAACGCATGGCCGCCGAGCGCGACTGGCTCGACCTCGATCTGTTGCGATCCCGCAGCAGCAGGCAGGCACCGCCGCCATGAACGCACCGACCACGAACACCGTTCCCGAGCACCGGAACACGGGTCCGTCGCTGCGGATCGAGTTCGTGCGGGCGCTCGCCGCGCGCGCACTTGCCGGCGATCTGCGGCTGGCCGACGGCGACCGGCCCGGCAGCGGCCATGCCGTTGCCACGGATTTCCTCTCGGTCGCAGTGGCAAGCTCACCCGACCCCGCGACCGATGCCTACGTGATCGCTTGTCTGGGCGACCTCGGCATCCGCCACGTTCGCCTCGACTTCAGCTACGGCGACGCCGATCGCCACGTCGGCCGCTTTCTCGATCGACTCTGCGAAAGCGGTCTGCGGGTCAGCCTGCATCTCGTGCAGCCAGCCGATGCCGCGCGCCGCATGGAGCACCCGGATGCGCAGGCCGAATGGCAGGCTTTCGTCCACGACACGCTCGAGCGCTGGGCGACCCGCATCGAAATGATCGAGATCGGTTCGACCGTCAACCGAAAACGCTGGGCAGGGCACAGCCTGGCGGGATTCCTGGCCGCCTGGCAGATCGCCCATCCGCTCGTGCGTGCGCACGGCCTGCGGCTCGCCGGCCCGAACGTCACCGATTTCGAACCGCCCTGGAACATCGGCCTGCTGGCCATGCTCGGCGCACGCCGCTGCCTGCCCGACGTCCACACCAACAACCTGTTCTCGGAGCGCTGCACCGAACCGGAGCGCTTCGACCACAAGATCCTCGGACACCGGCTCGCCGGCCTGCACCGCTTCAACCTGATCAAGAAGGCCCGCCTGCTGCAGCACATCGGAGCCCGCGCCGGGGTGCCGGTGCTGCACTCGCCGGCCGCATTCTGGACCCTGCCGCGCATCGAGCGGCTGCTGCAAGACGGCGAACAGAAACAGGCCGACTACCTGAGCCGCTACTTCCTGCTGTGCGCCGCATCGGGTGCGCTCGAACGGGCCGGCTGGGGCCCGCTGATCTGCCATCGCGAGGGACTGGTCGACGACGACGGCGCGCCCTATCCCGCTCTCGAACGCATCACCCACTATGCGTCGGTTTCGGGCAGCGTCGCCGATTTTCGCCGTCGACCGGCGTTCCAGGCGTGCGCGGGCATCGCGGCATTGATCCCGGGCAGTCGCTATACCGGCCGGGTGCCAACTGCCGAAACCCTCGAAGTCCATGCCTTCCTCAGGGCAGAAGAGCAGGTGCACGCGGTGTGGACGCGCAATGGCGCCGCGGTGGCCTTGCACGATCTCTATGATGCGGACGACCTGGCGAGTGCGCGCTGCCTGACACGCGACGGGCGCGAACTGCCCGAGGTACCACCCGTGATCGGGGAGAGCCCGCACTTCCTGCTCTGGCCCGCTTCACGCACGCTGCGCGTGCAGGAAGGCGCTGCGCCGCTTCGCGACGTGCGCATCCACGCGCACGAAGCCGGCGGCCGCTACCACGTGCACGAGGACGACCGCTGGCGAGGCATGATCCACGCCTCATCGCCCCAGGACGCCCGCCTGCTGCTCGACGCACTGCACCCGGAGCGGATCGGCGCCCCGCCTTCCGACCGTCTGCTGCGCAAGGCACGCAACGCAGTGTGGACCGTGGCCGATCCGCGCGGGGGGAACACGCAGCTGGTCGTGAAGCAGCCCATCCGGATCCCTGCGCAGAAGCGCCTGCTCGACCGCTTCAAGCCGTCGAAGGGGCTGCGCAGCTGGAACGCGACGGCCGAGCTCGCCCGGCGGGGCCTGAAGGCGGCCGCACCGGTCGCGTGGTTCGAGGAGCGCGTGCGCACCGATCTGACGCTCAACTGGTTCATCTGCGCCTTCGTGCCGGGCGAGCTTTCGCTGCGTGACCTGTTTGCCGCGTACGCACAAGGCGCTGTCGAGCATGCCGGCTACGGCCGCGACGAAGTCTTCGACGCCCTCGGCGGCTTTCTCGTCCGGATGCACGGACGGGGTGTGTTCTTCCGCGATCTGTCCGGGGGCAACCTGCTCGTCGGGCGCGATGCGCAGGCGCACCCTACCTTCACACTGATCGACACCGGCCGTGCCCGCTTCCACGATCACGCAACCCCCGTCGGCGAGCGCATCGCCGATCTGTCGCGCGTCTGCAACAAGCTCGACCGTGCCAGTCGCCGGCAACTGATCGAGCGCTACGAAGCCGGTTCGGGGCTGCGTCTCGGCCTGCGCACCACCGTCGCGTTCGGCCTCTATGACCTGAAGGTGGCTTTCAAGCGGCGCCTGCGGCGCAACCCGGTCGTACGCTGGCTCAAGCGCTGAGCAGCGGCGGGTCCGCCGTCAATGAGCGGCGCGCGCCAGGACGACGGTCATGACGCCATTGGCACGCTCGAAGCGACTGGCTACGGTCAGGCCGCTCGCGCGAAGGTGCGCCACGTCGTCGTCAGCCCGGGCAGGCCCCAGCACCAGCACGACGTAGTCGAGCCCACCCGCCCGCAGCCGCGCCAGTGCCTGCTCGCGCTCGAAGCCGATCCAGGGCCAGTACCCGGCGCCCGCGTAGTAGGCAATGCGCTGATCCTGGAAAGCGACCCGGTCCAGCCCGGGCGCCTGGCGCGCTACCCATCGACCAGCCTCGACCACATCGGTCTTGGCGGTCGACAGCGAGACGACGTTGGAGACAGCCGTCACGATGCCAAGGACGACGACGAGCGCGAAAACCCTGCGCCAGCGTTCGCGCAACTGGACGAAGCCGGCTACGACCAGCGGCGCTGCAAGGAGGTCGAGAAAGCTGACGTAGCGGCCGGTGACGAAGAAGTACTTGGTCACGAACGCGACGAGTACGACGACATAGACCGCGCCGACCCAGCCGAACGGCGCCCAGCGCGCGAGGTTCGCACGCAGCGCGCCGCTCGCGAAGAGGTAGCCGAAGGGCACGACGAACACCCCCATCAGGGCGATGAACTTGATCGGGATGAGGGAAACCAGACCGACGAACAGGACCGTCGGAGCATCATTGCGCGAAAACCGGAAGTTCTCGGCGTCGGCGAGCAGGCCTGCGAGCGCATCGAAGTCCCCCACCTTCGAGCTCAGGTCGATCGCCTCCAGATAGGCCGTCAGACGCGTCTCCAGCGCCAGCACCCCGGCCGCATGCAGTCCGGCCAGCACGATGAGCGCCAGGATGGGGCCGATGCCGACCATGGCCAGGCGCACCGCACGCGGGCGATCGCCACGGGCTGTGAGCTGCCACGCGATGAGCGCCGGATAGAGGAACACTGCCTCGAGCCGGAAGGCCATCGCGGCCGCGATCGACACCTGGGCGAGAATCGCCTCACGCCAACGGTAGCGCTCAGTCCAGCGCAGCGCCCACCACAGCGCAAGAAGACACAGAAACCAGTACCCGAACTCGCGCACGATCTGGTCGCGCATCGCGTTGATCGCCGGCATGCCGAGCACCACCAGCGTCGCCAGCCACCCCCCCCCGGGCACGATGCGCTGCACGCAGGCGACCGCCAGCGCGCAGGCCCCGGCCATCAGCACGGCCCCCAGCAGATACCCGGACAGCTCGGTGGAAATTCCCGTCAGCCATGACAGTCCGGCCATCAGTGCCGGCATCACGAGCCAGTCGAAGCGGGCGAGGGCCGAGGCCATGCCGTCTTCGAGGATGACCTGCGCGATCGACGCATAGAGCATGCCGTCGCGGTTGAGCGTGTCGCTGCCCAGGATCGCAACCGCAGACAGCAGCAGGCTGATCACGAACGCCCCCGGAACGGGCGAATCGAATCGCATCCGGTTCACGACCGTGCGCTCAGACATCGCGCGGGAAACTCTCGACGAGCCGTTCCTGGATCCGGGCAAGTCCGGGCCTGCGGTACTCACCGATCGCCGCCTCCGGATCCCGCAGCAGGGCCTCCGACAGCGTGCGCGGCACGGCGTCGAGGCCGAAGGCGCTGTAGTAGTCACGAAACTTGAACGCTCCGCCACGCAGGGCTCCGGAGAGCCTCAACCAGGCGTTGGGCACGCCGAGGCTGTCGGCCGCGATCAGGCCATGCATCGCGGACGCAAAGACGAACTCCGAAGCGCGGATCGCATCGAGGATCTCGAGCGCCGGCGTGAAGACGTCGATCACCCGCACGCCCGGCACCCGCCTCGCCAGCTCCGCCAGTTCCGGATGGTCGCGGTCCTTGTAGTGGGGAATCACCAGGACGCGCTGACGCTGTGCAGGCAACGCCCGCCCCTCGACCAGCAGATGCGCCAGCAGGCCGGGATCTCCGAGCACGAGATCGTCGGGCAGCCCCTGCACGGCGTCTCGCGTGAGGCGGCCCCGTACCGCGTGATAGTAGTGGCGGCTCGCGTGCGGGACGGGTTCGTCGATGAACCCGGAACCCCAGACGTGCACCCGGTGAGTCCAGAAACGTTCCTTCAGGCGCTGCATCAGGCTGCCCAGTGCAAGGACGTCGCAGCGTTCCGGCGGCGCCCATACGATCTCGCGCCCGGACACGCGAGCGCAGATCAGCGGCGACAGGACGTCTCCGAAGTTCGGCTTGGAACTCGCCCAATGCACCGCCAGCGGCTTCACGCTTCCTTCCCGACCAGGATGTCTTCCATCACGAGGTACTGCAGATCGCAGCCGAAGAACATGTTCAGCGCGTCGGCGGGCGAGCAGATCATCGGTTCGCCGCGGCGATTGAGCGAGGTGTTGAGGACCACGCCGTTGCCGGTGAGCTTTTCCAGTTCGACCATCAGGTCGTAATAGCGCGGGTTGAACTCGCGCCGCAGCACCTGCGCCCGGGCAGTGCCATCCTCGTGCACGACCTCGGGCACGCGCGTCTTCCAGGCTTCGGCGACCTCGAAGGTGAAGGTCATGAACGGCGCGGGGTGATCGGTCGCGAGCATCTGCGGGCCGACCGTGTCGAGCATGCTGGGGCAGAACGGGCGCCAGCGCTCGCGGAACTTGATCTGTGCATTGATGCGGTCGGCCACGCCGGCCGCACTCGGGCAGCCGAGGATGGAGCGCGCACCGAGCGCACGCGGGCCGAACTCCATGCGGCCCTGGAACCACGCCACCGGATGGCCCTCGGCGAGGAGGGCGGCGATCGTCGCCGGCACGTCCTCGAGCTTCTGCCAGCGCGGCTGCGCCGGGTGCTTCGCGCAGGCGGCGATGACCTCCTCGTTGGTGTAGGACGGCCCGAGATAGACGTGTTCCATCTTCTCGACCGGTACGCCGCGGGCTACCGACACGTAGGCGGCGGCACCGAGCGCCGTACCGGAATCGCCCGAGGCTGGCTGCACGAACAGCTCCCTGACCTCGGGCCGTGCGATGATCTTCTGGTTGAGCTTGACGTTGAGCGCGCCACCGCCGGCAAACGCGAGCCGGCCGGTTTCGCGCAGGAGGTCGCCGAGATAGTGATCCATCATCGCCAGCGCGAGATCCTCGAACAGCTTCTGCATGCTCGCGGCGTAGTGGATGTAGGGGTCGTCGGCGATGTCGCCGGCGCGCTTCGGCCCGAGCCACTCGACGAGCTTGGGCGAGAAGTAGTAGCCCTTGCCGCCTTCCTTGTAGCGGCGCAGGCCGATCACGTTCGCATACTCGGTGTCGACGATGAGTTCACCGTTCTCGAACCTTGCCAGACGCGAGAAATCGTACTTCGACGGGTCGCCGTAGGGCGCCATGCCCATGACCTTGTATTCGCCGTCGAGCATCTCGAAGCCGAGGTACTCGGTCAGCGCGCCATACAGGCCGCCGAGCGAATCCGGGTCATAGAATTCCTTGATCTTGTGGATCTTCCCGTTTTCGCCCCAGCCGAAGAAGGTCGTGGCGTACTCGCCCTTGCCGTCGATGCCGAGGATCGCGGTCTTCTCGCGGAAACCCGAGCAGTGATAGGCGCTCGAAGCGTGCGCGAGGTGGTGCTCGACCGGCACGATCTCGGTCTTCGCCAGATCGAAGCCGAGCTGCTGCAGGCACCATTCGACGCGCTTCCTGTAGCGGTGGTAGCGGCGGTTGCCCAGCAGGATCGCATCCAGTCCGCGGTCGGGCGCATACCAGTAGCGCTTCGCGTAGTGCCAGCGCGCCGGCCCGAACAGGCTCACAGGCGCAAACGGAATCGCAACCGCACTCACGTCGGCCGGGCGCAGCCCCGCGAAGTCGAGGCAGAACCGCGCCGATTCGTAGGGCATGCGGTGCTTGGCGTGCTTGTCGCGCACGAAGCGCTCCTCCTCCGCCGCCGCAACCAGCTTGCCGTCCACATACAGCGCGGCAGACGGGTCGTGCGTCAATGCACCGGAAAGGCCGAGAATGATCTGGGACAACGGCTTACCTCATCAGGCCCCGCAGCCTTGGCAGGCGCCTGTTTTTGTCATGAAAACAGCGGAGTATACACGGGCAGGATCCGCCACGGCGACGCCACTCAGTGTGCCTGATCCCAGTTTTCCCCAGCCCCGACCTCGACCAGCAAGGGCACCTTGAGTTCGGCCACACCGCCCATGCGCGCGGGCAGTTCCTGGCGCACGACTTCCAGCTCGGCGGCCGGAACTTCCAGCACGAGTTCGTCGTGTACCTGCAGGATCAGGCGCGAGCGCAGGCCGGCCTCCTTCAGCCATGCGGCGGTCGAGATCATCGCGAGCTTGATGAGATCGGCGGCCGTGCCCTGCATCGGCGCGTTGATCGCGGCACGTTCCGCGCCCTGACGGCGGCCGACCTGCTGGGCGCGCAGGTCGGGCAGATGGAGGCGCCGGCCGAACACGGTCTCGACGTAGCCCTGTTCCTTTGCCCGCGCCCGCGTCTCGTCCATGTAGCGGGCAACGCCGGGGTAGCGTGCGAAGTAGCGGTCGATCCAGCTCTGCGCGGCGGCGCGGTCGATGCCGAGGTTCTTCGCCAGCCCGTGGGCGCTCATGCCGTAGATGAGACCGAAATTGATGACTTTGGCGTAGCGGCGCTGCTCGCTCGTGACTTCTCCGGGCGTGACGCCGAACACTTCCGCAGCCGTCGCGCGATGGACATCCTCGCCACGGGCAAAGGCTTCGAGCAGGCGCGCGTCGTCCGACAGGTGGGCCATGATCCGCAGTTCGATCTGCGAGTAGTCGGCCGAGACGATGAGGTGCTCGCGCGGCGCGATGAACGCAGCCCGGATGCGCCGGCCTTCCTCGGTGCGGATCGGGATGTTCTGCAGGTTGGGTTCGGAGCTGGCGAGCCGCCCGGTCACCGCCACCGCCTGCGAGAAGCTGGTGTGCACGCGCCCGGTGCGCGGGTTGACCATGCGCGGCAGCTTGTCGGTATAGGTGCTCTTGAGCTTGGCGAGCCCGCGCTGTTCGAGCAGCAGCTTCGGCAGCGGATAGTCGTCGGCGAGCGTCTGCAGCACTTCCTCGTCCGTCGAGGGCTGACCGGTGGCGGTCTTCTTGACGACCGGCAACCCGAGCTTGCCGAACAGGATCTCGCCGAGTTGCTTGGGTGAGCCGAGGTTGAAAGGCTGCCCGGCCAGATCATGCGCCTCGCGCTCCAGCACATGCAGCCGCCGGCCCAGTTCTTCGGAGTGCTGGGCGAGCAGGAAGGCGTCGACGAGCACCCCGGTTCGCTCCATCTCGAACAGCACTTCGAGCGTCGGCATCTCGATGTCGCGATACAGCGCCGCTAGCCGCGGCTCCGCATCGAGCCGCGGCGACAGCGCGCGGTGCAGGCGCAGCGTGACGTCGGCATCCTCGGCTGCATATTCGGTCGCACGCGCGACGTCGACCTCGTCGAAGCCGATCTGCTTCGCCCCCTTTCCGCAAACCTCGGCGTAGGCAATCGTCTTCAGACCCAGGTGACGGGCGGCGAGCGAATCCATGTCGTGCGTCCTGTCGCTTTCGAGCACGTAGGATTCGAGCAGCGTGTCGTCAGCGATGCCACCGAGCCGGATGCCATGGTTCGCGAGCACATGGGCGTCGTACTTGAGATTCTGGCCGACCTTGCGACGGGCGTCCGACTCCAGCCAGGGCCGCAGCTTCGCCAGCACCTCGTCGAGCGGCAGTTGCTCGGGCGCATCGGCACCGCGATGCGCGAGCGGCAGGTACGCGGCCTCGCCCGGCTCGACCGCGAATGACATGCCGACCAGGCGCGCCGCCATCGGGTCGAGGCTCGTCGTCTCGGTGTCGAAGGCGGTCAGCGCGGCAGCTTCAATGCGCGCGAGCCAGTCATCGAAGGCCGCCCAGCTGCGGATCGTCGTATAGCGCCGCCCGGGGTCGCGCGGATCCTCGGGGACAGACCCCGGTTTCCGCTCAACGGAAACCGGGGTCTGTCCCCTATTTCCCTCGGAGGCATCGAGATCCCGCAGCCAGCCCCGGAACTCGAGGCGCTCGTAGAGTGCGCGCAACACCGGCCGGTCATCATCGCGTGCAGCCAGATCGGTCAGCGTCAGCGGCAGCTCGACGTCGGTCGCGACGGTGACCAGCTTGCGCCCCAGGGGCAGGAACGCCAGGTGCCGGCGCAGGTTTTCGCCAACCTTGCCGCCGATCTCGTCCGCATGGGCAACGAGATTGTCGAGCGAGCCAAACTGGTCCAGCCACTTCACGGCAGTCTTGGGGCCGCATTTCTCAACCCCGGGAATGTTGTCGACGCTGTCTCCAACGAGCGCGAGATAGTCAATGATGCGTTCGGGCGGCACGCCGAACTTCAACCGCACCCCCTCCGCATCGAGCACCTCATCGTTCATCGTGTTGACCCAGCGCACGCCGGAGCGCACGAGCTGGGTGAGATCCTTGTCGCCGGTCGAGATCACGACCTCCCAACCGGCTTCGAGCGCCTGGCGGGTGAGCGTGCCGATCACGTCGTCGGCCTCGACGCCCTCCACGACCAGCAGTGGCCAGCCCTCTGCCTGCACACCCTCGTGCAGCGGCGCGATCTGGGCACGCAGGTCGTCCGGCATCGGCGGACGGTGCGACTTGTACTCCGGGTACCAGTCGTCGCGAAAGGTCTTGCCCTTGGCATCGAACACGCAGGCACGATACTCTGCCGCGTATTCGGCCTCGAGCCGTCGCAGCATCGAGAGCACGCCACGCACCGCACCGGTCGGCTCACCGGCCGAGTTGCGCAGATCGGGCAAGGCATGAAAGGCCCGGTAGAGATAGCTGGATCCGTCGACGAGCAGCAGCGTGGGCATGATGGGCGATCCTCTGAAACCATGGCGCCGCGCACGCAGTCCTACTCATGCGGCGCGGTGAAAAACCGGAACAGTACCGTACAACCTTGCAGACAAGAACAAGACCCTCATGAAAGACAAGCTCCCCGGCCGCATTCCGGCCAGCAGCGCGCACAGCTACAACGCGCGCGAATCCTGGCGCGTGTTCGGCATCATGGCCGAGTTCGTCGAAGCGACCGACCGCCTCAACGCAATTCGTCCCGCCGTGTCGGTGTTCGGCAGTGCCCGCACGCCACCCGACCACATGTACTACCTCCTCACCGAGCGCATCACGCGCCTGCTGTCGGACGCCGGTTTCGCGGTGATCTCGGGCGGCGGGCCGGGCATCATGGAAGCCGCCAACAAGGGCGCCTACTTCGGCAAGAGTCCGTCGATCGGGCTCAACATCCAGTTGCCGCGCGAACAGGGCGCAAACCCCTATCAGGACATCTCGCAGACCTTCCAGCACTTCTTCGCCCGCAAGTTCATGTTCGTGCGCTTTGCCTCGGCCTACGTCGTGATGCCAGGCGGGTTCGGCACGCTCGACGAACTGCTCGAAGCGATGACGCTGATCCAGACCGGCAAGAGCCGCCGCATCCCGATCATCCTGGTGCACGGCCCGTTCTGGAAAGGTTTGCTCGACTGGCTGCGCGAGCGCCTGGTCAGCGAGGGCATGATCAACCCGGAGGATCTCGATCTCGTGCAGATCATCGACGAGCCCGAGCAGGTCGTGGAGGCGATCTTCAAGCACTACGAGACGCGCGGCTTCCTGCCGCTGCCCGAGGAACACGAACTGATGCTCAACCTGTGAGCACGGTCCACCGGGCCGGCCGCAGCTTCGGCCACCCGGCGCTCTGCTAGAATCGGATCGACTACCGGAGAACACGATGCGCCGCACTCTCTTCCTTGCCCTCTCGCTGGCGCTGGCTGCGCCGCTCGCCGCCCAGCAGCGCCCCCAGCTCGAACCGCTGCCCGAGCCTCCACCCCCGCCCGGAGTCAGTGAAGATGCGTTCGAGCCCGAGGTGACGATTCTCAAGCGGGGCGAGGACACCGTCGAGGAATACCGCCACAAGGGGCGCCTGTACATGGTGAAGGTCACGCCTCCGCACGGCGTGCCCTACTACCTGGTCGACCAGAAAGGCGACGGCGTGATGGTGCGTCAGGGTGCCAACCCGCCGCTGTCGGTGCCGATGTGGGTGCTCAAGTCCTGGTGAGCGATCGGCACCCGAACATCGAAGCTCATGTCCGTCTTCACCCCAGTATCGTCCGACAGCCTTGCGGGCTGGCTCGGCCACTACGCGATCGGCCGGCTCGTCGACTTCGAGGGCATTCCGGCCGGCGTCCAGAACAGCAACTTCTTCGTCACGACGACCCTGGGCCGCTACGTACTCACGCTGTTCGAGGCGATCCCGCGTTCCGAACTGCCCTACTACCTCTACCTGATGGCGCATCTTGCGCACCACGGCCTGCCGGTGCCGGCACCCATCGCCAACCGTGACGACGAATATCTCGGCACCTTGAGCGGACGCCCCGCCGCCCTTGTGGCCCGGCTGAGCGGACGATCGGACATGGCCCCCACACCCGCGCGGTGCGCGCGCGTGGGGGCCATGCTCGCCGGGCTGCATCTGGCGGGCCTGTCCTACCGGCGCCGCCAGTCGCATCCGCGCGGTGCCGAGTGGCGGTCGCAGACGGCTGCCCGCCTGCGACCGAGCCTTCCGGCCGCGGATCGCAGACTGCTCGATGCCGAACTGGCGTTCCAGGAACGCCAGGACTACTCGCAGCTTCCCTGTGGCGTAATCCATGCCGATCTCTTCCGCGACAACGTGCTGTGGGACGGCGAGCACATCGGCGGAGTGATCGACTTCTATTTCGCCGGACACGACGTGTTGCTCTTCGATGTCGCGGTCACGGTCAACGACTGGTGTTCGACCGCCGATGGCGAACTCGACGCAGAGCGCTGCACAGCGCTGCTCGGCGCCTATCACGCCGAGCGGCCATTCACGGGCGCGGAGCGTACGTTCTGGCCGGCACTCCTGCGCGCCGCGGCCCTGCGCTTCTGGCTGTCGCGAGCCGAGGACTTCCACCTTCCGAAGAGCGGAGAGCTGGTTATGGTCAAGAACCCCGACGAGTATCGGGATATCCTGATTCGTCGCGCTGCGCACGTCCTTGAGCTACCGTCCGATCCGAATCCTGGCGTGGGCGGCGCCCGCGCTGTCGCGCCGAAGACCGGAATCCGACCCGATGCAAGCTAGGCAACTTCCTCCCCAGCGCGGCTGGGCGTGGCTCGCCGAGGGCGTCCGCCTGTGGCGCCGCAACCCGCCGCTGCTGACCTTTGCGTCGTTCAGCTACCTGCTGATGCTGCTGGTGGCCAGTTCGATCCCGCTCGTGGGCCAGCCGCTGGCCTTCCTGCTGATGCCGATGCTCTCGCTCGGGGTGCTCAACACCTGCCGCGCAATCGACGAGGGGCGAAAGAGCGGGCCGGACATCCTGTTCTCCGGCTTTCGCAGCAACCTCGGCGCGCTGATGACGATCGGGGGGCTGTACCTGATCGGCAATCTGCTGGCGCTCTGGCTGAGCAGTGCGCTCGACGGCGGACTGCTGATGCGGTTGATGACGAGCGCCGAACCGCTCGGTCGCGACGAGATCACGCTTGCCGACCTCAGCTACTCGCTCGCGATCGCCACGGCATTGTCGACGCCGATCGTGATGGCCTACTGGTTCGCGCCCGCACTCGCCGGCTGGTTCCAGGTGCCGGCGAGCAAGGCACTGTTCTTCAGTTTCGTTGCCTGCGTGCGCAACTGGCGCCCCTTCGTCGCCTACGTCCTCGCGCTGACCCTGTTCGGCGCACTGCTTCCAGGGCTCCTGATCGGGGCCATCGGCGCGATCTCGCCCCTGCTGTCCACCCTTGCGCTGCTGATGATGCCGCTCGTCGTGATCCCGGTGATGTTCGCCAGTTTCTACGTCAACCTCCAGGACGTGTTTGCCCCCCCGACCATCGATGAGCGCATCGTCGACTGACAACGGCCCACTGGGGCTTCTCGGGGGAACCTTCGATCCAGTACATGTCGGCCACCTGCGGCTTGCCGAGGAGGCTTGCGAGGCACTCCAGCTCGCCGGCGTGTGCCTGATCCCGGCCGGCACGCCACCCCATCGCCCCGTACCGCTCGCGAGCGGTGCCGAGCGGCTGGCGATGGTACGCCTGGCCTGCGCCGGCAACCCGCGCCTCACGGTCGAGGCCTTCGAGGTGTGCAGTCCGGACAAGAGCTACATGGTGCACACGCTGCTGCATCTTCGCGAAGGACTCGGTCCGAAGCGCCCGCTGGTGCTGATCCTCGGCACCGACGCCTTCCTCGGGCTGCCCGGCTGGCACCGCTGGCGCGAACTGCTGGGCCTGGCACACATCGCAGTTGCGAACCGCCCCGGCAGCACGCCTGGCGCCCGAAGCTGGCCCGATGCCCTGCCGGCCGAACTCGCCGAGCTCGCCGATGGGCGCATCGAATCCGACCCAGCCGGCCTGAGGCGCTCGCCCGCCGGGCGCATCGTGCCATTCGAGATGACGCCGCTGGCGATCTCGGCCTCGCTGATCCGTGATCAGCTGCGCTGTGGTCGCAGCCCCCGCTATTTGCTCCCCGATTCCGTTCTCGACTATATTCGACGGCATCACCTTTATCCGGGCGCCTGATGGAACTCAAGAAACTCGAAAAGATCGTCGTTGCAGCCCTCGAAGAGATCAAGGGCGAGAACATCACCGTCCTCAACACCTCCCGTCTCACCCCGCTGTTCGATCGCGTCGTGGTCGCAAGCGCCCAGTCTGGTCGCCAGACGCGCGCACTCGGACGCAACGTGCAGGAACGCGTGCGCGAGGCTGGCGGGGAAGTGATCGGCGTCGAAGGCGAAGAGACCGGGGAATGGATCCTGATCGACCTGGCCGATATCGTCGTCCATGTCATGCAGCCGGCGATCCGCGAGTATTACAAGCTCGAAGAGATGTGGACGGCCGTGCCCGCCACCCGCCGCAGGTCGGCTGCCACTCCTGCACGCCCCCACGCTTCACCGGAATGAACCCGGCCAGCGCGATCCCGGGCGGCCGCGCCTGCGAATGAAGCTCGTCGTGGTGGCGGTCGGCACGCGCATGCCCGCCTGGGTCGACGAGGGATTTCGTGAGTACGCCCGCCGCATGCCGCGCGAACTGCCACTGCAGCTCGTCGAGATCAAGGCCGAGCCGCGCACCAGCGGCAAGTCAGTCGACGCAATGCAGGCCGCCGAAGCGGCGCGCATCGAAGCCGCACTGCCCCCGCGCTGCCGCCGCGTGATCCTCGACGAGCGCGGCACCGACACGACGACGAGCGCACTGGCCGCGAGATTGACGGCGTGGCAGGCCGGCGGCGAGGAGGTCGCATTGATCATCGGCGGCCCCGACGGACTGGCGCCAGCGCTGCGCCAGTCCGCCGCCGAGTCGCTACGCCTGTCGAGCCTCACCCTGCCGCATGCACTGGTGCGCCCCTTGCTCGCCGAGGCGCTGTACCGCGCCTGGAGTGTGACCCGCAACCACCCGTACCACAGGGAGTGACATGCCACCCCGCATCTATCTCGCCTCCACCAGCCCTCGGCGCCGCGAACTGCTGCGCCAGATCGGCGTTCAGTTCAACCTGCTGGTCGCACGCAGCAGCGAGCGCAGCCCGGATGACGAGGTCGACGAATCTCCGCTGGCCGGTGAGCGCGTCGAGGACTACGTCGAGCGCCTCGCGTTGGCGAAAGCCGATTCCGGGTTCCGCCGTCTGGCCTGGCGTCATCTGCCGCAGTTGCCGTTACTTGCCGCTGACACCACGCTCGAACTGGATGGCGACATCATCGGCAAACCCGACTCGCCCGAGCATGCGCAGGAGATCCTGCACCGGCTGTCCGGGCGCGCGCACCACGTGCTTACCGCGGTCGCGATGTGCGACGGCAGGGAGCGCCAGAGCCGTACCAGCATCAGCGAAGTGCGCTTCCGTGCGCTGACCGACGCCGAGATCCGCCACTACGTCGCCACCGGAGAACCGATGGACAAGGCCGGAGCCTACGGCATCCAGGGGCGAGCCGCAGTCTTCATCGAGGAGATCCGCGGCAGCTACAGCGGCATCATGGGCCTGCCGATCTTCGAAACCGCCCAGTTGCTCGATGCCTTCGGCTATCCTCTGCATTCCTGAGCATCCCGGATGACCTGCCCGATCGAGGATGGGCAATCCGCAATGGCTGACCCGATACCAGCCATTGCGCATTTCCCATTTGCGGCAGCCGTCGATGAGCATCGAATTTCTGATCAACTTCACGCCCCAGGAGACTCGGGTCGCCCTCGTAGAACAGGGCATCGTCCAGGAACTTCACGTCGAACGCACCGCCAACCGCGGCATCGTCGGCAACATCTATCTCGGTCGGGTCGCGCGGGTCCTGCCCGGCATGCAGTCTGCCTTCGTCGACATCGGGCTGGACCGAACCGCCTTCCTGCACGTGGCCGACATCTTCAGCGAGCGTTCCAACGGCGAACCGGGGCGTCCGATCGAACGCATCCTGAGCGAAGGCCAGAATCTGACGGTGCAGGTGCTGAAGGATCCGCTCGGCACCAAAGGGGCCAGGCTGTCGACGCAGATCAGCATTGCCGGACGCCTGCTCGTCTATCTGCCGCAGGAGCACCACATCGGCATTTCGCAACGCATCGAGGACGAAACCGAACGCGAGTCGCTGCGTGGCCGGCTGACGCGGCTCGTCCCCGAGGACGAGCCAGGCGGCTTCATCGTGCGCACGATGGCCGAATCGGCCTCGGATGAAGAGCTTGCCGCCGACATCGCCTACCTGCGCAAGCTGTGGGCACAGATCCAGACCGGGGCGACCGGCCGCGTACCCCCCACCCTGCTGCACGAGGATCTCGATCTGGCGCAAAGAGTCCTGCGCGACCTCGTCACGGACGAGACGTCGCGCATCCTCATCGACTCGCGCGAAAACTACCAGAAGCTGAAATCGTTTGCCGCCGTCTACAGCCCGAAGGTGCTGCCGTTGCTGACGCACTACAGCGGCGAGCGTCCGCTGTTCGAACTGCACAACGTCGAAGACGAGATCCAGCGCGCACTCGGCCGCCGGGTGGACCTGAAGTCCGGCGGCTACGTGATCATCGACCAGACCGAAGCGATGACGACGATCGACGTCAACACCGGCGGATTCGTCGGCGCCCGAAACTTCGACGACACGATCTTCAAGACCAATCTCGAAGCGGCGCAGTCGATCGCACGGCAACTGCGGCTGCGCAATCTCGGTGGCATCATCATCGTCGACTTCATCGACATGGAGACCGCAGAACACCGCGACATGGTGCTCGACGAGTTCCGCAAGGCGCTTGCCCGCGACCACACCAAGATGACCGTCAACGGCTTCACCGCACTCGGTCTCGTCGAGATGACGCGCAAACGCACGCGCGAATCGCTCGCACACCTGCTGTGCGAACCCTGTCCGACCTGCGACGGGCGTGGGGAGGTCAAGACCGCACGCACGGTGTGCTACGAGATCCTGCGCGAACTGCTGCGCGAGGCGCGCCAGTTCAACGCCCGCGAGTTCCGGGTGCTGGCCGCGCCGAACGTGATCGATCTCTTCCTCGACGAGGAATCCCAGGCCCTCGCGATGCTGTCGGATTTCATCGACAAGAACATCTCGCTCCATCCCGAGGCGAGCTACACGCAGGAGCAGTTCGACATCGTGCTGTTATGAGTCCAGGATGACTCCGAACGTTATGCCTGCAGCCGGCGAACCCACTCCCGCGCGCTTCGCGAACCCGCTGCTGCGCCTTCTTGCCGCGACCCGCCCACCCTTCCTGCTGGTCACCCTGACCGGCTGCCTGATCGGCATTGCGAGCGCGCACGCCGACGGCGTACCCCCCGACGCGCTGCTCGCTGCCCTGACGATCCTCGCGGCACTCAGCATGCACGCCGGCGGCAACGTTCTCAACGACTATTACGACGCCCGCTCCGGCGCGGATGCCGCGAACAGCGGACGGATCTTCCCGTACACCGGTGGCAGCCGCTTCATCCAGAACGGGGTGCTGACCACGCGGGCGACCGCACTGCTCGGGTGGGGGCTTCTTGCGGCGGCCATCCCGCCCGGTCTGTGGCTCGCGCTGCACTCGGGCCCTGTCCTGCTCGCGATCGGCGCGGCCGGCCTGCTGCTCGCGTGGGCCTACACGGCTCCCCCGTTCCAGCTCGTGAGCCGCGGTCTGGGCGAGCTGGCGGTAGCCGCTTGCTGGCTGCTGGTGGTCGTCGGAGCGGACTACGTCCAGCGCGGCACGCTGGCCTGGACGCCGGTCGCTGCGGGGGTTTCGTTCGCCTTGCTGGTCGCTGCACTGCTCTACATCAACCAGTTTCCGGACCACGACGGAGATGCCGTTGCGGGCAAGCACACCCTGGTCGTTCGCCTCGGCCCCGAGCGCGCAAAATGGGGCTACTTCGCGATCGTCGTGATCGCCTACGGCTGGCTGATCCTGCAGGTTGGGCGCGAGAGCCTGCCCCAGGTCGCCGCAGGTGCAGCGATCGCGATCGTGCTCTCGCTCAATGCCGCTCGCGAACTGCGTGAGCATGCGAGCGATCCGGCACGACTCGGACGCGGCATCCGCCTCACCATCGGCGCCGCGCTCATCCACGGCGTGCTGCTCGCCGCCCTGCTTGCCTTCAACTGGCGCTGACCCCCGCAAACGGACCCCCACCATGATCGGACGCATCACCGGAACCCTGCTCGAGAAGAACCCGCCCCAGATCCTTGTCGACGTCCACGGCGTCGGCTACGAAATCGACGTGCCGATGAGCACCTTCTACGCACTGCCCGAACTCGGGCAATCGGTGAGCCTGCACACCCACTTTGCGGTGCGCGAGGACGGGCATTTCCTGTATGGCTTCGCGAGCGCCGAGGAGCGCACCCTGTTCCGGCAGATCCTCAAGGTCTCGGGAATCGGCGCCCGCACCGCCCTGGCGGTGCTCTCGGGTTTGTCGGTCACCGATTTCGTGCAGGCCGTCGCGCTCCAGGAATCGGGCCGCCTGCTGAAGATCCCCGGCATCGGCAAGAAGACGGCCGAACGCCTGCTGCTCGAACTGCGCGACAAGCTCGGCAAGAGCCTCCCGGCGCTCGCCGCATCGGTTCCCGGAAAGGCCGCGGCGGCGCTGCCCGCAGATCCCCGCAGCGACATCCTCAACGCCCTGCTCGCCCTTGGCTACAACGAGCGCGAGGCGCTCACGGCAATGAAGGGTCTGGCCGAAGATGCCGGCGTCTCGGACGGCATCCGCCACGCGCTGAAGCAGCTCTCGCGCGCCTGATCCGGCCAGCCGGAGCAGCCCGCCCCTGCTGCCCGGCGCTCGCCTATACTGGATGCCTGCCTTTCACGATCCGCACCGACATGGCCATCGAAACCGACAAGCTACAGCCTGCCCGCCTGATTTCGGCGCAATCGGCGGACCGCCAGGAAGATGCAATCGAGCGCGCCCTGCGTCCGCGCCAGCTCGCCGAGTACGTCGGTCAGGCGAAGATCCGCGAGCAGCTCGAGATCTTCATCCAGGCGGCACGGAGGCGCAGCGAGGCGCTTGACCACGTACTGCTGTTCGGCCCGCCCGGGCTCGGCAAGACGACGCTGGCGCACATCGTCGCCGCCGAGATGGGCGTCAACCTGCGCCAGACTTCCGGACCGGTGCTCGAGCGCGCCGGCGACCTGGCCGCCCTGCTGACCAATCTCGAACCGCATGACGTGCTGTTCATCGACGAGATCCACCGCCTGTCGCCAGTCGTCGAGGAGATTCTCTACCCGGCGCTGGAGGACTTCCAGATCGACATCATGATCGGCGAGGGGCCGGGTGCGCGCTCGGTCAAGCTCGACCTGCCGCCGTTCACGCTGGTCGGCGCGACGACTCGAGCGGGCATGCTCACCAATCCCTTGCGCGACCGTTTCGGCATCACCGCGCGGCTGGAGTTCTACACCCCGGACGAGCTGGCGCTGATCGTCAACCGCTCGGCGCGCCTGCTCAACGTCGCGATCGACGAACAGGGGGCCTTCGAGATCGCCCGCCGCGCGCGCGGCACGCCGCGCATCGCCAACCGGCTGCTGCGCCGCGTGCGCGACTTCGCCGAGGTGAAGGCCGGCGGACACATCACCGCACCGGTCGCGGACGCGGCGCTGCGCATGCTCGACGTCGATGCGCTGGGGCTCGACCTGATGGACCGCAAGCTGCTCGGCGCGATGCTGGAGAAGTTCGGTGGCGGCCCGGTCGGCCTCGACAACCTCGCGGCCGCGATCGGCGAATCGAGCGACACGATCGAGGACGTGCTCGAACCCTACCTCATCCAGCAGGGCTACCTGCAGCGCACACCGCGCGGGCGCATGGCGACGGCCTCGATCTGGCAGCACTTCGGGCTGGCCCGCCCCGGCCGCAGAAACGACGGCGATCTGTTCGAGGCCCCCTGAAGGCAGGCGATGCGAACATTCCTCGCGCTCGTCATCGTGCTGTGCGTCGTGTGCGGACTGTACCTGCTGCAGGGACCAGACTTCTGGTGGCCGGACCGGGGCGATCCTTCGCATGCGACCCGGCTCACCGGACTGTCCTCGCGCCTGCTCGGTCTGGCGCTGCTCACGACCGCATCACTGGGCTGGATGGCTGCGCGTCAGGCTGGCCATCGCGCCGGCCGGGCCGCTTCCCGCGCATGGCAGATCACATACTTCCTGCTGCTGGTCACCGTCATCGGACTCGTGTCGGTCGCCCTGCAGCTCGGCGAACACGGCCCGAATCCGGAGTCGCGCGCCCACTCCTCGCCGCGCTGAACGGTGCCATCTGCGCCTGAAAGCTCATCCGACCGCAACCGCCAGCCCTTTCAGATACTCCCCCTCGGGAGCCGCAAGCCCGATCGGGTGATCGGGCGCCGCACCCAGCCGGTGCAGGATCCGGGCATCGACCCCGGCATCGCTCGCGGCACCGGCGACGATCTTCTGGAAGAGTTCGAGGCCGACGCCACCGGAGCATGAGTAGGTCATCAGGATTCCGCCCGGCGCAAGAAGGCGGAAGCCGAACAGGTTGATGTCCTTGTAGGCTCGTGCGGCCCGCTCGGCATGGGCGGCCGACGGCGCGAACTTGGGCGGATCGAGCACGATCAGGTCGAACGCGCGTTCCTCGGCACGGAGCGCACGCAGTGCCTCGAACACGTCCGCCTGCTGCCACTCGGCGCGTCCGCAATCGAGCTGTGGATTGTGCGCGAGGTTGCGCCGCGCGCCTTCGAGCGCTGGCGCCGAGGAATCGATCGACAGCACCGAACGCGCCCCGCCCGCCAGTGCCTGCAGCGAGAACCCTCCCGTGTAGCAGAAGCAATTGAGTACCGACCGATCGCGCGCAAGCTGCCCGGTCAGCAACCGGTTGTCGCGCTGATCGAGGTAGAAGCCGGTCTTGTGTCCGGCCACGACATCGACTTCGAGCCGCACGCCGTTCTCGGTGATCCACAGTGGCCCATCCGGAAGCTCGCCATGGAGGCAGCCCGATCGCGGCTCCAGACCTTCCAGCCCCCGCACATCGGAATCGGACCGCTCGTACACTGCGGCGCACCCGGTCGCCTGCACGAGCGCGGCGACGATCGCCTCGCGCCAGCGTTCGGCCCCGGCGCTGGTCAGTTGCAGCACGACGACTGCCCCGAAGCGGTCTGCGATCACGCCGGGAAGCCCGTCCGACTCCCCGTGGATCAATCTCACCCCATCCTGCTGCGCAAGCCACGGATGCCACGCCCGGCGCGCGACCGAGGACGACACCATGCGCTTGAAAAAGGCGTGATCGATGACCGTCGCCGGATCGAAGGACCACATCCGGGTGCGGATCTGCGAGGCCGGTGACCAGGCGCCGCGCCCCAGCAGGCGTCCATCGTCGCTCAGGACCTCGACGGTATCACCGGGCCGGGCCCGGCCTTCCAGCCGGTCGACCGAACCCGCGAAGACCCAGGGATGACGGCGCTGGAGCGAACGCTCCTTGCCGGGTTTGAGGAAGAGACGGGCCATGGCGGGCTGGAAGCACGAACAAAGGGAAACGCCGAGTGTAGCAGCGCTCCACGCCCCCCGCCCGGCCGCATGACGACGGAGCGTTCAGCCGGTCCGTTCGGCAGGCCGCTCCACGAGCACCCGCACGCGTTCGGCGATCTCCAGCAGTTCAGGCAGGTCGCGCGACTGCAGGATGTGCCCGAAGTGTTCGAGTGTCTTGCGCGACACACACAACTGGCCGTTGTCCGAGCGCTCGATCCAGCCCAGTTCGACCAGGCGACCGATCTTGCGCCGCACCGTCTCGCGCGGCAGCCCGGTCGCCGCCGCGATCGAATAGGCATTACAGGGCCGCAGTGCGCACTCCGGCCCGATGAACGCATCGCCCACCGGATCGAAGCGCGGATCCGCACCATTTTCCAGCACACCGATGTTGTACAGGGCGATCTCGCCCAGCAGCATGGGCAGCATCATGTCGTGGTCGAATTCGCTGTAGAGGCGTTTGAGCTTGCGCAGCTGGTAACGCGCCAGGATGATCGCGACCGAGCGCAATGCGGTCCGACGCCCCCCACCCAGGGGGTGGTGGACGCCACTTCCATGCAAACGATACCCTGAATTCGTCAACGCGTTCTTCCCCTGTGTGGATGCTGCATAGTGTCGGTTTCGCGTACGCAAGTTCCCTCTGCTTCGCGCCGCCCGGATCTGGCCGGAGCATACCCGAGCCCCCCGCAGCGCCCCGGAAACGCACTCCCCGAATTGGGGAGTGCATCGGTGTTCTGGTGGATGGTGATGTGGTCACCCCTGCTGCCATCCGTGAATGCCGCGTTCAGCGCTTCCGCGCGCGCGGGTGGGCTGCGTCATAGACCCGCGCGAGATGCTGGAAATCCAGATGCGTATATACCTGTGTGCTGCGAATGCTCGCGTGCCCGAGTAGCTCCTGCACGCCCCGCAGGTCGCCGCTCGACTGCAGCAGATGCGATGCAAAACTGTGGCGCAGCATGTGGGGATGCACATGCACCCCGAGCCCGGCGCGCGCAGCCCAGCGCACAAGCCGCGATCGGACCGCGGCCGGACTCATCGGCGTCCCGCTGCGGGTGACGAAGAGCGCATGCTGCGAGGCCCCGGCAAGGTGCTCCCGCTGGGCGAGCCAGTTCCGCAGGGCTTCGATCGCGTGGCGCCCGATCGGCACGCTACGGCGCTTGCCGCGCTTGCCCGTGACCGTCACCATGCCCTCGTCCAGATCGAGGCTGCCGTCGAGCACGATCGACGACAGCTCCGCCAGACGCAGGCCGGAGGAATAGAACAGCTCGAACATCGCCCGATCCCGTGTCTCGAGCGGATCCCCGGGCGTTGGATCGAGCAGCGCCTGTGCCTGCTCCGGCGAGAGTACGCGCGGCAGGCGGCGGGGCGCCCTCGGCGCACGGATGCCCTCGACCGGATTCGCGGACAGGCCGCGATGGCGCACCAGCCAGCGAAAGAATGCCCGCCAGGCCGACAGCACGCGGGCGATCGAACGCGCGGCGAGCCCCTGCGCATGCAACCGTGCGACAAAACGGCGGATCTCGTGGTGCGTCACACACCGTACGTCGTCGCCCCCAGCCAGCTCGGCGAGCCGCGCGAGGTCGCGACGGTAGGCCTCCAGGGTCAGGGTCGCCGCGCGGCGCTGGCTCGCCTGATGCGCAAGAAACGCCTCTGCCTCGAACGGCAGGGGCCCGCTTCCGGCATCGGCGGGCACGGTGTGCGCCTCAGCCGAGCTGGCGCTGCAGCGCCGAGGACGTCAGATCGCCGATGCGCGACACGTAGAGCGTGCCCATTTCCGGATAGAAGCGTTCGGTCTCCTCGCTCGCCAGCGCCAGCAGTCCGAACGTTCGGGCGTCGCGGCGCAAGGGCACCAGCGCGACCGAGCGCACGTGCGGAGACGCTTCGCCGAACCATTCGAGCACATCCAGATTTCCCGGCGGTCCGCAGTAGGGCTGGCGCATGTCGCCCGCGAAAAAGCGCACTGCGTCGGGAACCGGCAGGAACTCTTCCCCTTCGCGTGAAAGGACGCTGTTCCAGATCCGCATCGCCACATGGGGAATCGCGAAATCCTCGCGCAGACTGTGAAAGAGCGCATGGCGCAGGGCTTCGAAGCGGTCGGCTTCGAGCAGCGCCAGCGACAGTCGATGAACCTTCTCGCCGATCTCGTCGTTCTCCTCGCCGAAGCGGATCAGCTCGGAGAGCTTGCCTTCGAGCAGCCTGATCTTGTCGCGCAGCGCATGCAGCTGCCGCTCGGCGAGCGAGATCGCCTGGCCGCCGTGCGGGTGCGGCACCGTGAGCTGAGTGAACAACTCGCCGTGTTCGGACAGGAAGTCGGGGTGCTCCCTGAGATAGTTCGCAACATCGTCCGCATTCATGAACCCGGCTCTCCTTTTCCTGGATCCGGTCGTATCCGCAGCGAGGCCAGATCCAGCTCTCCCTCGAAGACCGTCGTCGCAGGTCCGCACATCCGGACCGGCTGACCGCGGCCATCCCATGCAATGGTCAATTCCCCGCCACGCGTCTCGACCGTCACCGGCGAGAGCACGAGCCCGCGCAGGATCCCCGCGACGACCGCGGCACACGCCCCCGACCCGCAGGCCAGCGTCTCTCCGGCACCGCGCTCGTAGACGCGCAGGCGGATGCGGTGTTCGTCGACGATCTGCATGAAGCCCGCGTTGACCCGCGCAGGAAAGCGCGGATGCCCCTCGATCATCGGTCCGATGCGGGCGACCGCGGCGCGCGCTGTGTCGGCGACGACATGCACCGCGTGCGGATTTCCCATCGACACTGCAGTGATCGCCAGCCGCGTACCGTCCTCGAGTTCGAGCGGCTGCACGACGGCGTCCGACGCCGACACGAACGGGATGCGCTCCGGCTCGAGCACCGGAACGCCCATGTCGACCGTCACCTGGCCGTCTTCTCCGAGCTGCAGGGTCAGGCAGCCCCCGCGCGTCTCGACGCGTACCTCACGCCGGTCGGTGAGCCCCTTTTCGTGCACGAAGCGCACGAAACAGCGCGCGCCGTTGCCGCACTGCTCGACCTCCGCGCCATCCGAATTGAAGATCCGGTAGCGGAAATCCACCCCGGCGCCCTGCGGGCGCTCGACAATCAGCAACTGGTCGCAGCCGACTCCGAAATGTCGGTCTGCGATCGCACGGACCTGCTCCGGGCTCAGCTCGACCACCTGGCCGATCGCATCGATCACCACGAAGTCGTTTCCCAGTCCGTGCATCTTGGTAAAGCGCAAAGGCATTCGTGTTCCTGCAGAAGGTTCGACCAGGGGATCCGGCCAATTCTCGCTCAGCCCACCCCGGCAGTCCAGCACACGGCGTCCGCCGCGACCGCGCTTCGCTTCAATAGGGTCGGGACTCGCCCGGCGGCCGGGTCTTGAAGCGGCGATGCACCCAGTAGTACTGCTCGGGCATCGAGCGCACCATGTCCTCGATGGCTCGGTTCATCCGCAGGGTGTCGGCTTCAACATCCTGACTCGGAAAGTCGGCCCAGGGCTCACCGACCTCGACTTCGTAGCCGCGTCCGCCGGGCAGCATGCGCGTGACGCAGGACAGCACCGCTGCGTCGGCCAGCCTTGCCAATCGCGACAGCCCCGTGATCGTCGCCGCGGACACCCCGAAGAACGGCACGAAGATCGAATCACGCCCACGGTAATCCATGTCGGGCAGATAGTAGAAAGGATGCCCCGCCTTCATGGCCCGCACCGTCGCGCGCACTCCGTCCTCACGCGACAGCAGCAGCGGGTTTCCGAACCGTGCCCTGCCATGGTAGAGCCAGCGGTCGATGACCGGATTCTTCTGTCGCGCGTAGATGCTCACTACATCGTGATCCATCACGGTCCGCGTGCCCCCGGCGTCGAGCCCCACGAAGTGAGGCGCCATCAGGATGACCGGACGCCCGGTCGCCAGCAGCGCACGGATCCGCTCCCCGCAACGCACCCGGATCAGACGTTCGAGTCGCGCGCGGCTTCCCCACCACAGCAGGCCGCGTTCGAGCAGGCTGCGGCCGAGCACCCGGAAATGGGCGCGCGCGAGCCGTTCGCGCGCAGCCGGATCGAGTTCCGGAAAACACAGCCGCAGATTGACGCGGACGATGTGGCGCCGCCTGGCCGCCAGCAGGTAGAGCAACATTCCGAACCCCTGCCCGATCGGCGCAAGCACAGGCAATGGCAGCCAGTGCAGGCCCCACAGCAGCGCGACGACGAACTGCCCGGCCAGCCCCCTCATGCCTGCCTCGTCGTTCGCGCCGCGGCTTCAGCCGTCTCGGGCGCCGGCACCCCGGAGCGACGACGGTAGCGGTCGTAGCTCCACATGTACTGCTGCGGACACGCCAGGATCAGGCGCTCGATCTCGCGATTGATCGTGGCACAGCGCGCCTCGACCGAGCCGCTCAGCGGCTCTGCCGGCTCGGTGAAGCGCAGCACGTAGCCTTCCCCGCGCGGCAGGCGCTCGGCCCACATCATCACCGTGCGTACCCCCTCGATCTGCGACAGGCGCGCCGCGAGCGTCATCGTCCACGCCGGCCGGCCGAAGAACGGCATCCACACACCCTCACCTTTCTTCGGCACCTGGTCGGGCAGCACGATCACCATCTCGCCACTGCGCAGCGCCCGCACGAGGCTGCGCACACCGGACAGGTCGGCCGGCGCAACGCAAAAGTTCTCGCGCGCCCGCCCCGCCTCCATGCTCGGTCGCAGGGCGGCCTGGCGCGGTGGCCGGTACAGGGCGGTAAAGCGCCAGCGCGTGCACAGGTACTGTCCAAGGATCTCGAAGCACCCAAGATGCGGAGTCAGCAGCAGCACACTCGCCCCATCGGCCTGGGCGCGCTCCAGCAAGGCCACCCCTTCGACGCGCCGGACACACGCCAGCACCTCGACCTGCGGACGCAGCCACACGAAAGGCAACTCCAGCAATTGCCTTCCCGTCTCCACGATCGCTGCGCGCAGCACTCGAGGATCGGTGCGCCCGAGCGCCAGAGCAAGATTCTCGCGCATCCGCCGGCGATGGCCCGCGGATGCGAGCCAGACCAGCCACCCCGCGCCAGCGCCAAGCAGATGCAAGAGCGGCAGCGGCAGGCGCGCCAGCAGTCGGAAGAAGGATGCAGCCATCGGGACAGGACTTGGAAGCGAGGTTGCGCGAGTTGCAGTCCGGCGAACCGACTACCCCCCGAACGCCCACGCAACTTTGAATTGGTGACGGAAAAGGCTATAATTATCGCTCAGCCGCCGAGTTAACTCGACAACTTGCAGGGCGGCCGCTCCCGGACCCGATTCGGGAAGCACCAAAATTCTGCTAAAGCGTCGCCGCTCGACGAAATCCCCGGAGCCGGCCACGCCGGAGTGACCCGGGGATTCTTGTTTTGGAGCCAGCATCATGAGCGGAACCTACCTCTTCACCTCGGAATCCGTTTCCGAAGGCCATCCCGACAAACTCGCCGACCAGATTTCGGACGGCGTGCTCGACGCGATCCTCGCCGACGATCCGAAAGCCCGTGTCGCCTGCGAAACCCTGGTGTCGACCGGCCTGGTGGTGATCTCGGGTGAAATCACCACCAGCGCGCATCCGAACTACAAGGAGATCGCGCAGGATGTGGTACGCCGGGTCGGCTACGATGACTCGAACGTGGGTTTCGACTACAAGTCGTGCGCGATCCTGACCGCGATCAACCGCCAGTCGCCCGACATCGCGCAGGGCGTCAATGAAGGCGAAGGACTCGATCTCGACCAGGGCGCGGGCGACCAGGGCCTGATGTTCGGCTACGCCTGCAACGAAACGCCGGCCCTGATGCCGCTGCCGATCTACTATGCCCACCGCATCATGCAGCGCCAGGCCGAGCTGCGCAAGGACGGCCGCCTGCCGTGGCTGCGGCCGGACGCGAAGAGCCAGCTCACGGTGCGCTACGAAAACGGGCGCCCGGTCGCGATCGACACCGTGGTCGTGTCGACGCAGCACAGCCCTGAAATCTCGCACGCGCAGATCTCCGAGGCCGTGATCGAGGAGATCGTCAAGCCCGTACTGCCCAGGGAACTGCTTCAGGGCGAGGTGCGCTATCTCATCAACCCGACCGGGCGTTTCGTGATCGGCGGCCCGCACGGCGACTGCGGCCTGACCGGACGCAAGATCATCGTCGACACCTACGGCGGGGCCGCGCACCACGGCGGCGGCGCCTTCTCGGGCAAGGATCCGTCCAAGGTCGACCGCTCGGCCGCCTACGCCAGCCGCTACGTCGCCAAGAACATCGTCGCAGCCGGCCTGGCCGAGCGCTGCGAAGTCCAGGTCGCCTACGCGATCGGTGTCGCCAAGCCCGTCAGCCTGATGGTGGACACCTTCGGCACCGGACGGATCGACGAGGAACGCATCGTCGAACTGATCCGCGCTCACTTCGACCTGCGCCCGAAGGCGATCATCCAGACCCTCGACCTGCTGCGCCCGATCTACTCGCGCACCGCCGCCTACGGGCACTTCGGCCGCGACGAGCCGGAGTTCACCTGGGAGGCGACCGACAAGGCCGCAGCGCTGCGCGCCGACGCCGGACTCTGATCCGCGACGAGCGCCCGGCCAGACCGGAGCCCCGGGTGAAGCGAGTAACGCCGGCCTGCATGGCGCTACCCTTGCTCGCCGCGCTCGGGGCGACCCTGCTCGGCGGCTGCACGGGCGGCACGCGCTGCCCGGCACTGCCCGACGGCCTGCGCTACTGCCTGCAGGAAAGCGCAGCGGTCACGCCCTTCGACACCTTCCAGAGCATTCATGTCGAAGGACCGGGAATCGATCTGCGCCTGATCGCGGCGCTCGAAGTCGACCGCGACGGGATGCGCATGGTGGGCCTCACGCCGATGGGTCAGCGGGTACTCGAAACCGTGTTCGACAACCACACGCTGCGCACGTCGATCGTCGGCGACGAAGGGGGCGTCGACGCCGGTGCGCTGCTCGCCCTGGTCCAGCTCGCGCTGTGGCCAGCGCAGGCCGTCCGGGCAGGGCTGCCCGCAGCCTGGCAGCTCGACGAGACCGACGGACTGCGGCGCGTGCTGCGCGACGACGGTCGTACGGAACTCGACATCGCGCGCACCGGCACGGCATCGCGATGGACGGCGATCGATCTGTCCCTGCCGGCGGCCGGGCTGCGGGTGCGCGTGCGCGATCTGGAAGCCACCACGGACGGAATGGCGCGATGAGCCCGCCCGTATATCTCTCTGCGCTCGGCCTCGTCAATGGCCTCGGCAGCGGCTGTGAAACGGTGCGCGAAAACCTGATGGCGGGCGCCGCGGAAGGACTGGTGCGCGAAGCCGGCTGGCTGCCCGCCGGGCACGAACCACCGGGCGGCGTGCTGGTCGGGCGCGTACGTGACGCGTTGCCACCGATTCCGGCGCGGCTTGCGGCGAGCGACGACTCGCGCAACAACCGCCTTCTGCTCGCAGCGCTTGCCGGGATCGCGCACGAGGTCGAGGCTGCGCTCGCGCGATTTGGCCGCACGCGCATCGGCGTAGTGCTCGGCACCAGCACCTCGGGCATCGCCGAGGGCGAAGCGGCGATCGCAGCGCTCGACGCCAGCGGCAGCATGCCGCTTGATTTCGACTATGCCCGCCAGGAGATCGGCGCGCCGGCCCGCTTCCTGGCACGCTACCTCGGCCTTGCCGGACCTGCCTGGACCGTGTCGACCGCCTGCACGTCGAGCGCCAAGGCGCTGGTGTCGGCCCGGCTGCTGATCGGCTCCGGCCTGTGTGACGCCGTCCTCGCGGGCGGCGTCGATTCGCTGTGCCGCCTGACCGTGCAGGGCTTCACGGCGCTCGAATCGGTGAGCCCGGAGCGCGCCAACCCGATGAGCGCACACCGGCGCGGCATCAACATCGGCGAAGCCGCTGCGCTCTTCCTCGTCACGCGCGACGAAGCCGCCGTGGCACTCACGGGCTGCGGCGAATCGAGCGATGCGCACCATGTTTCGGCACCCGATCCCGAGGGGCACGGGGCCGAACGGGCGATGCGCGCAGCCCTCCTCGACGCGGGCGTGACACCCGGGTCGATCGCCTACGTGAATCTCCACGGCACGGCGACGCGCAAGAATGACGAGATGGAAAGCCGGGTCATGGCCCGGATGTTTCCGCAGCATCCGCCGTGCAGCTCGACCAAGCCACTGACCGGCCACACCCTGGGCGCGGCCGGCGCGACCGAGGCCGCCTTCTGCTGGCTCGCACTGACCGATCCGCTGCGGCGCGTGCCGCCGCACTGCTGGGACGGGGTCGCGGATCCGGAGCTGCCCGCGCTGCACCTCGCCGACGGCACGACACGCCTGCCGGCGACGGGCCGCCGGATCGTCATGAGCAACGGCTTCGCGTTTGGCGGCAGCAACGTCAGCCTGATCCTGGAAGACGCACCATGAGCGCCTTTCCGCCGATCGAGGAACTGCTCGCCCACCGCGGTGCGATGCTTCTCGTCGAACGCGTGATCGCCCGCGAGCCCTCCGGAATCCGCGTCGCCGCAACCGTGGACCGCAAGGCCTGGTATGCCGGCTCCGACGGCTCGATGCCGGGCTGGATCGGCATCGAGCTGATGGCCCAGGCGATCGCCACCTTCGCCGGGCTCGCGGCCCATGATCGCGGCGAACGGCCACGGCCCGGTTTCCTGCTCGGCACCCGGCGCTACGACGCGCAATGCGATCGCTTTGCTGCGCAGATGACGCTGGAGGTGAGTGCTCACGAGAGTTTTCGTGAGCCAGACGGCATGTCCGCCTTCGAGTGCACGATCGCGCATGACGGCCGCGTGCTCGCGAGCGCCACGCTGAAGGTCTTCGAGCCGCCAGATCTCGAAGCTTTTCTGGCGTCGTGAGCGGATTTGCGGATAATGTCGCGGCGCGCGTTCTGCTTGAAGACTCCTCCCTCCCCATGACAAACAAGAGAATCCTGGTCACCGGATCAAGCCGCGGCATCGGCCGCGAGACCGCCCTGCGCCTTGCCCGCGATGGCCATCGGGTCACGGTGCATTGCCGCGCCAGCGTGGCCGAAGGCGAAGCCGTGGTCGAACGCATCCGCGCGGCTGGCGGCGAGGCGTCGCTCCTCACCTTCGACGTCACCGATCGTGCTGCCGCCCGCGCCGCGCTCGAAGCCGACATCGCCGCCCACGGTGCCTGGTGGGGGGTCGTCGTAAATGCCGGCATCGCCCGCGACAACACCTTCGCCGCGCTCTCCGAGGCCGACTGGGACCAGGTCATCGATACCGGCCTCAACGGGTTCTTCAACCTCACCCAGCCGCTCGTGATGCCGATGGTGCGGCTGCGTGCGGGCGGGCGCATCGTCGTCATGAGTTCGGTCTCGGGCGTGCTCGGAAACCGCGGCCAGGTCAATTACAGTGCCGCCAAGGCCGGCCTGATCGGCGCCGCGAAGGCCCTGGCGCTCGAACTCGCGAGCCGCTCGATCACCGTCAACGCGATCGCTCCCGGACTCATCAAGACGGAAATGCTCGATTCCCTGCCCGTCGACGAACTGCTGCAGGCCGTGCCGATGAAGCGACTCGGCCAGCCCGCCGAGGTCGCCGGGCTGGTGGCCTTCCTGATGTCCGACGAGGCAGCGTACATCACCCGCCAGGTGATCGGGGTCAACGGAGGCCTCGCCTGATGCGGCGGGTCGTCGTCACCGGCATGGCGGGCGTCACCTCGCTCGGCGACGACTGGGCCACGATCGAGGCGGCCCTGCAGACCGGGCACACCGGCATCCGCCGCATCGCCGAATGGGATCGCTACCCGGACATGCACACCCGGCTCGGCGCACCGGTCCCCGACTTCGCCGTTCCCGCCCACTACCCACGCCGCCTGCTGCGCAACATGGGGCGGGTGGCGCTGCTCGGCGTGCGGGCGAGCGAACTTGCCCTGGCCGATGCCGGCCTGTGCGACGACCCGGTGCTGCGCGGCGGCCGCACCGGGGTCGCCTACGGCTCCTCGTCGGGCAGCATCGAACCCGTGCGCGTCTTCGGCCAGATGCTCGAAACCGGTCGCATGACCGGCGTGACCTCGACGACCTACCTGCAGATGATGAGCCATACCGCAGCGGTGAACATCGGCCTCTTCTTCGGCCTCACCGGGCGCATCATCCCCACGAGCAGCGCCTGCACCTCGGGCAGCCAGGCGATCGGCTACGCCGCCGAGGCAATCCGCTGGGGCCGTCAGGACGTGATGCTGGCCGGGGGGTCGGAGGAGCTTTCCGCCGCCGGGGCGGTGGTCTTCGACACGCTCTTCGCGACCAGCACGCGCAACGAAACCCCGGACGAGACGCCGCGACCGTTCGATGTCGCACGCGACGGACTGGTGGTCGGCGAAGGGGCTGCGACCCTGGTGCTCGAAGAACTCGAACACGCCCGTGCCCGCGGTGCGACGCTCTACGCCGAAATCATCGGCTTCGGCAGCAACACCGACGGCGCCCATCCGACCCAGCCCGAACCCGACACCATGGCCGCCGCGATGCGCCTCGCGCTCGAGGACGCATCGCTCGCGCCGCAGGCGATCGGCTTCGTGAGCGCCCACGGCACGGCGACCGACCGCGGCGATGTCGCCGAAAGCCAGGCGACCGCGCAGGTGCTCGGCAGCGGCGTCCCGATCGCCTCGCTGAAGGGTCATTTCGGACACACGCTCGGCGCCTGCGGCGCGATCGAGGCCTGGCTCACGATCGAGATGATGCGCCACGGCTGGTTCGCACCGACCGCCAACCTCGACACCGTCGATCCACAGTGCGCCGCGCTGGATTACCTGGCCGGAAGCGGCCGGGAACTCGACGTCGAACACGTGATGAGCAACAACTTCGCGTTCGGCGGGATCAACACCTCACTCCTCTTCCGGCGCATCGCCTGAGCCTCCGGAACTCCGCCCGCATGCACCTGGAACCGTCCGCATCCGCCGCCCCCCGCTCCGACCCGGAGCGCACGCCCGAGGGCGGAGCAGCGCATTCGGTCGAGTTCGAACCGGCCCGGCTGCGCGGCCTGGCGGCGCGCTACGAGGCGCAGAAGATCGCCTTCGCGCCGGTCGTGTTCCAGTGCGTGCGGGTCGCCTGGAAGAGCGGTCTGCTCGCCCTCATCGATGCCGCCGGCAAGACCGGCGCAAGCGTCGAGGAACTGGCCACCCACTCGAAGCTCTCCGCCTACGCGATCGGCGTCGTGCTCGAGAGCGCACTGTCGGCCGGCGTCCTGCGGCGCATCGACGGACGCTACGTGCTGACCCGGGTCGGCGACAACGTGCTGCACGACGAACTCACGCAGATCAACATCGATTACGTGCACGATGTCTGCTACCAGGGGCTGTTCGCACTCGACGCCTGCCTGCGCGAGGAAAAACCACTCGGACTGAAGACGCTCGGCGACTGGCCGACGCTCTATGAAGGCCTCTCGGTCCTGCCCGAACCGGCGCGCACGAGCTGGTTCGCCTTCGATCACCACTACTCGGACTCGGCCTTCGGCGCCGCGCTGCCGCATGTGTTCGCACGGCGTCCGCGCACGCTGATGGACATCGGCGCGAACACCGGCAAGTGGGCCCTGCAGTGCCTGCGGCACGATCCTGCCGTGCGGCTCACGCTGCTCGACCTTCCGATCCAGCTCGAACGCGCGCACGCAACGCTCACCGCGGCCGGGCTTGAAGCACGTGCCGCACTCCACCCGATCGACCTTCTCGATTTCGCGCACGATTTCCCAGCCGGCGCCGATGCGATCTGGATGAGCCAGTTCCTGACCTGCTTCAGCATCGAAGCCGTCGGCCAGATCTTCCGCCGCACCGCGGCGGCGCTCGCCGACGGCGGCACGGTGTGGGTGCTCGACACGTTCTGGGACCGCCAGCGCTACGAGATCGCGAGCTACTGCCTGATCAACACCTCGCCCTACTTCACCGCGATCGCGAGCGGCAACAGCAAGATGTACGAATCCTCGGCCATCATCGACTGCGCTGCCGCGCACGGGCTGCGCCTGCGCGAGAGCCACGACGGACTCGGCATCAGCCATTCGCTGCTGGGCTTCGAGCACGCATGACGAACGGCCTGCAGCGCGTCGCGATCACCGGCATGGGCATCGTCAGCTGCCTCGGCAGCCGGCTCGACACGGTCGCCGAAGCGCTGCGCGAAAGCCGTTCGGGCCTGCGCCACATGGATGAGTTCGCCGAACGCGGATTGCGCAGCCAGATCGCCGGGCTCCCCGTGATGGCGGGTCAAGCCCCCATCGCGCGACGGCACCGGCGCTTCATGGCCGACGCCAACGTTTATGCCCACGCCGCGATGCAGGCCGCGATCGCGGATGCCGGGCTCGACCCGCAGCAGGTCAGCCATCCGCGCACCGGCGTCGTCGCGGGTTCCGGCGTGGGTTCGCTCGCCCGTCACCATGCATCGATGGAGCTGGTGCGCACCGCAGGCCTGCACAAGGTCTCGCCGTTCGCCGTACCACAGATCATGGGCAGCACCATTTCGGCCGGCCTGGCGACCGCCTTCGAGATCCAGGGCACGAGCTATTCGCTGACCTCCGCCTGCGCAACCTCGGCCCACTGCATCGGCCACGCAATGGAACTCATCCAGCTCGGCAAGCAGGACCTCGTCTTCGCCGGCGGTGCCGAGGCGGTCGACTGGACGACGACGCTGCTCTTCGACGCGATGGGTGCGCTGTCCACCGCGCAAAACGATGCGCCGCAGCGCGCCTCCCGCCCCTACGACCGCGCGCGCGACGGCTTCGTCATCGCCGGCGGCGCCGGCATCCTGGTCCTCGAAGCGTGGGACCACGCGCTGCGGCGCGGCGCACGCATCCACGCCGAACTGGCAGGCTACGGCGCCACCTCCGACGGCGCCGACATGCTCGCCCCGTCGGCCGAAGGGGCGATGCGCGCGATGCGGCTCGCACTCGCCGGCCCCGACCGGGAGCCCGACTACATCAACACCCACGCGACCTCGACCCGCGCCGGCGACCTGGTCGAGGTCGAGGCGATGCGGGGCGTGTTCGGCTCGCGGATACCGGCCTTCTCGTCAACCAAAGGTCTGACCGGTCATCCGATCGCGGCCTCGGGCGTGCATGAGGCGATCTACACCCTGCTCATGATGCGCGACGGCTTCCTCGCCAGCTGCGCCAACCTCGATCATCCCGACCCGGCGCTCGACGGGCTGCCGCTCCTGCGCGAAACCGTGAAGCGCCGCATCGATCTCGCACTGTCGAACAGTTTCGGCTTCGGCGGCACCAACGCGAGCCTCGTCTTCCGCCGATGTCCTGCCTAGCCACGCTTCAAGACCCGCTTCAACCTACGCTCAAGGAGCCCGCACAATGAAGAAGAAGATCGCACCTGCCGCCCTGCTTGCCGCCCTGCTCGTCTTCGGCGCCTCGCCCGACGCCTCCGCCCGCGACGACCGCCACATGTTTCCGATCAAGGAAGCCCTCGAATCGGCAAGCGACGAGAAACTCGACGACGGCATCAAGCTCTACTTCGGCAACCAGAAGCACCCCCCGGTCGCGCAGAAGATCGGTGAATGGGCGACCAACAAGAAGACCAATGCCTTCGGCAAGTCGGACGAGACGGCCTGCAAGTGGGTCTTCCTCTCCGCCGTGATCGCGCTGCAGGAACGTGCCCGCAAGGAAGGCGGCGATGCCGTCATCAACATCCGCAGCAACTACAAGAACATCAAGACCGTCAGCGACACCGAATACATGTGCGGCGCCGGCAACGTCGTCGCCGGCGTCGCGCTGGTCGGCACCGTGGTGAAGCTGGCGAAGTAGCGCCATGAGCACAGCCTACGTCATCGGCCAGATCACCGTGAAGGATCCCGAACGGTGGGCGGAATATCGCGCGCGGGTGCCGCAGACGCTCGCACCCTGGGGGGCCGAGCTGGTGTTCCGTGGGCGGCTCGCGGGCGTGCTGGCCGGCGACTGCCCGCATTCGGACATCGTCGTGATCCGTTTTCCGGATCGCACGGCCATCGAGGCCTGGTACGCATCGCCCGCCTACCAGGCGCTGCTGCCGCTGCGCCGCGCGGCGGCCGACATGGATCTCCTGACCTACGACACGATCTGAATGTCCGGAGGTGACACCTCGACGACCATCAGCCCGGCCCGCAGGCCGGGCCGGACGTCGGGGTTCGGGAAGACGATGCGCTCTTCCGGATGCGTGACGACGTACTGCTCGTCGCCATCGGATGCGATCACGGCTCCACGCGCGAACGGTGTGAAATTCGGCACATCGGCCGGCGTTCGCAGCGCGAACGCATCGCTGCGCTTGATGAGTTCGGCGACTACCCGGTAGGCCTTCAGCGGCGCCGTGCTGCGCCCGGGTAGCGGTCGTGCGGCGACGAGCGCACGCAATGCCGCATCGACCGTCGCCAGCCGGGCGGGATCGTTGCGCCCGAACGGCTGCACGCGCCCGAGTTCGACGGTGGCACTCGCGGCGGCGCAGGCGCTGGCGGTGTGATACGAGAAGGTTCCGCTCGGCCCGCGGTTCGCCAGCACCGCCTCGATCCCGGCCGACTCCAGCCAGGCCACGAGCACCGGCGCATACGGCCGCTCCTGGTGCGGCAGCAGTGCGAAGCATTCGTAGGCCGACGGGCGGATCGCCGAATGCAGGTCGAGATGCAGCCGCATTCCTTCGCCGGCGCTGAAGAAGTCCGCGGCCAGGTTTTCGAGCCGCGATGCCCGTTCGGTTTCCAGCATCGATCCCTGTGCCTGCGGTCGCGCCGCAGCCGTGCCACGGAAGAGCCGGTTCAGATCGTGTTCGACGAAGCGCTTGCCGGCACGCGCCGCCTCGGGGTTGCCGAGCACGACCAGCAGCCGGACTGCCAGCGCCGTTCGGCCGGTGAGCAACGCATCGACAAGCCGGTCGAGGAGTTCGATCGGCGCCGTCTCGTCGCCATGGATGCCGGCCGACAGCAGCACGGACGTCGCGCTCGCCTGGTCGGGCACGAGTTCCAGCGCGCCCGCTTCGAGCCAGCGCCACGCGAAGCCCGGGCCGCGGCCGGAAACGACGCGCGGTGGCATTGGATCGAGTGCAGTACGCAACCAGTTCATGCCAGCTCCTTTCCCACGTGAATCGGCCGCACACACCACCGGCACGGAGCCGGGGGGTGCGCGGCCGGGATCCCGAGCGTCGTTCGCCCGCTCAGAAGCCGAAGTTCAGCGAAGTCTGGATCCGGCGCCGCTCGCCGGTGAGACCGCTGTAGGTGCGACGCTTGCCGTACGAGTACTCGAAGCCCAGCTCGGTGTTCTCGGCGATGCCCATGATCACGTTGACAAAGCCTTCGTCCATGCGTTTCGAGTCGCCGGCCTCGTGGTGATCGCGGATCCGGGTGCTGCCCCAGGCGAGGTTGGTACGCACGCGATCGCTCCACGCGCGCGTCCAGCCGACGACATAGGAGTTCGAGCGGTAGAGCCGGATGTCGGCGCCGTCGAAGCTCGCGATGTGGTACGAGGTCGTCGGCAGGTAGCGCCCCAGCCCCTTGCCGGTCGTGTACTGGGCGATCAGGGTGTCGGCGTCCGTCACCGAGAACGCACCGCCGAGGCCGAAGCCCCAGCCGCGCCGGGTGTCGGTGAGGCCGGCGCCGTCGTCGTAGCGGTAGGTCGTCGACAGGCCCTGGGCGGAGACGAAGCCGCGATCGAAGGCCTTGGTCCAGTTCACGATCAGGTCGGGGCGCTTGTCGATGTTCGGTGCCGCCTGCGGATCGTTGATCCAGCCGTCGGACATGCTGGCCGGGTTCTCCAGCGCAATCGCCAGGTCGCCGCCGGCCCCCAGCTTCGCCGTGTAGCGCAGCATCGGCTGACGCACGAAGGCCGAACTGCCATGGCCGTTGAAGTCCAGCGTCTCGGGCATTGCGTCGAGGTTCATGAAGGTCGACCAGGTCTGGCCGGCGAGCAGGGTGCCCCAGTCGCCATCGATCTCGCCGTAGGCGTGGCGCAGGCGGAACCCATAGCTGTTGCTGATCGCCATGTCGCCATCACTGCCCTTGTTGAAGTCGGCTTCGAGCTTGGTGCGCAGCAAGCCATACGAGGTCGGCGTGATCGTGCGCACGCCCAGGCGCGAGGTGCGGGCGGTAAAGTTGGTCTTGCCGCTGCGCCGGTCGTCGCCGGCAACCGGCTGGCTGCCGATGTCGGCCGCCCAGTCGCCCGCCTGGCGTCCCTTGAGATCCTTGTAGGCATCGAGCTGGACGTAGCCGTACACGCCGATCGAGGTGTTCGAGCCGGGCAGCTTGAAGGTGCCCTCCTCGTCGCCCGCGGTCATGAACTTCGCTTCGCTTGCGGCGCCCGCAGCCTGGGCCGGTGCGGCAGGCGCGGCGTCGAGCTTGCCGAGGCGGGCCTGCAGGTCGGCCACCTCGGCCGCCAGGCGGGCATTCGCGTCGATGAGCTGCTGCATCTGGGCGCGGATCTGCGCAAGGTCGTCGGCGCCGTGCGCAAGCGGTACGGCCAGCGTACACAGGCTGAGCGCGGCGAGCGCCGCGGCCAGCGGTTTGGTCTGCAACATGTCGGATCTCCTGATCTTGTAGGTCGAATCGGGAAGCCGGCCGGCGCTCATGACTCCGGCATGGAATGGCGATGCCCGGTGTCGCGCCCGCCTGCCGGCAGAAGCGCGACGATAGCCGAAAAGCGCACGCTTGCAGCGCACCGTGCAAGCGCTGGATCCAGCGCCTGAAAATCCGTGTCGCAATTCTGAACGTGCATGCATTCGTGCTGGAAGGTGGCTCGGTGCCCAGACTGGCGCATTGGGTCCGCGAGTGCGATCATCGCCGCCTCGCACCGATCCGTTTCGCGTCACGCAGGATGTCCGACCACCCCGATCCCGTTCATGTCGCCGTCGTGCTGGTCGCCCCGTGCCAGCCGCTCACGGCTGCCTGCACGATCGCGCCCTTTCTCGCTGCGAACCAGATCGACGGTCGCCTGCGCTACGAGCTGACGTGCTATTCGCCCGACGGTCGACCGCTCGCCAACGGCCCGCTGGCGCTCGGCGTCGGCGGCAGGTTCGGCGACGCCATCGCCTGCGACCTGCTGGTGGTCGCCGCCGACGCGCTGCTGCCATTCAACGGTCACGCCTTGTTTACGACCCAGCTCGCCCGCCATGCCTCCCGTGGAATTCCCGTCGCGGGCGTGCGTGGCGGGCTGTGGTGGCTCGCGCGTGCGCGACTGCTCGACGGCCGTCGCGCCGCGGTACACCGCGAGGACGCCGCCCTCTTCGCCGAGCGCCATCCCGAGGTCCTGCTTTCGAACCGTCTTTACGAACAGGACGGCGAGCGTCTCAGCGCAAGCTGCCCGGCTGCGGCGATGGATCTCTTCACGGCCCTGTGTGGCCAGCAGCACGGCATCGACTTCGCCGCGGCGATTGCCGAACGCCTGTCGCTGGAGCGTATCCGCCGCGCCGACGAGCTGCAGCGCGTACCGCACACGCTGCGCATCGGCGCCACCCAGCCGCGCCTGGCCGAGGCGCTGCAACTGATGGAGGCGAACGTCGAGGAACCGCTTTCGACCGAAGAGATCGCCGAACTGGTCGGCATCTCGCGGCGCCAGCTCGAACGCCTGTTCCGCCAGCATCTGGACACGCTGCCCTCGCGCCACTATCTCGAACTGCGGCTTGCCCGGGCACGCGATTTCCTGCGCCGCACCTCGCGCTCGATCGTGCAGATCGGACTGGCCTGCGGCTTTTCCTCCGGCCCCCACTTCTCGACCGCCTATCGCGCCCGCTACGGCATCACGCCACGCGAGGAACGCGCGCGCAGCGCCGGCTTCGGCAGCGCGGAGCCGGGAATCGGCCGAGGACGAACGAGCGTGTCGCAATCCTGAACGTCAGCGCCGTGCGGGGGTCTCTAGAATGCAGGCTGGATGAAGCGCGAAGCCGCCTCCCCCCTCTGGAGAACCCGATGAGCACACCGCACGATGTGACCCGTGACACCTTCGACGAACTGATGGTGCCGATCTACGCCCCAGCGCCGTTCATCCCGGTGCGCGGCGAAGGTTCGCGCCTGTGGGACCAGGACGGCCGCGACTACATCGATTTCGCCGGCGGCATCGCCGTCTCCGGGCTCGGCCACGTCCACCCTGAACTGCTCGAAGCGCTGCACGAGCAGTCGCGCCGCCTGTGGCACCTCGGCAACGGCTACACCAACGAACCGGTGCTGCGGCTTGCGCGCCAGCTCGTCGAGCGTACCTTCGCCGACAAGGTGCTGTTCTGCAACTCGGGCGCAGAAGCCAACGAGGCAGCGCTCAAGCTCGCGCGCCGCCACGCCTTCGAGCGCTCGGGCGGGCAGCGCACCGAGATCGTGTCATGCGAGCAGTCCTTTCACGGACGCACGCTGTTCACGGTCTCGGTCGGCGGTCAGGCGAAATATCGCGAGGGCTTCGGGCCGCTGCCCGGCGGCATCCGCCATGTTCCGTTCAATGATCCGGAGGCGGCCAGCGCCGCCATCGGCCCGCACACCTGCGCCGTCATCGTCGAGCCCGTGCAGGGCGAAGGCGGCGTGATGCCGGCGCGCACCGAATACCTGCGCCACCTGCGCGCACTGTGCGACCGCCATGGCGCATTGCTGGTGTTCGACGAGGTGCAGATCGGCATGGGGCGCAGCGGCGCACTCTTCGCCTACATGAAGTACGGCGTCACGCCCGACATCCTGACCGCCG
Source organism: Rhodocyclaceae bacterium (assembly GCA_023383815.1). Classification (GTDB taxonomy): domain Bacteria; phylum Pseudomonadota; class Gammaproteobacteria; order Burkholderiales; family Rhodocyclaceae; genus JACOUN01. The sequence goes on from JAHDYG010000007.1 coordinate 113,568, forward strand.
CCAAGGCGCTCGGCAACGGCTTTCCGATCGGCGCCATGCTCACCCGCAACGACATCGCGACCTCGTTCCAGGTCGGCACGCACGGCACCACCTACGGCGGCAACCCGCTCGCCTGCGCAGTCGCCGGCAAGGTGCTGGAGATCATGAGCCGGCCCGAGGTGCTGGCCGGCGTCGACGAACGCCACGCCTGGTTCATGGACGGCCTGACCCGCATCAACGAACGCCACGGCGTATTCAGCGAGCTGCGCGGCATGGGCCTGCTGCTCGGCGCCCAGCTCGCCCCCGCCTGGGCCGGTCGCTCGAAGGAGTTCGTCACGCTGGGCGCCCGCCACGGACTGGTGCTGCTGATCGCCGGCCCCGACGTGGTGCGCTTCGCACCCTCGCTGATCATTCCCGAACGCGACGTCGAGGAGGGGCTGCGCCGCTTCGAGCGCGTCGTCGCCGAGCTCGCCGCATCGGGCGCCCGCGCCGTCGCGTGAAGCGGCACACCGGAACCACGAAGGGGCATCCATGATCCACGTCCGCCCGGCCCGCCCGGCCGATCTCGACCAGATCGAGCAGCTCGCCGCAGCCGCCCGGCCGCTGCTGCACTCGCTGCCGGCCGACCGCGACACGCTGCGCGACAAGCTCGCCCTGTCGGCGCGCACCTTCGCGGGCGACGCAAGTGCACCCGACGACGAGCTCTACAGCTTCGTCCTCGAACAGTCGAGCACCGGGAGGCTCTTGGGCATCGCGTCGATCGTCGCCGCAGCCGGGCGGGCCGAGCCGTTCTACACTTACCGCAACGAAGTGATCGTGCATGCCTCGCGCGAGCTGCGCATCCATCACCGCGTGCACGCGCTCACGCTGTGCCACGAGCTGACCGGCAACACGCAGCTCTCGGGTTTCTGCATCAGCGCCGAACTGAGCCGGACCGAAATCCCGGCGCTGCTGTCGCGCGCCCGCCTGCTCTTCATCGCAAACCACCCGGAGCGCTTCACCGAGGATCTCTTCGCGGTGTTGCCCGGCGTCAGCGACGAGGACGGACGCTCGCCGTTCTGGGAGAACGTGGGGCACAAGTTCTTCGGTCTCGAATTCCGCCAGGCCGAATTCCTGTCGGGCGGACGCAACAAGACCTTCATCGCCGAACTGATGCCGCATCACCCGCTCTACGTGCCGCTGCTCTCCGAGGACGCCCAGGCGGTGATGGGCCAGTTGCACCCGCAATCGACGCTGCCGTTCTCGCTGCTGGCCGAGGAGGGCTTCGAGTCCGACCGCTTCGTCGACATCTTCGATGCCGGTCCGGTGATGACGGTCAAGCGCGAGCTGTGCCGCAGCATCCGCGAAAGCCACCGCCGCGGCGTGACGATCGGCGACGCACCGGCCTTTGCGGACGAAGCGGATCACCGCCTGTACCTCGTCTGCAACGCCTCGGTGGAGCGCTTCCGGGCGCTGGCACTGGCGCTGCCGCAAGACTTGCCCGAGCCGCTCACGCTCGACGAGCAGGCAGCGGCCCTCCTCGAAGTGGAGGAAGGCGATACGCTGCGCTGCGCCGCACTGCACCCTGACCGGGCCTGAGCGACCCCCTGCAGACCGAACCCGAGACCATCATGATCCTCGTCCGCAGCGTCCGACCCACCGACCTCGACAGCCTGCTCGAACTCGCGCGCAAGGCCGGCCCCGGCATGACGACACTGAAGGCCGACCGTGCAACGCTCGCCGAGCGGCTCGCACGTGTTGCGGGCACGCTCGCCGGCGAGACGCCGCTCGCCCGCCAGGGCTACCTCTTCGTGATGGAGGACACGGACTCGGGCACGGTCGTCGGCACCGCCGGCATCGAGACCGCGGTCGGTCTCGACCAGCCCTTCTACTCCTACCGCCAGGGGCTGATGGTCCATGCCAGCCGCGAGCTGGGGGTCTGGAAGCGGATGCCGACGCTTTACCTGTCGCACGATCTCACCGGCTACAGCGAGCTGTGCACGCTCTTCCTCGATGCCGACTACCGGCGCGATGGCAACGGCCCCTTGCTGTCGCGGGCACGCTTCCTTTTCATTGCCGAATTTCCCGAGCGCTTCGCCGAGCGCATCTGCGCCGAGATGCGCGGCCACTTCGACGAAGACAACCGCTCACCGTTCTGGGAAGCGCTCGGCAAGCATTTCTTCGCGATGGAGTTCGAGCAGGCCGACATGCTGGTGTCGCTCGGCAAGAAGGCCTTCCTTGCCGAGTTGATGCCGCGCCATCCGGTGTACGTCGCCTTCCTTCCCGAGGCCGCCCAGCGCTGCATCGGCCTCACCCACCGCGACACGGTGCCGGCGCGCCGGCTGCTCGAAACCGAGGGCTTGCGCTTCGAGAACCACATCGACATCTTCGAGGCCGGCCCGATCCTCGAATGCCACACCGCCGACCTGCGCACCTGCCGCGACAGCGCGCTGCATGTGGTGACGATCCGCGAGCATCCCGTCAGCGAAGAAGCCGACGCCGGAGCCTGCGGTGCGACATCCGGTCCGACCCTGGTGTCGAATCGCAAGCTGCACGATTTTCGCGTCGCACTGATCGAGCGCGCGCCGCGGTGCGATGGCATCCCGCTCACCCCGGCCGAAGCCGCGGCGCTGCAGGTCGAAGCGGGCGACACCGTGCGGACGATGGCGCTGCGCTCGAAAGCACGCGGCGAACGCGAGCCCCGCAATACGGAAGAGACGAGGACAGGATCATGACGCTCTACCTCGACGGTCACTGGCAGGCCGGCGACGGACGGCCCTTCTGTTCGCGCAACCCGATCGACCAGAGCGAGGTCTGGCGCGGCAGCGCGGCCACCGCCGCGCAGGTCGATGCCGCGGTGGCCGCCGCCCGGCGCGCCTTTCCCGCCTGGGCAGCCGCGCCGCTCGACGCCCGCCTCGCCTGCGTCCGGCGCTTCGCCGCGGCGCTCGACGCCGGGCGCACGGCGCTCGCCGCCAAGATCGGGCGCGAGACCGGCAAGCCGCGCTGGGAGGCCGAAAGCGAAGTGGCGACGATGATCGCCAAGGTCGAGATCTCGATCCAGGCGCAGGCCGAGCGCAGCGGCGAACGCGCGAGCCCGATCGCCGACGGCACCGCCGTGCTGCGCCACCGCCCGCACGGGGTGGTCGCCGTTTTCGGCCCCTACAACTTTCCCGGCCACCTGCCCAACGGCCATCTCGTGCCGGCCCTGATCGCCGGCAACACCGTGCTCTTCAAACCCTCCGAGCTGGCACCCGGAGTCGCCGAACAGACCGTACGCCTGTGGCTAGAAGCCGGCTTGCCGCCCGGCGTGCTCGGACTGCTGCAGGGCGAACGTGACACCGGGGCCGCGCTCGCGGCCCATCCGGGGCTCGACGGTCTCTTCTTCACCGGCAGCTCGACCACCGGCTGCCTGCTGCACCGCCAGTTCGGCGGCCATCCGGAGAAGATCCTCGCGCTCGAAATGGGCGGCAACAACCCGCTCGTCGTCGCGCATTGCGCTGATCTCGACGCCGCGGTGCACCACGCGATCCAGTCCGCCTTCCTGTCGGCCGGGCAGCGCTGCACCTGCGCGCGGCGCATCCTCGTGCCCACCGGCGCCTGGGGCGATGCCTTCGTCGCTCGCTTCGTCGAGGTCGCCTCGCGCCTCACGGTCGGCCCCTGGGACGCCGAACCTCAGCCCTTCATGGGCGCGGTCATCAGCCTCGACGCCGCTGCCCGGCTGCGTGCCGCCCAGGAGCGCCTGCTCGGACTCGGCGCGGTTCCGCTCCTCGAAATGCGCCAGCCCGACGCGGCGAGTGCCCTGCTGACGCCGGGTATTGTCGATGTCAGCGCCGTTGCCGACCTGCCCGACGAGGAGTACTTCGGGCCGCTCTCGCAGATCCTCCGCTACGACGGCTTCGACGCCGCGCTCGCGCTCGCCAACCGCAGCGCCTTCGGCCTGTCGGCGGCTCTGCTGGCCGACGAGCGGGCACTGTGGGAACGCTTCCTGCGCGAGATCCGAGCCGGCATCGTGAACTGGAACCGCCCCACCAACGGCGCCTCCAGCGGCGCCCCGTTCGGCGGCATCGGCCGCTCCGGCAACCACCGCCCGAGCGCCTATTACGCCGCCGACTACTGCGCCTATCCGGTCGCCTCGGTCGAGGCCGAGCGCGTCACGCTGCCGGCCCAGCTCGCGCCCGGCCTGCACCTGTAAACGGAAGGACCGCCATGACGCCCGCCCCCGCCTGCCGCGAAGCGAACTTCGACGGCCTCGTCGGCCCCACCCACAGCTACGCCGGGCTGTCGTTCGGCAACGTCGCCTCCGAGCGCAACGCTGCCAGCCTCGCCAACCCGCGCGCCGCTGCCCTCCAGGGGCTGGCGAAGATGAAGGCGCTCGCCGACCTCGGGCTCGCCCAGGCGGTGTTGCCGCCGCACGAGCGCCCCTGTGTCGCAACCCTGCGCCGGCTCGGCTTCGCAGGCAGCGATGCGGCCGTGCTTGCCGCAGCCGCGCGCGCAGCCCCCGAACTGCTTGCCGCCGCGGCCTCGGCCTCGGCGATGTGGACGGCCAACGCCGCCACCGTCAGCCCGTCGGCCGACACGGCCGACGCCCGCGTCCACTTCACTCCCGCCAACCTCGCCGCAAAGCTGCACCGCGCGATCGAAGCGCCGACCACGGCAACGATCCTGCGCGCCGTGTTTCCCGACCCGCAGCACTTCGCCCACCACGACCCGCTGCCCGCCACGCCCGCGCTCGGCGACGAAGGCGCGGCCAACCACACCCGGCTGTGCACCACGCACGGCGCACCGGGGGTCGAACTCTTCGTCTACGGGCGCAGCGAGTTCGACCGCGACGCGCTTGAGCCGCGCCGCTATCCCGCCCGCCAGACGCGCGAGGCGAGCGCCGCGGTCGCGCGCCTGCATGGCCTGCGCCCCGAGGCGGTGGTGTTCGCGCAGCAGAACCCGGCTGCGATCGACGCCGGCGTGTTCCACAACGACGTGATCGCGGTCGGCAGCGAAACCCTGCTCTTCTGCCACGCCGCGGCCTTCACCGACAACGCGGCGGTGTACGAAGCAGTGCGGCGCGCGCTCGCACGCACCGGCGGCGCCCTCGAAGTGGTCGAGCTGCGCGAAGACCAGGTACCGCTCGCCGACGCGGTCGCGAGCTACCTCTTCAACAGCCAGCTCCTCGCGCATCCCGAGGGCGGGCGCCTGCTCGTGGTGCCCGAGGAATGCCGCACCCATCCGCGCGTGTGGAAAACCCTGCAGGGCCTGTGCGGCGCCGGCCGGCCGCTGCGCGAGGTGCGCGCCTTCGACCTGCGCGAGAGCATGAAGAACGGCGGCGGGCCGGCCTGCCTGCGCCTGCGCGTCGCGCTGACGCCCGCCGAAGCCGCCGCGGTCGCCCCCGGCGTGTGGCTCGACGAGACGCTCTACACCCGGCTGTGCGCCTGGGTCGATCGCCACTACCGCGACCGCCTCGCCGAGGCCGACCTGGCCGACCCGCAACTGCTCGACGAGTCCCGCCGGGCGCTCGACGAACTCACCGCACTGCTCGGGCTCGGCGCCCTGTATCCGTTCCAGCGCGGCTGATCCGCGGCGGCGCGGCATCGCGTAGAATGGCGCGCCTTCCACACGAGCCCGCCCATCCCGTCATGAAACGCATCGAAAACGCGATCGAACACTTCCTGTTCGCCAGCCGCTGGCTGATGGCACCAATCTATCTCGGCCTCGTGCTGGCGCTGGTGGTGCTGCTGATCAAGTTCGGCAAGGAAGTCTGGCAGCTCTTCAGCCACATCATGACGGCGACCGGCGCCGAACTCATCATCGGCGTGCTGTCGCTCGTCGACATCGCGCTGATCATGAGCCTGCTCGTGATCATCATGTTCAGCGGCTACGAGAACTTCGTCTCGAAGATGGAAGATCTCCACAGCCACACCGACCGCCCCGACTGGATGGGCCACATCGGCTTTTCCGACCTGAAGATCAAGCTGATCGGCTCGATCGTCGCAATCTCCGGGATCGAGCTGCTGAAGGCCTTCATGAACGTCGACAACCTGAGCGACCGGCATCTCGCCTGGATGGTCGGCATCCACCTCACCTTCATCGTGTCGGGCCTGCTGTACGCGCTGATGGACCGCATCCAGACCGGAGGCGGCGGCGGGCACTGAGCCCGCCCCTGGCCGACTCCCGCGCGCGGCTCAGGCCGCCCGGCGCGCACCGGCGGCGCGGATCACCCCCGCCAGCCGCCTGACGCCTTCCTCGATGCGCGGCGGCGGCACCGTGACAAAGGCCAGGCGCAGCGCTTCGGCCACCGGCTGGCCGGCATAGAACGGCGCACCGGGCACGAAGGCGACCTTCTCCTCGACGGCCTTCGCGAGCAGCGCGCTCGCATCCATGCCACGCGGCAGTTCGACCCACAGGAACATGCCGCCGCGCGGCCGGTTCCAGCGCACGCCTTCGGGCATGTGATGCGTGAGTGCGGCCAGCATCGCCTCGCACTGTTCGCGGTAGAGGTTGCGGATGGTCGGGATGTGGGTGTCGAGAAAGCCATCGCGCACGACCTCGAACACCGCCTGCTGCGACAGCGTCGCGGTGTGCAGGTCGGTGGCCTGCTTGGCCTGCACGAGCTTCGCCCGCAGCGCCGGCGGTGCGATGACGTAGCCCAGGCGCAGACCGGGTGCGAGCACCTTCGAGAACGAGCCCATGTACACGGTGCGCTCGGGTGCCAGCGTGCGGATCGGGGCCGGGGTGCTGCCCTCGTACGAGAGCGCCCCGTAGGGATCGTCTTCGAGGATCAGCAGATCGAGTTCGCGTGCCCGCTCGACGAGGCGCACCCGCCGCTCGGCCGCGAGCAGGCGCCCGGTGGGGTTCTGGAAATTCGGCAGGCAGTACAGGAACTTCGCACCGCGCATCGATGCATCGAGCGCCTCGGGCAACAGCCCGTCCTCGTCCGAGGCGACCGGCACGAACTGCGGCTGGAACATCGAGAACGACTGCAGCGCCCCGAGGTAGGTCGGGGTCTCGACGAGGATGCGGTCGCCCGGATCGACGAGCACCTTGGCGAGCAGGTCGAGCCCCTGCTGCGAGCCCGACACGATCAGCACATCTTCGGCCGCGACCGGCGCGGCCGGCGTGCCGAGGCGCGCCGCGATCCACTCGCGCAGCGGCGCGTAGCCTTCGGTCGCACTGTACTGCAGGGCCTCGCGCCCACGCTCGGCGAGCACGCGGTCGAAGGCTTCACGCATGCGCGCGACCGGGAAGGTATCGGGTGCGGGCAGCCCGCCGGCAAACGAGATCACGTCGGGGCGCTCGGTGATCTTGAGGATCTCGCGGATCGCCGAGCTTTGCAGGGCGCGGGCGCGGCCGGAGAGGCGGGCTTCGAAGTCGGGGGGGAGTTGGCCTGGCATGGATGTCACTCGTGGGGAAATCGGGCTTGCGGTCACCGGCCGGCGCCGCGACCTGGCAGAAGTGGAAGTATCCTCGGCCCGGATCGCTGCGGTCAACGCAGGCGATCGCGCGACCGCTCCGGGCAGGCTGCACTCGTGCCGCGCCCGATGACCGCGGCGCACGCATTGGGCTATGCTTTCCGCGATGCGCTGCAACCCGCAACCGCGCACCGGCCCGAGCCCTCTCCGTCGCCGCAGGCCGCGGCCCGCCCACGAGGAAACGCACTCATGGAACCGCTCCGTCCCGCCAGCACACCCTGCCCTCCGGCCCCGTGCGGTACGTCCGCACGAACCGACATCGGCACCTGCCGTTCGGTGCGCATCACCTGCATTTCCGAAACCGGCTGGCGCGACAACGGCGTCCTGCTCGCCGACATCGAGGCCGGCGGCGGTGTGCACTCGAACCAGTGGGAGATGGCCTGGCATGCCGACAACGGCGCCGGCAGTTCGAGCCTGATCGAGATCGAGCTCACGGACGGGCGCTGCTTCCGCATCCTGCTCGACGCCGGCTGGAACCCCGACTACATGAGCGAGCGCCTCGCCGCCACCGGCGTAGACCGCATGCTCGAAGACGGCGGGATCGATCTCCTGATGATCTCGCACGAGCACCTGGATCACCTGTGGGGCCTCGAAGCGGTGCTGCGCCTGCGCCCCGACATCCCGATCGCACTACCCGCCACCCTCAGCGCCGAAGGCGAAGCCTTCCTGCGCGGCGCGGATCACCGGCGCGCCGGCGCCCGCAACCGCATCGCCCACACCGGCCCGCTGCTGCGCCACGCCCCCGGCGCCGTGCACCACCTCGCCGACGGCGTCGCCGCCGTCACCTTCGACCTGCCGATCATGCTCGGCATCCGCGGCGAGCAGTCGCTGTACGTGAACCTCGCGCAGCACGGCATCGTCTGCATCACCGGCTGCTGCCACCAGACCCTCCCGCGCTTCGCCGATTTCGCGCGCGACCACCTCGCCGGCGGCGAGCGCCTGCACGGCTTGTACGGCGGTCTGCACATCGCCCCCTTCGGCCCGCTTTCCGAAGAGGCCCGCGCCACCGTCCGCCAGCTCGGCGACTACGGCTTCCGCAAGGTCGCATGCAACCACTGCACCGGAGCCCAGGCCGTCGGCCTGATGCTCGAACTCGGCTACCCCGTCGTGCGCGGCAGCGGCCGGTGCGGCTCGCAAAGCGATCTATTCATCGGCAACGGCGATCAGGTCGTGTTTGGCGGTTAAGCGCCTGCAGGACTGAACTTCCACTCCCCCACAAAGCGTTCGAGTACAATTCTTTCCAATTCATTCATCTATTCATAAAGCGATTCAACGTTCCATTCAGACGCATGTCTTCCCACACCGACTCCATTCGCCTTGGCCTCGCGCACGGACCGATGCCGGCACGCCAGCTTGCCAACCGGCTCGGCACCAGCCAGCCGACGGTCTCGCGTGCCTTGGCGGCGCTCGGCGACGAGATCGTGCGCATCGGCTCGGGTCGGTCGGTCCGATATGCCTTGCGCGACCCCGGCCGCGGGCTGGAAGACGTGCCCGTGTATCGCGTCACGGCAGACGGCACGCTGCGCCGGCTGGGCGTCCTGATCCCGGTGCGGCCCGACGGCTTCGTCATGCGCCAGGAAGACGGTGTGACGCTCTACAGCGAAGGCCTGCCATGGTGGCTCCTCGACATGCGCCCGCAGGGCTTTCTCGGCCGCGCCTGGGCCGTGCGTCATGCCGCAGCACTGGGATTGCCGCCAGGGCTGAACGAGTGGACCGACACCCACGCCTTGCGTGCTCTGCTCGCGCACGGAGAAGACGGGATCGGCAACCTGCTGCTGGGAGACCGCGCCCGGGACCGTTTCCTCGCCGCACCGCCGCCCACCCCGGTCGAATACGCCGACTACCCGGCACTGGCCGATGCCGCCGAACACGGTGATCTGCCGGGCTCCTCCGCCGGAGGCGAACAACCCAAGTTCGTCACCTTCAACGGCCGCCATGTCCTCGTCAAGTTCTCTTCGCCTGCCGAACACGCCGTGGCCCGCCGCTGGCGCGACCTGCTGGCGGCGGAACACCTCGCCGCCGAAGTGCTGCGTGTAAGCGGCGTGCCGGCACCGCACTCACGACTGATCGACGTCGGTGGGCGGCGCTTCCTCGAAGTCGAACGCTTCGACCGCAGCGGTCCCTTCGGGCGCCGCGCGCTTCACTCGCTCGCCGCGCTCGAAGCCGAGTTCATCGGCGACGCCACCACAGCCTGGCCCATCCTCACCGCTCGACTCGCCTCGCAGCGCACGATCACCCCCGACGCCGCCCAGGGTGCTGCGCTCCTCCACGCATTCGGCACCCTGATCGGCAACTGCGACATGCATCACGGCAATCTCTCGTTCGTGAGCGAACATGGCCGCCCTTACGCCCTCGCGCCCGCCTACGACATGCTGCCGATGGCCTTCGCCCCCCGAACCGGCGGCAGCCTGCCCGACGCCCTCCCGCCCGCTCGCCTGCATCCTGCCATCGCTCCCGACACCTGGCGCCGCGCGCTGGCGCTCGCCGACGCCTACCTCCGCGTTCTCCATGGCGATCCGCGCTTCTCGACCGAATGGGAGGCCTGCCGATCAGCCCTCGCCCATCACGTCGAGGACGCCCGCACGAAGATCGGGCGGCTGGGGTGAGCCCGGACGGCGCCAGCGTCGCATACCGGACGATCTCCCTGAGCGTTGCCGCCTCGACCTCGAACGGAAGGCGAAGCTTCCAGACGAACCCAGTCGGTGCAGCGAGAACCTCGCGGGCCTGCATCGGCTGTTCGTCTGGCTGTTCGCGCGAGCCCAGGCTGAACGTTCCGCCCAAGTCGATCTCGGCGACGGTAAAGAGCGCCGTGCCGGGCGCAATCGCAAAGTTGCAGGAGCGCCGCCAGAACGCACCCGATCAGCACCGCCGGAACAAACCAGAAGTTCATTGGCCCCGCGCCCTGCGCAAGGGTTCGAGCAATCCGCCCAGGCCGTTGTGGTCGAGTTCGTGCATCAGCGCGAGCAACTGCCCCAGTTGCCCCGGCGGAAACCCCTTGCGCGCCCACCACGCGAGATAATGCCCGGGCAACTGCGCGATCACCCGGCCCTTGTACTTGCCAAAGGGCATCTCGCGGGTAAGCAGCAGTTCCAGGTGTTCAGGATTCATGAGTTCCGTCCGTGAGCCATGGCGGTCGCGCCTCGTGCATCGAATGCCGCCTACCCCTACCCGAGACAGAAAGGTGACCCGCTTGAACCTTCGCCCCGCCCCCCAACCCAGCTTCGACACCGCCCCCCTCGAAGTCGAGACCGGACCCGATCCGCGCTATTCCATCCTCTGGCTGCACGGCCTGGGCGCCGATGGCGGAGACTTCGAGCCGATTGTCCCAGAACTGGGCCTGCCCGAAACACCCGCCGTACGATTCCTCTTTCCACACGCGCCATACCGCCCGGTCACCTGCAACGGCGGCTACATCATGCGCGCCTGGTACGACATCCTCTCGCTCGCCCCCGGCAGCCGCGAAATCGACGAAGCCGGACTGCTCGAATCGCGCACGCTCGTGCGCCAGCTGATCCAGCGCGAGACCGAACGCGGCATCCCCAGCAACCGCATCTTCCTCGCCGGCTTCTCGCAAGGCGGCGCCGTCGCCACCCTCACCGGCCTCACCCACCCCACCCCGCTCGCCGGGCTCATCGCCCTGTCCACCTACCTCCCGAGCCCCAGGCTCCTCGCCGACGAACTCAAAACCGCCAATCGCCACACCCCCATCTTCGCTGCACACGGCACCGGCGACGACGTCGTCTCACTCGAGCTCGGGCTGCAAGCCATCACCACCCTCCACCAACTCGGCCTCGAACCCCAGTGGCACACCTACGACCTGCCGCATTCGGTGAGCCTCGAAGAGATCGCCGATGTCGGCGAATGGCTGAAGGGGTTGTTGGTGCGGGAGGGGTGACGGGATGACGGGGAATCGGCCTGACCGGCCCGTCGGTGCCCGATTTGATATAGTCTGCAATCCGCATAAGGCCGTCCTTCGGACAGTCATTCCAATTTGCATAATCGCAGGATGTTTCAAACTCTGGCTCCGTTCCAATAAGAACCCAAACACCAAAGGGCTTGACACCGATGGTTAGCAATAGCGGTAGCGCGAAATCCCTCGAATCCTGGATCTGGGATGCAGCCTGTTCCATCCGTGGGGCCAAGGACGCACCGAAGTACAAGGACTACATCCTCCCCCTCATCTTCACCAAGCGTCTTTGCGATGTCTTTGACGACGAACTGAACCGCATCGCCAAGGAAGTCGGCTCGCGCAAGAAGGCCTTCCAGCTTGCCAAGGCCGACCACAAGCTGGTCCGCTTCTACCTGCCGCTGGTGCCGGACGATCCCGAGCAGCCGGTCTGGTCCGTCATCCGCAAGCTCGCCGACAAGATCGGCGAAGGCGTCACCAACCACATGCGCGCCATCGCCCGGGAAAACCCGCTGCTGCAGGGCATCATCGACCGCGTCGACTTCAACGCCACTACCCACGGCCAGCGCGACCTCGACGACGACCGCCTCTCCAACCTGATCGAGGCCATCAGCACCAAGCGCCTCGGGCTCGACGACGTCGAGGCCGACATCATCGGCAAGAGCTACGAATACCTGATCCGCAAGTTCGCCGAAGGCGGCGGCCAGAGTGCCGGCGAGTTCTACACCCCGCCCGAAGTCGGCACCATCCTGTCGCGCGTGCTCCAGCCCGAGCCCGGCATGGAAATCTACGACCCCACCTGCGGCTCCGGCGGCCTGCTGGTGAAATGCGAGATCGCCATGGAGGAAAGCGCCAAGGGTAAGAAGCGCACCGTCGCTCCGCTGAAACTGTTCGGTCAGGAATTCACCCCCGAGACCTGGGCCATGGCCAACATGAACATGATCATCCACGACATGGAAGGCCAGATCGAGATCGGCGACACCTTCAAGAACCCCAAATTCCGCAACAGGCAGGGCAAGCTCCGCACTTTCGACTGCGTCGTCGCCAATCCCATGTGGAACCAGGACTGGTTCGCCGAGGCCGACTACGACAACGACGAACTCGACCGCTTCCCCGCCGGGGCCGGCTTCCCCGGCAAGTCCTCCGCCGACTGGGGCTGGGTGCAGCACATCCACGCCAGCATGAACGCCAGCGGCCGCGCCGCCGTCGTCCTCGACACCGGCGCCGCCTCGCGCGGATCGGGCAATGCCGGCACCAACAAGGAAAAGGCCGTCCGCCAGTGGTTCGTCGACCATGACCTCATCGAGGCCGTCCTCTACCTGCCCGAAAACCTCTTTTACAACACCACCGCCCCCGGCATCGTGCTGTTCCTCAACAAGGCCAAGCCGAAAGAACGCAAGGGCAAGGTCTTCCTCGTCAATGCATCCCAGGTCTTCGAAAAGGGCGACCCCAAGAACTTCATCCCCGAAGCCGGCATCCAGCGCATCGCCGACACCCTCACCGGCTGGACAGAAACCGAAAAACTCAGCCGCATCGTCGACCACGCCGAACTGAAGAAGAACGACTACAACATCTCCCCCAGCCGCTACATCCACACCTCGGACGCCGAAACCTACCGGCCCATCGCGGAGATCGTCGAGGAGCTGGAGGTCATCGAGGCCGAGGCGCGGGAGACGGACAAGGCATTGCGGGGCATCCTGAAACAACTGGGCGTGTCGGCATGAAAAAGAAGCCAGACATTAAGGAAACTTCCCTCACGCGCTCCTCCGCCGTCGAATACCTCACCTTCGTCGCGGCACAGGGTCAAGGTGGCGTCGAGGTGGTTTATGCCGACGAGGACATCTGGCTGACTCAAAAAATGATGGGCGTCCTCTACGACGTGAAGACCCCCACCATCAACTACCACCTTAAAACCATCTTCGCCGACAACGAACTCGCGGAGGATTCAGTTATTCGAAAATTTCGAATAACTGCCGCCGACGGCAAAAACTACGCCACCGGCCACTACAACCTCTCCGCCATCATCGCCGTCGGCTACAAGGTCAACTCCGAGCGGGCCGTCCAGTTCCGCAAATGGGCCACCACCGTGGTCAAGGAATACACCGTCAAGGGCTTCGCCATGGACGACGAACGCCTCAAGGCGGGCGGCACCGTCCTGACCAAACAGTACTTCGAAGAACAGCTCCAGCGCGTCCGCGAAATCCGCCTCAGCGAGCGCAAGTTCTACCAGAAGATCACCGACATCTACGCCACCGCCATCGACTACGACCGCAGCGCCACCGCCACCCAGCGCTTCTTCGCCACCGTGCAGAACAAGCTTCACTGGGCCATCCACGGCCACACCGCCGCCGAGGTCATCGTGGACCGGGCCGATGCCGGGAAACAGCACATGGGCCTCACCACATGGAAAGATGCGCCCCACGGAAAAATCCAGAAATTCGACGTCAGCGTCGCCAAAAACTACCTGACCCAACCGGAGATGGCGCAACTCTCCCGCCTCGTGAACGCCTACCTCGATGTCGCCGAAGACATGGCCCAGCGGCAGATCCCCATGACCATGCAGGACTGGGAAACACGGCTCAACCGCTTCATCGCAGCCACCGACCGGGAAATCCTGCAGGACGCCGGCAAAGTCACCGCCGAAATCGCCAAAGCCCACGCCGAATCCGAGTTCGAGAAATACCGCATCGTCCAGGATCGCCTGTTTGTCTCGGATTTCGACGCAGAAGTCATGCGGATCGCGAGGAGTGATGAGAAAGGCGGGAATGAGGAAGGGGGCGTGGAGTGAGCACCAAACGGAGCGCGGACTTTCCGGTCCCCTGTATGGTTGGGCGGAAAACCCACACTCCAGCCTTGAAAAAGACTCTGGAGAAGATCGGGGTATGAGTGATTGGCGGCGCATTACGCTCGGCGATCTCGCTAAATCCAATGGATGCACGATCCAGACTGGCCCGTTTGGAAGCCAGTTGCACAAGCATGAATACCAAGCGGATGGCATCGGCGTGGTAAATCCAACCCACATGGCGAACAGGCGCGTAAGCCACGATTCAGTTCCGTGTGTCAGTGCGGACGTTGCCGCTAGGCTTTCAAAGCACCAAGTGCGCCCTGGGGATCTCCTTTTCGCAAGGCGGGGAGAAATCGGGAGACACGCACTCATTACCGAATCTGAACGCGGCTGGCTATGTGGTACGGGTTGTTTTCTTGTCCGTGTCAACAGTCCCGAGAGCGATTCGACTTACCTCTCCTTCTACCTGTCGACTGATGAATCTGTCGAGTGGCTAAACCGACACGCTGCCGGGGTAGTGATGCCGAACCTCAGCAACACTGTTCTGCAACGTGTCCCGGTAGCGCTCCCCCCACTCCCCGAGCAGAAGAAGATCGCGCACATCCTTTCGACGGTGCAGCGGGCTATCGAAGCGCAAGAGCGGATCATTCAGACCACGACCGAGCTGAAAAAGGCCCTCATGCACAAGCTCTTCACCGAAGGCCTCCGAAACGAACCCCAAAAACAAACCGAAATCGGCCCCGTGCCCGAAAGCTGGGAGGTGGTACCGCTTTCCGATGTCTGCCGCTTCCAGAGTGGAGGAACGCCTTCGAAGAGGAATCCAGAGTTCTGGGCGGGGACGATTCCTTGGGTATCCCCAAAGGACATGAAGCGCCCACGGCTCGCCGACGTTGAAGACCACATTTCACAGGAGGCGCTCGAAAGCGGAAGCAAGCTCGCCCCCGCTGGTTCGGTCTTTGTCGTAGTGCGAGGAATGATCCTGGCAAAGACCGTTCCCGTCGCGCTCGCAGAAGTTCCAATGGCCATCAATCAAGACATGAAGGCCATCGTTCCCGGACCAAAGCTCCGCTCAGACTTCCTTCTCTACGCCTTGGAGGCACTGCGGGAAAATCTCTTCAAGAAAGTCGGGCGCTCGGGTCACGGTACGTGCACCTTGATGGGCCACGAGGTGGCTGCTTTCAAAATCCCACTCCCTGATTTAGCTGTACAGGTCGAGATATCTTCAGCGATTCAGAACATCGAACGGAAAAAGGAGCTTCACGATGAGAAGCGAAAGCAACTTCAAGACCTCTTCCGCACCCTCCTTCACGAACTGATGACCGCGAAGACTCGTGTTCACGCACTCGCCCTGTAACCATGCCCCCCGGCGAACACAAAACCGTCCAAGCCCGAATCTACGGCAACCGGGGCAGACCCATAAATCGGAGCGTACATATCGCCATGAATTGCGACAAAGCAATTCACATCCAGATTAATCGCAATTTGTTACGACTTGCCTAAGTCGAATTATTGGACTACATATCGCAATATGTGACGATATAGTGGCACTATGCGCACTTACTCGCAGCAAATTACGACTATGAAAATCACCGACCTGCTCACCGATGATGCGGTGCTCGCCGAACTGGGCGCGCGGATTGCCCGGCGTCGGGTGGAATTGCAGCTCACCCAGGCGGCGGTGGCCGAACAGGCGGGGATCGCCAAGCGCACCCTGGAGCGCATGGAGGCCGGGCAGACATCCCAGTTGTCCACCCTGGTTCGGGTGCTGCGGGTGCTGGGCGCCGCCTCCGGGCTTGACGGACTGATACCGGAGTCCGGGCCCAGCCCGATGGATTTATTGAAACACAAGGGCAAGGTCCGGCAGCGGGCTTCGGGCAAACGTGCCGCACAGGCCACCGGCAAACCCTGGCAGTGGGATGAGAAGCCATGAGCACGCTGGCCGAAGTCAGGCTGTGGGGCAGGACCATCGGCGCGGTCTCGCTGCTGGATGGGGAGGAGGTCGCCCGCTTTGAATACGATGAGGCCTTTGCGCAGAGCGGCATTCAAGTCGCGCCGCTGGTGATGCCGCTTTCCCGGCGCGTGTACCGCTTCCCCGAGCTTGCCCGCCCGACTTTTTTCGGATTGCCCGGCCTGCTGGCCGACTCGCTGCCGGACAAGTTCGGCAATGCGCTGATCGATGCCTGGCTGGCTTCGCAAGGGCGACAACCGGGTTCCTTCAACGCGGTCGAGCGGCTTTGCTATACCGGCGAACGCGGCATGGGGGCGCTGGAATTTGCCCCCGCCATCGGCCCCAGGGCGAAGCAGACCACGCACATCGAAGTGAGCAAGCTGGTTGAGCTGGCATCGGAGGTGTTGACCCACCGGAACGATCTGCAGGCGTCATTCGCGGCGGAAGGCCGGGAAGAGGCGCTGAGGGACATTCTGCGCGTGGGCACCTCCGCCGGGGGCGCGCGGGCGAAGGCGGTGATCGCATGGAACCCGGAGACCAATGAAGTGCGCTCGGGCCAGGTCCAGGCCGGCAAGGGGTTTGAATACTGGTTGCTGAAATTCGATGGCGTCAGCGGCAACAAGGACAAGGAACTGGAAGACCCGAAAGGCTACGGGTTGATCGAGTATGCGTATTACCTGATGGCGCTCGACTGCGGCATCGAGATGAGTGAATGCCGGCTGTTTCAGGAGAACGGCCGCTCGCATTTCATGACGCGCCGCTTCGATCGGCTGGCGAGCGGCGAAAAACTTCACATGCAGTCGCTCTGCGCCCTGGCGCACTACGATTTCAACATGGCGGGCGCGTACAGCTACGAGCAGGCCTTGCTGGCGATGCGGCAATTGCAGTTACCCATGCAGGCCATCGAGCAACTGTTCCGGCGCATGGTATTCAACATCGTCGCCCGCAATCAGGATGACCACGTGAAAAATATTGCCTTCCTGATGAACAAGGCCGGGGAGTGGTCACTGTCGCCGGCCTTTGACATGACCTACAGCTTCAACCCGTCGGGTGTGTGGACGGCAAGCCATCAGATGACGATGAATGGCAAACGCGACCATTTCACGCTGGAGGATTTCAACGCCTGCGCCAGGACGGCGTCGATGAAACGGGGGCGTGCCGCGAAAATCGTGGCCGAGGTGCAGGCGACGGTGGCGCAATGGCCCTCGTTCGCGGAAACGGCCGGCGTGCCTGAAGGCGTGCGCGAGAAAATCCAGCGCACGCTGAATCTGAAACCCTATTCATGACGCCCTATCCATGAAACCGGGTGAGCACAAAACCGTCCAGGCCCGCATCCTCGGCTACGCCGAGGCCATTGGCTGGACCTTTGTGTCCCGCGAGGAAGCCGAGCGGCGGCGCGGCTTTGATCCGGCAGTCCCGCCTGCCGACCGCGCCAAGAACCGCTCGCTCTTCTTCGACGACGTGCTCGACGCCAAGCTGCGGGAGTTCAACCCGCGCTATGCCGAGGCCGAGGGGGCCTTGCTCGGGGCTTTCCGCCATCTGCACGCCGACATCTACGGCAACCGCGAATTCGTCGAGCATCTGCGCAACCGGGGCAAGTTCTTCGACCACGAGGAGAAGCGCGAGCGCGACCTGATGCTGATCGATTTCGACGATCCGGCGCGCAACGTTTATGAAGTCACCGAGGAGTGGGCCTTCCACAACGGCCACTACGGCACGCGGGAGGATGTGGTCTTTCTCGTCAACGGCATCCCCGTGCTGGTGATCGAGTGCAAGAACGCCAACAAGGACGAGGCGATTGCCCTGGGGGTGGACCAGATCCGCCGTTACCACCGCGAGACGCCCGAGCTGTTCGTGTCGCAGCAGATCTTCACCGCCACCGACGCCATCGGCTTTTCCTATGGGGTGAGCTGGAACACAGTGCGGCGAAACATCTTCAACTGGAAGGACGAAGAGGTCGGCAAGCTGGAGGCCAAGGTGAAGAGCTTCTGCGCCATTCCGCAGGTGCTCGCCTTCCTGAAGGACTACATCGTCTTTGCCGAGAAGGACGAGGAACTCAACAAATACATCCTGCGCCAGCACCAGACCGGCGCGGTGGAGGCGGCCGTCGGCCGCGCCCTCGATCCCAAACGCACGCGCGGCCTCGTCTGGCACACCCAGGGCAGCGGCAAGACCTTCACCATGATCAAGGCGGCGGAGCGGCTGTTCCGCGCACCCGGGGCGGACAAGCCGACCGTGCTGCTGATGATCGACCGCAACGAGCTGGAAGACCAGATGCTCAAGAACCTCGCCGCGCTCGGCCTGGGTAATCTGGAGCACGCCAGCAGCATCGCCCGGCTGAACCAACTGCTGCGCGACGATTACCGCGGCATCATCGTGACGATGATCCACAAGTTCCGCGACATGCCGGCGAACCTGAACACGCGCGCGAACATCTACGTGCTGATCGACGAGGCCCACCGCACCACCGGCGGCGATCTCGGCAACTTCCTCATGGCCGGCCTGCCGAACGCGAGCTTCCTCGGCTTTACCGGCACGCCGGTGGACAAGACGGTGTATGGCAAGGGCACCTTCAAGACCTTCGGCTGCGAGGACGACCAGGGCTACCTGCACAAGTATTCCATCGCCGACAGCATCGAGGACGGCACCACGCTGCCGCTCTACTACCAGCTTGCCCCCAACGAAATGCTGGTGCCGCATGAGACGCTGGACAAGGAGTTCCTGTCGCTGGCCGAAGCCGAGGGCGTGGCCGACATCGAGGAGCTGAACAAGATTCTCGAACGGGCGGTGAACCTGAAAAACTTCCTCAAGGGCAAGGAACGCATCCAGCAGGTGGCGCAATTCGTCGCGGCGCACTACCGCCAGAACGTGGAGCCGCTGGGCTACAAGGCTTTCCTCGTCGGCGTGGACCGCGAAGCTTGCGCCCATTACAAACATGCGCTCGACCAGTTCCTGCCGCCCGAGTATTCCGAAGTGGTTTACACAGGCAGCAACAACGATTCCAAACTGCTGAAGAAATTCCACCTCGACCCGAAGCGGGAGCGGCAGATTCGCAAGAGCTTCGGCAAGCTCGACCAGATGCCGAAGATTCTGATCGTGACCGAGAAGCTGCTCACCGGCTTCGACGCGCCGGTGCTCTACGCGATGTATCTCGACAAGCCGATGCGCGACCACACCCTGTTGCAGGCCATCGCCCGGGTGAACCGCCCGTACGAGAACGAGGCGCAGGAGATGGTGAAGCCACATGGCTTCGTGCTGGATTTTGTCGGCATCTTCGACAAGCTGGAAAAGGCGCTGGCCTTCGACAGCGACGAGATCAACGCCATCGTCAAGGACCTGAAGCTGTTGAAGGTGCTGTTCAAGAACAAGATGGAAACCAGAGCGCCGGACTACCTCGGCTTGATCGAGCGCAACTTCAACGACAAGGACGTCGATACCCTCATTGAGCATTTCCGCGACCCCGAGCGGCGCAAGGCGTTTTTCAAGGAGTACAAGGAGATCGAGATGCTCTACGAGATCATCTCGCCCGATGCCTTTCTGCGCCCGTTCATTGACGACTATGGCACCTTGTCGGCGATCTACCAGGTCGTCCGGAAGGCCTACACCCGAACCGTGACGGTCGACCGCGAGTTCCAGGCCAAGACCAACCATCTGGTGCAGGAGCAGGTCGGCAGTTATGGCGTGGGCGGCCTGGGCGAGATGGTCGCGATCGACGGCAACACCATCGAGCTGATCAAGAACAAGAGTGGCGGGGATGGCACCAAGGTCATCAACCTGATCAAGAGCATCGAAAAACTGGCTGAGGAAGGCAGCGATGACCCTTGGCTCATCGCCATGGCGGAGCGCGCGCGGGCGGTGCAGGAGAGCTTCGAGCAGCGCCAGACCAGCACGGCCGAGGCCCTGGCCGAATTGCTGCGAGAAGTGGAAGGCAACGAAACGAGGAAGAAGGAACAGGCCGAAAGATCTTTCGACGGTCTGACCTATTTTGTCTACCGCAGCCTGCTGGACGCGAAGATCGAGAACGCCGAGGTGGTCAGCCGCAAGATTCGCCACGCCTTCACCGAGTTTCCGAACTGGAAGCGCAGCGAAAAAGCCCTGCGCGAACTCCGCAAGAAGGTGACCTTCGCCATCTTCGCGGAAACGGACGATCTGGATCGGGTGACGACGTTGGTGGATGCGTTGTTCACGCTGCTGGAAAAGGCGGACCGGATTTAGCGCCATGGCAGCAATCGATCACAAGGACCAGTTCAAGCAGCGCGTCCGCCACTGGGCCGGCAAGCTGGATGTCAAGATTGCCTGGCTGGGTGTGCGGCCAATGCGGAGCAAATGGGCCTCGTGTTCCACTGCGGGCCATCTGAATTTCAGCGACGAGCTGCCCGCCCTGAAACCCGAGCTGTGGGACTACGTGATCGTCCATGAACTCCTCCATTTCTCTGTTCCCAACCACGGAAAACTCTGGAAAAGCCTGATGCGCGCCCACTTGGGTGAGTATGAGGGACATGAACGCGAGCTAAAGCGTATCGCGCAGAACGGTTCGCAACAGCGGGCGCGCTGACACTCCGAGCAATGGCTGCATTGGGATCCAGCACCAGCCGTACCTGGCGCGAATTCTAGACGGTAGCCCCGTCCGAGCACCTGATTGTTCTGACCAATTAAAGTCGAAAACTCCGCTTATGCATTCATGAGAGTTTCACGGTAACGATACCCGATCCTCGACAACGCTAGAGTCGAAAACACAGCCTGGAAAGCCACCCGCACCATCTAGCCGCTGTGCAATACAGTCGAAAACTCGCATGCTACTGCCGGAACCGGTAGTCGTGAGCCCCGGCGCTCCCGCGAAAGCAGACCAAAGCCATCATCAACTACCGCTTACGACCCTTTCCAGACCTCCGGCCGAAGTGGGAGCAGACGTTCAGCGGTACTGGCTCCCACGCCGAACAATGCGTGACGTCGAGCTGGCCGAGATGTTAGAGAATACTTTCCTTTAGGCTAAGTACTACGACCGGCTTTCCGCTGATCGCTTTAAGTTCAGCATGACGATCAATCTGGTTCGGTCGCAGGACATCTTTCGACCCCTTGACTTCGCAAAAAAACCAATTCGACAGATCCGGCGCATAAACAAAGAGATCCGGAACTCCAGATCGGTTTCTCAACACAAAATCATAAACCTCTCCAGGCACCGCTTTTCGAAACCTTTCGAGCTTCCTGGCATGCGATGCTGTTTCGTACTTCTCCACGAGGCTGAGGTAGCCCATTGACTCGTAAAGAAGAACCGCCGCCAACCACTCGAAGAAGTGATAATTCAGCTGCTTTCTGGTGATCTCAACGTCCCGCTCATCGAAGAGCTGGGGATATCGAGACGCCCACTCCTCCAGAAGCGCTCCAGAGCGGAATGCATCTCGTTGGTTCGAGGTGTAAAGAAACTCAATTCGCAATACCAGTCCCTTTCGCTCCGATAGCCGCAGTGCAGCCTACGGTCATGCGCACTGTGCGCTTTATCTAAATGTCGGCTTTCATTTGAACGGAGCGGCCGCGCCTGACCCGTAGCCGAACTTGGCCCTAAGGGGCAGCGGACGCTCAAACTGCTGAATTAAGGGGTGCACCGCTTTTCGGCGCGTCCGGGTTGAGCGCAATGCTAGGTTTCATGGTCGCCCATAATCTTTCTAATGACGCGACCGCGTTCTTCACGCTGAATTTCTGCTAGTGAGTTGTAGAGATTTGGTTCAACATTGCATCTCCCATCGGCTATCACATAGCAATGTATTGGCGCGCATTTCCCGTTCTTTTCTATCCAATCACTGGCAAGCTTATGCACATAAGCCAGTCTATCCAGTGATTCAGGTATCTCCTTTTCGTTACTCAAGAGCAGTCGAACAAGGACGGTCAGCCCAATGTCGTTAAGAGTGACTACGTGCTGATACTCAATTCGCTTACATGAAGGAAGCATTGCCTTTTGAAATATCTTGCTGAGCAAGCGAAGAAGCGGACCTCTCAATTTTTCTTCATATATTTCATCCAACAGCTTGTTGCCCGCCCAGCCTCCAACGAACAAAGATAGACCAACGATCAACCCGGACGCAATACCGGCATCCATAGTTGGTCGACTATCCAGATGTAGGGCCTTGTTGGATTTCATCGGCTCACTAGATTCGTGCCAGTCGGTATCTACTAACACCGGATCAAGTTCAGAGCCTATGGCATCTATCGCGACCCGCATGTACGGACTCTGGCCGCTCAGGAAATAGGTGTATGTGACGCTGTTCATTACGCCTCATTTGAAACCTAACGCAGAAATGGTCGGCGGACAGTAAGCCGGCGATGCCGGCCGATGGGCCGTCCGTGTCAAATGCCATGTTAGACTTCTTTGCCTCCTTCTCGATCTGCGACGTCTTTTGGGATGATCCACCATCCGCCTCTCTTTGCCGGGACTAGGCGTTCGATTGCGACGCTCTCGAGATCATCTGACGGTAACCGTGCGACATCTGGGGCGGTCGGAGCCTTCGTGAACGCCTTGAGGTGTTCGACAAGTTTTCGCTCCGCCTCCGGAGGCAGCGGGATCTGCGCCTCAGGAGAGGATTGAGCGTTCGGGCCATGCTTCCTCCATAACGAGGCGACGATGCCATTCGGATCTCCGGGTGGCCGGGGAACCAGCTTGTGCAAGCCGATCTGGCGCATCTCTTCCGGCACAGAGGAGAGATCCTGATTGATCCGCGCAATGTCAGCCTTCAGGTCCGGGCCCCATACGAAGTCTTGTCGTTTGGTCAGAAACGCTGATGCGCAGCGGCGGTGGAGGTTGTCCCCGGACACGAAGATGTGGCAGAACGGCAAGTAGAACAGGTACGCAATGTCAGCACGATTCGAGGCGCGATCTGACGAAATCAGATTGGCCGCGAGCGCAATCTGGAAGAAGATCTCGACTTTCAGAACGTGCGCGGCATAGCTTGCGTACTCCGCCAGTGACGGAAAGCTTGCGTCCGACCAACGTTGAATGATTGGACCCCACAGTTGCTGCGGAATATGAACGAAAGAAAAGAGAAGCGCGAGTTGCAGTTCCGGCTCAAATCTCGTATTCACAAGCGAGGCGGCGATGCCGTACGCTTGCTCAATCGTTTGGCAGCTTTTAGGGGTGATGCCAAGCGCGCGCATCCTCGACGCGACTTCAGGCAGATTTAGATCCGACAGCATTGCACGCCAAGATGATGCGGACTCCCGTTCAATGTCATGAAACTGGCCGCGCTGCCATCGCGAAAAGGCTTCGGCTTCCGGAGAGTTCTTGAACACCACCCCCGCCTTACCGTCTGCGCTTCGGACCGGTCGACCACCTGCAAGGGGAACTTGACCAAAGTGCGGCGCCTCATGACCCATCAAGTTCGCTATGCAGATCTGTGAGTGGTGCACGCAAGGCGCCCCCGACATGACAGGCGTCTTATCCGCGATGATGCGGACTAGATCTTCAGGAGTTCTTGAGGCGCCTGCACGATCTCGCTTACTGAGGTCGGCGAGCGTTTCAACAAAGAATAGCGGACAGATGACAGGCAAGAAGAAGTGATCAAACCACACCGACTCATCGACCGTCAGCGACTGCAAGAAGGATTTGTCGAAGAGTGCTAGTGGACCCACAGCGTCACCGAAGAGATCTAACTTTTTTCTACAACGACAGAAATGCCGCACAACATCTGACTGACGAAAGCATAGTCTGCAAGACTCTGTTTATACGTAATTGTATTCGCATAGCCAGAAAAAGCGCGACAGTCAAAGCTGCACTATACGGCATGGCTTGGGTAGCCAAACCATGTGCATGTCGGCGAATAGCCTACCCATTTGTCCGAATGACCGCTATCCGGATCGAGCTACGAACGACCGCTCCTGGCCGAACGCAGCCATTCATGGAGTCGTAAACTCCCTATCTGCTCCGGCCGATATGCGGTGGCAGACACGGCACCCGTCGGTGTCACTTCCCGGCCCCCAACCTCTCGAGCGAGCGCGCCGCTACGCCCAGGGCGTGCAAGTTGGCGGCGTGGAAGGTGAATAGCGGGATCTGGTGGCGGGTGGCGGCGTCGACTAGAACGCGCTTCATCTTCGCGAGGCGCTCCGGACCGCTGTGCGCCAGCGCGTTTCGTCGAGGATGACCAGCGTGGGGTGGCCGGCTTCGGCTAGCAGGTCGGCGGGCTAGGCTGGCGAGTGCTTCAGTTCCATCAGTTGGTCCACGGGAATGGGCGTAATCGCGTAAGCGAAGCCGTTCAAGTCGGCGAACTCGACGAGAACATGGTCGCGATCCAACTCCTCGACCACCGTTCCAACCTGACCCCTCCCCACTCGCTGCTCAGGAAACGCGCACAGCGTGGCGACTACATCAAGGATTCTCATCGCGCTCTCCAACAATGAAGCTCGTTTTCACCACCCGGCTCGTCATCGCCCGCAGCGAGCTGGCGACGATGTCCGTTCCTGCATCTGAGCGCCTAGGAATCGGACCATGTGGGCATCACAAGTTCGGGAGACTGCGGTCGCCGACCCTCGCTCACGCTAATCCCGACGGTGGCCCTTGTCTTTCTTGTCTTCCGCGCGATGGGTTGTGGCATACCACGCCAGTCCCACCAGGAACGCAGTCGCGAGACCCAGCGCCAGCAGCGACTCGATTGCCATCTCGGCCTCCTTCCCGCCCCCTACCTCTGTGAAGGCTAGCACAGCGAACAACACCGGAAGTTCAGCTACACGCGCCGACAACCCACCGCATGATTGCCGCCTCCACCACCGAGTCGATCACCATCTGCTCACGTAAGCACAGCGACTTGATGTTGTTGGCTGCCTTTCGCGCCAACGTCATCGCGTCATCCTCCCCCCTTCCGAAGACGTGACCCCGGAAGAGCAACCCCTGCAGGATCCAGTTCACGTTCTGGCGATTGACCGGTCGCCCCTGCGCCCGAATTCGGTCGCGAAGGCGCTTGCCGGTCTCGGCGATATCGAACGGATGGTCCGCCAGGTCGGCTGCGAGCAGGCGAAACAGGTTCTGATAGTCGGACGGAGGCCATAGGGGCGCGTTGGTGACATCATGGATCTGCGAGGCGATTGGCAGGAGGTCGCCATCCACTCCCCAGTCCGGCGCGGCGTTTCCGTTGGGTTTTGTGACATTGAGCGCCGTAAGGCGATGACGAGCCGGGTCGTAGATGCGCCCGCCGGCTCCCGCCCAATCGACTCTCAGCGGGGCCAGATCAAGCCCTTCCACCATCTTGCGGAACGTGCCCAGACCGTTCCAGTCCTCGGCGAAGGAGCCGTGCTTGGCGGTGATCAACTGTGCAATGCGCGCGCATGCGACGGGCTGCGCCGATGCATTCACCTCGTCCCGGATGAGCCGGGTCACGGCAGCCATTTCGTCCTCGACCTTCACCTGCCGGGTGGCTGGCGCCGGTTTCGCGTGACGAGCCGGGTCGAAAATGACACCGCCGCCCTCCCAGCTTACGACCAGCGGTGAGAAGTTGGATTCGTCCACCAGTTTTCGAAAGCTTCCGAAGCCCGCCCACGTTGTCGCGTCGATGCCCTCGACTTCCCGGAGAACGGCTGAGGCAAGATGAGAGAGGGAAAGCGGGCCGGAGGACTCTCCCACCTTGCGGCGAATGAATTCGCGGGCCGTGCGCACGACGTCCGTCGTCGCGGGCGTTGGCGCCGACTCCGGTGCCGGCTCCGCGGCCCCGCTTTCCTCGTCCTGGAAGCCCAGTGCATCGCGGACGAAGGCGTCCTGGTCGATCAGCAGGTCAGCGGATGCCCGATAGGCCGCGGACGGAAATCCGATTGCGAGGACCGTCGTGCGCCGGTCCCAGCGGCGCAACTTGCGCAGGACGGGCGTGAAGTCCGCGTCCGCCGAGAAGACGATGAACTCGTCGTAATGCGCTTCGTGCTGCAGCAGATCAATGATGTCGAGCACCATGTGGATGTCGGTGCTCGTCTTGCCCTCGCTCGTGAGCGAGGGGCAGTCGATGATCTCGAAGCCGGCGAGGTTGAACGACGGACGGAACCGCTGATAGACCTGCGGATTGAGATAGCAGCGCCGCACCAGAACTCGACGTCGTGCGTCGCTCGGGGCGTGCTCGGGAAGCCCGAGGGACTCCACCAGCCATTGCATCCAGCGCTGCGGCTTCTGCGCGAACTGGTCGGCCATTGCCGGGTCGAGCCTGCGCAGCCCGGAATAGACGTTGTCGAAATCAACGAAGAGTGCGCTCTTCAACCGTTGCTCCGTTCTTCATGATCTGAGCGAGCAGCATATCAAAATCGCATGCAGGCGAGCGGTAGTAGAGGCCTCAGGGAGTTCGCCGATGCGGCGCACCCGGAACCCGGACAAGGACCGTCGGGCCAGGTGAGCACCGCGCAGGAAGTCCGTGCAATTTCCTCAAGCCGTGCCGCCGCCTTCGCGCCCGGCGCGCGAGCGACGCTTGACCAGCGGCCCGGCGAGCACGCCGCGCCCGCTCGCCTCAAGCGACGTGGCAGAGCGCAGCGCCTGCGCAAACGCCTCGTGAGTGCGCTTGAGATAGGTTCGGGCGGCCTCGATCCGGGCGCGCTCTTCCGCTTCGAGCCCGACGGGCGCCGACGGCGGCAGGGTTCGGTGGCGTCTTTTCATTACTCGGATCCCGAGAATGCAGAGGCCACGTTACCCCGGCGGTTGATCGCCGTCGAGAGATTCGTCCTAATGGCTGACGTAGGCCGGTATCAGGCGCAGTCACGGGTGAGTGCGGGTGCGCCCCGCGGGATGTTCTCTTGCAGGCAGCCCCCCGGCCGACTGGTCGGGGTGCGGGAAGGCGATCAGCGCCCGCTGCCAGCCACCCCCACTGTCATCCGACCACCGTCTTCAAGCACGCGCCGCAGTGTTGCTTCCTCCTCGTCCCCGAATCCCTGCCTGCACAAGATCAGGTTCTGGCAGTCCGCGGGAAACAACCGCGCGTCGTCATCGAGCGCCACCCAGGGGCACCCGTCGAGCTTCCGGCCTTTCAGGTAGTGCAGGATCTCCATGTACCGG
The DNA here is from genome assembly GCA_023383815.1 of Rhodocyclaceae bacterium. Classification (GTDB taxonomy): domain Bacteria; phylum Pseudomonadota; class Gammaproteobacteria; order Burkholderiales; family Rhodocyclaceae; genus JACOUN01. The sequence continues at coordinate 140,631 of JAHDYG010000007.1, forward strand.
ATCGGCTCGGGCGTGTACCCCACCGGGTACGCGCTATAGGTGCGACGTTGAAGCTGAGGCGTGTGCCCGACGATCCTCGCTCGTAAGGGCGCCGGCACCGCGTCCCATTCGGCGGAGTCACGTAGCAGGCGCCACGAGCTCGAGACCACCAGCTCGACGCCGGGATGGTCGTCGAGCACGCTCAGCAGACGAGGCGTTTCCCGAAACGCCACGTCGTCTGGACACGGCCAGTCCGGATGAAGCACGCCGTCGAAGTCGAGAAAGAGGATCATCGCGTCCGGAACCAGGGTCAGTGCCACGCGGGGGGGGGGGGGGGGGCCCCCGGGGGGGCCCCCCCCCCCCAACCCCCACCCACCCGCCCCCCCCGGGTGGCCCCCCCCCCCATTAGGGGCCCCAGGCCCGCGGGGGAGTGGC
>JAHDYG010000008.1:0-6227 GCA_023383815.1 Rhodocyclaceae bacterium
TCGGCGGCAACCTGCCGGCGCAGGACCACGACGCCCTGCGCCAGCTCGGCTTCACGGGCATCTTCCCGACGGGCAGCAAGCTCGACGCCATCGTCGACTACATCCGGGAGCATGTGAAATGAACGACCGGGCCAAGGACGAACTGAAACCGATCACCAACGAGTCCGGCATCGAGGTCAAGCCGCTGTACACGGCGGTGGACGTCGAGAAGAGCGGCGGCCTGTCGATGCTCGGCCAGCCGGGCGAATATCCCTTCACGCGCGGCATCCACCGCCTGATGTACCGCAAGCAGCCGTGGACCATGCGCCAGTACGCCGGCTTCGGCAACCCGGCCGACACCAACAAGCGCTTCAAGTACCTCATCGCCAACGGCCAGACGGGGCTGAACGTCGCCTTCGACCTGCCGACGCAGATCGGCCTCGACTCCGACGATCCGCTCGCCGAGGGCGAGATCGGCCGCGTCGGCATGTCGGTGGACACCCTGCGCGACTTCGAGGTGGCCTTCGACGGCATCGACCTCAACAAGATCACCGTGTCGCTCACGATCAACGGCTCGGCCGCGATCCTGATCGCGATGTATCTGGCGATGGCCGAGAAGCGCGGCTACGACGTGAAGAAGCTGCGTGGCACGGCGCAGAACGACATCCTCAAGGAGTTCGTCGGTCGCGGCACCTGGATCTATCCGGTCGAGCCTTCGATCCGGCTCGTCGGCGACACGATCGAGTACTGCGCCGAGCATGCACCCAAGTACAGCCCGGTCTCGGTGTGCGGCTACCACATCCGCGAATCGGGTGCGAATCCGGCGCAGGAGATGGCCTACGCATTCTGCATCGCCCGAGCCTACGCCGACGAGGTCATCCAGCGTGGCCTGCACGTCGACGAGTTCGCCGGGCGCCTGTCGTACAACTTCAACATCTTCGGCAACCTCTTCGAGCAGGTCGCGAAGTTCCGTGCCGGGCGCAGCCTGTGGGCGCAGATCATGAAGGAGGAATACGGCGCGCAGAACCCGGGCTCGATGTGGCTGCGCATGATCGCGGCCGGCGGCGGCGGCGGGCTGACCTTCGAGCAGCCCGAGCTGAACATCGTGCGTGGCGCCTACTACGCGTTGATCAGCGCGCTGTCGGGCACCCAGACGATGGCGCTGTGCTCCTACGACGAGGCCTACACGATCCCGACCGAGTATTCGGCACGCATTTCTCTGCGCACGATGCAGCTCCTGATCGAGGAGATGGGACTCACCGAGACGGTCGATCCGCTCGGCGGCTCGTGGTACGTCGAGACGCTGACCAACCAGATGCGCGACAAGATGGTCGAGATCATGAAGGAGACCGATGCGCGCGGCGGCATCGTCCAGCTCATCGCCGAAGGCGCCATCCAGTCCCAGGTCTCGGCCCAGGCCTACCGCATGCAGCGCGACATCGAGACCGGAAAGTTCCCGAAGGTCGGCGTCAACTGCTATCGCAACGAGACCGAGGAAGAGCACCCGGTCGCCTTCCATCCGTACAAGGAGGAAGACGCGCAGGTGCAGGTCGAGTCCCTGAATGACGTGCGCCGCACGCGCGACGCGAACGCGGTGGCCGCCGCGCTCGAACGCGTGTCGACCGACGCGCGCGCCGGCGCCAACGTGATGCCGGCGATCGTCGCGGCCGTCAAGGCGTATGCCAGTGTCGGCGAGATCACGAAGGAGCTCGTCAAGGTCTTCGGGCGCTACCGCGAACCGATCCGCTTCTGAACGCATCGAGGAAGGAAATGAGCGAAACCAGCGAAAAGATCAGCGCCTACCTGGCACCGCGCCGGCTGGACGAGGCCTTGCAGGCGATGGCCGACGGGGATGCCACGGTGTTCTGTGGCGGCACCGATCTCGCGCCGCAGACCGAATCGGGCGCGCGCCAGTACCAGGCGAAACTCCTGAACCTGCGCCGCATCGAAGGCTTGTGTGGCATCGACACCGGGGGCGGCGAGATCCGCATCGGCGCCGCGACCACCATCAGCGACCTCCGGCGCAACGCCCCGCTTGCCGCAATCGCGCCCGCGCTCGTCGAGGCGGCCGAGCACTTTGCGAGCGAGCAGATCCGCAACGCGGCCTCGGTCGGCGGCAACCTGTGCAACGCTTCCCCGGCCGGCGACATGAGCCCGCCGCTGCTGGTGCTCGGTGCCGCGGTCGAACTCGCCTGCTGGCGCGATCGCGCCGTGCAGGTGCGGCGCGTTCCGCTGGAGGCCTTCTTCGTCAGCCCCGGCAAGACCGTCCGGCGCCCCGAGGAGTTGCTGACGGCGGTCGTGTTCGAGCGGCCCGCAGACGGTTTCGTCAGCCGCTTCCGCAAGTCCGGCCCGCGCCCGGCGCTCGAGATTTCCACCGTCTCGGTGGCGCTCGGCGCCCGCATCGCCGACGGCCGGCTGAGCGGCGTGCGGGTGGCCCTGGGTTCGGTCGCGCCGACGCCCTTGCGCGCCCGCCACGTCGAGGCGGCGCTCGAAGGACGTCCGCTTGACGCCACAACCATCGCCGCGGCGGTCGCCGCGACGGCGGACGATGCCAGACCCATCGATGACGTGCGCGCCAGCGCCTGGTACCGCGGTCATCTTGTTCGAGTGTTCGTCGAAGAGGTACTCAATGATGTCCGTCGAGACTGAAATCCGCTTCAAGCTCAATGGCCGCGAGGTCAGCCTGAAGGTGCCGGTTGCCATGAAGACCCTGGCCATGCTGCGCGACAAGCTCGGCATGACCGGGACCAAGTACGCCTGTGGCGAGGGCGAGTGCGGCGCCTGTACGGTCGAGGTCGATGGCCGGACCGTCAACAGCTGCCTGATGTACGCCGTCGACTGCGACGGGCGAGAACTCGTCACGATCGAGGGGCTGCGCACGCCCGAGGGCCTGCATCCGGTTCAGCAGGCCTTCGTCGACCACGGTGCGGTGCAGTGCGGCTTCTGCATGCCGGGCATGATCATGCAGGCGAAGAACCTGATCGAGAACAACCCCGGCCTGACGCGGGAAGAAGCCCAGCGCGGCCTCGAGGGCAACCTGTGCCGTTGCACCGGCTATACCAAGGTGCTCGACGCGGTGGAAGCCGTGGTCAGCGGGAAATCGTGCGGCAGCCGCCCCTGAGCGCGCGCCGTCCATTCATTCATTCGCAAATCATCCAGCGGAGTCCAGCATGCAAGAGACCGCGACCGCTTCACCCACGGTGAAGGAGACCCTGATCGGCCAGCGCGTCAGGAAGCCCGACGCGCCCGACAAGGCAACCGGCAAGACGCGCTACATCAATGACATGGTCCTGCCGCAGATGTTGATCGGCAAGGTGTTGTTCGCCGGCCGGCCCCACGCCCGCATCGTCCGTATCGACACCGGGGCGGCGCAGAAGCTGCCGGGCGTCCATGCGGTGCTGACCGGCAAGGATGTCGCCGAGCTGCGCTTCGGCTTCGTGCGCGACAACGTCGCGCTCAAGGACAAGGTGCGCTGCGAACACGACGAGATCGCCGCCGTCGCGGCCGAGACCGAAGAGATCGCCTGTCGCGCGCTCGAACTCATCGAGGTCGAGTACGAGGATCTGCCCGGCGTGTTCTCGCCCGAAGCCGGCGCCCGGGAAGACGCGCCGCAGATCCACGACCGGTTCCCCGGCAACAAGAGCCTTGCCTTCGAGTTCAGGCATGGCGATCTCGCCGCGGCCGAGGCGGCCTCCGAGCTGATCGTCGACAACGTGTTCCGCCCGCATCACGTCACGCACTGCTGCATGGGCACGTCGTGCGCGATCGCCGACTTCGACCACAACGGCAAGCTGACGATCTGGACCCAGACCCAGTATCCGTACAACTACAAGATGGACCTCGCTCCGGCGCTGGGCATCCATCCGGGTGACATCCGGGTGATCCAGCCGCCGGTCGGCGGCGCCTTCGGCTCCAAGCTCGACGTCTATCCCTACGAGCCGATTGCCGCGCTGCTCGCCAGGAAGACCGGCCGGCCGGTCAAGGTCATGTATTCGCGCGAAGAGGAGTTCAAGGCTTCGCCGACGCGCCAGGCGGCCATCATCCACATGCGCACCGGCTGTACCCGCGACGGCGTGCTCACGTTCCGGACGGCCGACGTCCTGCTCGACAACGGCGCCTATACGTCTTGGGGGCCGACCATTCCGGTCATCATGATGCGCACCACCTCGGGCCACTACCGCGTGCCGGTGGTCGATTTCAAGGCGCAGGCGATCTACACGAACAATCCGTACGCCGGCTCCTTCCGCGGCTACGGCAACGTCCAGACTACCTGGGCCACCGCGCAGCAGATGGACATGCTGGCCGAGATGGTGGACATCGATCCGCTCGAGTTCCACCTCAAGAATGCGCAACGCTCCGGCGAAGTCACGCCGCAGAGGTCCTTCCTGCGCGAGTGCGCGCTGGTGGAGTGCCTCGAGACCGCGGCCACCGCGAGCGACTACAGCAGGAAGCGCAAGGAGTACGCGGCACTGCGCGATGCGCCCGGCCGTTACAAGAAGGGCATCGGCCTCGCATCCTCGATCCATAACGCGGGTGGCGCCAAGATCCACAAGTCGGACGGCATCGGCACGATCCTCAAGATGGACGACTACGCCCGCGTCACGGTCATCACCGGTGCTTCCGAGATCGGCCAGGGCATCGATGCGGTCATCACCCTGATCGTCGCCGAAGAGCTGGGCGTGCCGCTCGAGCACGTGACCCTCGTCAACAACGATTCGGACGTCGCGCCCTGGGACGTCGGCGTGCACGCCTCGCGCACCACCTTCATCGCCGGCAACGGGACGCGCCGCGCCGCACGCAAGGCCAAGGCGCAGATCCTGAACGCCGCCGCGAAGATGCTCGAAGAGTCGCCCGAGGACCTCGACCTGCGCGCCGGTTCGGTCGTGCGAAACACCGACGGCGCCGCGCTCATCAAGCTCGAGCGCGTGTTGCGGCAGATGCATTTCCAGGCCGAGCCGGAGCTCGTGATGGTGACCGACTATTACGAACCGAAGAGCGAACCCGAGGGGGCGGCGCACGTCTCCGACCACTCCGCCGCATACTCGCACGCCGTGCACATTGCCGAGATCACGGTCGACACGCTGACCGGCGAGATCAAGGTGGACAAGGTCACGGTGGCGCAGGACGTCGGGCGCGTCATCAACCGCATGGGCCTCGAAGGCCAGATCGAAGGTGGCCTCGCGATCGGCCTCGGGTATGCGCTGAGCGAGGACATGCGGATCGAGAACGGCATGCTGAAGAACGCATGTTTCCGCGACTACAAGCTCATCACCGCGCCGGAGATGCCGCCGCTCGACCTGCACTTCATCGAGAGCCACTGCGCCGAAGGGCCGTATGGCGCCAAGGGGATTTCCGAGCTGCCGACGATCGTCATCGCGCCGGCGATCGCCAATGCGCTGTACAACGCGACCGGCGTGCGCATCTTCGATCCGCCGATGTCACCGGAAAAGGTTGCCCGTGCCATTTTCGAACGGTGCGCGCCGGCCGGTTCCGGTGCGGTGGAACCGCGGCTCGCAGGCACTGCGGCCTGACACGGATGAAACTGAGGTACTTCGCCTGGCTGCGCGACGGCATGGGATGCGAGTCGGAGGACATCGTCCTGCCGGCCCGGATCCGGACGGTCGGCATGCTGCTCGACTGGCTCCCGAGCCAGGGCGAACGCTTCAGGAACGCCTTCGAGTTCATCGACGTCGTGCTCGTGTCGGTCAACCGTGAATACGCGGATCGCGACCATCCGGTGTGCGACGCGGACGAAGTCATTCTGGCTCCCCCGATCGCGGGGGGGTGAGGAGAAGCGCTTGAACTATCCGATCCTGCCTGCCGGGAATCTCCGCCGGAGTTGCGCATGAGGCCGCGTACCGTCCTGTCGATGGAGCAGGCGCTGTCGCTGCCGTACGCGACGCTGCGCTTCGCACAGCTTGGCTGGCGCGTGATCCGCATCGAGTCGACGCCGTCGGGTGACGGCCTGCCCGGCGACCCGAACCGCTACATCGGCGGCAAGGTGGCCGATGACGACCGGCGCACCTACTTCATCGCGCCCAATGTCGGCAAGGAGGCGATCGCGCTCAACCTCAAGGATCCGCAAGGCCAGGCGCTGCTGCGCCGCCTGCTGGTCGAGCTCGACGTCGACGTCTTCTGCTGCAACACCGTGCCGCGCCGCTATAAGCAGCTCGGCATCGACTACGAGACGCTCGCCGCCGCCAAGCCGGACCTCATCTGGGCCGGCATCTCGGCCATGGGGCCGGACT
>JAHDYG010000008.1:6237-130260 GCA_023383815.1 Rhodocyclaceae bacterium
CGGCTACGACCCGGTGATCCAGGCCATGGCCGGCTACATGGAGCTGACCGGCCCCGCCGACGGGCCGCCGACGCTCTCGGGGGTGCCGATCGTCGACCTCAAGGCCGGCGACGAGGTGTACGCCAACGTGATGCTCGCCCTGGCCGAGCGCGCCGAGACCGGCCGCGGCATGCGCATCGACGTGTCGATGCTGCAGGCGGCCGCCTCGTGGCTGATCACGACGCTGCCGCTGCTCGACTTCGACTGCCAGCCCAACGAGATCACCCGCTGCGGCAACGAGCACCGCAAGTTCATCCCGACCAACGTGTACCCGACCGCCGATGGCTTCATCTACATGGCGATCGGTAGCGACGTGCAGTGGCAGCGCCTGACCGAACTGCCGAAGTTTGCTGCCGTCGCGAACCCGGTGCGGGTCACGAACGAGGGTCGCCACGTCGAGCGCGAGGCGATCCATCGCGACATGGCGGCCGCAACCCGACGCTACCCGACGGCCGAGATCGCTGCCGATTTCCGCCGTGCCACGATCCCGCATGCGCCGATCCACGACCTTCCGGCGGTGCGCGACCTGGAGGCCGTCGCGCGCAAGCTCACGCGCACCCGCATGCCCGACGGCCGCACCGTGCGCCTGCAGCCGATGGCGGTCGATCTGCCGCAGGGTGCGCCGGAACTCGCCTTCCCGCCCAAATACGGCCAGCACACCCGTGCCGTGCTGGCCGAGGCCGGCTGCAGCGCAGCCGAGCTCGACCGACTCGAAGCTCAACGCATCATTGCCCCGGAGTGTGCATGACCACCGCCAATCCCCTGCTCCTCACCCCCTCGCGTCCGCTGCCGAAGCGGGTCGCGATCATCGGTGCCGGCACGATCGGACCGGACATCGGCTACTACCTCAAGAGCGCGCTGCCCGAACTGCGCGTCACGCTCGTCGACATCTCGCAGGAGGCGCTCGACCGCGCCCTGCAGCGCTGCCGCGACTATGCCCGGAAGGCCGTCACGCGCGGCAAGATGGCCGAGGCACAGGCCGCCGCCGTCGTTGCCGGGATCGACGGCACGCTCGACTACGCGACGCTCGCCGACTGTGACTGGGTGATCGAGGCGGCGACCGAGAACCTCGCGCTCAAGCGGCGCATCTTCGCGCAACTGGAAGCGGTCCTGCGCCCCGATGCGCTGATCACCTCGAACACCAGTTCGCTGCCGGCCGGACGCATCTTCGCTGAACTGAAGCACAAGGGCCGCGCGACCGTGACGCATTTCTTTGCGCCGGCCTGGCGCAACCCGGCCGTCGAGGTCATCGCGTGGAGCGAGACCGACCCCGCGGTCGTCGAGTACCTGCGCTGGCTGTTCTGCGTCACCGGCAAGGTGCCGCTGGTCACCTCGGATGCCGTGTGCTTCATGCTCGACCGCATCTTCGACAACTGGTGCAACGACGCGGCGCTGCTCCTCGATCGCGCGACGGCCGCCGAGATCGACAGCATCTCGGCCGAATTCGTGCATGCCGGGCCGTTCTTCGTGCTCAACCTCGCCAACGGCAATCCGATCATCACCGAGACGAATACGCTGCAGGCCGAGGAGGAAGGTGCCCACTACACGCCGGCCCCGGTCTTCCGCTCGGTCGAGCGCTGGCTCACGGTCGCACCCGGGCGCAAGGTGGACGTTTCCGAAGAGATCGCGCCGGGTGTGCGTGACCGCCTGCTCGGTGTGCTGTTCTCGCAGGCGGTCGACATCCTCGACCGCGGCATCGGCGATCCGGCCGATCTCGATCTGGGATGCCGTGTCGCACTCGGATTCAGGAAGGGGCCGCTGGAACTGATGCGCGAGCTGGGCGAGGCCGAGACACGGCGCATCCTCGACCGCTACGCGGCCGAGCGGCCGGGCATGCCGATGCCGCAGCGGCCGCTCGCCGACTATCAGGCCTTCTGGCGCCACGTGCTGGTCGATGACCTGCGCGAGGGGCAACAGGACAGCGATCAGGTCGTCAAGCTCATCACGCTGCGCCGGCCCGAGGCGATGAACGCGCTGCATGACGAACTCACCGACGAGGTGCTGGCGGTGATCCGGCGCTTCGAGGACGATCCGGCTGTGGCGGGTTTCGTGCTCACCGGCTACGGCAACCGCGCCTTCTGCGCCGGGGCCGACATCGGCCGCTTCCCGGCGATGCTCGGCGACGCCGGGGCCTCGACGCAGTATGCGCGCGACTGTTCGCGCCTGCTCGTGCATCTGGATGCGATGAAGAAGCCGGTCGTCGCGGCAGTGAACGGCATGGCGCTGGGCGGCGGGCTGGAGCTGGTGATGCGCTGCCACGGCATCGTTGCGCTGCGCGGGGCAATGATGCAGTTTCCCGAGATCACGCTCGGCATCGTGCCGGGCATCGGCGCGATGGTCGTGCCCTACCGGCGCTGGCCGCAGGTGGCGCCGGTCTTTCACGGCATGCTGCGGCGTGCCGAACGCCTCAGCGCGGCGCAGGCCTTTGAACTGGGCGTCGTCGATGCGCTCGCCGACGAGGTCGGGGGGCTCGTGCGCGCGGCGGTGGCGCGCGTGCGTGCGCTGGCCGCGCGGCCGGCCAGCATCGCCGACGGTGCCGTCGCGATCGCACCGCTGACGCCGGTCGAGGCCCGCGCGGCGAGCGGTCAGCCGCTGTCGCGCGAGATCGTCGGCCTCCTCGAACGCACCATCACCGCGGCCGCGGCGGCCCCTTCGTTTGCGGCAGCGCTGGAGACCGGCTACCGCGCGTTCGGCGACAGCGCCTGCACGGCTGCCGCACGCGAAGGCATCGGTGCCTTCATGGAGGGACGCAAGCCCGATTTCAGCAACACGCCCTGAACGGCGCGCACCGAACCCGGCCCGCGCGGCGGGGCGTACCGACCGACAGAGAGCACGCAGTACAGAGCTTTGTTTCAAGGCGGCACAGACCGCCGGCAAGAGTGTCATGGAACACCATACCGAGTCGTTCTACGCCAGAGGAGGAACACCATGAAATTGCTGCAAACCGTCGCTGCGGGGCTTGTCGCGAGCCTGCTCATTCCGGTCACGGCCCAGGCCCAGACCGTTCTCAATGCTTCATCCTGGGTGCCTCCTGCGCATCTGCTCACGGCCAACGTGATGGTGCCGTGGATGCAGGAGGTCGAGAAAGCCACCGAAGGCCGCGTCAAGTTCAACCTGCTGCCAAAGGCGCCGGTCGGACCCCCGCAGACCTTCGATGCGGTCAAGGACGGCATCGTCGACTTCTCCTTCACCGTGCACGGCTACACTCCGGGCCGCTTCGTGCTGACCAAGATGACCGAGTTCGGCTTCCTCGGTGACTCGGCCGAATCGATCTCGGTCGCCTACCAGCGCATGCACGACAAGTACCTGGCGAAGTACAACGAGCATGAGGGCGTAAAGGTGATCGGCGTGTTCTCGCACGGACCCGGCCACATGTATTCGGCCAAGGGCCCGATCGCCGGCATCGGTGATCTCGCGAACATGAAGGTGCGCGTCGGCGGTGGCGTGGTGAACGACTACACCCGAGCTCTCGGCGCCAACCCGCTCCTGAAGCCGTCGAGCGAATCGTTCCAGATGCTGCAGAGCGGGGTCGCCGACGGGATCTTCTTCCCCAGCGAGTCGATCGCGGCGTTCAAGCTCACGGGGCTGCTCAAGAACGGGACCGAGGTGCCGGGCGGGCTCTACAACACCAGTTTCGTGATGATGATGAACGAGGCGAAGTTCAAGGCCCTGTCGCCGGCCGACCAGGCCGCGATCGAGAAGCTCTCCGGCGAGCATTTCGCGCGCCGCGTCGGCAAGGCCTGGGACGTCGCCGATGCCGCGGGGGATGAGGCGATCAAGGCTGCCGGGGTGGCGATGCAGACGGCCAGCCCGGCCTTCGTCGCCGAGCTGAAGGCGAAGATCGACCCGGTCGAACAGGCGTGGTACGCCGACATCCAGGGCAAGGGGCTCGATGGGGCCGCCCTGATGAAGGAGTTCCGCGCCGAGATCCAGAAGGTCGCGGCGGGCAACTGACGGTGTCCGCATCTCCCTTCGCGCACCCGGGCAACCCCGCGCTTGCGGCGTTTTCGCGCCGCATCGAGGGGCTGCTCGGGGGCATTGCGGCGCTCGCACTCACCGGGCTGATGGCGCTGACCTGTGTCGACGTCATCGGCCGCTATCTGTTCAACCGCCCGCTGCAGGGGGGGTTCGAGCTGACCGAGCTGACGATGGGGGCGCTGATCTTCACGAGCCTGCCGCTCGTGACCCTGCGCCGCCAGCACGTCCGCGTCGACCTGATCGATCTGCTGCCGGCTCGCTGGCAGGCCCTCCAGCACGCCCTGCTCGATCTGGTCGCGGCCGTGTGCATGGGCGTGATCGGCTGGCGCCTGTGGATCAAGGCAGGGGACATGGCGCGCGCGGGGGAAACCACCGCGACGCTGCAGATCACGGTGGGTCCGCTCGTCTACTACATGGCCGTGCTGTCCTTCGTGACCGCGGCACTGATCGTCCTGCTCGCTTGGTTCGATCTCCTTGGCGCACGCCGCCGTCCTGAGGTTCATTCATGATCGAAGCGCTGATCGGATTTGCGGCCATGCTCGCGCTGGCCCTCCTGCGGATGCCGATCGCGTTTGCGATGGGGCTCGTCGGGGTGGTTGGTTTCGCCTGGAAGGTGAGCTGGCCTGCGGCCTTCGCGATGACGAGTTCGGTGACCTACGAGACCGGGCTCGCCTATGGGTTGTCGATCATCCCGCTGTTCATCCTGATGGGCAATCTCGTCACCCGGGCCGGCCTGTCGGAGGAGCTGTACACCGCCTCCTATGCCTTCCTCGGCCATCGCCGTGGCGGTCTGGCGATGTCGACGATCGTCGCCTGCGGCGGCTTTTCGGCAATCTGCGGTTCGAGCATCGCGACCGCGGCGACGATGGCCAAGGTGGCGATCCCGCCGATGCGCCGCTTCGGCTACTCCGACGCCCTCGCCTCCGGGTCGGTGGCGGCCGGCGGCACGCTCGGCATCCTGATTCCGCCGTCGATCATCCTCGTGGTCTACGGCATCCTGACCAACCAGAACATCGGCAAGCTCTTCATCGCCGGGTTGCTGCCCGGCCTGCTCGCGATCCTGTGCTATCTCGTCGCCGTGTGGGCCACGGTACGCCTCGACCCGAAGGCCGGCCCGCCGGGCGCGAGCATGCCGTGGGCCGAGCGCATGGGCGCGCTGAAGAACGTGTGGGGCGTACTGGTGCTGTTCCTGCTCGTGCTGGGCGGCATCTACGGCGGGGTGTTCACGCCGACCGAGGCGGCGGGCATCGGGGCCGGCGGCGCCTTCGTCTTCGCGCTGCTGCGCAAGGGCTGGTCGTGGAAGCTCTACCGCGAGATCCTGGTCGAGAGCGCGGTGACTACGGCGATGCTCTTCAGCATCCTGATCGGCGCGCTGCTGTTCGCGAACTTCGTGAACATGACGACGATGCCCAACGAGCTGCTGGCCTTCGCCGACCATTTCTCGGCCAACCCGGTGCTCGTCATCTTCGCGATCTGCCTGATCTACGTGCTGCTCGGCTGCGTGCTCGAGAGCATGTCGATGATGCTCCTGACCGTGCCGCTGTTCTACCCGGTCGTCGCCCATCTGGGCTTCGATCTCGTGTGGTTCGGGATCGTCGTCGTCGTTGCGATCGAGATCAGCCTCATCACGCCGCCGGTCGGCATGAACGTCTTCGTGCTGCGCAGCGTGCTGCCCGACATCCCGACGCGCACGATCTTCCGCGGGGTGCTGCCCTTCGTCGCGATCGATCTGGTGCGTCTCGGCGTGCTGATCCTGTTTCCGGCGATCTCCCTGTACCTGACGCAGTTCGTGAAATGAGCGGCGGCTCCCGATGATGCTCGCTCCGGTCCGCCTCGACGACAAGTACCGCATCGAGCACGGGCGGGTCTTCCTGACCGGCGTGCAGGCGCTCGCGCGCCTGCCGATGCTGCAGCACCAGCGCGACGCCGCGGCGGGGCTGAACACGGCCGGCTACGTGTCGGGCTACCGCGGCTCCCCGCTCGCCGGGCTCGACACCGCGCTGCACGACGCGCAGCGCTTTCTCGAAGCCCACGACATCCGCTTTCACCCGGGTGTGAACGAGGATCTCGCGGCGACCGCGATCTGGGGCACCCAGCAGCTCGGACTGTTCCCGAACCCGAAGCGCGACGGCATCTTTGCGATGTGGTACGGCAAGGGGCCGGGCGTCGACCGCTGCGGGGACGTCTTCAAGCACGCCAACTATGCCGGCACCGCGCGGCACGGCGGGGTGCTGCTGGTTGCGGGCGACGACCACAGCGCGCGCTCGTCGGCGGTTGCACATCAGAGCGAACACGTGTTCTCGGCCTGCGGCATCCCGGTGCTGGCGCCGGCGAGCATCCAGGAGTACCTCGATCTCGGCCTGCATGGCTGGGCAATGTCGCGCTACAGCGGCTGCTGGGTGGCGATGAAGACGACCTCCGACACGGTCGAGAGTTCGGCCACCGTCGAGGTCGATCCGGCGCGGGTCGTCGTGCGCCTGCCCGAGGATTTCATTCTGCCGGCCGATGGGGTGCACATCCGCTGGCCTGACCCCCAGCTCGCGCAGGAGTACCGGATGCAGGCGTACAAGGTGTACGCGGCGCTGGCTTACGCGCGTGCCAACGGGCTCAACCGTCTCGTGTTCGATTCGCCGCGGCCGCGCCTTGGCATCATCGCCTGCGGCAAGGCCTACCTCGACGCGCGCCAGGCGCTCGACGATCTGGGCATCGACGCAGGCGTTGCCGCCGACATCGGCCTGCGCCTCTACAAGGTCGGCATGCCATGGCCGCTCGAAGCCGACGGCGTGCGCGCATTCGCGCAGGGGCTCGAAGAGATCCTCGTCGTCGAGGAGAAGCGCCAGATCATCGAGTACCAGTTGAAGGAGGAGCTCTACAACTGGCGCGAGGACGTGCGTCCGCGCGTGGTCGGCAAGTTCGACGAGGGCGAGGAATGGGCCCAGGCCGCGCATCTGGATGCGCGCAGCGCCCGTCCACGCTGGCTCCTGCCGCCGACCGGCGAGCTGACGCCGGGGCTCGTCGCGCGCGCGATCGCCACGCGCATCGGCCGCTTTCACGACAGTGAGCGCATCCGCGCCCATCTCGCGGCGCTCGACGCCCAGGACACGGCGCGCAGCGCCCCCGCGCCTGCGCTGGTGCGCACACCCTGGTTCTGCCCGGGCTGTCCGCACAACCGCTCGACCCGCGTGCCTGAAGGGGCCTGTGCGCTCGGCGGCGTCGGCTGCCACCTGATGGCGGTGTGGATGGACCGCAGCACGCTCACGATCAGCCACATGGGTGGTGAAGGGGCGACCTGGATCGGCGCCGCCGAACACGCCGGCATCACGCACGTGTTCGCGAACATGGGCGACGGCACCTACTACCATTCCGGGCTGCTTGCGATCCGCGCGGCGATTGCCGCGGGCGTCCACATCACCTACAAGATCCTCTACAACGGCGTCGTCGCGATGACCGGTGGGCAGCCCGTCGATGGGCCGCTGTCGGTCGCGCAGATCACGCGCCAGCTCGCCGCCGAAGGCGTCGGGCGCATCGCCGTGGTGAGCGAGGATCCGGCCCGCACCCGTACCGGCGAGGCGCTTGCGCCCGGCACCACCGTGCATGCGCGCGACGAGCTCGATGCATTGCAGCGCGTGCTGCAGGGCACGCCCGGCGTCACGGTGCTGATCTACGACCAGACCTGCGCGGCCGAAAAGCGCCGCCGCCGCAAGCGCGGCAGCCTGCCCGATCCGGCGCTGCGGGTGTTCATCCACGAAGCCGTGTGCGAGGGCTGCGGCGACTGCAGCCTGAAGTCGAACTGCCTGTCGGTGGTGCCGGTCGAGACGCCGCTCGGGCGCAAGCGCGCGATCGACCAGCACTCGTGCAACAAGGACTACTCCTGTCTTGCGGGCGCGTGCCCGAGCCTCGTCACGGTCGAGGGCGGGCGCCTGCGCGCGGGCCGCGCGGCCGCGGTCGACGCCGCCGCCTTTGCCGGTTTGCCGCAACCGGTGGTCCGCGCCGGCGAGGCACCGTGGAACCTCCTGATCGCCGGGGTCGGCGGCACCGGCGTGGTCACGATCGGCGCGCTGATCGGCATGGCTGCGCACCTCGAAGGCAAGGGCGTGACGGTGCTCGACATGACCGGGCTCGCGCAGAAGGGCGGTGCGGTGCTGTCGCACGTGCGCCTTGCGCCGACGCAGGACGCGCTCCATGCGCCGCGCATCGCTGCCGGCGCAGCCGATGCGCTGCTCGCCTGCGACCTCGTCGTCGCGGTCGGCGACGAGGCCCTGTCGCGGCTGAAGGCGGGTCGCAGCCATGCGGTGGTGAACACCGGGCTTGCGATCACCGGTGCCTTCGTGCGCAATCCCGACCAGCCCTACCCGTTCGATGCAATGCGCGAGCGACTCGCGCGGGCCCTTGGCGACGCCGCTCCGGATTGCGTGGATGCGGGACATCTGGCGACGCGGCTGATGGGCAACGCGCTCACCGCCAACACCCTGCTGCTCGGCTACGCGTGGCAGCGCGGACTGGTTCCGGTCTCGGATGGCGCGCTGCTGCGCGCGATCGAACTCAATGGCGTCGCGGTCGAGGAAAACACCCGCGCCTTCCTGTGGGGGCGGCGCTGCGCCTGCGACCCGCAGGGCGTCCAGCGCCTGGCCGAGGGCGGCCGGAGCGAAGGCGGCGAATCCCCCGGGGCCGGGGATCTGGACGACCTGCTCGCCTGGCGCGTCGAGTTCCTGCGGCGCTATGGCGAACCGGCCCGCGTCCGGCGCTATGTGCAGCTCGTCGAGCGCGCGCGTGCGGCCGAAGCCGCACTGCGCCCCGGCAGCACCGAGCTCGCCCGCGCCGTGACGCGCGCCTGGTTCCGTCTGCTCGCGCACAAGGACGAATACGAGGTCGCACGCCTCTATACCGAACCGGCCTTCGCCGCCGCGCTGGCGGCGCAGTTCGAGGGCGACTACCGGGTGCACTACCATTTCACGCCGCCGCTCGCGCGCCGGCCTGATCCGGCGACCGGCGAGCCGCGCAAGCGCCGCTTCGGCCCCTGGTTGCAGCCCGTCCTGCGCCTGCTCGCGCGCCTGCGCGTGCTGCGCGGCACCCCCTTCGACCCGTTCGCGGGTACTGCCGAGAACCGCAGCGCGCGCCAGCTTGCGCGCGAGTACGAGGAAACCCTCGAATCCCTGCTGGAGCGCCTCGACGAGCACTCTTTCGAAGCCCTCGTCGAACTGGCCGCCCTGCCCGAGAAGATCCGCGGCTTCGGCCCGGTACGCGAGCGCGCGGCAGCCGCTGCGGGCGCACGCCGGGCCGAACTGCTGGAAGTGCTGAAACGGCAAGGCTGAGGCTCGGGGCCTTGTCCGCCGGAGCGTGGGGCACGATGTTCCGGGGCGCGCCCGTCAGCCGCTCCAGGTGAAAGCGAAACCCTCATCGCTGAGATCGCGGCGCAGGACGATACGATCGGGCGGTTCCAGATGCAGGGCCCAGGTCTCTTCGGCGCGGGGGTAGGGTCCGGGTGTCCGCCGGAAGACCGCAGGCGTCAGGATGGCCAGACACGTGCCAGGAGGGTGGCGGACGGACTCATACCGGATGATCTCGACGCCGTGTTCACGCGCCTTCGTGGCGAGAGCCTGCGTGTCGGCATAGTCGGTGGGGTGCGTCCAGCATGCGCGGTGGGCACGGAACGGCTTGAGGGTCAGATCGATGAGCCCGTCTGTGGCTGCACCGAACTGGAACAGGGTGACGGGGATCGATTTCGAGCGATCGCGCAAGGCGTCGCTGTCGAGCCAGAAGCGCAAGCGCCAGTAGCCGGCTTCGGCCAGGGCGGTTTCGCGCGCCTGCGCACCATAGAAGACGCCCGGGTCATGGCGCCCACGAAATCGAGACCCCTGCTGCAGCGGGGCGTAGCGAAACGGCGTCGCGAGCAACCAGTGCAGGCCTTCCGACTCGGCGGGAAGAGGGGGCTTGGACTCCTCGAGGATCTCTTCGAGGGTCGATTGCGCCTGAAGATCGCCGCCCGCGATTTCCATGGTCGCAACCCTGTGCTGCGCCTCGACCACGCGCCAGCCCTCGCCCTGCCACGGCGAACGCTCAGACGCGAGCGCGATGTGCGTCCAGGTATTCGCAGACACGGAGCAATCCATCGACGCGCACCAGCAAGTTCGCGGGTGCCTCGCCCGAAAATGCCCGGTTCGGCGCTCTCAGCCACGCCCTGGCGAGGACCTCATCGCCGCCGACGAGTGCGAAAACGGACCGGTAGATGCGCACGAGCACCGCCGAAAGCTCCCACTCCTTTGCGGTTTCACGCAGTTCGTAGGCACCTGCAAGCAGGCGCGATGCGCTTGGCTGACTGATTCCGATGATCCTGCCGAGCATCGACGGTCCCAAGTCCAGCCGGCGAGTCACTTCGGCCACGGCACCCGTGAGTACCTTCGCTCGACCGTTCGCAACTGAATCCCGGTGGGGGCGCATGGCATGCTCCAGGTGTTTGTACGGCTACAATCATTCTATTGAATGTGATTCAAGTGTGCAAATTGCGTGTAGCCGGAAGGAAGAGTTGTTGTCATCATCGACCCGGCAATCAAGAGCCCTTGCGACGTGGCGATGGAGTCAGGCGCAGTCCTCGTGTGGAAACGACATCGGCTACACTCGGGCATGCATTCGCACGACTCCCGCTTCGGTGCCGCCTTGTGGGCGAGCGCCTTCCGCCCCTTCTTTCTCGCCGGCACCGGCTACGGCCTCGTCTTCCTGGCGTTCTGGGCTGGTGCCTGGGCAGGGTGGTGGGTGCCGCCGCCGGCTTCCGCGGCGCTTCCGTTGTGGCATGGCCATGAGATGCTGTTCGGGTTCGCGGCGGCAATCATCCTCGGCATTACCCTCACCGCACTGCCGAGCTGGGCCGGAACGGCCGAGATCCGTGGTGCGCCGCTGGCGTTTCTGGTCGCGCTGTGGGCGACGGGACGGGGGGCGGTGTGGGCTGCGGCGTGGTTGCCGCCCTGGCTCGTCGGGGGGATCGATGCGGCGCTCTTCCTCGTCGCCGCGGGCCTGCTCGCGCCTCAGCTCCTGAGGGCGCGCAATCGCCTCTACCTGCTGGTGCTCCCGATCTTCGTGGCGCTGGCGCTCGCCAACGGGCTCTACCATTTCGCCCTCGCCGCCGGGCCTTCCGACCCTGCCCTGGCCGGCACCGCACTGCGCGCCGCGTTGTATGCGGTGATCGTGCTCTATGTGCTGAAGGGCGGCGTGCTGACCGCGATCTTCACTGGCAATGCGTTGCGTGAAAAGGGCCGCGGCGAGCAGGCAAGCTTCGAGATGCCGCTCGAAATCGCCGCCGCCGGACTGGTCGTGGTGCTCGCAGGGTTCGATCTCGCCGGCGCACCGGCGCTGCCGACCGGCCTTGCCGCGCTCGCCTGCGCCGCGGTGCACGCCTGGCGCACGGCCCGCTGGCGTGGCTGGCGGGTTGCCGACGTGCCGCTCGTCCTCTTCATGCATCTGGGCTTTGCGTGGCTGGTCTTCGCCTTCCTGCTCAAGGCGGCGGCCGAACTCGCCGGGATCGTGCCCGAAGCGGCGTGGGTGCATGCCTTCACCCTCGGCAGCCTGGGCATGATGATGCTTGGCCTGATGCTGCGCGTGAGCCTGCGCCACACCGGCCGGCCGCTGCAGATGCCCGCCGTCCTGCGCCTGGCCGCGGTTGCGCTGTTCGGCGCCGCGCTGGTGCGCCTTGCCGCGAGCGTGCACGGCCTCGGACCTTCCGCGATCGTCGTTTCCGCCGGCCTGTGGCTTGCCGGTTTTGCGCTCTACCTCGTCCGCTTCGGACCCCTGCTGTACCGCCCGGGCCTGCCGCGCGGGCGGGGTGGCCGGGCCTAGCATCGAGGTCAGTGGGGTTCAGGCGAGCGGAAGCTGCTCAACCGCCGGCTTTGCGAACAGGTAGCCCTGCTGCAGCCGGACTCCGAGCGCGTAGAGGGTGTCCCGTTCCTGTTCGGTCTCGATCCCTTCTCCGATCAGCGTGATGCCGAGCCGTTCGGCTACCAGTGCGATGCCGGAGACGATCGCGTGCTTCGCATCGACCGAATCGATGTCCCGGGTCAGTTCCATGTCGAGCTTGAGCACGTGCGGCTGGAAGGTGGCGAGCAGGTTGAGGCCGGCATAGCCGGCGCCGAAATCGTCGATCGCGGTGAGGAAGCCGCGCTGGCTGTAGTCCCTGAAGATTCCGATGAGATGCGCCGAGTCGTCGACGCGTTCCCCCTCGGTGACCTCGAACATCAGACGGTCGGAGGGAAAGCGATGGGTGTTGCACGCCAGGAGGGTCGACTGGATGCAGGTCTCGGGCCGGTAGATGGCGTTCGGCAGAAAGTTGATGCTGAGCCGGCACTCGGGCAGCGCATGCAGGCCGAGACGGGCGGCCAGTTCGATCGCCTTGACCCGGCAAGCCTGGTCGAAGCGGTAGCGGTTGTGATCCGTGACCCGCGACAGGATCGTTCCCGCACCTTCCCCGTTCGGGCCGCGAACCAGGGCTTCGTACGCGCAGGGGCGTCCGCGGTCCAGATCGATGATCGGCTGGTAGGCCATCGTGAACTCGAAATCGAGCGGTTCGGCGTTGCGGCACGCATCACAGCCTGCACTCTTGAGGGACGGCGGAAAATGGGTCTTCATGGCTGAGAGTCGGGCGGAAGGAGGTGCGGTGAAACGCGGGCGCGCGGCCCGGACCGTCCGGATGCCGCCGGTCTGCACCGGGGCATGCGGGAACTCTCGTGGATTGTAACGCCTCAGGCGGCGTCCTCGCCGCTGCCGGTGGGCGGCGGCGGGCGGCGGCGGGGGATGCGGTCGGTGTCGAGCAGGCGCTCGATGCGGGCGAAGACTTCGTGGCGGGAGAACGGCTTCTTCATGAAATCGTCGGCGCCGATGCGGCTGCCGAAGAACTGCTCGGTGGCCTGTTCGTTGCCGCTGATCATGATGACGGGGATGTCGCGTGTGGCGGGGTCGCGGCGCAGGGTGCGCAGCGCGGCGAACCCGTTCATGCCGGGCAGCACGATATCCAGGAAGATGAGTTCGGGGCGGTCGCTGCGGACGATCTCCAGGGCCGACTCGGCGTCGCTGGCCTCACGGGTCTCGAAGCCGGCCGAGCGCAGGAACTTGCGCAGTGCGGCGACGATCGTCGCCGAGTCATCGACGATCAGGACGCGGGTGCCGGGGCGGGCGTCGACGCGCTTGCGGCTGCGCCGCTCGGGGCGCTGGCCCTGCGGCGTCGGGACCGTAGCGGTGGGGCCGGGAGCCGGAGCCGGTTTTCCGAGCAGGGATTTGAATCGATCGAATAGCCCCACGCGCCACCTCTTCGTCATTCGAAAATGCGAATGGTAACAAAGAGGCGGGTCGTTGGCATGCAACCGGCAAATTGGGGGCTGCGAAGACCGGCCACGACGCGGGCAGCCGGCACGCGGCGATCATCCGACCTTGAAATTGCCCAGGAGCGCGTTGAGCCGTCCGGTGAGCCCGATCAGCGCTTCGCTTGCCTGCCGGGTTTCGTTGCCGGCGGTGGTTGCGCGGGCGCCGCCTTCGTTGATCGAACCGATGCGCATGCCGACGTCGCGCGCAAGGCGGGTCTGCTCGCTGGCGGCCTCGGCGATGTTGCGGTTCATCTCCTTGATCTCCGTGACGTCGTGCGCGATCGTCTCCAGTACCGCACCGACCTTGGTCGATTGCTCGACTGTCGCGGCGGCCTTGCGCTGACTCGATTCCATGCACTGCACGGCTTCCGTCACGCCAGCCCGCAGCTCGGCGATCATGCCTTCGATCTGCTCGGTGCTGCCCTGGGTGTGTTGCGCGAGCTTGCGGACCTCGTCGGCGACGACCGCGAAGCCCCGTCCCTGTTCGCCGGCGCGGGCGGCCTCGATCGCGGCGTTGAGGGCGAGGAGATTGGTCTGCGAGGCGATCGACTTGATGACGTCGAGAATCTGCGTGATGCGCTCGCTCGCATCGCTCACCTTGCTTGTGAGCGCGACCGAGTTGCGCACCTGTTCGTCGAGCTCGTGGATCCGGTCGAGCGCGCGCTGCAGTTCCTGCAGGCCGCTGGTGGCGCCCTTGTGGGCGGTGGTCGCCCCTTCGGCGGCGCGATGGGCGCTGTCCGAGACCGACTCGGCGGCGCGCGACACCTGTTCGATCGACTCCGAGACACTCTGGATGTCCTCGCGCTGGCGGGTCACCACTTCCTGGGCGTGCTCGGCGACCGAGCGCATCTGTGAGGCCTGCTGGTTCACCTGATCGGAACTCGATGCGGTGGCCCGGATGAGTTCGCTGACCTTGCCGATCATCTGGTCCAGGGCCCGGCTGAGCTGGCCCATCTCGTCGCGGTTGGCGAGGCTCACGGAAACGGTCAGGTCGCCTTCCGCAACGTGGCGGACGACGCCGACCATGCGGTGCACGGCGGAGCGGACCGACTGGTAGAACGCGATCGACAGCAGCGTCAGCGCGGCCAGGACCGTCACGATCGCGATGAGGACGAAATTGCGCTGCTGGCGTTCTGCGTCCAGACGATCTTCCAGCCGGGCCTGCAGGATCTTGCGCAGCTCGCCGGCAGGGGTGAGGACGGCGTCGATGAGGGCGCTGAACTGCTCATCGAACTCGGGTGGACGCAGTCGCAGCCGTTGGGCGTTCATGATGTGCTGGTCCATGAACTGGACGAGCGCCTGCTGTGCCTCCATTGCGCGGCGCAGCGCGTCTTCGAGGCGGGGCTCGGCGGTCGCCAGCGCGCGGGCGGCGGCTGCGTATTCGACGACGGCGGCGTTGAAGCGGAACAGCGTCGTGTTCAGGAGTTCGCGGTGGATGTTCTGCAGGAAGCGTTCCGAGGTCACCTCAAGCCCGTAGGCACGCAGCTCCGATGCGATCTCGAGCGGCTGCACCTGGGTACGGGTCAGGAACTCGGTGATCAGGGCGTTCACGCTGTCGGCATCGCGCGTGAGACCGGTCTCCCAGGCGGTGGTGCGGATCAGCGTGACGAGGGTCTGGATCGGTGCCGATTCGACCGCGAACACCTGGTTCAGCGCATCATCGGTGCTCGACAGATCCTTCAGCCGCGCCTCCTGCTCGTCGCGGAACTGGCGCCACTGCAGCGCGCTCTGGGGCAGGGACGCATAGACCTCGGGACCCTTCCCGGCCAGCGTCTCGGTGGTGCGGCCGCGTTGCCGGTCGAGCACGGTGGCCAGCGCGTCGCTGGCAAAGAACCGCTGGGCGGTGATCACGTCACGCAGGTGGGCCGATTCACGATACACGTCGAGCTGGATCTCGACGAGTCCGAGCCCGGTCAGTTCCTTTTCGGTATCGCTGATCCGTTTGCCGAACTCGCCCAGCAACAGCACCGCGAGCACGGCGATCAGGATCGAGAACAAGGCCCCGACCACGGCGAACTTGCCTGCATAGCTCAGGCGGTTCATGACGCCGACAAAGGGAGAAAGCACTTTCATGGTGTGGAAAACCTCCTGTTGTCCGCCTGTGCCTTGTGGGCAGTAGCGGATCTGGATCTGGGTGGGCGGATGGCACCCGCGCATCTTACCCCGCCTGCATCGTCATTGCCCGACCGCCGATTCCCCAGGGCTGCGCTGCTACGACCATCCTCCGTTCCTTCCGTATCGGCATGTGGCTGCCCGGACTTGAGGGTGGCTGCGGTAACATGCGCCGATCCCGTCTTCCGCGATGCCTTCCGTGCCGACATGAACGACCTGCGCGACCTTGCGGCCCTGATCCGCTCCCGTACCCCGATCGTCGTCATCGAGACCATGGAGGAAGCGCGCGCGCTCAAGCTGGTCGAGGAGCTTGCGCGCGAGAAGGGCCATGCGCTCTACCGCTGGTCGGCCGCCGCGGGCCTCGCGCAACTGAACTTCCGCTACGGCGGGAGCGCTCCGGACCGGCGTACCGCGAGCGGCAGCGGCCTCACCCTGATCGACGACGACCTCATGGTCGAGCCGCAGCGCATGTCCGGCGGGGCCGATGGCGCGGGCGGCACGACGCGCGCGATCGAACAGACGCTTGCGATCCAGGATGCGCTGCGCTTCATCGACCGCAGCGGTCGCGGGGGTCTCTACCTGCTGCTCGACATCCATCCCTACCTCGAAGACCCCGTCGTGCTGCGTCTGCTGCGCGAGATCGCGCTCGACCATGCGCTCGACGACCGGACGCTGGTGCTCGTCTCGCCGCGTCTGCAACTTCCGGCGAAGCTTGCCCGCCATGCCGCGCATCTGCAGCTGAGCCTGCCCGATGAAGCGCGCATCCGCGAGCTGATGGAAAGCGAGTTCACGCTCCATGCGCGTGCCGGAGAGCGCATCCGGCGCGATCCGCAGATGGAAGACGCGATGGTGCGGTACGTGAGCGGGCTGTGCGAGGAAGACGTGCGCCAGATCCTGCGCCAGTCGATCCGCGACGACGGGCGGCTGACGCGTGACGACCTGCAGCGTGCCGCGCGCTTCAAGCAGCAGGCGATGCCGGGGCTGACGCTGGAGGCAGCGCCCGAGGGGGGGGATGCGATCGGTGGGCTGACGCGCCTGCGGCGCTGGCTCGCGCAGCGCAGACCGATCTTCCTCGGCGAGATCGAGCGTCCCGGGCTGCCGCCGCCCAAAGGGGTGCTGATCATGGGGGTGCAGGGCTGCGGCAAGAGCCTCACCGCCAAGGCGACGGCCGCCGCCTGGGGCCTGCCGCTGCTGCGTCTGGACATTGCCGCGCTGTACGACAAGTACCACGGCGAGACCGAGCGCAAGCTGCGCGAGGCGCTGGCTGCGGCCGAAGGCATGCAGCCCGTCGTGATGTGGATCGACGAGATCGAGAAGGGGTTGGCGGGCGAAGGCGGCTCGAATGATGGCGGGGTGTCGCGGCGTGTCCTCGGCACGCTGCTGACCTGGATGGCCGAGCGCTCCGCGCGCATCTTCATCGTCGCCACGGCCAATGACGTGCAGGCACTGCCGCCTGAACTGATCCGCAAGGGGCGCTTCGACGAACTCTTCTTCGTCGACCTGCCCGATCCGCCGGCGCGCGAGACGATCCTGCGCATCCATCTTGCGCGCCACAAGCTCGACCTCGCGGGTTTCGATCTCAAGCGGCTGGCGCTCGCCACCGAGGGCATGTCGGGTGCCGAGATCGAACAGGCGATCGTCTCTGCACTGTACGAGGCGCTGCCCGACGGTCGCAACCCCGATCTGGCGATGGTGCTGGCCGAGATCGGGCGCACGCGCCCGCTGTCGGCGCTGATGGCCGAGAAGGTCGCCGCGCTGCGTGCCTGGGCGGCCGAGCGCTGCGTGATGGCCGACTGAGCGCTTGTCTCCGGCGGCGCCGGCCCGCCGCCGTTTGACCGCACGCGCGCGGTGACCGCATACTGGCCCCGAGTTCCGCGGGCGATCCGAGGCCGTGGGGCGCAGCTGCACGCCAACCTCCGGGAGTCCGTGTCATGCCGGAAGCCACGCATCGAAGGCACCGTGGCCGGGTGAGCCCCCTGACGGGGGCGGTGCTGTTGCTGCTGCTCGGCGTCGTGCTGAGTCTCGCCGTCTGGCGTCACAGCGAGGAGCTCGTCGCGCGCGAGGCCGAAGCCTACTTCGAGAACCGCACCGACCTCGCGCTGGCCGCGATCGAGCGCCGCTTCGGTGAATACCAGACCCTGCTGCTGGGTGTGCAGGGCCTCTTCCTGACGTCCGAACAGGTGGGGCGGCGCGAGTTTCACCGCTTCGCGTACAACCTCCAGCTGGGTGCGCGCACGCCGGGAATCCGGGCCGTGCATTTCACGCGTGTCGTGCCAGCCGAGGTGCTCGACGCGTTCATCGAGACGGTGCGCAACGACCGCAGCCTCGATCCGGCGGGCTACCCGGATTTTGACGTGCATCCGCGCATCGAGCGTCCGGAGCACTTCATCATCGAATTCATCGAGCCGTTTGCGGAGAACCGGATGGCGTTCGGGCTCGATGCGGCGAGCCAGCCCGCCAACCGCGATTCCTTCCTCGCGGCACGCGATTCGGGGCGCTTCAACCTGACGCCACCGTTCCGGCTCGTGCAGGCCGCAGCCGGTCGCACCGGGCTGGTTCTGCGGGCGCCGGTCTACCGCTACGGGGCCGAACTCGTGAGCGTCGAGCAGCGCCGTGCAGCGTTTCTCGGCCTGGTCGGGATCTCGCTCGACACCGATGCGCTGTTCGCCGACATCCTCGCGGAAGTGCTCGGTGCCGGTCATCGCCTGCTGATCCGGGATGCCGGGCCGGCCGGCGGCGGCGCGAGCGGCGAGGCCGGACGGATCGTGCTCGACAGCGGCGTGCTTGCATCGCCTTCGGCGCGCGAGCGGCTGCACCGGATCACCCTCGGCGAGCGCCTGTGGGAACTCCACATGAGCGCCTCACACGAATGGCTCGAGAATCGTCCCGGGCGCCGCGTACCGTTGTTGTTCCTCGTCGGCGGATGCGCGATCAGCTTCCTGCTGGCGGCCCTCTACCATGCGCTGGCGCGCACCACGGGGCGCGCGGTGGAGCTGGCCGCGAGCATGACGCGCGACCTGCGCCGCAGTGAGCAGCGCTTCCGCCTGCTCGCCGAACTGTCGTCGGACTGGTTCTGGGAGCAGGACGAGCAGGGGCGCTTCACCCGCATTACCGGCGCCTATACGGGCAAGATGCCCTTGCCTTTCGATCATCTGGCCGGCAGGACGCGCTGGGAGCTTTCTCCCGAGGCCTTCGACGAGGCGGGCTGGGCTGCACACCGGGCGCAGCTTGCCGCCCGCGAACCGTTCGAGATCGAGTATCCCGTCATCGATTCCGAAGGCCGCGAGCGCTGGGTGCTGGCACGCGGGGCGCCCCGCTACGCCGAAGACGGCCGCTTCGACGGCTATCACGGCACTGCCAAGGACGTGACCGAGCAGCGCAGTGCCGCCGAGGCGGTCGCGCGCAGTTCGGCAGTGCTGCGCGCGACGCTGGAGAACATGGCGCAGGGCATCAGCGTCGTCGACCGCGAGCTGTGCCTGCTCGCCTGCAACCGCCGCTTCCGCGAACTGCTCGGCTTTCCGGAGTCGCTCGCGCAGCCAGGCACGCCCTTCGAGGCCTTCGTGCGCTACAACGCACGGCGCGGCGAGTATGGGCCGGGCGATATCGAGGAGCAGGTGCGCACGCGCATCGAACTTGCGCGACGCTGCGAGCCGCACCGCCTGCGGCGCACGCGTCCCGACGGCAGGGTGCTCGAGATTGTCGGGGAGCCGATGCCGGAAGGCGGCTTCGTGACGACCTACACCGATGTGACCGAGCAGGTGCAGGCCGAGGAGGCGCTGCGGCGCCAGTCGGCGATCCTGCAGACGACGCTCGAACACCTCGAACAGGGGATCAGCGTGGTGGATGCCGGCCTGAACATGATGGCGATGAACCGGCGCTTCTGCGAACTGCTGGAGTTTCCCGAAGAGATGGCGCGCCGCGGGGCGCCGCTGGAGGAATTCTTCCGCTACAACGCCGAGCGGGGTGAATACGGTGTGGGCGACGTCGAACAGATGGTGCGCGAGCGCATGGCGCTCGCGAGTCGCTTCGAGCCGCATTTCTTCAAGCGCATGCGTCCCAACGGCCGCATCATCGAAGTGCGGGGCACGCCGCTGACGGGCGGCGGATTCGTGACCTCCTATACCGACGTCACCGAGCGTGAGCGGGCCGCCGAAGCCTTGCGCGAACTCAACGAGACGCTCGAGCAGCGGGTGCGCGAGCGGACCGCGGCGCTGGAGGCCTCGAACCAGGAACTGGAGTCCTTCAGCTACTCGGTGTCGCACGACCTGCGCGCACCGCTGCGCGCCCTGCACGGGTTTGCCCACCTGCTCGAAGAGGAATACGGCGAGCGGCTGGACCGTGCCGGTCTGCACTACCTGCAGCGCATCCGCGGGGCGAGCGAGCACATGGGGCGGCTGATCGACGATCTCATCGGCCTTGCGCGGGTGAGCCGTCACGAGCTGGCATGGGTCGAGGTCGACCTGACGATGGTCGCGACCGACATCGTCCGCCAGTTGCAGGAGCATGCGCCGCAGCGCAGGGTCGAGTGGCAGATCGAGCCGGGGCTGCGCCTGCACGCCGATCCCGGCCTGGTGCGCATGCTCCTCGACAACCTGTTGCGCAATGCGTGGAAATTCACCGGTGAACGGGAAGAGGCGCGGATCGCGCTCGGCATGGCCGAGGTCGGTGGCGAGCGCGCGTTCTACGTGCGCGACAACGGTGCGGGCTTCGACATGGCATGGGCCGACAAGCTCTTCCACCCGTTCCAGCGCCTGCACGATGCGCAGCGCTTCGAGGGCACCGGCATCGGACTGGCAATCGCCGCGCGCGTCGTGCGCCGCCACGGTGGGCGGATCTGGGCCGAGGCCGCACCGGATCAGGGCGCGACGTTCTGGTTCACGCTGCCGGGGCCGGGCGCCCCCGCTGCTGGAACACCACCGCCGCGATGATCAGCACGAGTCCGACCCAGGTCGCGGGCACGACCGTCTCGCCCAGCAGGTGGCTGATGAAGAGAAGCGACAGGAAGGGCGAGAGGAAGATCAGGTTGCCGATCCGGCTGACGTTCTCGGCCTTGCGCAGGGCGGCGAGCCACAGCACGAAGGTGATGCCCATCTCGAAGAGCCCGACGTAGAGCGCCCCGGCCAGCCCCTGCAGCGACGGCGCGGCGAACTCACCGGACAGCAGCAGCACCACCCACACCATCGGGGTGCCGAGTGCAAAGCACAGGAAGAGCGTCACCGCGCCGGCTGCCGTGGCGCGGGTATTCAGGATCCAGTACAGCGCCCACAGCACGGTGCTGCCCAGCGCCAGCGCGACGCCGGGCACGCTGTCGAATTCCAGGGCGAGCAGGTTGCCACGCGTTGCGATCACGACCGCGCCGGAGTACCCGAGCAGCAGTGCCGCCACGTCGCGACCGGTGAGCCGCTGGCGCAGCAGCGGGACGGCCAGCAGCGACAAGGTCAGCGCCCAGGTGTAGTTGAGCGCCTGCGCCTGCTGCGCCGGCAGCAGGTCGTAGGCGCGCAAGAGGATCAGGTAGTACAGGCAGGGGTTCAGCGCCCCCATCGCGAGGTAGTAGCCGGGCTGCGCCCGCAGCGCCGCGGCGACCTCGTTCCAGCGCCCTTCGCGCGTCACGAACAGGGCCAGCACCGCGCATGAGAAGAGGCCCGACCAGGCCAGCAACTGGGTCGGCGTCATGACCTGCAGCGACAGCTTGAAGGCGGTGGCGACGGTCGACCACAGGACGACGGCAGCGAGTCCGAGCAGCATCGCCTGGCGTTGGTTGCGTGGAGGCATGGGGAAGCAGGGCTGGGTGGCGGCAGGCGACAGGATACCGGTTCGGACGGCGGCTTTCAGCGCGACGGATCGTCGTCGGGTGCGTCGCGGCCCTGCAGTGGGCGCCACAGCCTGCGGCCGGTGTTGCGCAACTGGCGGCCGAGCAGCCGCCAGTGTTCTTCGCGCCGGCGTGCCTCGCGGCAGCGCAGCAGGCGGATCCGCTGTGCCTTGTCCTGGCGCTGCAGGATGGCGGGCCACACCCCCGTGTCGAGGTTGTAGAGCCGATCGGGCGCCAGGCAGGCCGGAACGACGTCTGCGGGCGGAACGTCGAGCGCGTCGGCCAGCGCGGCGAGCGCCGCGCGCAGGTTGCGGGTCTTCGGGCGATCATCGCGCGCGTCGCCCGGATCGTAGGGCGGCTGCCACTGTCCGGCCGGGCGCAGCAGGTCGATGTGGCTTGCGACCACCAGCAGTGGCGGATGCGGACGGTCGGGTGCGTCGGCGTGCGGTGCGCGCAATTCATCCAGCCAGAGCCGCTCTTCGTCCCGGTCGGGGCGGTGCACCGGACTCACCCACAGCAACAGGTCGGCTTCGCGCAGCAGCGGGCGCAGCGCAGCGGCGTCGGGCGCGACCCGGTCGCAGGCCGGGGCTTCGAACAGCAGCGCCGGTGCGAGACCTTCGCGCTCCAGCCGGACCGGAACCGTCGAGGTGTCGCGATCGGCCCCGCCGGCCGCGACCGCATCGGCGGGCGCCACCGGCTGCCCGGCGAGCGCGTTGACGAGGCTCGACCGCCCCGCCTTGTGGCGACCGAGCACCACGATGCGCAAGGGCTCGGCCGCTTCGGCCTGCGCCGCATCCGCCCGTTCGAGATCCTCCTGCGAGTCCCGTGTCGCCGCTTCGGCGCCCGATTCGTCGAGCAGCACCTGCCCGCTGTAGAGATCGATCGCGTAGTAGCCGATCTTGCGCACATAGGCCCGCAGCAGCCAGCCATGGAGTTCGGCGCCGACGATGCCGAAGCCGCGTCCGCGCACTTCGCGCCAGGCTTCGCTGATGAGCGCTTCGAGCGGACTGGCCACGAGCCGGCCGAGGCGGTAGAGGTCGAAGGCGCGCTCGGCGCTGCCCTGCCAGCGGCGCAGGCGCACGACGTCGCCAAGCGTCAGGCGGTGCGACAACGGCACGTGGGCGGCGATGTCTTCGCGCAGGTCGCGGCTTGCGCGTTCGATGATGAAGAGCGCATGCGGGAGCGTCAGCTCCAGCAGGGGATGCTCGCGCTCCGGATGATAGCGGCGGGCGACGGTCTCCAGTGTCCTGCGACCGAGCGCCAGCATCCGGTCGCCGTCGTCGAGCGGCCACTCGCCGGGCTGCAGGCCGTTGGCCAGCGCTTCGACCTCCTGCCACACCGCACCCGCCGAAGGCGGCCAGTGCGGATCGGGTTCGGTCATCGCTTCGCTGAGCAGGCGGCGCTGGCGCCGTTCGAGCAGCCACTGGATCGCATAGCCGATTGCGCACAGGGCCAGCAGCCCGAGCAGCCACCACAGCAGCAGCCCGGCCTGCCACAGCCACAGCATGCCGAGGCCGGCCAGCGTGAGGGCCGGCAGAACCATCAGGACGAGCGCCAGCAGTCGCAGCGGATCGATGTCGGGCCGGGACTTCATTGCCGGGGTCCGCGCGTGCGCGGCTCGATCCAGCTTGCGGCCCGCTCCAGTGCGGCACGGTAGATCGCGCGCAGGGCTTCGGCGTCGAGTGACCGTCCTTCCCGGTGGGCGGCGAGGAAGGCGGCTGCAGCCTTGCCCAGTGCGAAGGTCACGGCGCCGGCCGAACCGGCGCTCCACAGCGCGCCGGCGGTCTGGCCCCAGCCAGGGATCAGCTTCGCCGCACCGCGTGCGGCCATGTGCGCAAGCATCCCGGTCGCGAGTCCGGCGCCGAGCAGGCCGAGGAATTCGGTGGCGAGCCGCCGGCTCCAGCGCTGGCCGTACAGGTGCGCCAGACTGTGCAGCAGCTTCGCCTGCACCGCGCTGACCGCGACGAGGTCGATGACTGGCAGCGCGCCGAGTCCGGCCGCACTCAGCGCATAGCCGGTGATGTGCTGATGTGCGGTGCGCGCGTAGAGGTCGCGCACCGCGCTCGCTTCATCCTGCGGTTCGCGCAGCTCGACGCTCGACAGCGCCTCGATCGCGCACCAGAGCGCTTCGAGCCCGTAGTCGCAGGGCGCGAAGCCGTCTTCCGGAAGCGTCAGGTCGATCGGAACCCAGCGCACTTCGGCGCCGCCGGCGGGCCGGCCGAAGCGCTTGCGCTGGGCCGCCAGGGCCCGCCCCAGTTCGCCCGGCAGCCTGTGCGGTGGTGGATCGCGGTCTCCGTCATGGTGCCACGGGTACGGCAGCACGTGGGCCGCACCGGCCGGGTACAGCTCGTGCAGCCCGGTCTGTGCGATCAGGAGCGGCCACTCCGGGTGGCGCTCGCGCACCGCGTGCAGCGTATCGAAGACGGCGTCCTGAGCGGGATCGGCGACCTTCATGACGGCCAGTACGAGATGCGCCTGTGCCTCGCAGTAGCGGATGTCTTCGTCCGGGTCGTAGGCCAGTTCACCCAGCCCGCGCGTGTCGAGAAAACGCACCGCGGGCGCTCCGGCCGGATGGTCATAGAGGCGTGCCGTGCGGGTGCAGGGCTGGAACCCGTTGCCGATCTCGGCGGCCGGACTGCCGGTCAGCGCGCGGATGATCGAGCTCTTGCCGGCCTGCGCCTTGCCCAGCAGCCACACCACCGGGACCGATGCCTGGCCGCCGCCCGCGCGCACGATCCGGTCGAGTTCGGTGGTGTCGATGGCCGGATCGAGCAGGATCCTGCGCAGGGTCCGCAGGGCGTCCGACCAGGTTTGCTGAACACTCTTGTCCATGGCATCGCGTGCAGGGCAGTTACCGGCCGGCGGCCGGTGACGTGCCGTTTAGCTTGACAAGGAACGCGGATGCGCACAAGCGCGAAGGAAGCGGTCGGGCGTGAGGCCGTTCCGGTGATGCCGTGGCGGCCGGTCCGTCAGCGGGGTTTTTCCGCCTGGGGGGCGACCGCTTCCTTGCCCGCTTCGGGCGCCGTGTCCGAAGGTTCGTCGGCAGATGCTTCGGGCGCTTGGGCCGCGTCGCCCGCGACCGGATTCGGTGCGTACGGGTCTGCGGGCGCAGCCGATGCGTCGGGGTCCGCCGCCGGCCCGCCCGATCCGCCGACGGTGTCGCGCACCGTCTGCACGGCGCTCATCCCGACCTCCTTGATCTTGGCCGCCGCACCGACCGTGGCGTCGATGATCCTGCGCGTCGCCTCCTCGGTGGCTTCCTTGGCGTCGCGCACGGCTGGTTCGATCGGCAACGGGGGCTGTGCGGCGGGCCCCTGCGCTTCGACTGGCGCGGCCTCCTGCACGCTGGCCGGGGCTTCCCCCGCGGTGGATGGCGGCCCGGGTTCGGCGGGTGACGCTCCGGTTGCTCGGGGGGCCGGCTGCGGCTTCGGGGGGCTCTCAGGCGACGGGGCGGACGCGGAATCCGTGGTGGGTGGCGCCGGATCGCTTGCCGGAGCCGGAATCCGAGGTTCCACAGCGCGTGTCGCCGGGGTGCGTTCGGGGGGTTGCTCGACCGAGCATCCGGCCAGGATCCACGCCAGGGGTGCAGCCAGCATGGCTGCGGCGATTCTCGTCACGACACGTCCACGAAGGGGTTGGGATATATGCCTGCAAAACTATCCCTTTGCGCGGAAAAATCAAGCCTTTGTCGCGTCACGGCAACAGAATGTTGCATTGCGGCGACAACCGAGGGTGCCGGCGGTAAAAAGAAAGCCCGCCGAAGCGGGCATCCTGCCGATGCGCAGCCGTCTTACTTGACGCGGTTGCGGTATTCGTCGGTGCGGGTGTCGATCTCGATCTTGTCGCCGATCTCGACGAAGGCCGGCACCATCAGCTCGAAGCCGGTCGCGAGCTTGGCGGGCTTGAGCACCTTGCCCGATGTGTCGCCCTTGACGGCCGGCTCGGTGTAGGTGACTTCGCGCACGACCGAGTTCGGAAGCTCGACCGAGATCGCCTTGCCGTTGTAGAACACCACTTCGCACGCCAGCCCGTCTTCGAGGTACTTCAGCGCATCGGTCATGTTCTCGGCCTCGACCTCGTACTGGTTGTACTCTTCGTCCATGAAGACGTACATCGGGTCGGAGAAGTAGGAGTAGGTCACTTCCTTGCGGTCGAGCTGCACGACCTCGAACTTGTCGTCGGCCTTGTACACCGATTCCGACGGGGCGCCGGTAAGGAGGTTCTTGAGCTTCATCTTCACGACCGCGGCGTTGCGGCCGGACTTGTTGTATTCGGCCTTCTGTACGACGAGCGGGTCGTTGCCGACCATGATGACGTTGCCGGAGCGGAGTTCCTGAGCGGTTTTCATGCTGTTTCCTGAGCGTGTGCGGGCGGTCCTGCGCCGCAATCTGATTGAAAAAACTCGCTATTTTACTATTGCTTGACAGAATTTTGCCAGCGCAGTAGCGAGGTCTTCGTGCTGCGCGAGCGCGGCGCTCCAGGCGCGGTCATGGCCGGCGATGCGCGTCAGCGCGGACGCGAAATCGTCCCAGCACGCACCCGGGTCCCCGTCGCCGTTCCACGCATGCCAGAACGCGGTGAGCGGCGCGCGCAGATCGGCTGCGAGCGCGTGCGTGTAGCGGTTGAGGAAGGCGTCGAGCTTGGTGCGATGGGCGTCGTCGGGCTGCGGGTAGATCTGCCACACGAAGGGCCGTGCCGCCCACTGGGCGCGCACGAAGGAGTCCTCGCCGCGCACGAAGTTGAGCCCGCAGCTCCACAGCAGCCGGTCGTAGTCCGTTTGCGGCACGAAGGGCAGCACCACGAGTTCGAGCGCGCCGCCGCGCCAGCGGGTGCCGGCCCGGGTTTCGGACAGGCCGAGCGCCTGCGCGATCTGCGGCACCATCCGCCCTTCCGGGACCAGCACCCGGACCGGCCGCGCGCTCCCGATCCAGGCCTGCAGCAGGCTTGCGATCTGCGGGTGGCCGTAGCCGAACAGGGAAATCGTGAGGGCGTCGCCATCCGGCCCGGGCACGCCGAGGCGGTGCAGAAAGTCCGCACGCAGCGCCGGATCCGCCTCGAAACGCGCGCGCTCGTCGAGCAGCCCCGGCTCGCGCAGCAAGCCTCCGGTCCGGGTGCTGAAGCCGGGAAAGAAGAAATGCTTGACCAGCGGCAGCCGCGGATGCGGCGAGACCATGCCATGGCAGCCTTCCACCCAGTCCTCGGCCGACAGGTATTCGAGGTTGATCCACACCGGGTGCGGCGCACGCTGCGCCATCGCCTCGACATACGCGGCCGGCGGATCGCACGAGAACGCCTCGACGACGATGTCGGCGACCGTATCCTCTGCACAGGAGGCTTCGAAGGGCTCGTCCCAGCGGCGCACCTCGACGCCCTCGGCGAGAAATCGGGCCTCGGTCGAGCGTGCCGACGGGCACAGCGCGAAGAGGGCTTCCGGATCATCCACCCACAGCGTCACGCGCTGGCCGTGATCGCGCGCCAGCGTTCGCGCCAGCCGCCAGCACACGCCGATGTCGCCGAAATTGTCGATGACCTTGCAGAAGAGGGCCCACCGTGCGTCGAGCGGGAAGCGCTGCGTCGGCATGGCAAGCGGGCGGGGGAAGCGCCGCGCAGGGCCGCTCAGGCGCCCAGCGGTTCGAACGCACGCAGGCGCGCGAGATCCGCTTCGTCCAGCCAGCGCCAGGCGCCCGGCGCAAGATCCGCCGGCAGCGCGAGCCCGCCGACCGCGCTCCGGTGCAGTGTCTCGACCCGGTTGTGCACCGCGCCGATCATGCGCTTGACCTGGTGGTACTTGCCCTCGGTCACCGTCAGCCGCAGCGCCCGCTCGCCGAGCCGCTCGCACGCCGCCGCGCGCACTGGCGCCGGTTCATCGTGCAGGCTCACGCCGGCGACCAGCGCCGCGATCGCGTCGTCGCTCACCGGATCGCTGGTCGTCAGCTCATAGACCTTCGGGATCGCCTTGCGGCCCGAGCTCCAGACATGGATGAATTGCCCGTCGTCTGACAGCAGCAGCAAGCCGGTGCTGTCCTGATCCAGCCGCCCGACGCACTGCACGTCGCGCTGCGAAAGCTCCTGCGGCAGCAGCGCGAAGATCGACGGATGAAACTGCGGCTTGCGCGAGCACTCGTACCCGCCCGGCTTGTGCAGCATGACGTAGGCCTTCTCGCGATAACGCCATTCCACGCCCTCCACCGAGAACGCCAGCGCGCCGGTGTCGAACTCGGCAAAAGGGTCTTCGACCACGACCCCGTCCACCGCGAACACCCCGGCGCGAATCAACGCCCGGCACTCCTTGCGGCTTCCGAAACCCTGGGACTGGAGCATACGTTCGGCTTTCATGGCGCGCATGATACCGCAGCGGTCGGCTTCGAATGACGCTTGCTGCCTCGATCAGACGACCGCAGCCTCGGTCGAACCGGCACCCAGAGATGGGTATGCTATTGCCGGCGAACAAAGGTCCATTGCAGTTGCCGTGATTACTCTGGAGACCGGATATGGCTTTGCCCGATGGCCTTTACGACCAAATGCTCACTGAGGCGCTCTGGGATCTTGTCGCGCGGACAACCGACGAGAACGCGCGCGTACTCAGAGCGCTGACCGCTGAAGACGCTCATGAGCGGCTGTCGGAAGCCGTCGCGTTCCAGCTCTCTCGAATATTGGACGACCTGAAAGGGGAGAACGCTGAGAAGTTGCGGCAGCAACTGGAGCTGGTAAATTTTCTTCTCACCAGCCTGAATCGTCGTCTGGGACAGGGCGCGGATGACGTTGATCCGATTTCGTCTCCACCGCAGATTCTTCAGGCGATCCATCAACAGCGCCCTAGACCGACCTTTCCGGAGACTGGTCTGGCCATGCCGTGGCTGTTTACGGCGGGTAAGGGGTCTCCCTCTTTGCTGACTGAGCTGCGCCGCGAATTGTCGGCTTGTGACCAGGTGGACATTCTGGTCAGCTTTATCACGCATTCCGGAGTGCGGAAGTTGCTCGACGTCCTCCAGTCCATCACGGCAGTTGGGCCCGACGGGTTGCCGCGAACGCGTATCCGTGTTCTGACGACCACCTACACCGGGGCTACGGAGATCCTGGCGCTGGACGAGCTGGCAGGACTGCCGGGATGTGAGATACGGGTCTCCCTTGATGGGCGTCGAACCCGGCTGCATGCCAAAGCATGGCTGTTCCGTCGTCGCACCGGTTTCGGTGCGGCCTACGTTGGCAGCGCAAACTTGTCAGGCGCAGCCTTGATGGGGGGGCTGGAGTGGACCGTGAAATTCACCGAGCGCGGACAGTCAGACCTGTTCGAGCGTGCGAGTGCTCACTTCGAGACGCTCTGGGAGGACTGTGAATTTCAACGCTATGACCCCACGAATCCGGTCCACCGAAGGGCGCTCGGAGAGGCGCTCAAGAGGGAGTCAGGAGAGGATATTCTCGCTCGCCCCACCTATTTTGATCTTGAGCCCAAGGCCTATCAGCGGGAAATGCTCGAGCAGTTGGAGGTTGAACGCGACCATGAGCGGCGGCGAAATCTCGTGGTCGCTGCCACCGGTACTGGAAAGACAGTGGTTGCTGCCTTTGACTACAAGCGCATTTGCATGAAGGAAGGTGGGCGACCACGGTTGCTGTTTGTGGCACATCGGGAAGAAATCCTGAAGCAGGCGTTACGGACCTATCGGGAAGTCCTGCGTGACCACTCGTTTGGGGATCTACTGGTTGGCGGAGCCGACCCCGAGAACTTCGATCATCTTTTCGCCACGATTGATAGCGTGGTGGCACGTGATCTCGTAAAGCGCTGTGGAGCGAACTACTGGCATACCGTTGTGGTGGATGAGTGTCACCGCCTGGCAGCCGATCGCTTTGACACCTTTGTTTCAGCAATCCATCCGCGGATTCTGCTTGGCCTGACGGCAACGCCAGAACGTAGCGACGGTAAGCCGATCCTCGGCTATTTCGACAATCGGCCCGATGGGTCCCCGGCGGTCGAGCTTCGGCTATGGCACGCGCTCGATCAGCAACTCCTGTGCCCTTTCGAGTATTACGCGTGCGACGATGAAACGGATTTTTCAGAGGTGCCATGGCAGCAACCAGGCGAGCTTGCTTCGATCGACAAACTGGTTACTGGCAATGATGTACGTGCGCGCCTTGTCCTCGATGAGTGGCAGCGGCTTGCAGGTGATCCGACCCACGGTCGTGCTTTGGTCTTTTGCGTTTCGGTAGCGCATGCGCAGTTCATGACGGAGCGCTTGAATCAGGCGGGTATCAAGGCGCTTTGCGTGGTCGGTGACACACCGAATGAAGAGCGACGGCGCGCGCCCGAAAGGCTGGCGCGGGGAGACGTT
This sequence comes from Rhodocyclaceae bacterium, assembly GCA_023383815.1. GTDB lineage: Bacteria > Pseudomonadota > Gammaproteobacteria > Burkholderiales > Rhodocyclaceae > JACOUN01. The sequence continues at coordinate 35,847 of JAHDYG010000008.1, forward strand.
GCAGCCCTCGTGACCTGCGATCTCTACAACGAGGGTGTTGATCTACCTCTGGTGGATACTCTGCTATTGCTGCGCCCGACGCAGAGCCCGGTTCTGTTCCAGCAGCAGATCGGCCGTGGCCTTCGCTTGGCAAAAGGCAAGGAAAGTTGCCTGGTTCTCGATTTCGTCGGCCGACACCGGGAGGAATTTCGCTTCGACCGACTGCTTTCGACGATATCGGGTTTGTCACGCGGTCAGTTGACAGATGCAGTGGACAAGGGCTTCGGCAATTTACCGCCCGGTTGCCATATCCACCTACAACGTCAGACGCGCGAGCAAGTGCTGCGCAGTCTGAGAAGGCTAGTGCAGCACAACTGGCGCCGCCTGCGCACGGAGTTGCAGGCCTTTGCGGCTCTGCGCGGGAGGAACAACATTCGGCTCGCCAGCTTTCTGCACGAGCAGGCCGTAGAACTGGATGACATCTATCGCAACAGCGGCCGTTCGGGCTGGACCAACCTCAAGCGCGACGCGGGTTTACTCACCACGCCAGAAGGAAGTGAAGAAGACTATCTTGGGCGCCGGTTCGGCGATCTATTGCATACCGATGACCCGGCTCGCTGCGACTTGCTGCTCAAGCTTGCCGAGCCTGCAAGCTCATATCGCCCGAACGATGAGCGCGAGTGTCGCTTGCTTCAGATGCTTGCCTACCAGATCGACGCGCAGCATCACCAGACCGGGAGTGGTGAAGAGTTTCTGCGGCGCTTGCAGCTTCATCCAGAGCATAAATCCGAGATGGGCGAACTCGGAGAGGTCTTGCAAGCAAGAACGACCCTACGACAGCAAGCAGTACCCGGTCTGGAAGATATTCCCCTTTGTCTTCACGCCGCCTATGGCATCCGCGAGATTCTGACGGCGACTGCCTGGCTCAGCGCCAAACGGCGTGCCCCATTCCAAGCGGGTGTTCTAGCGTTGCATGAACGCCAAGTCGAGTTGCTGTTCGTAACCCTCGATAAGCGAGAGGGGTATCACGAGCGTATTGCGTATCGCGACTACGCCATCAGTCCCGACCGGTTTCACTGGCAGTCACAGAACTCGGCGGGTCCGGATACCAAAGCAGGGCGCCGCTATCTCGAGAGTCCGGGGAACGGTTGGAGCTTCCAGCTTTTCGTCCGTACGGCCAAGGGCGAGCCGTATCGTGCTTGCGGCCCGGTTGTGCTTGAGCGAGCTGAAGGGAGCAAGCCGATGAGTATCCATTGGCGGCTGGCAGTTCCGTTACCCGGCCGCTTGTTCAGGGAGTTCAGCATTCTTCGGGGGGAGTGAGCAGCGGTTCCTGGCTGGTTGCTGGGCAGTGCCCGAGGACGCGGCTCAACAACCCGATTGCGATCTTGCACCGGTTCAGTCGCACTCGATTCGTGTGCCTCCTGAGCGGCTCCGGGGGTGCGTGGTAAACTTCGCGTTTCCTTCACTGCGTGCTTCCGGCATGTTGAACATCCGACTCAATGGCCAGTCCGAGACCCTTGCGCAGGGGACGACGGTGGCGGCGCTGCTCGAAGCGCGGCAGCTTGCGGGCAAGCGGCTGGCGGTCGAGCGCAATGGCGAGATCGTGCCGCGTGCGCGCCATGCGGAGACGGTGCTGGCCGAAGGCGATCGGGTGGAGATCGTCGTCGCGGTCGGTGGTGGCTGAGGGCGGTCTGCCTTGCGGTCGGTAGGCCGCGCTGGTTTTCGATTTTTCCGACAGGAACATCATGAACGAACCCCTGGTGATTGCCGGCAAGTCCTATTCTTCGCGTCTGCTCGTCGGCACGGGCAAGTACAAGGATTTTGCCGAGACTCGCGCGGCGATCGACGCGAGCGGTGCGGCGATCGTGACCGTCGCGATCCGGCGCACGAACATCGGCCAGAATCCGGACGAGCCGAACCTGCTCGAAGTCCTCCCGCCGGAGCGCTTCACGATCCTGCCGAATACGGCCGGCTGCTATACGGCCGACGATGCGGTGCGCACGCTGCGCCTCGCGCGTGAGCTGCTCGATGGCCACGCGCTGGTGAAGCTGGAAGTGCTGGGGGATCCGAAGACGCTGTTCCCGAACATGCCCGAGACCCTCAAGGCGGCCGAGGTGCTGGTGAAGGACGGGTTCGACGTGATGGTGTATTGCTCGGACGACCCGATCCAGGCGCGCATGCTCGAAGAGATCGGCTGCGTTGCGGTGATGCCGCTCGCGTCGCTGATCGGCTCGGGCATGGGCATCCTCAACCCGTGGAACCTGCGGCTCATCATCGACCAGGCGCGTGTGCCGGTGCTCGTCGACGCCGGCGTCGGCACCGCTTCGGACGCGGCGATCGCGATGGAACTCGGCTGCGACGGGGTGCTGATGAACACCGCGATCGCGCAGGCCGGCGATCCGGTGCGCATGGCCTCGGCGATGAAGAAGGCGGTCGAGGCCGGGCGCGAGGCGTATCTGGCCGGGCGCATGCCGCGCAAGTACTACAGTGCCGATCCCAGTTCGCCGACCGCCGGCCTGATCGGGTCCTGAGTCCGCGGCGGCCGATCCCTTTCTTACCCTGACGAGTGCCCAGGCGCATGAGTGAAACGACACAGAGCACGGCCGTCCAGGGCGAAGCGTCCGGGCCGGACGGCGAACTGCCGGTGCCTGCGCCCGGCGGGCGCTTCTCGAGCCGCCCGATCCGCAGCTTCGTGCTGCGCCAGGGGCGCATGTCGCCGGCGCAGCAGCGCCATCTGGACACGATGATGCCGAAGATCGGCCTCCCCTACCGGCCGGCGGTGATCGATCCGGAAGCGATCTTCGGGCGCCGCGCGCCGTGCGTGCTCGAGATCGGATTCGGTATGGGCGACACGACCTTCGCGATCGCGCAGGCGCGCCCCGACACGGATTTCATCGCGATCGAGGTCCACGGTCCGGGCGTCGGCAACCTGTGCAAGCTCGTCGCCGGGAGCGGCCTGACCAACCTGCGCATCGTCCAGCACGATGCGGTCGAGGTGCTGCGTGACATGATCGCGCCGGCCTCGCTGGCCGGCGTGCATGTCTATTTTCCCGACCCGTGGCACAAGAAGCGCCACCACAAGCGGCGCATCATCCAGCCTGGATTCGTTGCGCTCGTGGCCGAACGTCTCGCGCCCGGGGGCTATCTTCATTGCGCGACCGACTGGCAGGAGTACGCCGACTGGATGCTGGCCGTGCTGTCGGCCGAGCCTTCGCTGCGAAATACCGCCGAGGGCTGGGCGCCGCGTCCGGACTGGCGCCCGCTGACGAAGTTCGAAAACCGCGGACTGCGGCTCGGGCACGGCGTCCGGGACCTGCTGTTCCGCAAACGTGAGTCTGGGGATCGCGCATGATTTCGGCATTCTTCCGCTTCTTCGGGCGCCTCTTCGCCTATGTCTGGCTGTGGCTCGACGGCTTGCGCCGGCTGGTCGTGAATCTGGTGTTCCTGCTGCTGATCGGCGTGCTGATCGCGGCGATCTGGCGCCCTGCGCCGGGCCTGCCGGAGGCGGCCGCGCTGGTGCTGAGGCCCGCCGGTGCGCTGGTCGAGCAGGCACGCCTGGAGGAGCCGCTCGACCTCCTGCGCCCGGGCGGCGCGCCGGTTGCGCAGACCTCCCTGCGCAACCTCCTCGAAGCCATCTCGGCCGCGCGCGACGATGCGCGCATCCGCGCACTCGTGATCGAGACCGACGGCCTGACCCAGGCGGGCCTGTCGAAACTGGCGGAACTGCGCGCGGCGATCGTCGAGTTCAAGCACAGCGGCAAGCCGGTCTTCGCCCGCGGCGAGCGCTTCACGCAGGCGCAGTACTACCTCGCGAGCGTGGCCGACGAACTGCATCTGTCGCCCGACGGTTTCGTGCTGCTGCAGGGCCTGGCGCGCTACGTGACCTACTTTCGCAATGCGCTCGACGCGCTGGGGGTGAAGATCCACGTCTTCCGCGTCGGCGAGTACAAATCCTTCAGCGAACCGTTCACGCGCACCGACATGTCGGATGAGGATCGCGATGCGACCCGCGATCTGCTCGAAGGGCTGTGGAAGACGGTGCGTGAGGACGTTGCGGCCAGCCGCAGGGTCGCGCCCGAGGCGCTGGACCGCTACATCGGCGACTTTGGATCGGCGCTTGCCGCGGCCGACGGCGACACCGCGAAGGCGGCGCTCGCGGCTGGGCTCGTCGACCGCTTCAGCGCACGCGACGAATGGCTGGAACTGCTCAAGAGCCGGGTAGCCGCGAACGACGACAATACGGATTTCGAGCAGGTCGCGGTGTCGCGCTATCTGGGGGTGGTGCGCGCCGAGCGTGCCGCGGCGCCCGATCGCATCGCGGTGCTGGTCGCGCAGGGGGCGATCGTCGATGGCACCGGTACACCCGGTTCCGTGGGTGGCGATACGCTGGCACACCTGATCCGGGAGGCGCGCGAGGATGAGCGGGTCAAGGCGATCGTGCTGCGCATCGACAGCCCGGGCGGCAGCGCCTGGGCGTCGGAGGTGATCCGGCGCGAGCTGGAGGTCGCGCGTGAACACGGCAAGCCCGTCGTCGCGTCGATGAGTTCCACCGCGGCCTCGGGGGGCTACTGGATTGCGGCGGGTGCGGACGAGATCTGGGCGCATCCGCAGACCCTGACCGGTTCGATCGGCATCTTCGCGCTGTTCCCCGAGATCGTCGAGCCGATGCAACGCCTCGGGCTGACCGTCGACGGCGTGGCGACCGGGCCGCTCGCCGGCGCGCTCGATCCGCGTCGCCCGCTCGATGCGCAAGCGCGCGAGGCGATGCAGCTCGGGATCGAGCACGGCTACCGGCGCTTCCTCGACGTGGTCGGCAAGGCACGCGGGATGGCGGCAGACGAAGTCGAACCGGTCGCGCGCGGGCGCGTGTGGACCGGCGCTGCGGCCCACGAGCTCGGACTCGTCGATCACCTCGGCGGGCTCGATGCGGCGGTAGCCGCCGCCGCCCGGCGTGCTGGTCTCGAACGTTATGAGGTCGTGTGGCCGGAAGGCCGGCTGTCTCCGACGCAGATCCTGCTGCGCCAGTTCACCGAGTTGGCCGGCGTGCGCCTGCCCGAGCCGCAACCGGCCTCGCCATTCGAGCGTGCGCTTGCGAAGGTGCAGGACGAGGCGGCGAGCCTGCTGCTGTGGAACGACCCGCGCCACCTCTACACCCACTGCCTGTGCGAAGCGCCCTGAGCGCCGAGGCCTCCTTCAGCGCTCGCGCAGGAAGATCCCCAGCAGGTCGTTGAGAAAGCGACGCCCGCGGTCGGTCGGGCGCAGGCGCCCGTCGCCGCTTGCGAGCAGGCCGCGGCGCTGTGCCCCGGCAAGTTCGCTGGCGATCGTGGCCAGCGGCTGACCCGTGCGCTGCGTGAAGAGGGATGCCGGGACGCCGTCCGACAGGCGCAGGGCATTCATCATGAATTCGAAGGGAAGGTCGGCCGGATCGATGCGCCGGCGCTCGCGCACGAACGCGCGAGTGGCGGCTGCTTCGAGGTAGCGGTTCGGATGACGGTGGCGGTCCTCGCGAAAGATGCCTTCGTGGCTCGAGAGCTTGCCGTGGGCGCCGGCGCCGATGCCGAGATAGTCGCCGAAGTGCCAGTAGTTGAGGTTGTGCAGGCACGCCTGGCCAGGCCGGGCGAAGGCCGAAGTCTCGTAGTGGGTGAATCCGGCCTCGGCCAGCCGGGCCTCGATCGCCTCCTGCATGTCGGCGGAGGTGTCGTCATCGGGCAGGGGCGGCGGAGCGGCGTGGAAGGGCGTATTGGGTTCGATCGTCAGGTGATAGCACGACAGGTGCGTGGCGCCGCTTGCGAGCGCGAGTTCCAGATCGTGCAGCGCTTCCTCCCGACTCTGCTGTGGCAGCGCATACATCAGGTCGAGGTTCACCCGCTCGAAGCTTGCGAGCGCGAGATCGATCGCGGCGCGCGCCTCGCGCCCGTCGTGGATGCGGCCGAGCCGCGCGAGATGGCGGTCGTCAAAGCTCTGGATGCCGAGCGACAGGCGATTGACACCGGCGGCACGAAATTCACGAAAGCGCTCGGCTTCGGCCGTTCCGGGGTTGGCTTCGAGCGTGATCTCGGCCAGCGGGTCGAGCGGCAGCAGCGTTCGCACGGCGGTGAGCAGGCGGTCGAGTGCGGCGGCCGACATCAGGCTCGGCGTGCCGCCACCGATGAAGACGCTGTGGATGCGCCGTCCCCACACCTGCGGCAGGGCGCTTTCGAGATCGGCGATCAGGGCGTCGAGGTAGGCGGCTTCGAGCCCCCCGGCCAGCTCGGGAGCGCTTCCGGTGCTACGCAGCGCGTGCGAGTTGAAATCGCAGTACGGGCATTTGCGCACGCACCACGGATAATGCACGTAGAGCGTCAGCGGCGGGGGGTGTTCGAGGCCGGAGGCCTTCTGCCCGGTCGGGTGCGCCCGCGTTGCGAACGGTTCTGCGGCGGCGGGCCGCAGCGGGATGATGCGGCGCGCGCTCACGGCGCTTCGCGCTGCAGGCGCTCCAGTAGGTGGCGCATCGCCGCGCCGCGGTGGCTGAGCGTGTTCTTCAGCGCCGGATCGAGTTCGGCTGCCGTCTGTTCGAGCTCGGGCAGGTAGAAGAGCGGATCGTAGCCGAAGCCGTTCTCGCCGCGCGGGGCTTCGAGAATGGTGCCGTGCCAGGTTCCGTCGGCGATGAGCGGGCGTGGGTCGTCGGCGCGGCGCAGCAGCACGATGACGCTGTAGAAGTACGCACGCCGGTCGGCTGCGCTGGCGAGCCGTTCGACGAGGCGCGCATTGTTGCGCGCATCGGATTTCGGTTCCCCGGCGTAGCGTGCGGAGAGCACGCCCGGTTCGCCGCCAAGCGCCGGAACGCACAGCCCCGAGTCGTCGGCAAGGGCCGGCAGGCCCGTCAGCGCGGCCGCGTGGCGCGCCTTCGCCAGGGCGTTCTCGACGAAGCTCGGATGCGGCTCCTCGGCCTCGGGCACGTCGAAGGCCGACTGCGCGAGCACCTCGATCCCGAGCGGAGCGAGCAGATCCGCGAGTTCCTTCGCCTTCTTCGTGTTGTTGCTCGCGAGCACGAGCCGTTCGATACCGTTCATCACACTGGATCCGTCTGGAGGACTTCCTTCTGGGCGTGGACCAGCGCCGCGATGCCGCGTTCGGCCAGAATGATCAGCCGGTCGAGGTCGGTGCGGGAAAACGGTGCGCCTTCGGCCGTGCCCTGGATCTCGATGATGCCCCCTTGCGAGGTCATGACGACGTTCATGTCGGTGTCGCAGCCCGAATCCTCGATGTAATCGAGATCGAGCACGGCCTCGCCGCCGACCATGCCGACCGAGACCGCGGCGACCAGTGCCTGCATAGGATGACGTTCGATCCGCCCCTCGCGGAGCAGGTGCGTGAGCGCATCGTGGACCGCGACGCAGGCGCCGGTGATCGAGGCCGTACGCGTGCCGCCGTCGGCCTGCAGCACGTCGCAGTCGACGAGGATCTGGTGTTCGCCGAGCGCGGGCAGGTCGACGACCGCGCGCAGGCTGCGCCCGATCAGGCGCTGGATTTCCAGCGTGCGCCCGCTCTGCTTGCCCTTGGCCGCTTCGCGTGCCGAACGGGTGTGGGTGGCGCGCGGCAGCATGCCGTATTCTGCGGTTACCCAGCCCTGGCCCTTGCCGCGCAGGAACGGCGGCACGGCCTCCTCGACGCTGGCCGTGCACAGCACCTTCGTGTCGCCGTAGGCCACCAGCACCGAGCCCTCGGCATGACGGGTGTAGTGGCGCTCGAAGCGCACCGCGCGGAGCTGGTCGGGACGGCGTCCATCGTGTCGCATCAGGGGGATCCTATTTGTTGAATTTCTGGATCGCCGAGTTGATCTCGGCGATGGCGCGCTCGATCTCCTCGTCGGTCAGCTCGAACTCCTTGGCAGCCGGGCTGCGGCTGCGGTCGAAGGTTTCGAGGCGGGTCGTGAAGCGGTCGAGCATCATCGTCTCGGTCGATACCGAATCCACCTGCGGCGGCGCCAGATCGTCGTGCCAGCAGGCCGCGATCATCGACAGGTTGTCGCAGTTCTTGCCGCCGAGGCGTTCGGCCTCGGTGAGCAGGGCCGGGACCGCTTCCATCACGTTGGTGCCGCTCAGGATGCGCGCCAGCCCCTCGTCGCCGATGTTGCCCCAGGCGCCGTCCGAGCACAGCGCCAGGACGTCGCCGTCGCGCAGCGCGAAGCGCTTCGAGAACTCGATCTGCGGCGGGTGCGTTCCGCCCAGGCAGCTGTAGATGCGGTTGCGTCCCGGGTGGCGCGCAGCGCCTTCGGCGTCGAGCAGTCCCTGGTCCATCATCAGCTGCACGCGCGAGTGATCGCGCGTCTGGGCGGCGATCCGGCCCTGACGCAGGAGATACAGGCGCGAGTCACCGGCGTGGGCCCAGTGCGCGAAGCCTTCCTGGACCACGCAGGCCACCACGGTCGTGCGCGGGGCCTCGTTCAGCTCCTTCTCGAACGAATAGTCGAGGATCGCGTTGTGCGCATTGAGCAGCGCGCGCGACAGGAACAGCGTCGGATCGTTGAGCACCGGCTTCGCGTCGCGCTGGAAGGCCTGCACGATGAACTGCACCGCGATATGGGCCGCGACCTCGCCGTGCAGGTGTCCCCCCATGCCGTCGGCGACGGCCATCAGCAGCGCATCGCGCGAGTAACAGTAGGCGGTGCGATCCTGGTTGTTCTTGCGGCCGCCGATGCGGCTTTCCTGGAAGATCGTGAATTTCACGGCGTACCTCAAGCTCGGCCAATGAAGGATTTCAGCCGCGCACCGAGATCGGTGTACCACGTGGCTGGCATGGGTTCGCCCGGTTCCTTGCGCATCAGCGCCTTCTGCAGAGAATAGACGCTCTGCGGGCGCTCGAGCGGATCCAGGCGCAGGCACCAGTCGATCGTCTCGACCAGCTGTTTCGAATAGGCGGCACCGTGCTTCTTGAGCAGCGGCGCCAGCGTGTCGTTCTTGGTGCGCTCGTCCGAGCGCGGCGGCGCGGTGCCGGCGATACAGGCAAAGAGCGTGGCGCCGACGCTGTAGATGTCGCTCCAGGGGCCGAGCCCCTCGCGGTGGGTGAGCTGTTCGGGCGAGGCGAAGCCGGGCGTGTACATCGGCTTCAGGATCGGCTGGTCCTGGAAGAGCGTCTGGCGTGCAGCGCCGAAGTCGAGCAGGACGGGGGTACCGTCGATGCGCAGGTAGATGTTCGACGGCTTGATGTCCAGGTGCAGCAGCTTGCGCGCGTGCACTTCGCGCAGACCGTTGAGCATGCGCGTGAACACCGCGCGGATGAAGGGCTCCCGGACGTTGCCGCGATGCTTGTGGATGAACTCGTTGAGCGTGCGCCCGCGCTCGAACACCATCACCATGTAGACCGTGCCGTTGGCGCGGAAGAAGTTCAGCACCTGCACGACGTTCGGATGCATCAGCTTCGCGAGCGAGCGCCCTTCCTCGAAAAAGCACTTCAGCCCGTAGCGGAATGCCGGCTCGTTCTCGGCCGGAATCTCCGGCGTGATCATCCCTTCCTTGCGCAGTGCAAGCGAGTTCGGCAGGTATTCCTTGATTGCGACCGGGGTGCCTTCCGCGTCATAGGCGAGATAGACGATCGAGAAGCCTCCCAGCGAAAGCTGCCGCTCGATGCGGTACTGATCCAGCTGAAAGCCGGCCGGCAAGGGGCTGTTCGCTTGAGGCGGCATCTGTATGAAGGCTAAGATCTGGTCTTTGCGGTCTGCGCGCGAGCCCGGCGCTTGCTCACGACAGGCCAAACGTCATTTTCTTGTGCGGGCTCTGCAGTGTAAAGGATTCACGCGGATTCCCGGAGGTTCTCCTACATGATTTACAGCATGACCGGGTTTGCCGCCCGAACAAGCGATCTGGGTCGGGTCAGTTTGCATCTGGAATTGCGCAGCGTGAACTCGCGCTTCCTCGACCTCTTCTTCCGCATCGGTGAGGAGCTGCGCCAGGCCGAACCGGCGATCCGCGAAGCGCTTACTTCGCGCCTTGCACGCGGCAAGGTCGAATGCCGGCTGCAGCTGCAGGGCAATACCCAGGTCGAGCGCAGCCTGTCGCTCAATGCCGCGCTGCTCGATCAGCTCCGCTCGGCCGAGGCCGCGGTGCGTGAGCGCCTGCCCGAGGCCGCGCGGCTTTCGGTGGCCGAAGTGATGCGCTGGCCCGGCATGCTGGCCGACGATGGCGTCGGCTTCGAGGAACTTCAACCGGCGATCCAGGAGCTGGTGCGTGCCGCGATCGACGAACTCGTCGCCACGCGAGCGCGTGAAGGCGAGAAGCTCGCCGGCATGATCCGCGAGCGGCTGGCGCGCATGCACGAGCTCGTCGCACAGGCCGAGCCGCGCATTCCCGCCATCGTCGCCGAACACCAGGAGCGCCTCACCACGCGCCTGCGCGACGCGGTCGCAAGCCTCGACGAAGACCGCATCCGCCAGGAAGTCGCGCTCTTCGCCCAGCGCATCGACGTTGCCGAAGAGCTCAACCGCCTCACCGCCCACCTCGGCGAAGTCGAGCGCGTGCTCGCCAAGGGAGGCGCGGCCGGCAAGCGGCTCGACTTCCTGATGCAGGAACTCAACCGCGAAGCCAACACGCTCGCCTCCAAGTCCGCCGCGACCGACATCACCGGCGTTGCGATGGAGATGAAGGTCCTGATCGAACAGATGCGCGAGCAGGTGCAGAACATCGAGTGAGGCGCCGGGCCATTGTCTAAGCCACGACGCAGCACCAGGGGTGCCGGGTTGCTGACCTGTGATGCGCACTTCGAGAAGCTTCCGGGTGTGGTGTTCATTCCGGAGTCGGCTTAGTCGTTCCGGCCGGGGTTTCCCGCCCACCTCTGTATCATCGGCACTTTCCCCAACCCCTGGAATCCTCCGATGACGCGCGCCCTGACGCCCTCTCTCGCCGCCGCCCATGCTGCCCGCGCGCCGCTCGTGGCCCGGCTGGCCGGGGAGCGGACCGATGCGCTGCGGCTCTTTCACGGCAGTGTGGAGGGGCTGCCGGGGCTGACGGTTGACCGCTACGGCGAGCTGTTGCTGGCGCAAAGTTTTCACCGGCCGCTCGATGAAGGCGAGCTTGCGGAGCTGACCGGGTTCTACGGCGAGACGCTGCCCGGCCTGCCGCTGATCTTGAACGACCGCAGCCAGTCCAATTCGCGCATTTCCAACGACCTGGCACCGGAGCTCGAGTCGATCGCCCGGGCGCCGCGCGAGATCTGCGAGATGGGGGTGCGCTACCGTTTCCAGGCGCGTCACGCGGGCCAGGATCCGTGGCTCTTCCTCGATCTGCGTGCCGGGCGGCGGCGGGTGATGCAGGAAGCGGTGGGCAGGTCGGTGCTCAATGTCTTTGCCTACACCTGCGGTGTCGGCGTTGCGGCGGCCCGGGCCGGTGCGCGTCATGTCGTGAACGTCGATTTTTCGGAGTCGAGCCTTGCAATCGGCAAGGAGAACGCGAAGCTCAACGAGCTGCCGATCCGCGTGCGCTTCATCCGCTGCGACGCGTTCGCGGCGCTGCGCCAGTACGCCGGCATCGGGCAGCCGAAGGTGGTGCGCGGCAAGCGCATGCCCCCGTTTCCGGAGCTGGCGCCGCAGCGCTTCGAGCTCGTCTTCCTCGATCCGCCGCGCTATGCCCGCAGCCCCTTCGGCGTGGTGGATCTGGTGAACGACTACCCAGCCATCTTCAAGCCGGCGCTGCTGGCAACCGCCGAGGGTGGCACGCTCATATGCTGCAACAACGTTGCCCAGGTCGGACGCGAAGCCTGGCTGGACCAGCTCGAACGCAGCGCGCGCAAGGCCGGCCGGGCGCTGCGTGCGGTCGAGTGGATCGAGCCGGAGTCCGATTTTCCGAGCATGGACGGCCGGCCGCCGCTCAAGATGGTGCTGCTGCGGGTGTGAGCCAGCCTTGGCGGGCGGCACTGTGCCGCGGGTGCGGTGCGGGTTTGCGCGCCCGGATCCGGCTGGCACAATGCAGGATTGGCCCTGCGGCCGTTCGACCTGGAGGCCGGGACCGGCGCGATGCCACCCGGAAGACGCGATGTCCGGAACCCTGCTGATCATCACCGCGCCGTCGGGTGCGGGCAAGACGACCCTGGTGCGGGCGCTGCTCGAACGCGATCCGGGGCTGCAGCTGTCGATTTCCTACACCACGCGCGAGCCGCGCCCCGGCGAGCAGGACGGGCGCGAGTACCACTTCGTCGACGTGCCGACCTTCCAGCGCCTGCGCGACGCGGGCGAGTTCCTGGAGTGGGCCGAGGTGCACGGCAACTACTATGCGACCTCGCGGGTGTGGCTGAAGGAGAAGATGGCCTCCGGCTGCGACATGCTGCTCGAGATCGACTGGCAGGGCGCACAGCAGGTGCGGCGCATCTTTCACGAAGCGGTCGGCGTGTTCGTGCTGCCGCCCTCGCTCGAGGTGCTGGAGGCCCGGCTGCGCGGACGCGGGACCGACAGCGACGACGTGATCCAGCGCCGCCTGCTCGGCGCACGCGGGGAGATGCGCCATGTCGGGGAGTTCGACTACGCTATACTGAACGACGATCTGCAGGTCGCTGTCGACGATCTGCTGGCCCTGTTGCGCGCCGCGAGGCTGCGCTACGGCAACCAGCGAGCACGCTACCCGCAGTATTTCGAGTTCATTGAACAGGATTGAATCATGGCCCGCATCACCGTAGAAGATTGTCTGAAAAGGATCCCGAACCGCTTCCAGCTCACGCTGGCCGCGACCTACCGCGCCCGCCAGATCACGATCGGTTCGGCGCCGCTGATCGATGCCGACAAGCACGGCAAGGAGAAGCCGACCGTGATCGCGCTGCGCGAGATCGCCGAGGGCAAGGTTGGCCTCGAAATGCTCAACCGGGGCCAGGCCTGACCCGGCCACCCAGTGCCAGGGGTGGAGGCATGAGCCATGGATGCGACCAGCGCCGCCCCTGCAGCCCCCCGCCCTGAGACCTTCAGCCCGCCCGCGTCACCGGTCCTCGCGCTCGATTTCGGGCGCCTCAAGAACAAGCTCGAAGCCTATCTGCGCCCCGAGGACATCGGGCGCGTCGAGGCGGCCTATCACTTCTCGGCCCGCGCCCACGAGGGGCAGTTCCGCCTCAGCGGCGAACCCTACATCTCGCATCCGGTTGCGGTCGCCGACATCATCGCTGACTGGCGGCTCGATTCGCAGGCGCTGATCGCCGCCCTCCTTCACGACGTGATGGAGGACACCCATATTTCGAAGAGCGAGATCGCCGAGCGCTTCGGCAAGGTCTCGGCCGAGCTCGTCGACGGCCTGTCCAAGCTCGACAAGATCGAGTTCCGCTCGCACGAGGAGGCGCAGGCCGAGAACTTCCGCAAGATGCTGCTCGCGATGGCGACCGATCTGCGGGTGATCCTGATCAAGCTCGCCGACCGCCTGCACAACATGCGCACCCTCGACAGCGTGCGTAGCGCAAAGCGGCGCCGCATCGCGACCGAGACGCTCGACATCTACGCCCCGATCGCGAACCGGCTCGGCCTCAACACCCTGTACCGGGAACTGCAGGAGCTTTCGTTCTCGCACAAGTACCCGATGCGCTACCGCGTGCTGTCGCGCGCGATCAAGGCCGCGCGCGGCAACCGCCGCGAGGTGGTCGGCAAGGTGCTCAAGGCGATCGAGGAGCGGCTGCCGCAGTGGGGGATCGCGGCCGAGGTGCAGGGGCGCGAGAAGCACCTGTACTCGATCTACCGCAAGATGCAGGAGAAGCACCTGTCCTTCTCGCAGGTGCTCGACATCTACGGCTTTCGAGTCATCGTGCACGATGTGCCCTCGTGCTACCTCGCGATCGGCGCGCTGCACTCGATGTACAAGCCGGTGCCCGGCAAGTTCAAGGACTACATCGCAATCCCGAAGGCGAATGGCTACCAGTCGGTGCATACGACGCTGATCGGCCCCTTCGGCACCCCGGTCGAGGTCCAGGTGCGCACGGCACAGATGCACCACATCGCCGACAGCGGGGTCGCCTCGCACTGGCTCTACAAGGACGACGAGAAGACGCTCACAGAGCTGCAGCAGCGTACCCATTCGTGGCTGCAGTCGCTGCTCGAACTGCAATCCACCTCGTCCGAGGCGACCGAGTTCCTGGAGCACGTCAAGATCGACCTCTTCCCCGGCGAGGTCTACGTGTTCACGCCGCACGGCAAGATCCTGTCGCTGCCGCGCGGCGCGACCGCAGTCGATTTCGCGTATGCCGTGCATACCGACATCGGCAACAGTTGCGTGGCCTGCCGCGTCAATGGCGATCTGGTGCCGCTGCGCACCGAGCTCGAGAACGGCGACCAGATCGAGATCATCAGCGCCGCGCACGCGAATCCGAACCCGGCCTGGCTCTCGTACGTGCGCACCGGCAAGGCGCGCGCGCAGATCCGCCACTTCCTCAAGAATGCCCAGCACGAGGAGTCGGTGACGCTTGGCGAACGCCTGCTCAACCAGGCCCTGCGACCGCATGGACTTGCCCTGGGCCAGATCAGCACCTTCGCGTGGGACCGCTTCCTGCGCGACCGCGGCGTGCGCAGCAAGAAGGAGGTGCTCGCCGACATCGGCCTGGGCAAGCGCCTGCCCGTCATCGTCGCGCGCCGTCTGTCGCAGGCACAGGACCTGGAATCGGGTCGCCCCGACGTGATCAAGCCCAAGCCTGCGGGCGCGATCCACATCAGCGGCAGCGAAGGCATTGCCGTGCAGCTCGGCCACTGCTGCCAGCCGATCCCCGGGGACCCGATCATCGGCGTGATCCGCAAGGGGCGTGGACTCGAAGTGCACCGCCATGACTGCACTGCGGTTGCGAAGGTGCGCGGCGACCGCGGGCGCTGGGTCGACGTCGAGTGGGAGCCGGGCCAGGACCGCCTGTTCGACGTCACGATCCGGGTGCTCACGCGCGAGGGGCGCGGCGTGCTCGCACGGGTCGCGAGCGCCGTCTCGGATGCCGACTGCAACATCCACAACGTCACGATGGACAACGAGCAGGGCTTGTACACCGCGCTCAATCTGACGATCCAGGTGCGCGACCGCATGCATCTGGCGAACGTGATGCGTGCGGTGCGGCGTGTGCCCGATGTCGTGCGCATCAGCCGGCCGCGCAGCGACGGGCGCGGCAGCGACTGAAGCGCAAGCCGCAGCGGCTGGTGCTGCCGCTTTGCGTTCACACCGTGCGCCGGCAACCTCCTTGCCGTTCGAGGCCGGATCCGCTCGCCCGATCGGACGATTGATGTGGAAGAATGAAAAGAACCTTTTCACAACCATCGACTTCAGTGAAAACATGATTTCCGTCCGGCGCCGTGCCTGCCTTTCTTCCGCCTGGTGGAGGGTCCCGAAACCGGTGGGGTTCAGGACGATCGCGCCTCCTTCCCCGAGCTGGCACGGTATCTGCGTACTGCCCCCGGGTGCGCGTTACCCGTGTGTGCGTTCCGGACTGCGTGCCAGGACGGGCACTGCGGCTGCGGAACAGGGGCGGATATGGAGCGGAGGACGACTGCGGAGGTGCACGCACGGGTCATGCGGGCCCGGCCTGCACGGCTGGCCGGGCATGGCAGACCGCGCGTGGCGGTCCGCCCGCGGCGTGGTGCGCGGCGGCATGGCGCAGGCAGACGGGAGCAGATCATGAGCGGTGCTGGCGGCTTGCGCCTCGAGGCCTCGATCGCGGGGGATCGCGTCACCCGCGTGACCGTCGCCAATGCCCGCCCGCTCGCGGCGCGGGTGCTGGTCGGGCGCCCCGTCGTCGAGGCCCTGCGCGCGGTTCCGGCGCTCTTCGCGGTGTGCGGCAGGGCGCAGGGGCTTGCTGCCGTTGCGGCCTGTGCTGCAGCCGGGGCGCAGGACGTCGAGCGCGTCGATGCACTGGCCGAAGAGCGGTCCGTCACCGCCGAGATGGCGCAGGAGCACCTGTGGCGCCTGATGCTCGACTGGCCGGCGCTGTTCGGCCATGGCTCGCGCCGCGAGCGCTTCGCCAACCTCTACCGGCGGCTCGACCAGATCGGCGGGCGCGACGCGCGTGCCGCGTTCGAACTTGGCGGCGATCTGCTCGATCTCGTCGCCGTCGAGATCCTTGCCGGATTTTTCCAGTCGATCCGCGAACCCCATGGCCTGGGCGAGTTCGTCGAGCGCGCCCGCAGCGGTGGTGACATTGGCGCGGCGCTCGCCGATCTGATCGAGATGGGGTCCTCGACCGCGGAATCCGAATCGGTGCCGCTGTTGCCGCTGCGAAGCGCCAGCGAGTGGGCCGGGACCCTCGAACGGGTGCCGGAGCCCGCCTTCTGCGCGGCACCGAGCTTCGAAGGCGTGGCGCACGAGACTGGCGCACTCGCACGTCACAAGGATTCGCTGCTGGTGCGCACGCTTCTGGCACGCGGCCACCGGGTCGCGGCACGGCTCTTCGCGCGTGCGATCGACCTGGCCGACTGCGGCAGTCGTCTGCGCCACCCGCTTGCGGCCGATCTGCCGCGCCTCGTTGACGGCGCACCCCTCGGTGACGGGGTCGGGGCCGGGCTCGCCTGTGTCGAAACCGCGCGCGGGCTCCTGATGCATGCCGTGCGCATCGAGAAGGAGCGGATCGCCCAGTACGCGATCGTTGCGCCGACCGAATGGAACTTCCACCCGGCCGGTGCCTTCGTGCGCGAGGGCGCCGGCTGGACCTTCCCGTCGCGCGAGGCTGCGCTCCAGCGCCTGAAGGCGCTCGCGCTCTCGCTCGACCCCTGCGTGCCCTACGAGATCGTGCTGCGGGAGGAGGGCGCGGGCGATGCATGAGATGTCGCTGGCCGAGGGCGTGCGCGGAATCGTCGAGGAGACCGTCGCGGCACAGGGTCTGCGCGCGGTGAAGGCGATCGTCCTGGAGATCGGCGAGTTGTCGTCGGTCGAGCCCGATGCGCTGGCCTTCTGCCTGGAGGCGGTACTGCGCGACACGGTCGCCGAGGGCGCGCGCATCGAGATCGAGCGCATCGCCGGCGCCGGCTGGTGCCTGGAGTGCGATCGGACGGTGCCACTGGCGCAACGCTACGATGCCTGCCCGAATTGCGGCGGGTATCGCGTGCAGCCGACAGCCGGGACCGAGATGCGGGTGCGGGAACTGGAAGCGGATTGAACCCGGGTGGGGGCAGGGCGCCTGTGCGTCCCGGCCTCGCCCGCAAAGGAGCAGGACGATGTGCACGGTATGCGGATGCGGAAGCGGGGAAGTGAAGATCGGCGGGGCCGTGCGGCCACGGGGGGCGGCGCGCAAGCCGGCCGCGACGCGGGCCTGGAAGGCGCTCGGCGAGCACCAGCACGAGCACGTGCATCCGGATGGCACCCGCCACAGTCATCCGCACGAGCATCCTCACGACCACGACCACATGCATGACGCGGAACCCACGGCTGCGATGGCGCATGTCGAGGATGGAGAGGGGCATCTGCACTTCGGTGCCGGTCCCGCCCACGCGCACGTGCCTGGCCTGAGCCAGGCGCAGATGGTGAAGATCGAGCGCGACATCCTGGGCAAGAACGACCTCCAGGCCGAGGCGAACCGCCGCTGGCTCGCCGAACGCGGCATCTTCGCCCTCAACCTGGTGTCGAGTCCGGGCTCTGGCAAGACCACGCTGCTGGTGCGAACGATCAACGAGCTGGCCGGCCGGGTCCCGGTCGCGGTCATCGAGGGCGACCAGCAGACCGAGTTCGACGCCGAGCGCATCCGTGCGACGGGGGCGCCGGCCTTGCAGATCAATACCGGCAAGGGCTGTCATCTCGACGCCGACATGGTCGGGCGCGCGTTCGAGCGCATGGATCTGGCCGAGCGCAGCCTGCTGCTGATCGAGAACGTCGGCAACCTCGTGTGCCCGGCTGCATTCGATCTGGGCGAGGCGCACAAGGTCGCGATCCTGTCGGTCACCGAGGGCGAGGACAAGCCGCTCAAGTATCCCGACCTGTTCGCGGCCGCCGATCTCCTGCTTCTCAACAAGGTCGACCTGCTGCCCCATCTGGCATTCGACGTCGAGCGCGCGATCGGCTACGCGCGGCGCGTGAATCCGGACGTCCAGGTGATCCGGACCTCGGCGGTCAGCGGTGAGGGCATCGCCGAGTGGCTGGCGTGGATCGAGCGTGGTCTTGCGGGGCGCGCCTGAGCGTGGGCACCTGCGCCGAATCCGCCGCGCAAGCCCTGGCCCTGCAGCCGCTGGGCGAGGCGCTGGCGCTCGCGGCGGACGGGCCACCGGTGCTGGCCTTCGGGGCCTGGTTCAAGAACGCGCCCTGTCTCGTGCACGGCCGTACGGCGCAGTTCGCGCACACGGTCGGTGACCTCGACCGTGCCGGGGCCTGCCGGGACCATGATGCCGCGATCGAGCGCCTGTGCGGCCTCTTCGTGGGTGAACCGGCCGCGGTGGCGCACGACCTGCATCCGGATTTCCACTCCAGTCGTGCTGCCTGCGCGTTTGCTGCGCGCCGCGGGCTGCCCGCGATCGCGGTTCAGCACCACCATGCCCACGTGGCAGCGGTGCTCGCCGAATGCGGCCATGGTGGTCCGGCGCTCGGGCTCGCACTCGATGGCGTCGGCCTGGGAACGGACGGGCAGGCGTGGGGCGGTGAGCTGCTGCGCGTCGAGGGGGCGGAGTTCGCGCGGCTGGGCCATCTGCGTGCCCTGCCGCTGGCCGGTGGCGATCGTGCCGCACGCGAGCCGTGGCGCATGGCCGCCGCAGTGTTGCACGCGCTCGGGCGGGCCGACGAGATCGGCGCCCGGTTCGCGGGCCAGCCCGCGGCGGCGAGGCTCGGGCAGGTACTGGAGCGTCCGCACCTGTGTGCGCCAACCACCAGCATGGGGCGCGTGTTCGATGCGGCGGCGGGGCTGCTCGGGGTGTGCGAAGTCATGAAGTTCGAGGCCGAGGCGGCGATTGCGCTCGAAGCGGCGGCGGCCGGCTGGCCCGATGCCGCGCCGCTCGATCGCAGCCACTGGGCGCTTGGTGCCGACGGTGGGCTCGATCTGCTGCCGCTCCTGGCGGTGCTGGCCGATGAGCGCGACGTTCCGCGCGGTGCCGCCCGCTTTCATGCGACGCTGATCGCGGCGCTGGCGCAGTGGATCGAGCGGGCGGCACAGGCGCAGGCGCTCGCGACGGTGGTCCTGTCGGGCGGCTGCTTTCACAACCGCATTCTCTCGGCCGGGCTGGCGGCACGCCTGCGCGGGCAGGGGCTGGAGGTGCTCGAAGCGCGACGCCTGTCGCCCGGCGATGCGGGCCTCGCGCTGGGCCAGGCCTGGGTCGCCCGGCGGATTCTGGAAAAGGGGAACTGAAGCATGTGTCTGGCCATTCCCGCGCGCATCGTCGAACTGCTCGACGGTGAGCGCTGCCGCGTCGATCTGGGCGGGGTGCGCAAGGAAATCTCGCTCGCCCTCGTCGACGGTGCCGCGCCCGGCGATTACGTGATCGTGCATGTGGGCTACGCGCTGACGCGGCTCGACCCGGAGGAGGCCGAGCGCACGCTCGCGCTCTTTGCCGAGGCCGGCATCGATCTCGTCGCCGCCGCCGAGGGCGCTGCATGAAGTACGTCGACGAGTTCCGCGACGGCCGCCTGGCGCGCACGCTGGCCGGGGCGATCGCGCGCGAGGCCAGCGCCGGCCGCGAGTACGCGTTCATGGAGTTCTGCGGCGGCCACACGCACGCGATTTCGCGTTACGGCGTCGCCGATCTGCTGCCGGACAACGTGCGCATGATCCACGGGCCCGGCTGCCCGGTCTGCGTGCTCCCGATCGGGCGCATCGACATGGCGATCCGGCTTGCGCTCGAACATCCCGAAGTCACGCTGTGCACCTACGGCGACTGCCTGCGCGTGCCGGCCTCCGAGGGGCTTTCGCTGATGAAGGCGAAGGCGCGCGGCGCCGACATCCGCATGGTGTATTCGGCGGCCGACGCCTACGCGCTCGCCCTCGCCCACCCCGAGCGCGAGGTGGTGTTCTTCGCGATCGGCTTCGAAACCACGACCCCGCCGACCGCCTTGCTGATCCGCCAGGCCCGTGCGGCGCGGCTCGCGAACTTCAGCGTGCTGTGCAATCACGTGCTGACCCCGTCGGCGATCTCGACCATCCTCGAATCGCCCGAGGTGCGCCAGTACGGCACCGTGCCGCTTGACGGATTCATCGGCCCGGCCCACGTGTCGACCGTGATCGGCAGCCGCCCCTATGAGTTTTTCGCCGAGGAATACCGCAAGCCGGTGGTGATCGCCGGCTTCGAGCCGCTCGACGTGATGCAGGCGATCCGCATGCTGATCCGCCAGGTCAACGAGCGCCGCGCCGAGGTCGAGAACGAGTTCACGCGTGCGGTGACCCCCGAGGGCAACCTCAAGGCCCAGGCGCTTGTGAGCGAGGTCTTCGAGCTGCGCCGCAGCTTCGAGTGGCGCGGCCTGGGCGAGGTGCCGTACTCGGCGCTGCGCATCCGCAGCGCCTTCCGGGACTGGGACGGGGAAGCGAAGTTCGGCCTTGAATTCCGATCGGTGCCCGACAACCGCGCCTGCGAGTGCGGCGCGATCCTGCGCGGCGTGAAGACGCCCACCGACTGCAAGCTGTTCGGTACCGTGTGCACACCCGAGAACCCGATGGGTTCGTGCATGGTGTCGTCCGAAGGCGCCTGTGCGGCGCACTACAACTACGGGCGTTTCCGCGACGTCGCGGTGCGCGTCGAAACGCGAGAGGCGGTGTGATGGGGGACGTCAAGAAAGGCTACGTGCGGGCGCTCGATCTGCGCAACGGGCGCGTCGACATGGGCCACGGGGCCGGCGGCAAGGCGATGGCGCAACTGATCTCGGAGCTCTTCGCGAACGCGTTCTCGAACCATTATCTGGCTCGCGGCGACGACGGCGCGGTGCTGCCTGCACCGGCGCCGGGCGAGCGCCTGGTGATGGCCACCGATGCCCACGTCGTCAGCCCGCTGTTCTTTCCAGGGGGTGATATCGGCTGCCTGTCGGTGCACGGCACGATCAACGATCTGGCGGTGATGGGTGCGCGCCCGCTCTACCTCGCGGCGAGCTTCATCCTCGAAGAGGGCTTTCCGCTCGCCGATCTCGCGCGCATCGTCGCCTCGATGGCGGTGGCGGCGCGCGAAGCCGGCGTGCCGGTGGTGACCGGGGATACCAAGGTCGTCGAGCAGGGCAAGGGCGACGGCGTGTTCATCACCACGACCGGCCTCGGGGCGCTTCCGGCCCACTGCGAGCTGGGGGGCGCGAACGCACGTCCCGGCGATGCGATCCTCGTCTCGGGCACGATCGGCGACCATGGCATGGCGATCATGGCGCAGCGTGAATCGCTCGCGTTCGAGTCCGAGATCGTCTCCGACACCACGGCCCTGCACGGGCTGGTCGCGACGCTGCTCGATGCGGTGTTCGACGTGCACGTGCTGCGTGACCCGACCCGCGGCGGCCTGGCGACGACGCTCAACGAGATCGCCGCCCAGTCCGGCGTCGGCATGGAACTCGAAGAACCGGCGATTCCGGTGCGCCAGCAGGTCGATGCCGCATGCGAGCTGCTCGGGCTCGATCCGCTGTATGTGGCGAACGAGGGCAAGCTGGTCGTGATCTGCAAGGGCGAGGACGCCGATCGCGCGCTCGCCGCGCTGCGTGCGCATCCGCTCGGGCGCGACGCGGCGCGCATCGGCACGGTGACCTCGGATCCGAACCATTTCGTGCAGATCCGCACCGGTTTCGGCGGCCGGCGCATGGTCGACTGGCTGTCCGGCGAGCAACTGCCGAGGATCTGCTGACCATGCGCATCCTGCTCCTGACCCACAGCTTCAACAGCCTCACGCAGCGCCTCTATGCGGAACTGGCCGGGGACGGCCATGAACTGTCCGTCGAGTTCGACATTGCCGACTCGGTCGCCGAGGAGGCGGTCGCTGCGTTTCGCCCCGACGTCGTGCTCGCTCCTTTCCTCAAGCGCGCGGTGCCCGAGTCGATCTGGGCGCGGCGCCTGACGCTCATCGTGCATCCGGGCATCGTCGGCGACCGCGGTCCGTCCGCGCTCGACTGGGCCATCACCGATGGCGCGAGCGATTGGGGCGTCACGGTGCTGCAGGCCGAGGCCGAGATGGATGCCGGGCCGGTGTGGGCGAGCGAGCGCTTCGCGATGCGCGCCGCGACCAAGGCGAGCCTGTACCGCACCGAGGTTACCGCCGCCGCGCTTGTCGCGGTGCGCCGTGCGCTCGAACGGGTGCCGGCCTGGCGGCGCGGTGAATGGGCGCCGACGCCGCTGGCGGCGCTGCTGCAGCGGCCGGGATCGTTCGGTCCGCCCGGGTGCCTGCGTCCGCTGATGAAGCAGGTCGATCGGGCGATCGACTGGCGCCGCGACGATACCGCCGCGGTGCTGCGCCGGATCCGCGCAGCCGACGGGTTTCCGGGCGTGGCCGACATGCTGTTCGGCGAGCCCTGCCATCTTTTCGACGCTCACGCGGGGCGCCGGCCGGCCGGTGCCGAAGACGCCGCACCCGGCGAAGTCCTCGCACGGCGCGACGGTGCGCTGTTGCGCGCGACCGTCGATGGCGCGCTGTGGATCGGTCACGTCAAGCGCGGCGGCACGCATCCGTTCAAGCTGCCGGCGACCCAGGCCTTCGCCGCCGAGGCGGCCAGGCTGCCCGAATGGCCGGTGACGCTGATGCGTGGCCGTGGCCAGGGCAAGGCGGACGAATGCGACGAGTCCGGCGCGTGCGACGAGTGGGGCGAGCTTGCGTACCGAGAGAGCGACGATGCCGCGGTCGGCTTCCTGTCCTTCGATTTCTACAACGGCGCGATGTCGACCGCGCAGTGTGAGCGCCTGAGCGCGGCGATCGGGTTCGCGCGCAGCCGCCCGACGCGCGTGCTGGTGCTCGAAGGCGGGCGCGATTTCTGGTCCAACGGCATCCATCTGAACACGATCGAGGCAGCGCCATCCCCGGCCGACGAGTCATGGGCGAACATCAACGCGATGAACGACGTCTGCCTCGCGCTCCTTACGCTCACCGACCGCATCACGGTCGCCGCGCTCGCTGGCAACGCCGGGGCGGGCGGCTGCTTTCTCGCGCTCGCGGCCGACCATGTATGGGCAGCGAGCGGGGTGATCCTCAATCCACACTACAAGAACATGGGCAACCTGTACGGCTCGGAGTACTGGAGCTATCTGTTGCCGCGCCGCGTCGGGGTGGACGCCGGGCGGCGCATCATGGGCAACCGCCTGCCCTTGCTGGCTCGCCAGGCAGCGGCCGCCGGTCTCATCGACGAGGCTTTCGGTGCGGACCCGGCCGGGTTCGCCGCCGAGGTCGCGCGCCGTGCGGCGGCGCTTGCCGCGGCCCCCGATCTGGCCGCGTGCATCGCGGCCAAGGCGGCACGGCGGGCTGCCGACGAGGCCGAAAAGCCGCTTGCCGCCTATCGTGCCGAGGAGCTGGCGCGGATGCAGCGCAATTTCTACGGTTTCGATCCAAGCTACCACGTCGCGCGCTTTCACTTCGTGCTCAAGAGTCCGCACTCGTGGACGCCGCGCCACCTTGCCCGCCATCGTGATCTCGACTGGAACCGCCCCCGGGTCGCGGCCCCGGAAACCCGCGTGGAGACCGCCTGAACCATGAGCAAGAAGCTGCCCACCGTGCTCGTCGTCGATGACGAAATCCGCTCCCAGGAGGCGCTGCGGCGCACGCTGGAGGAGGACTTCGAGGTGTTCACCGCCTCGAATGCCGAGGAAGCCCTGGCCCTGATGGAACGCGAGTGGGTGCAGATCGTGCTGTCGGACCAGCGCATGCCAGGCCCGTCCGGCGTCCACCTCCTGCGCGAGGTGCGCGCGCGCTGGCCCGACGCGGTGCGCATCATCATCTCGGGCTATACCGATTCGGAGGACATCATTGCCGGCATCAACGATGCCGGCATCTACCAGTATCTGCTCAAGCCATGGCAGCCCGAGCAATTGCTGCTCGCGTTGCGCTCGGCCGCCGAACTGCACCGCCTGCAGGCCGAGAACCAGCGCCTGTCGCTGGAACTGAAGGTCGCCGGGCCGGTGCTCAAGGAACGTGTTGCGGGCAAGAAGGAGGCCTCGCGCCGCCGCTTTGGCGCCGATGCGCTGCTGCGCATGCCCGACTCGCCGATGAACGCGCTGTGCGATCTGGTTGCCAAGGTTGCCGACTTCGACATTCCGGTGCTGCTCGCGGGCGAGTCCGGCACCGGCAAGGAGCTGCTCGCACGCGCGCTGCACTACGGCAGCAGCCGCAGCGACCGCGGCTTCGTGGTCGAGAACTGCGGCGCGGTGCCAGACACCCTGCTCGAATCGGAGCTTTTCGGTGCCCGTCGCGGCGCCTTCACCGGCGCCCACGAGGATCGCGAGGGGCTGTTCCGCCAGGCAGACGGTGGCTCGATCCTGCTCGACGAGATCGGTGAGACGTCGGCGGCGTTCCAGGTCAAGCTGCTGCGCGTCTTGCAGGAGGGTGAGGTGCGTCCGGTCGGTGCGGCGCGACCGGTGGCGGTGGACGTGCGCGTGATCGCCGCGACCAACCGCGACCTCGAAGCCGAGGTGCGTGAAGGGCGCTTTCGCGAGGATCTGTACTACCGGCTCGCCGCGATCACGATCACGGTGCCGCCGCTGCGCGACCGGCGCATGGACATTCCGCTGATCGCGCAAAGCTACGTGGATAGCGTCGAGCGCTCGCTCGGGCGGCACTTCGACCCGCTCGGAGCCGACGTGATCGCCTGCCTGCAGGCCTACCGCTGGCCCGGTAACGTGCGTGAGCTGCGCAACGAGGTGCTGCGCATGATCGCGCTGTCGGACGGCCCGCGCCTGTCGGCCAGCCATCTGTCGCCGCGCGTGCTGCGCGCGGCCGAAGACCACCAGGAACCTGAGCTGAACCTGCTGGCCGGACTCGACGGCGACCTGAAAGCCAGGCTCGACGCGCTCGAGGCGCGCATCGTCAAGGAAAGCCTGATCCGCCACCGCTGGAACAAGACCCGCGCCGCGAACGAACTCGGCCTGTCGCGGGTCGGATTGCGCAACAAGCTCGCGCGCTACGGCCTGGAGCGTTGCTGATGACGCGCTGGCGCAAGAGCTTCGCGATGCGCTCCGGAGGATCCTTGCGATGAACCTCGTCTGGCTGCAATCGGGGGGCTGCGGCGGCTGCACGATGTCGCTGCTGTGTCACGACGGCGGCAACGTCGTGACGACGCTGCGCGACGGTGGCATCGAACTGCTGTGGCACCCGTCGCTGTCCGAGGAAAGCGGGGCCGAGGCGATCGACCTTCTGCGCGCCTGCGCGAGCGGCGAGAGGCCGCTCGACCTGCTGTGTGTGGAAGGTGCGCTGCTGCGTGGCCCCAACGGCAGCGGGCGCTTCCATATGCTGGCCGGGACCGGGCGGGCGATGATCGACTGGGTACGTGAACTGGCGGCGCGGGCGACGCACACGGTTGCGGTTGGAACCTGCGCGGCCTACGGGGGCGTGCCCTCCGCCGGCATGAATCCGGCCGACGCCTGCGGCCTGCAGTACGACGGCGACGCGCCCGGGGGGCTGCTTGGTGCCGAGTACCGTGCGGCGGCCGGATTGCCGGTGATCAACGTGGCGGGCTGCCCGACCCACCCCGGCTGGGTGGTCGAGACCTTGCTCGCACTGGAGATGGGTGCGCTCGCGGCGGACGATCTCGATGCGCTCGGGCGGCCGCGCTTTTATGCCGACCACCTCGTGCACCATGGCTGCAGCCGCAACGAGTTCTACGAGTTCAAGGCCAGCGCCGAGAAGATCTCCGACCTCGGCTGCCTGATGGAGCACCTCGGCTGCAAGGCCACGCAGGCCCACGCCGACTGCAACATCCGGGGCTGGAACGGCGGCGGCGCCTGCGCCGAGGGTGGCTATCCGTGCATCAACTGCACCGGACCGGGGTTCGAGGAGCCGGGCCACCCCTTCCTGCAGACGCCGAAGCTTGCCGGAATCCCGATCGGCCTGCCGGCCGACATGCCCAAGGCCTGGTTCGTAGCGCTCGCGGCCCTGTCGAAGTCGGCCACGCCAGGGCGTGTGCGCAGCAACGCGGTGTCCGATCATCCGGTGGTCGCGCCGGCCATCCGCAAGACCGGGCTCAAGTCATGAAGCGCATCGTGGTCGGACCCTTCAACCGTGTCGAGGGCGACCTCGAGGTCACGCTGACGCTCTCCGACGGGCGGGTCGCAAGCGCAGAAGTCAGCTCGCCGCTCTACCGGGGCTTCGAGCAGATCCTGCAGGGCAAGCATCCGCTCGATGCGCTGGCACTCGTGCCACGCATCTGCGGCATCTGCTCGGTGTCGCA
This sequence comes from Rhodocyclaceae bacterium, assembly GCA_023383815.1. Classification (GTDB taxonomy): domain Bacteria; phylum Pseudomonadota; class Gammaproteobacteria; order Burkholderiales; family Rhodocyclaceae; genus JACOUN01. The sequence continues at coordinate 62,033 of JAHDYG010000008.1, forward strand.
GTCGGCGGCGGCCGCAGCGGCGCTGCGCGACGCGATGGGGCTCGTGCCGACCCCCAACGGCGAGCGGGTCGCGAACCTGGTCCTGGCGGCCGAGAACCTGGCCGACCACTTCACCCATTTCTATCTCTTCTTCATGCCCGATTTCGCGCGTGAAAGCTATGCCGGGCGCCCCTGGTTCGAAGCTGCGCGGGCGCGCTTTCGCGCGGTCGAGGGGCAGGCGACTGCCCAGGCGCTGCCGGCACGCACCGCCTTTCTTGAACTGATGGGGCTCCTTGCCGGCAAGTGGCCGCACTCGCTGACGCTGCAGCCGGGCGGTGCGGCGCGCGCGGTGAGCGCGAACGAAAAGGTGCGCGTGCTGACGATGCTGCGTGCGTTCCGCCGCTGGCTCGAAGGCCAGTTCTTCGGCGACCGCCTGGAGGCCGTCGCGGCGCTCGACTCCGAGGCCGCCCTGTGGTCCTGGGCCGATGCGCGGGACCGGGCGCGTTCCGATCTGGCGCACTTCCTCGCCATCGCCCGCGATCTCGATCTGCAGCGACTGGGCCGCGCCGAAGACCGCTTTCTCAGCCACGGCGCCTACGTCATCGAGGGGCAGCCGTTCTTTGCCCGCGGCGTCTGGAGTGCCGACGGCGGCCGCGCCGCATTCGATCCCGATCACGTCACCGAGGACGGCACGCATGCGTGGCTCGCACCGACTGGCGACGGGCCGGCGGCGCTGCATCCGTTCGAGGGTCGCACCGAACCGGTCGAGACGAAGGAAGGCGCCTACACCTGGTGCAAGGCGCCGCGTCTGGCCGGGCGCACCGCCGAGTGCGGCGCGCTGGCCCGTCAGCTCATCGACGGCCATCCGCTGGCGACCGGTCTCGTCGCCACGCACGGCGCCAGCGTGCTCGCGCGCGTCCTTGCGCGCGCGCTCGAGTTCGCCCGCGTACTGCCTGCGATGGAAGCCTGGACGCGTGCGATCGTGCCTGGCGAACCCTTCTGCGCCCAGGGTGCGCTGCCCGACGAGGGCCAGGGCGTGGGGCTCGTCGAAGCGGCTCGCGGCTCGCTCGGCCACTGGCTGACGATCCGCCGCGGGCGCATCGCGAACTACCAGATCATCGCCCCGACGACCTGGAACTTCTCGCCCCGCGACGCCGCCGGGGCGCCCGGCGCGCTCGAACGGGCGCTGGTCGGCGCACCGGTCGGTGAGCACGAACGCGCGCCGCTCGCCGTGCAGCACATCGTGCGCTCGTTCGATCCGTGCATGGTGTGCACGGTGCATTGAGCGGTGCGTCTGCGGGAGGAAGTCTTCGAAACCATGAGCGAACGCGAGCGCAAGTCCTTCAGCGAAGGTCTGGCCGAGCGACCGGCCGAACTTGCCGGCGTCGGTGACGACGTGTGGCTGGAGGTCATCCACAAGATGGATGAGGTGTACTCGGATCTGCTTCAGTACGAGGTTGCCCTCGAACAGAAGAACGCGAAGCTGGAGGAGTCGCAGCAATTCATCCTGTCGGTGCTGACCTCGATGTCCGACATCATGGTGGTGTGCGACCGAAATGGCGTGATCGAGGACGTCAACAGCTCGCTCGAGGAGTTCTGCGGCTGCGATGCCGCCGCGTTGCGGGGCAGCAGCATCTTTGATCTCTTCGCCGACGAGATTGCGAGCCGGCAGGCACGCACCCTCTTGGCAATGGCCGGCGAGCGCGGCATGTACGACTGCGAACTCCTGCTCAGGGCCTTCGATGGCTCGGCGGTGCCGGTCTCGCTCAACTGCACGCCGCGCTTCAGCGCCGTCGGAAAATCGCTCGGCATGGTGATCACCGGGCGCCCGGTCGGCGAACTGCGCAAGGCCTACCACGCCCTGCACCAGGCCCACGAGGATCTCAAGCGCACGCAGCAGCAACTGCTGCATTCCGAGAAGATGGCGTCCCTCGGGCGGCTCGTGGCTGGCGTCGCCCATGAGCTCAACAACCCGATCAGCTTCGTCCTCGGCAACGTGCATGTGATGCGCCGCTACGCCGAGCGCCTGGAGCGCTATCTTGCGAAGCTGCACGAGGGCGAGCTGGCCGCGGAACTCGTGCAGCTTCGCGCCGAACTCAAGGTCGACCGCATCCTCGCCGACCTGCCGCCGCTCATCGAGGGCACGATCGAAGGCGCCGAGCGCACGCGCGACATCGTCGACGGGCTCAAGCGCTTCTCCGCACTCGACCGCAACGAGAGCCGCCCCTTCGATCTCGCCGAGGTCATTGCGCGCGCGGTCACCTGGATGTCGAAATCAGCCCGCCCGGATTTCCGCATCCTCGCCGAACTCCCGGCCGAACTGCCGATGGTCGGATCGGCCGGCCAGATCCAGCAGGTCGCGATGAACCTGATCGAGAATGCCCGCGATGCCACCGCCGACCTCGCACATCCCCGCCTGGAGATCTCGGCCCGTATCGAAGGGCAGCACATCGTGCTCGCCTTCCGCGACAACGGCCCGGGGGTCAGCGAAGCACTGCAGTCGCAGATCTTCGACCCGTTCTTCACGACCAAACCGGTCGGCAAGGGCACTGGTCTCGGACTTGCGATCAGCTACGGCATCGTCGAACGCCACGGCGGCCGACTGACGGTCACCAACCATCCCGAAGGCGGCGCCGTCTTCGAACTGGTCCTGCCGCTCGCGGCGAAATAGTGTGTCGGGCACGGTGCCGCAAGTTTGGCCGTTGTCTGCCGCTTTCTCGGATTTCACTCCACCAGGAGCACTGCCACCATGGAACGCATCACGATCTCACTCGACGAGGCGCTGGCGCGCGAGTTCGACGAACTGATTGCCGCGCGCGGCTACAGCAACCGTTCGGAGGCGATGCGTGATCTGTTGCGGCGCGAGCTGGAAAGTGCGCGCCAGCGGGTCGAGACGGATGGGCAGTGCATCGCGACCCTGAGCTACATGTTCAACCACCACGAGCGCGAGCTGTCCGAGCGCCTGACCGGCCTGCAGCACGATCACCACGACCTGACGGTGTCGACGATGCATGCCCACCTCGACCACGACCACTGCATCGAATGCGCGATCCTGCGCGGGCCGACCGCGGCGGTGCGCCGGTTCGCCGGAGCGATCGTCGCCGAGCGGGGCGTGCGCCACGGCAGCCTGAATCTGGTGACGGTAGACATGACGAATACCACCCATTCGCACGGCCACGACCACGCCCATCCACATGCACCGGGGCATGTGCACTACCGGCCGCGCAACTGACGCCGCGCGATGCCGCGCGCCGGGGCGCGGTGGCGTCAGCAGGCGTTTGCGTGGGCGCCGGAACAGCTCCGGCACACGGCGCTGATCTCGATCTCGGGGCCGGCGAGCGTGTGGCCGGCCGCTTCCAGCGTCGACGCGAGCGCGGCGAGGGCAGCTTCGTCGCGCAGTTCGGTGACGCGTCCGCAGCGCGGGCAGACCAGGAACAGGCCGGCTTCGTCGTGGCAGTCGTGGTTGCAGGCGACAAACTGGTTGGTGCGTCCGATCTTGTGCGCGAGCCCCTGGTCGATCAGGAAATCGAGCGCGCGATAGACCGTGGGCGGCGTCGCCGAAGGGCGCACGGCGCGGATGCGGTCGAGCAGGTCGTAGGCCTTCAGCCCGCCGCTTTGCCGTCGCAGCAGCGTCAGCACCTCGCGCCGGATCGGCGTCAGGCTCGCGCCGCGCTGCCGGCAATGGGCCGCGGCTTCGTCGAGAAAGGCCTGCTCTTCGGCAGGCGTGAGCGTTGCGGGGTCGTTCATGGGTGTTCGCTGGGGAAGTCCGGCCATGATAGTCCGGAACGGCATCGCCGGGGATTGACCGATGCGCGGTCGTGCCAGGGAGAACGCGCACTTCGGGGACTTGCGAGTGCCCGGAGGCTTGCACCGATCCGGGTTTCGTGTATCTTCCCGGCCGACCCTTTGGTTCCGAGGAGCAAGCACGATGACGACCGCGACCGTTGGCAAGAAGCCCGCATTGACGAAGGAAGCGCTGCTCGCGCAGCCCGAAGAGGAGTACATGTCCGAAGCGCAGCTCGAGTTCTTCCGTGCCTTGTTGCTGGCCGAGAAGCAGGCGCTCGTCGATGCGGCGCGCGAGACGACGCTGCATCTGCAGGACAACGACGCGACGCCCGACTGGACCGACCGGGCGACCGTCGAGGAGGAGCATGCCCTGGAGCTGCGCGTGCGTGACCGCGAGCGCAAGCTGATGAAGAAGATCGACGAGGCGCTTGCACGCATTGCCGACGGCAGCTACGGCTGGTGCGAGGAGACCGGCGACCCGATCGGGGTGGCGCGGCTCCTTGCGCGCCCGACCGCGACGCTGTCGATCGAGGCTCAGGAGCGCCACGAGGCGCTCGAACGCGTCCAGCGTAGCTGATGCCCGCACGCCGCGGTGACGGCAGGCCGGCCCGGCCATGAGCGGGGGTCAGGACCTGGAGGAAGACGCCTCCGACCGCCGCGTGCCGGTACTGCTGTTGACCGGCTTTCTCGGGGCCGGCAAGACGACGCTCTTGAACCATCTGCTGGCGCAGCCGGAGATGGCTGGCACCGCGGTGCTGATCAACGAGTTCGGCGAGGTCGGCGTCGACCATCATCTGGTCCGGAAGGTCGATGAAACGCTCGTCGTGCTCGATTCGGGCTGCATCTGCTGCAGCGTGCAGGGCGACCTGGTGCGGGCGCTCAAGGATCTCTTCCGGCGCGCACAGAGCCGCGAGATCGCTCCGATCCACCGGGTGCTGATCGAGACCACCGGACTCGCCGACCCGGCACCGGTCATCTACACCCTGATGGAAGAGCCCTTCATCAGCGCCCGCTACCGCTGCGAGGGCGTGCTCACGGCCGTGGACGCGACCCATGCCGAAGGGCAGCTCGGAAGCCACCGCGAAGCGGTGCGCCAGGTGGCGATGGCTGACCGCCTGCTGGTCACCAAGTGCGATCTGGTTTCCGGCGTCGAGCGTGGCGCGCTCGCCGAGCGGCTGGCGGGGCTGAATCCGGGGGCGCCGCAGATCGAGGTGTTCGAGGGCAGGGTGCCGCTCGAAGCGTTTGCCTGCTGCGGGCTCTACGATCCCGCCGGCAAGACGCCCGACGTTGCCACGTGGCTCGGTGACGAGGCGGTGCGCGCGCAGGCGGAGCGCGCCGTGGCCGCGCGAGCGTGGCGACGCCCCGGTGCGCGTGGTGCGGGGAGCGGCGGACACGAAGCGCCCCGGCACGACGCAGCGGTAACGAGTTTCGTGCTGTGCTTCGACGAGCCGCTCGACTGGCTTGGGTTTACCGATGGCCTGGGGTTGATCCTGCAGGTCTACGGCGATCGCATCCTGCGCATCAAGGGCCTCCTCAACGTCGCCGGCGATCCGCTGCCGCGTGTCGTGCAGTGCGTCCAGCATGTCGCCTACCCGCCCGCGAGTCTCGCCGCGTGGCCTGCAGACCCGCCCTACGACGACCACCGCAGCCGGCTTGTCTTCATCGTCCGCGAACTCGCGCAAAGCGAGGTCGAGAACATTCTCGGCAGCCTGTGCGGCCAGGCCCCGCGCGATCCGGTGGCCTGAACGCGCGCCTCCTCATCCCCCGAGCTGCTGGCGTGCGAGTTCGCCGAGGGTGAAGAGCGCGTGCAGATGACGCTCCGAGAATGCGTGGCAGGCCGACAGACGCAGGTGGCGGGTGTGGCGTCCGGAAGGGGCGAACAGGCTCCCCGGGGTGATGCTGATCCCGCGCCGCAGGGCGGCGTCGAACAGCCGGTTGGTATCGCATCCCTCGGGCAGTTCGACCCACACGAGAAAGCCACCCGTCGGTTCCGTGGCGAGCGTGCCGGCCGGAAAGGCCTGGTCGACGAGCCCGCGCAGGCGGTCGACATCGGCGGCATTGCTGCGGCGTAGCCGCCGCAGGTGCTGGGCGTAGCCGCCGCTTTCGAGAAAGGCGCCAAGCGCTTCGCCGAGCAGGGCCGGCTGCGCGACCGACGAGCAGAACTTGAGTTCGGCGATCCGCTGCTGGAAGCGCCCGGCTTCGATCCAGCCCAGTCGGAATCCGGGCGCCAGCGTCTTGGTGTAGGACGCGCAGGCGATCACCCAGCCGTCGCGGTCGAAGGCCTTTACCGCCGGCTGCAGGGGTGTGGCGTACTGCAGCTCGGCGTACAGGGCATCCTCGATCAGCGGCACGCGGTATTCGTTGACCAGTGCCGCGAGGCGCTCCTTGGCGGCGACCGGCATGCTGGTGCCGAGCGGGTTGTGCACGTTGGGCATCGCGATCACGGCCTGCACGCGCTGCTCCGACATCAGCAGTTCGAGGGCGTCGAGCGAGAGCCCGCGGCCCGGGTGGGTGGGCAGCTCGATCGTCTTCAGGCCGAGCTGGTTCGCGAGCGGAATCAGATTGAAGTAGGTCGGCGATTCCAGCGCGATCGTGTCGCCGGGACGGGTCACGCCACGCAGCGCGAGCTGCAGCGCCTCCATGCAGCCGTTTGTGAGGATCACGTCCTCGGGCACCAAGTCCATGCCCAGATCGCGGGCGTGACGGCAGATCTCGCGGCGCAGCCGCAGCGGCCCCGGTGGCAGGCTGTAGTCGGTGAGCAAGGCCGGGCGGCGGCGCACGCAGTCGGCGATGAGGCGCGCAAGTGCTCGACCGGGATAGGCGTCGCTGTCACGCGGGCAGGCGAGCGACAGGTCGATCGTCTCGGGGTCGGCCTGGGCGGCGATCACGGTCGTGATGCGGTCGAGCACCGCCGTTTCGGCCGGGGCGGCGTGCGCCGAGCGGCCGGGCATCCGCTGCGGTGGCGAGGGCAGACGCGAACGCACGAAATGGCCCGACTGCGGACGGGCTTCGAGCAGACCACGCGCTTCGAGCTGGCGGTAGGCTGCGATCACCGTGTTGATGCTCAGGCCTCGGCTACGGGCGGTTTCGCGTACCGAGGGCAGGCGGCTGCCGGGCGGCAGGCGCCCGTCGTTCATCGCACTGCGCAGTTCGTCGGCGAGCGACTGGTAGAGCGGGGTCGGGGTCGATTGCATGGCACGGGGCACAGTTGAGGTTCGGAAGGCTGGGTACAGTCGTCGATAATCACAACTGTAACCAGTATAGAGCGTTGTTTCTGGTGCTGTAACCAGCGTTGGGAGCGCCCTACAGTGGACGCACGTCCTGACCCGGGAGCCCGCCATGCTCGATCTTCCGCTGATGACCTACGTGGTCACGATGTCCGTCACGCCCGGACCGAACAACCTGATGCTGGCCGCCAGCGGCGTGAACTTCGGATTCCGCCGCACCGTTCCGCACCTGCTCGGCGTGAGCCTCGGCCATGCGCTGCAGGTGGTCCTGGTGGGGGGCATGATCGCCGGCGTGATGATGTGGCTCGACACCCTGCGCCTGCCGTTGGTCGCGGCCGGCTGCGGCTATCTCCTGTGGCTCGCGTGGCGTCAGGCGCGCGCCGGGCAGCCGGGTCGGAGCGGGCGTGTGCAGCCGCTCGGGTTTCTCGGTGCTGCGGCCTTTCAGTGGGTGAATCCGAAAGCGTGGATGATGGTCGTCAACGTCGCGATCCTGTTCCTGCCGCGCGAGGCGGACTGGGGCACAGCGCTCGCGCTCGGGGCTTTCTGCGCAGTGGTGAACCTGCCGTGCATCGCGCTGTGGGCGATTGCCGGCGACCGCATGCGGCGCTGGCTTGGCGAGCCGGACGCGCTGCGGCGCTTCAACTACACCATGGCGACCCTGCTCGCGGCGACCGCGGGCTGGATCGCCTTCGATGAGGCCGTGCTGTTGTGACGTGCCGCCATGTGGCGAGGCTGGAGTGTGCCGCCATGGTGGGCGCTGCCGGCCCGCGATTGCCGGGTTGCGGGCCGACGCCGTACAATTCGCGGTCTCTGGGAAAGGACCCGAAATGGCGATCTACGAATCCGAACACACGAAGTTCATGCGCGAGTGGCTGGAAAAGCACCCGCGTGAAGCCGAGGAACAGAAGGCGGGCCGCGCCCTGTGGTGGGACAAGCCGCAGGACGCCGATGCGCAGCGGCGCTACGGCCAGGCGGCGGTGCCGGTGCGGCCGTACTACTACGACGTGAACCACTGACCTGCAGCGGGCGATCCGCCCGTTGCAGGTGTTGTGCACCCGAGTGTCCCTGCCCGACCCGCTGGTCCTGATCGATCTCGAAACGACGGGAGCCAATCCGGTCGCCGATCGCATCACCGAGATCGCCCTGCTGCGAATCGAGGGCGGCGAGCTCGTCGAGCGCTGGCAGAGCCTCGTCAATCCCGAGCGACCGATTCCGGGAATGATCCAGCGCATCATCGGCATCACCGATGCGATGGTCGCGCAGGCCCCCGTCTTTGCCGAGCTGGCCGACCGGCTGCGCGCTTTGCTCGACGGCGCCGTGTTCGTCGCCCACAACGCCCGGTTCGACTACGGATTCCTGAGTAACGAGTATGGACGGCTCGGCCAGCGCTTCGAGGCGCCGGTCCTCTGCACGGTGAAGCTGTCGCGGGCGCTGTATCCCGAATTCCACCGCCACGGTCTCGACGCGCTGATCGAGCGCCACGGCTTCGTCTGCGAGGCGCGTCACCGCGCGATGGGCGATGCCGAGGTGCTGCAGCAGTTCCTGGCCCAGGTATCCGACGCATTTTCCACCGAGACGCTCGCGCGCGCCTGCGCCAAGGCGATGAAGGCGCCGCCACGCCCACCCGGTCTGCCCGTGGGGGTGGTCGAGGGCCTGCCCGACGCGCCGGGGGTCTACGTCCTGTTCGATGAACGGGATCGACCCTTGTACGTCGGTCGGGCGATGAGCCTGCGCGCCCGGGTCATGGAGCAGTTTGCCGCAGGCAGGGGCGCACGCGCCGATGCTGCGATGCTGGAGCGGGTGCGAAGGCTGGACTGGCAGCCCGTCGCGGGAGAATTGAGCGGCCAGCTGCAGGAGCTGGCGCTGCAGCGCCAGCACGACCTGCCGCGTGAGCGGCCCGCGCACGGACGGCCAACGAATGACGCGTCGTTCGGCCTGCGCCTGATTCCGAACCGCAAGCGGCCGCCGATTCTTGAGCGGGTCGCGCTGACGGGCACCGATCCGGTGCACTGGCAGGACGTCCACGGCGTGTTTCGCGCGCCGCGCGAGGCCGATGCGATGCTGCGCGAGCTGGCGCAGATCTACCAGCTCTGCCCGCGCCGCCTGGGCCTCGAAGAGAACGGCAAGGGGCCGTGCACGGCCCATCTCGCACACCGCTGCGCCGGTGTGTGCGCTGGCCGCGAGACGATCGCCGAGCACGATCGACGTTTGCTGGGTGCGCTGGGATCGGTGGCGCTCGCGAGCTGGCCCTGGCCGGGGCCGGTCGTCGTGCGCGAGTCGTGGCCCGAGTCCGGGCTTTCGGCCTGGCATGTGTTCGACCGCTGGTGCCACCTTGGCAGCGGGGAGGAAGAAGCCGGGTTGCGCGCCCTGCTGGCGCAATCGGTTCCGCGCCGCTTCGACCCGGCACTGGCGCGCATCCTGATCCGCTGGCTGGCACAGCCGGAACATCGCGAGCGGGTTGAGCCGCTGGGTGCGTAAACGTTCAGCGCCCGCGGGCCGTGCGGCTGCGGGCGCTGAACGGTCCGGGGCGCTTCCCGGACGGAGGAGCCGGTCAGGCGGCGAGGCTTTGCAGGCCGTTGAGGTCGGTCAGCATGATGGCCCGACGGCCGCGCGGCAGGATGAAGCCCTCGCGCGTGAGCCGGTTGAGTACGCGCGAGAAGCTCTCCGGCGTCATGTTGAGCTGCGAGGCGATGGTCTGTTTCTTCGATGACAGGCGCACTTCGATCGCATCGGAGGCGCGGCTCGCGTGCTTGACGAGGTAATGGGCGACACGCTGTGCGCCGCTGCGCTGTTCGCACTGTTCGATGTCGGTCACCAGATCGAAGATGCGGTCGGACAGCCTGGCCAGGAGCGCACGTGCGATCGCCGGATTGGCGTCCATCGCTTCCTGGAGCGCGCGCTGCGGAATGAACACGACTACACTGTCGCGGGTGGCCTGGGCGGCCAGCGACTGCGGCTTGTTGCCGAAGGCGCCTTCCTCACAGAAAGTGTCGCCTTGCGCAGCAAGCCGGACGATGCGTTCTGCCCCTGCGCTGGAGATGAGAAACAGCTTGACCTCGCCTTCGACAACCAGAAACATCCCGGACGGGCGGTCGCCACGGTGTACGATGATCTCGCTGCTGCCGAGACGGCGCATGCGCGCCCCGCGTGCCAGCATCTCGATGGCTTCCGCGCGCAGGCCGTCGAACGGTTCGATACCGGAAAGGGCCTGCTCGATGAAGGACTGCGTTCCTGTCGTCATGGCTGGATGCTCCTGGGTGAATCGGTTTCGAGCTGAACGATCTTGGTGCAGCGTAGTGTAGGGATTGAAAACCCTCCCCGGAATGGGGCGAAATGATGCGATCTACCCCTCGGATACCTCTTTGGAGGTATGGGTGGTAATTGATAACATCTTGATTTATAAAAGTAGTTCGATCATGGGATAAAGTTTCGATCGAATATGGTGCAGAAGAGGTATCCCCACAGACACGCTGGCGCAAGGATGGGTCGATGAACGTTCCGCCGGGACCGGGATGGCGTCGCCTTCTGGCCGGACGCGCGACCCTGCTGCTGGTGGTTGCAGCCTTTCTCGCGGTCACGCTGATCGGTGTCGTCGGCATGACGGCATCCGTGCTGATCTCGCAGACGCTGCAGGCCAGCGTGACGGCCGTGAACCTCGCGGGCAACCTGCGCCGCCAGTCGTTGCGCGTGAGCAATCTGGTGATGGCCGAGGCGCTCGGCGGCCGGGTCGGGCGGGCCGACATCCGCGGTGCGATCGACGAGTTCGAGATCGCGCTCGTGCATCCTCAGTTGCTCGAAGTCATCGAACGCGAACAGGGCAGCGCTCCGGTGGCCTTGTACCGCGGCGTGGCGGCGACCTGGCGCGAGCGCATCCGCGGCGATCTGCTGGAACTGTCGGCGCGTCCAGAAGGGGTGTTTCTGCCCACCGCGCGCTATGAGGCAGCCTTGGTCGAAGTCGAGGAGTTCATCGATCAGGTCAATGCGATGGTCCATGTGCTCGAAATGGATGCCGAACGGCGCGTGCGGCAGTTGCGCACGATTCTCGGCGTGGCGCTCGTCCTGACCGTCGGCGTGGTTCTCGTCGCGATGGTGCTGGTGCGCCGGCGGGTGTTCCTGCCGCTGGAGGATCTGCGTGAAGCGGCGCAGAGGATCGCACGCCGGGATTTCTCGGCGCGCAGCGCATACTCCGGATCGGATGAGCTGGGGCAGCTCGGCGAGGCGTTCAACTCGATGGCGGCGGAGCTTTCCGGCGCCTACGCCGATCTCGAGAAGCGGGTCGCGGAGAAGACGGCGGATCTGGTGCGCACGAACCAGTCGCTCGACCTGCTGTATCGCGTGATCGCGCGTCTGTATCACGCTCCGGCGAGCGCTGAATCCTATGCCGAAGCCATGACGGACATCGAGCGCACCCTGGCCCTGAAGGGGTGCGGGGTCTGCGTGCATTCCAAGTATGGTGGCCCGGCAACCCTGCTATTCTCCAGTCTCGGCGGCTGTCCCGGGCTCGACCGCAGTGTTCCCGATGCCAGCGAACGGTGCCCGGGGCGGACGGTGCCATGGTCCTACGTGCGAGAGGATGGCAACGACGTGCTGCGTGTGCCGCTGCGCGATGCCGACAACTTCTACGGGGTCCTGCGGCTCGTGCTGCCGCCCGGAGAACGGCTTGCCGGATGGCAGACGACCTTGGTCGAAGCCCTGTCGCGCCACATGGCGATTGCGCTCGGCATCTCGCGCCAGACCGAACGTGAGCGCCTGATCGCACTGCAGGAGGAGCGCTCGGTGATTGCGCGCGAGCTGCATGATTCGATTGCCCAGGCGCTGTCCTACATGAAGATCCAGGCCAGTCTGCTGCAGCCCGTCCTGTCCGACCCGCAGCGCCACGAGGCGGCGAGTGAGCTGTTGAACGGTCTGCGCGAAGGGATCAATGCAGCCTACCGGCAACTGCGTGAGTTGCTGACCAGCTTCCGCCTCAAGATCGAGGGTGACTTCGAGCGCCTGCTGCACGCGACCGCTGAAGAGTTCTCGGCACGCAGCGGCATCCCGGTCGATGTCGACCATGAACTGGCCGGGATGAGCCTGGGTGCGAACCAGGAGATCCACGTCCTGCACATCATCCGCGAGGCGCTGTCGAACGCGACCCGTCACGCCGACGCACGCCGCATCTCGGTCGTGCTGGCGCGGCAGGCGGACGACCTCGTGTCGGTCGTGATCGCCGACGACGGCAAGGGCTTCGACGCTGGCGACGGGTCCGGACTGCACCACTATGGCCTCGCCATCATGGCCGAGCGGGCGCAAAGCCTCGGCGGACGCCTCGAAATCGATTCCGCTCCGGGTCGTGGCACCCGCCTGACCGTCCTGTTCGATCCTTCGCGCCCACCGCGCGAACCCCTCCTGTTTGAAGACACTGCCGACCACAATGAGTGAACGATCCCAGACCGTAGTTCTCATCGACGACCATCCGCTGTTCCGCAAGGGCCTCACCCAGCTCCTGCGCGCGGTCAAGGGTTTCCGGCTGGTGGGCGAGGCAGCGGGGGGTGAGGAAGGCTTCGGCTGCGTGCTCAAGCACCGCCCGGACCTGCTGCTGCTGGATCTGAACATGCGCGACATGTCGGGCCTGGAGGTCCTGCGTCTCGTGAAGCAGGCCGATCTGGACACCCGTGTGGTGATGGTCACGGTTTCCGATGCGGCCGAAGATCTCGTTGCGGCGCTGCGCGCCGGGGCCGATGGCTATCTCCTCAAGGACATGGAGCCGGAGGTGATGATCGAGGCGCTGCAGGCTGCGGCCGCCGGGCGCATCGTCGTCTCGGACAACCTCACCCACCTGATGGCCGCGGCGCTGCGTCAGGATTCGCGCCCCGAATCGGTTGCGGCGGCGGGCCTCACCGAGCAGGAACAGAGAATCCTCGAGCGGATCGCCGCCGGCCTTTCGAACAAGCTGATCGCGCGCGAACTGGACATTTCCGAGGGCACGGTGAAGGTTCACGTCAAGCACGTCCTGCGCAAACTCAACCTGCGCTCGCGGGTGGAAGCGGCCGTGTGGGCGGTCGAGAACGTCCGCAACGGACGCTGAGCGGAGTCATTCCGGTCGTCCAGATCCGGCGGTGCAGCAAATCCGGCGCATCGCTGTAATGCACTGAAATGGTGCGTCTACGCCGTGTTGCCCGGTTCCGGGCGGCTGGTTTGCTGCGTCGCAAATAGTAGTCGTTCTCATGTTGACAGCCGTCAATGTCACCGGATGGTTCCGGGCATCAGACTGAATGCCCATGAAGTCTGAAGGGTATTTTTTACCCGCCATCCGGAAATGTCTGCATCCCGCCGTGCCTTCCTGAGAGGTCGTTTTTCGGCCCCGGTTGACGAGATCCGCCCCCCCTGGGCGATCGGGCGCAGCGCATTCGAACTCCGGTGTGACCGCTGCGAGGAGTGCATCCGGGCTTGCCCGACCGGCATCCTGCGCGCGGGCGATGGCGGCTTCCCGACGGTGTCCTTCGAGTCCGGTGAGTGCACCTTCTGCGGTGATTGCGAGCAGGTGTGCAAACCGGGGGCCCTGGAGCGCTCGGAACAGGATGTGCCGTGGTCGTTGAAGGTTCGTATCGGAGATGCGTGCCTTGCCGATCGTGGCGTCGAATGCAGGGTGTGTGGCGAAGCATGTGGTGCCGGAGCGATCCGCTTCCGTCCCAGGATTGGTGGTGTGGCCAGGCCTGAGACGGATCCGGCGGTCTGTAACGGCTGCGGCGCCTGCCACGCACCCTGCCCCGTTCGTGCGATAGCAATGGAGAGGCATCAATGAAGATTGCGAGCCTGGTGGTCCGGGCAAAACCCGAGGATTTCCCGGAACTGCGCGAGTCCTTGCGCGCAATCCCGGGGGTGGAACTGCATGGCGAGTCGAGCGATACGGGTCGTCTGATCGTGACGATCGAGGATGGCGACGGGTACTCCGTCACCGATTCGATCCTGGCGGTCAACCTGACCAGGCATGTGCTGGGCGTGACGCTGGCCTACGAATATACCGACGAAGGTCTCGAATTACAGGAGGCATGACATGAACATGGATCGACGCGAATTCATCAAGACCAACGCGGTGGCAGCCGCGGCGGCGACCGCGGGAATCGGCATTCCGGTGGTGGCGGCCGCGCAGCAGGCTGGAGATCCGGCCACGCGCGTGCGCTGGGACAAGGCAGCCTGCCGGTTCTGCGGCGTGGGCTGCTCGGTTCTGGTGGGCGTCCAGAACGGCCGGGTGGTTGCGACCCAGGGCGATCCGGACTCGCCGGTCAACCGGGGTCTGAACTGCATCAAGGGCTACTTCCTGTCGAAGATCATGTACGGCTCGGACCGTCTGACGCAGCCGCTGCTGCGCATGAAGGGCGGCAAGTTCGACAAGAACGGCGAGTTCACGCCGGTGTCGTGGCAACAGGCGTTCGACATCATGGAAGAGAAGTGGAAGGCCGCGCTGAAGCAGCATGGACCGGGGTCGATCGGCATGTTCGGCTCGGGCCAGTGGACGGTGTGGGAGGGCTACGCCGCGGCCAAACTGCACAAGGCCGGCTTCCGGACCAACAATCTCGATCCGAATGCGCGCCACTGCATGGCCTCGGCGGTTGCCGGGTTCATGCGCACCTTCGGCATCGACGAGCCGATGGGCTGCTACGACGACATCGAGAACGCCGATGTCTTCGTCCTGTGGGGTTCGAACATGGCGGAGATGCACCCCATCCTGTGGAGCCGCGTGACCGACCGCCGCCTGTCGAAGGCGGGAACCGAGGTCCATGTGCTGTCGACCTTCGAGCACCGTTCGTTCGAACTGGCCGACAACGGCATGATCTTCGAGCCCAATACCGATCTGGCGATCCTCAACTACATCTGCCATCACATCATCTCGACCGGCGCGGTGAACCAGGACTTCGTCGCCAAGCACGTGAACTTCAAGCGCGGCGAGACCGATATCGGCTACGGTCTGCGTCCGAACCATCCGCTCGAGGCGTCCGCGACCAACAACGGCTATCCCGGTGCCGATGGCAAGCCCAAGGGCAATCCGGCCAAGGCTGCCGACATGACGTTCGATGAATTTGCCCAGTATGTGAGCGAGTACACGCTGGAGAAGGTCGCCAAGCTCTCGGGCGTGCCGGCCGAGCGCCTGCTGCGGCTGGCCCAGGCGTATGCCGATCCGGGCAAGAAGGTGACCTCGTTCTGGACCATGGGCGTCAATCAGCACACCCGCGGAACGTGGGTGAACAACATGATCTACAACGTGCATCTGTTGCTCGGAAAGATCTCGGAACCGGGCAACAGCCCGTTCTCGCTGACCGGCCAGCCCTCGGCCTGTGGCACTGCACGCGAGGTCGGAACCTTTGCGCATCGCCTGCCGGCGGACATGGTCGTCATGAACCCGATGCATCGGGCCTTCAGCGAGGATATCTGGAAGCTTCCGGAAGGCACGATCCCGGGCAACATCGGCTTCCATGCCGTGGCGCAGAGCCGGGCACTGAAGGACGGCAAGCTCAAGTGCTACTGGACCTCGACGACCAACAACATGCAGGCGGGGCCGAACATCAACGATGAACTGTACCCGGGCTGGCGCAATCCGGAGGCCTTCATCGTCGTCTCGGATTCCTATCCCACGGTCTCGGCGATGTCGGCCGATCTCATCCTTCCCAGCGCGATGTGGATGGAGAAGGAGGGCGCCTATGGCAATGCCGAGCGGCGCGGGCAGTTCTGGCGCCAGCAGGTCAAGGCGCCGGGCGAGGCCAAGAGCGACCTGTGGCAGTACCTGGAGTTCTCGAAGCGGTTCAAGGTCGAGGAGGTGTGGCCCGAGGAACTGATTGCCAAGAAGCCGGAGTATCGTGGCAAGACGCTGTTCGACATCCTGTTCCGGAACGGTGAGGTGGACAAGTTCCCGGTCGAGGATGTGGCGAAGGTCAGCGAGCACGCCTGGGAAGGCTACATGAACGACGAATCCCAGGAGCTCGGGTTCTACGTTCAGAAGGGCCTGTTCGAGGAGTACGCGCGCTTTGGCCGCGGAAAGGCACACGATCTCGCGTACTTCGACGTCTATCACAAGGCACGTGGCCTGCGCTGGCCGGTCGTCGACGGCAAGGAGACGCTGTGGCGCTTCCGCGAGGGCTACGATCCGTACGTCAAGGCCGGGGAAGGCGTGCGCTTTTATGGCCACAAGGATGGCAAGGCGATCATCTTCGCGCTGCCGTATGCCGAGCCGCCCGAGAAGCCCGATGCGGAGTTCGACATGTGGATGTGTACCGGGCGTGTGCTGGAGCACTGGCACACCGGCTCGATGACCCGTCGGGTGCCGGAGCTGCACCGCTCGGTTCCCGAAGCACAGGTCTTCATGCATCCGGACGACGCATCCCAGCGCGGCTTGCAGCGTGGCATGGCAGTCAAGGTTGCCTCGCGTCGTGGCGAAATCGTCGCCAGGCTCGAGACCCGTGGCCGCAACAAGCCGCCCAAGGGATTGATCTTCGTCCCGTTCTTCGATGAGGGCCGGCTTGTGAACAAGCTGTTGCTGGATGCGACCTGCCCGATCTCGAAAGAGACGGATTTCAAGAAGTGCCCGGTCAAGGTGGTGAAGGCCTGAGCGAGAGGGGGGCGGGCGGCGGGCGGTCAGTGAAGGCCCGCCGCCCGTACAGGGACGGCATGAGATGAGCAACGCACGCGACAATCGGACGCCTCGCCCGGCAAGCCTGCCACGCCGCCGCTTCTTCAAGGAGATGGCCGGGGTGGCGGGAGGGGCTTGCCTGCTCGCGAGCGGGGTTGCGTTGTATTCGCGGCAGGCTTCGGCGCTGCCGGCGGTTGCGCTGCGTCCGCCTGGCGCGCTCGCGGAGTCCGAGTTCCTCGCAGCGTGCGTGCGCTGCGGCCTGTGCGTGCGCGATTGTCCGTATCACACGCTGAAGCTGTCCGAGCTCGGCGACGGCATCCCGACGGGAACACCGTATTTCGAGGCGCGCACGATCCCGTGCGAGATGTGCGAGGACATTCCATGCGTCGTCGCCTGTCCGACCGGCGCACTCGACCGCTCGCTCACCGACATCGACGCCGCGCGCATGGGGCTCGCGGTGCTGATCGACCACGAGACCTGCCTCAACTTCCTCGGCCTGCGCTGCGACGTGTGCTACCGGGTGTGTCCGGTGATCGACAAGGCGATCACGCTCGAGAAGACCCACAATCCGCGCTCGGACCGCCACGCGATGTTGCTGCCGACCGTTCATTCGGACCACTGCACCGGCTGCGGCAAGTGTGAGCAGGCCTGCGTGCTGCCGGGCGAAGCGGCGATCAAGGTCCTGCCGATCCGCCTTGCGCAGGGCTCGCGTGCCGAGCATTACCGGCGTGGCTGGGAAGAGCGCGAGGCGGCGGGCCGCTCGCTGATCGGCGATCAGCTCGAACTGCCGGTGCGCGGCATGGAAGGGCAGGCCTACGGCGACACGCGCCTGCGTCCGGATGCGCCGCCACCGCAAGCGCCGGAGCGTCCCGGTGGGGTCGATTCGGGGTGGCGGCCATGAGTACCGGACAGCTTCCGATCGGAGAAAAAGGCGTGGCGGTGCCCGAGGCCGGAGCGGGTCGGGCCGCAACCTTGCGGCCGGGGCTCGAAGCGGTGCACACGAAGGGGTGGTTGCGGGCCTCGAAATGGCTGCTGCTGCGCCGTGTGTCGCAAATAGGCATTCTCGCGCTGTTTCTCGTCGGCCCCTGGTTCGGATTGTGGATCGTCAAGGGCAATCTGTCTTCGAGCCTGACGCTGGGCGTGCTGCCGCTCACGGACCCCTTCCTGCTGGCGCAGTCGTTTGCGGCGGGCCACCTTCCGTACCGGGAGGCCCTGCTCGGAGGTGGCATCGTGCTTGCGTTCTACCTGCTCCTGGGCGGACGCCTGTACTGCTCCTGGGTGTGTCCGGTCAATCTCGTCACCGATGCCGCGGCCTGGCTGCGACGGCGGCTCGGACTGAAGGGCGGCAAGGCGCCCGATCCGCGCCTGCGCTACGCCCTGCTCGGCTTCGTGCTGCTCATTGCAGCGCTGACCGGTACGCTGGCCTGGGAGTGGGTGAACCCGGTCTCGATGTTCCATCGTGGGCTGATCTTCGGTTTCGGTCTGGCGTGGGGCATCGTCGGCGGCGTGTTCCTGTACGACCTTCTGATCGTCAGCAGAGGCTGGTGCAGCCGGATCTGCCCGATGGGGGCCTTCTATGGCCTGCTCGGCCGGACTGCGCTCCTGCGGGTCACGGCCGACCGGCGGCGTACCTGCAACGACTGCATGGATTGCTTTGCGGTTTGTCCCGAACCCCAGGTCATCCGCCCCGCCCTCAAGGCTGTCGGCCAGTCCCACCCGCTGATTCTCGACCAGGACTGCACGACCTGCGGCCGATGTGTCGACGTGTGCAGCAAGAATGTGTTCCGAATTACGACCCGATTTGATAGGAGCGAGTCATGAACAGGAAAAACCGTACTCTGGTACTTGCACTGGCGCTCACACTCGGCCTGAGTGCACTGGTTC
This sequence comes from Rhodocyclaceae bacterium, assembly GCA_023383815.1. Classification (GTDB taxonomy): domain Bacteria; phylum Pseudomonadota; class Gammaproteobacteria; order Burkholderiales; family Rhodocyclaceae; genus JACOUN01. The sequence goes on from JAHDYG010000008.1 coordinate 80,513, forward strand.
CGTCCCAGGTGATCGCCCAGACGGTCAAGAGCGTGCGCGGCGTCGATGTCGGTGCCGCAGAGCCTGCGCCGGGGGATTTCCGCCTGCGTCCGGACGGGCCGCCGATCCCGCGCGACTACGTGCAGCAGCCCCCGATGGTGCCGCACAAGGTGGACGGCTACGAGGTGTCGATGAACTTCAACAAATGCATGGACTGCCACGCCTGGAGCCGTTACCGCGAGCACAACGCGACCAAGGTGAGCCTCACGCACTTCAAGGACCGTGATGGCGGTGAACTCTCCAACATCTCGCCGCGCCGCTACTTCTGCCTGCAGTGCCACGTGCCACAGACCGACGCCCAGCCGCTGGTGGAGAACCGCTTCCAGCCGGCGACCGGACTGCGCTGAGCGCTAGCGGCCGCATGACGAACGGGGAACGACATGACTGAAGAGAAGAAGAAAGGCCTGTGGCAGCGCGCACGCGCTGCCGGACTGGGGGGGCTGGGCATCGCCTTCGTGCTGGGCATCATTTTCTGGGGTGGGTTCAATACCGCGATGGAATGGACCAACACCGAGAAGTTCTGCATCTCGTGCCACGAGATGGAGGTGAACGTCTATTCCGAGTACCGCCAGACGACCCACTACCAGAACCGCACCGGGGTGCGGGCGACCTGCCCGGACTGTCATGTGCCGAAGGAGTGGGGGCCGAAGATGGTGCGCAAGATCTACGCCTCCAACGAACTGTGGCACCACTTCCTCGGCACGGTCGACACGCCCGAGAAGTTCGCGGCAAAACGCATGAAGCTCGCCGAGAACGAATGGCGGCGGATGAAGAAGAACGACTCGCGTGAATGCCGCAACTGCCACAGCTTCGAGTACTTCGACTATTCGGCACAGGGTCGGCGCTCGAACCAGGCGCACCAGAAGGCGATTGTCGACAACAAGACCTGCATCGACTGCCACAAGGGGATCGCACACTCGCTGCCGCCGATCGCACAGGAAATCGGGGCCGAGCGCGAAGGTGTGGCGCCCGAAGTGTTCCATCCGCCCGGCACGCGCCAGCAGTAGGACATTCCGCGCCCGGGCGCGGCCCACGATCGCGGCATGCCCGCCGCGCTCGTGGGCCGTGTCGTTCCGCAAAGGGCCGCGCGCCGGGCAACGCAACCCGGCTGCACAGAGCCGGGGCGATGTGGTTCAATGCCTTCCCATGCTCGAAGCTCAAGAACTTGCCTGCCTGAAGGGCGACCGCCTGCTGTTCCGGGGGTTGTCGATGTCGCTCGACGTGTCCGGGATGCTGCGTGTCGCCGGTCCGAACGGGGTCGGCAAGACCAGCCTGCTGCGCATCCTGTGCGGACTGACGATGCCCGAGTACGGCATGGTGCGCTGGCACGGCGAGGACATCCGGCGTGACCGCGAGCGCTACCATCGCGCCCTGCTCTATCTCGGACATGCGCCGGCCCTCAACGATCTGCTCACCCCGCTCGAGAACCTGCGCTTCGCCTGCGCGTCGGGTGGCGAGGATCCGGGAGCCGAGGCCTGCCGCGCGGCGCTCGTGCGCATCGGCCTGGGCGGGCAGCTCGATCTGCCGGCGCGTGTGCTGTCACAGGGCCAGCGGCGACGCGTCGGGCTTGCCCGCCTCTTTCTTTCCGCGGCGCGCCCGTGCTGGATTCTCGACGAGCCGTTCACCGCGCTCGACGTCGCGGCGGTCGCGGATCTGACGGCGACGCTGGAGGCGCACTGCGAAGCGGGCGGTACGGTGATCCTGACGACCCACCAGGATGCGCCCTTCACTCGCGCGCCCCGCGTTCTGGATCTGTCCGGGGTGGCCTGTTGAACGGAAGCATGCTGGGCCCCTTCCTCGCGGTGCTGCAACGCGATCTCACGCTCGCCTGGCGCGGCCGTGCCGACGTGCTCGTGACGCTCGCCTTCTTCGTCATCGTGGTCTGCCTCTTTCCGTTCGGGGTCGGCGCCGAAACCAACCAGTTGCGTGCGATTGCACCAGGCGTGCTGTGGGTCGCGGCCCTGTTGTCGACGCTGCTGTCGCTGCACCGGCTGTTTGCGCAGGACCATGCGGACGGAACCCTGGAGCAGCTGCTGCTGTCTCCCGAACCGACCGCGCTGTGGGTGCTCGCGAAGGTGCTCGCGCACTGGATCGTCACCGGCCTGCCGCTGGTGATTGCCGCGCCGGGGCTGGCCCTGCTCTTTGACGTCGAGCAAGGCGCTCTCGGGGTGCTCGTTCTATCCTTGGCCCTCGGTTCGCCGATCCTCGCGCTGCTCGGCGCGGTCGGGGCGGCCCTGACGCTCGGATTGCGAAGCGGAGGAGTGCTGCTCGCGCTGCTGGTGCTGCCGCTTTTCGTGCCGGTGCTGATCTTTGGCGCCGGGGCAGTGGATTCGCATCTTGGCGGAACCGGTGCGACGGCGCACCTGCTGCTCCTGGGGGGCGGTCTGCTGGGGGCGATTGCGATGACGCCGTTCGCGTGTGCAGCGGCGCTCAGGATTGCGATGGAATGATGAACGGAACGGAAACGGAAACAGAGGACGGAACGAAACGCTCGCGCAGTCTGCTGCGCTTTGCGGCACCCCAGGTGTTCTACCCGATCGCCGGACGGCTCGCGCCGTGGTTCGCGTGGCTTGCTGCCGGGCTCTGCGTGGCCGGCCTGTGGATCGGGTTCTTCGTCGCGCCGACCGACTTCCAGCAGGGCGAAGTCTACCGCGTCATCTTCATCCACGTGCCGGCAGCGTGGATGTCGATGTTCATCTACCTGATCATGGCGTTCTGGGCGGCCGTCGGGCTGGTGATGAACACCCGCCTGTCCTTCATGATGGCGCAGGCACTGGCGCCCACCGGAGCGATGTTCTGCTTCGTTTCGTTGTGGACCGGAGCCCTGTGGGGGCGTCCGACCTGGGGCACCTACTGGGTCTGGGATGCACGGCTGACCTCGCAGCTCTTGCTTCTGTTCCTGTACCTGGGTTTCATTGCACTGACGCAGGCGATCGAGGATTCGCGCCGGTCCGATCGCGCCGGGGCGATCATCGCCCTGGTCGGGGCGGTCAACGTACCGATCATCTACTTCTCGGTGCAATGGTGGAACACCCTGCACCAGGGGGCCTCGGTCAGCCTCACCCGTGCGCCATCGATGGCCTCGACGATGCTCGTCGGCATGCTGCTGATGGCACTTGCCGCCTGGGCCTATACCTTCGCCGTGTCGTTCTGGCGCGTACGTTCGCTGATCCTCGAGCGTGAGCGCCATACCGAGTGGGTGGCAGCCGAGCTCGATGAGCAGGAGGCCCGTGCGTGATGCAGTGGACTTCGTGGAGTGCGTTCTGGGACATGGGCGGGGCCGGCCCCTTCGTCTGGGGGAGCTACGCCGTGACGGCCGTGCTGGTCGCGCTGGAACTCTTCTTCGTGTTGCGTCGTCGTAAGGAAACCGTGCGCCGTCTGTCGAGACTGCGGCGGGTGGTGCCGTCCGCGATCGAGCCGGGTGGCGCCGTCAAGGAGAGGATCGAATGAAACCCCGCAGCAAGAGACTGATGCTGCTCGGCAGTGCGGTCGCGCTGCTCGTGGCGGCGGTCGCGCTGGTGTTGTCCGCGTTCCAGCAGAATCTGGTGTTCTTCCACACACCGTCCGAAGTGGCCGAGGGCAAGGCGCCGGTCGGCCGGGCCTTTCGCATTGGCGGCATGGTCGAGGAAGGATCGATCCGGCGCGAGGCCGACGGTCTGACCGTGCGCTTCGCGATCACCGACACGGCGAAGATCATTCCGGTCTCCTACCGTGGTTCGCTGCCCGATCTGTTCCAGGAGGGCAAGGGCGCCGTGGTGCAGGGCACGCTCGCGCCCGATGGCCTGTTCCACGCCTCCGAAGTCCTTGCCAAGCATGACGAGAACTACATGCCGGTCGAGGCCCAGTACGCGATCGACCAGGCGCACAAGGCTGCGCAGACGGTGCAGCAATGATCCCCGAGCTCGGTCATTTCGCGCTCGTGATGGCGCTCGTCCTGTCCCTCGTGCAGGGGGTGGTGCCGCTCATCGGCGCGCATCGCAACCGCCTGGCGCTGATGGCGGTCGGGCGCCCGTCGGCGCAAGGACAGCTCGTATTCCTGATCGTCGCCTATGCCTGCCTGACCTGGGCCTTCGTCGAGAGTGATTTCTCGGTTCGTCTGGCGGCGACGCATTCCCACACGGACACACCGCTGATCTACAAGATCACGGGTGTGTGGGGCAACCACGAGGGGTCGCTGCTGCTGTGGGCGATGTCGCTCGCAGGCTGGACGGTCGCCGTCACGATCTTCAGCCGCAACCTGCCCGAAGCGTTCATGGCGCGGGTGCTGGGGGTGCTGGGCTGGATCAGCGCCGGTTTCCTCTCCTTCATGCTGTTCACGTCCAATCCGTTCAAGCGCTTGCTTCCTGCCGCCGTCGAGGGGCGCGACCTGAATCCGCTGCTGCAGGATCCGGGCATGATCATCCACCCGCCGCTGCTGTACATGGGGTACGTCGGGTTCTCGGTGGCATTCGCATTTGCGATCGCAGCCTTGCTGACCGGGCGCATGGATGCCGCCTGGGCGCGCTGGTCGCGGCCCTGGACGACCGTGGCCTGGGTGTTCCTGACCGCCGGGATCGCCGTCGGGTCGGGATGGGCCTACTACGAACTGGGCTGGGGCGGCTGGTGGTTCTGGGATCCGGTCGAGAACGCCTCCTTCATGCCGTGGCTGGTCGGTACTGCGCTGATCCATTCGCTCGCGGTGACCGAGAAGCGCGGCGCCTTCCGCAGCTGGACGATCCTGCTGGCGATCGGTGCCTTCTCGCTTTCCTTGCTCGGTACCTTCCTCGTCCGCTCGGGGGTCATCACTTCCGTGCATGCCTTCGCCGTCGATCCGGCGCGTGGGCTCTTCATCCTCGCCCTGCTCGTGCTCGTCATCGGCATCTCGCTGATGCTGTTTGCCTGGCGTGCGCCGAAACTCGCGGGTGGAGGAAGTTTCGGGCTCGTGTCACGCGACTCGGGCCTCCTCGTCAATAACGTGCTGCTCGCGGTCGTGACCGGCGCGGTCCTGCTCGGCACGCTCTACCCGTTGTTCCTCGATGCGCTCAACCTGGGCAAGATCTCCGTCGGGCCGCCGTACTTCGAGGCGACGTTCGTGCCGCTGATGGTGCCGGTCGTCATCCTGATGATGATCGGCCCGTTCATTCGCTGGAAGAGCGACTCGGTTGCACGGCTCGCGCGCGTAGTGGTGCCGGGCCTGCTGGCGAGCGCCGTGATCGGCATCGGGACCGCGTTCGCGGTCGATCATCTGACCTGGCGCACGGCGCTGGGGCTGTCGCTCGCAGCCTGGGTGCTGATCGCCAGCGTCCAGGTGCTGGCACGACGGTTGCGGGAGCGCAAGGGGGCCGCGCCAGGTGCGCAGCTCCGTGGCATTCCGGCGTCGTGGTGGGGGATGTGGCTTGCGCATCTGGGGGTCGGCGTGTTCATCATCGGCGTGACGATGGTCGGCAGCCTCGATGCGCAACTGGATGTGAAGATGCAGAAAGGGCAGACGGCGAGCCTGGCCGCCTACACCTTCCGCCTGGACGGGATCGAGGACATCGACGGGCCGAACTACGATGCTGCGCGCGCCCGCATCGAGGTCTTCCGCGGGGATCGACCGATCGCCACGCTGTCGCCCGAGAAGCGTTTCTACCGTGCGCAGCAGATGCCGATGACCGAGGCTTCGATCGACATCCGCCTGTTCCGCGACGTATACGTCTCTCTGGGCGAAGAGGTTGCAGACGGCGCCTGGGTCGTGAGCCTGTTCTACAAACCCTTCATCAGCTGGATCTGGTTCGGTTGCACGCTGATGGGGCTGGGCGGCATCGTTGCGGCGGCCGACCGGCGTTACCGGCGTCTGGCCGAACGGCGTGCGGCGGTAGCCGCTTCGCAGCAAGCTGCCTGATCGTCACGAGATCGCCCATGAAAGCCAAGTTCCTCGTACCGCTCGCCATCTTTCTGGTTCTTGCCGGGTTTCTCGGCTATGGACTGACGCTCAATCCACGCGAGGTGCCCTCGCCGCTGATCGACAAGCCCGCCCCCGGTTTCAGCCTTGCAAGGCTGGAGGCGCCCGGACAGCAGTTCGGCACCGAGGACATGCGCGGCAAGGTCTGGCTGCTCAATGTCTGGGCGTCCTGGTGCGTGTCCTGCCGGCAGGAACATCCTCAGCTGGTAGCGCTTGCGCGACAGGGGGTGCCGGTGATCGGCCTGAACTACAAGGACGAGCGCGACGCGGCGCTGAAGTGGCTCAAGGATCATGGCAATCCCTACGCGCAGACGGTTGCGGATCCGGACGGCCGGATCGGAATCGACTACGGGGTGTACGGAACGCCGGAAACCTTCCTCATCGACCGTGGTGGCGTCATCCGCTACAAGCACATCGGGCCGGTCACGCCGGACACCATCCGCAATGTGCTGCTGCCCAGGATTGCGGAGCTGTCGCGTGCCGGTTGAGCGTCCGACTTTCCAGCGCCTGCGCGCACTGAGCCTGTCGATCCTGTTCGCCGTCGTCGCGCTGGCGGCGACGGATCCGCAGCCTGTCGAGGCCGAATCGTCCGGGCAGGCCCAGCCGCTCGTCGCCGACCCCGTGCTCGAAGCGCGCGTCCAGTCGCTTGCGCACAAACTGCGCTGCCTCGTGTGCCAGAACGAATCGATTGCAGAATCCCGCGCGCCGCTTGCCATCGACCTGCGCAATCAGGTACGGGAACAGTTTGCCGCCGGCAAGAACGAGGACGAGGTCATCGAGTTTCTCGTCACCCGGTACGGCGATTTCGTGCTCTACCTTCCCCCCTTCAAACCCGTGACCGTGTTGCTCTGGCTTGGACCGGTGCTGTTCCTCGTGGCGGGGGGCGGCTGGTTGCTGCTGCGGCTGCGCAGCCGCGCACGCGAGCCGAAGCAGCACCTGAGCGATGCCGAGCGGGCCCGGGCGCAGGCGCTGCTGGCCGGAGCACCGGCCGAAAATGAGGAATCCGGTTCGTGACTGCATTCGTGATCCTCGCCGCCATGCTCGTGGCCGGCGCACTGCTGCTCGTCGTGCCGCCGATGCTTGGCGCAAGTGGCAAACGCCAGATCCGGGCGCGCCAGCGTCAGGCCGAGACTGCACTCGTCGTCCTGCGCGAACAGCTTGCCGAACTGGAAACCGAGCGCGCGGCGGGCCGTTTGTCGGATGCCGAATGCGAGCGCACGCGAGAGGAGATCGAGTTGCGTGCACTGGAAGAGGGGCGAGCGGCAGAAGGTGCGGACGACGCCCGCCCTGCGCGCGCCTGGGCCGCGGCCGTCGCGCTCGCCCTGCCGGCGGCAGCCGTCGCGTTCTACGTTGCGCTGGGCGCACCTGCGGCGCTTGATCCGCAGACCCGTCTAGCGAGCGACGATGGGCACCAGATCACGGTCGAGCAGATGATCGGGCTGGTTGCGCAGCTGGCCGAGCGTCTCGAGCGCGAGCCGGCCGACACGACCGGCTGGCTGATGCTGGCACGCTCCTACGCGATGCTCGACATGACCAGTGAGGCGAAGGCTACGTGGCAGCGTATTGGCGCCAAGGTGCCTGACGATCCGAACGTGCTGGCCGACTGGGCAGATCTCCTGGCTTCGGTTCCGCCGGGCGGCTTCGAGGGTGAGCCGCAGCGCCTGATCGAACGTGCGCTCGGACTCGAACCCGACCATGTGAAGGCTCTGGCCCTGGCTGGAACCTCGGCCTACCGTGCAAACGATTTCGTGGGTGCCGCCGGGTACTGGGAGCGGATCCTGGCCCGGATCCCAGCGGGTGATGACGCGCGTGGCCAGGTTCTGGAGAGCGTCAACGATGCGCGGGTGCGTGCCGGACTCCCGCCGCTCGAATAGCGTGTGCGGCAGTGGCGGCCCGAGCGGCCCTCGAGGCCGGATCTTGGCGGTCCTTGCCTCGCGGGCATGGGCCGATGCTATGATCCCGGCAAGGACGACCGCTTCGGTCCGTCGTCGGAGCGTGGTCGCAGGGGGATCGAATGCCATACGTCAAACGGGATGCGAACGGGCGGATCATTGCGCTCAGCCAGGAACGTCCCGCATTTGACGGGGAGCGTGACGACGGATGGCAGCCGGTGGAACAGGGAGATCCCGACGTCGTCGCCTTCGCGCAGACCATCGTCGCGATGCCCGCGCAGGCGCGCGTCCCGCCGCTCACGATCCGAGGCGAGGGGCCGCAGGAGCGGTGTGCAATGGGAGTGGACGAGACCGACATCACCCTCATTCGCGTGCTCGAGGATCTGATCGATACGCTCATCGACCGCGGAATCATCCGCTTCACGGACCTTCCCGTAGCGGCCCAGGTCAAGCTCACCGAGCGCAGGAGCTGGCGCTCGGCGCTACGCCAGCGGCCCAGTCTGCTCGACGACGACGAGCACATGATCTGAGGTGCTGCCGCGCTCCGCAGCGTCGGGTGCAGCAGCGTTCAGCGGAAGTGGGCCTGCGGCGCCCGATCGAACACTGAGGATGGAAGGCAAGGATGGGGATGAAACGGCTGGCGCTCGGACTGGCTCTGGCGGTGCCGCTCTGGGCATTCGCGCAGGTCAGCGAGACGGTGGGAGGCTGCAAGATCCGGCGCGGCACCCTGTGCACCAACATGAACCTCAACGGCGTGGATCTGGCGGGTGCGAATCTCGCCAACTCGCAGTTCACGCGCACGAACCTCGGTGGCGCGACGCTCACCGGAACGAACTTCAACGAGGCCAACCTCAGCAACACCGATCTTCGGGGCGCGCGCCTCGATCAAAGCAATCTGACGCGCGCCAACCTGCGTGGCGCCAAGCTCAACGACGCTACGCTGGTCGGGGCGTCGCTGTCGGGGGCGATCCTGCAGAATGCCGATCTCGGTGCGGCCGATCTCACCAACGCCCGGGCAACGGGGGCCGATTTCACGAACGCCCGGCTCAACGGTGCGCGCCTCGATGGCGCGAACCTCCAGCGGGCGAACCTGCGGGCGGCGAATCTGCGCGGCGCGTCGCTTGCCGGGGCCGATCTGCAAGGGGCGGACTTCAGTCGGGCCGTGCTCGAGGAGGCTGATCTCACCGGCACAAACCTCGATCAGGCGATCTTCACCGGCGCACGCATGACGGGTTGCCGCGGCTGCCCGTAGCCGACCGGCGGCACGCATCCGTCCACGTCACCTGGAAAGAACGAACCCCTGCGGCGGCCTTTTGGCCATCGCAGGGGTTCGACGTGTCGAGCTACGAACGGACCGGCGTGTCAGGTCCCGGCGCAGCCGCAGCCTCCGCCCCCGCCCCCGCAACCGCCTGCCTGGGCCGGCGCGCCGGCAGGTGCCGATTCGGGCTGGCTCAGCTGGACGCGGAAATCGATCACGATGTTGCCGGGTTCGCGCGCGACGTAGGCGATTCCGATCTGGTTGCCATAGCGCTGCTGGATCTGACCGAGCAGCGGCAGCGGGTCGTGGTCATTCACGAAGCGCATCGTCTCGCCGTCCTGCAGTGACTCCAGTGCGCCGAAGATCGCGGCGTGGCGGAAGCGCTTGGCGACGCCACGGGCGTCGAAGGGGAAAACATTCTCGTTGAACATGGGCAGCTCACTCATCAGGGCATCCTCCGGGTCGGGTGCGGCCTGGGAGTCTGTTCCTCCGGGTGCCGCAGGGATCGAATCCTAGGCCCGGATCACTGCTTTCGCCTTGAGGCAAAACAAGAAACTCGTGCGAAGTCGTGTCTGCGCAGGGAATCAGCGTAGCGCCTCGAAGCGCAGATCGAACAGTCGCGCATCGTCGAAATGGCGTCGTCCGACGAAGGCGGTCGCGTGGTGACCCCACTGACGCATCGCCCCGGGATCGAGGATCCCCATCGGCCAGAAGAGGAAGCGCTCGCGCCGCTCGGTGCCGGCGACCATTCCGTCCGGTCCGAACAGACTGCGTCTCCCGTTTGAAGGGTGGGGCAGGCTGCGCAGCAGTGCTTCGGGCAGCAGTGCGTAGCGTCGAAGCGAGGCAGGACGCCGGTCTTCGTCAACGACGCCCACCCGCTCCAGGTAGTGTGTCGCCGAGGCCACCCGCAGGCGCAGCCGTGCATCTGCGTCGAGTGCCGGAAGGGTCTGCGGCACGAACAGCCACTCTTCGAGCGCGTGCGGTGGCGGGCGCGCCCGTACGAGCGGGGTCGGGAAGAAGAAGTGGTAGCAGCCGCAGCCATGGATGCTGTCGAACACCAGCGGGGTGCCGTCCGGCAGCACGGTGACGCGCCAGACCAGTGCATCCAGGTGGCCCCCGAGCAGGTCGAGCGGCCCGCTGCGTGGGCGCTCCGGAAACCACCCGGTGTATACGAGCTGGAACAGGATCCGGTCGCCGAAGAGGGTTGCCGCGCCCCGATAGAAGAGCACGGGCGTATCGGTGTCGATGCCCGCTGGGCCATGCGCGGGCCACACCGGATGGCCGAAGCGGTCATGTCGGTCCGTAGTGTCGATCTCGAGCCGGGGCGCGTAGTGGTGCGCAAGGCGGGCGAGTCCCTCCGGGTCCGGATGCGGCAGGCGCAGCGGATTGTTGCTGGCGGCAGCGAGCAGATCGGAGACGCCGGCTGGTGATGAGGACGGTGCGAGCAGTGCCGGGTCATAGCGCTGCAACGTTCCGCGCCGTGGCAGCGCGTCTTCGGCTACGGAAAAACGTTCCTGCGTGGTGCGCTCGAAGCGGCGCACGCCGAGCACGAACGGCAGCCGGGTGAGGGGGTAGAGTCCGAGCATGCGCCGTGCAAGGCTGTAGCGATCCGGCACGGTGGCGGCCGCGACGAGGTGTGCGAAGCGGGCACCATCGGCCAGGTCTGCTTCGATGAGGGCGGACCGGCACGAATCCAGGGCCCGCGCCAGGGCGTCCGTGCCGGGCACCAGCGCGTGCTGGATCGCGATCCGGTTCGTCGTGCTTGCGGGCAGATTGGCCAGTTCCGCGGCACGTCCGGAGGCGTCGAGTTCGCCGAGCCGTTCGAGCCAGAAGCGTCGCGCGGCGGGACCCTGCAGATCGTGGCGCAACGCCGAGAGCAGGCGGTCGACCCGCAGGTACGGGAAGGCTTCGAGGTGCGCTGCTTCGGCGTCGCCCACACCGGCTTCGGCGACTGCCTCGTCGACCGCCTGGAAGAGCGTCAGGCAGGCGCTCGCGGTTTCGCCGGCCGCAACCGAACGCGGCACCGGCGTGGCGCAGGCGCTCAGCAGCAACGTTCCGATGACAACGCCTGCAAGTGCGCGGCGCGCAGTCATGCTCTGGTTCTCCACGACGATGACGGCGGCCGGGACTGGCGCTTGGCCGCGCCCGGCACGCCACGACTGGTGTACGCTAGCACGATGAACGAAGAGAACGCCCAACCGCCGCGCACCCGGCATCGGCCGCCCGCTGCCGAAGAAGGCGCCGGCCCGACCGCACTGGCACTGCGCCGCGTTGCGATCGATACCTACCGTGAGAACGTTGCCTACCTGCACCGTGACTGTCCGGTGTATCGGGCCGAGGGCTTTCAGGCGCTGTCGAAGGTCGAGGTGTGTGCGAACGGCCAGCGCATCCTCGCGACGCTCAACGTCGTCGATGACGAATCCATCGTCGGCTGTCGCGAGCTGGGCGTGTCGGAGGATGCATTTGCCCAGCTCGGTGTTGCCGACGGGCATCCGGCGTCGGTATCGCAGGCCGAGCCGCCGGGCTCGATACCCGCACTCCACCGCAAGATCAATGGCGAACGACTCGACCGCGACGACTTTCGCGCGATCGTGCGCGACATTGCCGAGCACCGGTACTCGAAGATCGAGCTGACGGCCTTCGTCGTCGCATCGAACCAGGGCGAGCTCGATCGCGAGGAGGTGTATTTCCTCACGGACGCGATGGTCGAGACCGGGCGCCGGCTCGACTGGCATGAGCGGCTCGTCGTCGACAAGCACTGCATCGGCGGCATTCCCGGCAACCGCACTTCGATGCTGGTGGTGCCGATCGTGGCGGCGCACGGCATGCTGTGCCCGAAGACCTCGTCGCGGGCGATCACCTCGCCAGCCGGCACGGCCGACACGATGGAGGTACTGGCCACGGTCGAACTGCCGTTCGAGCGCCTGGGCGAGATCGTGCGCGAGCATCGCGGTTGCCTGGCGTGGGGCGGGACGGCGCGTCTGTCTCCAGCCGACGACGTGCTGATTTCGGTCGAACGGCCGCTGTCGATCGATTCGCCGGGCCAGATGGTGGCCTCCATCCTGTCGAAGAAGACCGCCGCCGGCTCGACCCATCTCCTGCTCGACATCCCGGTCGGACCGACCGCGAAGGTCCGCTCGATGCCCGAAGCGCAGCGCCTGCGCAAGCTCTTCCAGTACGTCGCGTCGCGTCTGAACCTCGTGCTCGATGTCGTCATCACCGATGGCCGCCAGCCCGTCGGCTACGGCATTGGGCCGGCGCTCGAAGCGCGCGACGTGATGCGCGTGCTCGAATGCGACCCGCGCGCACCGAACGACCTGCGCCAGAAGGCCTTGCGGCTCGCAGGGCGGATGCTCGAATTCGATCCCGACGTGCGCGGCGGTGATGGTTTCGCGATCGCCCGCGACATTCTCGATTCGGGGCGCGCGGCGGCCAAGATGGACGCGATCATCCGCGCCCAGGGCGCGCGTGGTTTCGACCACAACGCGCCGCCGCTCGGCAGGCTCAGCTTCGAGGTGTTTGCGGCCGAATCGGGGGTCGTGACCGGCATCGACAACCTGCAGATCGCCCGCATTGCCCGCTTCGCCGGCGCGCCGAAGATTGCCGGAGCGGGCGTCGACCTGATGTGCAAGCTCGGCGAGAGCGTGGTGGCTGGCGAGCCGCTGTACCGGGTCCATGCCGGCTATCCGGCCGATCTCGAGTTCGCCCGCGAGGCGAGCGCGCGCGCCACGGGCTTCACGCTTGGTACGGCGGACGAATTGCCGCACGTGTTCGTGGAGTTCTGATGGGCGTGCCGGAACTGCTGCTTCATTTCGACGACGAGGCGGTGCTCGCGGGGCGCATCGCCGAGGCGGCCGCTTGCCCCGCGCAGCGGATCGAATGCCACCGCTTTCCGGACGGGGAGCTGCGCCTGCGTCTGCCCGAGCACCTGCCGCCCTCCGTGGCAGTGCTCCGTTCGCTCGATCACCCGAACGAGAAACTCGTCGAACTCCTGCTCGCGGCACGTTGCGCCCGTGCGCTCGGTGCGCGGTCGCTCACGCTGCTGGCTCCGTATCTGGCCTACATGCGCCAGGACATCGCCTTCGTGCCCGGCGAGGCAGTGAGCCAGCGCATCGTCGGCGCCTTCCTCGCCGAGCTTTTCGATGCCGTGATCACGGTCGACCCGCATCTGCACCGGGTTTCCCGGCTCAGTGACGCGGTGCCGGCGCGCGCGGCCATCGCGTTGTCGGGTGCGCCGCTGCTGGCCGGACTCGTCGCCCAGCGGCGTGACGATCCGTTCCTGATCGGTCCCGACGAGGAATCGCTCCAGTGGGTGGCCGGCGCGGCGGCCACATACGGCTTCGATCATGAGGTCTGCCGCAAGATCCGCCATGGCGACCGTGATGTGGAGATTGCGTTGCCGGATGTCCCGGTCGCAGGCCGGCGGGTCGTGATCCTCGACGACGTCGCGAGCAGCGGCCACACGGTTGCCGTGGCCGCGCGGCTCCTGCTCGCCGCCGGTGCCACCTCGGTCGACCTCGCCGTCACCCACGCGCTGTTCGCGAGCGACGCGAGCGAGCGCGTACGCGAGGCAGGCGTCGGCGAAGTCTGGAGCACCGACACCATCGCCCACCCGAGCAACGCGGTGAGCGTCGCACCAGCGCTGGCGGCAGCGCTTACGGGTTTGTCCTCAGCGTTGCGTTGAGCGCCCTTCCCCGATCGCGTGACAGGCGGCGAGCTGGTTTGCCGAGATCGGGACGAGTTCGGGGGCTTCGCGGCGGCAGCGTTCGGTGGCGAGCGGACAGCGGGGGTGGAAGGTGCAGCCGGACGGTGGAGTGATCGGGTTGGGGACTTCGCCGGTGACGGTGGTTTCGCGTCGCCCGCTCATCGTGATGTCGGGGATCGTCGCAAGCAGCATGCGGGTGTAGGGGTGCAGGGGATCTTCGAACAGCGTGCGGCTGTCGGCGATCTCGACGAGGCGGCCGAGGTACATCACGCCGACGCGGTTGGCCATGTGGCGCACGACCGCGAGGTCATGGCTGATGAAGAGGTAGGTGAGGCCGAGCGCGTCCTGCAGGTCCTTCATCAGGTTCAGGATCTGCGCCTGGACCGAGACATCGAGCGCCGAGGTCGGTTCGTCGCAGACGAGGAACTCGGGGTTGTTCGCGAGTGCGCGGGCGATGCAGATGCGCTGGCGCTGGCCACCCGAGAATTCATGCGGGTACTTGCTGCCGTCAGCAGGAGACAGGCCGACCTGGGTCAGCAATTCGGCGACGCGTTCGGAGATTTTCCGCGCGTCGCGCATCAGTCCGAAGACGCGGATCGGTTCGGCGACGATGCGCTCGACGCGCCAGCGCGGATTGAGACTCGCGTAGGGGTCCTGGAAGATCATCTGGAACCGCCGTCGCAGGGCCTGGCGCTCGGTGCCGGAGGTGATCTTCGCGACGTCCTGGCCGTCGAATGCGATCGAGCCGGCTGAAGGCTCATACAGCCCTACGACCAGGCGCGCGACGGTGGACTTTCCGCAGCCGGATTCACCAACGAGTGCGAAGGTTTCGCCGCGGTCGATCGTGAAGCTCACCCCGTCGACCGCCTTGAGCCAGCGCCGTGGCTGGCGTTCGAGGATGCGGTTGAGCAGCGGGCGCGAGACGTCGAACACGCACTTGAGGTCGGCGACGCGCAGCAAGGGCAGGGCCTGCTCGACGCTCATGGAGTCGGCTCCGGATTCGGGGAGGGGGGGTACAGCCAGCAGGCCGCCCGGGTTGGTCCGGCCGCCATGAGATCGGGGCGCTCAAGGCGGCAGCGCTCGAAGGCATCCTTGCAGCGCGGATGAAAGGCGCAGCCGGTGGGGATCGCGTTCAGGCGCGGCATCGCGCCGTCGATCTGGACGAGGCGATGGACGTCGGCACCGAGTACCGGGATCGAACCCATCAGGCCGCGCGTGTAGGGATGCCGCGGATGCTGCACGACTTCGCGCACCGGGCCGATCTCGGCCAGCCGCCCGGCGTACATCACCGCGACCCGGTCGGCGGTCTCCGCGATCACGCCCATGTCGTGCGTGACGAGGATCACCGCCGTACGGTGTTCGCGGCACAGCCGGCGCAGGAGCGCGATGATCTGCGCCTGGACCGAGACGTCGAGCGCCGTGGTCGGCTCGTCGGCGATGATGAGCTCGGGCGCAGCGCACAGCGCCAGCGCGATCACGACCCGCTGTCGCATGCCGCCGGAGAACTGGTGCGGATAGTGGTCGATGCGTTGCTCGGGCGCCGGAATGCCGACTTCGGTGAGCAGATCGAGGGCCCTCCGGCGCGCTGCCTGGAGGCCGATGTCCAGATGCGCGAGGATGGTCTCGGTGAGCTGCTGGCCGATCGTGAACAAGGGGTTCAGGCTGGTCAGCGGATCCTGGAAGATCATCGCGATGCGCCGCCCCCGGATCTCTCGCATCGCGGCCGGCGGCAGGCTGTGGATCGGCTCGCCGTGGAGCAGGATCTCGCCCCCGGCGATGCGCCCGGGGGGTTCCAGCAGGCCGATGATGGCCGCTCCGGTCAGCGACTTGCCGGCGCCCGATTCGCCCACCATGCCGAGGATCTCGCCGCGCGCGACGTCGAAGGAGACATCGTCGATCGCGACCAGCGTGCCGCGCCGGCCCGGAAACTCGATGCGCAGCTTGCGCACCGACAGCAGGGGCGGCTCTGCCGCTGGGCTGCTGTGAACGTGGGCTCCGGTGGCTGCGAGCGGGCGCTGGCTCATCCGCGCAACCTCGGATTGAGCGCATCACGCAGCCAGTCGCCGAGCAGATTCACCGACAGGGCGAGGATCAGCAGGGCTGCGCCGGGGAACATCACGATCCACCATTCGCCGGAGAACAGGAAATCCTGTCCGACCCGGATCAGCGTGCCCAGGCTGGGCTGGGTCGGCGGGACACCGACCCCGAGAAACGAGAGCGTCGACTCCAGGATGATCGCCAGTGCGAGCCCGATCGTCGCGATCACCAGCACCGGACCCATCACGTTCGGCAGGATGTGGCGCACCAGGATCAGCGGCGCGGGCACGCCGATCACGCGGGCCGCCTGGACGTACTCCTTGTTCTTCTCGGCCATCGTCGAGCTTCGCACCGTGCGCGCGTACTGCACCCAGTCGGACAGCCCGATCGCGACGATCAGCACGTAGATGGCGACGCGGTCCTGCATGGCTGGCGGCACGATGCCCTTGAAGACGCCGAAGATCAGGAGCGCGATCAGGATGGCCGGGAATGAAAGCTGTACGTCGGCCACGCGCATGATGAAGGCGTCGACCCAGCCCCCGACATAGCCCGACAGCAGACCCAGCCCGATGCCGAGGACGGCAGCGAATCCGACCGCCGCGAAGCCGACCAGCAGCGACACGCGCGAGCCGTAGAGGATCGCCGAGAAGATGTCGCGCCCCTGCGCGTCGGTCCCGAGCCAGAAGACCTTGCTCGTGAACTCGTTGGGCTGCATCGGCGGCGTGAACCCCTCGAGCAGGTTCAGGGTCGCAGGATCGAAGGGGTTCTGTGGCGAGATCAGTGGCGCGCACAGCGCTGCGGTGATGTAGACGAGCGTCACGATCGCCGCGACGACGGTGACCGGCGAGCGCGTGAAACTGTAGAAGAGATCGCTGTCGAGCAGGCGCGCAAGGAGGCTGGCGCGTGGCGGTTCGGCGTGAAGCTCGGTGCGGGTGGTCATGGTCGTTGGGCGATCCGTGCTCAATGGCCGCGGCCCGGGCGCTGGGCGCGCAGGCGCGGGTCGACGGCGAAATACAGCAGATCGACGATCAGGTTGATGACGACGAAGATCAGCGCGATCAGCACCAGGTAGGCGGCCATGACCGGGATGTCGACGAACTGGATCGCGGTGATGAACAGGAGCCCGACCCCCGGCCACTGGAACACGGTCTCGGTGATGATCGCGAACGCGATGATCGAGCCGATCTGCAGGCCGGCGATTGTGATCACCGGAAGCAGCGTGTTCTTGAGGGCATGGCGGAAATGCACGGCCCGGTCGGACAAGCCGCGCGCGCGGGCGAACTTGATGTAGTCGGTGCGCAGCACCTCGAGCATCTCGGCGCGCACCAGGCGCATGATGAGCGTGAGCTGGTAAAGGCCGAGCGTGATCGAGGGCAGGATCAGCGACTTGACCCCGGAGGCCGTCAGCAGCCCGGTGCTCCATCCTCCGAGCTGCACCACCTCGCCCCGTCCGAAGGCCGGCAGCATCTTCAGCTCGACCGCGAAGACGTAGATCAGCAGGATCCCGATCAGGAAGGTCGGCAGCGACACGCCGATCAGCGAAGCCGACATGATCAGGTGGGAAAGCCAGCCTTCGCGCCGGAGTGCGGTATAGACCCCCAGCGCGATGCCCAGCACGAGGGCTGCGGTGCCCGAGATCAGCGCGAGCTCGAGGGTCGCCGGCAGGCGCTCTGCGATCACGTCGGCGACCGGGCGCTGCATGCGGTAGGAGATGCCGAACTCGCCGCGCAGCGCATTGCCGACGAAGCGCGCGAACTGCACCGGCACCGCGTCGTTGAGTCCGAGCCGCTCGCGCAGCGCCTCGCGCTCGGCGAGCGTGGCTTCCTGGCCGACCATGTTGTGGATCGGATCGCCGATGTAGCGGAACAGGCCGAACGATACCAGCGCGACCGCGAGCATGACGAGGGTCGACTGCAGCAATCGGCGGAGGATGAAGGCGATCATGTGGGGGGGGCTGCGGATTCCGGTCGGCCGGGGATGCGGACAGCCGCCTTGCGGCGGCCGTCCTGCGCTGCGCGATGGGTCGGGTGCCCTTACTTCTTGTACTTCAGGAGCTTGAAGTAGGGATAGTTCTCGGACTGGACCGGAAAATCGATGTTGTCCTTCATCGCCCAGTTGAGCATCTGATGGTGCAGCGGCAGGTAGAGGACTTCATCCTGCACCGTGTTCCAGACCTTCGCGACCATCGCGGCGCGCTTGGCGGCGTCGGTCTCCTGGGTCATCGCTGCGATCAGCGCGTCGATGTCGGCATTCGAGTAGCCGGTTGCGTTCCAGGCCCCTCCCTTGTCCGACTTCGTCTCGACGAGGTAGTGGAAGACGTAGTGCGAATCCATCGTCGGCACACCCCAGCCGAGCATGTAGAAATCCAGCTCGCCCTTGGGCAGCTCGGCGAAGTGGATGCTCTTCGAGCGCGCGTCGAGCCGGACCTTGACCCCGATCTGGCCGAACATGCCGGTGACGGCCTGGCAGATCGCCTCGTCGTTCACATAACGGTCGTTCGGACACGACAGCGTGACCGAAAAGCCGTTCGGGTAGCCGGCTTCGGCAAGCAGGGCCTTCGCGCGCGCGAGGTCGGGCGGGGTGACCTGGTCGAGCGCCTTGGTGTAGCCATCCACGAACGGCGGCAGGATGATGCCGGCCGGCACCGCCTGGCCGCGCATCACGACCCGCTTGATCGCGTCGCGGTTGATCGCGATGTTCAGGGCCTGGCGTACGCGCTTGTCGGCAAACGGATTCTTGCCCTTGATGTCGGAGGTGCGAAGCTCCGGAAGCGCCTGCTGCATGCCGAGGAAGATCGTGCGGTTTTCGGGGCCTTCGCGCACGACCAGACCCTTGGCGCTGCTCAGACGCTCCAGATCCTGCACCGGCGGATCGAGCAGGAAGTCGAGCTCGCCTGAGAGCAGCGCGGCGACGCGGGTGGCTGCAGACTTGATCGGCGTGAACACGATGCGGCTCACTTCCATCGGGTAGCTGCCCTTGCCCCAGTAGCTGTCGTTGCGGACCAGTTCAGTGCGGACGTCGGGCTCGCGGCTGACGAGCTTGAACGGGCCGGTGCCGTTTGCGTTGCGTACGGCAAAGGTTTCCTCCCCGGCCTTGAAGTTCTGCGGCACCGTGACCTTGTTCGCCTCCGACCACTCCTTGTCCATCATGAAGAGGTTGGTCAGGTTGTTCGGCAGCAGCGGGTTGGGGCCGTTGGTGCGCATGTGCACGGTGTAGTCGTCCACCTTGACGACATCGACCACAGTCGTCAGCAGCCCTTTCATGTCGGCGTTCTCGTGCTTGGCGCGCAGGATCGAGAACACCACGTCGTCGGCGTTGAACGGATTGCCGTTGTGAAAGCTCACACCCTGGCGCAGCTTGAACTCCCACACGGCGGGGTCGTCGGTCACGCGCCATGCGGTGGCCAGGCGCGGCTGCAGTTTCATCGACTGGTCGCGGAACACCAGGGAGTCGTAGATCTGGTGGCTCATGACATGGGTCGGCCCCTCGTTCTGCGAATGTGGATCGAGCGTCAGCGAATCGCCTGCGCTCGACCAGCGCAGCGTTTCGGCGCCGGCGAGTCCGGCAAACAGCATCGAGGAGGACAGGGTGAGGGCAGCGGCGATGCGGGTCATCTTCATCGTGTTCGGCTCCGGTGTGGTGTCGGCCATGTCTGCGGCGGGTGCCGGCCGGTCTGCGGGCGCGGACGGCAGCGGTTGTTTGTCAGGGGTTCGGATCGTTCATATTTGAACTGTGGCAGCGGTCGAACTCAAGCGTGGGTTTGTCCGTACGGGTTAACCCGAGCGCAAAGCCCTGCGCGGCAAGAGCCTTGCCCGGGAGGCGCTCTGCGCGCGATCATGGCGGGCGATTCCGGACCAACGGAAGCGAGCCGGAGCAGACTAGAGCGGGAGAAGGGGATGCGTTGTGCGTGGGCCGGAAGCGATCCGCTGTACCTTGCGTATCACGACGAGGAATGGGGCGTGCCGTTGCGCGACCGACAGGGGCTGTTCGAGTTTCTCGTCCTCGAAGGGGCGCAGGCCGGGCTGTCCTGGATCACGGTGCTGAAGAAGCGGGCGCGCTACCGGGAGCTCTTCGACGGCTTCGATCCGGAGCGCATCGCCCGCTTCGACGACGCACGCAAGGCGCGGCTGCTGGCGGATCCGGGCATCATCCGCAACCGTGCGAAGATCGATGCTGCGGTCGGCAATGCGCGGGCCTGGCTGGCGCTGCTCGAGCGCGGAGTCGATCCGGCGCTCTGGCTGTGGCAGTTCGTCGATGGGCATCCGGTGCAGAATCACTGGCGCACGCTGGCCGAGGTGCCGGTCATGACTCCGGCGTCGGATGCGATGAGCAAGGCGCTCAGGGCGGTCGGTTTCAAGTTCGTCGGCAGCACGATCTGTTATGCCTTCATGCAGGCGACCGGCATGGTCAATGATCACACCGTCGACTGTTTTCGCCACGGCGCGTGCCGGGCGCTGGCGGGCGAGCCGGCATGAACACGGCGCTGCGGCGCGTGCCGCCCATGCATGCGCTGGCGGCATTCGAAGCGGTCGCCCGTCTGGGCGGCTTTGCACAGGCGGCCCAGGAACTGTGCGTGACGCCGAGCGCGGTCAGCCACCGGATTCGCCAGCTCGAACAGCAGCTCGGCAATCCGCTGTTCGAGCGTACGCCCAATGGCGCGCGGCTCACGACGGCGGGCAGTCTGTACCTCGCAAGCGTGCGCGAGGCCTTCGAGACGCTGGCGCAGGCAGGTGCCGTCCTGCATCCCGAGCGTGAGCGCCTGCGCGTGTCGGTGCCACCGACCTTCGCCCGCCAGCTATTGATGGCGCGCCTGCCGGAGTACCTGCGGCTGCATCCCGAGGTCGAGCTGGAGGTGCATCTGTCGATCCCGCTCCAGCACGTGACCGCCGAGGCGGCTGACGTCGAGGTGCGATGGGGGGCGGGAGACTATCCGGGGGCGGTCGTCTGGCGCCTCTTCGACGACGATCTGTGTGTGCTCGCGACCCCGGCGGCGGTCGCAGCCTGGGGGTTGCGCACGCCGCCCGACCTCGCGCGTGCGGTGCTCCTGCGATCCCCGCTCCTGCCTTGGCGGCCCTGGTTTGCGGCGGCGGGGCTCGACTGGCCCGAGCCGGAGCGCGGTGCGGTCTTCAACGATCTGGGCATGCTGTTCGAGATCGCGGCGGCGGGACTGGGCGTCGCGCTTGGTACGCGCCGGCTCGCTGCCGCGTGGATCGACAGCGGGCGGCTGGTGTCGCCGTTCGCCTGTGATGCGCCTTCGCCGCTGACCTACCATGCGGTTGCGTCGCCACAGCAGATCCGGCGCCCGGTCGTCGCAGGGTTCGTCGACTGGCTGCAGGCGGCGTTCGCCGTCCCCTGAGCGGCGCTCAGCCGCCAACGAGAATCACGTGGACCCTGCGTGGCCCGTGTGCGCCGAGCTGTATCGTCTGCTCGACGTCCGCAGTGCGTGACGGACCCGAGACGAAGTTCGTCGCGCGCGGGATGCCGCCCGGACGCTGGCGCAGGACGACCCAGGCGTCCTCGAAATGGCGGACCACCTTCGCCGCTTCGAGCACGACTACATGGTCGTCGGGTACGAAGTTGTGCGTGGTCGGGCTTTCCGGGCCGCTGCACAGCATCAGGCTGCCCGTCTCCGCGACCCCTGTCTCCGCCCGCGACAGGGCGAGCGTCTCGTCGATCGCCGCGGCACCGTGATGTATGGCCCACTCCTGCGGCCAGGCAAGGCCTGCCAGTGCGGCACCGATCGCCGCCCGGGGCGGCAGGCCCTTTGCCGTGCGGTACTGCTCGACCGCCTCCGGCACCTCGGCGAGCGTCGCCACCCGGGCGACCGTACCCGAGCGGCTCTCGAACTTGCGCACGAAACGCGCGATCAGATCTTCGTCGAAGGCCGGACGGATGTGGGCAGGGCGTTCGGCATCGAGCGCGGTGCGCTGTTCGGCGGCGAGCGGGCCGCGCTTGAGGGCGATGTGAAGGTCGCGCAGGATTCGTTCGCGTGCAGTGCTCATGATTGGCCCCGTCGGCTTTTCCACTGTTCGATGAAGCTCTTCCCGGCCGGCGCCGGAAGGTCGCGTGCGGCGGTCCAGCCCTCGGCGAACGGGAACTTGCGCAGGCTGCCGTTCCTGGCCAGGGCCTTGAGCAGTCGTACCGCGATCCACTCCCCGGCCCGGTAGAGCTTCGGGCGGGTCGCGACGAAGCGCCAGGCGGTGAGGGCGTGGCGCTGTATTGCTGGTGACAGCTCCTGGCGGTGTTGCAGATGGCGCAGTTCGCGCAGCAGGTCGGGCAGCGGGATCTTGACGGGGCATACCGATGCGCAGCGGCCATTGAGCGTGCACGCGTTGGGCAGGTCGTAGGCGTTGTCGAGCCCTTTGATCAGTGGCGTCAGTACCGACCCCATCGGACCCGGATAGACCCAGCCGTAGGCATGGCCGCCGACCGAGCCATACACCGGACAGTGGTTCATGCAGGCACCGCAGCGGATGCAACGCAGCATCTCGCGAAAGCGCCCGCCCAGCATCTTCGAGCGGCCATTATCGACGAGCACGACGTGGTACTCCTCGGGGCCGTCCGGATCGCCGGCACGCCGCGGGCCGGTCGAAAAGGTCGTGTAGGTTTCCGTTTCCTGCCCGGTCGCGCTGCGTGCGAGCAGGCGCAGGAAGAGCGTCACGTCGTCGAGCGTCGGGACGACGCGCTCGATGCCCGAGGTGACGATGTGCACCTTTGCGAGCGTCTGCGTCAGATCACCGTTGCCCTCGTTGGTGACGATCACCGAGGAACCGGTTTCGGCGACGAGGTAGTTCCCGCCGGTGATCCCGACGTCGGAGCGAAAGTACTTGTCGCGCAGCACCTGGCGGGCCTCGTTCACGAGGTCGGCGACTTCGGTCTTGCGCGGCCCGCCGTGGGCAGCGACGAAGAGATCCGAAACCTGGTCCTTGGTCTTGTGCACGGCTGGCGCGATGATGTGCGAGGGCGGTTCATGGGCGAGCTGGATGATGTACTCGCCCAGGTCGGTCTCGACGACCTCCATGCCGTGCTCGATCAGCGCTTCATTCAGCCCGATCTCCTCGGACACCATCGACTTGCCCTTGGTGACCGTCCTGGCGCCGACCCGCTTGCAGATCCCGAGAATGATCTCGCGCGCCTCGGCAGCGTCGCGTGCCCAGTGGACCTGCCCCCCGGCCGCCGTCACGGCGGCTTCGTAGCGCTCCAGCCAGTGGTCGAGGTGCCCGAGGATCGCGTTCTTGCGATTCTTGGCCTCCTCACGCAGCGCTTCGAACTCCGGCAGTTCAGCCGCCTGTTGCGCGCGCTTGCCGACGAAACCGCCGCGTGCCTTGCCCAGCGCCTGCTGCAGGCTCGCATCGTGGATCGCGAAGACGGCGCGTTCCTTGAACTCCTTCGATCGGATCTCCATCAGGCCGCTCCCTCCGTACGGCCGGCGATCCCGGCCTCATCGGCAAGCCCGGCAAGTACTTCGGCCGTGTGGAACACGCGCACCGGTGCGTTGATGCGGCGCAGTCGCCCGGCAATGTTCATCAGACAGCCGAGATCTCCGCCGAGTACCGTGTCGGCGCCGCTCGCGAGAATGTTCGCGACCTTGTCGTCGACCATCTTTTCGGAGATTTCCGGGTACTTGACGCAGAAGGTGCCGCCGAACCCGCAGCACACTTCGGCGTCCTGCATCTCGACCAGTTCGAGCCCCTCAACGCTCGCGAGCAGCGCCCGTGGCTGGCCCTTGATACCGAGCCCGCGCAGGCCCGAACAGGAGTCGTGGTAGGTCGCCTTGCGCTTGAGCGGGGTGCCCGCGTCGACCCGCGTCACCCCAAGCTCGTCGTGCAGGAAGGACATCAGCTCGAAGCTCTTCGCGGCGAGCCTCTGCGCACGTGCCGACCAGTTGGGGTCACCCTCGAAGAGCGCGGGGTAGTCGTGGCGGATCGTCGCCATGCACGAGCCGGACGGGCCGACGACGTAGTCGAACGGTTCGAACAGTTCGATCACCTGGCGTGCGAGCGCGCGTGCCGAATCGAAGTCACCGCTGTTGTAGCCGGGTTGTCCGCAACAGGTCTGTGCATCGGGGACCTCGACCGAGCAGCCCGCGTCCTCGAGCAGCTTGGCCGCCGCAAAACCGATACCGGGTCGAAAGACGTTCATCAGACAGGTTGCGAACAGCCCGACTCGCGGGCTCTTGCCGGGATGCTGGGTCATGCGGCGCCTCCTCGTCCAGGGGGATGATCGCTGCATCTTAGGCAGTTCCGCAGCGCCCGCCAAGCGAAGGATTTTCACACGGGGGCTGAATGCGGTGCATGGCCCCGCGATGCCAAACCGACGTGGTCAGCCGCACCGGGCCGCCCGGCGGACGCAGGGGAGAAACTCCGTTCGCGGGACTTGCGGGTCAGGCCGACGTGCGCAGCCCGTTCAGGGGTGCGGGAGGCGTGCCGGGAAGGGCTGCGTTCGCGAGGTAGAGACGGGTTGCTTCGCTGCGGTCATTGCTGGCTCCGTCTGGTGCAGCGGCTCGCGCAGAGCTGTTGTCCGCAGCGCTCACGGCGCGTTCTGCGATGGCGCCCTCCCCCGCGCTCGGGGGGGTGGAGGCGGCGCCCTCGGTCACGTTCGCCCGGCGGACGCCGACGGACGCCTGGACCGGGTCCGCCCCGGGGGCTGCGCCGTCAGGGGCCGGGGTCTGCTCGGGGGTGGACTGCGTCGGCGCGGCAGTGCGTGCGGAGGTCTCGAACGCGCGCGCCTGGGCACTGATGCTCACGCGCACGTCCTCGCTGGTGGCGGTTTCGGACGCTGCACCCGGGACACCGGTCTCGTTTCTCGGCTGCAGCCTTTGCGACTGGATGCGTGTCGGGTCGATTCCCGCCGATTGCAGTGGAGTCACCATGTCCTTCTCCGCCTCGATTCGTTGGCAGGCCTTCCGGAACGTGGAAAGCGTCCTTGGAGTATAGGCCGGCGCGCGGCAATCAGCCAGCGCCTCGCTTGCCGGACTGCCGCGCGGACTTCAGGTGCGAGCCTCGTTCAGTGCAGGGGCAGCGGGTGGGTCTGGGGGACCGGAAGCCCCACCAGACGAGCCCAGTCGCGCAGCTCCGGGATCGATGCCGCGAGGATCTCGTGCATGGCGTCCGAAGGCAGGTCGAGGATCGCCGCGCGCAGCATGGCTGCGTCGTGATCGGACTCGCTTGCCTGCGACAGTGTCAGCCGGCTCAGGCAGGTTGCCAGCTGGAGGGCACCGGCGAGATGGTGCTGCAGCGAGTCGCTGGCGAAGCTTCCGCCTTCCGGGTCGGCCTGATAGTACGCAACCTCGGCGAGCGTCGTTGGAATGCCCCAGTCTGCGAGCAGCACCGCAGAGAGCTCGTGGTGGTCGAAGCCGAACCGGTCGCGCTCGAGTACGGCCAGCTCACCGCCATCACGGTGCAACTCGGCGAGCAGCCGGCCATATTCTTCCGGCGCCGCGGTCGCGAAGGCCAGCCGGCCGACTTCCCCCAGCAGTCCGATCGTGAAGCAGTCGCTGATCTGCAGGGCCGGCCGCCGCTTCGACAGCATCTGCATCAGGATCGCCGTGTGCAGCGAAGCGAGCCAGAAGCCCGGGTAATCGAAGCCCGGACAGACCGTGCGGATCTGCTGATGCACCATCGAGAGCATCAGGGCGTGGGAGCGGATGGCGTCCAGCCCGAGGCGCAGCACCGAGCGGCGCAGGTCCAGCCCTTCGTTGCGGCCGTGGAAGGCGGCCGAGCTTGCGGTGCGCAGCACGAATCCGGTCAGCGCCGGGTCGGACTGGACGACGCGCAGGATCGCCTCGATGGCGGCCTGCGGATCCTGGGCCATCTCCATCAGTTTCAGCGCCGTGCCCTTGGGCGTGGGCAGGGCCTCGGCCTTCAGCAGGAAGCGCCGGATGTCGCCGACGACGCCGCGGGAATCGCTCAGTGATGATGGCGCTCTCATGGGATCGCGTCCTCAGGGTTCGGAGCGCTGGTATTCATCCAGCACTTCGGAAACGATCTTGTCGATGAACGGTTCGTCGTCGACCAGTGCCGCGTCCCCGCTCTTGAACTTGCGCGACAGCTCGGTGCTGGTCATGGCAAGCGCTCGCTGGCCCTGGCGGTTGGCAAACAGGTACATCGTGCGTGCGGGGCTGACCCAGGTCAGCCGGACGGCGCGCATCTCGCCCGACTCCATGCGCAGCTCGACCCAGGTGCCGCGGCTCAGCGCATCCATCTCCCAGGGTGGCGGCGCAGCCTCGCCGGTGCCGGTTGCGGCGGTGTCGGGTGGTGTCGCGGAGTCCCCGGTCGTACAGGAAGGAGGGATCGCGGCGCTCATGCCGGACTTGACCGCAGCGGCATGCAGTTTGACGAGTTCGGCGAAGAAGGCCTCGCGCGCATCGGCCGCTTCCGTCGTCACGTCGAGCCCGGCGCGCAGGCCCCTCAGCAAGGCCGGCAGAAGCTTCACGAGCCGCTGGCGCTCTTCCAGCCCCTGTTTCGGACGCACGCTCCAGACCAGGTCGTTCATGGTGTCGATGGCCGAGCGCCATGCGTCGCCGCCTTCGCCGCCATGTTCGATCGCATGCACGAGCACCGCGAGCCAGGCGCCGTGAAGGAAGGCACGGATGCTCTCCGGGAGCATCGGATCGGCCAGCGGTTCGGCGATCGCCGCCTCCGCGAGACCACGCGCGATCTCCTGCCGTTCGCGCTGTTCGAGCCGGGTCGTCAGCACGGCGGCCTTCTCGTCGGCGCGCAGTTCCTGCTCGGCGAGAAAGGTCTCGAGCGCCGCGAGACAGGTGGCGAATACGTCTTCCTCCTCGCCTGCCTGGTTCTGGATCTTTTGCACGAGCGGTTCGGCGGCCTGGTAGAGCGAAGTCTCCGGTGTGAACTCCCCGTCCCAGGTAGAGGCAGCGTGGGCCATCGTGCTGATCAGGCGGCGCGCAGGGTGCAGCCGGTTCGAGAAGAAGCTGCGGTCGGACAAGGCCTGCTTGAGCACCGGAAGCTGCAAGCGGCCGATGAGCCCCTTCATCGCTTCCGGTACGCGCTCATCGTCGAAGATGAAATCGAAGAGCGTCGCGACGATATCGATGACGATGCCGTCGACCGAGCCGACGTGGCGGCCGATGCCGGCTTCCACGAGGCCGTGGACGAGATTGACGGTGCCTGCGGCGGCGGCATCGACGGCGAAGCGGTCGCTGCCGAGCATTCCTTCGCCCTCGCCGCGCTGCAGCCGGGTCAGCATCTGCAGGACCTGGGGGTCGATGGTGCGGGCCCCGATATCGCCCGCGGGGGTGACCGTATCCTGGTCGATCCCGTCGCGCGGGGTGAACAACTGGCGCAGAACGGTGCCGGTTTCGTCGGCAGGCGGACGGGGGCGGAGCTTGCGGGTCTTTTGCCGCGCAACGCCGCCTCGCCGCACCGCGTGTTTCACGTAGGGCAGGACCTTGCGTGCGATGAGATGCTGGTTGATCCTGCGGTAGGTCGCCTCGAGTTCGGGGGCCAGCGCCCGGGCAAGCAGCGCGAACAGGCGGACGCGCGCATCGAGTGGCTCGTCGATCGACCAGCAGGCCTGCTTGAGCGCTTCGCTGACGGCCTCCGGACCAAGTGGATTGGCGGATCGGTCGAGATCGGCGACGCCCATCATCAACGCGATGCGCGGCAGCAGGTCCTTGAGCTCTTCCTCACACGCGGATTCGAGCACGTTGGCCTGGTTCTGGACCTCCAGCGCCTCCGAGAACTCGTGTTCATCGACCAGCGACAGTTCGAGGCGCCCTTCCATGTCGGTCTGGTAGAGGCTGGTCGTCGTCGAGGAATATTTGCGGCACAGGGTGTCGAAGCGATGGTCCAGCGCCTTGCCGAGGGTCTGCTCCAGGGTCGGCCCATGGATGCGCACGTGATCGCGCAGCGACCGAAGCATCTTCTGGACGCCGGCATCGGCGCTGTCGTCGATCTGGGACTGCAGGGTTTCCTCGACCGTCTTGAGGGCCGGACCCAGCGCCTGGCAAAGGTGTTTGCGCAGCAGATCCCGGCACTCGGTCAGCACACCTGCGTACAGGCGCGAGGGGGCGGGCCCGGACGGCTGTGGAGTGCTGGTCGCGTCGTTCACGTCCTGCTCCCTTGGGATGCTGTGCGCCAGAGTTTCGCACAGTTGAGGGCGGAGTTGAAATGCGGTTCCGACGAGTGGCGTGTGGGGCCGGGCGGGTCAGGCGGGCGGTCCGATCGGGGACGGCGCCAGCGCGAGAATGCGCTGGTAGAGGGCGTCCGCCTCGTCCTTCGGTTTGATCCCGAACAGCGGGTTGTCGTTCTCCTGGAAGGCCTCGTGGATGGCGCGCCAGTCCTCCGGTTGCAGGACCCGCTCGGCGATCGGCAGCAGCTGATCCTCCTCCGTGCGCAGGTGGCGCCATTCCAGTTCGGCGTAGCGGATCGCACAGCTGCAGAAGGCTTCGAGCGCCCCGTCCTCCCCGTTCTGCAAGGCAATCAGCTCGCGCTTGAGATCCTCGACCATCGGGTGGCCGAGCCGGTGCTCCCGTTCGAGCCGCGCGATCAGGGCGTCGGCCTCGTGGGTGCGGCTGCGGATCGCGGTGAAGAGGTGCGTGTCTTCCTTGGGGTGATGCCAGCGATCGGGGTAGGACACGATGTAGTCGAGAATCGCCCGCAGCACCGGAAAGTTCGGCGCTTCGCCCTTGCGCATCCCCCTGGCGAGCCAGTGCAGCGCATACAGGACGGCAGCGATCGCGAGGTGCTCGTTCTTGAGGATCTGGATGGCGGCTGTCTTCACGGTCCTTCCGGCGGGCTGCGGCGCAACCCTGGGGTGATTGCGTGCGAGTGGTCCATGATACCGCCTGACGGTGGCCGGTTTCGAGTCTTCCGGTCGATCGTGTCCCGGTCAGTAGGTCTCGATGTGGAAGCGCCCGCTCGCGAGCAATTGCGGGCGCAGCGCATCCCAATCGGCACCAGCATTGCGGCAAAGATCGCGGAAGGCTTCGATGACGCCGGCCTCCATGCCCTTCAGGCCGCAGATGTAGATGTAGCAGTTCTCGTCGAGCAGCCAGCGTGCGACCTTGTCCGCCTGCTCGCGAATCGCATCCTGGACGTAGCGGCGCGGCTGGCCGGGGACGCGAGAGAACGCGAGATGGATGTCGATGAAGCTCGCGGGCAGCTTCTGCAGCGGCCCGAAGTAGGGCAGCTCGTCCGGTGTGCGGGCGCCGAAGAAGAGCATCAGCTCGCCGCCCTCGTCGAGGGGCATGCGGCGCCGGCGCCGTTCGGTCATCGCCCGCATCGGCGCGGCACCGGTGCCGGTGCAGATCATCATGATCGAGGCGCCGGGGTGGTTCGGCATCAGGAAGCTCGCGCCGTAGGGTCCGGTCACCCGGACCGTGTCGCCTTTCTTCAGGTCGCACAGGTAGTTCGAGGCGACCCCGCGAGCCGGTTTGCCCTCATGGTCGTGGGTGACGCGCTTCACGGTCAGGGCGACGTTGTTGTACTGCGGGCGCTCGCCTTCGCGCGGGCTGGCGACCGAGTACATGCGCAGCAGATGCGGCCGGCCGGCGGCATCGCTGCCCGGCGGCAGGATCCCGATCGACTGGCCTTCGAGCACCGGAAACGGCAGGCTTCCGAAGTCGAGCACGATGTGGTGGATATCGCTCTCGGCGCCGTCTGCGGTGATGCGGTAGTTTCCGGAAACGGTGGCCGTCACCGGCCGTTCGGGCGTGTAGAGGTTCAGGTACGGGTGCGCGGCCGACCATGGAGCGAGCGCCGTGCCGCCGTGGCCGGCGGTGGCCACGTCGGTGATCTGGCGCACTTCGGGCGGTTCGGCCGGCGGGTGCGGTGTCGCCGCCTGGCGATCGAGTTCCGTCGGTTCGGGCAGCACGTCCCAGGAATACTGCGCTTCGAGACTCCAGGGCTGTGCCCGGTCGACGTTGCGCCATGAGTCGATCGCGCCGGTCGGGCATGGCCCGATGCATGCGAGGCAGGACTCGCAGACGTCGAAGCGCACGACATAGTTGCGCGCGTCGTGGGTGATCGCACCGACCGGACAGGTCTCCTCGCAGGTGTTGCAGCGGATGCAGATCTCCGGATCGATCAGGTGCTGGCGGGCGATCGTCGCGGCTTCGGCGGGGGCGTTCATCGGGAGTCCTCCTGCGCGGAACGGGTGGCTTCAGTTGAAGCGCACGTACTCGAAGTCGACCGGCTGGTTGTTGATGCCGCGGGCCGGCGGGGCGATCCAGTTGGCGAACTTGCCGGGTTCGAGGCAGCGGCCCATCAGCGAGTGGACATACAGGCGGTCGTCCTCGGTCGGCAACCAGTGGTGGTGCTGGTGGGTCCATTCGGCCTCCGACAGCATGCGGCCATCCGGGCTCACATGCAGGTCGGTGAAGATCCCGATCCGGCGATGGAAGCCCTTGTGCGGCAGGGTGAAGCGGAAGTCGATGCCGTATTTCGCCGGCACCCGGTTCCAGCGGTCGACACCCGATTGCACGTCGCGGATCCAGTCGTCGCGCAGCCGGTCGTTGAGCGCCGACAGCGCCGGCACCTGACGCTCGAGGATGCGGTCGCCTTCGACGTCGAGGATCGTGTAGTGACTGTCCTGCAGCCGGTGATCGTCGTCGAGCTTGCCCTCTTCGAAGCGACCCTTGAGGCCGGTCGTGTAGTAGGTGGCCGCGTTCGAAGAAACCTCGGCGCCGTAGAGATCGCTCGTCACGCTGTAGTGGAAGTTCAGGTACTTCTGCAGGGTCGGCAGGTCGATCACGCCGGCTGCGCGCAGCTTCGCCGGATCGTCGGTGCGCAGTTGCTGCATGACTTCGCAGGTGCGCTGGATGATGCGCGCCACGCCCGACTCGCCGACGAACATGTGGTGCGCCTCCTCCGTGAGCATGAAGCGGCAGGTGCGCGCGAGCGGGTCGAAGGCCGATTCGGCGAGCGAGGCGAGCTGGAACTTGCCGTCGCGGTCGGTGATGAAGGTGAACATGAAGAAGGACAGCCAGTCCGGCGTCTTCTCGTTGAACGCGGTCAGGATGCGTGGGTTGTCGGCGTCGCCCGAGCGGCGCTCCAGCAGGGCCTCGCCCTCCTCGCGGCCGTCGCGGCCGAAATGGGCGTGCAGCAGGTACACCATCGCCCACAGGTGGCGGCCTTCCTCGACGTTCACCTGGAAGAGGTTGCGCAGGTCGTAGAGCGACGGTGCGGTGAGGCCGAGATGGCGCTGCTGTTCGACCGAGGCGGGTTCCGTGTCACCCTGTGTGACGATGATCCTGCGCAGCGTCGAGCGATACTCGCCCGGCACTTCCTGCCAGGCCGGCTCGCCCATGTGCTCGCCGAAGTGGATCTTGCGCTCGCCGTCCTGCGGGGCGAGGAAGATGCCCCAGCGGTAGTCGGGCATCTTCACGTAGTCGAAATGCGCCCAGCCCTTGGGGTCGACACTGGTCGCGGTGCGCAGATAGACGTCGTAGTTGGTCGAACCGTCCGGACCCATGTCGTCCCACCACTGCAGGAAGGACGGTTGCCAGTGTTCGAGTGCGCGCTGCAGCGTGCGGTTGCCGGAGAGGTTGACGTTGTTCGGGATGCGTTCGTTGTAGTCGATCATCGCGGTGCTCCTGTTCGGGGTGGGGGTGCTCAGACGCGTTTCCAGTCGAATTGCGCTTTCCTGCCGGAGCCGAAGAGCTTCAGCGCGCCTTCCGGGCCGACCGCGTTGGGGCGGTTGAAGATCCAGTTCTGCCATGCCGAGAGGCGACCGAAAATGCGGGTCTCCATGGTTTCGGCGGTGCCGAAGCGCAGGTTCGCTTCGAGGCCGGTCAGTGCGTCGGGCGACAGCGCGACGCGTTCCTCGATCGCGATGCGGATCTCGTCATCCCAGTCGAGGTCGTCGGGAATCGCCGTCGCAAGCCCCAGCGCGTCGGCGGCGGCGGGATCGAGTGCTTCGCCGCAGCGCGCACGCGCAGTGGCGATCGGGCCTTCCTCGTCGTAGAACCGGGCGGCCAGCCGCGTCAGACCGGCCACCGTCGGCAGCGGGCCGAAGTTCATCGCCGACAGCGCGATGTGGTTGTCGCCGTCCTCGCTGTCGCGCAGGTAGAAGCGGTCGGCGGCGAGCGCGAGTTCAAGCAAGGTGCCGGCAAAACAGGCACCCGGTTCGGCCAGGGCGAAGAGGCTGCGCGAGGACACGTCGAGGCGTGCCAGCGTGCGCCGGAGCATGCCGATCGTCTCGCGCACGAACCAGTGCCCGCGCTGCGCTTCGAGCACCGCATCGATGGCGAGCACTGCCTGCGCGTCGCCTTCGGTGCGCAGCAGCCACAGGCCGAGGTCGAGGTGGTTGGTGCGCAGGGTCAGGATCGCATCGTCGAGTTCGCGCGCCATCTGCAATGGCCACCAGTTCGCGCCCGCTGCCTCGATCCCGGCGATGTCGCCCGGGCCGGCTTCTGTGGGCGCGCGGACCGTGATCGTCGCGGTGCGCGCCCGATCATCGAGGGCGACGTCCACATGGCGGTAGCGGTAACCCCCGGCATGGTCGGTGCGCTCGAGCGGCGTCAGCGCGATGCCGCTTGCGTTCGTGGGGCGGTCCGAAAGGGCTGCGAGCGCACTTGCGCGTTGCGCGATGTACTCGGGAAACTGCTGCGCCCGCACGACTTCGTCGACGAGGCGCCAGTCCTTCGCGCGCTTGCCGCGCACGCCCTCGGAGATCGTGCAGAAGATGTCGGCGTGATCGCGGCGCACGCGGCGCTTGTCGGTCACGCGGGTGAGGCCGCCGGTGCCGGGCAGCACACCCAGCAGCGGCACCTCGGGCAGCGCGACGGCCGAGTTGCGGTCGTCGACGAGCACGATCTCGTCACAGGCCAGCGCCAGCTCGTAGCCGCCGCCGGCCGTCGTGCCGTTGCAGGCGGCGAGGAACTTGAGCCCCGAGTGGCGGCTGGCGTCCTCGATGCCGTTGCGGGTCTCGTTGGTGAACTTGCAGAAGTTCACCTTCCATGCGTGTGAGGACAATCCCAGCATGTAGATGTTGGCGCCGGAACAGAAGATCTTCGGCTTGGCCGAGGTGAACACCACGCTGCGCACCTCGGGGTGCTCGAAGCGGATGCGCTGCAGCGCGTCGGCCAGCTCGATATCCACGCCCAGGTCGTAGGAGTTGAGCTTGAGCTGGTAGCCGGGGCGGATGCCGCCCTCTTCGTCGATGTCGAGCGTGAGCGTTGCGACGTCACCTTCGAAGCTCAGGCGCCAGTGGCGGTAGCGCGCGGGCTCGGTACGGAAATCGACCGGCTTGCTGCGGTCCGTGGGTTCGGTTCGGGTCATGGCATCCACTGTGTACTCTCCTGTGGGGAATTCGGGGGGTGGCGGTACGGCCGCTCAGCCGGTGACGAGCTGTCTGAGGCGGGCATAGCTTTGCTCCACCGTTTCGTTGGTCGTGTCGATCGTCGCGTCGGCCTTGCCATAGAGCGCCTCGCGCGCTTCGAGGATGCGCTTGAGGTTCTCCATGGCCTCGTCGTTGCCGGCCATCGGGCGCAGGTCGCCCTGGGCGATGACGCGTGCCATGTGTTCTTCGGGCTGCGCCTTGACCCACACCGTGTAGCAGTTCGACAGCAGGGCATCGTAGGTGTCCGGTTCCGACACCACGCCGCCGCCGATCGACAGCACGGCGCGGCCATGCTCACGGATCACGCGGTCGAGGGTGGATTTCTCGATCCGGCGGTATCCCGTCTGCCCGTACAGCGAGAAGATCTCGCTCGAAGGCATGCCGGTGTCGCGTGCGATCTCGCGATCCAGTTCGATGAAGGGCACCCCTTCGTCGCGCGCCAGACGCGCGCCGAGTGTCGACTTGCCGGCGCCACGCAGACCGACGAGGGCGATACGCTTGCGGCGCACGGCCTCGTCGTGGCCGTAGTCGCGCATCAGGCGGAAGACCACCTCTTCCAGGCGGTGCTGCGGCAGGCGCTCGAGGAAGCGACGGATCAGCCGTTTCTCGACGGTGTCTTCGCGTTCCGGGGCGAACAGCTCGATCAGCGAGGTGTCCAGCGCATGAGCGATGTTGCGCAACAGGACGATCGAGACATTGCCTTCCCCCGCCTCGAGGTGGGCGAGATGGCGTTCGGAAACGCCGGCGTCGCGGGCCACCAGCTTGCGTGCCATGCCGCGCCGGTCGCGGATCTCGCGTACACGCTGCCCGAGGGTCGCGAGAAAGTCGTGGTCGGCGCCGGGGTCGGTGGCGGCCGGTGGACCGTTCTCGGGTGTGATCCCGGGGGTATGTTCGGGCGTTGAATTCCGGGTCGAGGTCATGGTTTTCGTCCGCAGTCTTTCAGGAGTTCATTCAGGGCGTGTTTGAAAAATAATGCATGTTTTAGACTGAGTCAAGCCTTATAGTGCATTTTATCGGCTCTCACATGCAGTGGATTGCCTCGGACACGCGATCCATTCCGGGTTGTTGGGCCAGTTCATGCAGTATTTTGCTTCATTGGGTATGCAATAAAATGCTTGACGGTGATTTGATCAAGAGTATTCTTGTACCCGACACCCCGAAGCGGGTGCTGCGGTCGACCGGCAGCGCCCCGCGCGGTGCCCGTCCGCTGGCTTGAGAGGAGGTGCGATGACCCCTGAACGGTTCTTGCAGCAGATCCGCGCCATCACTGATGCGATCGGTGACCAGCCGCTCGATGCGCAGCTCCAGACCTTCCTGATGGAGCGTTTTCCGCCCGGCGCTGAAGGGTTCGAAGCGATTGCACAGTCCTGTCGTGAAGCCGTTGCGGCGGGCTGGATGTGCGAGCGCGAACATGGCGGCATCCGCTACGGGCGTGTCCTCCAGCCGGAGCCCGCGACACGGGGCTTCAGCGTCGACGTCGTCGACATGAACGAGGTCGTCGGCCCGCGTCACGCTCATCCCAATGGTGAAATCGACATGATCATGCCGCTCGAAGGGGATGCCCGCTTCGATGGGCAGGGACGGGGCTGGCTCGTCTATGGGCCGGGCAGCGTGCACCGGCCCACCGTTTCCGGTGGCCGTGCTCTTGTGCTCTACTTGTTGCCGGAGGGGGCGATCGACTTCATTCGCTGAACTGGGCAGGTCCAGCAAGGCCGACGGCAGATCGGCCACAGCGCCCCGACGGGGACCGGGTATCCAGGAGGAGGAGAACGATGAGCTACACCTTGAGTACGGCCGATCATGGCTGCAGTCCGCCGCGCCTTGCGATTCCACGGCGCTACAACGCGGCCGACGACCTGATCGGACGCAACCTCGCCAACGGCCGGGCCGACAAGACCGCCTACATCGACGACGGCGGGCAGTACACCTACGGCGAGCTCGCGCGCCGCGCGAACCGCGTTTCGAACGCGCTTGGTGCGCTCGGGCTCGAGCGCGAGCAGCGCATCCTGATGTGCGTCCACGACACGATCGATTTTCCGGCCGTGTTCCTCGGTGCGATCCGCGCCGGGATCGTCCCGGTGGCGACCAACACGCTGCTCACGCAGAACGACTACGAATACATGCTCACCGACAGCCGGGCGCGCGTCGCGGTCGTCTCCGCGCCGCTCGCGCCGCTGTTCGAGCCGCTGCTCGGCAAGGTGCCGACGCTGGAGCGCATCATCGTGGCCGGCGCCACCGGGGGGGACAACGCGCTCGCGACGCTGCTGGCGAACGCTTCCGACGCCTTCGAAGCCGTCGACACCACCTGTGACGACGCCTGTTTCTGGCTCTATTCCTCGGGATCGACCGGAGCACCCAAGGGCACCGTGCATGTGCACTCGAGCCTCATCCAGACAGCCGAACTCTACGGGCGCGGCGTGCTCGGCATCCGTGAGGACGACGTCGTGTTCTCCGCGGCCAAGCTCTTCTTCGCCTACGGCCTGGGCAACGGGCTGACCTTCCCGATGTCGGTCGGCGCGACCACTGTCCTGATGGCCGAACGGCCCACGCCCGAGTCGGTCTTTCGCCGCCTGCGCGAGCGCCAGCCGACGATCTTCTACGGCGTGCCGACCCTGTATGCGGCCCTGCTGGCGAGTCCGGAGTTTCCAAAGCGCGGCGACCTGCGCCTGCGCGCCTGTACCTCGGCCGGCGAGGCGCTGCCGGAGGAGATCGGCAAGCGCTGGGAGGAGCGGCTCGGTGTGTCGATCCTCGACGGCATCGGCTCGACCGAGATGCTGCACATCTTCCTCTCGAACCGGCCCGGCGACGTGCGCTACGGGACGACCGGAAAGCCGGTGCCTGGCTACGAGATGCGTCTCGTCGATGACGAAGGACGCGTCATCGAGGAGGCCGACGTCACCGGCGAGCTGCAGATCGGGGGGCCGAGCGCGGCGATGGGCTACTGGAACAACCGCGACAAGACCCGCGCGACCTTCCAGGGGCCGTGGACGCGCAGCGGCGACAAGTATTCGCGCACGGCCGACGGCTACTACGTCTATGCCGGGCGCTCGGACGACATGCTCAAGATCAGCGGCATCTACGTCTCGCCGATCGAGGTCGAGGCCTGCCTGATCCAGCACGACGCGGTGCTGGAGGCCGCGGTGGTGGGGCTGGAGGATGAGAGCCGGCTGATCAAGCCGAAGGCCTTCGTCGTGCTCAAGCCGGGCGTTACGCCGTCGCCCGATCTGGCCGAGGCGATCAAGCAGCACGTCAAGGGCCATCTCGCCCCCTACAAGTATCCGCGCTGGATGGAGTTCGTGGACGAACTGCCCAAGACCGCCACCGGCAAGATCCAGCGCTTCAAGTTGCGTGCGCTCGGCGCAAATCGTTGAGATGACGCAGAAGGTCGGCGGGGCCGCCGGTTCCGCCGCATGACAATGGAGGAGACCCTATGAACCAGAATCGGCAACAACGTCGCACCCTGATGCAGGCCGTCGTCGGGCTCGCGATGGGCGCATTGATCCCGCTGGGCGCGGCCCAGGCGGCAGACCCGGTCAAGGTCGGCATGATGCTGCCGGCCACCGGCACTTTTGCCGCGCTCGGGACGGCGATCGACAACGCGTTCAAGCTCTACGTCGAGGAGCAGGGCGGCAAGCTCGCCGGGCGCGAGATCCAGTACTTCGCGGTGGATGACGAATCCGATCCGGCCAAGGCGACCGAGAATGCCAACCGCCTCGTCACGCGGGATCGCGTCGACGTGCTGGTGGGCACCGTGCATTCGGGCGTCGCCCTCGCAATGGCCCGTGTGGCGCGTGGCCGCGACACGCTCTTCATTGTGCCGAATGCCGGTGCGGACGACCTGACCGGCCAGCTCTGTGCGCCGAACCTCTTCCGCACCTCGTTCAGCAACTGGCAGCCGGCCTATGCGATGGGCAAGGCGACCGCCGGGATGGGTCACAAGACCGCGGTCACGCTGACCTGGAACTACGCGGCCGGCCAGGAAGCCGTGAAGGGCTTCAAACAGGCCTTCGAGGAAGCGGGCGGAAAGGTTGTGAAGGAACTCGCCACCCCGTTCCCGAACGTCGAATTCCAGCCCTTCCTGACCGAGATCGCGGCGATCAAGCCGGACGCGGTGTATGTGTTCTTTGCCGGTGGTGGGGCGGTCAAATTCGTCAAGGACTACGTCGCGGCCGGACTCAAGGACAGCGTGCCGCTGTATTCGAGCGGCTTCCTGACCGACGGCACGCTCGCGGCCATGGGCGGGGCGGGCGAAGGGCTGGTCACCGCCCTGCACTATGCCGACGGGCTCGACAACGCGAAGGACAAGGCCTTCCGCGCGGCCTACCAGGCCAAGTACGGCATGGCGCCCGACGTCTATGCCGTGCAGGGCTATGACGCGGCGCAACTGCTGCACAAGGGGCTGGAGGCCGTGGGCGGTGACATGAGCAAGAAGGCCGAGATGCGCGCGGCGATGCGCGGTGCGACGATCGACAGCCCGCGCGGTGCCTTCACGCTGTCGAAGGCGCACAATCCGGTGCAGGATATCTATCTGCGCAAGGCACAGGGGAACCTGAATCCGGTTTCCGGGATCGCGGCTGCGAAGCTCGACGACCCCGCCACCGGTTGTAACATGTAAGCCGGAACAGCTCCGGAAAACCAGAAGGCGCACAGGACGTACCGCTCGGACCCGGCCCCGCCGGGGCCGGCGGGCTCCTGACGCCGTGCGGGGACGCTGCATGGATTTCACGATCTTCCTCATCCAGGTACTCAACGCCCTGCAGTACGGGCTGTTGCTGTTCCTGGTCGCGATCGGACTGACGCTGGTGTTCGGCATCATGGGCATCATCAACCTCGCGCATGGCAGTTTCTACATGCTTGGGGCGTATGCGGCGTTCGTCCTCACGAGCCTGACGGGCAACCTCTTCGCGGCGATCGCGCTTGGCATTCCGCTCGCGTTCGTGTTCGGCGTGGTGCTCGAAAAGCTGCTCTTCTCGCACCTGTACAAGCGCGACCACCTCGAACAGGTGCTGCTCACCTACGGCCTGATCCTCATCTTCGAGGAACTCAGGAGCCTCACGGTCGGCGACGACGTGCACGGGGTGCCGATCCCGGAGCTTTTCGCGTTCTCGATCCAGCTCTCGGACGTGATGAGCTACCCGGCCTACCGGCTCGTCGTCTCGGTGGTGTGCATCGTGCTGGCGATCGGCCTGTACTTCCTGATTCAGCGCTCGCGGCTCGGCATGATGATCCGCGCCGGCAGCCACGACCGCGACATGGTCCAGGCGCTGGGCATCAACATCAAGACGCTGTACGCGGTCGTGTTCGCAATCGGCGTGTCGCTCGCGGCGCTCGCCGGCATGCTGGCCGCGCCGCTGTCGTCGGTCTATCCGGGAATGGGCTTCTCGGTGCT
Source organism: Rhodocyclaceae bacterium (assembly GCA_023383815.1). GTDB lineage: Bacteria > Pseudomonadota > Gammaproteobacteria > Burkholderiales > Rhodocyclaceae > JACOUN01. Next base: position 119,060 of record JAHDYG010000008.1, read on the forward strand.
GATCATCTCCTTCGTCGTCGTCGTCATCGGCGGCGTCGGCTCGGTCTGGGGTGCGCTGGTTGCGGCGCTGATCATCGGTTTTGCCGACACCTTCGGCAAGGTGCTGGTGCCCGAGTGGGCGGGGCTTGCGGTGTATCTGGTCATGGCGATGGTGCTGCTGTGGCGCCCCGAAGGCATCTTCAGGAAGGGTTGAACGGATGAGCGAAAACCTTACCCGGGCATTCAAGCTGGCCGCGCTCCTCGCCCTTGCGGCCTTTCCGTTCTACGGTACCGACTTCTACACCGAGGTCGTCGCGAAGATCCTGATCCTCGCGATCTTCGCGATGAGTCTCGATCTGCTCGTGGGCTTCACCGGCCTCGTGAGCTTCGGCCATGCCGCCTATTTCGGACTGGCGGCCTACATGGCGGTGCTGCTGTCGCCGCCCGACTTCACGCCGGCCAGCCTGTGGACCCTCATGCCGCTGGCGATGCTCGCTGCCGGGCTGGCCGCGTTCGTGATCGGGCTCTTCGTGCTGCGCACCAAAGGCATCTACTTCATCATGGTGACGCTCGCCTTCGCGCAGATGGCCTATTTCATCTTCCACGACACCAAGCTCGGTGGCGGCTCCGACGGCATCTACCTCGACGTGCGGCCGACGGCTGCGATCGGCGGCTACACCCCGTTCGATCTCTACGACACCGTGCATCTGTATTTCTTCGTCCTCGTGCTGATGGTGCTCGTGTATCTGTTCCTGAGCCGCCTGTTGCGTTCGCCCTTCGGCCGCGTGCTGGTCGGCATCCGCAGCAACGAGCACCGCATGCAGTCGCTCGGGTACGCCACCTTCTGGTACAAGCTCGCCGCGTTCACGATCGCCGGCACGCTGGCCGGGCTCGCCGGTTTCCTGTACGCGGTGCTGTTCGGCTTCGTCACGCCGGAGTATCTGTCGTGGCACAAGTCGGGGCAGGTCCTGCTGATGGTGATCCTCGGCGGCATGGGCAATCTCGCCGGCGCCATCGCAGGTGCCTTCGTGTTCGTGGGGCTGCAGGAAACCTTCACCGATCTGACCAAGCACTGGCAGCTCCTGATGGGTGGGGTCATCGTGCTCGTCGTGCTGTTCATGCCCGGTGGGCTTGCGGCCCTGCCAGGGCGCATCCTGAACCGTCTGCGCAAGGAGGGCCGCAATGGCTGAGCCCGTGCTCGAAGCGACCGGCCTGACCCGCCATTTCGGCGGACTGGCCGCAAATCTCGATGTCCACCTCAGCCTCGAGACCGGTGTCCTGCATGCGCTGCTCGGGCCCAACGGCGCGGGCAAGTCGACCTGCATCAACATGCTGTCGGGCGATCTGCCGCCGACCCGCGGCACGATCCGCTATCGTGGCCGCGACATCACCCGGCTCACCGCACACCAGCGCTCGCGCGTCGGGATCGGGCGCAGCTACCAGCGCACCAACATCTTTGCGCAGTTCACGGCACTGGAGAACTGCCGCCTCGCAGCGCAGTCGCGCAACCAGCGCCCGTGGCGGATCTTCACCGATGCGCTGCGCTTCACCGACACGCTGGAGCGGGCGCGGGCGGCGCTCGTCGAGGCCGGTCTCGGGGCACGCGAGAATGTCATCGCCGGCACGCTGTCGCACGGCGAACAGCGCCAGCTCGAAATCGCGATGGTGCTCGCGACCGACGCCCAGGTGCTGCTGCTCGACGAGCCGCTGGCCGGCATGGGGTCGGATGAATCGGCACAGATGGTCGATCTGCTCAAGCGGCTCAAGCAGTCGCGCGCGATCCTCCTGGTCGAGCACGACATGGACGCAGTGTTCGCGGTGGCCGACCGCATCACCGTGATGGTCAACGGCGTCGTGCTCGAATCGGGCCCCCCTGAGCAGATCCGCGCCAGCCGCGAAGTGCAGGAGGCCTATCTGGGCGAGAACGCGGAAGAGGAGGGCGCCCATGTCTGAGAGCCTGCTCGAAGCGCGCCGGCTGCACACCTATTACGGCCTGAGCCACATCCTGCGCGGGGTCGACTTCACGATCCGCAAGGGTGAGGCGCTCGGCCTCATGGGGCGCAACGGCATGGGCAAGACGACGCTGCTGCGGACCATGCTCGGGCTGGTCGCGGCGCGCGAAGGCAGCGTCAGCGTGCGCGGCCAGGACATGACCGGCGCGCCGACCCACCGCATCATCCGCCGGGGTATCGCCTACGTGCCGGAGGGGCGCGGCATATTCCCGAACCTGTCGGTGCGCGAGAACCTCGTGATGGCGGCGCGCCCCGGTGTGGACGGACGTTGCGAATGGACCTTCGAGCGGATCATGGAACTCTTTCCGCGCCTGGCCGAGCGCATCGGCCACGGTGGGGGTCAGCTCTCGGGCGGTGAGCAGCAGATGCTGACGATCGGCCGCGCGCTGATGACCAACCCGGACTTGCTGATCCTCGACGAAGCCACCGAAGGGCTCGCGCCGCTGATCGTGCGCGAGATCTGGCGCGTGATCCGCGACATCCACGCAACCGGGATCGCCACCGTGATCGTCGACAAGAACCACGCCGCGGTCACGGCCGTCACCGACCGCTCGATGATCCTCGTCAAGGGCCGGGTCGTGTTCGACGGGTCGAGCGCCGAGGTGCGCAACGATCCGGAACTGATTCAGCGCCATCTCGGAGTCTGAGCATGCACACCGTCAAGGTCGGATCGACGGGCCTTGAAGTCGTCCGCCTGCGCTCGGCGCACGCGCGCGACGAGGCACCGGCCATCGTCTTCCTGCACGAAGGGCTCGGTTCGGTCGCGATGTGGCGTGATTTTCCGCAGCGCGTCGCGGATGCGACCGGCTGCGAGGCAGTGGTGTACTCGCGTGCCGGCTACGGGCGCTCGGACCCGGCGGTGCTGCCGCGCACGGTGCGCTACATGCACGACGAGGGGCTCGTGGTGCTGCCGGCGTTGCTTGCCGGACTCGGCCTCGAACGGCCGATCCTGTTCGGCCATTCGGACGGCGGATCGATCGCGCTGATCTGTGCCGGCGGCACTGCGACGCCGCTCACCGGCCTCATCCTGATGGCCCCGCACGTGATGGTCGAGGATCTGTCGGTCGCGAGCATCGCCCAGGCCGAAGTCGCGTGGCAGAACACCGATCTGCGCCAGCGCCTGGGCAAGTACCACGCGGACGTCGAAGCGGCCTTTCGTGGCTGGAACGACATCTGGCTGCATCCGGACTTCCGGGCCTGGAACATCGAGGAAACCCTGGCCGCAATCCGCTGCCCGGTGCTTGCGATCCAGGGCGAGGATGACGAATACGGTACGATGGCGCAGATCGAGCGCATCGCCGCACAGGTTGCGGACGTTGACCTCGTGAAGCTAGCCGACTGCCGCCACTCGCCGCACAAGGACCAGCCCGAGGCCGTGCTCGCGGCGGTCTCGGCCTTCGTCACCCGCCTCCTGGACGACTGATCATGCTCTTCGAACGCACCAAGCTCATCCGCTTCCACCACTGCGATCCGGCCGGCATCGTGTTCTACCCGCAGTACCTCATCCTGTGCAACGAGATCGTCGAGGACTGGTTCGAGTACGGCATCGGCGTCGGCTTCGGCCCGCTGCACACCGAACTGCGCCGGGGCGTGCCGATGCGCCGGCTCGAAGCGGACTTCACCGCGCCAGGGCGCATCGGCGAGGAACTCGTGTTCACGCTGCAGGTGCTGCAGATCGGGCGCACCTCGCTGCAGATCGAGATCATCGCCCGCCAGGGCGACACCGTCTGCTTCACCGCGCGCCAGGTGCTGGTGTGGGCCGACCTCAAGGGTCCGCGCGCGATCGAAATCGACGATGAGTGGCGGGCGCGCTTCTCGCGCTACCTGATGCGCTGAGTGCAACGGAACGGACGGACCGCGGCCGCCTGGCCGGGCTCCGTCCGGGTGCCGGGGGCTGCGTCAGAGCGGCATGATCAGCTTGAACCACAGCTTGTCGCCACGGAAGCGGTTCTTCACCCTGGTTTCATGCTGCCACTGGCCGATGAACATCGTGCCGGTCGAGCCGGTGTAGATCACGCTTGGACCAATCGCGAACACCTCGCCCTTGCGTCCTTCCGACCAGGGCCCGATGGCCGACGGGATCTTCACGCCGTCAAGCCGGTCGGCGTTCGTCTGCTTCAGGTAATAGCCCGACAGGCCGACGCCCCACGGGCCGAAGCGCTTGCCCACGTTGTAGTCCATGTGGAAGTCGTCGCCCGACTCGTAGTCCATCTTCGGCGCGCCGGGCGCGGGGCGGAAGTCCTTGTTCTTGCCCTTGATGTTGTACATGAACTTCGCCGAGGCCTCCCAGCCGGAGGGCGATAGCCAGGTGACCGCGAACACCGGTTCGACGCTCCAGTAGTTCGTGCCGATGCTCTTGCGGCCGTCGCCCGACTTGTACTTGCCGGTCGGAGCATAGAAGTCGAGCGCGGCGGCCCAGTGCCAGTTGCCCGAGTGCCACGACAGCACCAGCGGGCTGACCGTGATATCGCCCAGTCCGGTCGCCGAGGCCCGCTCGCCGAGCCGCAGGCTCTGGTGCACGATCGGCACGATCACGTGCATGCCGTAGTGGCCGCCGAGGATCTGCGTCTCGGTGACCTTGAGAAAGCGCAGGGCGTCGAACCAGGCATCGACGGAGGCGTCGGGCACCTTGTCGCCGTCGCCGTCGCGCAGCTTCCCGCTGTAGTGGCCGAAGTAGTTGATGAAGTAGGTGCCTGGCGGCGGAACGGCGCCGGCCAGCCAGTTTTCGGCGCCGTTCGGGTACTGGTCGCCACCTTCCTTGGCCTGTGCGCCCGTTGCGGCCAGTCCGCACAGGGCCAGCGCCAGACCGATTCTTTTCAGTTTCATGGTTCCTCCTCGATGGTGTTGCGGGTTGCCTTCTTTTCGGGCGCCTGCGTTGCGGCAGGTTGGGCGTACGCCTCTGGCCTTGCCCGGGCCTTTGTTCCTTGATCGGATCCGGCGTGCAGCGCCGGGATCGGTGCTCCAGCCGTGGTCTGGAGAAATTCGCGCACCCCGCCTTCGAGCACGAGGCAGGTGAGCACGCCCGTGCGCCACGCGCCGGTGTCGATGCCGATGCGGTTGGGCCGGATCTCGGGGGTGGCCGACACGCAATGGCCGTGGACGACGATCGGCCCGTGATGCGCGGTCGAATCGAGAAAGCGCCCCCGGATCCACAGCAGATCGAGGCTGGTCTGGGCTTCCAGGGCGAGCCCGGGTCGGATCCCGGCATGCACGAACAGGTAGCCGCCCTCGTGGTGCTTGAGCGCGAGCGCCTGCAGCAACTGGCGATGGGCTGAAGGAAGTGCCGCGTACAGGTGCTCGCGCAGCAGTGCCAGATCCTCGATGGGCGCGCGTCGGTTGGCCTGAGGCAGGAGATCGGGAGCAAGGTACTGTGCGGCGACTTCGCGGCCGCCGTGCGTGAACCAGCGCCGGCCGGCAAAGAGATTGCCCTCGAGGAAGCCGATCAGCATCTGCTCGTGGTTGCCCATCAGCGTGACGATCTCGAAACCGCGTGGGCGCCAGCCGATGACCCGGTCGAGCACGCCGCGGGTATCGGTTCCGCGGCTGATGTAGTCGCCGAGATAGACGACGACGCGGCGGCGGGCCGGGCGCATGCCGGCATCGAGCTCGATGCCGCGCTGGAGGGCTGCCAGCAGGTCGCTGCAGCCGTGCACGTCGCCGATTGCATACACGACGGTGCCAGGGGGAACGCTTGCCACCGGCGGCTCGACCCCCGCCGACGGTGCTGGGCGCGTCCAGCGCAGCGCGACGGGATCGGGCGGATCCGGATCGGGGGCCATTGGCGGCGGCGGCAGCGGCAGCGGACTACAGCGAGCGATTCACATGAAAGCGCCGGGCCTTCATGTCGAAGCGCGGCAAGGCGTTGTGGCCGACGTGATGAACCCGTGGGCGAAACGACAGCAGCGTGTCGAGGCGCTCGGCGATGCTGTGCACAACGGTCGAGTCCGCGCCCTCGCACAGCTCGACCTCGACATCCATCTCGTCCATGTGGCGGACCCGGCTCACGGTGATGCGGAACTCGTCCACTTCCGGGAACTTGCGCAGGATGTTTTCGACGCCGGCCGGAAACACGTTCACCCCGCGCACCGTCACCATGTCGTCGGCCCGACCGAGGATGCCGCCTTCGAAGCGCATGAAACTGCGGCCACAGGCGCAGGGCTCGAGATTGACCTCGACGAGATCGCCGGTGCGGTAGCGGATCATCGGGAAGCCCCAGCGTCCGAGATTGGTGATCACCAGTTCACCGCGCTGGCCGGGGGGCACCGCGGCGCCGCTGGCCGGGTCGATGACCTCGGCGATGAACTCGCTTTCGATCAGGTGGGTGCCGCCCGGCTGCACCTCGCATTCGAACGAGTGGGCGCCGATCTCGGAGGCGCCCGCGTGATCGAAGCACTTGGCCGCCCAGGCGCCTTCGATGCGCGCCTTGGTGGCGGGGATGTTGGCACCCGGCTCGCCCGCATGCACCGAGGCCTGGAGCGGGATCGAGCGCAGGTCGAAGCCGCTTTCGCGCCCGACCTCGGCAAGGCGCAGCGCGTAGGTGGGGGTACAGCACAGGACGGTCGCCCCGGCGTCACGCATCAGTTCCAGGCGCTGCGCGGAGTCGCGTCCGCCACCCGGGATCATCATCGCGCCGAGCTTGCGCGCGCCCTCCATCGCCGCCCAGAAACCGATGAAGGGGCCGAAGGCGAAGGCGAGGAAAACACGGTCGGACGCCGTCACGCCCGAACCCGCGAGCACGTGCGCCCAGCACCGCCCCCACCAGTCCCAGGACTCGGCGGTGTCGAGCACCTTGAGCGGCACGCCGGTCGTGCCCGAGGTCTGGTGGATGCGTGTGTAGGCCTCGACCGGGTAGGTGAGGTTGCTGCCGAACGGGCCGTTTGCGGCCTGATCCGCCATCAGCTCGCTCTTGGTTGTCAGCGGCAGGCGCGCGAGATCCTCGAGCGAGCGGATGTCCTCCGGCTGGAGCCCGGCGGCGCGCCATTTGTTGCTGTAGAAGCGGTTCTTCCCCCACAGCTCGCGCATCATCTCCTGCAGCTTGTGCAGTTGCAGGGCATTCAGTGCCGCGCGGGGCAGGGTTTCGGTGGCTGGATCGAAGTAGGGCATCGGATCGGTCTCGCGGTGAAGGATCGGTTGCGGTCTCGGTGCTTTGGGGCCGTAAGCGGGTACGGCGTCCGGGGGTTCGTGCTGCAGTGGCGTCAGCGCTGGGCGACGCGCGCCCGGGGTTGCCGCTCCCAGCGCCACGGTGCGGTCACCTCCTCGATGACGCCCCAGAACCATTCGTCGATCGGCATTCCAGTCCGGGGTGGGGGCTGGACCGGCAACTGCCCGGGTGCGACGAGGCAGATCCCGGCGGCGTCATCGCCGGCGAGCGGAACCCCTCCCGTCGAATGCGCGCGGTAGGCGGCCAGCACGACCCGCACGTCGGCGCGTGAGTACACGCCGACGAGGCCGTCGACCGCGACGTCCAGTCCGGTCTCCTCGCGGGCCTCGCGGATCACCGCGTCCTCGACCGACTCGCCCGTTTCCACGTAGCCGCCCGGGGGTGCCCAGTAACCGGCGAGCGGATCAAGGCCGCGGCGGATCAGCACCAGATGGCCCTCGTGTTCGACCAGCGCCAGCACGACCGGGGCCGGGTTGTGAAAGACGGTGTGGCCACAGGCCGGGCACTGCTCACGCTCGCGCCCCTGCACGGGCACGCGGACGAGGCCGGATCGGCATTGCGGACAGTACAGAGGCGTCATGGTCGATCTCCCTCCCGGGGCAAGGGCCGGCACAGTGCGCAGGGCGCGTCATGGATCTGAAATACGGAAGGCATCGTGAGCGTTACCCGGTCGCCGTCGGCGAGCCCGAGCGCGCAGCGGATCGGCTGCGCGGCGATGATCTCGAGCTTGTCGTCCGGGTAGTCGTCGAGCAGCGGGACGATTGCGTAGCCGTCGAGCGTGCCGGCAATGCGAAGCGCCACACAGTTTGCGGCGCAGAAGCCGGGTGGCGGGCTGAGGGCGATGACCGGGCCGGCTGCCGCTGCGTCGTTCGGGGCGGCCTGCAGCAGGCTCCGATAGCGCTCCCAGCGCGGGCCGGACATCGCGAGGTTGAAGGTGCCCGGCCAGGGCGCCAGGCCAAGCCGCTCGCGGCACTGTGCCTGCACCCAGTCGAGGGCCATGAAGCGTGTACCCTCGCCCAGCCCGCTGCTGACCCGGCCTTCGAGCGCGATCATCGTGTGCGACGCGGGACGGCGATCGAAGATCAGCATGGCGTGACCTGGGGCGCCCGGGCCTCTCCGCGCTCTTCGTTGCCGGTCCAGCGCTTGAAGAGATCCAGATCGAGTCCGAACTGGTCGAGCGCCTTGTTCACCGACTGGTCGATGATGTCTTCGAGCGTGCGCGGGCGATGGTAGAAGGCGGGCAGCGGCGGCACCAGCACCGCCCCGGTCTCGGTGACCTGCGTCATCAGGCGCAGGTGCCCCAGGTGCAGCGGCGTCTCGCGGACCATCAGCACCAGCTTGCGCCGCTCCTTGAGGGTCACGTCGGCGGCGCGGATCAGCAGGTTGGTGTTGAACGAGTGCGCGAGCGCCGAGAGCGTCTTGATCGAACACGGCGCGATCACCATGCCGTCGTGGCGGAACGAGCCGCTCGAGATCGCCGCACCGACGTCGTTGATGTCGTGCATGCGGGTCGCGAGCCCCTTGACGTCCTGGATCGAGTAGTCGGTTTCATACGCGATCGTGCGCTTGGCCGAATCCGACATCACCAGGTGCGTCTCGACCCCGGCCTGCCGGAGCACCTCGAGGATGCGGATGCCGTAGATGGCGCCACTGGCGCCGGAGATGCCGACCACGAGCTTCATTGCAGGTCTCCCGTCAGGACAACAGTTCTTCGAGCACCGCCCGCGCCTTGCGCAGGGCCGCCGGTTCCAGCGTGATCTTGTCGAACTCCGGGCCCGCGCCGCGGGTTGCGTCGAAGCCGATCTTCGAGCCCTCGCCACCGGCCGAGGAGGGGTCGATGACGTAGCCCTCGGTGCGCGGCACGATCACGGTGTCGCGGTCGGGCTGAAAGCGCGTTGCCATCGCCCAGCCGACCTCGCGCGCATCGCGAAGGTCGATGTCGTCGTCGACGACGGTGACGCTCTTGAGCCGCCGGTCGAGGTTCAGCGCCAGCATCAGCAGGCGCCGCACTTCGGTGGACGGGCAGCCGTGCACCGCGATCACGGCCGAGAAGCCGGCGGTGCCGGGCAGAAGCTCGAGGTCTACGACGCCGCCTACGAGGCCCTGCAACTGACCCAGCAGTTCGGTGCCCGCGGCGAGCGACAGCAGCATGTCGACGTCGCCCGACCACGGGCACAGGCCCGGATAGATGAAGTTGTCGCGGTGCGTGATCGCGCTCACCTCGACCACCGGACTGACGTTCGAGAAGTAGCAGCCGGTGTTCTCGCCGAACGGCCCTTCGGGCGCACGCACGCCCGGCAGCACACGGCCCTCGATGACGATCTCGGCGCGCGCCGGCACCGCGACGTCGACGCTCGTCGCCTGCACCAGCTCGACCGGCGCACCGCGCAGGCCGCCGGCGACCGCCATCTTGTCCGGTCCGAGCGGCCCGCTCTTGACCACTGCGGCGAGCAGCAGCGCCGGCTCGACGCCGAGCGCGATGGCCACATCGAGCGGCCGGCCGGCCGATTCGGCTGCCGCGTGAAAGCGTGACAGCGGCGGGTTGGCGAGCAGAATGCCGAGGCGTCGCCCGCCCTGGATCATCATGCGATGGATGCCCATGCCGCGCTGCCCGCTCGCCGGGTCGGTGCACAGCACCACCCCGCTGGTGAGGAAGGGTGCGCCGTCGAGCGCGTGGTGGGTGAGTACGGGCAGGTGATCGAGCACCGATGCCGGGCTCGCATGGACGACCTCCTGCACGGGCGCACGGCCACGCAGCGAGACTGGCGCAAAGGCCGTCTGCTTCTTCTCGATCCAGGTCCGGGTGAGCGCTTCGGGCGTTGTGCCGAGCGCGCGCGCGAGGCGTGTGCGGTTCGCAATGAGGTTGCCTGCGACCCGCGCCCCGGGGTAGCCCACGATTCTCTCGAAGAGCAGCGCCGGCCCGTCCGGTGGCAGGCTGCGCAGCGCCGCGGCAATCTCGAAACGCGGGTCGAAGGGCTGCGTCACGTGCCGCAGGTCGTCGCCGAGATCGGCCAGGAATTCACGCAGGTCGGAATGCCCCATGAGCTTGGTCCGTTCAGGTTGGATCGGGGTCGGGGTGGGGTGCCGGGCCGGCCCTGCGGGCGCGGCCCGGTGCGGGTCACGCCGCTACCGGTAGTGCGCCGGCATGCGCTGTACCGGCTCGATGACGCGGATCGAGAACCTGCGATCGCTCAGCTGGCCGCGCCCGAGCCTTACCTGCAGCGCGTCGGCGAACTGGTCGAGCCTGCTCGACACCTCGGCGCGCACGCGTTGGTAGGTGTACTTCTGGCGGCCCGGGTTGAGGGTCCGGATCGTCAGTTCCAGCTCCTTGCCCTCGGCCAGTTCGTTCAGGTCCATCACGAAGACTTCCCACAGATTGCTCATGTCGTTTTCCTCACTTCACCGGCGCGTAGCCGTAGTCGGTCCAGTTGTTCGTGACCTTGTCCTGGATCTCCTGCGTATAGACCTTGCGGAAGCTCACCAGCGTCGGCACGTCATTGGTCTTGTCCCAGTCCACCGGCCACAGGCAGTCGAACAGCACCTGCGAGCCGATCGAATACTTGCGGTCGTGCGGCGTCGCGTGCGGATAGAGCGCGGTGCCGGTCGTGTTCTTGAACACATGGATGCCGCGCTCGGGATTGCAGCGCGTGCAGAACGCGTGATAGACCTCGTCCCAGTTGAAGATGTCGGTCTGGTCGTCGACCACCATCACCATGTGGAACCAGGGCCCGAGCTTGCTGCCGAAGGCGAGCTGCGCGATCTGCATGGCGATGCCGGCATAGGTCGGCTTCACGCCGACGATCATCATGTGGTGGGTCGAGCGCGGGTGCATGTAGACGCCGGTCACCGGGATGCCCTGGCTCTTGAGGAGCTTCTCCAGCTCCAGCCCGAGCGAGAACGAGCGCAGCAACTGGCCTTCGTCCTGCGGCACGCCCATGTTGGAGATCGTCATCGTCGCGTTGTTGCGATAGGTGATCGCATCGACGCGGAAGGTCACGCGGAAGTCGCGCGGGCTGGTGCGGTAGCCGGTGTACTCGCCGAACGGGCCT
>JAHDYG010000009.1 GCA_023383815.1 Rhodocyclaceae bacterium
TGCATTTCTGGACTGGCACCGAAAGAACATCTTCGGGGCGTCAATGGCTAACACTACGCTCCAAGGGACGCTGCGCGATAAAGCCGCGCAGCGTCCCTGAGCTTCGACGTTGGGCGTCATAAAGTGCCCTTTGTCTGCGGAATCTACGGCTTTGAAATTACGCGCCCGTTTGCGGTGTGTGGAATGCAGTTTGTCCCACTCATGAATTCCTTTCGCGAGGCCCAAGATTCCGCTCGTGCTCTTGATCAATACAACCTCACTGCGGTTGTTATTGCTGAAGACTTTCCTCGCGATCTATTGTTTAGACTTGAAGCTGTGCTCTCATTTATTGAGCACTTAGATGTCGTAGTGACTGAGCCAATGCCTCTTGAGCTGACACATCCGCACGATCAGTTTCCAAGAGTCCTCAGGACTTCACGACGCCATAACGGTGGCGGAGCCATAATTGGCAGCGACACATTTTTTCCCAATTCCCGGGCCTCTTTCATTGAAAAGGCACTTCAACGCCTTGGCGATTCGGCGCACTGTGAAGCAACCGGATACAGAATCCTGTTCTTTAAGACCACCGAAACCTTTCGTCAGCGAAAGCCATTCATCGAGGTCTCTTACTTTCTACTCTTCTCCGGTTTGGAAACTTACGTTCGCAAGGCGCTCAACGACTTCAATTCGAAGGAGGTCGCCGTACTCCTAAACAAGCACCTTCGCAAACTCGGTTTCAAAGTATTCAGCTTCAGCGAATCTCAGCTTGAGCGTTCCATGGACACATATGCTCGCCTTAGGAACGCGCTCTTTCACAGCAGCAAGTTCGAGGCCCACAGAACGATTCGCGGTAGCGTTCATACGTATCAACTTACAGATTTCTACGCGCAGTTCCTGATTTTGGTCGCTCTCGTAGTAGTTAAGGCCACAGATTTCGATGACGGGCATCTCAATTGGGACGCTTGGATCGATAGGCAGTTACTAAAATGACGCCCAACCCTACAGTCAACCGGACCGCCGAACACCCGCCTTTAGGCTTTCTAAAGCCGCCCCGCGCGGCGTCCGGTGATTTCTACGCTATGCGCTCTTGATAGCGGGTAGAAGGCCCATGTGCTCAACGAATGGCAGGAAGTCCTGATCCTGAAAAAGCAGTGGGCACTTGTTCTCGATGCAGTACGTGGCAATGAAGACGTCGATCGTCTTTCGAATCGTGACGCCACGTTTGCGGAGTGCCCTGTAGTTGTCGGCGCACTTGATGGCGTTGGCTTCGCCAAGCATCTCAACAACGATCAAAGAGCTCATGAGGCTCTTGGCGGTCTTGTAGTCTGTATCGCTCCGGAAACCCTGGAGCACTTCGGCAAGAATCACATCGCCCACGGCCAGAGGTTCAACCCCAAGCAGGGCGTCGAGCTTATCGGTTTCGGGGCTGGCAATTCCGTTGAAGTAATCGATCCAGACGCTGGAATCGATCACTATCACCGGGCGGCCCTCAATTCGGCGAGGTCACCCTCCCAGTTCAGTTTGCCCCGGAAACGCTTGATTGCGGCCTGGTTTTTCAGCTTAATCAAGGTCTTAAGGCCAAGCTCCACGGCTTCCTTCTTGGTTTTGAGGCCGGTGGCCTTCAGGGCCTCATCCATGAGGTCGTCGTCTATCACGATGTTTGTCCGCATGGCGGTCTCCGCAGTGTGTATCAATTGCAAAAACTATACACATGGCGGGTTGGCGTGTCACGGTGTGTTCGCGCATGACGCATGACAATCCGCTGCAGGCGCGATGGCCCTGACGGGCTGCGGCCTCAGCTCAACCTTTGCCGTCAGAGGAGACTCCGTGACCAAACGAATGTCACTTGCTTCAAGTTCCATCATGGGAGGATCCCGAATGAGGCCAAGGATCAGCATGATCACTCTAGGCGTCAGAGATCTGAAGGAGTCGGTCCGCTTCTATGAGCGGGGCCTTGGCCTGCCGAAGATGGATTCACCGCCAGAGGTCGCGTTCTTCACACTCAATGGGAGCTGGCTCGGCCTGTACGGGCGTGAAGCGTTGGCGGAAGACGCGGGGGTGCCTGCAGAGGGCAGCGGGTTTGCTGGCTTCACGATTGCGCACAACGTGGATTCGGAAGCGGCAGTTGACGAACTCATGGAACAGGCTGTCTCGGCGGGTGCCAAACTGGTCAAGCCTGCCCAGAAGGTGTTCTGGGGCGGTTACTGCGGCTACTTTGCCGATCCGGACGGCTATCTGTGGGAGGTAGCGCATAACCCCCTATTCTGGGTCGGTCCAAAGGATGAAGATGCATAAGGCCATGGAGCGCGACACGGGGGGCTCTCGCACCCGCGCGGCTCATGGCTGGCGTTGCCTCGCGGGACGTGAAACCGAAGCGGTTCCAGGTACGACGCGCGCAACACATTCGGGAATCGCTTCGCTAGGTTCGCGAGGGGGATCATCGTCCGAGGGATGCCGGACGATGATCCAGTCCGGTTTCAGCGGCTGATCGGCTTGTAGCGGATGCGCCGGGGCTTGGCGCCTTCCTCGCCGAGGCGTTTCTTCTTGTCGTCCTCGTATTCCTGGTAGTTGCCCGCGAAGAAGGTCCATTGCGAATCGCCTTCGGCCGCGAGGATGTGGGTGCAGATGCGGTCGAGGAACCAGCGGTCGTGGCTGATCACGAGCGCGCAGCCGGCGAATTCGAGCAGGGCGTCTTCGAGGGCGCGCAGGGTCTCGACGTCGAGGTCGTTGGACGGTTCGTCGAGCAGCAGCACGTTGCCGCCGGCGATCAGCGTCTTGGCCAGGTGCAGGCGGCCGCGTTCGCCGCCCGAGAGCTTGCCGACGATCTTCTGCTGGTCGCCGCCCTTGAAGTTGAAGCGCCCGATGTAGGCGCGGCTCGGCATCTCGAAGCGGCCGACGGTGAGGATGTCGGCGCCGTCCGAGATGGCCTCGAACACGGTCTTGTCGTTCGCGAGCCCCTCGCGTGACTGGTCCACGGCGGCGATCTTGACCGTGGAGCCGATGACGACTTCGCCTGCATCCGGTTGCTCGGCGCCCTGGATCATGCGGAACAGCGTCGACTTGCCGGCGCCGTTGGGGCCGATGATGCCGACGATGGCGCCCGGGGGGATGCTGAAGCTCACGTTGTCCATCAGCAGCTTGTCGCCGAAAGCCTTGGAGACGCCGTTGAACTCGATCACCTTGTCGCCCAGGCGCTCGCCGGGCGGGATGAAGATCTCCTGCGTCTCGTTGCGCTTCTGGTATTCGACGGTGGTCATTTCCTCGTAGCGGGCGAGACGTGCCTTGCTCTTGGCCTGGCGCGCCTTGGGGTTGGAGCGCGCCCATTCGAGTTCCTGCTTCATCGCCTTCATGTGGGCGTCGATCTGCTTCGACTCCTGCTCCAGGCGGGCTTCCTTCTGCTCCAGCCACGAAGAGTAGTTGCCCTTCCACGGGATGCCGTGGCCGCGGTCCAGTTCGAGGATCCATTCGGCCGCGTTGTCGAGGAAGTAGCGGTCGTGGGTGACGGCGACGACGGTGCCGGGAAAGCGCGTCAGGAACTGCTCCAGCCACTCGACCGACTCGGCGTCGAGGTGGTTGGTGGGTTCGTCGAGCAGCAGCATGTCGGGTTTCGAGAGCAGCAGCTTCGCGAGCGCCACGCGGCGCTTCTCGCCGCCCGACAGCTTGCCGATCACGGCCTCCCAGGGTGGCAGGCGCAGCGCGTCGGCGGCGATCTCCATCTGGGTGTCGATGTCGGCCCCGGAGGTCGCAAGGATGTTCTCGTACTTCGCCTGCTCCTCGGCGAGCTTGTCGAAGTCGGCGTCCGGTTCGGCGTAGGCGGCGTAGATCTCATCGAGCTTCTGGCGCGCTTCGAGAATCTCGCCCAGGCCGGATTCGACCTCCTCGCGCACGGTCTTGCCGGCGTCGAGCTGCGGCTCCTGCGGCAGGTAGCCGATGCGGATACCGGCAAGGTGCTGCACCTCGCCGTCGTATTCCTTGTCCTCATTGGCCATGATCCGCAGCACGGTCGACTTGCCCGAACCGTTGAGGCCGAGCAGGCCGATCTTGGCGCCCGGGAAGAAGGAGAGCGAAATATCCTTGATGATCTGACGCTTGGGCGGAACGATCTTGCTCACGCGGAGCATCGACATTACATACTGGGCCATGGGATCCGTCTGGGGTGATCTGGTTGGGGGAAGGGTTCGAAGGATAACATCGTGCGTCCGCCAGCCGGTCGTCGCGGGGCAGGCGAACCTGAAGGATTCAGCCGATCTGCTCGTCGAGGTCGATATCCACGATCAGGTCGCTCGACACGCGTTCGAGATCGGCCTTGAGGGCGTCGGCGTCGAGGGTGTCGCCGGCGCGCAGGTCTGCCGCGGCGTGAAAGAGGATCTCGGATGACATCGGCGCGGTGCTGGTCCAGGTATTGAGCTTGTCGACGTTGACCTGATGGCGGGCGAAGATCTGCGAGACTTCGCGCACGATTCCGATCCGGTCGTGGCCGACGAGGCTGAAGCTCAGGCGCCGGCTGTAGCCCGGGTCGGCCGCGGTGCCGAGGGCGGGTTCGGCGCTCACGCGCAGGCTGGCGAGGGCAGAAAGGGCGGCCAGCAGCGCGGCTTCCTGGGCATCGGGCACCTCGACGGTCAGCACGCCGGCAAACTTGCCGGCCAGGCGCGCCATCGACGAATCGAGCCAGTTGCCTTCATGGTTCGTGAGGACCGTCGAGATCTCCTCGACCAGTCCGGGGCGGTCGTTGCCGATGGCGGTCAGGACCAGGGTTCGGGACATGATGGATCTCCTTGAGTCGGGGCCTCGATTCTACCCGCGAACGCCACCGGGCTCCGGAAGCGCAGCGGCGGGCAGATCGGGCCTCAGGCGGAAAACTGCAGCCGCGCAAGATGGGCGTAAAGCCCGTCCTGTCGCACCAGCGAGGCATGGGTTCCGGTCTCGACGATGCGGCCGGCTTCCATCACGACGATGCGGTCGGCCTTCTGCACGGTCGCCAGCCGGTGTGCGATCACGAGCGTGCTGCGGTTCTCCATCAGGCGCTCGAGGGCGCGCTGCACCATGCGTTCGCTTTCGGCGTCGAGCGCGGAGGTTGCCTCATCGAGCAGCAGGATGGGGCGGTCGGCGAGCACTGCGCGCGCGATCGCGATGCGCTGGCGCTGGCCGCCCGACAGGCGCACGCCGCGCTCGCCCAGATCGGTGTCGTAGCCTTGCGGCAGCGTGCGGATGAACTCGTCGGCCCAGGCGGCATCGCAGGCCGCGCGCAGTTCGTCGAAACTCGCATCGGGGCGGGCGTAGCGAACGTTCTCGGCAACGCTTGCGGCGAAGATCACCGGTTCCTGCGGCACCAGCGCGATGCGGCTGCGCACCGCGCGCGGATCGGCTGCGGTGAGTGGCACGCCGTCGATGCGAAGCGTCCCGGTGGCCGGGTCGTAGAAGCGCAGCAGCAACTGGAACACGGTGCTCTTGCCGGCACCTGAAGGGCCGACCAGCGCGACGGTCTCGCCCGGAGCGACGGTCAGCGTGAACTCTTCGAGTGCGGCAATGTCGGGGCGGGTGGGATAGCGGAACGACACCGCCTCGAAGCACACTTCGCCGCGCGAAGGTTCGGGGAGCGCCCGGGGCTGGGCGGGCGTCTCGATCGCCGGCTGGGCGTCGAGGATCTCCATCAGCCGCTCGGTGGCGCCGGCCGCACGCTGCAGGTCGCCCCAGACCTCGGACAGTGCGCCGACACTGCCGCCGACCAGCGCGGCGTAGAACACGAAGGCGGACAACTGGCCGGCGCTGATGTGTCCGTCGAGCACATCATGGCCGCCGATCCAGAGAATGAAGGAGATTGCGCCGAAGACGAGCAGCAGCACGATCGCGACCAGCAGGGCGCGCATGCGGATGCGCTGGCGGGCGGTGTCGAAGCCGTGGGCGACGAGCTGCCCGAACGCCCGCCGGTCGGCGTCTTCGTGGCCGTAGGCCTGGACGATGCGGATCTCGTGGACGGTCTCGTCGATGCGGTTGCCGAGTTCGGCGATGCGGTCCTGGCTCGCACGTGCGAGGCGGCGCACCTGGCGTCCGAAGGACACGATCGGAATCACGACCAGCGGCACGCCGGCGAGCGTCAGCAGGGTGAGCTTGAGGCTGGTCGTGAACATCATCGCCAGTCCGCCCACGAGCAGCAGCAGGTTGCGCAGCGCAATCGACAGGCTGGAGCCGACCACACTTTCGATCTGCGCCGTGTCGGAGGTCAGGCGCGAGATCACCTCGCCGGTGCGGCCCGCCTCGAACCAGGACGGCGGCAGTGTCAGCAGGTGATCGAACACGCGCTGGCGCAGGTCGGCCGTCACCCGCTCGCCCAGCCAGGACACGTGGTAGAAGCGCGTGAAGGTCGCGAGCGCGAGCACGACGATGACACCGAACATGGCCGCGAGCGTGCGGTCGAGCCAGGCCGGATCGCCCGCCGAGAAGCCCTGGTCGATGACCGCACGCAGCCCCTGGCCGACGGCGAGCATGGCCGTGGCGGCCACGATCAGCGCAAGCCCTGCGATCAGCACGCGCCCGCGGTAGGGCTTGAGCATTGCGAGCAGTGTGAACACGGGGCCGAAGCTTGGGCGCATGGGGCGTAGGGGAGGGAGACGGCGGATCGCGCGAACCGTGTGCGGGTTCAGCGGCTGTTCGTGTTGAAGTCGTCGATGCAGCGCCGCAGCGACTCCGCGAGATTGGACGGATCGGAGATCGTGCAGTCGGCCGAAGGGTCGGGCGGCGGCTCGGCCTTGGGTTCGGTGCCGGCGCTTCTCTGGGCGCGCGGTGCATTGCGCTTGGCTGCGGCTTCGACGAGCTTGCGGTTGCGCTCGGCCAGCGTGCGGTTCTCTTCTTCGAGTGCGTCGCGTTCGGCCTTGAGCCGGCGAATCTCCTCCTCCGGATCCGGCTTCGGGGCGTCGGTTGCCGGGGCGCCCGCTTCCTCGGCCTGGGGCGGCTTCACGCTTGCTGCCCCGTCGGGCGCCGGGGCGCTGAGCGTGGCCTCGACGGGAGCCGGGGCGGGCTCTTCGCCGGGCGCCAGGAGATAGGCGATCCCGGTGGCGATCGCTGCGAGCAGACCAAGTCCGAGCACCACAACCGGAACACCGATCAATAGCCGCTTCTTCCACAGCAAGCGGCGCCGGGCGCGTTCGATGAGCAGGCGGTCTTCTTCCAGATCGTCGGGAAGGATCTCGGCGCCGTCACTGGTCGCAGGCGATGCTGCGGGATCCGGAGCGAACGCTCCGTCACCGTCTCCGCCTTCGTCCCTGTCTTCGGCACGCGCCCGCCTGGAGGGCAGCAGGTCGCGCAGGCGCTGAAGCAGCCTCGTACCAGGGCCAGGCCGGTGCGGCGCTGCACCGGAGTCTGCGGGACCGGCGTCGGCCGTCGCCTGCTCGTCCGGACCCGGTTCCGAGTCGCCGCCGTCCAGGCCTCGGCGGCGCCGCGGCAACAGGCTGCGAAGTCGGTCCAGCAGGTCGGTGATCTTGCTCATCGGGCGGCACGCTTCGCAACCGGGGAAACAGGCGAAGACTACCCCATATCGAAGGGCCGGGGAGCCTGTTGCGAATCGGGATGGCCCGCCGCGGGCGATCCCGGTGCGCGGCTCACGCTGTGGAGGCAGTTCCTTCGGGTTCGTCCGCGAGCACCTCCCGGAACATCGTCCGGTCCACGTTGCCGCCCGTCACGACGATGCCGCAGCGGCGCCCGCGCACCGAGGCCTTGCGCTGGAGTGCCGCCGCCAGTGCGGCGGCGCCGGCGCCTTCGGCGACGTTGTGCGTGTCTTCAAACAGGGCACGCATTGCGGTGGCGACTTCGTCGTCGCTCACTTCGACGATGTCGGCAAGGCCGCGCCGGAGGATTTCGAGGGCGGCTGGGTCGGGTGTGCTGCAGGCCATGCCGTCGGCGAGCCGGGTCGAGGCTGGGTGGGTGACGAGACGGCCTTCGGTCACGGAGCGCGCGTAGGCCGGCGCGTGTGCGGAGACGACGCCGACGATCTCGGTCCGGCAGCCGAGCGCATCGCGTGCGGCGATCATCGAGCACGCACCTGAACCCATGCCGATCGGCACGAAGACGACGTCCAGGGGGGGCGCACCGCGCAGGAACTCGAGGCCGTAGCTGGCCACGCCGGCCACGAGCAGTGGATCGAAAGCGGGCACGGCGTGCATGCCATGCTCGCTGCCCAGTCGTGCCGCGTGCTCCCGGGCGGCCTGGAAATCGTCGCCGACGACGACCAGCTCGGCTCCGAGTGCGCGCATTGCGGTGTTCTTCTCGGTGCTGTTGCCGTGAGGCACGACGATCGTTGCGCGCAGGCCATGGCGGGCGGCCGCGAACGCGACCGATTGGCCGTGATTGCCGCGCGTGGCGCAGACGACCTCGCGTACCTGCGGTGCGCTGCGGCGAAGGTGCTCGAAGTAGGTGAGTCCGCCGCGCACCTTGAATGCACCGAGCGGCGTGTGGTTCTCGTGCTTGACCCATAGCTCGGTGCCGAGCCGCTGGTTGAGCAGCGCCCAGCTGTATTGGGGGGTGGGCGGCAGGACCGCGTGGACGGTAGCGGCGGCGGATTCGAGACTGGAGAGGGTGAAGGGCATGGGCGTCTCCGGGTTGCGGATGGGGGATCTCGAGCGATGGCGTCGAGGAACTTCTTGCGCTATTTTGTATGCACGATTCCTTCAATTGTATGCATGACAATGTGGCTTCCCGACCTCGTTTCCGGAACCCCGGCCTACCTGGCGATCGTCGAGGAGATCGCACGCGGCATCCGCGAAGGCGGCCTGCAGGCCGGAGAGCGCTTGCCGACCCATCGCCTGCTCGCCGACCTGCTCGGACTGAACGTCAGCACGGTGACCCGGGCGTATCGCGAGGCTGCGCGGCGCGGGCTGGTGAGCGGCGAGACCGGGCGCGGCACCTATGTGCTGGCGCGCGCCTCCGAGGCGAGCCTGTTCGCACGCGAGCGGACGCACGCGCGCGAGCTCATCGACCTGTCGGTCAACACCCCGACCCTGGAGCTGCGAGATGCGGACCTGCTGCGCAGCATCCAGGCGCTGTCCCGGGGCGAGGCGGCAGCGACCTTGCACTACCCCGGATCCGGGGACTGGCAGGTTCACCGAGCGGTGGCGGCGACCTGGTTGCGCCGGCGTGGCGTGCAGGTCGAGCCGTCCGATCTCGTCGTCTGCGCTGGTGCCCAGCATGCGCTGGAGGTGGCCCTGAGCCTTTTTGACGGAGGCGGGCGGATCGTCACCGAGGCGCTGACCTATCCCGGGATGAAGGCGCTCGCGCGGCAGCGTCGCCTGCGCCTGCAGCCGGTCGCAATGGATGGTGAAGGCGTCCTGCCCGACGCGTTCGAGGCCGCGCTGCGCGCATCTCCGGGGCGGCTCGCGATCCTGTCACCGACGCTCCACAACCCGACCACCGCGACGATGAGTCTTGCCCGGCGCGAGGCGATCGTCGCAATCGCACGCAAATGCAATGCGCTGATCTTCGAGGAAGACGTCTATGGGCCGCTGGCGGCAGACGGGATTCCCGCACTGGCCGCGCTGGCACCGGAACGGGTGTGCTACCTGGGAGGCCTGTCGAAATCCGTGTCGCCGGGGCTGCGCATCGGTTACCTCGTCCTGCCGCCTGGGTTGCGCAGCCGGCTCACCGACGCGGGCCACCGCACGAGCTGGTTCGTGTCGTCGCTTTCGCTGATGCTTGCGACGCGCTGGCTGTCCGACGGCACGGCCGAAAAGCGCGTCGCGCGTCAGCGTGCCGAGCTGGCCGGGCGCTTCCGGATCACCGGAGATCTGCTGGCCGGTTCGCAATGGACCGGGCGTCCGGACTGCCCGCATGTCTGGATGCAGCCGCGCACCCGCGACAGTGCCGGCTTTGTCTCGCGGGCGCTCGCTGCCGGAGTCGCCGTCGTCGGCGATTCGGCGTTCAGCGCGGGTCGCGGCTGCGGGGTCCGGGGCGTGCGGATCTCGATTGGGGCGGCGCCGAACCGCGAGCGCCTGCGCCAGGGGCTCGAAACGCTGGCGGAACTCGACCGCTGAACGGAACCGCGCCGGGTTGCGTCACGAGATCCACGAGGGCAGCACGCTGCTCGCATGCACGGTGAAGGTATCGGCGTCGATGATCTGTTCGACCGCGGCGATGTCGGGGGCGAAGATCCGGTCCTGATCGTAGTGCGGTACGCGTGCGCGGATCGCCGCGTGCGCGGCTTCGATCGGCTCGGAGCTTCGCAGCGGGCGGCGGAAATCGATGCCCTGGGCGGCGGCAAGCAGTTCGATGGCGATGATGTGGCGCACGTTCATCGCCATCGCGGCAAGCTTGCGGGCGGCGAAGGTGGCCATGCTGACGTGGTCTTCCTGGTTGGCCGAGGTCGGAAGCGAATCGACGCTGGCCGGATGCGCAAGGGTCTTGTTCTCGCTCGCAAGCGCAGCCGCCGTGACGTGCGCGATCATGAAACCCGAGTTCACGCCTGCCTCGGCGACCAGGAAAGCGGGCAAGGTCGAAAGCGAAGCGTCGATCAGCAGCGCGATGCGGCGCTCGGACAGGGCGCCGACCTCGGCGATCGCGAGCGCCAGCGTGTCGGCGGCGAAGGCGACCGGCTCGGCGTGGAAGTTGCCGCCCGAAAGCACTTCCGGCCGGCCGCCGTTCGCGTCGGGAAAGATCAGCGGGTTGTCGGACACCGCATTGGCTTCGGTGATGAGGGTTGCCGCCGCGTTGCGGATGAGTTCGAGGCAGGCGCCCATGACCTGGGGCTGGCAGCGCAGCGAGTAGGGATCCTGCACCCGGTCGTCGCCGACCCGGTGCGAGGCGCGGATTGCGCTGCCGGCAAGAAGATCGCGAACCAGCCGGGCGGCGTCGATCTGCCCCCGATGGCCGCGGACATCGTGAATGCGGGCGTCGAACGGCGCATCCGAGCCCTTCGCCGCGTCGAGGCTCATGGCTCCGGCCACGAGCGCCGCAGCGAAGACCTGTTCTGCACGCAGCAGCCCGGTCAGCGCGATCGCGGTCGACACCTGGGTGCCGTTCAGGAGTGCGAGCCCTTCCTTGGCCGCGAGCGTGAGCGGGGCGATTCCGGCTGTGCGCAGGGCCTCGCCGGCCGGCAGGATGCATCCATCGACCCGGACCTCGCCTTCGCCCATCAAGGGCAGCGTGAGATGCGCCAGCGGCGCGAGATCGCCCGATGCGCCGACCGACCCCTGCGACGGGATGCACGGCCAGATGCCCGCGTTGTAGAGCGCGATCGCGGTGTCGAGCACCTCGCCGCGCACGCCGGAGTAGCCGCGGGCGAGCGAGGCAATCTTGAGGGCGAGCGTCAGGCGGACGGTATCGTCGTCGAGCAGCGGGCCGACGCCGACCGCATGCGAGCGCACGAGGTTGGCCTGCAGGCGGGCGAGCTGGTCGGCGGGAATGCCGATGCCGGCAAGTTTTCCGAATCCGGTGTTGATGCCGTAGGCCGGTGCGCCCTCGGCGACGATGGTCTGCACGGCCGCCGCACTGGCCGCGACTGCGGGACGGCAGGCTGGGTCCAGCGCGATCGGCTCGAACCCTGCGTACAGGCGCCGCAGCAGGCCTGCGGACAGGCGGCCAGGAGTGAGGGTGAGCATGGCGGGAGTCTCCGGAGATGCGCAAGGAACACAGTCCGGATTCTAGCACCAAGCCTGAATATGTATAGACAACTTATGGTCAAGCGCGGATTGCGCCGGTCGGACGGGTGATTCCGGCCGGCGCTTCAGAAGGTCACTTCGCCTTGAGATAGGCGTCGATCACCTCGGCGTTGTTCGACTTCACCGTCATGTTGTTCGGCCCTGCCGCAATGCGGGTCACGACCACCTTCGGTTCCTTGTTCTTCGAAACCAGCTCGATGTCCTTGTCGCCATCCTTGAGCACCCACAGGCGGCCGTCATGGACATGGGTATAGAAACCCGATCGGGCATATGGGTCCTTGGTGGCGCCGGTGCCGGTGGCGCAGGCGGAGATGAACAGGGTGGTGGCCGCGACGGCCAGCGCGATCATGCGCATGAAAAGACTTCAAGGGTTGTTGTAAGCTCGTGGAGCGTACTGAGCGCATGTTTCGTCAGTGCTACGTTTTTCTTTCAGCCTGGATGACCGGGCAAGTCCATGGGAGGAGGGAACATGAACTTCGCAAGATCTGTCGTTTCAACGGGGATCGCCCTGTCCGCACTGGCGAGCCTTTCCGCGCATGCGCTGCCGGAGATCAAGGTCGAGAACCTGGTCGTCAACAACCCGAAGATCGTCTACTGGAACGTGCAGACGACCGGTGCGATGCGCGATGGGACGGTCACCGAGAATGCCGGTGCACTGAAGGTCGTGCGGCCGACCCGCATCCAGGACGGTAGCGTGTGCCACAACTACGGCACGAGCTGCTACTGCACCCCGGTCAAGTACCGTATCACGCCATCGCTCGAAACGAAGTGGCGTGTGCTGATCGACTCCGGAAAACGTCAGGCCGCGGAGTGTCCGGCCGGCGTTTCGCCTACCGGGGATGCAGACAGCACCTCACTGACGCGCGAGGAGGCGAAGGCTCGCCGCGAGGCGATCATGGCCGAGAAGAAGGCAAAGCGCGAAGGGAAGTAATGCGGAGGTGAAGAGTGGCGGGCGCGTGCGCCCGCCTGTCCGGTGGCTCAGGCCGTCCAGTGCCCCGACTTGCCGCCGAGCTTTTCCAAGAGGCCGATGTCGTGCATCGTCATGCCGCGGTCGACGGCCTTGCACATGTCGTAGATCGTGAGGAGGGCGACGTTCACGCCGGTCAGCGCTTCCATTTCGACCCCGGTGCGGCCGACGGTTTCGGCGGTGACGATGCAGGTGATGGCGTGCTTGGTTTCGTCCGCTTCGAACTCCACGGCGACCCGCGTGAGTGCGATCGGATGACACAGCGGGATCAGTTCGCTCGTGCGCTTGGTGCCCTGGATCGCCGCGATGCGGGCGATGCCAAGGACATCTCCCTTCTTTGCGTGGCCGGCGCGGATCATTGCGAAGGTTTCGGGCTGCATCGTGATGCAGCCGCGCGCGACCGCCACGCGCCGGGTTTCGTTCTTGCCGCCCACATCCACCATGTGGGCCTGCCCGTCGGAGTCGAAGTGCGTCAGCGAGCCGCTCATGGTCCTGGTGCGTTGCGTCGCGCCACATCGGGAAACACGTGCGGCGGAACGGATTGATCGGAGGCGATATCATAGCACCCGATGATGAGACGACTCCTGATCCTCCTCTTGTGTGCGGCGGTGGCGACCAGCGGGCATGGCGCGGGTTCGTTGCCGGATCTTGGCGATGTTGCGAGCGCCGAACTGTCGCCACTGGCCGAGCGCCAGCTTGGCGAGTCGATCATGCAGGAGATCCGCTGGCGCGATCCGGCCTGGCTCGACGATCCGGAAATCGAGGAGTACCTCAACCGGCTCGGCCGGCGGCTCGCGCGGGTGAGCGGGGAGTCGGAACGGCGTTTCGAGTTCTTCGTGATCAACGATGCGTCGCTCAATGCCTTCGCGCTGCCCGGCGGCTACATCGGCGTCCATAGCGGCCTTTTGCTGGCAGCCGAGTCGGAGTCGGAACTTGCATCGGTACTCGGTCACGAGATCGCCCACGTCACGCAACGCCATATCGCGCAGCTGCTCGGGCGCCAGAGCCAGGCCGGCATGGTCATGCTGGCTTCGATCCTGCTCGCCGTGCTGGCGGCGCGAAGCGATTCACAGCTCAGCGAAGCCGCGCTTGCCGCCGGTCAGGCCGGGGCGATCCAGTCACAGCTCGGCTACACCCGCTCCTTCGAGCGTGAAGCGGACCGGATCGGCCTGCAGATGCTCGACCAGGCCGGTTTCGACGTACGCGGCATGCCGAGCTTTTTCGAGCGCCTGCAGCGCAACACCCGCCTGTACGAGAACAATGCCCCGGGCTACCTGCGGACCCACCCGCTGACGCAGGAGCGGATTGCCGACATGGGAAACCGTGTCGAGCAGATGCGCTACCGGCAGGTGCTCGATACGCCGGATTTCGGCTACGCACGCGCCAAGCTCAGGGCTTCGGCAGGGCTGGCGATCGATGCCATCCGGCGGCACGAGGCGCTGCTTGCGGCCAATGCGAGCGACGATGCCGCCCGGTACGGCCTCGCCCGCGCGCTGCTGCGCAGTGGCGATCTGGTGCGCGCGGGCGAGCTGGTTGAAGCCTTGCGCAAGGAGGGTGCTCCGTCTCCTTTCGTCGAGTCGCTCGCAGCGGAGATCCGGCTGGCGGCGCGTGAACCGGAGGCTGCGGTCGCGATCCTGGCCCCGGCCGCCGAACGCTACCCGGACAATCGCAGCCTGCGCTATGCGCTGATCGATGCCCGGCTGCAGGCCGGCCAAGCCGTGGAAGCTGCGGCGATGGCACGATCCGGCGCCCACGCCGAGCGCGAGGACGCGCGGATGTGGATGCTGACGGCACGTTCCGAAGCCGCCCTCGGACGGATGAGTGCGCACCACCGCGCGCAGGCCGAGGTGCATGTGTTGCGCGGCAGCCTGCAGGCGGCGATCCAGCAGCTCGAACTCGCGCGCAGTGCCGGAGATGGTGACTTCTTCGACCTCTCGGCCGCGGATGCGCGAATGCGCGAGCTGAAGGCGGAATTCGACCGGCGCCGCGCCGAACGGCGCTGAGCGCGGATGGCAACGGCCGGATGCACGGGATCCCTGCGGGCCAATCCGGGCCCGGGAAGCGCCAACGGGTTAGAATGCGCTGGTTTTCGTTGACGGGGAGTGGTGGGGATGAATGTTGACAAGGAAGTCGATGCACGCGGGCTGAACTGTCCGCTGCCGATCCTGCGGGCCAAGAAGGCGCTGGCGGAGCTGGCTTCGGGGCAGATCGTGCGGGTGCTTGCGACCGATCCGGGTTCGCTCAAGGATTTCCAGGCGTTTGCGAAGCAGACCGGCAACGAGCTGGTCCAGCAGGGCGAGAATGAAGACAAGGTGTTCGAGTTCTACCTCAAGCGCAAGTAGCGCCTCATGACCGGTTGAAAAACACAACGGCCGCCCGAAAGGCGGCCGTTGTGTTTGCAGCCGGAAGAGGCGGCCGGCTGGATCAGCGCTGACGCAGGCGCTCGTACTGCGGTCGCAGGCGTTCGAGCGCCTCGGTGAAGCCGGCCAGGCGTTCGCGCTCCTGCTGCACGACGGCGGGCGGTGCGCGATCGACGAAGCTCGCGTTCGAGAGCTTGCCCTCGGCCTTGGCGATCTCGCCTTCCAGGCGGGCGAGTTCCTTTCCCAGACGTTCGACTTCGGCGGCGATGTCGATCTCGACCTTCAGCATCAGTTTGAAGGCGCCCGAGATTGCGACCGGGGCGAGCGCTTCGGTACCCAGCTCGGCCACGACGTCCACCGCCGACAGACGTGCGAGCCCTGCGAGGTAGGGTGCGTAGGCTTCGAGTGCGGCGGCATCGCCGGCGACGACGAGCGGCACGCGCTGGGCGGGCGAGAGGTTCATCTCGCTGCGCAGGTTGCGGCAGGTGTGGACCATCGCCTTCAGCTCGGCGATCTTCGCTTCGGCCGATTCATCGACGCGCGACAGGTCGGCCTCTGGATAGGGTGCGAGCATGATGCTCGCGGTGGTCTTGCGCCCTGCCAGCGGCGCGACCGTCTGCCACAGTTCCTCGGTGATGAAGGGAATCAGCGGATGGGCCAGGCGCAGGACGGTCTCGAGCACGCGCAGCAGGGTGCGGCGGGTCGCGCGCCGGCTGGCGTCGCTGCCGTTCTGGAGCTGGACCTTCGCGAGTTCCAGGTACCAGTCGCAGTACTCGTCCCACACGAACTCGTAGATCGCCTTGGAGATGAGATCGAAGCGGTAGTCCTCGAACTGTTTCGCGACCTCGGCCTCGGTGCGCTGCAGACGCGACACGATCCAGCGGTCGGCAAACGAGAAGTCGAGCCAGTCGCGCGTGCATTCCTTCGTGCCGGCGCTGCCATCCAGTCCGCAATCCTCGCCGGCCGTGTTCATCAGCACGAAGCGGGTCGCGTTCCACAGCTTGTTGCAGAAGTTGCGGTAGCCCTCGCAACGCGACAGATCGAACTTGATGTCGCGCCCCGGCGTTGCGAGCGAGGCGAAGGTGAACCGCAGCGCATCGGTGCCGAAGGCCGGAATGCCCTCCGGAAATTCCTTGCGCGTGCGCTTTTCGATCTTCTGCGCATCCTTCGGATTCATGAGGCCGAAGGTGCGCTTCTTTACGAGATCGTCGACCGCGATGCCGTCGATCAGGTCGATCGGATCGAGTACGTTGCCCTTCGATTTCGACATCTTCTGGCCCTCCGCGTCGCGGATGAGGCCGTGCACATAGACGTCGCGGAACGGGATCTTTCCGGTGATGTGCCTGGTCATCATCACCATCCGGGCGACCCAGAAGAAGATGATGTCGAAGCCGGTCACGAGCACTGACGAGGGCAGGTAGAGATCGAGTGCGTCGTTCGATTCCTGCGGCCACTGCGGCGTCCAGTCGAGCGTCGAGAAGGGCCAGAGCGCGGACGAATACCAGGTGTCGAGCACGTCGGGATCGCGCGTCAGCGCCCCTGTGTAGCCGTCGCGTGCGGCGAGCGTGCGCGCCTCGGCTTCGTCGTGGGCGACCCAGCAGCGGCCGTCGTCGCCGTACCAGGCAGGAATCTGATGGCCCCACCAGAGCTGGCGCGAGATGCACCAGTCCTGGATGTTGTTGAGCCACTGGTTGTAGGTGTTGACCCAGTTTTCGGGAAAGAAGCGGATCTCGCCGGAGGCGACGCATTCGAGCGCTTTTTCGGTGATCGACTGGCCGTCCGCGCCGGGTTTCGTCATCGCGACGAACCACTGGTCGGTAAGCATGGGCTCGATCACGGTTCCGGTGCGGTCGCCGCGCGGCACCATCAGGCGGTGCGGCTTGACGCCCGCGAGGAGCCCGAGATCCTGCAGATCCTGGACGATCACCTCGCGTGCGACGAAGCGGTCCATGCCGCGGTATTTTTGCGGGGCGTCGTCGCTGACGTGCGCATCCAGGCGCAGGATGCTGATCATCGGCAGCTTGTGGCGCTGGCCGACGGCGTAGTCGTTGAAGTCGTGTGCAGGGGTCACCTTCACGCAGCCGGTACCGAACTCGCGGTCGACGTAGTCGTCGGCGATGATCGGGATGTCGCGGTCGCACAGCGGCAGGCGGACCGTCCGGCCGATGAGGTGGGCATAGCGTTCGTCTTCCGGGTGCACCATCACGGCGACGTCGCCGAGCATGGTCTCGGGCCGTGTGGTCGCGACCGTGAGCCCCGCGAGATCGCCGACCGGGCCGTCACTGAAGGGGTAGGTGATGTGCCACAGGAAGCCGTCTTCCTCTTCGGACACGACCTCGAGGTCGGATACCGCAGTGCCGAGCTTGGGGTCCCAGTTCACCAGCCGCTTGCCACGGTAGATCAGGCCTTCGTTGTAGAGCCGCACGAAGGATTCGGTGACGGTTTTCGACAGCCCCTCGTCCATCGTGAAACGTTCGCGCTTCCAGTCCGGCGAGGTGCCGAGGCGGCGCATCTGGCCCGTGATGGTCCCACCCGAGTAGGCCTTCCACTCCCATACCTTGGCGATGAACTTGTCGCGACCGAGCTGATGGCGGTTGATGCCCTGTGCATCGAGCTGGCGTTCGACGACGATCTGCGTCGCGATGCCGGCATGGTCGGTGCCGGGCTGCCACAGTGTGTTGTAGCCGCGCATGCGATGGTAGCGCGTGAGCCCGTCCATGATGGTCTGGTTGAAGCCGTGCCCCATGTGCAGGGTGCCGGTGACGTTGGGCGGCGGCAGCAGGATGCAGAAGGCGTTGGGGTTCGACTTGTCGAGTCCGGCATCGAAGAACCCGCGGGATTCCCATTCAGGGTACCAGCGGGATTCGATCTCGGCCGGTTCAAAACTCTTGGCCAGTTCCATGGGGGTCTTCGGGAAGGTCGAAAAACGCGGATTATACCGGATCGACCCTCTCCCCCAGACCGCATGCTGCCATGCAGCACGAAGCCGCGGTGATACGATCGGGTGTAATGAATCGGAAATGAACGGGAGCGGAATGCGCGGGCCGGATCTGGATTTCTGGTGGACGCTGGCAGGCGATTGGGTCGAGCCGCCGAACGATGCTCGCAGCGGCTGGAGCGGGATGTTGCGGACATTTGTCGGCGACCGCTTCTACTACGTCAAGCGTCAGCGCAACTTCCTGTGTAGAAGCCTGCGCCATCCGTTCGGCTGGCCGACCGCGGCGCGGGAATGGCATGCGCTTCTGCGGATGCGCGATCTTGGACTGAAGGTGCCCGTGCCGGTGTTCTTCGGCATGCGGCGCACGCCGGAAGGCATCGAGGCCGCGGTCGTCACAGAGGAGCTGACAGGCTTCGCGCCGCTTTCGGAGCAAACCGGTCTCGCCGCCGATGCACGCGGCGCGCTGGCGCACTGCATCGGTCGCTATCTGGGCACGATGCACCGTGCCCGCCTCCAGCATGGTTGTCTGTACGACAAGCACATCATGGTGCGCTGGGTCGGGGGCAGTCCTGAAATTGCACTGATCGATCTGGAGAAGATGCGTCGGCGCTGGAGTGCCGGAGCGGCCGTCCAGCGCGATCTGGAGCAGTTGAGGCGGCGTCAGGCGGTGTTCGACGAGCGTGCCTGGACCGAACTGCTGGCCGGCCACGCGGTGACGGTGCGGACCTGACGCCGGGCCGCACCCGCTACCGGTCGGTCGAGGTGCCGGCGAGCAGCTTGGAAATCCGCTCGGAAAGCTCGGGCAGCAAGGTGGCGCGCATGTGCGCAAGGGCTTCTGCCTGCATGCGCTGGGCGAGGCTGGCGAACTCCCGTTCCACGAGCTGCGGCAGTTCGGTCGCGAACCATGCCTCGATCTCGCGGGCCAGTGCCGTATCGAGCGTGACCAGCAGTTCCGCTAGTTCCACCGGGGAGTGCGCGACGGAGGCGGGTTCGGGCGAAGAAACCGGCTCGCTGGTCGGTGACGGGGCTGGATCGAGCCTCAGCAGCGGTTCGACTTCCAGATGGTCGACGATGTCGGTGAGCAGCGGCAGATCCTCGTCGGGATCCGGATCGGCCTGGATCTGCGGCTCGATCCGGACATTGTGACGGCGCAGCAGCGCATCGGCCTTCTGCAGCAGGAGGTCGGCCTCCTTGAGTTCCGCCTCGGGGTCGCTGCCCGATGGGCGCCACTGGCTCACATGGCCTCCCGAAGCTCGGCATCGAAGGCCTGCAGGGGATGGCCGAGTGACTTGTAATGTTTCCAGCGTGCCCGGGCCGGGATCCGGTCGGCATCCTCACGGCCGACGATCTCGACCAGGAAACGGTACGCATCGAAGCCGGGCGGGACGTCGGTCGTGAGGTTGAGCAGGATGTCGCGAGCAGGCTGCGGAGGTGCTTCGTCGTTCGACGCGATCACGATCGGCGTCTCGTCGGCCAGCGCGGACCCGATGCGCACGTGGGGTACGAAGCTCAGCGGTTCCAGGCTCCACAACATCTCGTCGAAGCGCGCGGCCACGGCGCGGCCGGGGGCAAGCACCAAGGCTCGGCGGCCCCCCTCCCAGGCTCGCTGCGCAAGTTCGCAGGCGAGCACGAGCGGGTGGCTGGCGTTGTGGTAGAACTGCACCCGTGTCATGGTCAGGCGCCGGGCGCAGCCATGGCGCGACCGAGCAGGAACTCGGCAAGCAGCGGCACGGGCCGGCCGGTGCCGCCCTTGGCGTCTCCGGACAACCAGGCCGTGCCCGCGATGTCGAGATGCGCCCACTTGTACGCCTTCGCGAAGCGCGACAGGAAGCAGGCTGCGGTGATCGTGCCGGCGTAGCGTCCGCCGATGTTCGCGACGTCGGCGAAGTTGCTCTTGAGAAGCTCCTGGTACTCCTCCCACAGCGGAAGCTGCCAGACGCGGTCACCCGAGGCCGTGCCGCAATCGACGAGTTCGCGTGCCAGTGCGTCGTCATTGGCGAGCAGTCCGCTCGGAATCTTGCCCAGCGCGATGACGCAGGCCCCGGTCAGGGTTGCGATGTCGATCACGCATGCGGGCTTGAAGCGCTCCGCGTAGGTCAGCGCGTCGCACAGGATGAGCCGTCCTTCCGCATCGGTGTTGAGAACCTCGATGGTCTGGCCGCTCATCGAGGTCACCACGTCGCCCGGCTTGGTGGCGGCGCCGCCGGGCATGTTCTCGGTTGCCGGAACGATGCCGATCACGTTGATCGGCAAGGCCATGCGCGCGATGGCCCGGAATGTGCCGAGCACGCTCGCTGCGCCGCACATGTCGAACTTCATCTCGTCCATCTCGGCAGCCGGCTTGAGCGAAATGCCGCCGGTGTCGAAGGTGATGCCCTTGCCGACGAGTACGACCGGCTTGTCCTTGGGCTTGCCGCCCTTGTAATGCATGACGATCAGCCGCGGCGGCTGGTGCGAGCCGCGGGCGACGGAAAGGAAGGCGCCCATGCCGAGCTTTTCGATCTCCTTGCGTTCGAAGACCTCGACCTTGAAGCGGAACTCCTTGCCCAGACCCCGTGCGGTGCTGGCGAGGTGCTCCGGGGTGCAGACGTTGGCCGGGAGGTTGGCCAGCTCGCGCGCCAGGGCCATGCCTTCGGCCGTTGCCTGGCCGTTGCGCACTGCGGTTGCCATCGACGCGTCCAGCTCGCAGCCCGTGAGCAGGACGATGTGGTCCGCGCCCTTGCGAGGCTCTTCCTTCGGCACGCTGCGGGTCGTCCTGTAGCGGTAGGGCGCGTCGGCCAGAATGCGGGTGAGCAGCCGCAGGCCGGCCTCGAAATCCCGCCCGGCGACCGGAACATCGGCCAGGCAGACCACCGCTTCTGCGGCGGGGCCGGCAGCGAGCGCCTTCGCAGCGGCCTGGGC
The DNA here is from genome assembly GCA_023383815.1 of Rhodocyclaceae bacterium. Lineage (GTDB taxonomy): Bacteria > Pseudomonadota > Gammaproteobacteria > Burkholderiales > Rhodocyclaceae > JACOUN01. The sequence continues at coordinate 20,788 of JAHDYG010000009.1, forward strand.
CGCGTCGCGCCAGGCCCGGTCGCCGAACTCCTCCTGCTTGCCGAGGCTCACGACGAGTACGCGCGGGCTGAGCACGCCGGGCAGGTCGTGGACGAGAAGGGTTGCACCCGCCTTGTCGTCGAGATCGCCACGGGCGAGGATCTTCGACAGCCGGCCTCTGGAGGCCTTGTCGAGGGACTTTGCGGCGGCGGTCAGGGTGCCGCCGGCATGGACGCCGATCACCAGCGTGCCCGTTTCGAGCTTCTCCGGGGTGCCGGTCTTTATGGTAAATTCCACGAGCTTCTCCAAGAAACACCAAGAACCGCACGGCGCGTGCGAGTGCCGCCGATTATGGCCCCTTCGCAGCGAACCCGTCAAAAGCCGCTTCCCCGGACACAGACCGCGCGATGATCTTCCTCCGCGCTACCCAGCGTGAATTTGCCCACGCCGCAGCCGGCGTGTTCGTGGCGCTTTTTGCCATCCTGCTGACCACGGTGCTGATCCGTCTGCTCGGGCAGGCTGCGGGCGGCCGCATCCCCGCGGACGCTGTGCTTGCTCTGATCGGCTTCGGTGCGCTGGCGCAGATGCCGACCGTGCTTTCGCTGACGGCCTTCATTGCGGTGCTGCTGTCCTTGTCGCGCGCATACCGGGATTCGGAAATGGTGATCTGGTTTGCGTCGGGCCTGCCACTCACCGCCTTCATTCGCCCGGTGCTGCGCTTTTCCGTTCCGCTGGTCGGGGTGATCGCGGCAATGACCCTGGTGATCACACCCTGGGCAAATCTCAAGAACGAGGAGTTCCGGGCCTGGCTCGACAGCCGGGACGACACGACGCGGGTCGCTCCCGGCGTGTTTCGGGAATCGGCCGGTTCGCAGCGGGTGTTCTTCGCCGAGACCGGGGCAGATGAACAGGGCAGGCTGCGCAACGTTTTCGTTTCGGGTGAGCAGGACGGACGCCTCGGTGTGGTCGCGGCGTCCGGGGGTTCAGTGCGGGTCGATGCCTCGGGTGATCGCTACGCGGTGCTCGAAAATGGCCGGCGTTATGAAGGGGAGCCGGGCAGTGCCGACTTCAAGGTGATCGAGTTCGAGCGCTACGAGGTCCTGATCGAGGCTCGGCGCGCGGTCAGCGTCGTTGCGCGCAACCGTACGACTCCGACGATCGAACTGATCGGAGGCTCGGAGCGTCAGCTCGGAGAACTGGTCGGGCGCATCGGCACACCGGTCGCAGCGCTGTTGCTGGTGCTTCTGGCGATCCCGCTGTCGTTCGTCAATCCACGCGCCGGACGGGGTTACAACCTGCTGTTCGCGATCCTCGCGTACCTTGTGTACAGCAATGCGATCAGCATCAGCCAGGCCTGGGTTGCGCAGGGAAGACTGGCTTTCGAGGCAGCCGTGCTTCTGCCTCACCTGGCAATGCTGGCCGCATTGGGGCTGCTCTTCTACAGACGGCTCGCAATGACGCCGCTGTTGCGGATGCTTGGGCGATGAGCCTGCTTGCGCGCTACCTCGCCCGCGAGATCATCGTGGCGACGTTGATCGTCCTGATCGCGTTTCTTGGCATCTTCGGCTTCTTCGATCTCATCGAAGAACTCGACTCGATCGGTCGGGACGGCTACGAAGCCCATCATGCGCTGGTGTATGTGGCAATGAGCTTGCCCGGGAAGGTGTATGAGCTGATGCCGATCGTGGTCCTGATTGGCACGCTGTATGCCCTGACCCAGTTGGCGAAGAGTTCCGAGATCACGGTGATGCGTGCATCGGGGCTTTCAACGGCCGGGATGTTGCGCATCCTCGGAATGGTCGGGCTCTTCTTCGCGGCGATCACCTTCGTGTTCGGGGAATACCTGGCGCCTCCGGCAGAGCGTGCGGCCCAGCAGTGGCGGCTGACCGTCACGGGCTCACCGGTTTCCAATCAGCTGCGTACCGGTGCGTGGGTCAAGGATGGTCGCGTCTTCATCAACGCCCGCACGGTGCATCCGGACCGCAGCATGGAGGGAGTCCGGGTGTTCGAGTTCGACGAACATCAGGCGCTCGTGGCGATCAGCCTGGCACGGCGTGGGGTCTATGACGCACAGACGAAGCTCTGGCGCCTGACCGAGGTGCGTCAGACGCGTTTCGCGAAGGATCGGACCGAGGTGGTCGAGGTGGAGGCAATCGACTGGCAGTCAAACCTCTCACCGGACGTCCTGAGTGTGCTGATCGTCGCACCCGAGCGCATGTCGGTCGCTACGCTCTACGCCTACGTCACCCACCTGCGCGACAACAGGCAGAATGCCGACCGGTTCGAGATCGCGCTCTGGAAGAAGGTCGTGTACCCGTTTGCGGCGCTGGTGATGATGGCGCTTGCGCTGCCGTTTGCGCTGCAGCACGACCGGATGGGGGCAGTGAGCATCAAGGTCTTCCTGGGGGTGATGCTCGGAGTCGGGTTCCATCTGCTGAACGGACTCTTTTCCCACCTCGGCGTCATCAACGCATGGCAACCCGCGCTCGCGGCCGTCACGCCGAGCCTGCTGTTCCTGATCGCGGCCGCCGTGATGCTGTTCGGAGTCGAGCGACGCTGAAGGCCGTGATGCGGTCGCGCGCCCGGGTGGATGCGCTCATCGGCCCTTGCGCCGGACACACTCGACATAGGCAGCGCCATCGGGGGCGCTGCGGGTACGTTGGGCGTTGTAGAGCGTCTCGCCGAGGCATTCGAGCGTGTCGTGAAGTGCAGCGTGCCGGTCGCCGAGCCGAAGCTGAAGGCGCGCAAAGGCCGCGCGCAGCCCTGGAGGCTGGTCGATCGAGAGTTGCTCTTCGATTGCGAGATGCAGCGATAGATGCAGGAAGGGATTGATCTGGCCGTCTTCGGGGGAGAACTCGCGCGTCAGGGATTCCGGATCCGTGAGCAGGGTGTGGTACTCGGGGTGCTGGGCGATGAGATCGGCGGCAAGATGCTCGATCGGGGTCAGCACTTCGCCCGCCTGTTGCTTGCGCCAGGTCTCGATGAAGAAGTTGCGCGCTTGTTCGCGGCTTGGATCGAACATGCCGGAGGTCCTCAGTCGGTCTTGTCGGGGTATTCGCACAGGTCGCGCACGATGCAGCGGGCGCAGTGCGGTGCGCGTGCGGTGCACACGTAGCGCCCGTGCAGGATGAGCCAGTGGTGTGCGTGCAGCAGGTATTCCTTGGGGATGCGCTTCATCAGCCCCCGTTCGACGGCTGTCACGTCCTTTCCGGGGGCGAGCCCACTGCGGTTGGCCAGGCGATGGACGTGCGTGTCGACCGCGATCACGGGCTCGCCGAACAGCGTGTTCAGCACCACGTTGGCGGTCTTGCGGCCAACCCCGGGAAGAGATTCGAGTGCTGCGCGGTCGCGTGGTACGGCGCCGCCGTGGCGTTCGATCAGTATGCGCGACAGGGCGACGGCATTGCGCGCCTTGTTGCGGTAAAGCCCGATGCTGCGGATGTGTTCGGCCACGCCATCCTCGCCGAGCGACAGCATGGCTTGCGGAGTGGGTGCAACCGCGAAAAGCCCACGCGTTGCGCGATTGACGCTCTTGTCCGTTGCCTGTGCAGAGAAGACCACGGCCACGATCAACTGAAACGGTGAGCCGTACTCGAGCTCGGTGCGTGGATGCGGATTCGCCGCAGCGAGTCGGCGGAAGAACTCCTGAACGGTGGCCGGCTCCATTGCTGCGGTCAGGGCGCCGCAGGCACTTCCGGAGCGCTTGCGGGTGCCGGCCGGGGCCGTGCCGCGGCGCGGGCCGCAGCACGGCCGTTGATCCAGTTGTAGAGGGCGATCAGGCATCCCAGCGCAAAGAATCCTCCGGGCGGAAGGATCGCGATGAGGTAGCCCGGGTAGTCTTCGCCAAAGATCGAAATGGGCGAGAGCCCGGGAAAGATCATGTCGATCCCGGTGAACAACATCCCGCTGCCGATCAGCTCACGAATGCCGCCGAGCAGTGCCAGCACCCAGACGAGGCCCAGGCCCATCATGAGTCCGTCGAAGGTCGAGGCGAGCGGACCATTCTTCGCCGCGTAGGCTTCGACCCTTGCAAGCACGATGCAGTTGGTGACGATGAGCGGGATGAAGATCCCCAGCACGACGTAGAGCTCGTGAAGCCAGGCATTGAAGGCGAGGTCGACCACGGTGACGAGCGCGGCGATGACGAGAATGAAGACCGGGATGCGGATTTCGTAGGGAATGAAGTTGCGCAGCGAAGCGATCGCAAGATTCGCGAGCGCCATGACGAGGATCGTCGCCAGCCCGAGGCTGACCGCGTTGACCATCGATGTGCTGATCGCGAGGATCGGACACAGCCCGAGAATCTGGACCAACCCTGGATTCTGCTTCCACAGGCCGTTCCAGGCGACCTCCCGAAGATCTTGTTGCATGAGGTTCTCCCGTCAGAGCCTTGTTCCGGTCGGGGCTTCGAACAGCTCCCGGCCGTGGCGGGTGGCATAGGCCAGTGCGCGGGACGTGGCGTGCGTCACGGCCCGGGCGCTGATCGTGGCGCCGATGCGGTAGTCGAAGGCGCCACCGTCGCGTTTGACCTTCCAGCGTTCCGGCGCGACGTCGGAAAAAGCGATGCCGGCGAACTGGGCGATCCAGGGGCGTGTCTTGTCGCGGTCCTTCTTCGGATCGATGTAATCGCCCAGGCCCGGGGTCTCCGAGTGTGACACTGCACGTACGCCTCCGAGCCGTCCATCCGCACCGACCGCGACGACGAGCTGGATCCGGCCGGCATAGCCGTCACGCGCAACTGCTTCAAGAATCAGCGCGACCGGCTCCCCGTCGCGCCGGGCGCGGTAGATCCTCCCGCCGCGGTCCAGCCCCAGCTCCGGGGTGGGGCCGATGTCGACGTGATCGGCAAGCAGCTCGTTGTTGAAGCTTCCGGGCGTCAGGACCTCGTTGATGAGGCGCATCTTCTCCTGAACCTGGGAAGCCTCGATGGCAGGCTGTGTGACGCGGTAGGTCTGGGACATCACGGCGGTAAACACCACGGTGAAGATCAGCATGATGCCGGCGGTACGCAGTGAGGTCCGGGTGGCGGTATAGCGGGCGCTCATGGCTGGCGTCCCCCCTTGTGCCCGAACACCGCGGGTTGGGACTTCATGTCGATGATCGGCACGCACAGGTTCATCAGCAGCACGGCGAAGGCGATGCCTTCAGGAAAGGCGCCGAAGGTCCGGATCAGGTACGCGAGCAGCGCAACGCCGGCGGCGAAGATCAGTTTGCCACGCGGGGTCGTGGCCCCGGTGACGGGGTCGGTGACGATGAAGAAGGCAGCAAGCATCGCCCCACCGCTCGCCAGATGGAACAGAGGCGAGGCGAACTTGGCGGGGTTGACGAGCCAGAACAGCGTGGCGATCGTCGCGAGGGTCACGAGAAACGCCACAGGCATGTGCCAGGTGATGACACGGCGCGAGAGCAGCAGGATGCCGCCGACGAGATAGCCGAGGCCGAGCCACTCCCAGCCACGGCCTCCGAGGGCGCCGAAGGCGCTTTGCTGCAGGATCGAGCCGACAGTGGTTTCGCCGCTGCGCAGCCCGGTGCGCAGTGCATCGAGAGCGGTCGCGCCGGTGATGGCATCGATGTTCCGCGCGCCGCCGAGAATCAGGTCGAGCTGGGTCTGGAAATCCAGGCCGCCTGCCGGCGGCCATTGCGACATCAGCGACGGAAATGCGACGATCATCGAGCAGTAGGCCACCATCGCAGGATTGAAGGGATTCTGTCCGAGGCCGCCGTAGAGGTGCTTGACGACGATGATCGCGATCAGAACCGCGATCATCGTGATCCACCACGGAGCGATGGTTGGAAAGCACAGTGCGATGAGCCACGCGGTCAGTACGGCGGACAGATCCCCGATCGCTGGCAGGACGGGGCGTCCGCGCAGCTTCAGGACCACGGCCTCGGCGGCGATGGCGGTGAGGGACGCAATCGCCAGATTGACCAGGATTCCGGCTCCGATCTGCCAGGCGTACACGGCAATCCCCGGCACGAGCGCAATCAGGACGGTCAGCATGACCTGGCGTACGCTCGTCGGTTTGCGGATGTAGGGCGAGAAGGTCGTCATCGAAAGATCATCGTTGGTCTTGGTCGAGGGCCGGCGGGCTTGAGAGCGCAGCGGTCAGCGCACGGGTTCCTGCTTTTCGCTCGCACCCTCGTCCGGGCCTGGCGGAGTCGATTCCAGTTCCGGAAGGCGTTGCTCCTGGCGGCGGGCCTCGATCTCGTCGATCTCGGCTTGCGTTTCGGGACTGAGGTTCGCGGTGTTCTTGGGTTCGATCGCTGCCTTCTGCTGTTTCGCGCGCTCCAGCGCAGCGGCAATCAGGGCCTTCTTCGCATCGGCTGGGGAATTTTCCGGATCCGCAGACGGAGCATCCGGCTCCTTCGCGATCTTCGCTTTGGTTTCGGCTGCCTTCGCGGCGAGGCGCGCGGCCTTCTCGGCCTTCTCACGTTCCTGGCGGAAGTTGCGGAACTCGAAGCGGTTGCGTGCCTCGCTGGCCGCCTGGATGTCGCGCTCGCGCGCCCAGATCTCGCTCTTGGCGAAACGGAAGTAGTCGACGAGCGGAATGTGCGACGGGCAGACGAAGGTGCAGCATCCGCACTCGATGCAATCGAACAGGTGGTATTCCTGCGCCTTGCCGAAGTTGTGTGAACGCGAGAACCAGTACAGTTCGAAGGGCTGGAGATCGGCCGGGCACGCGCGGGCGCAGGAGGTGCAGCGGATGCAGGGCAACTCGGGCGGCGGGGGTGGAAAGAGCGCGTCGGAGGCAGCGATCACGCAGTTCGTGCCCTTGACGAGCGGAACGGACAGATCGGGGAGCGCAAACCCCATCATCGGGCCGCCGAGCAGATATCGGTTGGTATCGGCCTTCGGCCCGGCAAGAGGCAGCAGGGTTTCGATCGGCGTGCCGATCAGGGCTTCGAAATTTCCGGGATTCGAAACGTTTCCGGTGAGCGTGACGACGCGCGAGACGACCGGCTCGCCAGCGCGGATCGCCCGATGCACCGCGTGTCCCGTGCCGACGTTGAAGCACTGCACGCCATAGGCGGAGCCGAGCCGGCCATGGGCGATCTCGATGCCCGTGAGGACCTTGATGAGCTGCTTCTCGCCACCAGCCGGGTAGAGCGTCGGCACCGGAACGATCTGGATTGCGTGTTCGAGCGGCTCGGCGGCGGCGCGCATTGCGGCGATCGCCTCCGGCTTGTTGTCTTCGATGCCGACCACGATGCGGCGTGCGCCGATGAGGTCGCACAGGATCACAGCGCCGTCCAGGATCGCTGCGGCGCGCTCGCGCATCAGCCTGTCGTCGCAGGTGATCCAGGGTTCGCACTCGGCGCCGTTGAGGATCAGGGTTTCGATGCCCGTCCCGTCACCGAGCTTGATGTGGCTCGGGAACGCGGCTCCGCCCATGCCGACGACGCCCGCGTCGCGCAGATGTGCGAGCGTTACGGCGCGATCGGTGTCGAGAGGGTCGATCGGATGGCGCTCGATCCAGCGGTCCTCGCCGTCCGGTTCGATGACCACGCAGCGGGTGTCCAGCCCTGAGGGATGGGCCATGGGCCGGTTGGTGATCTCGACGACGGTGCCCGAGGTCGGAGCGTGGACGGCCGTGCCCAGCGCTCCCTGGGCCTTGCCGATGCGCTGACCCTTCAGTACGCGTTCGCCCGGTTCGACGATGCAGTGCGCGATCGCCCGCGCATTCTGGCGCAACGGAACGACGAGCTGAGGCGGGATCGGGGCTGGGCGGATCGGAAAATCGGCCGATTCGCTCTTGTGCGAATCGGGCTTGATGCCTCCGTGGAACTTGAACAGGCGGGAGATCATGCGACTTTCCTGAGTTCCACGACGGGGTACTTCCATTTCCAGTTTTCGACGGTCTCGCGCACCGGTTCCATCGTGATGCAGTCGACCGGGCACGGCGCGACGCACAGTTCGCACCCCGTGCACAAGTTTTCGACGACCGTGTGCATGTGCTTGGCGGCCCCGACGATCGCGTCGACCGGGCAGGCCTGGATGCACAGGGTGCAACCGATGCAGGTCTGTTCGTCAATGAAGGCGACCGACTTGGGCTTCTCGACGCCGTGCTCCTCGGACAGCGGCTTGAACTCGCGCCCGAGCAGATCGGCCAGCGCGCGGATGCCGTCCTCGCCGCCGGGTGGGCACTGATTGATGTCGGCCTCGCCGTTGGCCACGGCCTGCGCGTACGGCTTGCAACCGGGATAGCCGCACTGGCCGCACTGCGTCTGGGGCAGGATCGCGTCGATCTTCTCGACGAGCGGATCCCCCTCGACCTTGAAACGGATCGACGCATAGCCGAGCGCCGCGCCCAGCACGATCGCGATTCCGGCCATGATCAGAAGTGCGCTCAGCATCGGTCGGTGAAGGAGGTCTGGGAGGGTGTGAAGGTCAGATCACGCATGTCCGGGTCGTCTGATTCGGGGTCAGAAACGGTCGAGGCCGGCAAACCCCATGAATGCCAGGCTCATCAGTCCCGCGGTGATCATCGCGATTGCCGTTCCCTTGAAGGGCAACGGTACATCCGCACCATCCAGGCGCTCGCGGATTCCGGCAAAGAGGACCAGCGCCAGGGTGAAGCCGACCGACGAGCCGAAACCGAACAGCAGGGATTCGAGCAGGTTGTGATTGAATCCGACGTTGAGCAGGGGCACGCCGAGCACCGCGCAGTTGGTCGTGATGAGCGGAAGGTAGATGCCCAGGACCTGGTGCAGCAGCGGGCTGGTCTTCTCGATCACCAGTTCGGTCATCTGCACGATCGCCGCAATGACGACGATGAACGACAGCGTGCGCAGATAGGCCAGATCGTTCGGGGTGAGCAGATAGTGATCGATGAGGTAGCTGGTTCCCGATCCGAGCGTGAGCACGAACGTGGTCGCCGCCCCCATGCCGATCGCTGTCTCGAGCTTCTTCGACACCCCCATGAACGGGCACAGCCCGAGCATGCGCACGAGCACCACGTTATTGACGAGTACGGCGCCGATGACGACGAAAATGTAGCTGGTCATGATCTCGAAACGGAGGTAAGCGCGGGATTATCGCCCGCGACGCGCGACCGCTCAACCCTGCTGGCTGTATTGATATGTTTGATGCACTGATTGTTTGTTGTGCATCATAACAGGAGATCCGGCCGCTGGTTCAAGTCCCCGCGCGCGTTGCGCGCACGCATTCGTCCACGAGCGCTGGTCCGCGATACACCAGCCCGCTGTAGAGCTGGACGAGACGCGCGCCGGCAGCCAGCTTGTCGCGAGCGTCTTCACCACTCAGTACGCCGCCGGCAGCGATGATCGGCAGTTCCCCGGCCAGCGCGCGGGCAAGCGCCGAGACCACTGCGGTGGCGTCGTCGAACAGCGGCGCGCCTGACAGCCCGCCCTGTTCTTCGGCGTGTGGAAGCCCTGCCACCTTCTGGCGTGAAAGGGTCGTGTTGGTCGCGATGACGGCGTCGATGCGATGCCGACGCAACGCATCGGCGATACCCGTGATCTGCTCGGTGTCCAGGTCAGGAGCAATCTTCAGGGCGAGCGGAACATAGCGCCCGTCACGGTCGGCGAGCGCTTGCTGGCGCACCTTGAGGCGACCGAGCAGGGCGTCGAGCTCGTTCTCGCCCTGCAACTGTCGCAGGTTTTTCGTGTTTGGCGACGAGATGTTCACCGTAACGTAGCTCGCCAGCGAATGCACCTTGTCGAGGCAGGCGAGGTAATCGTCCGCCGCGCGGTCGATCGGGGTGTCGGCGTTCTTGCCGATGTTGATTCCCAGGATGCCTCGGTATTTCGCCGCGCGGACATTGTCGACCAGCGCTTCGACACCGCGGTTGTTGAAACCCATGCGGTTGATGATTGCGCGTGCCTGCGGCAGGCGGAACATGCGTGGGCGCGGATTGCCCGGCTGGGGCCGGGGCGTGATGGTGCCGATCTCGATGAAGCCGAAGCCCAGGCGGGCCAGACCGTCGATGGCTTCGCCGTTCTTGTCGAGGCCGGCCGCCAGTCCGATGCGGTTCGGAAAGCGAAGCCCCATGACCTCGACCGGGTCCGAGGCGATCGGCTGGCCTGCCGGCAGCACACGGCCCGCCAGGTGCAACGCGGAAAGAGTGAGTTCGTGGGCAGATTCGGGGTCGAGGCAGAACAGCAGCGGGCGGGCAAGCGGGTAGAGCATACGGGTGTCGTCGTCGGGAGGAAGGAGAAGATTCGGGCGGGTCGGCACCCGCGGCATGCTCAGTCTTCAAATCGGGTGTCGGGGCCGATCACCTGCCATTGTCCATGGATTCGCCCTTCAAGGGGGCGGAATCGGGACTTGTAGGCCATCTTCTCGCTGTCGCGGATCCAGTAGCCCAGATAGAGATAGGGCAGGCCAAGGCGGCGACAGGCTTCGGCCTGCCACAGAATGCCGTAGGTGCCGTAGCTCGCGCGGGGTGGGTCGGGGTCGTAGAAGGTATAGACGCTCGACAGGCCGTCGAGCAGTCGGTCGATCACACACACCATGCACAGGCGCCCGTCCTCGCGAAATTCCACGAGATGGGTTTCCACGTGGCTTTGCAGCAGGAAATTCGCGTACTGCTCGCGATTGTCCTGATCCATGCCGCCTCCTGCGTGGCGGGCCGACTGATAGCGCTGGTAGAGGGCGTAGTGCTCTTCCGAGAAGGCGAGCTCGCATTCGATGGCGGCGAGCCCGGCGTGCTGTCGCAGCGTACGTCGTTGAGCGCGATCGAGTTGCTGCCGGGCGACCGGAATCCGCACCGGGACGCAGGCGCGACAGTGATCGCAGTGGGGGCGGTAGGTGAAGACGCCGCTGCGGCGAAAGCCGTTGCGCACGAGTTCGCTGTAGATCGGGGTGTCGATCAGGTGGCTGGGTGTCGCGACCTGGGAACGTGCGACGTGGCCGGCAAGGTAGGAGCAGGCGTACGGCGCGGTCGCATAGAACTGGACGAGTGCGTAAGGGTAGTCCTTCTGCATCGCTTTCCGATCCCGTTCCTTTGGTGGGGCATCGCGGCCTGGCTGGTTCAGAACAGCCCGGCTGCGGCGCCGGCCGGCCAGCGACCCGGCGGATCGCCCTCGCGGGTCCAGGTCGCGAGGTCATCGCTGAACTGGCTGCGTGCGATCTCTCGCGCGCCCATCGAGAGCAGATGCTGCGTGGTCATCTGGCAATCTATCACGGCAAAATTCCTCGCTTCAAGATAGCGCGCAAGGTGGGCGAGCGCGACCTTGGAAGCATCGGATTCGAGGCTGAACATCGACTCGCCGAAGAACACCCGCCCGAGCGCGATGCCGTATAGGCCCCCGACGAGTCGGCCCTCCCGCCAGCTTTCGACGCTGTGGGCGTACCCGAGTTCGTGCATGCGCACGTAAGCTGCGCGGATGTCGTCGGTGATCCACGTGCCGCCGTGTGCAGTCCGGATCTGGGCACAGGTGCCGATCACGGTCTCGAACGCCGTATCCAGGCGAAGCTCGAAGCGGTGCTGCCGCAGGGTTCTGCGCAGCGAGCGCGTGATGCGGATTTTCGAAGGGTCGAGCACGAGCCGTGGATCCGGGCTCCACCACAGGATCGGTTGCCCTTCGCTGAACCAGGGAAAGATGCCCTTGTGGTAGGCCGCAAGCAGCCAGTCGGGTGCGAGCGAACCGCCTGCGGCGAGCAGTCCGGGCGGTTCGTCCGGTGCGGATTCGACCGGGGGAAACTCCGGGCGATCAGTCAGCCAGCAGATCATCACGCCGTTTGCTGGATGCGGTTGGCGGTCTGAGTGTGGGCGGCCTGCTCCGAGCTTTCGTGGAAGGTGATGACGTGGTCGACGTCGAGCCGGATGCCGATCGGCTCGCCGAGGGCGTGGTTGTGATGGCTCGGTACCAGCGAGAGCACCCGCGCGCCGCTCGCCAGTTCGAGCGTGTAGAGGATTTCCGCACCGCGAAAGGCCTTCTTGACGACGCGCGCCTTCAGGTTGCTTGCATCGTCATGGACGACGTCGTCCGGTCTGAGCAGGACCTCGACCGGGCACTTGCCGTCGCATCCGGCGCAGTGGGCTCCGCACTCGACCGGAATGACGCTGTTGAGGAGGCCGAGTTCCACCCGGACCTGATGGTCGTTCTCGACCGTGCCGGGCAACAGCACGCCCTGGCCGATGAAATCGGCTACGAAGCGGCTCGCCGGGCGGTGATACAGGTTGTACGGGCTGTCCCACTGCTGGATACGCCCTTCGTTCATGATGCCGATCTCGTCGGCAACCGCGAACGCCTCGTTCTGATCGTGGGTGACGAGGATGGCCGTGGTCTCCGTCGCCTTGATGATGTCGCGCACCTCGTGCGACAGGCGCTCGCGCAGTTCCACGTCGAGGTTGGAAAACGGCTCGTCGAGCAGCAGCAGGCTCGGGCGCGGTGCCAGGGCACGGGCGAGCGCGACGCGCTGCTGCTGCCCACCGGACAGTTCGTGCGGGTACTTGTGGCCCTCGTCGGGCAGCCCCACGAGCGTGAGCAGTTCCGTCACCCGCTCGCGCTGGTCGCTGGTGGTCATCCTGCGCAGGCCGAAACCGACGTTGTCCCGGATCGACAGATGCGGAAAGAGCGCATAGTCCTGGAACACCATGCCGATGCGCCGTTGCTCGGGTGGCAGGTGAAACGTCGTGCTGCTGACCAGGTGGCCATCGAGCCGGATCTCGCCTCCACTCAGCGGTTCGAAGCCGGCAATGCTGCGCAGGACGGTGGTCTTGCCGCAGCCGGACGGGCCGAGCAGGCATCCGATCCGACCCTTGTCCAGACGCATCGACAGATCGCGCACGATCTGGTTGCTGCCATAGGCGAGGTCGATGTGGCGCAGTTCGAGATGGGACATGGCGAGAAGGGAGCAACCGGGGCGAATGGAAATTATCGCATCGCGGCAACTCAAATGCGATCAATTATAATTCCGCGGGTTCGCCGTGCGGAGATCTCCCGCGGCACCACTGCGTGGGATCCGGATGAAAATGGAAAATCTGAGGGGCGGGCGGCTGCCCGGTGGCTCGCTCCTGACGGTCGCAGCCCTGTTTGTTGCCGTACTGATCGCAGTACCTGTGCTCTCGGTGTTCTCCAACGTCCTGATCGGCGGGACCTCGGAGACCTGGACGCACATGGCCGGAACGGTCCTGCCCGAATTCATCCGCAACACCGTCATCCTGTGTGTCGGCGTCGGACTCGGCGTCGCGAGCATCGGAATCGTCAGCGCGTGGCTCACGACGATGCTCGATTTTCCGGGGCGGCGTTTCTTCGAATGGGCACTCATCCTGCCGCTTGCGATGCCGGCATACGTGATGGCCTACGTGTACACCGATTTCCTCCAGTTCGTCGGTCCGGTGCAATCGGTGCTGCGCGAGACCTTCGGCTGGGGGCCGCGCGACTACTGGTTTCCGGATGTGCGCACGGTTGGTGGTGCCGTCGCGATGTTCATGTTCGTGCTCTATCCCTACGTCTATCTGCTCGCGCGCACGGCTTTCCTGGAACGCGCAGCCGGCATGCTCGAAGCGGGTCGCTCGCTCGGTCTCGGACCGTGGCGCTGCTTTTTCCAGGTGTCACTGCCGCTTGCACGTCCGGCCATCGTCGCAGGAACTGCACTGGCCTTGATGGAGACCCTGGCCGACTATGGGACGGTGGCCTATTTCGGGGTGCAGACCTTCACGACGGGCATCTACCGCGCCTGGTTCTCGCTGGGCGATCGCACCGCGGCAGCGCAGTTGTCCGCGCTGCTGCTTGGTTTCGTCGTGCTGGTGCTGGTCCTGGAACACGCGAGCCGCGGGCGCGCACGCTTCAACAACACGTCGCGCCAGCAAAGCGCGCCGATCCGCATCCGCCTGTCCGGTCCGCTTGCGTTGCTGGCCGCATTCGCATGCTTCATGCCGTTCCTGCTCGGCTTCCTGTTGCCTGCAGGGTTGCTGCTCGACATGGCGCTGGTCGATGGCGATGCGCAGTTCGGACCGCGTTTCGTGAGCCTGGCACGCAACAGCTTCGTGCTCGCCGCAGTGACCGCAGTGCTCGCCGTCGCGCTCGCGATCGTGCTCGCGTATGCTGCGCGGCTTGCGAAGTCCGGCCTGCCGCGCGGTTTCAACCGGATCGTCGGTCTGGGCTATGCAGTGCCGGGTTCGGTCATCGCGGTCGGCGTGCTGATTCCGGTCACGCGCCTGGACAACTGGATCGCCGCAGGGTGGCAGGATCTGTTCGGGGTCAATCCCGGGCTCATCCTGACGGGCGGTATCGCCGCGCTGGTGTATGCGTACCTGACGCGTTTTCTTTCGATCGCGCTGCATACGGTGGAATCGAGTCTGGGGAAGATCACGCCCAGCATGGACGACGCGTCGCGCAGCCTGGGCCAGGGCAAGCTCGCCACCCTGCGGCGCGTACACGTGCCGATCCTGCGCGGCAGCCTGCTCACGGCGGGGCTGCTGGTGTTTGTAGACGTGATGAAGGAGTTGCCGGCTACGCTGGTGATGCGGCCTTTCAATTTCGACACCCTGGCGACGCAGGCGCACACGCTGGCGGCCGACGAGCGCCTGGCCGAGGCTTCGACCGCAGCCCTCACCATCGTTGCGGTCGGTCTGGTTCCGATGATCATCCTGTCGCGCCAGATCGTGAGGAGCAGAAGGCGGAGCGGAGCCGGCATGCGGGCGGAAGCGCTTGCTGGATGCTGAGCTTCGCGCACTCGTGAACGCAAGCGGGCCGCCCGGAGGCGGCCCGCTTTCGGATTTGCGGTGAATCTTCGGGTCAGCGATAGCCAGCGCGGTCGAAGATGCGCTGGGCTTCGGTGACGCTGCCTGCAACGGCACCGATCGGCGTCGTGTCAGCCTTGAAGCTGCCGAGCTTCTCAAGGGCGGCGTTGCCGGTCTTCACGCCATCGACGACGGGCCATTCGTTGTTGCCATCGGCAAAATAGATCTGAGCCTGATCGGACGCGAGGTACTCGAGGAACTTCACCGCTGCGCCCTTGTTCGGGGCGTGCTTGAGCATGCCTGCGCCGGACACGTTGATGTGGGTCCCGGTGGTCTGCTGGTTCGGCCACACGAAGCGCACGCTCTCGACCACCTTCTGATCTTCAGGCTTGGTCGAATTCATCAGGCGGGCGAAGTAATAGCTGTTCGCGATCGCCACGCCGCATTCCCCGGCGGCAACCGCACGGATCTGGTCGGTATCGCCGCCTTTCGGCGCGCGGGCGAAGTTGGCGACGATGCCGTTTGCCCAGGACTCGACCTTGGCTGCACCATGATGCTGGACCAGCGCGGCACCCAGCGAGAGGTTGTAGGGGTGGCTGCCCGAACGGGTGCAGACCTTGCCTTTCAGGGCAGGATCGGCGAGCGACTCGTAGGTCTGGACCTGCTCGCCCTTGACCAGGGTGGGGTTGAAGACGATGACGCGCGCGCGGGTCGAGAAGGCGAGCCAGGTGTCGGTGCGCAGGTGCGCTGGTACGCGCTCTTCGATCAGTGCCGACTTGAACGGTGCGAAGACGCCCAGTTCGTCGGCCTTGGCAAGACGCGACGCGTCCACCGTGATGAGGACGTCGGCCGGGCTGTTCGCGCCTTCGTTGCGAATGCGTTCGAGCAGCTCGTCTTCCTTTGCTTCGATCCGATTGACCTTGATGCCCGTGAGTTTGGTGAAGTCGCCGTAGAGCGCTTCGTCGGTCTGGTAATGGCGGGCGGAATAGACGTTGAGTTCCTGGTCTGCGGCCTGGAGCGCGCCGGCCGCGCTGCCGAGGAGGGCAAGGATGGATACCACGACTGCAGTCTTCTTCATGATGCTTGGCCTATGTGAACGGTTTCAGGGTTTGGATGGCACTAATAATAACGAGAGCGATTCGCACTTGCAAACACTTCTTGTTTAAGGCACTCTTGTTGCGAACTGTTCGCAACTAGGAGATTCGCATGAACGCATTGGTTGTCGGCGCCGATCGTCTCGGCAACATTCCGGACGTCCTGAACGACTTCGGAATCCACATCGCCAGCCATGTCACCGGACGGGACAGTGCGCACCAGCGAAGAGCGGCGCCGCTGCCCGCCGGAATCGAGATCGTGATCCTGTTTACCGACTTTCTCGGCCACAACGTGATGCAGCGCTTTCGGGAAGCCGCGAGTCGCGAAGGGGTGATGCTGGTGTGCTGCCGCCGCTCGGTGTGTGCGCTGCAGGAGGCCCTGGGGCGCCGGATCGATCGGGCCGGCTGCAGGGACTGCAGCGCACCTTGCAAGCGCCGCTGACGGACGCTCGTCGGGGAACCGTCAGGAGACGATGCGGCGCGCGCCATTGAAGCGCGTCGCCCAGTATTTCTGGCGGATTTCCTCGACCCGGACCACGCCTCCGCTCGACGGGGCATGGACGAAGCGCCCTTCGCCGATATAGATGCCGACGTGTGAGTAGGCGTTGCGGCGTGTGTTGAAGAACACCAGATCTCCCGGCTGCAGTGCGTTGCGGTCGACCTTCAGCCCCAGCCGGGACATCTCCCGCGCCGTGCGGGGCAACTCGATCCCCGCGGCATTGCGGAAGACGCGCTGCACGAGCCCGCTGCAATCGAGTCCCGACTCCGGAGAGGTGCCACCCCGGCGATACCGCACGCCGAGGTGCTCGAAGGCGTGCTCGACCAACGGATAGGCGGAGGTGGGCGTTTGGGCCATGGACGCGGAACGGGTCCGGTCGGGGGCATTCGAGGCCAGTGCCGGGACGTTTGCCGTGGCCAGCAATGCAAGGGTCAGCCAGGCCAGAACGATACGGCGCAATCGTGCCGGGACGGCCGGGTAGCGGGTGAAGGCGGGCATCGGGTTCGAATCGGTCATGAGCGGTCAGGGCATGCTTGGGCGCTTCACGGGCGGATGAGCTGCCGTCGCGCCTGTTCCAGGTCGGACAGACTGTGTGCGGAGGACAGGCCGCGCTGCCCTGCATAGGCGATCGCCGCGAGCAGCAGCTGCGCGATTGCGTAGGCATCTCCGAGTGCGTGCTGGCGCTGGAAGGTCTCGATGTCGAAGGATTTCATCCAGTTTGCGAGATTGGTCGGTCTTCCGCCGGAATGGTCGAAGAGGCCAGGGAGGACCCAGTACAGATCGATCCAGTCGAGATCTGCTTCGAGTCCGAGGTGGCGGCCGAAGGCGTGCTCGAGCATGGCCCGGTTGAGCGCGGAATTGTAAACAACGACCGGACCCTTGCCGCAGAGCGTGAGCAGGTTCATCAGGGCCGTGGCCGGATCCGGGTCGAGGCGCGCATGGTAGCTCTCGGCACCGATCACGGTATTGCCGCGGATGGCGATGCCTGCGACGGCAAGCAGGGGGTCGCGTTCGACTTCGAACCCCCCTGCTTCGGTGTTCAGCACCACGTAGCGGGTCTCGAAATGCGGTCGGGAAAGATCCGGACGCGGCAGCGACTGCCAGTCGGCGAGCGCCTTGCGCAGTCCTTCGTCGAGATTCGAAGGATCGGTCCGGTTCGAAAGCAGGCGTGACAGCCAGTTCATGGTCGATTCGGCAAGACCCGCGAGCCGTGTGCAAAAACCGCGATCATAGCTGGTAATCGAGCTTCAGCCGTAACTGGAGTTTGCGAGCCTGGCGGAAGGACTCTTTCAGGATGCGGCGATCCAGCTCGTTCAAGCCTTCCGGCCTGATCCGGTTGTCGCCCGGAGAGCCGTGCTCGGTGTCGATGTGCTGGGTGCGCAGGCGCAGCAACTGGATGAAATGAAACCCGTCGATGATGGCGGACAGTTCCTCGCGGTGGATGCCCAGTCGCGTGCCTGCAATGCGGAGCCGCTGGACCGTGCTGCTGGGGCCGACCCCGGTGCGCAGGGCTAGGATGCGGGCTACGTCGACGAACAGGCGGGCGCCTGATTTCTTGAGATCGATCGTGCCATCGTCGTCGACGAGAAAATCCCGGATCCGACCCAGCGGCGGGCTGGCCTGCAGGGCATTGGCCGACATCATCATGAGAAAACTGGAGTTCGCGCTGGCCACCTTGTTGAGCCAGGCGCGCAGCGTGTCGCCATACTGTTCATTGCCCGACAACACGCGAAAATCGAAGAAGATCGTCGCATTGAGCAACGCTTGCGGGTCGGGCTCGCGGATCCAGTCGGAGAACCGGTGTTGCCATTGTTCCCAGGTCAGGCACAGGTCCGGGTTGCTCGCCATGATATTTCCGGTGCATAGCGGAAATCCGCAAGCCGCGAGGCATTCGTTGACGTCGCGTGCGAACTTCAGCAGTCGGGCCTTGAAGGCTTCCTTGTCCTCGCCCTCGGGTACGACGTAGATCAGTCCGTTGTCCTGGTCGGTCGACAGCGTCTGCTCGTGCCGCCCCTCGGAGCCAAAGGCGAGCCATGCATAGTCGAGGCCGTGCAGGTTGTGGCGTTCGATCTCGATCTCGATGATGCGTCTTGTCAGTGCGTCGTTGAGCGAGGAGATGAAGCGTGTGAGCTGTTCGGCTGCGATCCCCTGCGCGACGAGGTTCAGTGCGAGCTGGCGGATGTCCTTGCTCGCGCGCTGCAAGGCGTCGATCGAGCTCGCGCCCTCGATGCTCGCCCGCACCTGGCGCAGGCTGATGCGTTGCAGCGAAAACAGGTCGCGCTCGGAGACGACGCCGGTGAGGCGCCCCTCGCTGTTGACGACGAGCATGTGACGCAGCTTGTGCGCCGCCATTTCGAGCGTCGCATCGTAGGCCGAAGCGGTTTCCGGCATCGAGAACGGCTCGGTCGTCATGACCTCGCGGATCGGTCGGGCCAGATCGAAGCCCGGCAGCACGATGCGCGGCAGGATGTCACTCTGGGTCAGGATGCCGAGCGGCCGCCCCTGGTCGTCGGCGACCATCATGCAACCGATGCGCTGGGCGGCCATCGTCTCCAGCGCACTGCGCACCGGCGTCTCCGGACCAACGAATACCGCTTCGCGCTTGAGAAGCTCACCCAGCGGCGTGATCATCGTCTGCTGCTCTGCGGCGCGCTGCGAGAAGGTGGTCTGAAGTTGCTGGCGCGCCTGGATCAGGAGGTCTGCGATGTACTGCGTGCAGTGCAGGTGGAACACCTGGCTCATCAGCATCAGCTTCATGAACGCATCGGCCGGAAGCTGGTAGAGGTAGGTGTCCTCGACCGCGACGTAGGCATTGGTCGATGCGCGCTGTGCGGCGATCGAACCGATCGGGAAGCCTTCGCCCGGTCCGAGCGGGACCATGGCGTATTCGGTGACCGCCGTGGCGCCTGCCTGGCGGGCGTGCACCTTGCCTCTCAGGACGATGTGGAAGTGTTTCGGAGCGCCCATCTCCGGGGTGATGATGTCGCTTCCGCGCGGGTAGAAGGCGAGCTGGAGATTGCGCGCGAGCCAGGTTCGCGCCTTCGCTTCCATGCGGTTGTAGGGCGGAAAGCGGTTGAGGAAATCGGTGACCGTCGCGGCCAGCAGGTCGGGTGCGGTGGGTGCGGCGGTGGCCGCAGGCGGCGTGACTTCGGTCATCTTGTCTTTCCCTGTCGATCCTGATGGAGCGGGGCCGGCCGAGCGGCGTCCGGCCCCGGACGAATGCTACCCCGGTCTGCGCGTCTAAAGCACCTCTGCGGCATGGTCGGCCAGGCGCGAGCGCTCGCCGCGTTGCAGCGTGATGTGTCCAGAATGCGCCCAGCCCTTGAATCGGTCGACGACGAAGGTCAGGCCGGAGCTGCCCTCGGTGAGATAGGGCGTGTCGATCTGGGCGATGTTTCCGAGGCAGACGACCTTGGTGCCGGGGCCTGCGCGCGTGATCAGCGTCTTCATCTGCTTCGGCGTCAGGTTCTGCGCTTCGTCGATGATCAGGAACTTGTTGATGAAGGTCCGGCCGCGCATGAAGTTCAGGCTCTTGATCTTGATGCGGGAGCGGATCAGGTCGCGGGTCGCGGCCCGGCCCCAGTCGCCGCCTTCGCCGGTGGTCCCGTTGAGGACATCGAGGTTGTCTTCGAGCGCGCCCATCCACGGCGCCATCTTTTCTTCCTCGGAACCGGGGAGAAAACCGATGTCCTCGCCGACCGGTACCGTCACGCGCGTCATGATGATCTCGGAGTAACGCTTCGATTCGAGCACCTGCGTCAGCGCTGCGGCGAGCGTCAGGAGCGTCTTGCCCGTGCCCGCCTGGCCGAGCAGGGTCACGAAATCGATCTCCGGGTCCATCAGCAGGTTGAGCGCGAAGTTCTGCTCGCGATTCCGTGCCGTGATGCCCCAGACGCTGTGGCGTGTGTGGCTGTAGTCCGTGAGCGTGCGGATCAGCACGCTCTTGCCGTTTTTCTCGCGGACCCAGGCCTGCAGCGGCGCGGGGCCGTCCTGCCACAGGAATTCGTTGATCAGCAACTCGGCTGTGCCCGGGCCCTTGAGGCGGTAGCAGGTGTGGCTTTCCTCCTTCCACGACTCCATGTCCTTGCCGTTCGCTTCCCAGAACTCGGCCGACAGCTCGCGCGAGCCGGTGTAGAGCAGGTCGCTGTCTTCGAGCACCTTGTCGTTGAAGTAGTCCTGCGCTTCGAGGCCGAGTGCGCGGGCCTTGATGCGCATGTTGATGTCCTTGGAAACCAGGATCACCGGGCGCTTCTCGAAGCGCTCCGCCAGATGCATCGCAACCGCGATGATCTGGTTGTCGCCCTTCACGGTTGGCAGGGCGTCGGGCAGTTCGACGCGAATCGCCTCGGTCTGCAGGAAGAGCTTGCCGGTAGCCAGGCCGCGCGACGGTTCTTCGAGCGCGATGCCGTCCCGAATGCCGTGGGCGCTGGTACTGACGATCTCATCCATCATGCGGCTGGCCTGGCGCGCATTGCGCGCGACTTCCGACATGCCCTTCTTGTTCGCGTCGAGCTCTTCGAGCGTCATCATCGGGATGAAGAGGTCATGTTCTTCGAAACGGAACAGGCTCGTCGGATCGTGCATCAGCACGTTGGTGTCGAGGATGAACAGCTTGTTGGCCGGGGTGCGTGCGCTGCGTTTCGCCATGCTTGAACGGGCTCCGGAAATGGAAGGGCGTCGGTCTGTACGATCGGTTCAGAGGCCGCGGACGAAATCCAGGACCTCGTCGGCGTGACCCGGGATCTTCACGCCGCGCCACTCGCGCGCGATCCGTCCTTCGGCGTCGATCACGAAGGTGCTGCGTTCGATGCCACGCACCTTTTTCCCATACATGTTCTTCTGTTTCATGACAGCGAAGGCGCCGCAGGCGACTTCGTCCGGGTCGGAGATCAGCTCGAACGGCAGGCCGAGCTTGGCCTTGAAGTTCTCGTGCGACTTCACGCTGTCGCGCGAAAGACCGAACACCGAGCAGCCGGCGGCGGTGAAGGCCTCGTGCCGGTCTCTGAAATCGGCGGTCTCGTTCGTGCAGCCCGGCGTGTTGTCCTTGGGGTAGAAGTAGAGCACGATCTTGCGCCCGCGCAGGGCCTTGAGCGATACGTTCGTGTCGCTGGTGGCGGGGAGTTCGAAGTCGGGGGCAGCGGGGCGATCGTCGGGGCGCATCGAGGCTCCTTGTCTTGTAGTTGTGGCGGACGAACGCAGCGTAGCGGACTTGCTCGTGGTTTGACAATCGGCGTGGCTTGAGGTGCTTGCATGGGTGCTGTAAAGTAAGAATGTAATGCAATTCATACTTTCAGGAGGGCATCATGCTTGCCGTCGCCCGGATCACCGCCAAGGGTCAGACCACCATCCCGCAGGATGTGCGTGCCGCGCTCCACGTGGCGCCCGGGGATCTCATCGCGTGGGAGGTCAGCGCTGACGGTACGGCGACCGTGCGTCGGGTCCTTCCACTCGACCTGGAGTATCTGCGTGCCATGGAGGGGACGCTCTCCGAATGGAGCAGCAGCGCGGACGAGGATGCGTATCGTGATCTTTGAGCGTTTCATGGTTGTGCGTGTGCCGTTCCCGTTTACCGACCGCGACGCAACCAAGAACCGCCCGGCGCTGGTTCTCTCGGCAGCCACAGGGTTCAACACTCCGGCCGGGCATTCGGTGATGGCGATGATCACGTCCACCGGGAATCCACCCTGGCCGCTGGACTGTGCGATCACCGATCTGGGCTCTGCCGGTTTGCCAGCCCCTTCGCTGGTCCGATTCAAACTCTTCACGCTGGATCATCGCCTGGTGCGCGGCGCCTTGGGCAGGCTGGCGCCCGAGGATGCCCGCACGGTTACCCTCGCGCTGGATCGGTTGTTTGCAGACGAAATCAGAACGACCGGAACTTGAGCGGAGCGCGCCCATCTTGGATTACTTTCAGACCGTCCTGCTCGCGCTGATCCAGGGGGTCACCGAGTTTCTGCCGATCTCCAGCTCGGCACACCTGATCCTGGTTCCGGTCGTCACCGGATGGCCGGACCAGGGGCTCGCCTTCGATGTGGCGGTGCATGCCGGCTCGCTCGCCGCGGTCGTCGTCTATTTCCGCGAGGAGCTGCGGCACATGGCTGTGGCGGGTGTGCGATCGCTCGCAGGGCGGCACGATCGTGAATCGCGCCTGGCCTGGGCCGTCGTGCTGGGGACCGTGCCGGTCGTCGGGTTCGGGCTGGCGGGCAAGTCAACCATCGAGGCGGCTCTGCGCGGTCCGCTGGTGATCGCGACGACGGCGATCGTCTTCGGTCTGTTGCTCTGGTGGGCCGACGCGCGGGCGCGTCAGGAACGCGACGAGTACTCCATCGGCTGGCGCGAGGCGGTACTGGTCGGCCTGGCCCAGGCGGTTGCGCTGATCCCCGGCACGTCGCGCTCGGGGATCACGATGACGGCGGGGCTCATGCTGGGGCTCACGCGTGAAGCGTCGGCGCGCTTTTCCTTCCTGCTCTCGATTCCGACCCTTCTGGCCGCCAACGTGCTCATCGGGCGGGACCTGCTGCGCGAACCGCAGAGCGTGGACTGGGGGGTGCTGGCGCTCGGTACAGTGGTCGCCGGGCTGAGCGCGTATGCCTGCATTCACTATTTCATCCGCCTGCTCTCACGCACGGGGATGTTGCCATACGTGCTCTACCGGATCGCGCTCGGCCTGCTGCTGTTCTGGCTGTTCTGGTAGCGCGCGCTTCGGGCAGCGCTCACTCCGGATCGAGCAACAGTGCCGCAACCACGGCCCGGCCCTCGTTGACGAGCACGTTGTAGGTCCGGCAGGCGGCGCCCAGATCCATGACCTCGAAGCCCACCCGCGCCTCGATCAACGGCCGCAGCAGGGCATGCGGCGGGAAGCGCAGACGTGCGCCGGTGCCGATCATCACGATCTCGGGCGCGAGATCCAGGATCTTCGAGAAATCTTCCGCGGTCAGACCGTCGAAACCTGCGGTCGCCCAGCCCGGGACGATCTGCCGTGCGCCCACGATCAGGTTGCCGTCATGACGCACCTTGTTGATCATCAGGTGATCGGCGCCGTAACCGGTGATGAGGTTCAGGTCGGGGTTCTGTTCGAGCGTCAGCTTCATGTGCGGCAGGGTTCGAATCGTGAATTGCCGGTGCGGGATCGGCTGGATTAGATTACCTGTTTTCCACCTTGCCCGCACAGCGCGATTGTGCAGTGCAGGGTAGATGTTTTACCCTACAAGCTTGCCGGTTCCTGCCCGGATCCGGTCCTGCATGTGCCGAACGAGGAAATGCCGAGATGAGCGTGACGAGCAAATTGCAACTGGCCCAGGTGACTCCGGTCGCGCCGGAGCGACCCGACGAGATCGCCGCAATGAGACCAATCCGCAAGTCCGCCAAGCTGGCCGACGTCTGCTACGACATCCGCGGTCCGGTACTCGCCCGCGCGAAGCAGATGGAGGACGAAGGGCACCGGATCATCAAGCTCAACATCGGCAATCTGGCGCCGTTCGGTTTCGAGGCGCCCGAAGAGATCGTTGTCGACGTGATCCACAACCTGCGCGAGGCCTCGGGCTATTCCGAGTCGAAGGGGCTGTTCGCCGCGCGCAAGGCGATCATGCACTACACCCAGCAGAAGAAGATCGCCGGGGTCGGGATCGAGGACATCTACATCGGCAACGGCGCTTCCGAACTGATCGTGATGGCGATGCAGGCGCTCCTGAACAACGGCGACGAGGTGCTGGTGCCGGCGCCCGACTACCCGCTGTGGACCGCTGCGGTGAGCCTTGCGGGCGGCAACCCGCGGCACTACATCTGCGACGAGCAGGCGCACTGGTTCCCTGACCTCGACGACATTCGCAGCAAGATCACTCCCAACACCCGCGCGCTCGTCATCATCAACCCGAACAACCCGACCGGCACGCTGTACCCGGACGACGTGTTGCGCGAACTGGTGGAGATCGCGCGCCAGCACCAGCTGATCGTGTTCGCCGACGAGATCTACGACAAGATGCTGTATGACGGGGGCAGGCACACCTCGATCGCTTCGCTCGCCGAGGACGTGCTGTTCGTCACCCTCAACGGGCTGTCGAAGAACTACCGCGCCTGCGGGTATCGTGCCGGGTGGATGGTCGTGTCGGGTGAGAAGCGCCACGCGCAGGACTACATCGAGGGGCTGACGATGCTCGCCTCGATGCGGCTGTGCTCGAACGTGCCCGGTCAGTGGGCGATCCAGACGGCGTTGGGGGGCTACCAGAGCATCGAGGAGCTGATCGCACCCGATGGTCGCCTGACCCGCCAGCGCGATCTGGCCTGGAGCCTGCTGACGGCGATTCCCGGGGTGAGCTGCGTCAAGCCGAGCGCCGCGCTGTATCTCTTCCCGCGGCTCGATCCGAAGATCTACCCGATCGAGAACGACCAGAACTTCGTGCTCGAACTGCTCGAAGAAGAGCGTGTGCTGCTGGTCCAGGGGACCGGATTCAACTGGACGCGCCCCGATCATTTCCGGCTTGTCTTCCTGCCGCATGAGGACGACCTGCACGACGCCATCGGACGCATCGCGCGCTTCCTCGACCAGTACCGCAAGCGGCACGGCACCTGAGCGCCTGCCCCGGGGCAGGGCCGGGCGGCCGGCGACCGAACAGGCATCACCGAACCATCAACCATTGGCGCAAGACATGAAACCTATCAACGTAGGCCTGCTGGGCATCGGTACCGTCGGGGGCGGGACCTTCAACGTTCTCAAACGCAACGAGGAAGAGATCACCCGGCGCGCCGGGCGTCCGATCCGCATTCACACCGTTGCCGACAAGAACCTGAGTCTTGCGCGGGAGGTCGCCGGAGACGGCGTGCGGATCACCGACGACGCGTTTTCGGTGATCGCCGATCCCGAGATCGACATCGTCGTCGAGCTCATCGGCGGCTACGGCGTGGCAAAGGAACTCGTGCTCGGTGCGATCGAGCACGGCAAGCACGTCGTCACCGCGAACAAGGCACTGCTTGCGCTGCACGGCAACGAAATCTTCGGCGCGGCACAGAGAAAGGGCGTGATGGTGGCCTTCGAGGCCGCGGTGGCCGGGGGCATCCCGATCATCAAGGCACTGCGCGAGGGGCTCACTGCGAACCGCATCGAGTGGCTGGCCGGCATCATCAACGGCACCACGAACTTCATCCTGTCCGAGATGCGCGACAAGGGGCTGCCGTTTGCCGATGTACTCAGGCAGGCGCAGGCGCTCGGGTATGCCGAGGCCGACCCGACCTTTGACATCGAGGGCATCGACGCCGCGCACAAGGCGACGATCATGAGCGCAATCGCCTTCGGCATCCCGATGCAGTTCGAAGCGGCCTACGTCGAAGGCATCACCCGGCTCGAAGCGGTCGACATCGCCTGCGCCGAGCAACTCGGCTATCGCATCAAGCTCCTCGGCATCGCGAAGATGCGCGACGAAGGCGTCGAGCTGCGCGTGCATCCGACCCTGGTGCCCGCGCGCCGCCTCATCGCGAACGTCGAAGGGGCGATGAATGCGGTCCTCGTGCAGGGCGACGCCGTCGGGTCCACGCTCTACTACGGCAAGGGCGCCGGCGCCGAACCGACGGCCAGCGCCGTGATTGCCGACCTCGTCGACGTCACCCGCCTGCACACCGCCGACCCCGAGCACCGCGTCCCGCACCTTGCGTTCCAGCCCGACCAGGTCCGCGACCTCAAGGTGCTGCCGATCGACGAGGTCATCACCTCCTACTACCTGCGCATGCGGGTCGATGACAAGCCTGGCGTGCTCGCCGAGATCACCCGCATCCTGGCCGACAGCAGCATCTCGATCGAAGCGCTGATCCAGAAGGAAGCCGCCGAAGGCGAGTCGCGCACCGACATCATCCTGCTCACCCACCGCACCGTCGAGCGCAACGCCAACGCCGCGATCCGGCTGATCGAAGCGCTGCCCGTGGTCAGCGGCAAGGTCACGCGGATCCGCATGGAGAGCCTGCAGTAGGGCTTATGCGAGGGCGTTAGCCGGCCCCAAGGGGGTCGCAGGAGAATATCAGGGGAGTGCGCCAGCCGCGCCCGACGAGCCCCAGCCCGCGCTGCGCGCTGTTGTAGTGACGCACGATCTTCAGGCCCAGCACGCCGGGCAGCGCCGGCAGGTCGGTGTCGCGCTGGTACTTGTTGCCCGAGATCACGTTGATCGGGTTGCCCGCACGGCAGCCCAGGGCAGGGCAATCGCACCTTCATGTCATAACCCCGAGCAACTCGGCCCGAAACTCGTCAATAGTGGCAGCCAGCATGCGCTTGGACTTGATGCTCGCCTTACGGGTCGTGTTCAGCCGCAACAGATTCATCACGATGTGGCGGACGACGGCCACTGCCACCCCCGCGCTTGAACCGCTCGGCCTACTGTTTTGCAGCGAAGCCGTGAGCCGAACAGCCGGATGCGTCTATCGCGCACGTCCGGATCTGTAGGGACCTGGGTGCGCAAGCACCCAGGTCTACTCGACTGATTGCATAGATCATCTGCAACTGACTTTCGGTTCAGCCTTCCGGCTGCCCGAGCCCGTGCTCGACGGCGTACACGGCCGCCTGGACGCGGCTTGACAGGCTGAGTTTGCGCAGCAGGTTCTGGACGTGGATCTTGACCGTGCTTTCGGCGACCGCGAGTTCGCGGGCGATTTCCTTGTTGCTCTGGCCGCGCGCGATGAGTGCCAGGATCTCGCGTTCGCGTGGGGTGAGCTTGTCGAGTTCGGGGCTTTCGGCTTCGGCGGGCCGGGCGGTGGCGGTTGTGCCGCCGCGGACACCGTTGAGGAGTTTGCCCATCATCTGCGGCGAGATCACCGATTCGCCGTGGGCGGCGGTGCGCACGGCGGCGACGAGGGTTTCGGCGTCGATGTTCTTGAGCAGGTAGCCGCAGGCCCCAGAGCGCAGGGTCTCGAAGAGATCGTCGGCTTCCTCGGATACGGTGAGCATCAGGACGTGGGATTCGGGGGTCTCGCGCGTGATCATGCGCGCCGCATCGCGGCCCGAGAGGCCGGGCATGTGCAGATCGAGCAACACCACATCGGGTTTGAGCTGGCCGGCGCGCTTGACGCCCTCCATGCCGTCGCCAGCCTCGCCGACGATCTCGAACTCGGGATAGCGTTGCAGCAGGAACCTGATGCCGCTGCGGAACAGGCTGTGGTCGTCGACCAGCAGCACGCGGATCGTCGGATCGGGCATCAGTGGGATTCCTCCTGTCTGCGTGGCAGGTCGAGCTTGACTTCGGTGCCGCGGCCGCGCGAGGAGCGCACCATGATCCGTCCCCCGACCCGCAGTGCGCGTTCGCGCATGATCTGGAGGCCGATGTGATCGGATTCGTCAGTACGCGAATCGGCCGACTCGTCGAATCCGATCCCGTCATCCTGGACCGAGACGCTCAGCCCGTCCAGGCTGCGCCGCAGTCTCACGCGCACGCTGCGCGCCTGGGCGTGCTTGCGTACGTTCGACAGGGCTTCCTGGACGATGTAGAGCAACTGCGTCTCGGCCTCTGGATCGAGGGCGGCGCCGTCGCCCTGGACCTCGAAGTGGGTCGCGACGCTGGTCTGTTCGGCGAGGCGGCGCAGGGCCGCTTCGATGGCCTCGTCCAGGTCCTGCTGGTCGATGCGCGTTCGAAAGTGTACGAGCAGTTCGCGCACGTCGTCGTAGCTTTCCTGAACACCGAGGCGGATGCGTTCGAGCGTCTCCTGCATCTCGGCATTGTCGTTGCGCTGCAAGGCGCTGTCGAGCATCTGTACCTGCAGGTTGAGAAAGGCCAGTCCCTGGGCGATCGAGTCATGCAGTTCGCGGGCGAGCAGGTTCCGCTCTTCGGACACAGCAAGATCGCGCTCGCGCGCCTGCAGCCGCTGCTTGTCGAGCGCGGTGCCGAGTTGCTGGCCGAGTGCTTCGAGCAGTTTTCGATCGGATTCGCTGAAGCTGCGGGGCTCCTTGAAATAGAGGTTGTAGACGCCGATCGGTCGCTTGTCGACCGGGATCGTGGCCGCTGCGACGGTGCGGTAGCCCGCGCGACGGCAGGTCTCGCGCGTCATCTCGGGGTTGGGGGTGTCGGTCTCGGTGAAGAAGGTGAGGTTGCGCTCGACCGCCGCGCCACACATGCAGTCGCCGCAGGCGAGGACGGCCTCGCTGTCCATGAACGCATCGTCCAGTCCTTCGCCGACGGTGATGCACAGGCTCTTTGCGCCGCTGTCGAGCAGGCGGACGGAACTGGCGCTTGCACCGAGCATCGTCTGGGTGCGGCGCAGGAAGCCGCGGCATAGCGTATCGGCGTCGCCGGGTTCATGGAGGAGCCCGCTGATGGCGTAGAGGATCTCGAGTTCCCGGTTCTTCTCGGTGAGGTCGCGGGTCTTCGCGGCGACCCGCTCTTCGAGCGTCTCGTACAGTGCCTGGAGGTGTTCGGCCATGTGGTTGAAGCCTTCCGACAGGTCGCCGAACTCGTCCTGCTTCAGCACCGGTACTCGGACGCCGAAATCCTCGCGTTCCATGCGGTGGATCCCCTCGCTGAGCAGGCCGACCGGACGGATGACCAGCACGAAGAAGAAGCGGATCAGGATCAGGGTGCCGATGATCGCGAGCCCGATCAGGGAGACCTGCGACAGCCTCAGGATGTTGGTGTTGCGGGCATAGCTGTGCTCCATCTTGAGCACGACGCGGTTGATGCCGTCGACGAAGGGCACGACGACCATGTCGAACTTCGTGAATTCGTTCTGGCGCATGATGCGGTCGGGCTGGCGCGCGATCGAACGCAGCAGCGGGCCCAGTTCCAGGTGCCAGTACTTCGAGAGTGTCGCCACGTCCTCGGGGATTTCGCTGTCGCGCGGGATGAAGAGCGGCCGGCCCGGGTCTCCCGATACGAGCTTGCCGAGGATGTTCTCGAACTCGGTCAGTTCCGTCTGCAGGAAAGCGGCGTACCGCTGCGGGTCCGAGGTGATCGCTGCGCTGCGCGTGAGGTGGTGCGCGATCCGGTAGGCGCGCATGCGCAGACTGCCGGCATCGTTGATCGCCGCGGCGGCGCCTTCGAGCTGCCACGAGATCGACAGCGTCAGCCCGATCGCCGACAGGGCGACCACGAAGAACACCAGCAGGATACCGATGATCTTGATCGAGAGGCTTTGCTTGAATCGGGTCATGAGACGGCCGTTCGTCTGCGTCGATGGGCGCGGGCGAAACGGGGGTTTGAACTGCGGGCCTGCCGTGCTCGCGCTCACCGACCCGTCTCCCGCGTGGCGCAAAGACTACGTTGGCGGATCGGACACTGCAAGCGGAGGCGTGGCATGCGCTCGGCCATGTGCATCGTCATGCCCCGCGGAACATGGAGGGTGAACGGCAGTCCGCCGGACTGCGAGGCAATCCGGCGGACTGATCTGGCTGCAGGATGAGCACTCAGGCCGAGCGGTAGCGCTTGGAGCGCACGATCTGGTACGCCCGGCTCGCGTAGTTGAGCGGTGCCGTCAGGATGTGCACCAGGCGCGTGAAGGGGAAGATCAGGAACACCGTCATGCCGAAGAACATGTGGGCGCGATAGATCGGCTCGACCTGTTCCAGCAGTTGCGGCTGCGGATTGAGCACGATCACGCTCTTGATCCAGTCGCCCAGGAGCAGCATGACCTGCGGATCGCCCTTGCCGGCGTGGCCGATCGACACCGGCAACGTCGCCAGGCCGAGGACCAGCGTGATCATCAGCCAGGTGATGACGAAGGCGTCATTCTTGCGTCCGGCCGCACGCACGCGCGGGTTGAAGAAGCGGCGCAGCCACAGCATGGCGCCGCCGATCAGGCACATGACGCCGAAGATCGAGCCAGCCCAGATCGCGATCCACTGGTGCTGCAGATCGTTGATGCCGAAGAGATGCCAGATCCAGTGCGGCAGGACCAGGCCGGCGAAGTGCCCGAAGAAGATCGCGAGGATGCCGATGTGGAAGAAGTTGCTCGCGAGCACCATGTTGGAGCCCG
The DNA here is from genome assembly GCA_023383815.1 of Rhodocyclaceae bacterium. Classification (GTDB taxonomy): domain Bacteria; phylum Pseudomonadota; class Gammaproteobacteria; order Burkholderiales; family Rhodocyclaceae; genus JACOUN01. The sequence continues at coordinate 50,952 of JAHDYG010000009.1, forward strand.
AAAGCAGTTGCGAAGAGTCGGTCTTCCACGTGTATTGCTGGTTGTCGTAGCGAATCCAGCAGCCGACGACGAAGACCGTGAGGCAGATGTACGGATAGACGGCGAAAAAGAACTTCATCAGTGACATGGCGTTTTCTCCCTAGGCGGTCGCCAGGCGGGCGAGGGATGCGTGGTTTTCGATGATGCGCACGAGCGCCGCGTAGGGGCTGTCCGCGCTTTCGAGATTGCTTGCGAGCACCTGGAAGATGCGTGCCGCATCGGCCAGAAAGACGCGTGCTTCCTCGACATCCAGTTGCGATACGAACTCCAGCATCATCGGCAGGAAGTCGGGGATCTCGCGCTCCTCATGCTGCAGACCGTAGGACTTGTAGAACTCCGACAGGTCGATCAGCGCCGGACCCCGGTTCTTGTCGTCGCCGAAGAGGTGATGCGTCAGGTGCAGGCTGTGCTCGGGCACCATGTCGAAGGTCTTGACATAGTTGGCTTCGAGCTCGGTCTGGTCCTCGCCCAGCATCCAGTCGACGAAATGTGCGATTGCGGCGTGCTCTGTTGCCGCGAAGACGCGCTGTGGATCGAGCGCGGCCACGGCGGGGGCGCTGCCCCCGTGGCTCTTCACGAACTCGCGCAGATCGCTGACCAGCGCTTCGCCCGGGTAGTCGAGCAGTTCCGCCAGCAGTTTGAAGATCAGCATGACAGGCCTCCGCTCAGTAGTGCTCGCCGGAGACGTCGTGCGTCGGCCCGGCCAGTGGCGCGAGATCGCGCGATTCGACGGTTTCCTTGCGACGGCGCGGGAAGAGCGCGTTCGGCGAGACGCCGGTCGAGGCATCGTTGCCGAAGGTGAAGCCGGCCTGACCCTGGAAGCCGAAGTAGTCCTCCAGGCGCATCTCTTCCTTCGAGGTCGGAATCACGAAGCGGTCCTCGTAGTTCGCGATCGCGAGCAGCCGGTACATGTCCTGGGCGGTCTGTTCGCTCATGCCGACGGTCTGCAGCGCACGCAGGTCGGCCTTGCCATCGACGTGGATCGAGCGCTGGTACGAACGCATCGCGATCAGGCGGTTGAGCGCGTCGACGATCGGCTTCTCCTTGCCCGCGGTCAGCAGGTTGGCCAGGTACTTCACCGGCAGACGCATCGCATCGGCACGCGGAATCACGCCGTCGGCTTCCGTCGGCAGGTTCTTCTGGTCGATCTGGGACTGCACCGGCGAGAGCGGCGGCACGTACCAGACCATCGGCAGCGTGCGGTACTCGGGATGCAGCGGGAAGGCGATCTTCCATTGCACCGCCATCTTGTAGATCGGCGACTTCTGGGCCGCCTCGATCCACGAGTCGGGAATGCCGTCCTTGCGCGCCTGTTCGATCACTTTCGGATCGAACGGGTCGAGGAACATGTCCAGGTGCGCCTGATACAGATCCTGCTCGTTGTCGGTCGATGCGGCGTCGAGGATCCGGTCGGCATCGTAGAGCAGGATGCCGTTGTAGCGGATGCGCCCGACGCAGGATTCGGAACACACCGTCGGCAGACCGTTCTCGACGCGCGGATAGCAGCCGATGCACTTCTCGGCCTTCGACGATTCCCAGTTGAAGAAGACCTTCTTGTAGGGACAGCCGGAGATGCACATGCGCCAGCCGCGGCAGCGGTCCTGGTCGGCGAGCACGATGCCGTCTTCTTCGCGCTTGTACAGCGCACCGGATGGGCACGAGGCGACGCAGGCCGGATTGATGCAGTGGTTGCAGATGCGCGGCAGGTACATGTGGAAGGTGTTCTCGAACTGCTTGTACATTTCCTTCTCCATGTTGGAGAAGTTCTTGTCACGCGCACGCGAGGCGAACTCGCCGGCGAGATCGTCTTCCCAGTTCGGACCCCAGGTCACCTTGTCCATCGTCTCGCCGGTGATCTGCGACACCGGACGCGCGGTCGGCGCAGCCTCGGACAGCGGCGCGTTCTGCAGGCGCGCGTAGTCGAAGGTGAAGGGCTCGTAATAGTCGTCGATCTGCGGCAGGTCGGGGTTGGCGAAGATCTGCACGATCTTCTTCAGGCGGCCGCCGGCCTTCAGCTCCAGCTTGCCATTGACCTTGGCCCAGCCGCCTTTCCACTTCTCCTGGTTCTCCCACTCCTTCGGGTAGCCGATGCCGGGCTTGGATTCGACGTTGTTGAACCATGCGTACTCGACCCCCTTGCGGTTGGTCCAGACGTTCTTGCAGGTCACCGAGCAGGTGTGGCAGCCGATGCACTTGTCGAGGTTGAACACCATCGCGAACTGTGCGCGGATTTTCATGTACTTCTCCTGAATAGGTCGGATGGAATGCTCAGCGGCAGCCGATGCCGCTCGGGTTCCGCTGTGCCTCGCGTTCGGGCGTCAGCGGGCGCTCCAGCCAGTCGATGTCCTGGTCGGCGATCTTGTGCAACACCACGACTTCGTCGCGCTGGCAGCCGACCGTTCCGTAGTAGTTGAAGCTGTATGCGAGCTGCACGTAGCCGCCGACCATGTTGGTCGGCTTGACGACGACCCGCGTGACCGAGTTGAGAATCCCGCCGCGCTTGCCGGTGGTGTTCGAGCCGGGCACGTTCACGTTCTTTTCCTGCGCGTGGTACATCAGCGCCATGCCGCGCGGCACACGCTGCGAAACCACCGCGCGGGCCACCGTTGCGCCGTTGGCATTGACCGCCTCGACCCAGTCGTTGTCGCGGATGCCGACCGATGCCGCGTCGTCTTCCGAGATCCAGACGTAGGGGCCGCCGCGGAACAGGTTCAGCATGCGCTGGTTGTCCTGGTAGCTCGAATGGATGCCCCACTTCGAGTGCGGGGTGATCCACGACAGCGTCAGGTGGGGCTTGTCCTTGATCCCGGCCGGGACCTTCTCGTGCGCCTTCATGTCGATCGGCGGCCGGTAGCTCACCAGGCTCTCGCCGAAATCGATGAACCACTCGTGATCCTGGTAGAAGTGCGCGCGTCCGGTCAGCGTGCGGAACGGAATGTGCTCGTGGATGTTGGTGTAGCCCGCGGTGTAGGACACCTTCTCCGACTCGATGCCCGACCAGGTCGGCGCCGTGATGATCTTGCGCGGCTGGGCGACGATGTCGCGGAAGGTGATCTTGTCCTCGTGGCGACCGGCGTAGAGGTGGTGGTGATCGATGCCGGTCTTCTTCGACAGCGCCGACCACGACTTGTGGGCGACCTCGCCGTTGGTTTCCGGCGCCATGCGCATCACCGCATCGCACACGTAGATGTCTTCTTCCAGCGACGGCATGCCTTGCGACACACCGGCCTCACGCACCGTCCCGTTGGCGTGCTTGAGTTCCTCGTACTCCTGCTCCGTGTTCCAGTCCAGACCCTTGACGTTGTTGCCGATCTTCGTCATCAGCGGGCCGAGCGCGATGTACTTCCTGTAGGTGTTGCCGAAGTCGCGCTCGACGAGCTTGATGAGCGGCATCGTCTTGCCCGGCACCGGCTCGCACTCGCCCTTCTTCCAGTCCTTGACCTGGCCGAGGGGCTGCGCCATCTCGAACGGCGAATCATGTTGCATCGGCAGTGCGACGATGTCCTTGCGCGTGCCCAGATGCTTTTCCGCCAGCGCCGAGAAGCCCTTGGCGATGGTCTTGAAGATCTGCCAGTCGGACTTCGACTCCCAGCCCGGCGTGACCGCCTCGCCCAGCGGGTGGATGAAGGGGTGCATGTCGGTCGTGTTGAGGTCGTTCTTCTCGTACCAGGTCGCGGTCGGCAGGATGATGTCCGAGTAGGCGCCGGTCGAGTTGAGGCGGAAGTTGATGTCGACCATCAGGTCGAGCTTGCCGGCCGGGGCCTCTTCACGCCACTTGACCTCCGAGGTGCCGTTGCCGTCGCCGCCTTCCTGCAGCACGCCGTTCTGCGCCCCGACGAGGTGCTTGAGGAAGTATTCGTGGCCCTTGGCCGAGCAGCCGAGCAGGTTCGCGCGCCATACGAAGAGGTTGCGCGGCCAGTTCTCTTCTGCATCCGGATCGGCAAAGGCGACGTCGAGCTTGCCTTCCTTGAGCTGTCGCGCAACATACATTCCGACTGCCGTCTCATCCTGGGCGCCGGCCTGGATCGCCTCGTCGGCGAGCGCGAGCGGGTTGCGGTTGTAGTGCGGTGCCGAAGGCAACCAGCCCAGGCGCGTGGCGACGACGTTGTAGTCGGCCAGGCGGTAGCCCTTGTACTTGCCCTTGGCGGCCGGCTGCAGCAGCGCGTCGGCATCGAGCGAGTCGTAGCGCCACTGGTCGGTGTGGAAGTACCAGTACGAGGTCGAGTTCTGATGGCGCGGCGGACGCATCCAGTCGAGCGCGAACGCGATCGGTGCCCAGCCGGCCTGCGGGCGCAGCTTCTCCTGGCCCACGTAGTGCGCCCAGCCGCCGCCGCTCTGGCCGACGCAGCCGCACAGATGCAGGAGGTTCATGATCGCCCGGTACGCCATGTCGTTGTGGTACCAGTGGTTGATCGCCGCACCCATGATCACCATCGACTTGCCGCGCGTGCGCGAGGCGTTGTCGGCGAACTCGCGGCCAGTGCGCTCGATGTCGGCGGCCTTGACGCCTGTGACCTTGGCGGCCCAGGCGGGGGTGTAGGGCACGCTCGGATCCTCGTACGACGTGGCAACGTTGGCGCCGCCCAGGCCGCGGTCAACGCCGTAGTGTGCGACCTGCAGGTCGAACACCGAGGCCACGAGCACTTCTTCGCCCGATGCGAGTCTGAGCTTGCGCACCGGCACGTTGCGGTAGAGGAGGGCTTTTTCGCCCGGGTTGAAGTGCGGGAAGCCGACCGGGACGATCTCGTCACGCTCTTCGATGCACGACAGTTCGGCTTCGATGTCCTGGTCGCCGGCCTTCTCCAGCAGGTTCCACTTGCCTTCCTCGCCCCAGCGGAAGCCGACCGAGCCGTTCGGCGCGAGGTAGGAGCCGCTCTTGCGGTCGAACACCACGGTCTTCCATTCCGGGTTGTTGGCCTGGCCGAGCGCGCCGTCGAAATCCGAAGCCCGCAGGTTGCGATCCGGCACCCAGCCTTCGCCGAATTCACGCAGGATCACCTGCATCGGCAGATCGGTGTACTTGCGCGCGTACTCGGTGAAGTACGGATCCTGGCGCTGGATGTGGAACTCCTTGAGGGCCACGTGCGCCATCGCGAGGAAGGCAGCCGCATCGGTGCCCTGGCGCACCGGCATCCACAGGTCGGCGAACTTCACGTACTCGGCGTAGTCCGGCGCCATCGAGACGATCTTCGCGCCCTTGTAACGGACCTCGGTGGCAAAGTGCGCATCCGGCGTGCGCGTCATCGGCAGGTTGGCGCCGGTGATGATGAGATAGGTCGAGTTGTACCAGTCGGCCGCTTCCGGCACGTCGGTCTGTTCGCCCCAGGTCTGCGGCGAGCCGGCCGGCAGATCGCAGTACCAGTCGTAGAACGAGCCACAGGCGCCGCCGATCAGCGACAGGTAGCGGCTGCCCGCGGCGTACGAGATCATCGACATCGCAGGAATCGGCGAAAAGCCGTAGATGCGGTCCGGACCCCATTTCTTGATCGTGTAGACGTTGGCCGCGGCGATGATCTCGGTCACCTCCTGCCAGCTCGTGCGCACGAATCCGCCCAGGCCACGCACGCCGACGTAGCGGATGCGCTTGTCAGGGTCGTTCTGGATCGCTTCCCAGGCTTCCACCGGGTCCTTGCCGCGCTTGCGTTCGGCGCGGTAGAGGTCGAGCAGCCGTCCGCGGATCATCGGGTGCTTGATCCGGTGGGGCGAGTAGAGGTACCACGAGAACGATGCCCCGCGCTGGCAGCCGCGCGGTTCATGGTTGGGCAGATCCTCGCGCGTGCGGGGGTAGTCGGTCTGCTGCATCTCGAACGAGACGAGGCCGTTCTTGACGAAGATCTTCCACGAGCAGCCGCCGGTGCAGTTGACCCCGTGCGTCGAGCGGACGACCTTGTCATGGCGCCAGCGGTTGCGGTAGGCATCCTCCCACTGACGATCTTCGTTGGTGACGATGCCGTGTCCGTTCGAGAAGGTCTCCTTGACCTTGTCGAAAAACCTCAGGCGATCGAGAAAGTGACTCATGGTTTGCTCCTCTGTAAGCGTGTCTTCGTGCCGCGCATCACGCGCCTGGCCGTCCGGTGATGGAAAACATTCGGGGATTTCAGGGGTTCTGGATGTACGCGTTCCGGCGCAGGTAGAACCACCAGTTGATGAGCACGCACACGGCATAGAACACGGCGAATCCGTACATCGCCAGCTCGGGTGTGCCGGCCTTGATCTGGCCGCCGATCACGACCGGTGCGACGAAGGATCCATACGCCGCCACGGCGGACGTCCAGCCGAGCGCTGGACCGCGCTGATCCTGGTCGAACACGACGCCCACGGTACGAAAGGTCGAACCGTTTCCGATGCCCGAGGCTGCAAAGAGGATCACGAACAGGATCATGAAGATCACGAAGTACTGTTCCGGGGTGGCCGACTGATAAGCGAGCGACATGACGTAGCCCGTCACCGCAGAAGCCGCGACGAGCACGATCGAGATCACCTGCGTGACGATGGAGCCGCCCAGCTTGTCCGAGATCCAGCCTCCGACCGGACGGATCAGCGCGCCGACGAAGGGCCCGATCCAGGCGTACATCAACGCCGAGGGCGCATTGGGGTTCTTCGCGTGGAGCCAGCTCTGCGTTGCGGGATCGAATACGTGGGTGTTGCCGAAGATCACGGTGATCGACAGCGGCAGGGCCATCGAGAAGCCGATGAACGAGCCGAAGGTCACGACGTAGAGCGCGGTCATGGACCAGGTGTGCTTGTTGCGGAAGATCGCGAACTGCTTGTTCAGGTTGGTCTTCATCTCACCGGTCGCGATTGCCTTCATCCCGAACAGGGTCCCGAAGATCACCAGCGGCAGGACGATCCACATGCCCGCGCCGGAGAGCACGCCCGAGCCGCTCGGAGCTGGAAGGTAGAGATACAGGCCGCCGGCAGCGACCAGCAGTGCAAGGCCATAGAAGAGCACGATCCGGCCGAGCGCGGCAGCCGTCGAGCCGATGTTCGGGGAGACCGTGAGGAGATTGTTCATGCCGAACCAGCCCACCACTGCCAGCGGAACCAGAAGCAGCATCCAGACGAAGCCTGCGTTCTGGACCCAGGTCGGGGTGCCGGCCGCGATCCTGCCGATCAGGGTTGCCGAATCCTTCACCAGCGGCAGCGCATCCCCCCCGATGGCGCCGAACAGCCCGATCGTCATGACGGCCGGAATCAGGAGCTGCGAGGTCGTGACGCCGAAGTTTCCGAGTCCTGCGTTGAGCCCGAGTGCCGTGCCCTGCAGCCGTTTCGGGAAGAACGTGCTGATGTTCGACATCGAGCACGCGAAGTTGCCGCCGCCGATGCCTGACAGCAGCGCCATCAGCTGGAACACCCACAGCGGCGTCGACGTGTCCTGCAGCGCAAAGCCCGTACCGACTGCCGGAATCATCAGCAAGGCGGTAGTCAGCCACACCGTGTTGCGACCGCCGCAGATGCGGATGAAGAACGAGGCCGGAATCCGCAGCGTCGCGCCCGACAGGCCCGAGATCGCCGCAATCGTGAACAGCTGGTCCGGTGTGAACGGGAATCCGGCATTGGCCATCTGCACGGTGATGATGCCCCACATCAGCCACACCGCGAAGCCGCACAGCAGGCTCGGGATCGAGATCCACAGGTTGCGGTAGGCGATGCTGCGACCGGTTGCGTGCCAGAAGGCCGAATCCTCGGGGCGCCAGTCAATGACGTCGACGCTGCTCGTACGACCCTGGGGCAGCGGCATGGCACGGGTGCTGTTCATGATGAGTGCTCCTCTGGTTGGCTGTGTGCCGGTTCTAGTCGTTGTGGGCTGCGGTGGCGGTCATGGCAGGGTGGAACACGTCGGCGCGGCGGACTTCGGTCCAGTACATGAGGATCAGCGACACCCAGGTGATCGCGTAGAGCAGCATGAATGCGCTCGAACGGACACCCGTGAGATCGAGCAGTGCGCCGAACATGATCGGCAGCAGGAAGCCGCCGAGCCCTCCCACCAGACCGACGATCCCGGAGACGGCGCCGATGTCGCGCGGGAACTCGTCCGAGATGTACTTGAACACGGAGGCCTTGCCGAAGGCCCAGGCGACGCCGACGATGAACATCAGCAGGGTGAAGAACCACACGTTGTGATGGATCTCGAAGCTTCGCGGGCCGTCGAGCGTGATCACCGTGAACTCGGTGTGCGGGTACGAGAGCAGGAAGAGGCAGATCCACGAGGCCCACATCACCCACCAGGTGACCTTGTGCGCACCGTAACGGTCGGAAAGCCAGCCGCCGACGGCACGCAGCACGCCGCCGGGAAGCGAGAAACAGGCGGCCAGAAGGGCGGCGACCTCGATGCCCATGCCGAACTCGCCGACGTAGTACTTCGTCATCCACAGCGCGAGCGCCACATAGCCACCGAAAACGATGGAGTAGTACTGGCAGTATTTCCAGACACGCGGATCGCGGAGCACGCGCAACTGCTCGGCGAAGGTGACGCTCGACGAGACGCGATGTCGCGGATCGTCGTAAGTGAAGAACCAGAATGCGATCGCCGTCACCAGCATCGCGATTGCGAACACCTGCGGAACGAACTGCCATCCGAACGCCACCACCAGGGCCGGGGCGACGAACTTGGTCACGGCCGCTCCCGAGTTGCCGGCACCGAACACGCCCATCGCGAACCCCTGGGTGCCGCGCTCGAACCAGCGTGCGGTGTAGGCAATGCCAACCGAGAACGAACCGCCCGCCACCCCGACGAACAGGCCTGCGACGAGAAACTGCCAGAACTCCGTCGCGTGACCGATGAGGTAGATCGGCAGTACGGTCGACAGCATCAGGGCGAAGAACACCACGCGCCCACCGAACTTGTCGGTCAGCATCCCGAGCGGCAGGCGGATCAGGGATCCGGTCAGGACGGGGGTTGCGGCGAGCAGGCCGAACTGGGTTTCGTTCAACCCGAGCTGTTCCTTGATCGGAATGCCGATCACCGCGAACAGCATCCATGCCGCGAAGCACACCGTGAAGGCAAGGGTGCTCACTATCAGCACGGAGAGCTGTTTTCTGCGTTGCGAGATCATGTGCGGACCTTCCTCTAGACTGAAAGCGGGCCGTTTCAGACTGGAGGGAAGGATAGGAGCGGGGGCCGGTGGCGAACATTCGCCAGAAGCACTGCAGGGGGGTAGTTCCGCAGGTGGGGGCACCTCTAGTCCGGAAGAACTAGTTCCGGAGTAGTCCGCGGCCGGGTCTCTTGCCGGGCGGTGGTCAGCCCGCTGTGCTGGTTTCGGTGGCGCGTGCGCCCATCAGGCGGGCGAGGCCGTTCCGATCGCGGATCTGGATGCGGCGTCCGGCAACCATCAGCAGGCCGGCATCCATCATCCGGCGTAGCGCCCGCGACAGGCTTTCCTGCGACAGGTTGAGCAGCGAGGCGATGGTGCCTTTCGAGGCCGGCAGCACGAGCGTTCCGCCGGCCGGTGTGGCACGATCCGAGAGTTCGAGAAGATAGGCTGCGACCCGCACCGCCGCGGTGTTGGGCGCGGCGCACGCAAAGCTGTCGATGAGGCGTTGGGTGCGTTCCGACACGGCCGTCAGCATCCGCACCGCGAATCGGTGGTCGCGGTCGACCGCGGCGAGCACCTGGGTGCGTTGCAGGTGAACGAGGCGTGTCGGGATGGTCGCTTCGGTCCAGGTGCGATAGGCCGCACCGGTGAACACGCCGATTTCGCCGAAAATGCTGCCCGGCTGGAACAGCTCGACCACGCGGGCCCGTTGGTCGGGCCCGAGCGACATCAGCTTGACTCCGCCCGACAGGACGACGAATAGCCCGCCGGGAACCGAGCCGCGCTGGAACACGATGGCGCTGCGTTCGAGCCTGAGCGTCTCTGCGCCCTGAGTGAGGAGGGTCAGCGTTTCGGCTTCGATTCCGGACAGTGCCGGTGTTCCGGCCAGATGCGCGCGCAGCGAAGGGGCGAGGTTGTGCAGGCGCGCAGGTCCGGCGGGCGCTGCGCTCGCGTCGGACGCATGAGCCAGGAGCGGGGCCATCATCGGGTCCATCAGCAGATCCATCCTCGACGATCCGGGACAATCCGGAATGGATGGGCACCCGGAGGTGCCCGGAACAGGGGATGGGCGGATGGTAGGCAGAACGCTGCGGACGCAGCCATTCGCCGGATGGAGAGGGCGGCTAGTTCAAACGGCCTAGATGCGGGCCGGCGGGTGCGGATCCGGGATTCCGATCAAGTGCTGCGGGCGCGTTGGTAGGCGCGCAGGACCTTGAGGATGTTCCAGGCCAGCCAGCCGAACTCGACCATCACGATCAGACCGGCGAGCCGACCGAACATCGTCAGGCCATTCGTTGCCGCCAGGGCAGCGGCGATCAGGAGCACGAAGGCTCCGACATGGGTGTGGAACTGCCTGCGTACCGGCTGGTCCGGTTGCAGCTTCTTCATATTGGGCGCCTTGATCTTGTCCTGGGTCAGATGCAGCCACGCCAGGAAGGGCACGATCTTGTAGAGCATGCCGAGCATGATCGAGACGAAGCCGCCATGCAGGATCAGCACTCCGGCCAGAACGGCCCAGGCTGCATGATCGAGGTGATGGGCGGCAAGTACGCACAGGATGCCGCCGATGAGGCTGCCCATGCCGAGCTGGAAGGCCCGAAAGGTCGTATCAGGCGTGGATCGGCGCGAACGCCGCTGCAGGTGCAGGGTCGTCACGATGAATACCCCCGCAACCAGGGCCAGTGCGACTGCGAGCGCCGACTCGAGCAAGGGGAACCCGCCCAGCACCGCAGCGCTCCAGAGCACCAGCAGCCCGACCGCGCTCATTGCCCAGAAGCGGGTCAGGACCTGCGGATAGGGTGGAGTGATCTGGAACATGGGGACCACGACCCAGCTCGTTGCAGCGAGCAAGGTTCCGACCCCGCCGAGCCAGGCCCACCCGACGTGCAGCTTGAGCAAGGGAAACAGCGGCAGCGCCAGTTCGCCAGTCAGGATCATCGCCAGGGTGAGGCCGAGCAGGATCGCGATCGTGAGCGCGATCAGCGCCAGGCGCAGATCGCGAGGGGTCGCTTGCGGCACGGGGGCACGCACGAGTGCATAGGCGGCCGCTGCGACGAAGGTCGCGAATCCTGAGCCGAGCAGCCAAACGGCAGCTGTGAGGGCGACCGGCTGCATCGCGGCGAGCCCCCAGACGAGGGCGATTGCGCCGCTCCCAAGCAGGCCATGCACGATGGTCGCAAGAACGCGGGTGGCGGGCAGCACTGCGCCCGCGACCACCGGAAGGATCTGGAACAGGGCCCCGACCATGACCATCAGCATGAAACCGACGGTAACGAGGTGGGTGAGCGCCAGGGCTCCCGGCGTCCAGCGGGATTCGAGCAGTTCCGGGTGGACCAGCAGCATCAGTCCGGCCACTACGCCGAACAGGGGGGCTGTGACGAAAAACCGCAACGGCGCAGAAAGCGCAGGGGCGGCATCGTAGCCGAGAGCGTGGCCTGCGCTCGGAGTCATGGTGCGGTGATCGTGATCTCGACCGCACCGTCGTCGCGGATCTGGTGCTGATGAGGATAGCCGTCGCGCTCGAGCACGCGGAAGAGCGGCCATGGCATGCGGTCGAGCAACAGCGTCAGGCTTTCGCCCGAGCGCAGATCTGCGAGCGCTTCCATGACCAGCTCGAACGGCTGGGGTGGTTCGAGCCCGCGGGCGTCGACCACACGGGTCATACGGCCGAACCCTTCAACTGGTCCTTCAGGCGCGGCGCCAGGGTCGCGGCCTGGCCGGACAGGTGGCCGTCGCACATCGGGTAGAGGATGTTCTCTTCCTTCATGTTGTGCTGCTGCATCAGGATCAGCAGGGTTTCGGCCTCGCCCGACAGGTCGTCTGCGTCCTTGCGTGCAAGCGCGTCCTGCATCGCTTCGAGCCCGCGGCGCATCTCGGCGTGTTCCATGCGCATCATGCGGGTCGGCCCGTCGGTCATTCCGGTGGCGGCCTCGAAACTCGGGAAGAGGGTGTTCTCTTCGGCTCCGAAATGCGCTTCCAGGGCTTCGGTAAAAGCACGCAGTGCGGTTGCAGCGCCATCCCAGTCGCCCTTCGAGACCGCCTGTTCGATGCGGGCGAATACCTCGTCGCACTCGCGGTGATCGTGGGTCATCAAGTCGGTTATGCTTGCCATGTTCGGGTCTCCGTTGTAATGGCGCCATTTTGCGATCCGTGCGGGTTCGCGCCTTGATGTCAATCAACACCAGACCCGCGTTGTAGGTCGAACTTCTGCATTCGACCGATCCCGGCCTGTCGCCGCAGGATCCCTCTTTCAGGAAGCCTCGATGAACCAGCACCAAGGTGCCCGCGCCTGGGCCACCATCTTTTTGCCATTTGCGCTCGGGTATTACCTGTCGTACCTGCTGCGCACCGTGAATGCAGTGATCTCGCCTGACCTGACGAGCGATCTTTCGCTGTCGGCGGCTGATCTGGGGCTCTTGACGAGCGCCTATTTCCTGTCTTTCGGTCTGGCGCAGATTCCGCTCGGCATCGCGCTGGACCGTTTCGGACCGCGCAAGGTCGAGGGCGGGCTGCTGATCCTGGCCGCGCTCGGTGCGGTTTTCTTCGCACTCGGTGATTCGCTGGGCGAACTCGCGCTCGCCCGCAGCCTGATCGGACTCGGGGTGTCGGCCTGCCTGATGGCCGGGTTGAAGGGGTTTGCGATGTGGTATCCGCCCGAGCGCCAGAGTTCGATGACCGGATTCATCATGGCGGCCGGTGCGCTCGGCGCCCTGACCGCGAGTGCGCCGCTCGAAGCCCTGCTGCCGGTCCTCGGCTGGCGTGGCATCTTCTGGATCATCGCCGCGGTCGCTGCGGGAATCGCCTGTTTCATCTTTGTCGCGATTCCCGACGAGGCTTCCCATGCGTCGCGCGAATCCGCCGCAGAGACCTTGCGTTCGGTCGGCCGCATCTTCGGCTCGCGCGCCTTCCTGTCGTTTGCCGGTTCGGTGATGTTCTTCACCGGCGGCTTCATGGCCCTGCAGAGCCTGTGGGCCGTGCCGTGGATGATGAACATGAACGGCATGACGCTGACCCAGGCGGCCGCATCGCTGATGGTCCTCAATCTCGGCATGCTCGTGGGCCAGCTAGCGATCGGACTGCTGGGGGTTCGGCTTGCCGTGCGTGGCGTCACACCCCTGAACCTCGTCCAGTGGGGCTTTTCGGCGATGCTTCTCGTCCAGATCCTGATTCTCGTGAACCCCGGGCCGGTGGGGCCGTTGTGGTTCCTGCTCGGGGTGCTCTCGGCCGTCAATGCGCAGGCCTACATTGCAACCGGGACCCATTTCCCGAAGGAGGCCTTCGGGCGCGTGAGCACGGCGATCAACCTGATGGCCTTCGTCGGTGCCTTCAGCGTGCAGTGGGGTCTGGGTGGGGCGCTCGATCTGCTGCGCAGCATGGATGTCTCAATGGCGGGTGCGTTGCGCATCGCTTTCGGCGGGCTCATCGTCCTGCAGCTTGCCAGTCTCGTGCCGCTGATCCTGGCACGCGCGCCGGCCAGGGGGCGTGGTGACTGAACCGGTGGCGGAGGCCGGCCGGGCCACGGGAACCCTCGACCGGGTCAGCGCGACGCCAGCAGCGGGAGCAGCACCGATGCGAGCAGGGCCATCCAGACCAGGATGCCGAACGAGATCACGACGAGCGAGATTTCATCGGCCCGCACCGGCTCGGAAACCCTGAACATCCGCTCGACGCCATGGCGGATGAGGCTCGCCGTCGCAATCAACAGGAGCAGCGGGACGGCAAAGATCAGCCAGACCTGATCCTGAAGAAGCACCAGGGATGACAGCCAGAGCGGGATCGGAGCAAGAGTGGCGATCATGAATGCGTCGTGTTCCGTGGCGTGTGCTCCGCTGGAGCGGGCCACGGCACGGATGGCCTTCGCCATCAGTGGAACGCTGAGCAGTTCGAGAACCAGGAACAGCAGGGCGGACAACAGCCAGAGCGAATACGGAATGTCCGGGAACCGGGTGGCCCCAAGTCCGTCCGCAGCAAACAGGATCATTGCCGGCGGAAGCAGGGACATCGGAAGCGCATACTCGAAGAACATCTGCCGCTTGTCCGGGCGTGTACGCTCGATCTCGTCCCATCCGCCGTGCGCGGTGAAGACCATTTGCGGCAACTGGAGCAGGTTCATCTGAACTCTCCCGTGGGGGTCTTGCGCAGTGCTTCCGTGGCGCAATCCGCGATGTCGTCCTGGAATCCTAGCGTACGCGCGGCCGGATACGCAAACGGCGTTATCCTGCGCCCGGCCGGTGGCGGTGGCCAAGGCATCCGCGCTTGCGGCTCCGATGCCCGGAAGGGGTATCATGCCCGACATTCTCGCGGTTTTTGGCTTGCGCTCGTTTGTCATGCGGGCCCGGACCGGAAAGCCCGTTTCCCCCTGGCGTGATGCTGATCCAATGTTCCGTCGCCTTTGTTCCCTGTTCTCGCTCGCATTCTTGCTGTTTCTCTTCGTGCCTGGGGCGAGCGCCGATCCGCTCGCGGCCTATCCGGAGATCGCGCAGTTCTTCCCCGGCGCCGAACGCGTCGGACCGTTCGAGGGAACTCCCCCGTCTGCGCCTGTGTTCCGTTCAGGGCGTCTCGTCGGCTATGTGTACTTCACCGACGATGCGGTGCGAATCCCAGCCTACTCGGGAAAGCCGATCCGCACCCTGGTGGGCATCGATCCGGGCGGAAGGATTGCCGGCCTGAAGATCGTTCGTCACGAAGAGCCCATTCTTGCGGTAGGGATCACGGAGGAGCGCCTGGCGCGCTTCGTCGGGCAGTACACAGGCAAGTCTGCCTTTGACAAGGTCATCATCGGGGCGCCACGCCCCGGTCACGTCGCGATCGACGGGATCACCGGCGCGACCATCACGGTCATGGTGCAGAACGCCACCGTGATGCGCTCGCTGGCACAGATCGCGCAGGCAAGGGGCATTCCGGATCCGGCAGCACCCGCTGGATCCGGCTTGAGCGAGGAGGTGCGGGCGGCACCGGAGCGACGCGCGGCCCGGGACGAAAGACGGCTCGATGCTGCCCCGAGCGCGACATTGCTGACCGGTGCGGCGCTGGGCCGCTGGGATCTGCAGGCCGGGGAGGAGCCGCCGCTCTGGGTGGCCGTATGGCACGACCGCGTGTTCGAGATCGGAGTCCTGCTGGTCGGGCTGGCGGCGCTGTCCTTCATCCTGATGTTCCAGGACTGGCTCGCACGCCACCCGACCGCACTGATCTACGTGCGCAACGGGTTTCAGGTCTACACGCTGTTCTTCATCGGCTGGTGGGGGCTGGCTCAACTGTCGGTGGTCAACGTCCTGACCTTCATGAGTGCTGCGATGCAGGACTTCCGCTGGGAAACCTTTCTCATCGATCCGCTGCTGTTCATCCTCTGGTCCTTCGTCGCGGTGACGCTCCTGCTTTGGGGAAGGGGTGTGTATTGCGGGTGGTTGTGTCCGTTCGGCGCGCTACAGGAGCTGATGCTGCAGATCTCGCGCAAGCTGAAGCTGCCGCAGTGGGAGTTCAGTGACGCGATTCACGAACGACTGCTCGCGGTCAAGTACATCGTCCTGATCGTGCTCTTCGGACTTTCGCTGCAGTCGCTCGCCGAGGCGGCGAGATACGCCGAGATCGAGCCGTTCAAGACGGCCATCTCGATGCGTTTCCAGCGCGAATGGCCGTTCGTGGCCTATGCGCTCGCGCTGGTGGTGCTGTCACTCTTCAACCGCAAGTTCTTCTGCAAGTACCTGTGTCCCCTCGGCGCTGCACTGGCGATTCCGGGGCGGTTCCGGCTTTTCGACTGGTGGCTGCGCAGACGCAAGGAATGCGGGCGGCCCTGTCAGGTCTGTGCCCATCGCTGTCCGGTCCGGGCAGTGCGTCCGACCGGCGAGATCAACGCCAACGAATGTCATTACTGTCTCGACTGCCAGGTCATCTACTACAACGATCAGGTGTGCCTGCCGCTCATCGAGCGCAGGATGAAGCGCCTGAACCGGACCAAGGGAAGTGGGTGCGAGCGCACCCCGCAGATGGGAGGGACTGACGCCCAGGATTGATTGGCGAAGAAGAATTGTTCGATTCCCATGCGCCCATTGTGGAAGTACTTGACATGGGTCAACATGCGATTTGATCGTGATCAATACAGTCGCGATCACGCTTCTGACGGAGCGTAATGTGGCACACACACACATTTGGGAGAGAACAATGATTCGTAGCAAGACACTGACGGCCGCGATTTCGGCCGCAGCGGCGTTGTCGCTGCTATCTGCGGCAGCGGTGGCACAGGACAAGACCGTCCATCCGGGCACCACCGAGGAGGACGTGCGGTACAAGGGGGCTCCCGTGCCTCTGGCGGCAGAGCAGATGCAGCAGACGATCACCCCTGGGGCGCCCGTCATCAGCGCTCAGGAGTTCGAGCGCGCGAAGCAGATCTATTTCGAGCGGTGCGCCGGGTGCCACGGCGTGCTGCGCAAGGGCGCCACCGGCAAGCCGCTCACGCCCGACATCACGCTGCCCAAGGGTACGGACTACCTGAAGGTCTTCATCAACTACGGTACTCCGGCTGGCATGCCGAACTGGGGGACCTCGGGTGTCATGACCGATCAGGACATCGACATCATGGCCCGCTTCCTGCAGCATGAGCCGCCCACGCCGCCCGAGTTCGGCCTGGCCGACATGAAGGCGAGCTGGAAGGTCGTGGTGCCGCCGGAGAAGCGTCCGACGAAGCAGCTCAACAAGCTCAACCTGAAGAACCTGTTCTCGGTGACCTTGCGCGATGCGGGTGAGATTGCCCTGATCGATGGTGACAGCAAGAAGATCGTCCAGCGCATCAAGACCGGCTACGCCGTCCACATCTCGCGCATGTCCGCGTCGGGCCGCTATCTGTTCGTGATCGGCCGCGACGCCAAGGTCGACATGATCGACCTGTGGATGGAGAAGCCGGACGTCGTCGCGACGATCAAGGTCGGACTCGAGGCGCGCTCGGTGGAAACGTCGAAGTTCAAGGGCTTCGAGGACAAGTTCGCGGTGGCCGGCACCTACTGGCCGCCCCAGTTCGTGATCATGAACGGCGACACCCTCGAGCCGCTCAAGATCGTCGGCACCCGCGGCCAGACCGTCGGCACGCAGGAGTATCATCCCGAGCCGCGCGTGGCCGCGATCGTCGCGAACCATCATCGGCCTGAGTTCGTCGTCAACGTCAAGGAAACCGGCAAGGTCCTGATGGTCGATTACTCCGACCTCGTGAACCTCAAGATGACCGAGATCGCGACCTCGCGGTTCCTGCACGATGGCGGCTGGGA
Source organism: Rhodocyclaceae bacterium (assembly GCA_023383815.1). Classification (GTDB taxonomy): domain Bacteria; phylum Pseudomonadota; class Gammaproteobacteria; order Burkholderiales; family Rhodocyclaceae; genus JACOUN01. The sequence goes on from JAHDYG010000009.1 coordinate 68,281, forward strand.
GTCGTCCGGTCGCTATGTGATGATGGCGGCGAACCAGTCGAACCAGATCGTCGTGGTCGACACGAAGGAAGGCAAGCTCGCCGCAATCGTGGATGTCGGGGCGATTCCGCACCCGGGCCGCGGCGCGAACTTCGTGCACCCGAAGCATGGTCCGGTGTGGGCGACGAGCCACCTTGGTGACGAGACGGTCAGCCTGATCGGCACCGACCCGGAAAAGCATCCGAAGAACGCCTGGAAGGTCGTCGAGACGCTGAAGGGGCAGGGTGGTGGGTCGCTCTTCATCAAGACCCATCCGAAGTCGAAGAACCTGTGGGTCGATACGACGCTGAATCCGGATGCCAAGATCAGCCAGAGCATTGCCGTGTTCGACGTCGCCAATCTCGACAAGGGCTTCGAGGTCCTGCCGATCGGCGAGTGGGCAGGCGTTGGCGAGGGGGCCAAGCGTGTCGTTCAGCCCGAGTACAACGAGGCAGGCGATGAGGTGTGGTTCTCGGTCTGGAGTGAGGCGAACCAGCAGTCGGCGATCGTCATCGTCGATGACAAGACGCGCAAGCTCAAGACGGTCATCAAGGACAAGGAACTGGTGACCCCGACGGGCAAGTTCAACGTCTTCAACACCCAGAAGGACGTGTACTGATCTGATTGCCGCAGCGTCCGACCGCAGGGGCACACCACCCTGCCGTCGGACGCTGAGACCGGCAGCGGGGGCGATTCGCCCCCGCTTTTGTTTTGGTGCCCCCGAACGGCAGGATGGGCCTCAGGTCCGGAACCGTTCGACGTTTCCGCGAAGCCGGCCCGCGACCTCCTGCAGCTTCTCGGCCGAGCGCGCGGCCTCCTGCGCGCCGCCGCTGTTCTGTTCGGTCATCTGCGCGATCTTCTCCAGCCCTTGCGCCACGCTGGCGCTGGCGACGCTCTGTTCGCGGATCGCACTGGAGATGCTGGACACAGCACCGGTGACCCGCTGCGCACCGTCCTTGATGCGCTGAATCGCAGTCCTGGCCTCGTCCGCCAGCTGCACACCGCGGTCGACCTCCTGGACACCGACTTCCATGCTGTCCACCGCCTGGCGGGCGCCGTTCTGGATGGTTGCGATCATCTGCGTGATCTGCTGGGTCGAGTTGGTGGTGCGCTCGGCGAGCTTGCGCACTTCGTCTGCGACGACCGCAAAGCCACGGCCGGCTTCGCCCGCGCGGGCAGCCTCGATCGCTGCATTCAACGCGAGGAGGTTGGTCTGGTCGGCGATCTCCTGGATGACACCTGCGATGGTGGAGATGGCATGCGATTCTTCGCCGAGCTGGGCGATCGTACGTGAGGATTCCCGAACGTTCTCAGCGATCCGGTTCATCGCCTGAACCGCCTCCTCGATCGTTGCCGCACTTTCGGCGGAGATCGTGTGCGATTCGTCGGTGACCCTGCGGGCGTCGCCTGCGTGCTCGGCGATCACGTCGATGCTGGTACTCATCTGTTCGACGGCTGCAGCCATGCTCGATGCGGCGTCGCTCTGCTCGACCGAGTTGCGGGCAACCTTGCCGGCGGCCGAGTTGAGCTGACCCGCATCGGCTGCGACGACGTTTGCTGCCGTGCGGACTTCGTCTAGCATGGTGCGCAGATCGCCCACCATCGTCGCGAGCGCTCCCATCAACGAACCTACTTCGTCTTTCGATCGCGCCTGGACCTGCACCGAAAGATCCCCGTCGGCCACCTTGCGGGTCAGCTCGACCGCGGTTGCGAGCGGGCGTGCGATCCAGATCCGGGCGCACAGCCAGATCAGCAGGGCGACGACCGGGATCAGTCCGATCGACAGCCAGAGCATGCCGCGTCCGGCAACCTTCGCTTCGCCGTTGAACTCGTCGAGATAGCTGCCTGAGGCGACCATCCAGTTCCAGTCCGGAAAGTGGTCGAACACCACGATCTTCTCGCGTGGTTCGGGGTCGGTCGGATTCTGCCACCAGTAGGTGATGACGCCCTGCCTGCGCTCGATCATCTCGGCAACGAAGGGCTTGCCGGTCGTATCCCGCGCGTCGAGCAGGGAGACGCCTTCGCTTGCCGGATGGATCGTCAGCACGCCCTTGTCGCGACCAAGGTCGAGCGCATAGGGGTAGCCGGTGTCACCGATCTGCACCGCGAGGACTTTCTTCTTCAGTTCGGCCAGCCCCTCCGTGAAATCGAGCCCGACGAAGAACGCACCGATGACTTCGCCATCTGCGCTGCGGATCGGAAGGTAGTGCGTCATGAAGTCCCGGCCCAGCATCTTTGCCTTGCCGGTGTAAGCTTCCCCGTTCAGGAGCTTAGGCACGGCTGGATGATCGGCGCCGAGCGGTACGCCCGAGGCGCGCTTGCCGTTCGCATCCGTGATCGAGGTCGAGGTGCGCTCGAAGTCCTGCCCCCGGCGGGTCAGAACGGTCGCGGCAACCCCGGTGAGTGCAGTGAAACGGTCCGGGAGTGCCGTCTCTTCGAGTGTGATGGCCTGGTGGCCATGATGAAGCCGGCCACTGCCATCGAGCGCGAAGGGCTCCGCGTACTGGCTCGCGAAGAGCGCACCAAGACGACGTACCTGCTGGCCGAGTTCCGCGCTGTAGGCTCCGATCATGTCGATCACGACGCGGTTGGTGTTGCGCAGGGATTGCATCGAGCGTTCTTCGAGCTGGTTTGCGAGCGTGCGCGACAGGATCAGGGATGAACCCACCAGCAACAGCGTGATGGTGGCGACCAGGACAAAGGAAAGCCGGGTTGCCACGGACGAGGACCTGCCAGACATGAAACCCTCCACGATCGGGATATGGTTGCGGTACGGGAAGCGGCGTGTTGCTTGTTGTTCTTGCAGCCAGGGCCGGATCGGGGCGGGTGTGGAGGGGCGGCGTCCGAAGCGGCTGGCCTGCGTCGATTCCTACGGATGGCGAATGGTCTTCGAGACGATCTCCCGTTGCGGCCTTCCGATGTGAAAGCCCTGCGCATAGTCGATGTTGAGCTCGCGCAGCATCTCCAGCACTTCTTCCGACTCGACGAATTCGGCGATGACCTGGATGTTGAGTGCGCGCGCAAGTTCATTGATCGAGCGCACGAAGATGTGATCGCGGTCGCTGGTGAGCATGTTCGCGACGAAATCCCCCTCGATCTTCAGGAAATCGAACGGGAAACGACGCAGGTAGTGAAACGACGAAAAGCCCGAGCCGAAATCGTCGATCGCGAGGCGGAATCCTTCGGCCTTGAGATCGCTCAGGAAGCGTTCGAGCAGGGCAAGGTTCTTGACCGTGTCGCGCTCGGTGATCTCGAACACGATGCGTTCGGGCGAAACACCGGAATCGCGCACGATCCCTCTCAGGGTCTGGGTGAACTCCGACAGCACAAGCGCGCGCGGCGAGAGATTGAAGAACACGAGCCCATCGAAGCCACTTTCGGCAACCTGCCGGAGTGCGCCTTCGATCACGATCGCATCGAGGCGGTGGATCATGCTCATCTTCTCGGCGATCTCGATGAACTGGTCGGCGCGCATCAGCTCACCGTTGATCTCGATGCGCGACAGCACTTCGACCGCGTCGGGTCCGTCGCCGCGAATGTGGGCGATCGGCTGGAAGAAGGGGATGATGCGCCGCTCGTTGATCGCGTTCATCACCGCAACGCCCGTGTCGGAGATGCTGCGGAAGACCTCCATCACGTCGTCCTTGGTCGGCAGCGCGATGCGCTCCTTGCCTTCGGACTTGGCCTTGTACATCAGCGTGTCTGCGAACAGGAACATGTCCTTCGCCTCGTCGGCGTGATCCGGGTAGACGGCCAGGCCGATCGATACCGTGGCCGTCGCCTTGCCCTGGCTGCCCATGTCGACGACCGTTGCGCGTGCAGCCTCGAGCACCCGCATCGCGACCGCGTAGCCCTGGTCGAGATCGGTCTCGGGCAGCAGGGCGACGAACTCGTCACCCCCGTAGCGGGCGAAGATGTCTCCGCCGCGCAGTGCCGAGTGGACGGAGCGGGCGAAATTCTGCAGGAAGGTGTCGCCGGTGGCGTGGCCGAAGTGGTCGTTGATGAGCTTGAAATTGTCGAGGTCGATCATCAGCAGCGTTGACTTCGTTCCGTGCCGGTTGCAGCGCGAGATCTCGTAGTTGAGCAGTTCCCAGAACACCCGCTGGTTGTAGAGATCGGTCAGCGGATCGCGGGTCGCGTAGTACTCCAGATCGCGGGTGTACTTGTGGATCGCCTTGATCGATCCGACCACGTTGAGGAGCGTCGACAGGATGCTGTCGAGCACCAGATGCTGGGTCGGCTCCTTGAGTGTGTCCGAATGCACGCCGATGCCGACGATGCTGCCGATCTTGGGCTTCTCGACGAAGTAGGACTTCACCTGCAGCGCGAGATCCTCGCCATCGGTGCCCGAAAGCACGCTCTGGTTGTGGGGGTAGTGGTGGCGGATGTTGATCGAGGCGGGCGCGCAGAAGCGCGGATCGCGCTTGAGGGTCTCGCTGACTTCGTGTTCGACGCGCTGGCGGACGTCTGCGATCGGCTCGCGATGCCAGAAGATCTCGATGTCGAAGAGCTCGTCGTCGATCTGGAACACCGAGAACAGCACCGGTGCGTAAAGGATGGTGTTGATGTCCTCCAGCAACTGGCTCACGTACTCGCGCCAGTCGCGGATCACTTCGGAGGTGATCACGAAGCGTTCGAGCAGCCCGATCTCGAACATCAGGATGTCCTTGTCGACCGCGATCGACCGCAGACGCGTCGCAAGCCCCGAGATCGACTCCTGGATGCGGTCGAACTCGTCGAGATCGAACCTTCGCGCTACGACGGCGACATTGCGCAGGTCGGAGACCGTGTTGATCGAATCGAGGTTCGCCTGCACGGTGCCGACCGCCCGCGCAATCCGGGCGCCCACCCAGAGCACCGCGGCGCCGGCGATGAAGATCGCGAACAGCAGGCTCGGAATCGAGCTCGAATAGAACGCGATGCGCGCCTTGCGCAGGGCCTCGCCGTAGGTCTGGCGGATCTCCATCACGCCGAGCACGTCGCCGACCTGGGCGTTGTCGTGGCAGCGCAGGCAGCGCTGCTCGGCGATCAGCGGAAAAACGCTGCGATGACTGCGATCCGTCTCTTCGTCGACGCGCAGTCCGGATTCGAATGCGCTGCGCACGCTGGCGTCGGCCTCCGGCTGTTCGATCGGTCCGAAGATCTCCTCGACCACCGCACTGCGGTAGAGCTCCACCGACAGACCGTTACCGTTTTGCTTGCCGCGCAGGGTGGTGAGAAAGCGTTCGGCCTGTTCGCGCGTCCACCCCTTGCTCATGATCTCGACCATCGACGAGAAGGTGATGCGCGCGACTTCCTCGGATTGCACCCGCGACTGCTCGGCGAATGCGGATTCGAAGGTCTTCCCGACCGAGATCCAGCTTCCGACGAGAAACACCGCGCCGACGGCGACCGAGGTCAGGAGGATGAAGCTGCGCAGTTTCATCGGATGAGCATCAGGGCAGGAAAATCAGCATTGCCTGATGATAGCAACGGCGCCTTGCGCGCGATTTACCCGATGTCAAATCGTCGGCCCGAAAAGTCTGCCTCGCCGCGGGTTGCGGGCTCGGTTCCGCGCCCGTGGGCGCACTGCAGTACGTGGATCAGTCGTGCAGCGCGGCGATTCCCGGGTGCAGCTCGGTCCAGCTCGCGATCCATGCCGGGATCTCTTCGGCCGGCATCGGGCGTCCGATGCCATAGCCTTGCGCGAGCGTGCAGCCGAGCTTCAGCAGCAACCGGCAGTGCTCGGCAGTCTCGACGCCCTCGGCAATGACTTCGCGGCGAAATGCGGTCGCGAGCCCGATCACGCCCTGGACGATGGCCAGATCATCCTTGTCCTCGAGCATGTCACGCACGAAGGTCTGGTCGATCTTCAGCACCTCCGCGGGCAGGCGTTTGAGGTAGGTGAGCGATGAGTAGCCGGTACCGAAGTCGTCCAGTGCAAAACGCACCCCGAGTCGCTGGCAGGCGTGCATCACGTTCGACACGATCGCGGTGTCGTTGAGCGCGCTCGTTTCGAGAATCTCCAGCTCCAGCCGGCCGCGCGGCAGTTCCGGGTGTGCGGCAAGCAGCGTCGCGAGCCGGTCGACGAAATCTTCCTGCTGCAGCTGCCGCGCTCCGATGTTGACGCTGACCGGCAGCTCGAGCCCGCTTGCGTGCCAGCGGGCGAGTTGTCCGAGGGCGGAATCGATGACCCATTCGCCGATCTCCACGCTCAGCGGATGGTCCTCGACCACCGGCAGAAAGGTTGCCGGGGAGAGCAGCCCGCGTTCCGGGTGCTGCCAGCGGATCAGGGCCTCGACGCCGATGACCGCACCGGATTGCATGTCCACCTTCGGCTGGAAGTGCAGGACGAATTCGCGCGCCTGCAACCCCTGGCCGATGCGTTCGAGGGTCTCGCGCCGGGTCTGGATCTCGGCATCGTGAGCGACGTCGAAGAGGTGGTATCGGTTCTTTCCGGCCTGTTTCGCCTGGTACATCGCCTGGTCGGCGTGGCGGATCAACTGATCGGCGTCTGCGCCGTCCTGCGGGAAGAGCGTGACGCCGATGCTTGCCGAAACCTGCAGGCGCAGGCCGTGCACCGCGACCGGTTCGGCAGCGGCCCGCAACAGGCGCTGGAGGACCGGTTCGCAATCCGATGCCTGTCCGAGATCGGCCAGCACCGCGATGAACTCATCGCCGCCGATGCGCGCCAGCGTGTCCTCGTCGCGCAATGCACTCGACATCCGTTCCGAGAGCGCGATCAGCAGCGCATCGCCGACGTTGTGCCCGTGCGCGTCGTTGACCTCCTTGAAGCCGTCCAGGTCGAGAAAGGCCACTGCGAGGGATCCCCCGCGGCGCAACGTCTGCAGCAGGGCCTGGTGCAGGCGGTCCGCCAGCAGCATGCGGTTCGGGAGGTTCGTCAGCGGATCATAGTGCGCGACGTGCTCCAGCGCGCGTTCGTGCTCCTTCTGTTCGGTGACGTCGGTAAACAGCGCGACGTAGTGCGTCGCCATGCCTTCGGCATCGCGCACGGCGCTGATGGTGATCATCTCCGGATATTCCTCGCCATTCTTGCGGCGGTTCCAGATCTCCCCGTACCAATGCCCCTTCTCCAGCAGCGAGCGCCACAGCTCGGCGTAATACTCCGGGCCGTGGCGCCCCGAATGCAGGATGTGTGCGTTTTCGCCCAGGACTTCGTCGCGCCGGTAGCCCGTGATCTGCACGAAGGTGTCATTCACCTCGAGGATCCGGCCCGTGGCATCGGTGATCATGATGCCTTCGCGGGCATGGGTGAAGACGCTCGCCGCCAGCTGCAGGCGCGATTCGCGGGCCCGCAGCTCTTCGAGCTGGGAGCGGATCCGGTGCGCCATCGTGTTGAAGGCGTGTGCCACACGCCCGATCTCGTCTTCGCTCTCGATGTCCACCCGCGTCTCGAACCGCCCCTTGCCGATCGCCACGCTGGCCGACTCCAGGCGCGAGAGGTGGCGCGTGAGCCAGATGCCGAGCAGGCTCAGGAGCAGGATCGACAGGACGATCTCCGCGCCGGCGATGAGCGCGCTGTCGCGCAGCAGGCTGCTGCGGGCCTTGTGCAGGAACTCCGTCGAGATGCCGAACTGGAGCCTGCCATAGTGCTGGGCTCCGATCTGGATCGGAACCTCGGTATCGAAACGTGGCGCGTCCCGGATCCCGGAAAACTCCGGCAGCGGTTCCGGCAGCGCCCGATTCGCGGGCCAGCCGTCGCCGGCGACGAGCTTGCCGGCCTTGTCGAAGAGCGCGAAGTAGACGATTCCGTCGTTGCGCCGGCTTTCGCTGAAGACGCCGTGGATCGGACCGTAGTTGAGTTCGGCCATCGAAGGGGCAATCGAGGCATTGAGCAGGACCGAGAGCTCCCGCAGCCGCAGTTGAGCCTGCTGCTCCAGGCTCGTGTTCATCAACTGCAGGTTGTTGAATACGAGCGCGGTCAGCATGATCGCCTCGACCAGGGCACTGCCGAGCACCAGTTTCCACTTGAGTGACAGGCTCTGCCAGCGAAGTGCCACGGCCGCTCCTCCCCTCAGCTACCGTTCGCAACCGCGATCAGGCGTCGCAGTTCCGGCAGATAGCGGTCGAGGCTCAGGAGCCCCTCGTGGGTCACCGGTGCGACGTCCCTGTAGTGGCTCGTGCGCAGGAACTGCTGCCCGGTTTCGGTTCGGGCAAATCGTTTCAGCGCGGCTTCGAGGCGATCGCGATCGCTGGCCGGCATGGTGGGATGGACGAGAATCAACGTGCTCGGCACGCCCGGCGTCTCGGGCGTCTGGAACAGCACCTGAAGGTCCTTCTGACGCTCGGCCGGTACCTGTCCGAGCGCAAAGTTCACGGTGATCGCGGCATCCACGTCTCCGTTCGCGACCGACAGCAGGGCCGAGTTCTGGGACGCTGCGGGCACGATCCGGATCTCCTCGAGGCCGATCCCCTGGCGTGCCAGCTCCTGCAGCGTGACGATGGAGTTGAGGACGAGGCGGTCATTGATCGCGATCGCCTTGCCGCGCAGATCCGCGACCGAAGCGATCGGCCCTCCACGGCGCACCGTCAGCACGCCGACCAGCGGTCGCTCGAAGCTTCCGATCGGAACGTAACCGGCTTCGAGCTGGGCCAGGCGGCCGAAGTGCGGCGCAGTGAAGACGATGTCGTACTCGGCGCGCGTGATGCGTTCCACATGGGCGCGGATGCTCGGCGCGGTGAAGAGGTCGACCTCGTGTCCGGATTCCGAAGCGAGATGCTGTGCCAGCGGCTGGAACAGCGGGATCAGCACGTTCGGGGAGAGGTAGGGAATCAGCGCCATACGCCAGGAGGCGCCCTGCGCCTGGCACACCGAGGCGAGCATGAAGAGGGCTGCGGCGAGCAGGCCCGTTGCCGCGAACCGGCGCACAGCCCGATGTGTCAAGGGGGGCTGGCCGGGAGCGTCGGAACTTCGATGCTGGGGCATGCGGGATCGGGAGGCGGGCAGGGCGGGCCGGAAGTCCCGGCCCGTCGCCCTCGTGTGCACTATGCGGCAGCCAGCGCCTGATCGAGATCCGCAATCAGGTCGTCGACGTGCTCGATCCCGATCGACAGGCGGATCATGTCTTCCGATACCCCGGCCTTGGCCATTTCATCCGGGCCGAGCTGGCGGTGCGTGGTCGAGGCGGGATGGCAGGCGAGGGTCTTGCAGTCGCCGATATTGACGAGGCGGGTGACGAGCTTCAGTGCGTCCTGGAAGCGCGCGCCGGCCGCACTGCCGCCCTTGACCCCGAAGTTCAGGATGCCCGAGGCACGTCCCCCCATGTATTTCTGAACCAGCGGGAAATCGGCGTGATCGGCCAGGCCGGCATAGTTCACCCATTCGACCTTGGCGTGGTTCTTCAGGAACTGGGCGATTTTCACGCTGTTGTCGCAGATGCGGTCCATGCGCAGCGCGAGCGTCTCTACGCCCTGCAGGATCAGGAAGGCGTTGAACGGCGAGATCGCCGCGCCCATGTTGCGAAGCGGCACCACGCGCGCGCGGCCGATGTAGGCCGCCGGCCCGAGCGCCTCGGTATACACCACGCCGTGGTAGGAGACGTCCGGCTCGTTCAGGCGGCGGAACTTCTCCTTGTGCTCGGCCCACGGAAACTTGCCCGAATCGACGATCACGCCGCCGATCGAGTTGCCGTGACCGCCCAGGTACTTCGTCAGCGCATGCACGACGATGTCGGCACCGTGCTCGAACGGGCGGCACAGGTAGGGCGAGGGCACGGTGTTGTCGACGATCAGCGGCACGCCGTGGCGGTGCGCGATCTCGGCCAGTTTCTCGAAGTCGGTGACATTGCCGAGTGGGTTGCCGACCGACTCGCAGAACACGGCCTTGGTACGGCCATCGATCAGGCCTTCGAATGCGTTCGGGTCGCGATAGTCGGCGAAGCGCACCTCGATGCCGTACTGCGGCAGCGTGTGCGCGAAGAGGTTGTAGGTGCCGCCGTACAGCGTCGAAGACGTCACGATATTGTCACCGGCCTCTGCGATCGTCTGGATCGCGTAGGTGATCGCGGCCATGCCGGACGCCAGTGCAAGCGCGGCAATCCCGCCTTCCATCGCGGCGACGCGCTTCTCGAGCACGTCCTGGGTCGGATTCATGATGCGGGTGTAGATGTTGCCGGCCACCTTGAGGTCGAAGAGGTCGGCCCCGTGCTGCGTGTCGTCGAACGCGTAGGACGTGGTCTGGTAGATCGGAACGGCTACCGCACGCGTGGTGGGGTCCGGGCTGTAGCCGCCATGCACGGCCAGGGTTTCGAGCTTCATGAGCACTCCTTGCTGGATGTGTAAACAGGGTCGCGGGGCGAATCACGCAGGCATGGGAGTATAAACGCCGCGGGCGCTTGCATCGACCCTGCCAGCGGTTAACATGGCTGCATCCGATGCACGGGAAGGAATGGGCAATGAAGGCTGAGTGCCGCGTGATCGCGCTGATCTCGCAGAAGGGGGGCGCGGGCAAGACAACGGTGGCGATGCAGCTTGCGGCCGGACTCGTCGCGCGCGGCCACACGGTCGCCATTGCCGACCTCGATCCGCAGGAAAGCGCCGTACGCTGGGCCGAATCGGCCTCGGCCGAGGCACCGTTCCCGGCCCGTGTGAGGGCGCTGCAGGGGGAGGGCGCCGCGCTCGCCAAGGAAGTGCGGAAGCTCGCGCGTCTTGCCTCGATCGTGCTGCTCGACTGCCCGCCTTCGATCGAGCATCCGCACGCGCGAGCGGCGCTCGATCTGGCCGATCTGGCCCTCGTGCCGGTCGTTCCCAGCCCGCCCGACCTGTGGTCGGCGCGCGCCGTGGAACGTCTGATCCTGCAGACGATCGCCGTTCGTCCGCAGTTGCGGGGTGCAATGCTCGTCAATCGCGCGCAACGCACGGCCCTGTCGGGCTCGGTCATCGAAGTGCTGCGCGAGTTCGAGCTGCCAGTGCTGCGGGCCGGATTCTCACAACGCAACGCGTTTGCCCAGAGTGCGGTCATCGGCGGCTCGGTGCTCGATCTGGGCAAGGCGGCCGAATCTGCGCAGATCGAGCTGATGCGTGTCGTCGATGCCGTGCTGGCGGAAATGGAGAAGGGAAGATGAGCAACAACCGCAGAATCCAGGACGCGCTGCGCGCGAGCCTCGACAAGGAGGACGTGTCCTTGTCCCGCCGCCTTCCGGAAACCGCTCCGCGCACGCGTCGCCGACCCAAGGCCGCTACGGCCGAACCCGTCCCGCTGCCCGCTCCGGTTCCGCAGGACAGGCGGGGGGCCCGACCGCACGATGCCCCCACACCAAAGGCCGTCAAGCGCGTGCAAAAGACGTTCTCGCTCACGCGTGACGACGTCGAGATCCTGCGTGCGCTGCGCGATGCCGTTCGCGCCAACGGCACGCGCTGCTCCCGCTCGGCGCTGGTACGCGTCGCGCTGCGCCTGCTCGACACCGAAGATGTCGGGCGGGTGCGCGAAATGGTCGGCCATCTGCCACCCCTGGTGCGGCGCAGGAAGGGTAGTCGAGGCTGATCCGGCTTGTTCCGGTTCCGGTCTCGATCGTCTTCGAATCTGCCGGCACGGGGTGAAGATTGCCGTAGCTCTGTTTTCGGCATTCCCGGTACCGAGGTATTGTTCCGCCCTCATTTCGCCAGTAAGCTAGTAACCAATTACTTACTAACGTTGAGGCTTGCGATGAGCCGTTCACACCATCTTCCCGCCGAGGAACGCAAGGCGGTAACCGTCGAAACCGTCGTCCAGCTCGCGGGCGAGCATGACCCGGCCGAGATCACGACGGCCGCCATCGCGAGCCGCATGAACCTGACTCAAGGTGCACTCTTCAGGCACTTCCCGAGCAAGGAGGCGATCTGGACGGCGGTCATGGAGTGGGTGACGGACCGCCTTCTTGCGCGACTTGAGTCCGCAGCAAGCAGCGCCGCCTCGCCGGTCGGGGAGCTTGAAGCGATGTTCAGCGCCCATATCGGCTTTGTTGCGGCCCATCCGGGCGTTCCGCGGATGATGTTCGGAGAACTCCAGCGTTCGGCCGATACGGCTGCCAAGCGCATGGTCCGGCTGCTGATCGATCGGTATGGCGAACGCCTGCGCGACACGATCGCGCGGGGCCAGGCCATCGGCGAGATCGACTCTGCGGTCGATTCGCGGGTTGCGGCAACATTGTTCATCGGGACGATCCAGGGTCTGGTCATGCAATCCTTGCTGGCCAATGACGTACGCCGGATGGAGGAGGATGCGCCGAAAGTGTTCGCGATCTACTTGCGCGGGCTGAGGGGGGCGCCATGAAGTCGTCCCGGAGCTTGCGAACCGCTGCCCTGATCGTGGTCGCCGTGGCGGCGCTTGGGGCATTTGCTCATGTCGTGCTGAATACAGGGCCATTTGCGCCGGTTCCGGTGACCGTGGCGAGCGTCGAGCGGCGCGATGTCACGCCGGGGATTCATGGAATCGGCACGGTTGAGGCCCGGCGCGCGTGGCCGATCGGTCCGACGGGCGCCGGGAGGCTGTTGCGCCTGGATGTGGACGTCGGTGAGCGGGTCCGCGGCGGACAGGTCATCGGAGCCATGGATCCGGTGGATCTCCAGGCGAGGATCGCGGCCCAGCAGGCTGCACTGCGTCGGGCGGACGCCGTCGTGCGTGCGGCGGTCGCTCAACTGGAGGAAATGCGGGTGCGCGAGGCACAGGCCGAAGCGCAGGCGCGTCGCCACGATCGTCTGCTCGAAGCGCGATTCGTCAGCGCCGATGCCGCCGAGGCCAAAGCGCGCGAGCTGCGGGCGGTGCGGGCGGGTGTGGACGCGGCGCGCGCCAACGTCTCGGCAATGAACCAGGAGGTGCACCGTCTGTCGTCCGATCTGGACGGGCTGCATCGTCAGACCGCTCAGCTCGACCTCGTTGCGCCCTACGACGGCATCGTCACCGAACGCCTGATCGAGCCCGGAACGACGGTGCTGGCGGGTCAGCCGGTCGTGCGGGTGATCGACTCGCAGACCTTGTGGATCGATCTGCGGGTGGACCAGAGCCGCTCCGCCGGACTGCGCGAGGGCTTGTCCGCGCAGATCGCCTTGCGCTCACGCCCAAGTCAGGAAATCGCGGGTCGGGTGTTCCGGGTGGAACCCGTGGCGGATCCGGTTACCGAGGAGTTGCGGGCGAAGATACTCTTTGAAGCGGATGCCGAAGCGCCTCCGCCTCTGGGCGAGCTCGCCGAAGTCACGGTGGAACTGACGCGCATCGAGGACGCAGCAAGCTTGCCGAATGCAGCGCTGCACCGGAAGGGCGGCCACATCGGCGCCTGGATCGTCGACGGCGACCGCGTCCGTTTTGCGTCGGTGCGCACCGGCGCGTCGGATCTGGAGGGTTTCGTGCAGATCCTCGAAGGGCTGTCCACGATTGATCAGGTGGTGATCCATAGTCCTCAAGCCCTCGATGAGCACTCGCGCATTCGCGTCGTCGAACGCCTGCCCGGAGTGCCGGGATGATCAGCCTCGCAGGCCGCGACATCCTGCACGGCTGGAGCAAGTTCGCATTGACCGGATTGGGTCTTGGCCTGCTCATCGGCGTCACACTCACGATGGCAGGGGTGTACCGGGGCATGGTCGACGACGCGCGGGTTCTGCTGAACAACAGCGGTGCCGACCTGTGGGTCGTGCAGCAGGCGACCCTGGGGCCCTACGCGGAATCGTCGAGCATTCCCGATGACGTCTGGCGAAGCGTCGCGGCGGTCGAAGGGGTGGCGCGGGTTGCGAATGTGACCTACCTCACGACGCAGATCCGGCACGGCAACCGTGACGTACGGGCGATGATCGTCGGGGTTTCACCGGGCACCGGAGAGCCTGGACAGCCGACGCAGCTGGTGGCCGGACGCCACCTGACCCGCGGACACCATGAGGCGGTGGCCGACCAGGCGACCGGGTTCGCGCTGGGCGACCGGATCGACATCCGCCGCAAGACCTATCGAGTGGTCGGGTTGACACGACGCATGGTGTCTTCCTCCGGTGATCCGATGGTCTTCATCCCGCTCAAGGATGCCCAGGAAGCGCAGTTCCTGAAGGACAACGACGCGATCGTCCGCCAGCGTCGTCGAACGACAGCGAATCCGGCATTTGATCGTCCCGCGGTTCCCGGGCTGCTCGACGCCGTGATCGCGTCGCAAAGCACCAACCCATACGTCAATTCCGTTCTCGTGCGGATTGCCGATGGCCATGCCCAGGACGACGTCGCCGCTTCGATCCGGCGCTGGCTCCGCCTCCAGGTGTACACGCGGGCGCAGATGGACGAGATCCTCGTCGGCAAGCTGATCGCCACCTCAGCGCGCCAGATCGGCCTGTTCCTCGTGATCCTTGCGATCGTGAGCGCGGCCATCGTCGCCTTCATCATCTACACGCTCACGATGGGCAAGATCCGCGAGATTGCGGTGCTGAAGCTCATTGGCACGCGCAATCGCACGATCGCGAAGATGATCGTGCAACAGGCGCTCGGACTTGGACTGATCGGGTTCCTGGTCGGCAAGATCGCTGCGACGTTCTGGGCACCATTCTTTCCCCGCCATGTCTTGCTCGAACCGGCTGATGCCGGGCGTGCCCTCTTTGCGGTGGCCGTCATCTGCGTGCTGGCGAGCGGCATTGCGATTCAGGCTGCGCTGCGCGTCGATCCAGCGGAGGCCATCGGTGGCTGAGACCGGATCCGGCGGACGGTGCGGCATCCGCATCGAAGGGCTGCGCAAGCGCTATGGCAGCGGCGAGACCGCGGTCGAGGCGCTCAAGGGCGTGGACATGGACGTCGCGCCGGGCGAGGTCGTGGGGCTGGTGGGCCCCTCCGGTTCGGGCAAGAGCACGCTCCTGAAGTGCCTCGGAGCGGTGATCGAGCCGACCGCCGGACGGATGACGCTCGGCGGTGAGGCCATCTACGAAGACGGCTGGCGCATCGACGATCTGCGCGCGCTGCGCAGGGATCGCATCGGCTTCGTCTTCCAGTCTCCCTACCTGATCTCCTTTCTTGACGTGGTCGACAACGTGGCCCTGCTGCCGATGCTCGCCGGGGTTGCGAACGGTGAAGCGCGTCGTCGGGCGATGGATCTGCTCGATGCGCTCGACGTGGGCCATCGGGCACGGGCAATGCCGTCGCAGCTGTCGGGCGGGGAGCAGCAGCGGGTAGCGATTGCTCGTTCGCTCGTGAACCACCCTCCGGTAATCCTCGCCGACGAGCCGACCGCACCGCTCGACAGTGAGCGGGCGCTCGCTGTCGTGCGGATCCTCAACGACATGGCGCAGCGATTCGATACCGCGGTGATCGTGGTCACGCACGATGAAAAGATCATTCCGACCTTTCGTCGCATCTACCACATCCGCGACGGGAGAACGATCGAGCAGGCGGGCGAGGCGCGCCCAATCAACCCTGTGCCGGCGTGAGGCACGCAATCCACCTGGAGTAAATGAATGAATGCAGCCGCCAGACTTGTCCGCATCCTTGCCGTGATTGCGGTCCTGTTCGGAGTCCTGACCGTGCTCAGTGGCGGCATGGCGCTCTTCGGTCCGGAGCAGGCGCGAGCCCGTCTGGGCGACGTCGTGCCGTTCGTGCTGTGGTTCAACTTCCTGGCCGGATTCGCGTATGTCGGCGCAGGCGTCGGTCTGTATCTGGGTCGGCGCGGCGCCGTGCATCTGGCTGCGGCGCTTGCAGCGGCGACGGTGCTGGTGTTCGGCGCCCTCGGCTGGCACGCGGCGACCGGCGGCGCCTACGAAGTGCGTACGGTCGCCGCCATGAGCCTGCGCTCGATCTTCTGGGTCGTGGTGTGGATCGTTGCGGTGCGCGTACTTGCCCGTCGGGAGCCGTCAAGTGGTGGCTGAGCCTGGTCTGCGTACCAGCAGCACCCCGCATTCCAGGTGCCCGGTGTAGGGAAACTGGTCGAACGCGGCGGCGGCCGCGATCGCATGCGTCGGGCTGAGCGCTGCGACGTTGGCGTGCAGCGTTTCAGGATTGCAGGAGATGTAGAGGATGCGTTCGAAGCCGCGGGCAAGCTCGACGGTCGGAGCGTCGAGGCCGCTGCGCGGCGGGTCGACGAAGAGCGTCGTGAAGCGGTACCGGTCGAGGTCTGTGTCCTTCATCCGCCGGTACGCGCGCGTGCGTGCGAGTGCACCGGCAATCTCATCGCTCGCCATGCGGACCATCTGCACGTTGTCGATCGCGTTGGCCGCGAGGTTGTAATGTGCGGCGCGTACCGAGGACTTGCTGACCTCGGTGGCCAGTACGCGCTCGAAGTGCGGCGCGAGCGCCACGGTGAAATTGCCATTGCCGCAATACAGTTCGAGCAGATCGCCGCGTGCACCGCCAGGACTCGCGGCCTGCCGGCAGGCCCAGCCGAGCATCTGCCGGTTCACGCCGCCGTTGGGCTGGGTGAAGCTGCCTTCGATCTGCTGGTAGCGCAGGGTGCGTCCGTCCAGATCGAAGGATTCGAGCACCCAGTCGCGGTCGAGCACGATCTTCTGCTTGCGGCTGCGCCCGATCACGAGAAGCTCGAGACTCGCGGCAAGCGCACGCGCGGCCGCTTCCCAGCGCTCGTCGAGCGCGCGGTGATAGACCAGGCTTACGAGCAACTCGCCGCTCATCGTGGCTAGAAACTCGACCTGGAAGAGGCGGTGGCGCAGGCTCGTGTCTGCCTGCAGCGCGTCGCGCAGCTTCGGCATCGCATCACTGATCGGCCGGGCCGCAGCCGGGAAGGTGTCGATCACCACCGGTTCCTTCGGCCGGGCAGGGTCGAACATCACATAGTCGAGGCGCTCGCCCTCGTGCCAGATACGGAACTCGGCGCGCTGGCGGTAGTAGAGCGGTTCGGAGGCAAACACCTCAGGCTCGCGCAGCCCGAAGGGCGCGAATGCTTCGCGGAAACGCTCGGTCTTGGCGCTGAGTTGTGCGGCGTAGGCGGCCGGATCAATGGTGGGCAGGGGCATGCGCAGCTTTGGTGAATTGGACGGGAATCAGGCCGCGCAGCGCATTGCCGGCGTAGAGCGTGCGTGCGCGCAGGAGGTCGGTACGGGTCAGGACGGCTTCGCGCGCCCTGCCTTCGTCGAGGAGCTTGCGCCGCAACACGCCATCGAGCAAGCCGGCGTCGAGCGGTGGGGTCAGCAGTGGCCCTTCACCGGGATCGACGAAGATCGTGCTGCGCGCGCCTTCGGTCAGTTCGTCACGCTCGTTGCAGTAGAGGACGTCGAAATGACCGAGTGCCGTGGCCTGCGCAAGATCCGCTTCGTAGCGTTGGCGCAGGGTGGTCTTGTGCCGCAGCAGCAGGTCGTTCGAGCGGACATGGCCGGGTGCGGGCACCACGCTGGCGGGCGTGGCGGGAAGTGGGTCGAGCGGAGCGCTGGTGATCCCGAGAGCACCGTTGCCCCGCAGTTCGAGCCGGACGCGGTGGACGCCGGCGGCAAGCGGACGGGCGTGCGCGAAGAGTGCCGCGCGGACCGCCTGCGGATCGCACCGCAGGCCGAAGCAGGCGGCAGACTGAACGAGCCGCTGCAGATGGCGTTCGAGCAGCGGGTAGGGGGATTCGGTCGCGGGCTCGCAGCGCAGGGTCTCGATCAGCCCGAATGTGGGCTGCAGATCGGTGACGAAGCGCGCCTTGAGCAGGCATTCCTCCCATTCGCCGGCGGGATCGGAATCGGCGACGATACCGCTGCCGACGCCCATCCGAAAATCCCCGTCGGCGTCTGCGACGAGAGTGCGGATCGGCACGCTGAAGCGGAAGTCGCCGTCCGGCGCGATCCAGCCCAGCGCCCCGCAGTAGAGCCCGCGCGGTGCGTGTTCGAGGGTGTCGATGATCTCGGTCGCGCGCAGCTTCGGCGCGCCGGTGATCGAACCGCAGGGGAAGAGGGCGCGAAAGATCGTGTGCAGATCGGTGTCGCCTGCCTCGGCCGTGATCGTGGACGTCATCTGCGTGACGCTCCGGTAGCGTTCGATCTCGAACAGGCGTTCGACCCGCACGCCGCCCGGCGGCGCAAGCCGCCCGAGATCGTTGCGGATGAGATCGACGATCATCAGGTTCTCGGCGCGATCCTTGTCGGACGCTGCGAGCTCCGCCGGGTCGGCGTCGGCGGGCGCGGTGCCCTTCATCGGCCGGCACCTGAGCCGGCCGCCGTGGCGTTCGACGAAGAGCTCGGGCGAGCGCGACAGGAGGTGGCCGCCCGCGTGGCGCACGAAGGCGCCGTGGCGCACCGGCTGGCGTTCGCGCAAGCACTGGTAGAGCGCCAGCGGATCGCCGAGCAGGGTGCCGGTGAGCGCCAGGGTCAGGTTGACCTGATAACAGTCGCCGGCGGCGATCCAGTCGCGGATGCGTGCGATCGCCGTCAGATGCTCGGCCTGCGTGCGTGACCAGGCGAGGCTGGCGAGGCCGGTGCAGCGCGCATGCTCGTCCAGCCCGGCCAGGCGTGCCGCGATCCAGTCCGAGCTCTGCTGCGCCGACAGGTGGTGGGCATCCTCGAACACCCAGGCTTCCAGGAGCGGCGCTCCGGTCGCAGACAAGCGCTCGCGCAGCCGCGGCTCGAAGGCATGGCCCAGCTCGTAGCTCGCTGCCAGGGCGACCCAGCATCCCCTTGCACGCGCAGCCTCGATCGCCGCGAAGCTGTCGTCCACCGCATCTGCCGCCCGGCACACGATGTGCCCGACGAGCCCGCTCAGCAACAGATCGCCGCCACCGTCGAGATTGTCGTCGAAGAGCGCAAAAGGAGCGTCGTCCGTGTGCATGAGCCGGAAGGTTCGCGGGCGTGGGAGAAGGGCTCGCATGGTAGCCCAAAAGCGCGCCACGGTTCCGCTGCGAGTTAGAGTGCGGGCCCTCGAGGTTCATGCCAAGAATGCGTATAATTGTTGCCAAATGGCAGCAAATGAGGCGTTTCGAATGAATACCCTGAATCTCGATCGTCCGCCGTCGCTCACCGTTCGGCTCCTTGGGGGGGTGGATGCCCTTCACGCTCAGCCAGACGAGACACTGGACTGGGTCGAACTGGTCCGGCGCGGCTTTCCGGCTGCCGCCATCGATGCCCTCGTGCGCGCGACCCGGATGACACAGTCCGAGTTGTCACAGGTGCTCAGGCTCCCCGAGCGAACGCTGGCACGACGCAAGCGCGAAGGTCAGCTCAGCGCCGAGGAATCCGACAAGCTGCTGCGCCTGGCGCGCGTGGTTGAACGCGCACAGACCGTGTTCACGGAGCTGGATGCCGCGCTCGACTGGCTGCGCAGTCCGAACGCATCGCTTGCGGGTGCGAGCCCCCTTTCGCTCCTGGATACCGATGTCGGTGCCGAAAGCGTGCTCGACACCCTCGGTCGAATCGAGCACGGCGTCTTCGCCTGATGCGCACGGTCTGGCGCATCACCACGGAGCGGTTCGCCGCCTCGGCTTTCGATGGAGAAGGCGCCCGGCGGTACGGCGGGCGATGGAATCCCAAGGGGGTTCCGGTGGTGTACACGGCGGATTCGCAGTCGCTCGCGCTCCTGGAAATGCTGGTGCAGGACGAGCCCCTGCGGGCGCGCTATGTGCTGATCCCGGTGCATCTTGCGGCCGATCTCGGCACCGAACGAATCGAGCTCGATCAACTCCCCACCGACTGGCGCACGCCCGCTGCACGTCCAGTCCTGCAGCGAATCGGCCGCGACTGGCTGGAGCGGGGCGAATCGGCTCTTCTCGACGTCCCCAGCGCGGTCGTGCCGGCCGAACGCAACGTGCTCCTCAACCCGCGCCATCCCGCGTTCAGCCGCATCCTCATCGGCCAGGCCGTCCCGCTTGAAACGGACAGCCGGCTGCTGCGCATCTCGTAGGATGGTTGCCGGCGCCGGGCAGGCTCATACGGTCCAGTCTTCAACCGGAAGAGCCGGCACCTGCGCAAAGGCTCGGTCATTGCTGACCAGTACGGAAGAGGTGGCCAGCGCGTGCGAGGCGATCAGCAGATCGAGCGGTGCGAGCACCTTGCCTTCGGCCGTCATCGCCGCGTGCACGCGTCCGTAGTGCTCGGCGACATCGTGATCCCAGGGCAGGACGTCCACGCGGCAGAGGAACTCGCGGACGGCAAGGTGGAGGCGCTTTGCTTCGGGTCGCCGGGCAAGGCCGTACAGCAGTTCGCCTTCGGTGATCGCCGAGATGGAGATCGATGTGATCGGGACGGCGGCGAGATGGCGGGCGACGACGAGATGCGCCTTGAGCAGGTGGCTGACGGTGTTCGTGTCCAGCAGATAGCGCTTCATTCCCGCCATCCGTCGAAGGGGTCGCGGTCGTGCTGGAACTGCTGGGCCTCTTCGCGCTCGCGCACATCGAGAAAATCGGGGGGCACGCTCGCACCTTCGAGCGCGGCGAAGAATCCGTCCCAGTTCTCGGGCTTGCGTGACAGGATCACGTCACCGGTTTCGGGGTCGCGGCGGATGAACACCTCGCGGGTATCGAAACGGTAGGCTGCGGGCAGGCGTACGGCCTGGCTGCGGCCATTGGTGAACAGTTTGGCGACCTGGCTCATGGTGGGGCTCCGCATCGTGATCGATACCATAGTCTATGCCTCAGGGTTGTGATAGATCAAGATCTATCCTGGGCAGGGTAGGGGATCATTTTCCGCCCCGGAACGCGCCGTTTACTGGAAATCCCGGCTGCGTGTCGCGAGCGCGCCGAGCAGGCGGGAAAGGTCCACGATGCGCCCGGCAGTCAGATGCACGACCTTGCCCTGGCGGCGGATCTGGCCGAACACGCCAAGGAGCCGTGCACCGAGGAGTTCGCGGCGCTGACGTTCGACGAGCTCGGCGTAGACGATGATGTTGGCCAGCCCGGTTTCGTCTTCGAGCGTGACGAACATCGTGCCCTTGGCAGTGCCCGGGCGCTGGCGGCAGGTGACGATGCCGGCGGCCCGGGCGAACTGGCGATCGGCGCAGTGGGCGATCTCGGTGGCGGTCATGAAGCGCATCGCACCCAGCCTCTCGCGCAGGAGCGACAGCGGATGGCAGCCGAGCGTGAAGCCGAGGCGGGCGTAGTCCTCGACCAGGTTCTCGGCGGTGTCGGGCGGCGCCAGTTCGGGTGGCGGGTCGGCGGTCGGGGCGCCGCGCAGCACGCCGGGTGCAGGCTGACTGCCGGCGGCCTGCCACAGTGCCTGGCGCCGGTGCCCGGCGAGCGTGGCCAGCGCACCGGCTGCAGCGAGGCGGCGCAGGCTGCCGGCATCGAGTCCGGCGCGCAGCGCGAGATCCTCGACCGAGGTGAAGGGGCCGTGCGTGCGGGCGGCGACGATGCGCTCGGCCGCATCGCGATCCAGGCCCTTGACCAGGCTCAGACCGAGCCGGGCGGCTGGCGGGCCACCGGCGGGGCGCAGCGCCTCCAGCGTGCACTCGCGCTTGCTCGCGGTGACGTCGGGGCCGAGCACGACGACGTCGTGGCGGCGGGCGTCCTGGATGAGCTGGGAGGGGGAATAGAAGCCCATCGGCTGGCTGTCGAGCAGCCCGCACAGGAAGGCGGCGGGCTCGAAGCGCTTGAGCCAGGCAGAGAAGTACACCAGCAGTGCGAAACTTGCCGCATGGGATTCGGGGAATCCGTAGCTGCCGAACCCCTCGATCTGGTCGCACAGGCGGTTCGCAAAGTCGGGGCAGTAGCCGCGCTCGGCCATGCCGGCGAGCAGGCGGGCGCGGTGGCGTTCGAGCTCGCCCTTGCGTCGCCAGGCGCCCATCGAACGGCGCAACTGGTCGGCCTCGCCAGCGGAAAAGCCGGCTGCGACCATCGCAAGCTGCATGACCTGTTCCTGGAAGATCGGCACCCCCAGCGTGCGTTCGAGCACGCGGCGGACGCCGTCGTCCGCATTTGCCGCATGGGCTCCGGTGGCGCGGGCAGGATCGGGGCGCGGGTAGTCGATCGCCTCACCGCGGGCGGCCCGCTCGCGCGCCTTGAGGTAGGGGTGCACCATGCCGCCCTGGATCGGGCCGGGGCGCACGATCGCGACCTCGACCACGAGGTCGTAGAAGCTGCGCGGCGCCAGGCGTGGCAGCATCGTCATCTGCGCGCGCGACTCGACCTGGAACACGCCGATCGAATCGGCATTCGCGAGCATCTCGTACACCGCCGGCACCTCACGCGGAAGATCGGCCAGCGTCAGCGCTTGCCCGCGCCAGGCCGACACCTTCGCCAGCGTGCGCCGCAGTGCCGAGAGCATGCCCAGTGCGAGCACGTCGATCTTCAGCAGACCCACGGCATCGAGGTCGTCCTTGTCCCACTGGATCACGGTGCGCTCGGCCATCGCGGCATTCTCGACCGGCACCAACTCGTCGAGCCGCCCACGGGCAATCACGAAGCCGCCGACGTGCTGCGACAGATGGCGTGGAAAGCCGATCAGCGCCTGCACCAGCGTGACCAGCCTCAGAACCATCGGGCTGTCCGGGTCGAGTCCGGCTTCGCGCAGGCGCTCGGGCAGGATCTGCCGCCCATCGAACCAGAAGTGCGCGCGCGTCAGGCACTCGATCTGCGCTGGCGCGAACCCCAGCGCGCGGCCCACGTCGCGCAGTGCGCTGCGCGGGCGGTAGCGGATCACGGTTGCTGCCAGCGCGGCGCGCTCGCGGCCGTACTTGTGATAGACGTACTGGATCACTTCCTCGCGCCGCTCGTGCTCGAAGTCGACGTCGATGTCGGGCGGCTCGTTGCGTTCGCGCGAGATGAAGCGCTCGACCAGCATGATGCCCAGTTCCGGATTCACCTCGGTGATGCCGAGCGCCCAGCACACCACCGAGTTGGCCGCCGAGCCGCGCCCCTGGCACAGGATGCCGCGGCTGCGCGCGAAGCGCACGATGTCATGCACGGTCAGGAAGTAGGGCTCGTAGCCGAGTTCGGCGATCAAGGCCAGTTCGTGCTCGATCTTGTCGCGCACCTCCGGTGCGGCCGGGTCGGTGCGGGACGATGCCGGCGCACGGTAGCGCTCGCGCAGTCCCGCCTCGACCAGATGGCGCAGCCAGCCGCTGGCCGACCAGCCGTCAGGCACCAGCTCGGCTGGGTATTCGTAGCGCAGTTCGTCAAGCGAAAAGAGGCAGCGGTCGGCGATGCGCAAGGTCTCGGCGAGCAAGCCGGGTGGGTAGCGCCCGGCCAGCGTGGCGCGTTCGTGCAGGCGCCGCTCGGCGTTCGATGCGAGTGCCAGACCCGCTTCCATCACCGTAGTGCGCAGCCGGGTCGCAGTGAGCACGTCGGCAAGCGGCCGGCGGCCGGCCTCGTGCATCCGTGCGCCGGTGGCTGCAACGCACGGCAGGCCGGCCCGGGCTGCGATCGCCTGCAGGTGCACAAGCCGCCCGCGGTCGTCGCTACCGCACACGAGTTCGACGGCGAGCCAGGTCGCAGCGGGAAAGCGCTCGCCTAGCCAGCAGGCATCGGCGAGCAGGCCCGCGTCGCCGGTTCCGTCGTCCGGCATTTCGGCTTCGGATGGAACCAGCAGCGCGAGGCAGCCGGGCAGCCCTGCGTCCAGATCGTCGCGCACGAGCCGGTAGCTGCCCTTGGCGCTTGCGCGCCGGCCGCGGCTGATGAGTCGCGACAGGTTTGCGTAGCCGCGGCGGTCGGTCGCGAGCAGGATCACGGTCGGGCCGTCGGCGAGCCGGATCTCGCTGCCGACGAGAAGCTTCAAAGGCAGGCCGGCGCGCCGGATCTCCTGGTGCGCGCGCACGATGCCGGCGAACGAGCACTCGTCGGTCAGCGCCAGCGCGGTGTACCCGAGTTCGGTGGCGCGCACGACCAGCTCCTCGGGATGCGAGGCGCCGCACAGAAAACTGAAATTGCTCAGGCAGTGCAGCTCGGCGTAGGCGGGAAGGGATGAAGTTGAGCTGAACATAAATATAGTATAGCGAAACTGTTCTGCCGCTCTTCTGCCGTGGGCTCGCACGGGCAGTGAAGCGCCTGTGTGCCAGCGTGCTAGTATCAAAACGTGTCCATGCGCACACAAACTGGTGCATCCGGCACTCCACACACAATCGTCGTTCTTCGACCGCGAACCGAACACGCATGGCAGATGTGACCCCGCAGCCTGATTCCGAGCTGGAGATTCCGGCGCAGCGGCGTGGGCTGGAGGGCCTGCGCTCGCCGCTGGTCTGGGTCGTGATTGTGGTCGCAGTGCTGCTCCTGATCGGCAACACCATGTTGCGCACCGAGTTCCGGGCGGCAGCGGTCGAGCAGGCGAGCAGCGATATGGAGCAGTTGCTGCGCAGCTACGAGGGAAATATCGAGCAGCGTTTCCTGAACATCGAAACCACGCTGCAATCGCTCGCACTGCTGATCGGAACCAACGAGTACTCGCCCCGCGAAACCCATCTGTTGCTGCGCCAGGCCGTGCAGACCCTGGGCATCGTGCGCGTGATCGGAGTCACCGACCACACGGGCATGGTCGTGCGCTCGTCGCGAAGCGATCCGGCTCCGGCCGTGTCACTGGCCGGTCGCGACTACATCGATTACTACCTGGCGGGCGGGCAGGCGCCGCGCTTTCTGTCGGCACCTGTCGTCAACCTCGTCGACAAGCAGTGGCAGGTCTCCCTTGCCGTTCCGGTGCGCACGCGCAGCGGTGAACTGTGGGGCGTGATCTCGGCCGTGGTCGATCCGAGGCTGATCATCGAGGCGCTCGTCCCGGTCGCCGAGAGCGGCGATTTCGTGACCCTCCTCTACGAGGACTTCCGTCTCATCGCGCGCCTGCCGTGGCTCGAGGACCGGATCGGGACTTCGCTCGCCGATGCCGAGATCTTCAGGGATCTGGTGCGCAGTCCGCACGGGCGCGTCGTTGGCACCTACACCGGGCGGATCAGCGGCGATCATCGCCTGGGGGCCGCAACCCGTCTCTTTCACGACAAGCTCGTGCTTTCGACTTCCCGCCCGCTGGAAGGGGCTCTCGGGTTCTGGCCGGTGCTCGAACTGGTCGCTGCGATCGGTTCGCTGGCGATCCTCGCGTTCGTCGTGCTGATCGCGTGGCTGATCCGGCGCCGGCTCGCCGAAGCGGCCAGTCATGCGGCCACACTGGAACGGCTCAACCTGCGCCTGCAGGAGGAAAGCCGACGCAGCGCGCAACTCGCCCGGGTGAAGAGCCGCTTTCTCGCGAACATGAGCCACGAGATCCGCACGCCGATGAATGCCATCCTCGGGCTTGGCCATCTGCTCGAAGAGACCCGGCTCGAAGGCACCCAGCGCACCTACGTCGAGCAGATGCTCGGTTCCGGACGCTTCCTGCTCGGCCTGCTCGACGACATCCTGAGCTTCACGCGGGCCGAATCGGGACGACTGGTGCTGGAGCGGGCCGAGTTCGACCTCGAGGCGCTGCTTGAGGCGCTGGCGGGGATCATCGGCACGAACCTGGGCTCGCGCAGGGTCGAGATCGTGTTCGACCTGCCGCCCGAGGTGCCGCGCTGGCTGCTGGGGGATGCGATGCGCCTGGAGCAGGTGCTGGTCAATCTGCTGGGCAACGCGATCAAGTTCACCGAAGCCGGGGAGGTGCTGCTGCGCATCGAACTCGTCAGGCTCGATGCGGATACGGTCGAGCTACGATTTCTCGTCAGCGATACCGGAATCGGAATCTCTGCACAGGATCTGCCGCAACTCTTCGATGCCTTCATGCAGGGCGATGCGCCGCTTGCCCGGCGCAGCGGTGGGGTCGGCCTCGGGCTGGCGATCTGCCAGCGGATCGTGGGCCTGATGGGTGGGCGCATCGAGGTGCGCAGCGAGCCGGGGCAGGGCAGCGAGTTCTCGTTTGCGGTGCCGTTCGGACGCAGCCACCGGATTCCGGAAACACCCGCAGTACCCGAGAACCGCAGCGCGATCGTTGCCGAGGATCATCCACTTGCGCGCGAGGTGCTCGCACGCATGCTCGGCGGGCTGGGCTGGCGCGTCGTCGAGCTCGACTCGGCGCAGGCCGTGCGCGAGCGGCTCGAATGCGCGCGTGCCGGCGGCGAGCGGTTCGATCTTCTGGCGCTCGACGCCGGCATGGCGATGCAGGCGCAGCAGAGCTTGCTGCATGACCTGTTGCATGACGCGGTGCACGATCACGGCGGTGAGCGACCCCGCATCCTGTTGCTTGCCAATGCCATCGAGCAGCGCGAACTGATTGCGGCGCTCGACGGGTTCGGGCTTCGCAATGCCTTGCTTGCAAAGCCGGTCACGTGTCCGGCGCTGGCAGCCGCACTCGCCCGGCTGCGCCTCGGTACCGCGAACCGGGGTACGGACGGGCCCGCTGGAGTGCACCGTCAGCGGATCGATGGTGTCCGCGTGCTTCTGGTCGAGGACAACGAAGTCAACCAGGTCGTGGCGGGGCGGGTCCTCGAACGTGCCGGTGCCCGGGTCAGCATCGCCGGAGATGGACGAGCCGCAATAGACCGCGTAGCGGCCGATCCGGACGGCTTCGATGTGATCCTGATGGACATTCAGTTGCCGCAGATGGATGGATACGAGGTGACGCGCCGCATCCGGCAGTTGCCAGGCTGGCAGGAGCGGCCGATCATCGCGCTGACCGCCGGGGTCCTCGATCAGAACCGGGAGCGCTGCCTGGCGGCCGGAATGAACGAATTCATCGCCAAGCCGATCGAACCCGACCGCATGATCCGGACCCTGATCGGTGCGGTCGGCCGATCCGGCCCTGAAGCGCAGGAACCGGCTGTGCGCACCGTCTCCAGGGGTACGCTTCCGACCGTCGATGGGGTGGATGCCGGCCGTGCGCTCACACTCTTCGCGGACCAACGCGCCTTGTTCGAGTCCTTGCTCGTACAGTTTTCCGGTCGTTACCGGACGATCATGGACGAGGTGCGCGCAGGGCTGGCCGATGAGCAGGCCGAGCAGGTCGGGCGACGCTTGCACGAGCTGCGTGGTGCGGCTGGAAACCTTGGCGCACTTCGCGTCTCGGAGGCTGCAGCGGCGCTCGAATCGGCGATCGGGAAAGGGGCGCACGAGCGCGTCGGCCCCGCTGTGGAGCATCTCGATGCATGCCTGACCGAGCTGCTCGATGGTATCCGGGCCTTGCGTCACGAGGACGTCGAGGAGCTTGCCGTGTGCGGTGAAGTGCCGGCCGAGGCATTTTCCGAACTCATGGATCTGCTCGCCGCGCACAACATGAAGGCCGTCGTCCGGTTCGAGGAACTCGCACCCGCCCTGCGCGGGCAGTTCGGAGCCGAGCGGGTCGCAGGGCTCGGACGCGCGATCGAGGCACTGGATTTCGCAAGAGCGGCAGAGCTATTGAGCCGGATGCGGGAAGAGAGGGAGGAGATCGGATGATGCAAGAGTGCGCTGAGTACCAGCCCCGGATCCTGATCGTCGACGACGATGCCGGCAGCATCCGCGTGCTGAGCCTGATTCTCGACGGCCTCGGTGAGATCCACTTCGCGACCAACGCCGAGGATGCGCTGTCCCTGCTGCACGAGATCCCCTTCGATCTGCTGCTTCTCGACATCCAGATGCCGGGGGTGAGCGGCTTCGACCTGTGCCGCCGGATCAAGGCCCAGCGCGAGCATGCCGACCTCCCGATCCTCTTCGTGACGGCCCACTCCGATGTCGACAGCGAAACCACGGCGCTCGAGGCCGGAGCCGTCGATTTCATCCCCAAGCCGCTCAATGCGCCGATCGTGCGCGCCCGCGTCCGCACGCATCTCGCGCTCAAGCAGCGCTCCGACCAGTTGCGCGATCTGGCCGCAATCGACGGCCTGACCGGGATCCCGAACCGGCGCCGGCTCGATGAGACGCTCGACCGGGAACGGCGCCGCGCCTGCCGGACCCACGCCGATCTTTCGCTGCTCTTGATCGACGTCGATTACTTCAAGGCCTACAACGACCGCTATGGACACCAGGCGGGCGACGACTGCCTGCGGGCGATCGCGCAGACGCTGGCGCGGTGTGCGCGGCGGCCGGGCGACGCGGTGGCGCGTTATGGCGGCGAGGAGTTCGTGATCGTCGTGCCCGGCTGCCGGCCGGAGCAGGCGCTCGCGTTCGCAGACAAGACGCGCAGGGCGGTGCAGGACCTGGCGATCGCCCATGCGGGCTCGGAACATGGCGTCGTCACCGTCAGCATCGGGGTGGCGAGCTTCGTCTTCCCCTGTACGGACGGCAACTGGCCGGACCCCTGCCAGCGTGAAGAGGCCTGCAGGCTGAGGGTCGAGGATCTGGTGGGCGACGCCGATCGCGCGCTCTATGCGGCCAAGGCCGCTGGGCGCAACCGGGTCATGCTCACGCGGGTCATCGAGGATCCGCTCGAGGACGGAAGCGACACCCGGCAGATCGTGATCGAACCCTTCCGCAAACCCGACCCGCCCGGTGCACCGCGCACCCGGAGCTCACTCGATTCTTCAGCCCTATGAACCCGAAGTCCATTGCCGGGCGTCGCACGACGCACTACACGATCACCCCGCATCATCCCGAAGCACATCTGTTCCGCGTCACCTGCGCAGTCGACGACCCCGATCCGTCCGGGCAGGCGTTCCGGCTGCCGGCGTGGATTCCCGGCAGCTACATGATCCGCGAGTTCGCACGCAACATCGTCACGCTGCGGGCCGAGTGCGACGGGCACCCGGTCGCCGCGGAAAAGCTCGACAAGCACACCTGGCGGGTGGTGCCGCGGCGCGGTGCGCAGCGCCTCGTGCTCGATTACGAGGTCTATGCCTGGGATCTGTCGGTGCGGGCCGCCCATCTGGACCCGACGCACGGCTTCTTCAACGGGCCGAGTGTCTTCCTCGCCGTACTTGGTCGCGAGCACGAACCCTGCCTCGTGGACATTCGCCGCCCCGAAGGCCGCGCCCATGCCGGCTGGAAAGTCGCCACCACGCTTGCACCCGCATACGGCGAGAAGGGGGCGGCGAGGGTGGGCGGATTCGGACTCTACCGGGCCGACGACTACGACGAGCTGATCGACCACCCGGTCGAGATGGGGCACTTCATCCACGCGCAGTTCGAAGCCGCGGGGGTGCGCCACGAGATTGCGCTGACCGGCCGTCACGACTGCGACACCGCTCGCCTGTGTGCCGACCTGGCGAAGATCTGCGCCTGGCAGATCGAGCTCTTCGGCCGCCCGGCTCCGGTCGAGCGCTATCTCTTTCTGGCGATGATCGTCGGCGACGGCTACGGCGGCCTCGAACACCGTGCTTCGACCGCGCTGCTCGCGAGCCGCAAGGGCCTGCCGTGGGTTGGCATGGAAGGTCTGCCGGAAGGCTATCAGTCCTTTCTCGGCCTGTGCAGCCATGAGTATTTCCACACCTGGAACGTCAAGCGCATCAAGCCGGCCGCCTTCACGCCCTACGACCTTGCAGTCGAGAACCACACCCGGCTGCTGTGGCTGTTCGAGGGCTTCACGTCCTACTACGATGACCTTGCCATGGTGCGTTCGGGCGTGATCGGCGTGGGCGACTACCTCGCGCTGCTGGGCAAGACGATCTCCAACGTGCTGCGCGGCAGCGGACGGCTCAAGCAAAGCGTGGCCGAATCGTCCTTCGATGCCTGGACCAAGTATTACCGCCAGGACGAAAACGCGCCGAACGCCATCGTCAGCTATTACGCCAAGGGCGCCCTGATCGGGCTTGCACTCGATCTGCGCCTGCGCAAGGCGAGCCGCGGCCGGCGCAGCCTCGACGACGTGATGCGCCTGCTGTGGCAGCGCCACGGCCAGACGGGTGCCGGCGTCGAGGAAGAGGGTATCTTCGATCTCGTTGCCGAGGTCGCCGCGCAGGATGCGAGCGATGGCGGGCGCGGCCTCGCCGCCTGGTTGCGGCGCACGGTCGACGGCACCGTGGATCTGCCGCTTGCGCGCGAGCTGGCCGCGTTCGGCATCGAGTTCCGGGCGGAGGCCGCGAACAGCGCGCCCACGCTCGGCATCAAGCTTGCCGGCAGCAACGGGGAAGCGCGCATCGCCACCGTGTTCGACGATGGCCCGGCGCAGCGGGCCGGACTTTCCGCGGGCGATGTGCTGATCGCACTCGATGGCCTGCGCGTTCAGGCCGATGGCCTCGAAGCGCTGCTTGCCCGCCGCAAGGCCGGCGATTGCATCGAGGTGCATGCCTTCCGGCGCGACGAGCTGATGCGATTTTCGGTCGCGGTGGCCCCGCCGCCAGCCGACAGCGTGAAGCTCGCGCTCCGTCCGCGCGTTGCGAGCGCGGTGCGGGCGCTGCGCAAGGGCTGGCTGGGGGCCTGAATCCGTGCTGCTTAGAAACGGGGGTCGGCCCGGCGCGGCCATGGTGCGGCTGTGGATCTTCCTCTGGATCGTCGTCCACGGTGTGATTGCGGCCGCGGCCGCAAGTCCGGAAGCACCAGCGTCCGAAGAGGTTCGCGCCGGGGCCGGCGCTGCGGAAGGCGCGCACGCGCGCATCGAGCTGCATTTCTTCTGGTCGCGCTACTGCCCGCACTGCCACGACGCGATCCCCTTTCTCGAAGCGCTTGCACGCAATCGTCCGTGGCTGCAGATCCGAAGCTTTGAACTGTCGGGCTCGGCAGAGGCGGGCGAACACTACCGGGCGCTCGCGGCCCGCTTCGGCGAGGAGGCGCGCGCCGTGCCCGGTTTCGTCTTCTGCGACAGCTTTCTCACCGGGTTCGACTCGCCGATGGGGATCGGCACGGAAATCGTGCAGCGGCTCGACCGCTGCCATGCACAGATGCTGCGCGAGGGGCGACCGACGATCGAACCGGGGCCGCTCGCATGGCATGGCGCGGCCGAGGCGCCGAGGAGTGTGCGGGTGCCGCTCCTCGGAACCCTGGATCCCGGGCAGTGGTCCCTGCCGGCACTCACGGTCGTGATCGGTGCGCTCGATGCGTTCAATCCCTGCGCCTTCTTCGTGCTGCTGTTTTTGCTGAGCATCGTCGTACATGCGCGCAGTCGCGCGCGCATCCTGCTGATTGGCGGGGTCTTCGTTGCGATCTCCGGTCTGCTGTACTTCGCCTTCATGGCCGCGTGGCTCAACGTCTTCCTGGTGTTCGAAGAGCTTCCCGCCCTCACGCGCATTGCCGGCGCAGTGGCGGCGCTCTTCGCGCTGGCGAACATCAAGGATTTCTTCTGGTTCCGGCGGGGCGTGACGCTCGGTATTCCGGAAGGTGCGCGCCCGGGGCTTTTCAGGCGCATGCGCGGCCTCACGACCACGACCGGCCTGCCCATGCTGATTGCCGGCACGGTCGCGCTCGCAGCCACGGTGAATCTCTACGAGATCCTGTGCACGCTCGGCCTGCCGATGCTCTATACGCGGATCCTGAGCGCGAGCGAGGTTGGTGCTGCGGGCTACTACGGATATCTTGCGCTCTACAACGTCGTCTACGTGCTGCCGATGGCGGCGATCGTCGTGTTGTTCGCGTTCACGCTCGGTGCGCGCAAGCTGCAGGAGCACGAGGGGAGGGTGCTCAAGCTCCTGTCGGGGATGATGATGCTGGGGCTGGCCGTCGTGCTGCTTGCGCTGCCCGAGCGCATGTCGGATCCGGTCGCGGTGCTCGGGGTCGTGGCCGGTGCGCTGCTCATCACCGGCGTGATCGTGGGGGTCGAGCGGTGGTGCACGCGGCGCGGTGCCTGAGGCGCCGCGCAGCCCGGCATCCCGTTCAACTGATCCAGATGCCTTCGAGACGCACGCGCAGGCCGTCCTCGCGCCGCGCCATCGCATTGGCGACCCCGGAATGGCGCGACTGGAGCATGCAGGCGTGCGGCAGAAAGTAGTAGCGGCGCCCGATCTGCAGTTCGGCGCGGGTGCGCCGCACGATGCCTTCGTAGGCGATCGGGTTGTAGAGCCCGATCTCGATGCCGCCGTTGCGCCCGGCGAGCGGCCCGACCACGCACCAGGTGATCACGCCGTTGAAGTAGTCGGGTTCCTCGATCACCACGCCGACGTGCGTGACCGGGCATCCGACCCACGCCGGTCGGCCGATCAGGATGTCGCCGCGGCGGATCTTCAGGCGCTCGACGTTGGCCGGATTGAAGGGCAGGATGACCTCGCGCGGGCCCGGATCCTCGGCGAATTTCTCGAGCACGAAGTCGTATTCGCGTCCGAGCATGTCGGTCCACGCGCCCGGGTCTTCGTTGGGGGGCGGTGTGGTCGCGGTCGCAGCCGCTTGCGGCAGATGCACGCAGCGTGCGAGCGCCTGCGGATCGTGTACCGCGACGGCGGCCAGCCCGGCACAGGTACGGTGCCCGCACTGGCCGCAATCCTTGCCGGGCAGGCGCGCAAGCAGGGCGGCAAGCGGGTCTTCGTTCGTCATCACTGGCCCCGGTAGAACAGATCGTTGTCGAGCGTGCGCAGCACGCCGAAGTGGTGCTCCCACCCGATGTCACGCTTGCCGGCGCAGATCGTGCAGGTGGCCACCGGCGGGCTGCCACGCAGCATCAGGCGACCCTCGACCGGTGCCGTGCGCTGCATGCGGGCGACGACCCGGTCGATACCGATTCCATGCAGCGCATCGGCCTCGATGACGTCGATCGGCGCCGCGTCGAGAATGTTGGCGCGAAACACCTCCTTCTCGGCCTGCGACACGAGATCGATCTTGGTGACGACCGCGAGATCGGCCAGCGACAGCATCGCGCCGATCTTGTGCGGCAGGTTCATCCCGCTCGTCGCCTCGAGCACGACGATTCCGAGCGCGCCCTCGATGTACGGCGCGCAGCGCAGGCACAGGCCCGCGGTTTCGACGAACAGGAGATCCGCGCCTTCCGCGCCCGCCCACTTCACTGCGTCGCCCAACACGAGCACGCTGCAGTGGTCCGGGCACAGGTCGCCGGAGTAGATCTTGCGGGCGGGGATGCCGAAGGTATCGTGAAACACCTCGTCCTCGTCGGCGAACTGCACGTCGATCTTCAGGTAGGCCAGCCGGTGCCCTGCAGCCAGCAGCCGGCGCGCAGCCTGCTTGAGTACCGTGGTCTTGCCGCTGGTCGGCGGCCCGGCGCAGATCACGATTTTCATGATCCTTCCTCCTTCGAAAGCGCGGAACGGGCCCGCGCGATGGCTTCGCCCAGGGCTTCGAATGCCACCCGGTCACCGGCGCGGATGCGTTCGCGCAGTTCGAGCAGCAGGTCGTCGACCGCGCGGATGCGCTCGGCCATGCCGCGCTCCTCGGGCGAGGTCAGAAGCTGAGCCTGCATCGCACCGGTGTGCATGATCAGGCGTGAATCCGAGAGCAGCGCGATGCGCGGATCATGGGTCACGAAGACGAAGATCTTGCGGTACCTGCGCAGCAGCTCGAGCGCGCGCGTGCGGTCGATGCCGGCGTTCTCGATCTCGTCGAGGAGGATGATCGGCGCATTGCCGATCACGACCGCGTCGGCGATGAGCAGCGCCCGGGTCTGGCCACCCGACAGCTCCGTCATCGCGACATCCACGACCACCGGCTCGCCGGTGAGCTGGTTCGCGAAATCGATGGTCTCCTCGACCACGTCGGCCGGTCGCGGGTGCTTGCGGATGCGGGCGTGGAGCGACAGAAAGCGATGCACCGGCAGATCGGAAAGGAAGGTCGTGTGCTGCGTGATCAGCGCGATCGGGTTGCGTGACGGGTCGTCGAGGCAGTCTTCGGGCGGCGTGCTGCCATTGATCAGGATCTGCCGCAGCGATGGCGTGTTGCGGTTGGCGAAGAGCCCGATGTCGTTGATCAGTGCGGTCTTGCCCGACCCGGTCGGCCCGACGATGCTGATCACCGCCCCCATCTCCAGATCCAGCCCCTCCAGCGGCTCCCGGTCGCCGGAGCGTCCGCGCCCTCCGATCACGGTGATGCGTTCGATGTCCATCGTCGCTCCGGTCGTCCGTGTCCGGGAGGGTGCAGCGCCGGGTTCGACGCGCTCCTCGAACGGACTCAGTCCGTCAACGATACCAAGACAGCCCAGCGGCGCAAGAGTAGCCGGTGCCCGGGGTGCACGCGACCGGCGGCGTCGCCGCCTTGCGCGGCTCAGTTCCGGGCAGCCTTCGCGAGCCGGCTGCGCCAGTAGTGCCATGCCGGGTAGGCCAGCGCTGCGGCGACGATGAGGAGAAAGCCGATGCCTTGCCAGAACGCGAGCGGATCGGTGGCGAGCAGGTATTCGCGGGCCGGGCGGGTGAAGCGGATCGCGCCCTGGGCGATCGCGCGCACGGCCCAGGCGAGCAGGGCGAGCGAAGGCGAGAACCAGACGAGGATGCCGGTTGCGACGATCAGGCGGTCGGCCGTCGGGGTGGCGTGCGAGCGCGGCTGAAAGACGCTCTCGACGCCATGCCAGACCGCGACCAGGAGCGTCGTGACAAGCGCGATCGGCAGCACGGCGAGCAGTGCGCCCAGCGCGGTCGCCGCAACCATGAAGGGCGCCCCCTCAAGGGACGCGATGGTCGGCCAGATGTGGCCGACGCGCGCGAAAAGCCATAGCGTGGCGGGAAGGAGCAGCAGCAACAGGAAGGCGGCGAAGCGGGCGCGTCTTCGGTGGAAGTCGCCCGTGGATTCGTTCGGTTCGCGGCGGGGCAGAAGGGGCATGGTCCTGAGTGTGCGGGATCGGACCGGGAAGTCTATCCCGCATCGCTCGTGGCTGCACGATCGAGGTCGGACCCGGCATCTGGCCGCGCATGACGAAGTCGTGATGCCACGGCACGGTCGTTCGGTGTATCGTTCTCGCGTTGCTGGCCGCCTGCGCGTTTCCTCGTTTTCTTCCCGCCTTTCCTCCGAACCGATGACCCGTTCCTCAGAAAGATCCTGGCTCTCCGAACACCCATCGCAGGACAGCGATCGCCGACTGCAGGATTTTGCCGAGGCCGCGTCCGACTGGTTCTGGGAGATGGATGCGGACCTGCGCTTCACGTTCTTCTCGGATCGCATCCGCCAGGTCATGGGTGTCGATCCTGCGACCCTGATCGGCAAGACTCGCCGCGAGCTGATGAACCCAGCCGACATCGATGCCAAGTGGGCGGAGCATCTGGCGGAGATGGAACAGCACCGGCCGATCCGGGATTTCGAGTACCGTTTCGTGCTGGCCGAAGGGGGTGCGCGCCACATCCGCGTCAGCGGGAAACCGATCTTCGACGACGAAGGCCGTTTCCGTGGCTATCGCGGCGTCGGCCACGACATCACCGGCGAGATGGAGGCGCGCCAGCGGCCACGACATCACCGGCGAGATGGAGGCGCGCCAGCGGCTGGCAACCCTGCAGACCCGGCTGCACGAGGCGGTGGACAGCATCTCCGAAGGCTTGCTGCTCTTCGATGCCGATGACCGGCTGGTGCTGTGCAACAGCGCCTACCGCAAGGCTGTCGCCCCGATCGCGAAGTGGTTGCAGCCGGGCCTGGGCTTCGTCGAACTCAACCGGTTGCTGTTGTCGGCCGGGCTCATCGACATTCCGGCCGAGGAGCACGGCGCCTGGCTCGCCCGCCGCATCCTTGCGCACCGGGACTGCGCCGGCCCGGTCGTGCATCCGGTGCGCGGCGGGCGCTGGATCGAGGTCAGCGAGTTTCGCACGCAGGAAGGCGGAACGCTCGTCCTGCGCGCGGACATCAGTGAGCGCATGCGCACCGAGCAGCGGCTGCGCCAGGCCGCGACCGTGTTCGAGAACACCCGCGAGGGCGTGCTGATCACCGATGCGGCGCAGCGGATCATCGCCGTCAATGCGGCCTTCAGCGAAGTCACCGGTTACACCGAGGATGAAGTGCTCGGACGCAGCCTGGATCTGCTTGATTCCGGCCGTCACGACGCCGTCTTCCACGAACAGTTGCGCTCGGCGCTGGAGAACGCGGGTTACTGGCGCGGCGAGATCTGGAACCGGCGCAAGAGCGGCGAGATCTTTCCGGCCTGGCAGACGGTCAGTGCAGTGCGCGACGACGACGGCACGCTGACCAACTACGTCACGGTGTTCTCCGACATCAGCAGCATCAAGCAATCCGAGGAGCAGCTCGAATACCTCGCGCACCATGACCCACTCACCGGACTGCCCAACCGCCTGCTGCTCACGCTGCGCGTCGGGCAGGCGCTGGAGGCGGCACAGCAACACCGGGACAGCATCGCGCTGCTCTTCATCGACCTCGACCATTTCAAGAACATCAATGACAGCCTCGGGCATCCGGTCGGTGACTCGGTCCTGCTGCAGGCGGCCGGGCGGCTGCGCCAGCAGGTCCGCCACGAAGATACCGTCGCGCGCCTCGGTGGCGACGAGTTCGTCGTGCTGCTGCAGCGCCTGGAGGATCCGCATGCCGCCGCAGCGGTCGCAGCCAAGATCCTCGCGGCGTTCGAGCGTCCGTTCCAGGTCGAGGGACGCAAGCTGCACATGGGTGTCAGCATCGGCATCAGCGGTTCTCCGGGGGATGGCGATGATTTCGCGACCCTGCTGCGCAATGCCGATTCGGCGATGTACCAGGCCAAGGCGCGTGGGCGCAACGGCTACCGCTTCTATACCGCCGAGCTGACCGCGTCGGCGCTCGAACGGATCTCGCTCGAGAACAGCCTGCATCAGGCCATCGGCCACGATCAGTTCGAGATCCACTACCAGCCGCAGCTCGATCTTGCGAGCGGGCGGCTGATCGGCGCCGAAGCCCTGCTGCGCTGGAATCACCCCGAGCGGGGGCTGGTCGCGCCCGATCAGTTCATTCCGCTCGCCGAGGAAACCGGGCTTATCGTGCCGATCGGCGAGTGGGTGCTGCACGGCGTGTGCCGGCAACTGCGCGCCTGGCTCGACGCCGGGCTGCCGGTTCCGCGGGTCGCGGTGAATCTGTCGGGCGCCCAGTTGCGGCGCGGCAATCTCGTCGAGACCGTGCGCCGGTCGCTCGGCGACGTGGGGCTGTCGCCAGAGGTCCTCGAACTGGAGATCACCGAGGGGTTCATCATGCAGCAGGCCGAGCGGGCGATTCCTGTGCTCGATGAACTGCGGTCGCTCGGGGTCGGCCTGTCGATCGACGATTTTGGCACCGGCTATTCCTCGCTCGCCTATCTCAAGCGCTTGCCGCTCGATGCGCTGAAGATCGACAAGTCCTTCGTCCGTGACATTCCCCAGGATGCCAACGACGCGGCGATCGCACGCGCCGTGATCGCGCTGGCGAGGAGCCTGCAGTTGCAGGTGATTGCGGAAGGGGTCGAAACGCCTGAACAGTGCCGTTTCCTGCTCGAAGAAGGCTGCGGCCGGGGGCAGGGGTTCCTGTTCAGCCGGCCGCTGCCGGCAGCGGCGTTCGAAGCCTGGGTGGCCGGCCGCCCGGCGTGAGGGAAGCAGCGCCCCGGGGCTACCCGAAATACCCGTGCAGGTACCACCCGCCGGGCGCATCGAGACGGCGGAAGATCCACCACAGCGCAGCATCGCGGTTGCGGGCGACGTAGTAGTCGCGCTGCACATCACGAGCATCCCACCAGCCCGATTCGATCCGCTCCGGTCCGCTGACCGGGGTGAGATCGTCGAGCGAAGGCAGCGCACGGGGTTCGGCCAGCAGCCACAGCGGGCGCCTGGCCTGGCGGGGAGCCTGCCCCACTGCCGGCTCCGGACGGCTCTGTGGCTCTGCGGCGCACCACGCCAGCTCGGGCCGGTGCTCGGGCCGGCAGTCCAGGCTGCGCACCGCATCCGGGCCAAGGCGCACACGCAGGCGTGCGATCAGCAAGGTGCCTGCATCGCGCGCCTGCTGCGCATCCCCGAAGAGATCCTGCGTGCGCCCGGCCTGTGTCACGACAGAATCGGCCGTCAACTGCAGGCCGATGACCGGCGCTGTGAGCGGCAGCACCGCCAGATGCTCGCGCGCCAGCAGAAGCAGGCGTTCCTCATCCCGGCAGGGCTGCCCGGTAGCGATCGGTACGACAGCGGACGGCCGGCGCTCGTGTTCGAGTTCCAGGCAGAGGCGGTCGATGGCGCCGTGGCGGCGGGCAAGCCAGCCGGCCAGCCCGGCAATCAGGCGGCGCGTCGCGAACAGCAGGGGTTCGACCGTGGAGACGGCAGCCGGCAGGGCGAGGTGCGCCTCGAAACGTTCGGGCGGCTCGTACCAGAGGCGCGGATCGGGGCGCTCGCCGCGCGCCCGGGCCAGGGCTTCGAGCAGCCGCGTACCCTGACGGCGGGCCAGTCCGTCGCGCGGCAGTCGTGCGAGCGCCCCGAGGGTATGGATACCGATTCCGCGCAGCAGGTCGAGATCGGGGTTCGTGGTGGATTCCTCTGCGGCGAGCAGTTCGACCGGCAGCGGTTCGAGACAGCGCTGCCAGCCCTCACGGGCGGAAACGAGGGTGCCCGGCCGGGTGCGTGCGAGCCAGCAGGCTGCCAGCGGTGTGGGCGCTGCGGCGAGCTGGACCGTCAACCCGAGTCCGGCAACGCCTTCCTGCAGCGCGTGGACGAGCGTCGTGAGGCCGCCGGCCAGGCGCAGGCAGCGGCTGACCTCAAGCACGACCGCGTCGTCTGCGGCGACACTCACGAAGGGGGTGAAGCGGCCGGCCCAGTTCGCCAGGTGCTCCAGGGTTTCCTGTTCGAGCCGGCGTTCACGCGGCTTGAGTTCGAGATCCGGGGCTACGGCCAGTGCACCGGCCACGCGCAGTCCGGCTTCGACGCCGCAGGCACGCGCTGCAGCAGTCGCTGCCACCACGTGCGGGCGCGGGGCCGCAGCGACGACAGCCAGAAGACCCGGATCATCGCCCCCCCGCGTGTAGGCCTGCAGGGGCAGATCGGGCAGGAACAGGGCAATCCAGAGCATGAGTGGAACCTCCGGAGCGGAACCTCGCATGCACCGCGAGCCGGATCGCTTCGTCGGCGACCGGGCCGCGGCGCTTCAGGAGGAAGACGTCGAGTCCGTCATCCGTCGCGGCCAGCCGCAGGCGCAGGACGGCCGGCGATGCCTGCTGCGCGGCCCGCAGCGGGCGGAACAGGAAGAGGGGGGTATCCGCCTCTTCGGCGGCCAGTTGCAGGCGCCGCAGCGCGGGCGGATCGATCTCGCGGCTCCACGCCAGCACGGCATGGCAGGCGCCCGAGGCGAGGGCCTGGCGAACCGACCAGACGAATTCCGGCCGTGTGGCCGCATCGACGAGCAGCATCTGCCGCAGCGGCAGTCCGGCCTGCAGCAGCGCCGGGGCATAGGGCAGGCAGGGCGGAGCGATCCATGCGACCCAGCGTTCTGCCGGGGCGGTGCGCAGCATCGGCAGGAGCACTTGCAGCTCGCCCACACCGGGCTCGTCGTGAAGCAGTTCGGTGATCGCTCCCTGCGGCCAGCCACCGCCCGGCAGTGCGGCATCGAGCCTGGCAAAGCCGGTCGGCCACCCGGACCGCAGCGGCCGGGCGAGTGCGCCGGCCTTCCATACCAGCCCGGAGAGTGCGGGCGGAAGGGCCGTTGCGGGAGCGTGTGCCGGGGCGTTCATGTGGCTTGGGTGGCTTGGGTCGATCAGCCTGGCAGGCCGTTGCGGATCAGGCCGACCGCAACGCCCTCGATCACGAGGCTCTGGCGCCGGGTGTCGACCACGATCGGCTGGAAATCCGGATTGGCCGGCAGCAGGCGGACTTCCGCCCCCTTGCGGGTAAAGGTCTTCACGGTGACTTCGTCCTCGACCCGGGCGACGACGATCTGGCCGCTGCGGGCCTCGCCCGTGCGATGCACGACGAGGAGATCCCCGTCGAGAATGCCGGCATCGCGCATGCTCATGCCGTACACGCGCAGGAGGTAATCTGGGCGTGGGGAAAAGAGGGTCGGATCCACCGGGTGGCGGGCTTCGATCTGCTCGACCGCGAGAATGGGTGAGCCGGCCGCGACCCGGCCGACGAGCGGCAGGCCGGTGCCCTCGGGCAGGCGGATGCCGCGCGCGCGTCCCTCATCGATCCGGATCGCTCCTTTCGCGGCCAGAGCCCGGAGATGGGCCTCGGCCGCGTTCGGTGAGCGGAATCCGAAGGCGGTGCAGATTTCCGCCCGCGTCGGCGGGCGCCCCTCGGCTTCGAGCGTGTCGCGGATGAACTGCAGGATCTCGGTCTGGCGCGGGGTCAGGTTCCGGTCGTCTGGGGGCATCGAGGTGTCCTTTTTTCCCTGTGTGCGGCGGCGGGCAGCACGGCGTTGGATGCTGTCTATATTTACAGCTTTATGCTTTCCTTGCAAGTCGGACACGGAGTTTTGCCGTGCTTGTGACGTTACCTGAACAGGTATAACATGCGCTCATGGCCGACAAAGTGAAATCGCTCGAATGGATCGCAAGCAGCTACAAGGATCTGATGACATTGCCGCCTGACGTTCGCAGGCGCTTCGGCTACGCGTTGTCGCTGGCACAGATGGGCGATCACGATGACGCGGCGAAGGTGCTCAAGGGCTTCGGTGGTGCTGGCGTGCTGGAGGTTGTCGAAGACAATGTCGGCGGCACGTACCGGGCGGTCTACACGGTGAAGTTCGCGGAAGTGGTGTTCGTCCTGCACTGCTTCCAGAAAAAGAGCAAGAGCGGGATTGCCACGCCAAAGGTGGACATGGACATCATCCGCGCTCGGCTGAAGGTGGCCGAGGCAATGGCACAGGAGCTGCGAAATGCAAAAACGAATCATTGAAGGCGTCGAGGTTCAGCGCAGTTCGGGCAACGTCTTCGCCGACCTGGGACTGCCCGATGCCGAGAAGCTGAAGATCAAGACCGGCCTGGTGATCGAGATCAGGAAGGCGATGCGGGTACTTGGCCTGACGCAACAAGCGGCGGCCAAGCGCATGGGCATCTCGCAACCGAAGGTGTCGGGCATGATGCGGGGCGACTTCACCAATCTGTCCGAACGGAAACTGATGGATTGCCTGAACCGCCTCGGTTACGACATTGAAATCAAGGTGCGACCGGCAGCCGAGCCGATTGGGCATCTGACGCTCGCGACCGCCTGACCGGCGGCACCACTGACCACTGGTGTTGCTGCGCAGGGAGCAAGCGCTGTGGCCGGAGGATTACGAGCGCAGGTTTCTGATCGAACGACCTTGAGCCGGCGCGCAAGCTGGTCTATTCCTTCAGAGAGCACTCCCCGATTCCAACGATAACAAGCCCCACAGGAGACTGACCATGCCGCAACCCGCTGCCTTGCGCGCCGGTAGTGTTCGACCCGCCTCTCGGCTAGAATCGAGCCCACGTCAGGGAGGCTACATGGTCGAAATCGGGGACATCGCACCGCTCTTTTCCTTGCCGGATGCGGACATGGAGCTGTTCGATCTGGCCTCGGAGATCGGCCGTTCGCATGTCGTCCTGTATTTCTACCCGCGCGACAATACGCCGGGGTGCACGCTCCAGGCAGCCGATTTCAGCGATCACGAAGACGAGTTCGCCAAGTTCGACTGCATCGTCGTGGGCGTGAGCCCCGACGACTGCCTCACCCACGCCGAGTTCCGCGACCAGCACGGCCTTTCGGTGCGCCTGCTGTCGGACGAGGATACCGAAGTGTGCAGGATGTACGACGTCTGGCAGCCACGGGAAGTCGATGGCGCCAGGAAGATGGGGGTGATGCGCACGACCTTCATCATCGACAAACGGGGTATCGTACGCCACGTGTTCCGCAACGTATCACCGCGCGGGCACGCAGCCGAGGTATTCAAACTGATCAGGAATCTGGAATCGGAACATGCAAATGGAAATAGCCAAGAACACCGTCGTAACGCTTGAGTACACGGTCCGCGACAGCGACGGAAACATGATCGACGACGGCGAACATCCGCTGGTCTACCTGCACGGTGGCTATGACGGCATCTTCCCGCTGCTCGAGGAGGCCCTGCACGGCAAGAAGGTCGGCGAGCGTTTCCAGGTCAAGCTGCAGCCCGAGGATGCCTTCGGCGACTACGATGAGGAACTGGTGCTGGTCGAGGAAGTCGGCCAGTTCCCGGAGAACATCGAGGTCGGCATGTCCTTCGAGCGCGTCACCGACGACGGTGAAGAGGATCTGGTCTACCGGATCACCGACATCGCCGACGGCAAGGTCGTGGTCGACGGCAATCATCCGCTCGCCGGCATCGCACTGATCTTCGATGGCAGCGTCGCCAGCGTGCGCGCAGCCAGCAAGGAAGAAATCACGCACGGCCACGTGCACGGCGAGGGTGGCCACCACCACTGAGCCCGGGTAAGGAAGGCAAGGCGGCGGATCCGGCCCGAAGCCGGTCCGCCGTTTTTTTGTTCCTGCCGGCCGGGCGCCGTCTTACGAGTCGGTCGCGGTTATGGTCCGGTCGCGTCCTTCACGCTTGGCCCGGTACAGCGCGTAGTCCGCGCGCTCGATCAGGGAATCGAGCGCTTCGCCCGGGCGGTGCTGGGCCAGGCCGGCGCTGATCGTCACCCGGGTTCCGTCCAGACGTCCCTCGAACTGCAGCCGGCCCACGGCCTGGCGCACCCGCTCGGCGAAGGCCAGCGCCTCGTCCGGACCGCCACTGGCCAGAAACACCGCAAACTCCTCGCCGCCGAAGCGCACCGGGATGTCCACGACGCGCGACTCGCTCGCGATCACTTCGGCGATGCGGCGCAGGACTTCATCGCCGCCCAGGTGACCGCAGCGGTCGTTGATCGACTTGAAGTGGTCGATGTCGAAGATCGCCAGGCCGAAGCTCGCATCGGGATTGCGCGCATGCATCGCGATCAGCCGTTCGGTCGCGTCGTCCATGTACAGTCGGGTGAAGAGGCCCGTCAGCGCGTCGCGGATCGACTGCTGGTAATAGCGTTTGCGGTCGCGTTCGAGCGACTGGTAGAGCAGCTCGCGTTCGATCGTGATCTGCAGCGGCTGCGTCGCCTGACGCACGATCGCCTCGATCTCGACCGTGAGGTCGGGCTTGCACGTGAAGTCGATGATGGCCATTCCGCGGACCTTGCCGCTGCGTTCATCGCGAAACGGCACGATCAGCGCGTGGGTGCCGGCATCGGTTTCGA
Organism: Rhodocyclaceae bacterium; assembly: GCA_023383815.1. Lineage (GTDB taxonomy): Bacteria > Pseudomonadota > Gammaproteobacteria > Burkholderiales > Rhodocyclaceae > JACOUN01. The sequence goes on from JAHDYG010000009.1 coordinate 110,947, forward strand.
ACAGCGTGTAGCCCTCGGGGTGCAGGTTGTCCCACTGCGCCGCTTCTCGTCCGAGCAGACGATCGACCTGAGCGGGAGGATGGGCGACGGTCGGCCGGAAGTGCGACAGCTCGGAAAAGCGCAGGCGCTCGCCGTCGGAACCGATCGCCCACAGCTCGATGCCGCGGATCTCGGGCAGTATGCGCCGCATGATCGCGAGAATCGCGGACAGGATGTCGCTCAGGTCACGGTACAGGATCACCGCCTGCGCGATGTCGCGCAGCACCTGGTTGAGCCGCGACAGGCGCAGCACGTCGACGTCGTCGCGGGCCGAGGCGAGCAGGCCGCAGTCGAGCGTCTTGAGCTTTTCGGTCATGAAGCCGACGAGCGGCTCGGGGATGATCGAGCCGTGCTGCGGCGCGATCATCCGCACCGGATGGCGCTGGATCGCGAGCAGGCCGTGCTGCAGGATCTCGCGGCTGGGCAGGTAGTGTTCGTGGAACGGCCGCAGCGCCTCGAAGTAGCCTTCATCGCTGGCGACCAGGTTGAAGCCGTCGGTGAAGCCGCCGAACAGATCGCTGGAAAACAGGATGCCGCTCGATTCATCGAAGCTGCAGAAGGCGCCCGGAAAGTGCAGGTAGGGCGTGAACACGAACTTCAGGCTGCGGCTTTCAAGCTGCAGCGTCCAGTGATTCCGCTCGACGAGCCAGAACGGGATCTTCCAGCCGTAGTGCTTGAGCAGCGCCGCCGCCCGCCAGTGCGTGACGATGCAGGCATCGGGGCGCGTGACTTCATGGTCGAACAGGCTGATCGCGGAGACGATGTCCGGATCCGGATGATGGCAGATGAAGTAACGGATCGACGCGAAGGGCAGGATGCTCTCGATCTTGCGCCGGGTTTCGGCGAAGGTCAGCGGAGAGCCCGGATCGATCAGGACCGACTGGTCTCCGTCTTCGATCAGGTAGGCGTGGCACTGGAAGGCGTCTCCATCCAGATGGCAGCCGACCCACCAGATTCGTGGGCCGATCTCGATCGCCTTGCCCGGATCGTGCGGCAAGTCGTCGATCGATTGTCTGACATCGGGCGTTAGCGGCATGTCCATTCCGGAAATTCGCGCAGCCGTGCATTCTGGAGACAAGCGATAACGCGGATCTTGATGAAAGTCAATGGATCCTCAGGTCGATCCCGCAAAGCGTGTGCCGGATCGATCTGCTCGGGGTCGATCTTCCGGAACATGCGGACGGGCGTGCGCCCGCCGCCGGAATCCTATTTGCGGCCGGAGCCGCGCAGGATGCGCGCCGCCTCCAGCGCGCCCCTGGGGTCGACGCCGTCGGGCACGACCAGCGTGTGGCCGGGTGGAATCCGGGCCTTGGCGCTCAACCCATTGATCTCGCGCAGCTGCGCGACCGAGAGCCCGTGCCGGCGCGCGACCGCGCCGAGATCCTCGCCGCGCTTGAGCTGGTAGGTCTTCCAGCGCTTGCCGCTCTTGCCGATCTGGTCGAGCCGCTGGCGAAACGGTTCGATGCGGTCGACCGGAACGTTGAGCGCCTGCCCGCTGGTGGTCACGACCGGGCGGTTGAATCCGGGGTTCAGGGCGATGAACTCCTCGACCGGCATTCCCGCCAGATCCGCCGCGGTCGCGAGATCCAGCCCGCGCGGTGCTTCGACGCTGGTGAAATGGCGGTCGTTGCGCACGTGCGGCAGTTCGATGTCGAACAGCTCCGGGTTCGCGACGATGTTCTTGAGCGCCTGCAGCTTGGGGATGTAGTTGCGCGGCTCGGCCGGCATCCTCAGATGTGCGTACTCGGCCGGCAGCCCTTCGGCGCGATTGCGCTCCAGTGCCCGTTTTACGGCGCCTTCGCCCCAGTTGTAAGACGCGATCGCCAGGTGCCAGTCGCCGTGCATGTCGTAGATCAGTTGCAGGTAGTCGAGCGCAGCCCGGGTCGAGGCGATCACGTCGCGCCGCTCGTCGACCCATTTGTTCTGGGCGAGGTTGAAATTCTTCCCGGTCGAGGGGATGAACTGCCACAGCCCGGCGGCGCGCGAGGGCGATAGCGCGAGCGGGTTGTAGCTGCTTTCCACCATCGGCAGCAGCGCCAGTTCGGTCGGCATGCCGCGTTGCTCCAGCTCGTCGACGATGTGATAGAGGTAGAGCGATCCGCGTTCGAAGACCTGCTGCAGGAAGCGCGGCCGGTTCAGGTAGAAGATCTGCTTTTCGAGCACCAGCGGCGAATCGAGATCGGGCACCGCGAAGCCGCGCCGGATGCGGTCCCAGATGTCGTTTGGCTTCCTCGTGAGATCGAGCTTGAGCACGCGGGCGGTCTCGCCCGGCAGTTCGAGCACCTGCTGCGGATCGAGCCGCAATCCTCCCACGCCCGGCGCTACCGCGGAGGCGCCCTCGAGGCTCGTCGCGGTGAGGTCGACCTGCAGCTCCGCGCCTTCCATGCCGGGCGTCACGGCCTGCGCACCTGGGCTCAGGACGAAGCTCGCGAGCAGGAGCAGGAGTCTCGAAGGCACGTGACCGGAACCTGAAGGTTGAGAAGGGGAAGGGATGTCGAGGCGCGAGTTTAACAGCCCCCCGGGCCGCGTCGCACGGCAGACCGCTTTGTCGCCCTGCGCAACGCAGGGCGTCGTATGGCGGCACACCCGCGCCGGTGTGGTGTTTTCTGACCGGCCGATCGCGGAAGTTGATACGATGGAGGCCGGTCGTTTTCCGCCATTGCTGCAACCGGTGCGTGCATGAAGGTTCTGGTCATCGAAGATACCGTGACGAGCGCAACGCTCATCTGCCATCTCCTCGAAAAGATGGGGCTCGAACCGGTGCACGCGCGCGATGGGCAGGAGGGGATCGAGGCCTTCAAGCGTCTGCGGCCCGATCTCGTGCTGCTCGACATCATCATGCCCGGCATGGACGGTTTCGAGGTTGCGCGGCGCATCCGCCAGCTCGAGAACGCCGGTGAATGGACGCCGATCATCTTCCTGTCCGCCCGCACCAGCGACGACGATCTCGCGCTCGGGATCAGCGTCGGCGGCGACGACTACCTCGTCAAGCCCGTCTCCGAGATCGTCCTCAAGTCCAAGGTCCGCGCGATGCAGCGCATTGCACAGATGCGCTATTCGCTGCTCGTGCTCACGCGCAAGCTCGACGAGGCCAACCGCGAGCTCACCCGGCTGTCGGCCGCCGACGGCCTGACCGGCATCGCCAACCGCCGCTGCTACGATGAAACCCTGCTGCGCGAATGGCGCCGTTCGGTGCGCGAGCGCACGCCGATTTCGCTGCTCGTGGCCGATGTCGACCACTTCAAGCAGTACAACGACGGCTACGGACACCAGCTCGGCGACGACTGCCTGCGCGACGTCGCGCGCGTGCTCGAAGGCTGCCTGCGCCGCCCCACCGATCTCGTGGCCCGCTACGGCGGTGAGGAGTTCGCCGCCATCCTCCCGCAGACCGATGCGGCGGGCGCCCGGCGCGTGGCCGAAGCCATGCGCGCCGGCGTCGAGGCGGCGTGCCTGCCGCACGAATTCTCCTCGACCGGGCGGATCGTCACGGTCAGCGTCGGCGTGGCCACCGCCGTGCCCGACCGCGAAGACGAAGACGGCTACCGGCAGCTCTTGAGCCTCGCAGACCGCGCGCTCTATGCCGCCAAGCGCGCCGGGCGCAACCGCGTCGGAATCGCGGGGGAAGGGGATGCGGATGCGCCGGTGGCCCAGGGCACCGCGGTCTGAGACCATGCTTTCCGGCGCCCGCTCGGGGCGTCGTCCTCCGGGGTGCCGGGGTTCATGAGCACGGCTGGTGTACCGGATCGAAGCATGCCGGATGCAGGCAGACTGGTCCGCGCGGCACCCGCGATCGAAGCCGCCACTGCAGCCAATCAGGCGCTCCTGCGCCGGATCATGGGGGCGGGCGAGAACGACTTCTCGGCTTCGCCCTACCTGCGCCCGGGCCGGGGCAATCCCGTCTATGCACTGCTCGCGGACGAGGCGAAGCGGCGCGGCTACCACGCCCGGATCCTCCGCGAGACCCACGTCGAGATCCGCGATCCACGCGATCACGATCGCCTGCTGGCGGTGTTCTCCCCCAATTCGCCCGATCTCGCGCTGGCGCCGCGGCGCGTCACCAACAACAAGGCGCGCACCAAGGCGGTGCTGCAGGCCGCCGGCCTGCCGGTGCCCGGGGGCGGGGTGTTCCGCGAGTTCGGCCCGGCTGCGACCTGGTTCGAACGCCGTGAGTGCCCGCAGGTCGTGAAGCCATTGCGTGGCTCGGGCGGGAAGGGCGTCAGCGCGGGCATTGCAACCCTCGCGCAGTTCCGCACGGCCTGGGAGTGTGCGGCGAGTTCGAATTTTGGCGTGGTGGTCGAGGATTTCATCGCCGGCGATGAAGTCCGGCTGATCGTTCTGGGCGGCGAGGTGGTCGCGGCAGTCTGCCGCATCCCGGCTTATGTCGTGGGCGACGGCCACCACACCATTCACGAACTCGTTGCGTGGAAGAACGAAGCGCGCAGGCGCAACCCTTTGATGCGCCTCTATCCGGTCGAGCAGTTCGACTACCTGACCGAGATCCTGGGCCGCAGCCTCGACGAGCGGCCCGCGTCCGGCGAGTACGTGCGCCTGGCTTCGGTGTCCAACGTCGCGATGGGGGGCGAGGCGGTCAGCCTGATCGACGTGCTGCACCCGTCCTTCCACACCCTGGCCAGGCGGGTCTTCGAGGCGATTCCCGGCGCAACGCAGCTAGGCCTCGATGTGATCGCAACCGATTTCGGCGCCGATGCGCTGGCCGGCGCTGCGGTGGTGATCGAGGTCAACAGCGATCCGGCGATCGGCACACCGTGTTTTGCGGCCTACGGCCGGCCGGCCGCAGACATTGCGGCAAAGGCGATGGATTTTGTCGAGCAGCGCGCGCGTGCGGCCGCGCAGCGCCGGCAGCACGCCCCGGCCCCGTCGCTTGCACCGGCCCGCCCGTATTGCGCCGCCTGTGGCGGGGCCTCGTTCCCGCGCAGCTACGGCACGCAGATCCGCCTGCTGCGTCAGGCCGCCTTTGCGCGCGGCCTGCGGGTCGAGCGCATCGACGCCGAAACCACGCTCGTCGGTGAGGGCGCGCAGGGCGAGGGCACGCAGCGCCACCTGCTGTACCAGGGCATGTCCGACGCCACGCCGGTCGCCGCCCGCCGGGCAAGCCACGACAAGCACTGGACCAAGGCCTTGCTGGCGCAGTCCGGGGTGCGCACGCCGCGCGGCGGGGTCTTCGCGCCTGAGGCGTGTGAGGCGGGGTGGGCGCTGGCGCTGGAACTCGGCCTTCCGGTCGTCGTCAAGCCGGTCGCAGGGTCAGGCGGCAAGGGCGTGACGGCCCGCATCGAATCCCGCGAAGCCTTTCTCGCCGCCTGGGGCGAGGCCTGCCACAGCCGGATGCCGCGGATCGTCGTCGAAGAACACGTGCCGGGGCGCGATTACCGCGTCTTCGTGCTTGGCCAGCGCATCGTCGCGGTCGCCGAACGAATCCCGGCCTATGTGCGCGGCGACGGCCGGCATTCGATCGCTGCGCTCGTCGCGCGCCAGAACACCGCCCGCACGGCCAACCCCTACCACGGCGCCAAGCCGCTCGCGCTCACGCCCGCGATCCTGCGCAATCTGGCCGCGCAGGGGTTCGATGCCGATTCCCTGCCCGCACCGGGCCAACACGTACTGCTCCATGCAGTCGCCAACATCGGTGCCGGCGGCGAGAGCGTCGACGTCACCGACACCGTGCACCCCGCCTGGGCCGACATCGCCGTGCGTGCCCGCCAGGCCCTCTTCGACCCCCTGCACGCCGGCCTCGACCTCATCGCGCAGGACATCGCCCTGCCGCCCGACGCGCAGCGCTGGGCCGTGATCGAACTCAACACCAACCCCGACCTCGGCCTCCACCACTTCCCCATGCAAGGCCCCGGCCGCGACGTCGCCGGCGCCTTGCTCGACGAATGGTTCGGCCCCCGCATCCCGCCCACGCTGGCGCTCCGCGTCATCGTCTCCGGCACCGTGCAGAACGTCGGCTACCGCCGCTGGCTGTGGCGCGAAGCCCATCTGCGCACCGTGCAAGGCTGGACCCGCAACCGCCCCGACGGCACGGTCGAAGCCATCCTCCACGGCCCCGAACCCGCCGTGCGCGACCTCGTCGCCAAATGCGAGCAAGGGCCGGCGCGTGCGCGTGTCACCGGAGTTACCTGCGAGAACTGGACGGGCGATCGCCCGGCGGGTTTCACATGTTTCGCAAAGAACTTGCGCTCCTCAGGGTGATTCACAATACTCGTATCACACCAAACCTTGGGAGACAGTGCCATGGCCCTCTCGATCCGCCTGCCCAGCGACGTGGAAGAAAGGTTGAAGAACCTGGCTGCGCGGACCGGGCGAACCAAGAGCTTTTACATCACCGAAGCGATCTGCGAACACCTCGAAGACCTTGAAGACCTGTACCTGGCCGAGCAACGCATGATCGACATTCGCGCCGGGCGTACCCAGACGGTGCCACTCGAGGAAGTGATGAAGCGCTATGGCATGGAAGGTTGAACTTGACCCAGCCGCCGAGCACGAGCTAGGCAGGATCGACCCCCAGCATGCCCGCCGGATTCTGGTTTTCCTGCATGAGCGCGTCGCTGCACTCGATGATCCGCGCAGCATTGGCGAAGCCCCCAAGGGTTCGCGCCTTGGCGTCTACTGGAAGTATCGAGTGGGAGACTACCGCGTGATCGCCAACATCGAGGACGGCGTCTTGCGCATCCTCGTCGTCAGGATCGGCAACCGCCGCGAGGTGTATCGATGAGCAGCAAATCCAGCGCAGCGCGGGCCGCGGCCGAAGCCGCTTCAGTCGCTCTACGGGAACGGAAATCGTGGTCTGTCCCCTATTTACCCGCTGAACGGCGCTTGCGGCGCGAGGGATAAACCCTATTCGTTGGACATTTCAATGAACCCTCTCGAAGTCATCAAGGCTAAGCGTCAGCACCTCGCGCGGATGGCGAATCAAAGCGGTGCGTCCGGTGAGCTGAGCGCATTGGCCGAAATGGAACACTGGGTCCCTCGGCCACGGGGTGCTGGCCTAAAGGTCTTGTTGTCCGCCTTGGCTGAAACTGGCGTGGTTATCAAGGGGTCAAGCTTTGACGCCGTTGCTTTTCCAACTGCTGAGCAAATTGACTTCACTAATCCCGTTGCGGTCCGTTCTGCTCTGCCAAGAATGACCTTCATCGAAATCAAGACCGCTAATCAAGAGCGGGTTCGCCCTGGCTTTACAGGCTTCTTTTTTGCGCTCACCGAAGGCGAGATCGCCGCCTCCGACGCTTTGAAGGAAAGGCACCGCGTTGCTCTATACAACAATGTGTCGGGAGAGCTACTTCTCACTTCAGTGCCCGAGATTTTGGCTCGGACGAAATCAATGAACTGGCAGCTTTCAGTTCAACTGTAGATATCGAGCTACTTGACCACACGATGCCCCGGAATAGGGGACAGACCACGGTTTCTCCCCGCCGATCCCCAACAGGACCCACACCATGAAATCCCCTCAACAGTTCTGGGACAAGATCGCGCCGCGGTATGCGCGCAGCCCGATCCGGGATGAGAAGAGCTACCAGAAGAAGCTTGCGGTGACGCAGGGGTATTTCAGGCCGGACTGGTCGGTGTTCGAGTTTGGATGCGGCACCGGGAGTACGGCGCTGATCCACGCGCCGCACGTCAGGCACATTGTCGCAACCGATGTGTCGCCCAGGATGCTGGAGATTGCGGAAGCGAAGGCGCGCGATGCCGGGATCGGGAACATCAGCTTCCGCCAGGGCACGCTGGAGAGCCTGGAGCTGGAGGCCGAGAGCTTCGATGCGGTGCTGGGGTTGAACATCCTGCATCTGCTGGAGGATGTCGAGGGGGCCATTGCGCGTGTCCATGCGCTGCTCAAGCCGGGAGGCGTGTTCGTGTCCAGTACGGCACTGATCGGTGCGTTGAAGTTCTACTGGCGGATGCTGATTCCGGTGATGCAGGCGGTGGGGTTTGCTCCGCATGTGAGCCGCTTCGACAAGCAGGCGCTGGTGGCGATGCTGGGGGCGGCGGGGTTTTCGATCGACTACGAGTGGCAGCCGAACAGGGCGACGGTGTTCATCGTCGCGAAGAAGGCATAGGGCGGACGCTTGCGCCCGGCGTACGATCTTTCGATGTACCCCGTATCCCGCACGCCCCTCACCACGCTTCTTCCTGCTCTGCCGCCTGGCGTAGCGTCCTGGTTTGACAAGGTTCGATGCGGCGATCGAGCACCTCATTCACCGCAGAATGTGCGGTGAATGACTTGTTGCTGCGGAGATCCAGAGTCATAATCTCCGCATGAAACGCGGTGATTGCGACTATATCTGGCAAGCCGATGACTGGCCGCACTGGCGCTTTGACCTGGCGGCGCTGGCGACGCCCATGGCGGAGGTCAGCCGTGCACAGGGAGTGCTGCTCGGGCGCCTGGCCGACGTCGGCATGGCGTTGCGCGACCAGGCAAGCCTGGCCGCGCTCACCGAAGACGTGGTCAAGACCAGCGAGATCGAAGGCGAACGGCTCGACCTGGAATCCGTGCGTTCGAGCATCGCGCGGCGACTGGGTGTGGAGATCGGGGCGCTGAGGCCGGTGGACCGCCACATTGAGGGCGTCGTGGAACTGGTGCTCGATGCCACCGCCAACTGCCATGCACCGGTCACGCGGGAGCGCCTCTTCGGCTGGCACGCCGCGCTGTTTCCCACCGGCTACGCGGGGCTTGCGCGGATCAAGGTGGGGGGATGGCGTGACGATGCGAGTGGCCCGATGCAAGTCGTGTCCGGGCCGATCGGAAGGCAGCGGGTGCATTTCGAAGCGCCGCCCGCCGATCGTCTCGAAGCCGAGACCCGCTGTTTTCTCGACTGGGTGAACCGGGCATCGGGCGAACCAGCCTTGCTCAAGGCCGGGCTTGGACACCTGTGGTTCGTCACCCTGCACCCGTTTGAAGACGGGAATGGACGGATTGCCCGCGCCATTGGCGATCTCCTGCTGGCGCGCGCCGACGGCAGCCCGCAACGCTTCTACAGCCTGTCGGCACAGATCCAGCGGGAACGCAGGGCCTACTACGACATTCTGGAGCGTACCCAGAAACGCTCGATGGACGTCACCGAGTGGCTGGCGTGGTTTCTTGGAACCTTGCACCGTGCCCTCGGCGAGGCGCAGGCTGCACTCGATACCGTGCTGGCGCGTGCGCGCTTCTGGCAGCACTGGGCCGCGACCGCCTTGAACGATCGGCAGGTCAAACTGCTCGGCCGGCTGCTCGACGGCTTTGACGGCAAGCTCACCAGCAGCAAGTGGGCGGCGATTGCGAAGTGCTCGCCGGACACGGCGCTGCGCGACATCAATGACCTGCTCGCGCGCGGGGTGTTGCGCAAGTCGAGTGCGGGCGGGCGCAGTACCGCTTACGAGCTGAATGATCCGCCGCAGTAGCCCGAGAGATGGCAGGGCTCCGGACGCCACGGCTTTCGGCGGTATCATCGATGCAGCGATTGAATACGGATGTGCCCGATGATCGTTCTCCATTCCCCCCTGCATCAGCGCCATGCACCCGCCCATGAGTTCTTTCGCGGGGAGCGGGTGCCGTGTTTCGAGACGCCGCAAAGAGCGGAATTCGTGCTGGAGGCGCTCGCGGCGCGCGGGCATGAGCTGCGGGCGCCGCAGGCGGACAGCACGCCGGTGCTGGCGCAGGTGCATACGGCGCGCTATCTGCGGTTTCTGGAATCGGCGTGGGCGCAGTGGCTGGCGCTGGATGCGGACAACGCCGGGCGGCAGCCGTTTCCTTCGGTGTGGCCGGTGCGTTCCCTGCGCAGTGATGTCGAGCCGCTCAACTTCATTGCGCGGCTGGGCTTGTATTCGATGGACAACGGCTGCCCGCTGGTCGGCGGGACCTGGGCGGCTGCCAAGGCGGGAGCGGATGCGGCGGCGAGTGCGGCCGGGTTGATCGCCGATGGCGCGGGCGCCGTATTCTGCGCGACGCGTCCGCCGGGGCACCATGCGGGCGCCGACTTCATGGGCGGCTACTGCTTTCTCAACAACGCCGCCGTGGCGGCGCAGAGCTTGCTGGCGCAGGGGTGCGGCAAGATCGCGGTGCTCGACGTGGATTACCACCACGGCAACGGCACGCAGGATATCTTCTACCGGCGTGCCGACGTGCTGGTGGTGAGTGTGCATGGCGACCCGCGCACCGAGTACCCGTTCTACCTCGGGCATGCGGATGAAACCGGTGAGGGCGCGGGCGCGGGCTGCAACCTCAACCTGCCGCTGCCGGCCGGGACGGCGGCCGATGCGTGGTTTGCGGCGCTGGATGTGGCGTGCGAGCGGATCGCAGGGTATGGGCCGGAAGCGCTGGTGGTGTCGCTCGGGCTCGATACCTATGCCGGCGACCCGATCTCGACCTTCAAGCTGCAGTCCGAAGACTACCTGCGCCTGGGCGCGCGGCTCAAACGCCTGGGCCGCCCGGTGGTGTTCGTGCTCGAGGGTGGCTACGCCGCGGCGGAACTGGGCACCAACGCGGCCAACGTGATCGAAGGCTTCGAACAGGCCTGAGGCCGGAGCCGGGCACGCCCCGTTGCGTCAGAATCCATCCTTCCATGCCCGCATCGCTGCAAAACAGGCGAGCGGATCGGCGATGGGCGTGCCCGCGTGCTGCGCGACCGCGGCCATCACCCTGGCGTCGCCGCAGCGCAGGAAGGGATTGATGCGCTTTTCGCGCGCGATGGTGGTCGGCAGGGTGGGCTGATGCTGGGTGCGCAGGCGCTCGCACGCGGCGAGCCAGGCGTCGCGGTCGGGGTTGTCGGGGTCGGCGGCCTGGGCAAAGCGCAGGTTCGAGAGCGTGTACTCGTGGGTGCTGTAGACGCGCGTGTCGTCGGGCAGGGCGGCGAGCCGTTGCAGGGAGGCGTGCATCTGTGCAGCCGTGCCGCCGAAGAGCCGTCCGCAGCCGCCGCTGAAGAGGGTGTCTCCGGGGAACACGAAGCCCGGGCCGGCATAGGCGATGTGGGTCGGGGTATGGCCGGGCACGGCGAGCACCTCGAGCGTCAGCCCGAGCGCCGGAAGCGTGATCGTCCGGCCGCCGGAAAGGGGGTCGGTGAGCCCTTCGATGCCCGCATCCGCGGGGCCGAAAATGCGGGTATCACAATGTTCCGCAAGCTGCGCGACACCGCCGACGTGATCCGGGTGGTGATGCGTGAGGAGGATCGCCGTCAGGGTGAGGTTCTCGGCTTCGAGCTGGCGGAGGACGACCGCAGCGTCGCCCGGGTCGACGACCGCGGCGAGGTTTCCTGCACGCATCAGCCAGATATAGTTATCCTGAAAAGCGGGCAGCGGAAGAATTTCGAGCGGATGGACGGACGGATGTCGGGTGTGCATGGTGAGGATGGATTGGCCGGGTGGCTTGCCACCGCGCAGGGGCAGTACGTGCTGCGCTGGGAGCAGGAGCGGTTCGACGCCATGGTTGCAGATATTTTTGGTTATAACGCACTCCAGCTCGGCCTGCCAGCCTTCGACTTTCTGCGCGCGAGCCGCATCGCGTTCCGCTTTGCCAGCGGCACGCCACCGGCCGGACAGATCACCACCGAAGCGCACGCGCTGCCGTTTGCGACCGGCAGCCTCGATCTGGTGGTGCTGCCGCACGTGCTGGAGTTTGCCGAACACCCGCACCAGGTGCTGCGCGAGGTCGAGCGCGTGCTGGTGCCCGAAGGCAGCGTCATCCTCACCGGCTTCAACCCGTACAGCCTGTGGGGCCTGCGCCGCACCGTCGCGCGCCGCTCCAGCGGCCTGCCGTGGCGCGGCCACTTCTTCTCGCCGCTGCGGATCAAGGACTGGCTGACCCTGCTGAGTTTCGAGACGCAGACGGCCGGCTTCGGATGCTATGCTCCGGCGCTCGCCTCGGAACGCTGGCTCGGACGCTGGCGCTTCATGGACCGGGCAGGGGGGCGCTGGTGGCCAGTGTGCGGCGGGGTGTATCTGCTGCACGGCATCAAGCGCGTACAGGGGATGCGGCTCATCGCGCCGTCGTGGCGCGACCGCAAGGCCAAGCGCAACGGGCTGGCGCCGGTCGCGCGACGCGGCCGGGGCGCGATCGGCGGTGCGCGCAAGAGCGGAACGGATACGTAGGACTTCATGGACGACGTGGAAATCTTCACGGACGGGGCGTGCAGCGGCAACCCCGGACCGGGCGGCTGGGGTGCGATCCTGCGCAAGGGCGCGCACGAGAAGGAGATCTGGGGCGGCGAGCCGCACACGACCAACAACCGCATGGAGCTGCTCGCGGTGATCCGCGCCTTCGAGCAGCTCAAGCGCCCGGTGCATGCCCGCGTGCATACCGACAGCCAGTACGTGCAGAAAGGCATCACCGAATGGATCCACGGCTGGAAGGCGCGCGGCTGGAAGACCGCCGCCAAGGCGCCCGTCAAGAACGTGGACCTGTGGCAGGCGCTCGACCGGGCGGTCGGCGGGCACCGGGTCGACTGGATCTGGGTGCGCGGCCATGCCGGCCACGCCGAAAACGAGCGCGCCGACGCGCTCGCGCGCCGCGGCGTCGAGGCCGTGCGCAAGAGCGGTGCGGCCGTCGCGATGCTCCGTCAGGGGGAGGCATGAGATGAGACAGATCGTCCTCGATACGGAAACCACCGGTCTCGAATGGCGCTCGGGCCATCGCGTGGTCGAGATCGGCTGCGTCGAACTGCTGAACCGCAACCTCACCGGCAAGCACTACCACGTCTATCTCAACCCCGAGCGTGCCGTCGACGCCGAAGCGCTTGCCGTGCACGGTCTGTCGGACGACTTTCTCGCCGACAAGCCGCGCTTTCGCGACATCGTTGCCGACTTCGAGGACTTCGTGCGCGATGCCGAACTCGTGATCCACAACGCGAGCTTCGACGTCGGCTTTCTCGACCATGAACTGTCGCTGCTGGGGCGTGCGCCGATCGGAGAACTGTGCGGCGGGGTCGTCGATACGCTGAAGATGGCCAAGGAGCAGAATCCGGGCAAGAAGGCCTCACTCGACGCCCTGTGCGAGCGCCACCAGATCGAAAACGCCCACCGCACACGGCACGGCGCGCTGCTCGACGCCGAGATCCTCGCCGAGGTCTATCTGGCGATGACGCGCGGGCAGGAGAGCCTCATCATCGCCCTCGAAGAGCCCGCGCCGCGCTTCGAAGCCGGCTCGGATCCGCTCGCCGAACGCCCGCCGCTCAAGGTGCTGCGCGCCACCGAAGCCGAACTCGCCGAACACGAGCGCATCCTCGACCTCATCGAAAAGGCTGCCAAAGGCCCCAGCCTGTGGCGTACGCTCGAAGCAGCGGCGGCCGGAAAGTAGCCGCCTCGTGCGTCACGCGGTCATCGCGTGCGCAGCGCAAAACGCTCAAGCCGCGCCATCGCTCAGCATCTTTGCGACGTGCTCGGCAATTGCGAGGCTGGCGGTGAGACCCGGGGATTCGATGCCGAAGAGATTGACGAGACCGGGCACGCCATGGCGCGAAGGGCCATCGATGCGGAAGTCTTCCGACGCGGTGTCGAGTTTGGGGCGGATGCCTGCGTAGTCGGGATCGAGTGCGTCGTCGGGCAGGGCCGGCCAGTAGCGGCGGATCGCGTCGACAAAGCGTGCGCCGCGCGCCGGATCGACGCGGTAGCACGCGGGCTCGGGCAGGCCCGCCGGGGGTTCGCCGGGTGCGAAGTCGAGCCATTCGACATCCGGCCCGAAGCGCGCGCGGCCCTGAAGGTCGAGCGTCAGATGCACGCCGAGGCCGGCTTCTTCGGGCACCGGGTAGATCAGGCGCGAGAACGGCGCCTTGCCACGCAGCGAAAAGTAGCTGCCCTTGGCATAGCGCGCCTGCGGCACGAGCGCCGGATCGAGCCCGCGCAAGCGTGCGGCGAGCGACGGCGCGCCGAGCCCCGTGGCGTTGATGACGGTGCGCGCGGCCAGGCGCATCGGTGCGGTGCCACCGGTTTCGATGAGGATGCCGTCGCGGCCGATCTCGCCTCCGACGACCGGCGTGTCGAGCACCAGCGTTGCGCCATCCCGCTCGGCGTCGCCGAGGAGCGCGAGCATCAGCCCGTGGGTGTCTACGATGCCGGTCGAAGGCGAATGCAGGGCGGCGACGCAGGCGAGGCTGGGTTCGAGGCCGCGTGCTTCGGTGGCGTCGAGGAGGCGCAGATCGTGCACGCCGTTGGCTTGTGCGCGGTCGAGGATCGCGGCGAGGCGGGGGCGCTGAGCCTCGGTGGTTGCGACGACGAGCTTGCCGCATTGGCGGTGCGCCACGTGGCGCTCGGCGCAGTAGCGATAGAGCAGCTCGCGCCCGCGCACGCACAGCGTGGCTTTCAGCGAGCCGGGTTCGTAGTACAGGCCGGCGTGGATCACCTCGCTGTTGCGGCTGGAGATGCCGCTGCCGAAGCGCTCGGTGGATTCGAGGACGAGCACTTCGCGGCCCCGGCTGGCCAGCTCGCGCGCGCAGGCGAGTCCTACGACGCCAGCGCCGAGGATGAGGCAATCGACGGTTTCGATGGGTTCATTGGTATTCACAGCAGGAGTCTTCCGCCCGGCAGGCTTCCGGCCTGTTCGAGGCGCGTTACGGTGGGGAGGAGGTCGAGCCCCGTGCGCGTCTTGAGGGCCTGTGCGCGTTCGCGGATCTCCGCGAGCGACAGCGAGAGCGGGTCACCGGAACTTGCGAGCGCGATCACGTTGCCGCTGTCGCACGAGGGAAAGGCGAGGGCGCGATCGTCGAAGGCGCGCAAGATGCGTTCGAGACTCGCCTTGTAGCCGCGTGAGCGGCCGAAGAGGTTGACCGCCATCAGCCCGTGTTCGGAGAGGCGGCTGCGCACGGCGAGATAAAACGGCTCGGTATCGAGCGCGCCGGCCCGCGCGTTGCGATCGTAGCCGTCGACGAGGATGCAGTCGTAGCGTGGACCGGGTTCGAAGATGTGGCGCGCCCCGTCGGCAATGGTGATCTTCAGCCGTCGGTCGTCCTCGGGCAGGTGGAAGAACTGGCGTGCGGCCGCGACCACGCGCGGTTCGATCTCGACCACGTGCAGCCGCGTTTGTGGGCAGTGGTGGTACAGGAAGCGGGTCAGCGAAGCGGCGCCGAGCCCGATCAGGAGCGCATTGCGCGGCCAGTGGTCGGGCTTGAGCAGCAGTCCGGCCATCATCTCGCGGGTGTAGGTGAGTTCGAGCGCGTTCGGGTTGCGCAGGCGCATCGCGCCCTGGATCCACTCGGAACCGAAATGCAGGTAACGCACGCCGGCCTGTTCGCTGATGTCGATCGGGGTGGACATGCTTCAGTGCGTGAGGCGCTTGAGGGTGTAGAGCTGTTCGAGCGCTTCGCGTGGCGACAGCGCATCGGGATCGAGTGCGGCCAGCGCAGTCAGCGCTGGGTGCGTCGGCGGCTCGGGCTCAGGGTCGGGCAGGGCGACGAAGAGATCCGGCTGCGGACCGTTGCCAATCTCGCGGTTCTCGAGTGCGCGCAGGCGTTTGCGGGCGTCGCGGATCACCGGCGCCGGCACGCCCGCCAGCGCGGCCACCTCGATGCCGTAGCTCTGGCTCGCCGGGCCTTCCTCGACGGCGTGCAGGAAGACGATGCGGTGCCCGTGCTCGACCGCGTCGAGGTGCACGTTGGCACACTCCGGGTAGTCTCCGTTGAGGCGCGTGAGCTCGAAGTAATGCGTCGCGAACAGCGTCAGGCAGCGGTTCTTCTCGATCAGGTGGCGCGCGATTGCGAAGGCGAGCGCAAGGCCGTCGAAGGTCGAGGTGCCACGGCCGATCTCGTCCATCAGCACGAGGCTGCAATCGGTTGCGCCGTGGAGGATGGTCGCGGCCTCGGTCATCTCGACCATGAAGGTGGAGCGGCCGGAGGCGAGGTCGTCCGAAGCGCCGATTCGGGTGAAGATCGCATCGAGTGGTCCGATCGTCGCCGACTGCGCCGGCACGAAGCTGCCGACGTGGGCGAGCAGTGCGATGAGCGCGATCTGGCGCATGTAGGTCGATTTTCCACCCATGTTCGGGCCGGTGACGAGCAGCATGCGGCGGGTCGGTGCAAGCACGCAGTCGTTGGCGATGAAGTCCTCGACCTGGCGCTCCACCACCGGGTGGCGCCCACCGCGGATCTCCAGGCCAGGCTGCGAAGCGAAGCTCGGGCAGACGTAGCCGTAGCGTTGTGCGGTTTCGGCGAGCCCGCCAAGGCCATCGAGCACGGCCAGCGCGCGCGCGACCCGCTGCAGGGTCGGGATCCAGCATGCCAGCCGGTCGAGGAGGGTTTCGAAGAGCGCCTTTTCGCGCGCCAGCGCGCGCTCCTGCGCCGACAGCGCCTTGTCCTCGAAGGCCTTGAGTTCGGGCGTGATGTAGCGCTCGACGTTCTTCAGCGTCTGGCGGCGCCGGTAGTCGTCCGGCACCTTGTCGGCCTGCGCGTGGCTGACCTCGATGTAGAAGCCGTGCACGCGGTTGAACTCGACCTTGAGCCCCGCGATGCCGGTGCGCTCGCGCTCACGGGCTTCGAGGGCCAGCAGGAAGGCCCCGCAGTTGTCCTGGATGCCACGCAGTTCGTCGAGTTCGGTATCGTAGCCAGTGGCGATCACGCCGCCGTCGCGCACCTGTGCGGCCGGCTCGGGCGCGATCGCGTGTGCGAGCAGTTCGCCCGCCTCGCCGGGAATGTCGAGCGCGGCTTCGAGCTCCTGCAGCAAGGGGGCTGCCGGGCAGTTCAACGCGATGCGCAGGCCGGGCAGGCGCGCGAGGCTGTCACGCAGTGCCGCCAGTTCGCGCGGACGCACGCTGCGCAGCGCAATGCGGGCCGTGATCCGCTCGACGTCGGCCAGGCCGCGCAGCCCTTCGCGCAGGCGCGGCAACCGGGGCGCCGGGTTGTCGTCGAGGAGCTCCGCAATCGCGCCGTGGCGTGCCGTCGCCTCGCGATGGTCGCGCAAGGGATGGTGCAGCGCATGGCGCAGCCAGCGCGACCCCATGCTGGTGATACTCGCATCGAGAGACGACAAGAGCGTCGGTGCAGGTTCGCCGCGCAAGGTCTCGGTGAGCTCGAGATTGCGTCGGGTCGCCGAATCGAGCCGCAGCCAGGCCGTCTCGGTCTCGACCCGCAGGCTCGTGATGTGCGCGAGGCTCTGGCGCTGCGTGCCGCGTGCGTACTCGAAGAGCGCGGCCGCGGCGGCGAGCGATACGCCGAGCCCCTCGGCGCCGAAGCCGGCCAGATCGCGGGTGCCGAAGTGTTTCGTCAGCAGGCGCTCGCCGGTCTCACGGTCGAACTGCCAGTCCGCGAGCCGGCGAAGCACCGGCGAGAGTGTTTCGAGGATCGGAACGGACAGCCCATCGGGGATCAGCACCTCAGCCGGACGCAGGCGCTCGAACTGCATCGGCAACTGCTCGGACGGGCACTCCATGACCGCCAGATCGCCGTTGGCGAGGTTCAGCCAGGCAAGCCCGAGCACGCCGCGATGAAGCGTCGCAGCCAGGAGCAGCGCATCGCTGCGCTCGTCGAGCAGGGCCGCATCGGTCAGCGTGCCGGGCGTGACGATACGGCTCACGGCGCGCTCCATCGGCCCCTTCGTTGCCCCCGGGTCGCCGACCTGCTCGGCGATCACCACCGATTCGCCCAGCTTGACGAGCCGCGCCAGATACGAATCGAGCGCATGAAACGGCACGCCCGCCATCTTGATCGGCTGGCCGGCCGACTGCCCGCGCGTGGTCAGCGTGATGTCGAGCAAGCGTGCAGCCTTCTCGGCATCCTCGAAAAACAGCTCGTAGAAGTCCCCCATCCGGTAGAGCAGCAGCGTATCGGGGTGCTGCGCCTT
This sequence comes from Rhodocyclaceae bacterium, assembly GCA_023383815.1. GTDB lineage: Bacteria > Pseudomonadota > Gammaproteobacteria > Burkholderiales > Rhodocyclaceae > JACOUN01. The sequence goes on from JAHDYG010000009.1 coordinate 128,737, forward strand.
GATGCGAAGGTACTGCTGCATCATCGGGGTGTGCTGCTCGATGGGGGTACTCATGGGCTGCCGGGCGAAAGGAAAGGGCGGATTCTAACAGGGGGTGGTCATGCTTCGGCCTGAGCCGGTCGACTTCGGACAGGAGGGTCTGGTCGTCAGGCCAAGGGGCGATGGAGAGCAGGAACGGATGACATTGCGCAGATTGAAGCTGGTTTCGCTGGTAAAGATTCAACTGCGCTTAGGCGTCGAGCGTGAAGATCACGCTCATTGGCTCACTTCCCTGATGGCTCTTGTAGTTTACCGAGCCATGGAAGACGAAAGGCGCGGCCTTGCCTCCAGCAAGCTTGTTGTCACGGACAAACAGGTAGATCTTTCGGCCTGACTTTTGATGCTCGATGATCTCGCGTCCCCGCTTGCTGGTGGGCGAGGTGCTGTTCTGGGATTGCCAATGGAAGGTGCTCTCGTCGATCCAGTAGTCGGTGTAGCGATGATCGGCCGCCTTACCCTGTTTATTGATGGTAATCAGCAGGATATGGACGTTTTGCTCATCGAGCGTGATGTGCCCTGAGTGCCAGTTGCCGGGATTGAAGCTCACGCCGAAGAGTGCCGGGATTTCTTCGCGCATGAATGTCTGTCCGAGCGCAAGATCCAGTGGGTCGATGATCTGCTTGAAGCGCGCCAGAGTACGCATGCTGTCATCGGCGGGTAGGTCGGCGTAATCGGGGTTGTTGGCCTTCAGGATGTATCGGCCTGGGCCGAGTTTCTGAACTACACGCAGCAGGTATTGGCTATCGCCCGCTTCATCCTGTCGTTCGATGGCGATGGTCTGGCCGCTGATTGAACCTGCATGAGCGGCGCTGATGAGTTCCAGCAGGAGGAGGTCGCCATCACGAATCGGATTCTTGCCGCCATTCATGGAGTTGCCGCTGGCTCTGGCGATGAAATGCCGGGACGGGTCGAGCTTGCCGTAGGACGTCGGCAGCGTCCGGTGCTCCATGACCTCGGCCGTGCTGGTGCGGAAGTGGCCGCAGGCGATGCGCAGGTCGTCAAAATAGGGGAGTTCTACCTTCGGCCTATCTTGCGTGCCCGGGAAAGTCAGGATCTGGGCTGTTTCGGTCTGGTTAAGCTGACGCGCTTCGTAGGTGGTGGAGTTGCCCCCTTCCGGTGGACAGGTTATCGCTTGAATCTCAAGCGTTGTAAT
>JAHDYG010000040.1 GCA_023383815.1 Rhodocyclaceae bacterium
ACCAGGTCTGCCGCGTCAACCTCAACTGCCAGTGCCAGCGCGGCCCCGACGTCTTTCCGTTCACCGGGCGCAAGGATTCGGCCGAAGGCACGCTGTCGGTGCACGACGCGCTGCGCTCATTCTCGATCCGCAGCATGGTCGCGACGAAACAGACCGATGCCAACCGCAAGCTCCTCGATGCGATCGTGCTCGGCAACAAGTCGGGCTTCGTGAACACGCGCTTCATCCTGTGAGCCAGCGGGTGAAGTCCAACCGGGCTATTTCGCCCAGGAACGAACCGCTCAGCTGCGAGACTCGTTGTCGAGGAACTCCTCGGGCAGCGGCAGCGGCGTGGATGGCACCACCATGTCGCGCGGCTGCACCTGCTCGGTGAAGCCGTCGAGCGAGCCGAGCAGGTGGCAGTCGCGACGGGCGACCGGTTCGCTCATCATGTAGGCGGTCACCAGGCGCGCAAGGGCGTCGAGCGCATCACGGTGGGTGCGCTCCTGGGCATGCGAGGCATCGCCACCGAAACCGATCAGCGCCGTCCGGATGTCGTTGCCCGCCTCCACGGCCGCGGCCGAGTCGGACCGGTAGTACTTGAAGACATCGCGCCGGTGCGCGATCCCGTGCTGCTCGGCAAGCTGGATCAGTTTGTGCGTGAGGTGGTAGTCGAAGGGACCGGACATGTCCTGCATGCAGATTGTCGCCGCGTGCTCGGAGGTGTTCTGGCCCGGCCCGGCGATCGAGATGTCGAGACTGACCATCTCGGCGATGTCGCCGTGCAGCGCGGCCGATGCGCCCGAACCGACCTCTTCGGTCAGCGTCAGGAGCGGATGGACGTCTACCGGCAACGGCAGGTCGTGGTCGCGCACCGCCTTGCAGGCCGCAAGCAAGGCCGCGACCGCCGCCTTGTCGTCGAGATAGCGGGAGTTGATGTAGCCGTTGGGCAGGATCTCGGTCTGCGGATCGAAGGCGATCCAGTCGCCGACGTGGAGGCCGGCCGCTTCAAGCCCGCTACGGTCCGTCACCGGCAGGTCGACCCGCACCTCGACGTGCTCCCAGCCCACCGGCTGGGTGTCGATCTCGTCGCCGAACGCGTGGCCCGAAGTCTTCAACGGCAGACAGGTGCCGCGCAAGGTGCCGCGATCGGTGAAGATCGTCAGCCGCCCGCCCTCGGCAAAGCGCGCCGACCAGTGGCCGATCGGCATGATCGCGAGACGGCCGTTGTCCTTGAGGCTGCGAACCATCGCCCCGAGGGTGTCGAGATGGGCGACAATCGCGCGCGCCGGCTGCTGGGCGGCGCCGCGCAGCGTCGCGCGGATCGCGCCGCGGCGGGTGAGTTCGTAAGGAATCCCGAGTTGCTCCAAACGGCCCGCCGCATAGCGCACGGCAGCGTCGGTGAGACCGACCGGGCTCGGAATCGCCAGCAGCTGCAGCATCGTTTCCGTCAGGAAATCATGGTCGATCGCGGGGAGTTCGGAGGGCTTCATGGCGGGGATCCTTGTGCGGGCGCGCGCGTGTTCGGGAACAGCAGATCGACGAAACGCTCGGCCGTCGGCTGCGGTTCGTGGTTCGCAAGGCCCGGCCGCTCATTGGCTTCGATGATGACGTAGTCCGGTCCGCTCACGGCGGGGACCAGGAAATCCAGACCCGTGACCGGAATGTCGAGTTCCCGCGCCGCCCGCTCGGCCGCCGCGCGCAAGCTCGGGTGCAGTTCCGCCGTGACGTCGTGGATCGTGCCCCCGGTGTGCAGGTTTGCGGTGTTGCGCACGCGCAGATGGGTTCCGGCGGGCGGCCGGTCGGCAAGCGCCCAGCCCTGCGCCTTGAGGCAGCGCCGCGTCTCGTCATCGACCGGGATGCGCGATTCGCCCCCGGTCGCTGCCTGGCGCCGGCGGCTTTGCTTCTCGATCAGTTCGAGCACGCTCGACTGACCATCGCCGACGACGATCGGGGGGCGGCGCACCGCCGCCGCGACGACCTCGAAACCGATCACGACGATGCGCAGGTCCTGCCCTTCGCAGAACTGCTCGATCAGCACCTTTTCGCAGTGCTGGCGTGCCCGTGCGATCGCGGCCTCGACCTCTTCGGGCGAAGTCAGGTTCACGCTGATGCCCCGGCCCTGCTCGCCTTCGACCGGCTTGACGACGACCGCGCGATGCGCGCGCAGGAAGGCCGCGTTGGCCTCGGGCGAACCGGCCTCGCACTGCGCCGGGACCTCGAGGCCGGCCTGCGCGAGGATGCGCAGCGTCAGGCGCTTGTCCTGGCAGCGGCTCATTGCGATTGCACTGGTCAGCTCCGACAGGGATTCCCGGCAGACGATGCTGCGCCCACCCAGCGTCAGGCGGAAGTACCCGGCCTCTGCATCGAGCACGTCGACCTGGATGCCGCGCTTGCGCGCCTCCCCGGTGATCAGCCGGGCGTACGGATTGAGCCCTTCGAGGCGCTCGTCCGGACCGGTATAGAGCGGCTCATTGATCGCATTGCAGCGCTTGACCGCAAAGACCGGAACGCGCTGGAAGCCAAGCTTCTCGTAGAGCGCGATGGCGTGCTCGTTGTCGTGCATCACCGACACGTCCATCCACGCCCGGCCGCGCGCGAGGTAGTGCTCGGCAAGGTAGCGCACGAGCGCTTCGCCAATGCCTGGATGGGTCGCTTGCGGCGCGACCGCGAGCGCCCACAGGCTCGCGCCGTGCTGGGGATCGGCAAACGCCTCGACGTGGTCGATGCCCATCGCGACGCCGAGAATCTCGCCGCCGGCCCGGTCCTCGGCGAGGGCGTAGGTAAGGCTGCGACTGGCGCGCTCGCGCCAGACGCGCTGGGCATCCACCGGCACCATGTTGCGTGCCCGGTAGAGCGCGTTGATCGCCGCGACATCGGCGCGGGTGCGCAGGCGCCGCAGCGTGAAACCGCGGCGCGCAGCACGGCGCGTGCGGTAGCTCGAGAGCTGCAGGCGCAAGGCGTCCGAGGGGTCGAGAAAGAGCTGCTGCGGAGCGCTTGCGACGACCACCTGCGGCTTCTCGACATAGAACGCGATGTCGCGCTGGCCGGACCGCTCCTGCTGCAGGGCCTGCGCCAGCCGGACCGGATCGCGCCACGTCTGGGCCGGGAACCAGCGCCCCCATCCGCACTCGACGATGACCTCGTCGGGCATCGCCAGATATTCCGGCCGCTGCGCAAGACCATGCAGCGGCTGCAATCCCGGGCGCAAGGCCAGGGCCAGTTTTCTCTTCATCCCGGATTCCTCCCGATCACGGCCCGCCGCGCTCATCACCCGGCGCGCTCCAGATGCGTCTGCAGCCACCACTCCAGCAGGCCCAGCTGCCAGAGCTTGGAGCCGCGCAGCGGCGTGAGATGGCCGCCCGGGTCGGCCAGCAGGCGATCCACGTATTCCTTGCGGAAGAGGCCGCGCTCTCGTGCGACACGGCTCCCGAGCGCATCGCGCACCCGCTCGAGCACCGACCCTTGCAGGTACTTCAGCGCCGGCACCGGGAAATAGCCCTTCGGCCGGTCGATGACCGCAGACGGAATCACCCTGCGCGCAGCTTCCTTGAGCACGCCCTTGCCGCCGTGTGCGAGCTTGTGGCGCGCCGGAATGCGCGCCGCAAGCTCCACCAGTTCGTGGTCGAGGAAGGGCACGCGCGCTTCCAGGCCGAAGGCCATCGTCATGTTGTCGACGCGCTTGACCGGGTCGTCGACGAGCATCACCGTGGTATCCAGGCGCAGTGCCTTGTCCACCGGATCCTTCGCGCCGGATGCGTTGAAGCGCTCGGCGACGAAGGCCGCCGACTCGTCGCCGGCCAGCCAGCGCGGCGACACGAGCGAGGTGTAGTCGTCGAAATCGCGGTCGCGGAACGCCGCGAGATAGTCCGCCACCGGATGCGCGCTGCCGTCGAGTTCCGGATACCAGTGGTAGCCGCCAAACACTTCGTCGGCCCCCTGGCCGCTCTGCACGACCTTGCTGTGGCGCGACACGGCCTCGGACAGCAGGTAGAAGCCGATGCAGTCGTGGCTCACCATCGGCTCGCTCATCGCCGTCACGGCTTCCGGCAGGCGCGCAAGCAGCTCCGATTCGGGCACGAAGATACGCTCATGGATCGTCTCGAAGCGCTGTGCGACGATGTCGGCGTACTCGAACTCGTTGCCCTTCTCGCCGCCCACGTCCTCGAAACCGACGTTGTAGGTGCGCAACTCGCGCACCCCAGCCTCGGCCATCAGGCCGACGATGAGGCTCGAATCGACCCCACCCGAGAGCAGCGCACCGACCGGCACGTCGGCAACGAGGCGGCGACGCACCGCGGCGCGCAGGCCCTCGAGCAGGCGTTCGGTCCAGTCTTCGAAGCTGCAGCGCTCGTCGGCCGTGTCACGGCTGTAGTCGAGCGCCCAGTAGCTGCGCTCGTGCCGGGCGCCATCGGCCTCGATCGTCATCAGGCTGCCGGGCGCAAGCTTGCGCACCCCGGCCAGCAGCGTCCACGGCGCCGGCACGACCGCGTGAAAGGACAGGTAGTGATTCAGCGCGACCGGATCGATCGTGGTGTCCACGCCCCCGGCCGCAAGCAGCGCCGGCAGGGTCGAGGCAAAACGCAGGCCGCCCTCGATGGGCGCGTAGTAGAGCGGCTTGATGCCGAGCCGGTCACGCCCGAGCAGCACGCGGCCGCTGTCGCGCTCCCAGATCGCAAACGCGAACATGCCGTTCAAGCGCTGCACGAACTCCGGCCCCCAGGCATGCCAGGCCTTGAGCAGGACCTCCGTATCGCCGTGGGAGTGGAAGCGATAGCCCAGCCCTTCCAGCTCGCGACGCAGTTCGGGGTGGTTGTAGACCGCGCCGTTAAAGACGATTCCGGCGCCGAGCTGCGGATCGAACATCGGCTGCTGGGCCGCCTCGGACAGGTCCATGATCTTCAGGCGCCGGTGCCCGAAGCCGACCCCGCCCTGGACGAAGAGCCCACTGCCGTCGGGCCCGCGCGGGCGCTGCCAGCCATTCATGCGGCCGAGTGCCGCGACATCGGGCTCGCGCCCGTCAAACCTGATTTCTCCTGCGATTCCGCACATGCTGCGACTCCTGTCCTGGGCTGAAGACGCCGGCCATCGCGCCGCAACGCACCGAAGCCTCCACGTCCGTCGTCCGCACGCCCCGGGCGGGCGCTCGATCGGTCGATAGGCGATACTTCCTTGCTATCGACTGACCGGACGGTAGAGATTCGTATTATAGCAAATCCAATTTGTACAAATATTTCGGCCCGCCGGAGCCTCTTGGGCTGCTCCGAGCGAACGGCGATAATCCCGCTTCCTTGCAGCGCCGCCGCGCACCTAGACCCGACTCCGGAACCCGCCATGTCCCTTCGCGAGCGCTTCCTCACCCTGCAGTCGCTGCTCGCCGCACATGAGGCGCTCTGGCGCCCGGCCCCGTTCCGCGTCGCACGGCCAGAATGGTGCGAAGCGTTCCCTGCGCTGCGGGAAGCCGCGCTCGGGCTCGACGATGCGACCGTGGACCATCTGTCGTCCGACCCCGAATCCTGCCGCATGTGGCTCGCCGGCCATCTTCCGGTCGTCGAGGCGCTCGCCGCGCTGTGCGAACTGCCTGCGCTGGGCACCCGAGAGATCCCCGCCGCCGACCGGCGCTTCGACTGGTCGATTCCGGGGCGCAAGCGGGCCCAGATCGAAGCCTTCGTCGCGCACACGCCAAAGCCCGATGACCCGGTGCTGGAGTGGTGTGCAGGCAAGGGGCACCTGGGCCGCCGCCTCGCCGCCGCCGACGGCGTGGCGGTGCGATCGCTCGAGATCGACGCCGGGCTGTGCGCCGAAGCGGCCCGGCTCGCGGCCCGCGCCAATGCTGCGCAGCAGATCGTGTGCGCCGACGCCCTCGACCCGGCCTCCGCCCGTCACCTGCCCGGCCATGCGGTGCTCGCGCTGCACGCCTGCGGCGAGTTGCACCGCAGCCTGGTCCGCTCGGCCGCGAGCCCGCAGCGCGCGCGTGCCTACTGCATCGCGCCGTGCTGCTACCACCTCGGGTGCAACGACGGCTACCACCCGCTCTGCGCCGACGCAACGCTCGCTCCCGATGCCGACGCGTTGCGCCTTGCCGTCACCGAGACCGTCACCGCGCCCGGCCATGTGCGCCGCCGCCTCGCCCGCGACCAGGCCTGGAAGCTCGGCTTCCTCGCGCTGCGTGCAGCGATCGAAGGTGACACGCCGCGCACCTTCAAACCGGTCCCATCGACCTGGCTCGGCGGCGATTTCGAAGGCTTCTGCCGCGCCATCGCAGCACGCGAAGGCCTCCGCCTGCCACCGAGCGTGGACTGGGCGCACTGGCTTGCATGCGGAGCGCGCCGGCGTGACGAAGTACGCCGCCTCGAACTCGTCCGCCACGCCTTTCGCCGCCCACTCGAAACCTGGCTCGTCCTCGATCTCGCACTCGCCTTCGAATCAGCCGGCTACCGGTCCCGCGTCGGGCAATTCTGTGAACGTGCGCTCACCCCACGCAACCTGCTGATCGTGGCCGAAGCCGCCTAAGCTGCGAGCGCCGCTATGAGCTGCGGCAGGATCTCCGGCCCGAAACCACACGGCGCGCACCGCAAAGGCCCTCAATCCAGACGTCGAAGGCGTGGGTCATCGCCGAAATCCATCCCGCGCAGGCGGCCGTCCGCCGGGCGGCGCATGAACTGAAACGCCGACGGCAAGCCGCCCACCGGCGACCACTTCGGCGTACACGCCGAACACAGCTTCGCCATTGAGTCGCAGCAAGGGCCGCAAGAGGTCGAGATCAGCGCCGCGGCCACCGGGATCGGCGTGGATCGCAGGGCAACGCACGATCGCTTCGCGCACCCGCAGGCGCACGTCGCCGCAGCCGATCTCGCGCCCGACCCAGTCGAGTTCCTGCCACGGCAGACCCCCGCCGATCACGACATTGGCGCGAAAGCGGCGCACATCGACTGCGCGCCCGACCGCCCGCTCAAGTTCGGCCAGCGACGCGAGCGATACGATGGAGACGAGCGGATCGGGCGAGTCGGTATGGGCGAAGCCGCGCGCCTCGACCAGGCGGGGCACTGTGTCCGCGCCAATCCACTCACCCAGGCAGGATTCAAGCGCTCGGCGCGCGTCAGGATCGCGCGGATCGCCGGCAGCAAGCAGCACCCCTTCACGCCGGAGTTCGAGGCGCCCACGGCCTTCATCCCACCGACTCTCGATCGCCGCCAGACCCGGCACGGTGTGAAGTGCGTGGAACGCACGCTTGGGTTGCCAGTGCGGCGGATCCTCGCCGGCCGCACCCCCAGGCCCGCTTCGCACGATCGCAAAGCGGCGGTCTTCCGGCACGCCACAACCCGCGAAGAGCTCGACCGCATCGCGGGGTTCGGCGCTGAGCCCCTTGACCGGATGGCGAAAGAGCGAAGCAATTCGCAGACTCATCGCCGAAGCCCTCCTTGCCGAAAGCCCCGAGTCTACTCCGGCACCTTCTGCAGCAGGCGCTATCTGGTCAGTCCGCGCGCAGGAAGTTGGTCACGTCGTTCAGCACTTCAGAGTTGTACGTGTGCCCAATTCCATAGCTGCGGGTCACGATCCCGGGGAGGTTCGTCCGCAAGGCGTTCTGCAGGTTCACCCAGCGGCCGGGCATGTCGCGCCCCATGAGCGTCCACCAGAGTTGAGCCTCCTGTTCGCTCCATGCATCCCGATACTCGGTCGCGTCATTGGTATCCAGCGATCCCATGAAGAGGAACTGGCGAACTGCCGCATACGCCGATGGCTCAAAGGGCTTTCCGACAACCTGCTCCATGTCTGAAGTGCCCATTGGATAGGGAAGAACGACGCCGTTGTAGACCGGAACGGGCAGGAATGCTGTCGCATTGACGCCACCCGCTGCGACCGCCTCGACTGCGGTCGGATGAAGGGCCGCGAATCGGTTGGCAAACACGCCGGAGGCCGAGAACCCCGTCAGCCAGACCCGATCCGCAGTTCGATAGCCGGCCGCTCCCAAACGCTCCCTGGCATCAGCGATCATCGCCAGGAGCTGAAGATCGATCCGTTCGAAGTTCCCCATGAGGGCCCGCTCCTCGGCAGTCAGGCGGACGACGAGCGTGTCGCGATCGAGCGAATGCGTATAGTGGTCCCACTTGGTCGCAGGCCGCACGAAGGCTGGCATCAGAAAGACGTTACCGGTGCGCGTCGCGACCTGTTGCCCGATCGATCCCACGTTCGCGAGCGAGCGCTGGACGGCGCCGTCGTGGAATGCCTGGTCGTCGCTGATCGTACCCGTGTTGTTCGACTCGACGATCAACCGGCCGTTACCCCCGGCCGTGACATTTGCTGGAACGTGCAGATAGTACGGATAGTGAAACCCCTTCTCCGGAGCCGCCGCAACACGCAGGGTCGTCCCTGGTGGCAAGGTCGTGGCAGGCGCCGGTGCTGAGGGTTCAGCCGCGTTGCTCCCGCCTCCACCACCACCCCCGCAACCGACGATCAACAGACTGATCAGACCCGCGAACAGCAGATGCCTATGATCCATTTCCAACCTCATCAACAAAACCGGTACTCAATGCAAGTCCGCCACAGGCGGGACGCAGGACCGTGCGGCCGAGCCCTGATCCAGGACGCTCATCCTTGCAGCGTCCTGGATCACCAGACCCCGGTTGCCGTTTCCTGGATCAGTACGTTCCAATCGTGATCCGCTGCTGGGCGAGGAGACGGCTTTCTTCCCCCTCCTTCTTCGCCTTGTAGACAGCCTTCACATCAGCGACGTAGACGTGCCCCCGCCCACCGGAGCACGGCGGCAGATAGCCCGGAGAGGCATACATCCCGGTCGACTGCGCACGCGCCTCGACGAAACTTCCTTCGGGCAGTTTTGCGGTATCGCCGGGCACTGCTGGCAGAGCGGCGACGGACGTGCCGTCATGCCAGAAACCGATCTTTCCATGCCCACCCCCGGACGACAGTGGCGCGAAGTTCAGGTCGTTGAACTCGACGATGATCGCGTTTGCCCCCGGAGGGATTCCCTCGACGCGCAGTGGCGGCGTTGCCCCCTTGCCACCGAAGACCGCGCACTGCTGTCCGTCCGGAAGAGGCCCACCCGTCCAGGCCGGATCGCTGAAACTCAGCTTCAGTCCGGGCAGTTCGGACGAAACCGGCTTGTACCCGCCACCACTGACACAAGCGCTCGCGAGAAGCGCCGCAGACACCAGGAGACCCGTCAGGCGTACCTTGCTCATCTTTCCTCTCCGATTCGGATTCGATTGCTGAAATGACCTGCCATCGCGCCGGAATGCCCGAGACGTCGAGGCGCTCAAACTCTCGAGCACGCGCAGCCCGCCATTTCCGGCCCGTTGCGGCCCGATCGCAAGTTCCCAACCGTATCCAGCATGGCGGCACGGCACAATCGATCCAGCGCGGCTTGGCGTCGCTGTAGCCAAGATTGGCGTGAAAGTACATCGCGCAGGAAGAGAAGGCCTCCGACTCCCACCGGGGCACCGTTCCGGCCTCCGGAATTGCGCACGCGGGTCAGGCGTGAGCGGTGCGGTACTCCGAGGGGCTCTTCCCCAGACGTTTGCGGAACACGCGGCTCATGTAGGACTGGGACGAAAACCCCGCTTCGAGCGCGGCTCGCTTCACGCTGGCGCCCGCTTCGAGCAGCGTCCTGGCCTGCCGTATCTGCAAATCGACGACGTATTCGGCGAATCCGCAGCCGTACAGCGCCTGAAGTTTGCGCTGCAGCGTACGCGGACTTTGGCCGAGGTCACCCGCTACGGTTTCGAGGCGGCAATCGCTTTGCTCGAGGCGGGAAAACACAGCGGCTTCGAGTCGCTGCACGTAGCGTGCGTCGGTCGCTGTGCCTTCGGTGGCCGCGACCATTTCTTCAATGGCAGCCTTGTCGAATGGGTCCATGATTAACTGCGCACGCGCCCATTCTCGTGTGCGCCGACGGTTCTCAAGGTGGCTCTCGATACGAAGGCGCAGGGTCTCCGGCTGAAAGGGCTTGGCCACGTAGTCGTCGGCGAGGCTGCGCCAGCCCTCCTGCTGGCTGGCCGGATCGGACAAGGCGGTAAGGATCACGACCGGAATATGACTGGTATCCGGGTCGGCCTTGAGCTTTGCCAGCAGGTCCAGGCCGTCGCCATCGGGCAACATGCGGTCGCAGACGACGAGATTCGGCATGTGCTCCTTGGCCTGCTTCAGCCCGTCGCCCAGCGCCGAGGCAAAGTGCACCCGGTAGTGAGATTGGAAGGCTCCGGCCAGCGCCCGGCTCAGGTCAGGGTCGTCTTCCACGAAGAGGAGTTCGCTGCGCGGCGGAACATCCACGGGATCGTGCACGGGTCCGTCTTCGAACCGGCGGCCGGAGCCACGCAAGTCGGTTTCGGTTCCGATCGGCCGCGCCTCGCCGCTCCAGGTTGACGGAAACTCCGCGATGAACCGGCAGTAGCGACCGGCTTCGCTCTGGACGGCCACCTCCCCCCCGATCGCACGCAGCCGCGAGCGGCAGATGTGCAATCCTTCACCGTGGCCGCCCGGGTCGCGCGCCATCGCCCAGGGTGTCCGGAATCCACTGTCGAAGATCCGTTCGCAGTCCGCCGCACTGAGTCCCGGGCCGTCATCCTCCACGCACAGCCGGAGGGTACCGGATGCTGCCCGCAACTCGACTGCAGCCGAAATCCGCCCGCCGTCGCGCGAATACTTCACCGCATTGGTCAGCAGATTGTGGAGAACGTCCTCGAACACGGCACGGTGGAGCGTGATCGCGACGTCGGGAACCGGCGCGAACTTGAGGCTCTTGCCCCCGGCCTCCGCACTGTGGCGATACAGCCCGACAAACGGCAGCAGGAAGGCAGCAAGGCCGAAGGTCTGGCGTTCCAACGCACGGTTGTCACGCTGCCCGAGCGCAACATCGGTCAGTTCCTCGACCAACTGGTCGAGCCGCTCGACGCCACGCGCAATGGTCGACACGGCGTCGCGTACCTCCGTGCGCCGATCGGCAAGCCCATTCAGGCGAACAAGCGGGAGCGACACCAGGGTGAGAGGCGTCTTCAACTCATGCGCGATGCGCCGGTAGAAGCCGGATTGTTCCGCCAGCAAGCGTTCCAGCTGGCCGGCCTGGCGAGCGATCTCGGCAGTCTTGCCCTCGACTTCGGCTTGCAGTCGCGCCGCGCGGTAACGCAGGGCGCGCGTGCGCAGCGCCGCGAGGAACCATGCCACCCCCAGCAACGCGGCGAGTCCCGGCAGCACGATCCAGGGCTGTCGCCAGAGCGGTCGAGGAACACGCAAGGCAAGCTCGAGCGGCGGTCCGCTCTCCACCCCGCTGCCCGTGAATCCGACGATCTGGAAACGGTACTCGCCTGCGGGCAGATCGCTGTAGCTCACCTCGCTCCTCGTGGCCGGCGCGTGCACCCAATCCTCGTCGTAGCCGAGCAGTCGGTAGCGGTATCCGTTCCGCTTGCTGTTCAGATAGTGCAGCACACGCGGCTCGAAACGGATGCTTCCGCCGTCCAGTTCGATCGGGTCGATGCCCGGAGGAGGCGCCGCCGGGCCGATGGCGGCCCGCCGTTCACCGATCTGCCAGGCCAGATGTAGATCGGGTGCGACGGCATCGCGCAGCAGCCGCTCTGGACGAAGCAGGTTGAATCCGCCGATCCCGCCCAGCAGCAGATCACCGGCTGCAGTCTTGAGATAGGCATTGAAATTGAATTCGTTGCTCTGCAGCCCGTCACCCTGATCGAAGCGGAGGGTTGCATGGGTGTGCCGGTCGAAACGGGTGAGCCCGCCATTGCTCGTGATCCACAGCCAGGGGCCATCGGGAATCACGCTGTACAGCGTGTTGTTGCTCAACCCGTGACGCTCGTAGAAGAAGCGTGCCTCACCGCTTTCCGGATCGAGGCGGGTGAGGCCGATTCCGGTCGCCAGCCACAGGATGCCGCTCTCGTCGCGGTAGATGCCACGCACGTCGTCATCGCTCAGGCTCCCCTGAGTCCGCGTCCAGGTAACAAAACCATCCGTCGCCGGGTCATAGCGGCTGAGCCCACCGCTCGTTCCGACCCACAGCATGCCATGCCCGTCCTGGTACAGGCTGCGGATACGGGAATGGGGCAGGCTGCCCTCACGGCCGTCGGCCTGGTAGTGGCGGACCCAACCGCTGACCGGATCGAGCCGGTTGAGCCCGTGGTCTGTTCCGATCCACAGGTCCCCCTCGGTGTCGCGCAGCAGCAGGCGAACCCGCCGGCTCGTGAGCAACTCGCTGTAGGTGCTCCGCGTACAGCTTTCAGGATCCAGCAGGATCAGCCCGCCATCTGCAAGCCCAAGCCACAACTGCCGGCGGTCAGGGAGGACAGCCCGCACATCCACGCCGATGCCCAACCCGCTGCAGCGCCCGCTGGCGAGGTAGCGCTCCATGCGTCGATGCACTGGATCAAAGCGATTGAGGCCGCGCCGCGTGCCCACCCAGATCGCGCCATCCGGGTCTTCGGCAAAGCTCCACACCATGGAGTGCATCAGCCCGTCCGGTCGGGACGGGTCGAACGCATGATGCTCCAGGGCGCCGTCATGCGGCATGACCATGTTCAGGCCCGCGTCGTACGTGCCGACCCACAAGCCCCCGCTTCGGTCGCGCATGAGTCCGATGACGGTGTCACTGCTCAGACTGGTCGGCACCATCGCCCGGGAGCGGTGATTCTCGAGGCTCCCGTCGTGTGGGTCGAGACGGTACAGCCCACCCGACCAGGTGCCGAACCAGATCGCACCCTGCTCGTCCTGCAGGATACTGGTCACCTCCGCGTCGTACTCTCCAGGAACCCGACGCGCCTCACCCACGCGAGGGTCGATCCGGAACAGCCCGCCCATCTCGGTACCCACCCACAAATCCCCATCACTCGCGACGTGCATCGCCAGCACCGCGCCCTTGACCGGCAACTCGACGGTCTGCACGCCATCCGCTCCGATCCGGCGCAGTCCCCCGCGCGAGCGCCCAAGCCAGAGGTCGCCGTCCTGGGTCTGTGCAAGCGCCTGCACCATGCCCAGATCCCCGGCGGCATCGGCACGAAAGTGCGTGAAGCGCCCGTTTGCAGCGTCGAAGCGCGAAGCCCCGGCACCGTGACCGATCCACAGCGCGCCGTCGGCCGCTTCGAGCAGCGCCTCGACATCGCCGCTCGGCAATCCACCCGGCTCCCCCACGGCATAGCGGATGAACCGCCCCGTTGCGGCGACGTAGCGGTTGAGCCCACCGCCCAGCGTTCCCACCCACATGCCGCCTTCACCATCGGGCAGCAGCGCGCGTACATAGTTGTCGCTCAGGCTCGCAGGGTCTTCGGGATCGTGTCGGAAATGGGAGAACCGAAGACCGTCATAGACGTTCAGACCGTTTTCAGTTCCGATCCAGATCAACCCCGCTGCGTCTTGCGCCAGCGTACGGGCCGTTACCTGCGACAACCCCTGTTCCGGCCCGATACGGCGGGCAGTCAGGGGCCTGGCATCGGCGAACACCGTCGTCACCACCAACAGCAGTACCACCAGAACAGCAGATTGCCGCCGCGCAAGGGTCATGAGGCAGGTCCTTTCACGGAAAGGATTCATGGGATTCATCCAAAGCATCGGAACGGTTTTCCGTTAGTGCGAGGATCAGCGGAACGAAGCGAGGAAGGCGGCGCCGATACCGAAGGCCGCTAGTCTACCCAGCACGTGGCCGTGACGGAACCGCGCCTGATCTGGCAAAGTACGCACCCGATCTCCCGCCACCCGAAGCGCGATTTGAACGTCATGCCCTCCGAATTTGACCTGATCCGCCGCCACTTCACGCGCCGTACCCGTCACACCGATCTCGCGGTCGGTGACGATGCGGCGCTCCTTGCGCCGCGTGCCGGGATGCAGCTTGCCGTGTCGACCGACATGCTGGTGAGCGGCACGCACTTCCTGCCCGAGACCGACCCGGCTGCGCTCGGGTGGAAGACGCTGGCGGTGAATCTTTCCGACCTTGCGGCGATGGGTGCCGAGCCGCGCTGGGCCTTTCTCGCGCTGTCGCTGCCGCAGGCCGATGAACCCTGGCTCGCAGCCTTTGCGAGCGGCCTGTTCGAATGCGCCGACCGCTACGGGGTCGATCTCGCCGGGGGCGACACCACGCGCGGCCCGCTCAATCTATGCGTGACGGTGATCGGCGAGGTGCCGCAGGGCACGGCCGTGACACGCAGCGGCGGCCGCGCGGGGGACGATCTGTGGGTGAGCGGCTGGCCTGGCCGAGCCGCACTCGGACTGGCGGTGCTGCGCGGTGAACTGACGCTGACGGCGGAAGGCCGCGAGCACTGCCTCGATGCGCTGCACCGGCCGCTGCCGCGGGTCGCGGCGGGCCAGGCGCTGCGCGGCGTCGCGAGCGCGATGCTCGACGTATCCGACGGTCTGCTGGGCGATCTGCGCCACATGCTCGAACGCTCCGGCTGCGGCGCGCTGGTCGAGCTTGGCGCGCTGCCGATCCCCGAACTCGTCGCCTTCGGCGCGCCTGCAGTCTGCGCCCGGGCCGCCGTGCTCGGTGGCGGCGACGACTACGAGTTGCTCTTCAGCGCGGCGCCGGGGCAACGATCGCGGATCACGGAACTCGCGCAGGCGCTCGATCTGCCGCTGACCCGCATCGGCAGCCTGACGGACGGGCCCGGCCGGCTGCGGATCCACGAGGCGGATGGAAGATTCAGCGAGCCCGGTGCGCTCGGGTATGATCACTTCGACGATGCGTCCGACCGCTAACTTCCTCTTCAG
Organism: Rhodocyclaceae bacterium; assembly: GCA_023383815.1. Lineage (GTDB taxonomy): Bacteria > Pseudomonadota > Gammaproteobacteria > Burkholderiales > Rhodocyclaceae > JACOUN01. The sequence goes on from JAHDYG010000040.1 coordinate 14,695, forward strand.
CCACCCCTCGCACTTCATCGCGCTCGGCTTCGGCGCGGGACTTGCGCCGCGTGCGCCGGGCACCGCGGGCACGCTGCTCGCGTGGGCGCTGTACCCGCTCATCAAGACGCCGGTTTCGGACTTCGTCTTTCTCGCCTTTCTGGCAAGCCTATTCGCCGCCGGGGTCATCGCGGCCGAGCGCGCGGGCCGGGCGCTCGGCGTGCCCGACCACGGCGCGATCGTCTGGGACGAGATGGTGGCAATGTGGCTGGTGCTGCTCTTCACACCGCCGACGCTCCTGTGGCAGGCGGTCGCGGTCGTGCTGTTCCGCTTCTTCGATATCGTCAAGCCGCAACCGGTGCGCTGGGCCGACGAACATTTCAAGGGCGGTTTCGGTGTCATGCTCGACGACCTGATCGCGGCCGGCTACGCCCTCCTCGTGCTGGCGCTGCTCGTACATTTCTTCGGGGACGTGGCATGGATGCGGACCTGACGCGGCTCTCGGCGCAAGTCGGGCGCGGCCTCACCGGGCGCGGCTGGAAGCTCGCCACCGCCGAATCGTGCACCGGCGGCTGGATCGCCGCAGTCGTCACCGCCACCGCAGGAAGCTCGGACTGGTTCGAACGCGGTTTCGTGACCTACTCCAATGAATCCAAGCTCGAGCTCCTCGGGGTCACGCCCGGAACCCTGGACAGTCAGGGTGCAGTCAGCACCGGGACGGTCGCGGAAATGGCGCGCGGCGCACTCGGCGCAAGCCGGGCCGACGTCGCACTGGCGGTCTCCGGCATTGCCGGGCCGGGAGGCGGCACGCCGGACAAGCCGGTCGGCACCGTCTGCTTCGCGTGGTGCGCGCGCGACGCAACCGCCCGGGTCGAGACGCTGAGGCTTTCCGGCGATCGCGACGCCGTGCGGCGCGCTGCAGTGATCCACGCCCTGGAGGGGCTCATGGCGCTCCTCGCGCCGGATCCATAGCGCCGCGACTGGGGGAGTCGACCCGGTTTCGCACAGCAAACTCTGTGCCATAATTTGCAACCCGTAATCGAGGACACATGATGGACGACAACAAGGCCAAGGCGCTCGCCGCCGCGCTCTCGCAAATCGAAAAGCAGTTCGGCAAGGGCTCGATCATGCGCATGGGCGACGGCACCGTCGAGCGCGACATCCAGACGGTGTCGACAGGCTCGCTCGGGCTCGACATCGCGCTCGGCCTGGGCGGACTGCCGCGCGGCCGCGTGGTCGAGATCTACGGCCCGGAATCGTCGGGCAAGACGACGCTGACGCTGCAGGTCATCGCCGAGATGCAGAAGCTCGGCGGCACTGCCGCCTTCATCGACGCCGAACATGCGCTCGACGTCGGATATGCCGAAAAACTCGGCGTAAACATCCAGGACCTTCTGATCTCCCAGCCCGACACCGGCGAACAGGCGCTCGAGATCGCCGACATGCTGGTGCGCTCGGGCGGCGTCGACATCGTCGTCGTCGACTCGGTCGCGGCGCTGACACCGAAGGCTGAAATCGAAGGCGAGATGGGCGACCAGTTGCCCGGCCTGCAGGCGCGCCTGATGAGCCAGGCGCTCCGGAAGCTCACCGCCAACATCAAGCGCACCAACACGCTGGTGATCTTCATCAACCAGATCCGCATGAAGATCGGCGTGATGTTCGGCAACCCG
>JAHDYG010000010.1 GCA_023383815.1 Rhodocyclaceae bacterium
TGCCGTTGCGGTGGATCTGGTTCACGCACAGGTTCGAGTGCGCGCCGTAGGACAGCCCGACCGAGGCCGACGCGCGCGAGACCTCCTCCATCGCGATGATGTGCGCGAGGTAACCCATCTCGGTGCCACCGTATTCCTCGGAGACCGTCATGCCATGCACGCCCAGATCGCCGAGCTTCTTCCACAGGTCGGCGGGGAATTCGTTCACGCGGTCGATCTCGGCGGCGCGCGGGGCGATCTCGGCGGCGCAGAACGCCTGCAGCGTGTCGCGCAGGGCTTCGATGGTCTCGCCGTGGTGGAAATCGAGGCTCGGGACGTTCATGGATGGATCTCCTTCTCCGGATGGTGTTCGGGTGCGGGCGCGGCGTGCCGGACGATTATCCTCGCTCCGGCGCCCCCGTTACAGGGCGCACCAGCCCGCCAGTCGCACAAGGGTAGTCGCAAGCCGAGCGCGACAACTGCCAACAAGGTTGCAATTCGTGCCGCGCGGGGCGACGATTCGGTCTCATGCAGATCCTCGCACCGTCTCCCGCCGAACTCACGCTCGGCCGCGCCGCCACTCCGATCGCCTTCATCCGCGCGATCGTGCTCGGGTATCGCCGCAGGGGAATGGATCCGGCCACCGCACTGGAGCGGGCCCGCATTCCCGCGACCGCCCTCGACGACCCGACGGCGCGCGTGACCGCCGCGCAGATGGAGGCGATGTCGGGCCACGCGATGCAGGAGCTCGACGACGAAGCGCTGGGCTGGTTCTCGCGCCGCCTGCCGTGGGGCAGCTACGGCATGCTGTGCCGCGCCTCGCTGACCGCCGCAACACTCGAACTCGCACTCAGGCGCTGGTGCCGTCACCACCGCCTGCTGGTCGACGACCTCACGCTCGTGTTCGGCCACGCCCGCGGCGAAGCAACGATCCACATCGTCGAGACGCGTGCCTTGGGCGAGATGCGCGAGTTCTGCCTCGTCAGCTCGCTGCGCTACCTGCTCGGCTACGCCTGCTGGCTCATCGACTCGCGGATCGCGCTCAACGAGGCGAGCTTCCCCTTCCCCGCGCCCCCCCACGTCGACGCCTACCCGCATCTGTTCTCGGGGCCGCTGCGCTTTGACGCCGAGGCGGCGGGCATCCGCTTCGATGCGCGCTACCTCGCGCTGCCCCCGTGCCGCGACGAACGCGCGCTGCAGGCCATGCTGCAACGCGCGCTGCCGCTCACGGTGCTGCAGTACCGGCGCGACCGCCTGCTGGTGCACAGCGTGCGCCAGCTCCTCTGCGCCGAGCCGGGCGCGAACCACACCGCCGAGGCGCTCGCGGCGCGGCTGAACCTCTCGGTGCGCACGCTGCACCGCCAGCTCAAGGACGAAGGCGTGTCGCTGCAGCGCCTGAAGAACGAAGCCCGCCGCGAACGCGCGATCCGCCTGCTGCTGCAGACCCGCCGCCCGGTCAAGCAGATTGCGGCGGCGGTCGGCTTCGACAGCGAGAAGAGCTTTGCACGCGCCTTCCGCGACTGGACCGGATGCGCACCGAGCCGTTTCCGCGAAGGGGATGGTGCGGGCGCAGGTTAGACGACACCCGCTGCACGCAGGGCGCCGATCCGCTCGCCGTATCCGAGCTCCGTGAGGATCGCGTCGGAGTGCGCACCGAGCCCCGGCACCGGGCCCATGCGCGCCGGCCGCTCGCCACCGAAGCCCGGCGGCTGCAACGCGGGCAGCGGGCCGGCAGGCGAGTCCACGGTGGTCCAGCGGCCGCGCGCCGCGAGCTGTGGATGCGCCCACAGGTCGGCCATCGTGCGCACATGCGCGTTCGCGATGTCGGCGGCATCGAGGCGGGCGATCACCTCGTCGGCGCCCAGCGCCGCAAAGCACGCCTCGATCCGTGCCCGCAGCGCCTCGCGGTGGGCGTTGCGCCGGGCGCCGGTGCAGAAACGCTCGTCGCGCGCCAGGGCCGCATCCCCGAGCACGCGCTCGCAGAACACCCCCCATTCGCGTTCGTTCTGAATCCCCAGCATCACCGTGCGCCCGTCTCCGGTGCGAAACGGCCCGTACGGCGCGATCGTCGCATGCGCCGCACCCGAACGCGGCGGCGGTTCCTGGCCGTCGTGGGCGTAGTACATCGGAAAGCCCATCCACTCGGCCATCGCATCCATCATCGCGACCTCGATACGCCGCCCGCGCCCGCTTCGCCCGCGCTCGATCAGCGCGGCGAGGATGTTCGAGTACGCATACATGCCGGCCGCGATGTCGGCGATCGAGATGCCCGCCTTGACCTCTTCGGCAGGCGTGCCGGTAACCGACAGGAAACCCGACTCGCTCTGGATCAGGAGGTCGTAGGCCTTCTTCTGCGCATACGGCCCACCCTCGCCGTAGCCCGAAATGTCGCACACGATCAGCTTTGGCAACGCGGGCGACAAGGCCTCGTGCGACAGGCCCAGGCGCTCGGCGGCCCCCGGCGCAAGGTTCTGCACCAGCACGTCGGCCTGCCCGAGCAGCGCATGCAGGATCTCCCGCGCGGCGGGCTGCTTGAGGTCGAGCGTGAGGCTTTCCTTCGAGCGGTTCACCCACACGAAGTGCGAGGCGAGCCCGGCGACGCGATGGTCGTACGCGCGGGCGAAGTCGCCCACGCCCGGTCGCTCGACCTTGATCACGCGCGCGCCGAGGTCGGCCAGGTGGCGCGTCGCCAGCGGCGCGGCAATCGCATGTTCGAGCGAGACGACGGTCACGCCTTCGAGCGGCAGGCCAGTTCCGGATCCGGTCATGCGCAGAAAACTCCTGGTTCGATGATTCGCCTTCAGGCGGCCCGAAGCGTCCCAAGCGGCGGACGATCTGCCGCGACGCTCATTCGAAGGCCACCTCGGCCCGCATCGCCACGCGCCCGTCGCATTCGGCCCACAGCGTGGCGGTTTCCGGGCTGCTGAGGCAGCCGCAGAGGTCGAAGTCGGCCGTGTCGAAGAGCGGACCGAGCGCGCGATACGCGTAGCGGCGCACCTGCTCGACCGGATGCGCAGCGCGAAAGGCTTCGAGCAGCAGCGTTGCAATCAGCGGACCATGGACCACGAGGCCGGGATAGCCCTCCTGGCGGGTAGCGTAGGGGTGGTCGTAGTGGATCCGGTGAGGGTTGAAGGTCAGCGCCGAGTAGCGGAACAACAGCACCGGGTCGGGGCGCACGCGCAGGCGGAACTCCGCCTCGTCCGCATCCTCGTCGATCTGCTCGCCGCCCGGCGGCGCACCCGGCCGGGCCGGTTCGCGATACACGATGTCATGTTCCTCGACCAGCGCGAGGCCGCGCTCGCCCGAGATCGTTTGCTCGACCGTCACGAACGCCAGCTCGCCGCTGCGTCCGTGCTTGCGCTCGCAGCGCACGATACGCGAGCGGCACGCAGCCGCCTCGCCGACCCGCAGCGGCTGGCTGAACACAAGCCTTCCGCCCGCCCACATGCGGCTGGGCAACTCTACCGGCGGCAGGAACCCCCCGCGCGTGGCATGGCCATCAAGCCCGATCGCACTGCGGCGCACCTCGGGCGTGAAATACACCCAGTGCCACAGCGGCGGCAGCTCGTCGCCCTCGGCGATCGTGCCGGGATCGAGATCGAGCGTCGCCGCCAGCGCACGGGCGATGCGCAGGTCGATGCGGTCGGCGCACACCTCCTCGCGCCCGACCCACTGCGCAAGATCGAGTTTCGGGGTGTCGGGCGGTGAAACATTCGTTGAGCTCATGGGCAGTCAGCAGGCGTCCGGGAAGATTCTTGCAAGAGTACTGCCATACCGGACCAGATGTGGATCGGATGGGTCCGGCAAGGGTCGCTTTGCGTCCGCAGCGGCGTGGGGGCGGATTCGCCCCACACCGATACCCGCGCACTCAACCGCCGCCCAGCTCCGGAAACAACGCCTCCGTAAACCCGAAGCGTCTGAAGTCGCGTATGCGCATCGGGAAGAGCGTGCCGGCGAGGTGGTCGCATTCGTGCTGCACGACGCGGGCATGGAAGCCTTCGGCGACGCGGTCGATGGGTTCGCCTTCGGGGGTGAGGCCCTGGTAGCGGATGCGGGTAAAGCGCGGGACGACGCCGCGCAGGCCGGGGACGGAGAGGCAGCCTTCCCAGCCGTCTTCGGTTTCGTCGGTGAGCGGCGTGAGGACGGGATTGACGAGCACGGTGCGCGGCACCGGGGGTGCGTCGGGGTAGCGTTCGCTGCGTTCGAAGCCGAACAGAACGACCTGCAGGTCGACGCCGATCTGCGGGGCGGCGATGCCGACGCCGCCGCGGGCGGCCATGGTGTCGAAGAGGTCGGTGACGAGTTCGGCCAGTTCGGAGGTGCCGAAGGCCGTTACCGGGGTGGCCGGCTGCAGCAGGCGTGGGTCGCCCATGCGGAGAACGGTTCGGACGGTCATGGGCGGTTCCTGTCGGCGTGGGTTCGCGGCGGCGTCAGCGGAACGGGGATCCTGCCACGAATCAGGCCGTATCGGATTCGAACAATCCGGCGAGGACCGGTGACAGCACGAAATCGAACTCCGCCGCGAGTTCGGCGACCGGATCGTCCACCGGCCGGAAGTCGGCCAGCAATAGCGGGCGCAGGTCTTCCGGAACCCGCTGGAACAGGAAGTCGCCGTCGTTGAGGGGTTCGCCGACGACGTAGATCTGCGTGACGAAGGGGCGGCGCCCTTCCTCGAACACCGCGGCGTGGATGTGCGGCGTGCGGCCGGGATAGGGGACCGGGCGGATCGTGCGGAAACGGTAGCGGCCTTCGGCGTCGGTCACGGTATGGCCGAACCCCTGGAAATCCGGGTCTTCGGGCACGGTGCGGCGGTCGCGCGGATGGCGGTAGCGGCCGTTGGCGTCGCACTGCCAGATCTCCACCCGCAGGCCCGCGAGCGGCCGGCCGTTCAGATCGAGCACCCGGCCGGCGAGATCGCTGATCTGCCCTGCGGCCTGACCGGAACGGCCGGCCACGCGGGTGAGGTCGTTGTCCTGGTGGAGCGGCGGCGTGACCGGGTAGAACGGCCCCGCGGTCTGGCCCGGGGTGAGGACACGCTGGGCCGCCCCCAGCGGTGCGGCCAGCAGCGCGGCCCCACCGCCCAGCACCAGCCGCCTGCGCAGGTTCGATCGATCGGACATGGCTCGCCCTCGCAGTTGAGGAAACATGGAGAATACGACTTGCGCCGCGCAGGAGTCGTTCCCGACTTGCAGTACGACGGCGCCGCAAATCCAGCGCGCAAGTCAGACTTCAGATCCATGAAACACTACGAACTCCAGCTCGACATCTCCGCGGACGAGTACCTGGCCTGGTACGCCGGGTCGGCGCGCTATGTGCTGGCGCGCAGCACGGGCGGGCAGACGATCCGCTTTCCGGCGTCCTTGCTGCAACGATTCGTGACGCCGTCGGGCGTCCACGGTACGTTCGTGCTGAGCTGCGACGACGCGCACAAGGGCGCACGCCTGCAACGCAAGGCCTGACGTCCGGGGTCGCAAGCGCCGGGAAGGCTGCGGCTCAGAACCCGCCCATCTCCAGCCAGCGTTCGATCTGCGGCAGGCGGTCGACGCCCCAGAAGGGTTCACCGTCGATGATCACGAAGGGCGAACCGAAGACTCCGCGTTCGATCGCGGCTTCGCACTCGGCGCGCAGGCGTGCCTTGAGTTCGTCGCCATCGAGAGCCGCGGCGAGCGCCGCGCGGTCGACGCCGAGGCCTGCGGCGAGATCGAGCACCGCATCGAGCTGCGAGATGTCACGCCCGTCGCCGAAATAGGCGCGCAGCGTCGCCAGCGCGAAACGGCGCGCGAGCGCGGGGTCGCGATCCGCCAGCCAGTAGAAGGCCCGCGCCGCGTGCTGGGTGGCGACCGGAAAGGCTTCCGGGATGCGGCACGAGAGCCCGAGAAAGCGCGCTGAGCGCTCGAAGTCGCGCACCGAATAGGGCCCCTTCAGTGGCAGGTTGGGCAAGGGCTGGCTGCCGAGCTTCTTGTACACCGCGCCGAGGAGGTAGGGCCGCCAGCGCACTTCGCGCCTGTAGCGGGCCGCGACCTCGTCGATCTTCTCGCTCATGAAGTAGCCGTAGGGCGACGAGAAGTCGAAGTAGAAATCGATCGGTGCGCTCATCGGTGCGGACTCCGTGCAAGGGGGCGGTCGAGAGAAAAAAGTCCTGCGGATCGCGAGGGAAAGGAGAGGGAGGCCGGGAATCCCGTCACGATGTGGTCCGCAGGACTTGTGAAAACAATGACTGCGCGGGGAAGGCGGTTGCAGGCATCGCGCGCCTTCCCGTGCCGCTCAGAGCGCCAGCGAGCGCCCGATGACGAGGCGCTGGATGTCACTCGCGCCTTCGTAGATCTGGCACACCCGCACGTCGCGGTAGATGCGTTCGACCGGGAAATCAGTCACATAGCCGTAGCCGCCGTGCACCTGGATCGCGTCCGAACACACCGACTCGGCCATCTCGGAGGCGAAGAGCTTGGCCATCGAAGCCTCGGTCAGGCACGGCCGCCCCGCATCCTTCAGGCTCGCGGCGTGCCACACGAGCTGGCGCGCGGCTTCGAGCCGGGTCGCCATGTCGGCGAGCCGGAAATTCACCGCCTGGTGCTCGAAGATCGGCTTGCCGAAGGTCTCGCGCTCGTGCGCGTAACGCACCGCGGCTTCAAGCGCGGCACGCGCCATGCCCAGGCACTGCGCGGCGATGCCGATGCGCCCGGCTTCGAGGTTCGAAAGCGCGATCTTGTAGCCCTCGCCCTCGGCGCCAAGCAGCGCATCGGCGCCGACGCGGCAGTTCTCGAACAGCAGTTGCGCGGTGTCGGAGGCCTTCTGGCCCATCTTCTCCTCGATGCGGGCGACGCTGTAGCCGGGGGTGCCGGCGGGCACGAGAAAGCAGGAAATCCCCTTCTTGCCGGCCGACTTGTCGGTGACTGCGAACACGATCGCAACATCGGCGTGCTTGCCCGAGGTGATGAACTGCTTGACGCCGTTGATGACCCACCCGTCGCCGTCCTTCACCGCGGTAGTGCGCAGCGCCGAGGCATCCGAGCCGACGTGCGGCTCGGTGAGGCAGAAGCAGCCAAGCATCTCGCCGCGCGCGAGCGGCTTCAGCCAGCGCTCCTTCTGCGCGTCGCTGCCGTAGCGGTTGGGGATGCCGCAGGACAGCGAGTTCTGCACGCTGACGATGGTCGAGGTCGCGCCGTCGCCGGCGGCGATCTCTTCGAGTGCGAGCACGAGACTCAGGTAGTCCATGCCGGCACCGCCCCACTGCTCGGGCACGACCATGCCCATCGCGCCGAGCGCGGCAAGCTCCTTCAGGGCTTCGGCCGGGAAGGTGTGGTTGCGGTCCCATTCGGCGGCGCAAGGCGCGAGGCGCTCCTGCGCGAAGGCGCGCATCGAGTCGCGCACCATCTCCTGTTCTTCGGTGAGGATCATGCCGTCAGCTCCAGTGCCAGGGCGGTGGCCTCGCCGCCGCCGATGCACAGGCTCGCGACCCCGCGCTTCATGCCGTATTTCTTCAGCGCGCCAATCAGCGTGACCAGGATGCGCGCACCCGAGGCGCCGATCGGATGGCCGAGCGCGCAGGCGCCGCCGTGCACGTTGACCCGCTCGTGCGGCAGCTTGAGGTCATGCATCGCCGCCATCGTGACCACCGCGAAGGCCTCGTTGATCTCCCACAGATCGACATCGCCAACGTTCCAGCCGACCTTGCCGAGCAGCTTCTGCATCGCGCCGACCGGTGCGGTGGTGAAGAGGTTCGGCTCCTGTGCGTGGGTGGCATGCCCCAGGATCGTGGCGACCGGCGCGAGCCCGAGGCGCTCGGCGGTCGAGCGGCGCATCAGCACGAGCGCGGCGGCCCCGTCCGAGATCGAGCTCGAGTTTGCGGCTGTGACCGTGCCATCCTTGCGGAAGGCCGGCTTGAGCCCGGCGATCTTGTCGAGCTGGGCCTTGAGCGGCTGCTCGTCCTTGTCGACGACCACATCGCCCTTCCTGCCGGCGACCGTGACGGGGGCGACCTCCCACGCGAAGGACCCGTCCTGGATGGCCTTCTGCGCGCGCTGTGTCGAGGCGATCGCGAATTCATCCTGCGCGCTGCGGGTGAAGCCGTAGGCGTCGGCACATTCCTCGGCGAAGGTGCCCATCAGGCGGCCCTTCTGGTAGGCGTCCTCGAGTCCGTCGAAGAACATGTGATCGAGCATCTGGCCGTGGCCGAGGCGGTAGCCGCCGCGTGCCTTGGGCAGCAGGTAGGGTGCGTTCGTCATCGACTCCATGCCGCCGGAGATCATGATCTCGTTCGAACCGGCGAGCAGCAGGTCGCGCGCAAGCATCGTCGCCTTCATGCCCGAGCCGCAGACCTTGTGGATCGTCGTGCAGCCGGCCGACAGCGGCAGCCCCGCGCCGAGCGCCGCCTGGCGCGCGGGCGCCTGGCCTACACCGGCCTGCAGCACGTTGCCGAAGATCACTTCCTCGACCTGTTCGGGGGTGACGCCGGCGCGCTCGACCGCTGCGCGGATCGCAACCGAACCGAGCTGCGGCGCGGTGAGGCTGGCGAAATCCCCCTGGAAACCGCCCATCGGCGTGCGGGCGGCGGAAACGATTACGACTGGATCGGACATGACAGACTCCTGTTGCTGCGGTGCTGCGGCCGGATCTCCGCGCCGCGGTTCATGAATGGCGGGCGCCCTCTTGGGCGCTACCGTGCGTGCGTTCCTTCTTGCCGTGCATCGCCATGATCGTCTGCTGCATCACGGCGCACAGCGTCCATTGCTCGTCCTTGACCGCGAACACCTCGGCGCGCGTCACCAGCAGCGTGCGACCGGGTTTGACGACCTCGCCGCGGGCGACGAGGCGCTCACCGTCGGCGGGGGCGACCAGGTTGAGCTTGTACTCGACGGTGAGCACGCTGGTGTCGGCCGCGGTCAGCGTATTGGCGGCAAAGCCGCCGGCGTTGTCGGCAATCATGCCGACGATGCCGCCATGCACGAACCCATGCTGCTGCGTGATCTCGGGACGGTTCGCGAGATGGATCTCGGTAAAACCGGGCTCGACCACCACCAGCTCGGCACCAATCAGCCCCATCGCCTGCTGCCGCGCAAAACTCGTGCGCACGCGCTCGGCGTAGGCCGGATCATGGGGCTGGAACTGCGTGGGCGGTGGGCGCATCGGCAATCCTCCCCGCGCATCCGCGGGATGGGGTGGCAAGTCGAGTTTCGTTACGTTGACGTAAACGTAAACTTTTCGTTGAAAAAATCAAGCCGCGTCACGAATGCGCTTGCGCAATTCGGCCTTCGCCTCGGCCGCACCCGCGGCATCGTGGCCGAGCAGGTCGTGGCACTGCTTTTCGAGCATCGCGATCTCGCCCAGCACGGCTTCGATGTCCTCGCGCTGCTGTTCGAGCGTCGCACGGCGCACCGCCAGCACCTTGAGGAAGCTTTCGAGCTGTGGCGCAGAATTGCGCACCCCGCCGTACATGTCGATCAGCTCCTTGACTTCGGCAAGCGAGAGCCCGAGACGCTTGCCGCGTAGGGTAAGCTTCAGGCGTGTGCGGTCGGCCTTGGAATAGACCCGCGCCCGGCCCGAGCGCGACGGCGTGAGCAGTCCCTGGTCTTCGTAGAAACGGATCGCGCGCGGCGTGATGTCGAATTCGCGCGCCAGCTCCGTGATCGTAAAGGTCTGTTCTCTGGCCATGGCCTGTCGTCGAACCGTCATAGGGTCGGGAGAACCCCGAGGAAGTTTGAAAAGTTAAGCAGAATTACCGCTTTTGAGCAATCGAGGAATGTCCGTCCTTCCTCGCGCAGGAGTTTATCCGTGATCGCATCCGACGCTTCCCTAGATTACCCCCTGTCCTCCGTGCCGGCGCAAGGCGAGATCCATACGATCCAGCCCGGCGTGGGCTGGATCCGCATGCGCCTGCCGTTCGCGCTCGACCACGTCAACCTGTGGCTGCTCGACGACGGCGAAGGGCGCGTGATCGTCGACACTGGATTCGGGCTCGAAGAGGTGCGCGAGTGCTGGGAGGAGATCCTCGATCGCGAGCCGAAGCGCGTGTCGGGCGTCGTCGTGACCCACTGCCATCCCGACCACGTCGGGCTGGCCGGATGGCTCGCCGAGCGCAGCGGCGCGCCGGTATTCATGACCCAGGGCGAGTTCCTCGGGGCCCAGGCAATGTGGCACCAGGTTCCCGGCTACGCGATCCCCGACATGCTGCAGCAGTTCCGTCGCCACGGCCTGGACGAAGAGCGGCTGGCCGCGCTCGACGCGCGCGGCAACGCCTACCGGCGCGGCGTGCCCTTCCTGCCACGCGCCTACCACCGCATGTTCGACGGCGACGTGCTGCACGTCGACGGCCACGAATGGCGCGTCATGGTCGGCTATGGACACGCGCCCGAGCATGCGAGCCTGTATTGCGAAGCCCTCGGCATCCTCATTTCGGGCGACATGCTGCTGCCACGGATCTCGACCAACGTCAGCGTGTTCGCAGCAACGCCCAATGACGATCCGCTCGGCTGGTTCCTCGAATCGCTGCACCGCATCAAGGATTTGCCGGACCATACGCTCGTGCTACCATCGCACGGTGAACCGTTTCGCGGACTGAAGGCGCGCATCGCGCAGCTCGAAGAGCATCACCGCGAACGCTGTTCCGTACTGCTTTCCGCGCTCGACAGGCCCCGCACCGCGGGAGAACTGGTCCCCACCCTGTTCGACCGCAGGCTCGATACGCATCAGGTGATGTTCGCAATGGGAGAGACGATCGCCCACCTGAACTATCTGGCCAACCGGCGTGAGGTGCTGCGCCGCAACGAAAGCGACGGCAAGATCCGGTTCGAACGTGCCTCCTGAACGAAAGGAACAGAACATGGCTGCAAACACCCCCGACAAGACCCACCCCGAACTGCCCGACCCGAAGGAGATCGCCAAGACCTACGCCGAGGTCGCGCAGCGCGCCTCGACGCTGATCAGCGAGCATGTGCAGCGCCAGCTGAAGAAAGGGGTCGCGACGCCGAGCGACGAGCTGGGCATCGCCCAGGCCTTCATGGACATGATGGCCAAGCTTCTGGCCAATCCCTACAAGCTCGCGCAGGGGCAGATGAACCTGGTGTGGGACTACTTCTCTCTATGGCAGCACTCGATGCTGCGCTTCATGGGCATGCCGGGCACGCCGGTCGCGCAGCCCGAACGCAGCGACAAGCGCTTCAAGGACGAGCAGTGGGAAGAACACTTCCTGTTCGACTTCATCAAGCAGTCCTACCTCATCGCCGCGCGCCACGTGCACGACACCGTGTGCTGCGTCGAGGGTCTCGACGAGCAGACGCAGAAGAAGGTCAACTTCTTCACGCGCCAGTTCATCGACGCGCTGTCGCCATCGAACTTTGCGATGACCAACCCCGAGGTCTTCCGCGAGACGGTCAAGAACCACGGCCAGAACCTGCTCAAGGGTCTGAACAACCTGCTGCGCGACATGGAAGACGGCGGCGGTCAGCTGCGCGTGAAGATGACCGACACGAGCGCCTTCGAACTGGGCCGGAACGTCGCCACGACACCCGGCAAGGTCGTCGCGCAGACCGACATGATGCAGCTCATCCAGTACACGCCGGCCACCGACAAGGTGCTCAAGCGCCCGCTGCTGATCGTGCCGCCCTGGATCAACAAGTTCTACATCCTCGACCTGCGCGAGAAGAACTCCTACATCAAGTGGTGCGTGGACCAGGGCCACACGGTGTTCGTGATCTCCTGGGTCAACCCCGATGAACAACTGGCCGAGAAGAGCTTCGATGCCTACGTCCAGGAAGGCATCCTCGCCGCGCTCGACGCAATCGAGGCCCAGACCGGCGAGAAGGAAGTGAACGCCGCCGGTTACTGCCTCGGCGGCACGCTGCTCGCGACGACGCTCGCCTACCTCGCGGCCAAGCGCCAGAAGCGCATCGCCTCGGCGACCTTCTTCACGACGATGACCGACTTCGCCGATCCGGGTGAACTCGGCGTGTTCATCGACGAACACCAGGTCACCAGCCTCGAAAAGAAGATGTTCGAACGCGGTTACCTCGAAGGCTCCGAGATGGCGGGCACCTTCAACATGATGCGTGCCAACGACCTGATCTGGTCCTTCGTCGTGAACAACTACCTGATGGGCAAGGATCCGTTCCCGTTCGACCTCCTGTACTGGAACTCGGACTCGACGCGCATGCCGGCAAAGATGCACAGCTTCTACCTGCGCAACATGTACATGCAGAACAAGCTGGTGCAGCCTGGCGGCATCGAGATCGACGGCACGCCGATCGATCTGGGCAAGATCAAGAGCCCCTGCTACTTCATCTCGACGATCGAGGACCACATCGCGCCGTGGAAGAGCACCTATTCGGGTGCTCGCCATTTCGGCGGCCCGGTGCGCTTCGTGCTCGGCGGCTCGGGCCACATCGCCGGCATCGTCAATCCACCCTCGGCCAACAAGTACGGCTACTGGATCAACGCTGCGGCAAAACTTCCGGAGGCCGCCGAGCAGTGGTTCGAAGGCGCACAGCAGCACCCGGGTTCGTGGTGGACCGACTGGCAGGAGTGGGTCACGACCCAGGACGCAGCCCAGACCGATGCGCGCGACCCGGCCAAGGGCAAGCTCAAGCCGCTCGAAGACGCGCCGGGCTCCTTCGTCAAGCTGCGCCTGGACCAGAAGAAGGCCGCCTGAGAGCCTGTGAAGAAATCGTAGCGAGCAGGGCCGAGTGCAAGGCACGAGCTTGCGAACGACGAGACATATCAAGTAGATAGGCGAGGAGTGAGCAAGTGAGCAACGCAGCAATCGGCACGCACAGTAGATTTATTCACAGGCTCTGAACCCTCGTCGCTGGAGCTGTGGAGGGGGGGCCGGACGGCCCCCTCGACCGTTTACCGGGGAACCCGATGACCGATGCGCCGCGCACCACGCTCGTCCTCGACACCAACACCGTGATGGCGCTGTGGGTGTTCGAGGATCCCGCGCTGGCCAAGCTGCGTGCGCGCATCGAAGCCGACGACTTCGTGCTTGCAAGCCGCAGCGACGCGCTGGAAGAACTGCGGCGGGTGCTGGCCTACCGCCAGTTCGCACTCGAACCCGGGCGCCAGCACGCGTTGCTCGAACACTATGCCGCGCGCTGTGCGCTCCTCGCGCCAGCACCGGCCGACGCCCCGGCGCTGCCGGAGTGCCGCGACAGCGACGACCAGAAGTTCCTCGAAATCGCGCGAGACGCGCAGGCGGACCAACTCGTCACGCGCGACAAGGCGCTGCTGCGCCTGAATCGCCACCGCCAGGTCCGCCCGCTGTTCGAGATCCTGACGCCCGAGCGTCTGTGCGCATCGTTCGATTGAACCTTGCCACCGGCCAGACAGGGCAACGGCTCACGCCGCGCCGGGGCGCTCCGGGTGGCGGTAGATGTGCCACAGGCTGCCACGAAACTCGCGCTGCTCTTCGAGCTTCGCACCGACTGCGAGCGCAAGCCGGATCGAGGCCTCATTGCGCGCATCGATGAAACTGATCAGCGGCGGGCCCGGAAGATGCGCGCTCGCCATCGCCTGCACCGCCCGCACCGCTTCGCTCGCATAGCCCCTGCCCCAGTGGCGCCGGATCATCGCCCACTTGATCTCGGGTTCCGGCCAGTCGAGCGGATACCACAAGCCGACCGTCCCCAGCACCTCGCCCGAGGCCTTGTCCTCCAGTGCATATGGCCCGTAGCCGCGCAGCTGCCAGTGCCCTGCCATGCTCGCGACCGTGCGCCAGGTCTGGTTCTCGTCGAGCGCACGCCCGAAGGTGAAGCGCGTGCACTCGGGGTCCGAATAGTGTTCGTGCATCGCCTGCCAGTCGTCATGGCGGAAGGGGCGCAGCACGAGGCGTGCGGATTCAAGCTGCTCGGGAACGAGAAAGGGCATCGTCAGCGGCTCACAGGCGGAAGCGCAGCACGGACTGCTGAAGCTCTTCGGCGAGTCGCGCGAGCTGGCGCGCAGCGCTGTTCGATTCGCGCACTGCACCGCTATTCTCCTCTCCCATCGAGGCGATGCGCTCGACGTTCTGCGCAATCTCGGTACTGGCCGTAGACTGCTCCTTGAGTGCAGTGGAGATCTCGGCGACCGCCGCGACGACCTCGTCCGAACTTTTGCGGATGCGTCCGATCGCCTCCCCGGCGTGGCCTGCCTTCTCGACACCCGCCTTGACCTCGTCGACCTGCTTTTCCATGCTCAGCACGGCGCGTTCGGTGCCCGTGGTGATGAGGCCGACGATGCGTGCGATCTCTTCGGTCGACGCCGACGTGCGCTCGGCGAGCTTGCGTACCTCGTCGGCGACGACGGCAAAGCCCCGGCCTTGCTCACCGGCCCGCGCAGCCTCGATCGCCGCATTGAGGGCGAGCAGGTTGGTCTGGTCGGCAACCGCCTTGATCACGTTCACCATGCTCGCAATCTCGCGCGAATGGTCGCCAAGCGCACGCACCGCTTCGGCTGCCTGATCGACCGTGGTCGCGATGTGCTGGATGTCCTCGACGACGTCGCCGATGACCCTGGCGCCATCGCGCGCCGCCTCACCCGATCCGGCCGCCAGCGTGCGGGCTTCACCGGCAAAGTCCGACACATGATTGATGCTGACGGTCAGCTCCTCGACCGCGGCCGCCATCGACGAAGCCGCCTGCGACTGCTGGTCGGTTGCCTCGGAGATGTGCTCGGACGAGGCCGACAACTCCTCGGACGACTGCGCGATGTCCTGGGCCTTGTTGCCGATCAGCTCGACCATGCGCCGCAGCTCGCCCTGCATGTCACGCAGCGCCCGCATCAGGGCGCCGATCTCGTCGTTGCGCTGGATGCGGATGTTCGCCCCCAGGTCACCGGCCGCGATCTGGCGCGCGAACGCCCCGGCTTCATCGAGCGGACGGGTCACGACGCTGCGGATCAGCCAGCCCGCGACCGCAAGACCGGCTGCGAGCGCTACCACGATGACCGTGATCGTGATCGCGCGCAGCGACTTGTATTCCTCCACGTAGCGATCATGGGTTTCGCGCGCAACGTCGAGTTGCAGTTCGATCAAGGCCTGCATCGCCTCCGAGATCGGGTCGATGACCGGGTACATCTCGTTCGCGACGATCGGGTGCAGCTCGCTCATCCAGCCCTTTTCCAGCCCCTCGGCCATCTTGCTGACGAGTGCGTTGCCCTTTTCCATCAGCGGCTCGGCACGCGCGGCCAGCTCAGCCTCCTCGCGCGTCAGGCTGGTGGCGCGGTACACCGACCAGCGCTCGGCGATCCGCTTCTGCGCCTCGCGCATCGTCGCACCGGCCTTCTGCGGGTCGAGCCCACCATCGCGCGCCTTGTGCGCGGCGTCGACGATCGACACCGCGTACTCGTCGGAGATGATCTTGAGATCGCGCAGCGGCACCACCCGGTTGTCGTAGACGTCGTCCAGCCCCTCGACCGAACGCGCCATGCCGTTCAGCCCGAGCAGCCCCAGCACCCCACCGACCAGCAGCAATGCCACGACCAGCGCGTAGAGGCGCGTGCGGATACTCAGCGTCCTGGTCGAATCGGTAGCCATGATGTCACCTCATCCTGAAAGTCGTTCGGTTGCTCAATTAACGGTCGAGTCTCGCTGTCACTTTAGCGAATGCTTTGGACTTTGTCCGGGACTTGGCCAGGCTCCCGAACAACTTCCAGACGCTTGCGCAGTGCGATCAGATAGCGCAGCCCGGCGATCGCCCGGCTGCCGTACCAGGACACCATTTCCCCATCGACGAGGGTGACCGGCCGTGCCGCCAGGCGCTCGATTTCGCCCACATGGCGCTCACGGAAGCGGTACGGTTCGGAAGGCAGCAACACGCGCTGCACGGCGGGCAGCCAGGCGTCGTCCCAGGCGAACTCGGGATAGCGGCGGGGCGCCGCTTCGGGCAGCGTCCGCCAGCCGACGCGCTCGAGCATCGCCGCAATGTAGGTGTCTGGCGTGACCGTCATCCAGGGCTCGCGCCAGATCGGGTAGAGCACCCGCTCGACAGGCAACGCGGCGGCCGTCGCCGCAGCATCGGAGAGCGCCGCGTCGAGTTCGGCTTCCAGCGCTCGCGCAGCCTCGACCCGACCGAAGCGCGCACCGAAGTCGCGGTACAGCGCGCGATTGTCCTCCGGCGTGCACGGGTGCGTGACGACGACCTCGAGCCCGTGGCGGGCGAGCGTGTCGGCCGTCTCGCGCAGGTTTTCATCGACGTTGACGAGCACGTGAGTGGGTTCCAGCGCGAGCACGGCGTCGATGCGCACGTCCTTGGTTCCGCCGATCTTCGGCACACGGCGTAGCGCCTCGCGCGGATGAATACAGAAGCCGGTGCGCCCGACCAGATGCTCGAACAGGCCGAGCGCACAGACGAGCTCGGTCAGCGAGGGCACGAGGGAGACGATACGCAGCGCACTCTGCGCAGATTCCCTCGCAGCATGCTGCGGACTCGTCATCGCTCGGGTTCCTCCTGATTGTCATGGTCGCCGGCGCGGCGCACCATGAGACAGCGTCGCGGGAGAAAGCCCGCGGCCCTTTAGGACCCGCGTCTTCGCCGCGGGTTCAGGCCACCGAACGACAGGAGCTTCGACATGCGGGTCGGCGTCCCCAGGGAAATCAAGGTACACGAATATCGGGTCGGGCTGACGCCTGCGAGCGTACGCGAACTCGTTGCGCACGGGCACGAGGTACTGGTCGAGTCGGGCGCCGGTCACGGCATCGGGGCGGGTGACGAACGCTACCGCCTGGCCGGTGCACGGATCGTCGATGTCGACGAGGTCTTTGCCATCCCGGAACTCATCGTCAAGGTCAAGGAACCGCAGGCCGCCGAGCGGGCGCGGCTGGGCGCCGGACAGGTGTTGTTCACCTACCTCCATCTCGCGCCCGACCCCGATCAGGCGCGGGAGCTGCTCGCGAATGGCGTCACGGCCATCGCCTACGAAACGGTCACGTCCCCCGACGGCACGCTGCCCTTGCTCGCTCCAATGTCGGAAGTGGCGGGACGGATGAGCGTACAGGCCGGCGCCCACTGCCTCGAAAAGGAATCCGGCGGGCGCGGCGTGCTGCTCGGCGGCGTGCCCGGAGTCGAACCGGCGCGGGTGGTGATCCTCGGCGGCGGCGTGGTCGGCAGCAATGCGGCGCGGGTCGCCCTCGGCATGGGCGCTGACGTGACCGTGGTCGACCGCTCGCTCGAAGTGCTGCGCCGCCTCGATGCACGCTTCGGCAGCCCGCTCACGACCCTGCACGCCAGCCGCGATGCGATCGAGAGCGCGGTCGCGGCAGCCGATCTCGTGATCGGCGGCGTGCTGGTTCCGGGCGCCGCGGCCCCGAAGCTCGTCAGCCGCGACATGGTGCGGGGCATGCAAAGCGGCGCGGTGATCGTGGACGTGGCGATCGACCAGGGCGGCTGCTGCGAGACCTCACGACCAACGACGCACGCCGATCCGACCTACGTCGTCGACGAAGTCGTGCATTACTGCGTCGCCAACATGCCCGGCGCAGTGGCCCGGACCTCGACCTACGCGCTCAACGCAGCCACGCTGCCGCACGTCCTCGCGCTGGCCGACAAGGGCTGGCGCCCCGCAATGCGCGACGATCCGCATCTGCGCCACGGGCTCAACGTCTGCGCCGGGCGCATCGCGCACGCCGGGGTCGGGGAGGCCCTTGGTCTGCCCATGACCGAACCGGATTCGCTGCTCGACGACTGATTCCTCAATTTCACCGCTCTGCGCGGCTGTCCGCAACGATGCGCAGGCAACCTTCCAGCCTAGGCTCCAGGGCTTTTGCCTGATCGCAGGCGGACTGCTGCAGACAGGCCTGCAAGCGGCCGAGCAACAAGGACGCGGCTGCGCCGGCATTGCGCATCAGGCTCAGGCGGAAGCCCATTCGCGGCGCCAGGCGCATCGCGCGCACCCGTGCCGGATCGAGATTCGCCGCGGTAAAGGCGTCGACGAAGGCATAGCCCAGGCCCTGCTCGACCAGCGCTCCGGCCAGCGCATAGGTCTGCACGCCGGCAAAGCGGCGTGGCCAGTGCCCGCCCTGCTGGAGCAGCTCCGCGAGCCGCTCCCCGAGCGGAGTGGCCGCCGCAAGACCGATGTACGGGCGATCACGCAACCATCCCGGCGCCTCGCGCCCAGCGGGGTCGACGACCCAGTTCCGGGGCGCGCACAGGATCATCTCGCCCTCGGCCAGCGTCTCGACCACGATGGCCGCGTGCTCGGGCGGCTCGATCGCGAGCCCGGCGTCGATCTCGAACGCCACGAGGTGGGATTCGATCTCGTGCGTGTGGCTGGCCCACAGGTCGCACTCGACCCCGGGATGATCGGCGCGAAGGTGCGACAGGGCCGCGGGCAGCAGCGAAGTCGCCAGCGAAGGCGTCGCCGCGATGCGCAAGAGCCCGGAGCTGCCCCGCCGAAGATTGGCCGACAACGCGTCGATGCGTTCGATCTCGCCCCAGGTGCGCTGGATCTGTGCGAACAGCGCGTGCGCCTCGGGAGTCGGCACGAGGCGGCCGCGGCGACGTTCGAACAAGGCAAAACCCAGGCCGAGCTCGGTGTGGCCCAGCACACGCGAGACGACCGGCTGCGAGATGTGCAGCCGGCGCGCGGCTTCGCTCACCGATCCGCTCATCATCACGGCACGAAAGATCTCGATCTGTCGCAGTCGCATCCCGATCCATAGTGTCAAGACATATGAGACATCATGATCCGCAAGGCCCTCGCTGTGCGCAAGGGCTATATTTCAGCGGTCAGTTCGTCGTTCACAGACGCGGATCATCGATTGCCAGAACGGAAATCTCGGATCATGAATATCACCCTCATCGGCGCCGGCATCGTCGGACTTGCAAGCGCGTGGGCATTGCGACGCGACGGCCATGCCGTGACCGTCATCGATGCCGCCCAAGAGGTCGGTGCCGGAACAAGCCACGCGAACGGTGGGCAGCTGAGCTACCGCTACATCGCGCCCCTGGCCGACCCCGACGTGCTGGCCAAGATCCCCGGCTGGATGCTGCGTCGCGACGCACCGGTACGCTTCCGCCCGCGCTTCGATCCGGAACAGTGGCGCTGGCTGCTCGACTTCCTGAAGGCCTGCAACGGCCATGACAAGTTGCGCTCGGTCGCAAGCCTGCTGCCGCTGTCGCTCTACAGCCGGGCGCTGGTCCATCAGCTCGTTGCCGAGGAGGAAGTCGAGTTCGACTACCAACGCAACGGCAAGCTGGTCATCTATCGCGACGCGAAGGGTTTCGAGTCGGCCCGCCGTCTGCTTGAGCGGACGCCGGAGCTGGCGAACGAGCAGCACGCGCTCGACGAGTCCGCCTGTCTTGCGCTCGAACCGGCGCTCGAAAGGCTGCGTGGCGCGATTCGGGGCGGCATTCACACCCCGGCCGAGGAAGCGGGCGACTGTCACAAGCTGTGCCTTGCGCTCGAACGGCTGCTGCGCAAGGGGGCGAATCCGGTCCGCTTTGAACTCGGACGCCAGGTTCGCGGTCTGCACTGGAGCGAGGGCAGGATCCGTGCCGTGCGGCTAGACGGGGACGAGGCGCTGGAGACCGATCTGTGCGTGATCGCAGCCGGCGTCGGCTCGGTCGATCTGTTGCGCGGCAGCGGCCATGTCGTGCCGATCTACCCGGTCAAGGGATACAGCCTCAGCATCGCGCTGACTCCGCAATCCAGGGCGCCGGCCATGAGCGTGACCGACTTCGAACGCAAGGTGGTGTATGCGCGGCTCGGGCCAAGCCTGCGCGTGGCCGGCATGGCCGACATCGTCGGCGCCGACGAGACGATCCGCGCAGATCGGATCGCCACGCTGACTGCCGAGGCGCGCGCGAGCTTCGGCGACTGGATCGACGGCGCGGCGATCACTCCGTGGAGCGGACTGCGGCCCGCGACGCCGAGCGGGCGTCCGATCATCGATCGGGCCGGCGACAGCAACCTGTGGCTCAACGTCGGCCACGGGGCGCTCGGATTCACGCTCGCAGCCGGTTGCGCCGGCCTTCTGGCCGATCGCATCGCGGGGCGTGAGCCTGCGATTCCGGATGCCGATTTCCGGCTTTCGTCGACGGATCCGGAACGCACGCATGCGTGATCCCGGCCGGCGCTCCGGGGCCCAAGCCTCGAACATCGGGTATACCCGCATATGGGTATCCCTAAGTTTCAAGTCGGGCGAAGGGGATTAGTGTAAGCCCTGAGACACCCGCCGCGCGCACACCCCGATTCCGGCAATGGCCGACTCGGGCGCCCCCCGCGGCACGCAGCACAGCCCACCCATCTGGAGGAGAAGAACGATGAAGAAACTGACCGCCGTCGCAGCCGCCCTGGCGATTTTCGGCACCCTCGGAACCACCTCGGTCCATGCCCAGCAGAAGTTCGTCACCATCGGTACCGGTGGCGTCACCGGCGTCTATTACGCTGCGGGCGGCGCGATCTGCCGCCTCATCAACGTCAATCGCGCCCAGCACGGCATCCGCTGCTCGGTCGAGAGCACCGGCGGCTCCGTCTACAACCTGAACACGATCCGCGCCGGAGAGCTCGACTTCGGTGTCGCCCAGTCCGACTGGCAGTATCACGCCTACAACGGATCGAGCACCTTCAAGGATGCGGGCGCCAACAAGGATCTGCGCGCGGTGTTCTCGATCCACCCCGAGCCGTTCACCGTGCTCTCGCGCAAGGAAGCCGGCATCGCCAAGTTCGAGGACTTCAAGGGCAAGCGCTTCAACGTCGGCAATCCGGGCTCGGGCACGCGCGCCTCGATGGAAGAGTTGCTCAACGCGATGGGCTGGAAGCTCTCCGATTTCTCGCTCGCCTCGGAACTGAAGGCCGACGAGCACGGCGCCGCCCTGTGCGACAACAAGATCGACGGCTTCTTCTACGGTGTTGGCCACCCCTCGGCGAACATCCAGGATCCGACCACGACCTGCGGCGCGAAGCTCGTCCCGCTGACCGGACCGGCCGTCGACAAGCTCGTGGCCGAGCGCCCGTACTATGCCTCGGTCGCGATTCCGGGCGGGCTGTATGCCAACAATCCGGACCCGACGCCGACCTATGGCGTGCTCGCAACCTTCGTCACTTCGACGAAGACACCGGACGACGTGGTGTACACGATGGTCAAGGCCGTGTTCGAGAATTTCGACGACTTCAAGCGCCTGCATCCGGCCTTTGCCCACCTGCAGCCAGCCGACATGATCAAGAACGGCAACTCGGCGCCGCTGCATGACGGTGCGGTGAAGTACTACAAGGAAAAGGGCTGGATGTAATGCCCGACTGCGAAGGCTCCGGTTCTACCGGAACCTTCGCCCGCGTGGCGGCCTGGTTCCGCCATGGCACGTCACGCAAGAACGGCGGCCGGTTGCCCACCTGCCGCCGTTCTTGCGTTGCGCGTCCGAACCGCGAAGCACCGATCACCGTTTCAGGGAAGCCGCCGCCATGCCCCAGCCCAAAGGCCAGATGACGCCTCACCACCACGAACTGACCGATGAAGAGCTCAAGCGCATCGTCGCAGAGGCCGATACCGGGGGGCGTCAGCCGACCGGCCTGACCGCCAAGCTGCTGGTTGCCGTCGCGCTGTGCTGGTCGCTGTTCCAGCTCTGGATCGCTTCACCGCTGCCGTTCTCGCTCGGCTTCTTCGTGCTCAACGATACCGAAACCCGCTCGATCCACCTTGCGTTCGCGGTCTTCCTCGCGTTCTCTGCCTATCCGGCGTTCAAGTCCTCTCCGCGCGACCGCATCCCGATTGCGGACTGGATCCTGGCGTTCGCCGCAGCCTTCTGTACCGGCTACATCTTCCTGTTCTACGACGCGCTGTCGACCCGCCCCGGCCTGCCGACAACCCTCGACCTGGTCGCCGCCGTCGCCGGGCTCGCCTTACTGCTCGAAGCGGCACGCCGGGCGCTCGGCCTGCCGATGGTGATCCTTGCGATCGTCTTCCTGATCTACATCTTCTTCGGCAACCACATGCCGGACATGATCGCCCACCGCGGCGCCTCGCTGAGCAAGGGCATGAGCCACATCTGGCTCACGACCGAGGGGGTGTTCGGCGTGGCCCTGGGCGTGTCGGCCGGCTTCATCTTTCTCTTCGTACTGTTCGGCGCACTGCTGGAGACCGCCGGCGCCGGCAACTACTTCATCAAATCGGCGATCGCGCTGCTCGGCCACCTGCGCGGCGGGCCGGCCAAGGCGGCGGTCGTCGCTTCTGCCGCAACCGGACTGATCTCGGGCTCGTCGATCGCGAACGTGGTCACCACCGGTACCTTCACGATCCCGCTCATCAAGAAGGTCGGCTACCGGCCTGACAGGGCCGCAGCGGTCGAGGTCGCCTCCTCGGTCAATGGCCAGCTGATGCCTCCGGTGATGGGTGCTGCCGCCTTCCTGATGGTCGAGTATGTGGGCATCCCCTACACCCAGGTGCTCAAGCACGCGATCGTGCCGGCACTGATCTCGTACATTGCGCTCTTCTACATCGTGCATCTCGAAGCGATGAAGATGAACCTTCAGGGCTTGCCCCGCCGCGAGCCGCTGCTGTGGCAGAACGTGCTGACCTCGACCGTGATGACGTTCTCGGGCGTCGTGATCCTCGCGGCCGTACTGTACTGGGGCTTCGGCTGGATCAAGGACATCGCGGGCGCGGCGTCGTTCTACATCGTCTCGGCACTGATGCTCGCCGCCTATGTCGCGATCATCCGCTTCGCGGCGCGCTATCCCGATCTGCACATGGAGGATCCGAAGGATCCGGATGAGTTTCTGCCCGAGATCGGTCCGACGCTGAAATCCGGCCTGCACTTCCTGCTGCCGGTCGCGGCCCTGATCTGGAACCTGATGGTCGAACAGCTCTCGCCCGCCCTGTCGGCCTTCTGGGCGACGATGTTCCTGATCTTCATCCTCGTCACCCAGCGCCCGATCTTCGCCTTCTTCCGCGGCGCCGGAGCGTACGGCGCCGCGGTACGCCACGGTTTCCAGGATCTCTTTGACGGCCTGGTCACCGGCGCGCGCAACATGATCGGCATCGGCATCGCAACGGCGGCGGCCGGCATCATCGTCGGCACCGTTACGCTCACCGGCATTGGCCTGGTGATGACCGAGCTGGTCGAACTGCTGTCGGGCGGCAACCTCATGATCATGCTCGTGCTGGTCGCCGTGATCTGCCTGATCCTCGGCATGGGCCTGCCGACGACGGCGAACTACATCGTCGTGTCGACGCTGATGGCGCCGGTCGTGGTCGAACTCGGCGCGCAGACCGGGCTGCTGGTTCCGCTGATCGCGGTGCACATGTTCGTGTTCTATTTCGGGCTGATGGCCGACGTCACGCCACCGGTCGGACTCGCCTCGTATGCCGCCGCAGGCATCGCCAACAGCGATCCGATCCGTACCGGACTGACGGCCTTCGGTTACAGCGCGCGCACCGCGATCCTGCCCTTCATGTTCATCTTCAACACCCAGTTGTTGCTGATCGACATCGATCACACCTTTCAGCTCGTACTCACGATCGCGACCGCGACCATCGCGAGCATGGTCTTCGCGGCCGCGACCCAGGGCTGGTTCGTGACCCGCAACCGCATCCACGAAGCGTTGCTGCTGCTGCTCGTAACCTTCAGCCTGTTCCGTCCGGGATTCTGGATGGATCTGATGTTTCCGCCCTACGAGGAGATCCCGCCGACCGAGCTCACGCGCCTGGTCGAGGAGGCGCCGCGAAATGCGAACCTGCGGATCTGGATCGAGGGCATCACCCTGGAGGGGCGTGAAGTCTCCAAGGGGGTCCTGCTTCCCCTCGGAGAGACGGCACCGACCGCCCGCGAACGGCTCGCCGCAATCGGCCTGTCGGTGATGTCCTTCGGTGGGCAGGTGCAGATCGCCACCGTGCAGTACCGCAGCCGCGCAGAGAAGCTCGGCATCGAGCAGGGGTTTGCGATCACCACGATCGAACTGCCCTCGGGCGAGCGCCCGCCCAAGGAGTGGATCTTCCTCCCTGCGCTCGCGCTGCTCGCGCTCGTCTGGTTCGTGCAGCGGCGCCGCGTCGCCCGCGAAGGGCCTGCGGGGGCAAGCAGCCCGGTCTGAACACTCCTGAAGAAGACAAAGAGGGGGCGGAATCCGGTGTGGATTCCACCCCCTCTCCGTTTTCCGGCGGTCCGGTGCCCTGAGCGGCTTGCCGCAAGGGCACCGGGCGCGATCAACCGATGCTGCGCAGCTCGCGCAGCAGCACCGAGAACATCGGCATCTCGATCGTGCCGGCCGACTTCACGTCCGCGAGCAGATGCATGTAGCGGTTGATATGGAACTGGTGCCGCATGGCCCAGCCTTGCTGCACCTTCTCCAGTGCATCGCCCTCGGCGCAGGCCTTCAGGGCCTCGGCGGCCAGGGTCCGGGCCTGATTGGACAGGTCGACGCGCAGCGCGCTGCGCGCGAGTGCGTGCCAGCGCGTATCGGCAGGAAGCGCCGCAATGTGCTTGCCGAGCCAGTGCAGATCGAGCTGGCCGCCGAGCGCGAAATACACCTGCGCAACGACCGCCTCGCTGCGTCCGGTCTCGACCGACACCTCGACCAGGTCGAGAGCCGAGTACAGTTCGTCGAGCGCTGCGATGCGACGCGCGAGCGATTCGGGCACCCCCTTGTCGACATAGGCGGACACGACCGCTTCCAGCTCCTCCCGGTAGGCCGGCGTCACGTACTCGTGGAGGTTTTCCGACAGGCTTGCGACACCGTCCGAGAAGTGCGCAAGCGTTGCCTGCAGGTCGGCGATCCATTCGCGGTGGCGCAGGAACCACATGGTGCCGCGCTGGATGAGCCGCACCGTGTCGAGGATCATCTCGGCCTGCACGGCATCCTCGACCTGGTTGTCGAGCGCCTCGATGGCCGACCAGATCGGAACCAGCCCGAAGACCTCGCGGGTCGCCATGTAGGCCCGCACGATGTCCGGTGCGCTCGCGCCGACCTCGCCCTGCAGCCGGCTCACGAAGGTGCTTCCAACGCGGTTGATCATGCTATTGACGACGTGCGTGGACACGATCTCACGCTTGAGCGGATGGGCCTGGATCTGCTCGGCGAAACGCTTGCGCAGCGGCTCCGGAAAGTAGCGCAGCAGCGCGGTCGAAATGTACGGATCCTCCGGCACGTCCGAGGCGAGCACTTCGTCGAACAGCTCGATCTTGCTGTATGCGAGCAGGATCGCCAGCTCCGGTGTGACCAGGCCGGTCCGTGCCGCCTTGCGCTCGGCGATCTCCTCGTCCATCGGCAGGAACTCGATCTTGCGGTTGAGCCGGCCCGAGTACCCGAGCTTGCGGATGTACTCGGCCTGCTCGTCCAGAAGCGCCACCCCGCGTGCGCGCGTGACCGACAGCACCTGGGTCTGGGCGTAGTTGTCACGCAGCACGAGCGCAGCCACCTCGTCGGTCATCTCGGCGAGCAGCTTGTTGCGCTGCTTCGCGGTGAGTTCGCCTTCGGCGACGACGCCGTTGAGCAGGATCTTGATGTTGACCTCGTGGTCCGAGCAGTCCACGCCACCGGAGTTGTCGATTGCATCGGTGTTGATGCGTCCGCCCTTGAGTGCGTACTCGATGCGTCCGAGCTGGGTCAGCCCGAGGTTTCCACCTTCTCCGACGACCCGGCAGCGCAGGTCAGCGCCGTTGACCCGGACCGGGTCGTTGGCGCGGTCGCCGACCGAGGCGTCGGTCTCGCTGCGCGCCTTGACATAGGTGCCGATGCCGCCGTTGTAGAGCAGATCGACCGGTGCGCCGAGGATGGCGCGGATGAGATCGGCCGGCGCCATCGTCTCGGATTCGATCGCAAGCGCCTCACGCGCCTCCTTCGACAACTTGATCGACTTCGCGCTGCGCGGCCACACGCCGCCGCCCGCCGAAATCAGCTTCTTGTCGTAATCGTCCCAGGAGGAGCGCGGCAGCGCGAAGAGCCGCGCACGCTCGTTCCACGAAACCTCGGGATCCGGGTTGGGGTCGATGAAGACGTGGCGGTGGTCGAAGGCCGCCAGCAGGCGGATCTTCTTCGACAGCAGCATGCCGTTGCCGAAGACGTCGCCCGACATGTCGCCGATGCCGACAACGGTGAACGGCGTCTCCTGGATGTTGGTGCCCATCTCGCGGAAATGCCGCTTCACGGACTCCCACGCACCGCGGGCGGTGATACCCATCTTCTTGTGATCGTAGCCGACCGAACCCCCGGAGGCGAACGCGTCGCCGAGCCAGAAGCCATACTCTGCGGCCACCTCATTGGCATAGTCGGAGAAGGTTGCCGTGCCCTTGTCGGCGGCGACCACGAGGTACGGATCGTCCTCATCGTGGCGGACCAGATCGGCCGGCGGCACGACCTTGCCCTGGACCAGATTGTCGGTAAGGTCGAGCAGCCCGGACAGGAACATCCGGTAGCAGGCGATGCCCTCGGCAAGCAGCGCCTCGCGCCCACCTTCCGCCGGCGGGTTCTTGACGACGAAGCCGCCCTTCGAGCCGACCGGCACGATGACCGCGTTCTTGACGATCTGCGCCTTTACCAGACCGAGGATCTCGGTACGGAAATCCTCCATGCGATCGGACCAGCGCAGCCCCCCGCGCGCCACCTTGCCACCACGCAGGTGTACCCCTTCGACACGTGGCGAATACACGAAGATCTCGAACATCGGCCGGGGAGCCGGAAGGTTCGGAATCCGCGACGGATCGAACTTGAGCGACAGGTAGGGCTTGGTCTGACCCTCCTTGCCCGTCTGGTAGTAGTTGGTCCGCAGCGTGGCCTGGATCATCGCGAGGAACTGGCGCAGGATGCGGTCCTCGTCGAGATTGGAGACGTTGTTGAGCGCCTCGTCGATCCGCTCCAGTAGCCTATCCGTATGCGACTGCCGATGCGCTTGGGCAGACGGATCGAAGCGCAGCGCGAACAGCTCGACGAGCTGGCGCGCAAGGCCGGGGTGTGCGGCGAGCGTCTGCTCCATGTACGACTGGCTGAAGGTAAACGCCGCCTGGCGCATGTATTTCGCGTAGGCACGCAGCACGCTCACCTCACGCCACCCGAGTCCGGCAAGCAGCGTCAGTCGGTTGAAGTCGTCGTTCTCGACCCGGCCCTGCCAGATGTTCAGGAAGGCCTCGTGAAAGAGCGGGCGCAGGGCGTGGATGTTCAGTTCCTCGACGCCGCCATAGGTCAGGCCGAAGTCGTGCAGCCAGACCCGGCTGCCGTCCTGACGCACGATCTCCGAGGGCTGTTCGTCGATGACGCGCACGCCCATGCGCTCGAGCATCGGCAGGCTGTGCGACAGCGCAACGGGTCCATCGGCGCGGTAGAGACGGAAGTTCAGTCGGCCGGAAGGCGCTTCGAGCGGCACATAGAGATTCATCCCGAGGCCGCTGGCCGGGTCGAGATTCTCCATCTGCTCGATGTCATAGACGGCCACACGGGCCGCATACTTCTCGCGGTAGCCGGCCGGAAACCCGCTCCCGTAGCGGCGCAGCAACGCAAGTCCGCGCTCCTCGCCGTAGTGTTCGACCAGTGCCTGCTGCAGGTCGTCTTCCCAGCGGCGCGATGCGCGCACGAGCCGCGCCTCCAGCTCGCGGACGTCATAGGATGGAACCGTTGAATCGCGGGTACGGACGATGATCAGGATGCGCGCCAGCGCCGATTCCGAGAAATGCACGTCGAACTCGGACGAAACGCCATTGAACGCCTCCATGAGCACGGCCTGCATGCGCTGGCGCTGCTCGGTATTGTAGTTCTCGCGCGGCACGTAGATCAGACACGAGACGAAGCGCGCGAAGGGGTCGCAGCGCACGAACAGGCGGGTGCGCAGCCGCTCGCCCAGGCGCAGGATGCCCATCGCATGGGCGTACAGTTCATCGGTCGAGATCTGGAACAGCTCATCGCGCGGATAGCGCTCGAGGATGGTCAGCAGTGCCTTCGCGGCATGGCTTCCGGGCAGGAAGCCGGCGTGCTCGATGACCGCCGACACCTTGCGGCGCAGCAGCGGAACGAGGGTCGGACTGGTACTGTAGGCCGTCGACGCGAGCAGGCCGATGATGCGTCGCTCGCCGGTCACACGCCCGTTCCCATCGAAGCTCTTGAGACCGATGTAGTCGAGATAGCCCGGGCGATGGACCGTCGAGCGCGTGTTCGACTTGGTGATCATGAAGAGATTGGGCAGGTGTGCCTGGGCCTTGATCTGCGGCGGCAGCGCAGCGAAGGAACGCGACTGCCCCTCATCACCGCTTTCGCGCAACAGACCAAGGCCGGTGCCCGGACGGATGCGCAGCTCGCTCTCCCCGCCTTCGCTGCCGAGCTCGTAGTCGCGGCAGCCGAGCACGACGAAATTGTCATTGTCGAGCCACTTCAGGAAGGCCAGCACTTCGGCACGCTCGTCCGGATCGGTCGGCCCCTTGCCGCACGCGAGCTCCTCCATGATGTCGGCCATCCGGGCGCGCATCGCGGGCCAGTCGGTCACGGCCGCCTCGACGTCCGCCAGCACGCGCTCCAGCCCCTGCTGCAGCGCCAGAAGATCGGCCGACTCGGTCCGCCGGTCGACCTCGACATGCATCATCGACTCGTAGCGGGCCTTCTTGCCAGGGGCGTCCAGGACACGGGTGAGCTCTCCGGCCGCGTTGCGCTCGACGGCCACCACCGGGTGGATGATCAGATGCAGCGTCAGCCCCTGGCGGTTGACCTCCATCGTGACCGAGTCGACGAGAAACGGACGGTCATCGCAGATGATCTCGATCACGGTATGGGTGGATTCCCAGCCGTGTTCTTCGAGGCGCGGGTTGTAGACCCGGACGCGCGTGCCGTTCGCGCGGCGACGCACGAAGTGCCACTGGCTGAGCACCGCGCCGTACAGATCCGACACCGGAAACCCGGCCAGATCATCCGGATCGACCTGCCCGAAGTAGCGACACGCGAACTGCTCGACCAGCCCCGCCTGCTCGCCCGGCAACTTGCTCCGGATCAGTTCCAGCACGGCATCGAGCTGCGCGACGCCCCCTTCTGTTTGGTTGTTCTTCACTGCTCGCTCTCCATGGGTGAGCCGCCCGAGAGACCGTATTCCTTCAGTCCTGCGGCGAGATCGACCGGTTGCAAAAACGGAAATGCGCCACCAGGGCGCGTGAAATTCATACTAGGCCCGGCAGGGGTTTCCCGACAGTTGCCGTTATCCCCTACCGGTTATCCCGTACAGCCCGCCACCCGCCGGATGGCCCCGGGATCAGGCTGCGGGACCTGGTGCGCCAGTAGGGCTCAGACGAGCGAAGGCCCCGAGACGATGTGCACGGCGTCCTTCTCGGTGATCGGCAGCGAGGCGCCCGCCAGAACATGCGCGGTCAACCAGTCTTCCAGGCGCTCACGCCCGTCCGCATCGATCGAATCGAACACGCACCCGGCCTGCCCGCCGGCCGGGTTGCCGATGTAGTTCACGACCCTGGCGCTCCCACGGATTTCGTCCGGAACCCGGGCGCGCTGCAATACGAAATGATAGGTGCGGTCGCTCGCAAGCGGCGACGTCGCAGGCACCGAAAACCCCTCCAGCGACAGGTCCAGCAAGGGCAGGCGTTCGCTGTCGAGCAGCACCCAGAAGCAGTACTCGCCCCGTCGCTGTGCGACGAAGCGCTGGCGCTTTCTGCGCTCTGCCGTTGCCTGTTCTGCCGATCCGATCATGGTTCCCTCCCTCGATGACTTGAAAGTGCCCTGCATTGGCCAGAATCACGAACATCATAATCGAAGAAGGCCCCGGAGCGCACCATTTTGGACCCTTGACGCACCATTACGGTGCATTCCTGGTGGGCGCCTGGGCACGATTGGCGAGGAAGACGCCCACCACGACCATGACGCCCCCGAGCAGACTCGCCAGGGCCAGGGTCTCGCCGAGCAGCAGCATCGAGAAGACGACCGCGAACACCGGCACGAGATTCGTGAACAGGGTCGCCGCTGCGGGGCCGATCGCGGCGACGGCCTGGTTGTACCAGACGAAAGCCACCGCGGTCGCACCGACGCCAAGATAGACGATCGCGAGCCACGACAGTGGCGACGGCCAGCCGATCCCGCCCTTCGCCAGCTCGAAGGCGGCCGGCAGAGCGAGCATCAGCGTGCCCCACAAGGTGGACCAGGCCGTCGCGGCGGTCGCATTCAGCCCCTGCATCGCACGCCGGCCGATCAGGGTGTAGGCGACCCAGGCGATCACGGCGAGCAGGATCCACAACTCGCCCAGACCGACCGCGCCGGACAAGGCGCCGGCCAGATCGCCGCGGGTGATGACCAGCGCCGCGCCGACGAGCGAGGTCACGACCCCGAACAGGCGTGCCCGGCTCCAGCGCTCACGGGCCAGCACGCGCATCGCCATCATCGTCATGATCGGTGACAGTGCGACGATCAGTGCCGCGCGCGAAGCCGGAAGATGTTCGAGGCCGGCCAGGAACAGGGCGTTGTAGGCGAACACTCCGGTCGCACCGAGCAGCAGCGTCGCAATCGTCTGGCTGCCGCTCAGCCGCGGCAGGTTGTTGGTCAGCCGGGCGAAGATCAGCAAGGGAATGAGCGCAACCGCGAAGCGCCCCGTCGCGGCGAGAAAATGCGGCATGTGCTGGGCCAGGTGGCGCCCGGCGATGAACGCGCCGCCCCAGAAGGCAGTACTGGCGACGAGCTTGAGATAGACCCCGGTCGGGATGACGGTCGGCGGCATCGGAACGGCTACAGGGGCAGTCCCCGCGGCTTGCGCCCGGCGCGCGCGAAGAGCGCATCGAACAGCGGATCGGGCAGGATGCGCAGGAGCTTCGCAACGATGCCCATCTGCCACGGCACCACGGCATACGAGCTACCGGCGTCGATGACCCGCAGCATGCGCCTAGCCGCCTCGTCGGCATCGAGCAGGAAGGGCATCGGGTACGGATTGACCGCCGTCATCGGTGTCGCAATGTAGCCCGGCGCAATCGTCACGACCCGCACTCCGCTTCCGCGCAGCTCGACCCGCAGGCTTTCTAGGTAGGCGATCGCCGCCGCTTTCGATGCGCTGTAGGCGCCCGCACCGGGCAGGCCGCGCAGGCCGGCCACCGACGCGATCCCGACCAGCCGGCCCGTTCCGCGTGCGCGCATGCCGGCCACGAAGGGCTGGAAGGTTGCAACCATGCCATGCAGGTTCGTACGCAGGACCGTCTCGAACGCGGATAGATCCTCGACCGCCTCGGTGAGCGTGCCGACCGATACACCGGCGTTTGCGATTACGACATCGGGCAGTCCGGCGCTTTCGACAAAGGCGGC
The DNA here is from genome assembly GCA_023383815.1 of Rhodocyclaceae bacterium. Taxonomy (GTDB): domain Bacteria; phylum Pseudomonadota; class Gammaproteobacteria; order Burkholderiales; family Rhodocyclaceae; genus JACOUN01. Next base: position 31,141 of record JAHDYG010000010.1, read on the forward strand.
CGCCGCCCGCTGCAACTGGAGCGCATCGCCGACGTCAGCGGCCAGTGCGAGGTGTTCGCCGGGCAATTCGGAACGCAGCGTCTGCAGAAGGTTCTCACGGCGCGCTACCAGTCCGATGCGCGCGCCGCGGCGCGCATAGTGGTGGGCAAGGGCGCGCCCGAGCCCGCTCGATGCGCCGGTCAGGAAAACACGAAGTCCGGCATCGGCCGGACTTCGAGGAGAGGTTTGTGGCATCGCCCGGATCACGCCATCCGCACGTCGGTCCGCGGCCCCGGAGCGAACCGGCTCACGAGCGTCCGCCTTCCGTGCGCACCATCTCGATCAGCTTGTCGACGACGGCCAGCGCGTTCTCGTGGCTTCCCGCGACCGATGCCGAGGTGATGTACTGACCGTCCACCGCCATCGTCGGAACGCCTTGCACCTTGTAGGCACGCGTCACCTGGTCGGCGCGCTGCACGAGCGCCTGGAGGGCGAACGACTTGTACGTATCCATGAAGGCCTTCGCGTCGACGTCGTACTTCCCGACCCAGTCGGCCACGCCCTCCTCCGTGAAGAGCGGCAGGCGCTCATCCTGAACCCCGGCAAAGATCCCGTCCTGCAGCTTTGCGAGCGTGCCGGTGCGTTCGGCCGTGTAATGCAGGCGCGCAAGACCGCGCAATTGCTCGTTGCCCCAGATCACCGGAACGGCGCGAAACGCGACATCGCCCGGCAGCGATTCGAGCCACTGCTTGATGAGGGGATGGAAGTCGCGACAATGCGGGCAGCCGTAATGGAAGAACTCGAGCACCTCGATCTTGCCGGCTTCCTCCGGTGCGATCCGGTTCGGCATCTTCCGGAAGCGCAGGTTCTCCTGCGCCAGCACGGCTGGTCCCGCCGAGGCGAGCAGCCCCAGCACCGACAACTGTTTGAGCATCGCGCGACGATTCATGTTCTGAATTTCTCCACTTCCGGTTCATTGGTCAGGATCGGACAGCCCCTCTGTGGGCGGGTTCCACGGCCCGGCACACACCCATCCTCAAGGATTGACGCGCACCACCGCAGCCGTGACGCCGGCCGTGGCCAGACGCGCACGAATCGGGTTCATTTCTTCCGGCTTGTCGAACGGACCGATACGGACCCGGTGCACGATGCGGCCATCGGCCAGCTGGGTGCGCTGCGCGCTGGCTTCGATGCCGTTCAATGCGAGGAGTGCCTTCATGTTGTCCGCCTCGGACGGATCCTCGAACGCCCCGGCCTGCAGGTACAGCCGCTCTCCAGCGGGCTGGACCGGAACGGCCTGTGCCGGCGCTTCCGGCTCGCTTGCGGCACCCGAGCCTTGCGGGAGGATCTTGTAGAACTCGAAATCCTGCTTGACCAGCGGACGATCCCCCGGCTTCCCGGGCAGAGGGCGCGGCGGCTGATCGATGGCACCCCGGGTCGGCGCCGCGCCATGATCCTGAAACGGCGAATTGCGAGTGAAGTACCACGCCGTACCGGCCGCGAGCATGGCACCCACCACGAGACCGATGAAGATCCCGACAACAATGCCGCCGCCACTTCGGCGCGCCGGCGCCCTGCGCGAGGACGGGCGGGGTTTCTGGTCACGACTCACGTCATTCTCCGTTGATCACATCGACTCCGGCGCACTGACCCCCAGCAATGCGAGCCCCGTCGCCAGGACCTGACGCACCGCGCAGGCGAGCGCAAGACGCGCATCGCGAAGCGCCGCGTCGTCGACGAGCATGCGCTCGGCGTTGTACCAGGCGTGAAACTCGCCCGCCAGTTCGCGCACGAAGAACGCCACCTGATGCGGCGCATGATCGGCCGCAGCGCTCTGCACCACTTCGGGAAAGGCGGCAAGCTGCGTGCACAGGGCCAGCTCGCGCTCGCCGCGAAGCAGCGCCGGGTCGGCCGCCGAGAGATCGGCAAGCTCACCGCCCCACTGCTGGAGCACCGAGCAGATCCGCGCATGCGCATACTGCACATAGTAGACCGGGTTTTCGTTGCTGCGGCTCTTGGCCAGATCGAGATCGAAGTCGAGATGCTGGTCGCTCTTGCGCAGCACATAGAAGAAGCGGCAGGCATCGTTGCCGACTTCCTCGCGCAGTTCGCGCAAGGTCACGAACTCCCCCGAGCGGGTGGACATCGACGCCTTCTGCCCGTTCCGGTACAGCACCGCGAACTGCACCAGGTCGACTTCGAGCTTCTCCGGCGGCAGACCGAGGGCCGCCACGGCTCCCCTCACCCGCGCAATGTAGCCATGGTGGTCGGCCCCCCAGACATCGACGATGCGGTCGAAGCCGCGTTCATACTTGTTCAGGTGGTAGGCGATGTCCGACGCGAAATAGGTGTACTGCCCGTTCTCGCGCTGCACCACACGGTCCTTCTCGTCGCCGAAGGCGCTGGAGCGGAACCAGCGTGCTCCGTCCTGCACGTACACATGCCCATGGCGCTCCAGTTCCGCAACGGCACGCTCGACGAGGCCGGTGTCGAACAGACTCTTCTCCGAGAACCACTTGTCGAACCGTACGCCGAATGCCTGCAGATCATCGCGACAATCGCCCAGTTGCTCGTTCAACGCGAAGCCGTGCACCCAGGCGTAGTCTTCGTCGAGCAGGCGCTTGGCGTTTGCGATCAGCGCATCGAGGTGTTCCTCGCGCTGGCGCCCCGCCTCGTCGTCGTGCCGCCCGGCGTCCGGCAGGCCCGGCGTGCCTTCGAGCACCTGTTGCGCGCTCACCCGCGCGAAGCGGTCCTGGTGCGCATCGCGCATCTCGCGCGCCATGTCGATCACGTAGTCGCCACGGTAGCCGTTCGGCGGAAACGGCACTTCGATGCCGAAGAAGGCGAGATAGCGCAACCACGTCGACAGCGCGAGGATGTCCATCTGGCGGCCGGCATCGTTGATGTAGTACTCCTGGTACACGTCGTACCCGGCAAACCCGAGCACCGCAGAGAGCGAAGCGCCGTAGGCAGCGCCGCGGCCGTGGCCGACATGCAGGGGTCCGGTCGGATTCGCCGATACGTATTCGACCTGCACCTTGATGCCCTTCTCGGTACCGCTTCCAAAGGCACCGCCGGCCGCAAGCACGGCGCGTACGACCGCCGTCTTGGCGCCGGCCGCGAGGGTGAAGTTGATGAATCCGGCGCCTGCGATCTCGACCTTCGCAACCAGATCGGAGGGCGGCAGTTCGGCCATCAGCAGATTCGCCAGTTCGCGCGGATTTCTCCGCAGCGGCTTCGCGAGCTGCAGCGCCAGGTTGCTGGCAAAATCGCCGTGGTCGGCCTGCTTGGGCCGCTCCAGGTGGATCGGGGTGTCGGCCTGATCGGGCGCCACGCTCTTGAGCGCGGCACGCAACAGCTCGGCCAGTCGGGATTTGGGGTCAGCGCTCATGGCACGCGAGGATTCGAAAAGGGCTGAATTATAACGGATGGCAGCCCGCCTGCCGGGTAAGCATTGGTTGCACACCCCCGCTTCACGGCGCGAGCGGACGGGAATTGCGTTAAAGTCGCTGCTTTGCCGATTCTGCCTGCTGCCGTGCGCCTGTTCCGTCTCGCCAAGATCCTCACCGTCGGCCTGCGCTTCGGCCTCGATCAGATGGTGCTCGACGCCGACTCCAGCGGGCGCCTGCTGCGGCTGTGGCACTTCTTCTTTTTCTGGCGCCGCTTCCGCGAACCCCGCGCGGTGCGCCTGCGCCGTGCGCTCGAGTCGCTGGGCCCGATCTTCGTCAAGTTCGGCCAGATGCTGTCGACGCGCCGCGACCTTCTGCCGACCGACCTCGCCGACGAACTCGCCCTGCTCCAGGACCAGGTCCCGCCGTTTCCCGAGGCCCAGGCGCTGAAGGTCATCGAAGGCTTCTACCACAGGCCTGTCGACGAGGTATTCCACAAGTTCGAGCGCACCCCGGTCGCCTCGGCATCGGTCGCACAGGTGCACTTTGCCGAACTGCCCGACGGCACCGAGGTCGCGGTCAAGATCCTGCGCCCCGGCATCGAACGCGTGATCGCACACGACATCGCACTGCTCGAAACCGCTGCGATCCTGCTCGACAAGCTGTGGGTCGAAGGCCGCCGGCTCAAGCCCCGCGAGGTCGTCGCCGAATTCTCGAAGTACCTCAACGATGAACTCGACCTCATGCGCGAGGCCGCGAACTGCTCGCAACTGCGACGCAACTTCACCGATTCGCCGCTGCTCGTCGTGCCCGAGGTGTACTGGGATTGGTGCGGTCGCTCGGTGATGGTGATGGAGCGCATGCGCGGGATCCCGATCTCGCGCATCGAAGCACTCAAGGCGCAGGGAACAGACCTCTCGGCACTGTCGCGCGCCGGGGTCGAGATCTTCTTCACACAGGTCTTCCGCGACGGCTTCTTCCACGCCGACATGCACCCGGGCAACATCTTCGTGCACGCCGACGGACGCTACATCGCGCTCGACTTCGGCATCATGGGCACGCTCAACGAGGAGGACAAGAACTACCTCGCGCAGAACTTCCTCGCCTTCTTCAAGCGCGACTACCGGCGCGTCGCACTCGCCCACATCGAGGCCGGCTGGGTGCCGGCACACACGCGTGTGGACGAGTTCGAGGCGGCGATCCGCACGGTGTGCGAACCGATCTTCGACAAGCCCTTGAAGGACATCTCCTTCGGCAAGACGCTGCTGCGCCTCTTTCAGACCGCGCGCCGCTTCGAGATGGAAGTCCAGCCGCAGCTCGTGCTGCTGCAAAAGACGCTGCTCAACATCGAGGGACTGGGCCGCCAGCTCGACCCGGAGCTCGACCTGTGGAAGACCGCCAAGCCTTTCCTCGAACGCTGGATGGACGAGCAGGTCGGCTGGCGCGCGCTCGTCGCCGGCATCCGCAGTGAAGCGCCCAACTGGGCCGCGACGCTGCCGCAACTGCCGCGGCTCGTGCACCAGGCCCTGACCGAGCCCGCGCGTCGCCAGCGCGAGCAGCAGGACGAACTCGCTCGGCTGTCCGCCGGACAACGCCGCAACAACCGATTGCTCGGCTTCGCAGGCGCCCTGCTCGTCGCGCTGCTTGCGATCGAAGTGTATCGAATGTTCGGCTGAGTATTTGGGGATTCTGCCCAGTTGCCGACCGTCCGTATCCGGCCGGTGTGAGGCGACCGCTGCAGGCGGGCTGCGGCGTTTTATGGACTTCTATGCTGATTTCCATAATTCGCGTCACGTTAAGCGGCGCTCGCTGCGCTTAATCGAACGAATCGAGTTTTTGCCCGTTAATACAATTACTTGAAGTGTCGCATTAAGCCGGCCTCGGTTCAGCGCTGGGACCGCAAGAGGTTGCGGGCGATGGTGTAGCAATGCAGGGCCACCGGCACGAACTCGATTCCGACGCCGTCGACCTCGGCAGTGCCGGTATATGTGCGGGTGGTGGCCAGCGGCGCGCGTGCGAGAGGGTATTTTTCGGCCAGTTCCTTCAGCCCGCGCAACTCCTTCAGCTGCTTGACGATACGGTCCGACCACTTGATCTCGACCGCGAAGCGGGGCTTCTGCGTGCGTGGGTCGATGGAAACGATGTCGACTTCGCGGGCCTGGCGGCCGGATTTCCAGCGCGCGTAGTGCAGCGACAGGCTGATCGGGGCGTCGTGCAGCCATTGGCTCCAGACCGCAGTCTCAGCCAGATTGCCCATGGCTTCGTCGTCAGCGCGCACGAAGCCGAACAGGGCCGCGCGCACCGAGGGATTGGTGAGATAGACCTTGAAGGTGCGCTCGCGCTGCAGGCGCAGGGCATTTTCGTCCACACGATAGACGCGGCGGATCAGGAACACGGCCTCGAGGTATTCAAGGTATTCGGTGAGGCGGCGCTTGGTGATGCCGGAATGCTTGGAGAGGTCTTCCAGTCCGAGTTCGTCGCCGGTGTTGTAGGCGAGCACGTTGAAGAAGCGGTTGAGTTCCTGCGTGTTGGCGATGCCGTAGAGGCTGGGCAAGTCCTTTAGCAAGACCTTGTCGATGATGTCCTGACGCAGGAAGCGGGCCGGGTTTTCGCGGATGGCGGGGTTCATGACCGCTTCGGGAAAACCTCCGTAGTTGAGGTAGTTCAGGAACTCGGCGTTGAGCGCATCCAGATCGGTGGCGAGATAGCGGGCGCTGCCGGCCTGCTCGTCATCGCGCTCGACGATGAGTTGGGATTCACGGTCGGCGAACAGCAGGTATTCGGCAAAGGTCAGCGGCGGCAGGATGAACTCGGAAAAGCGTCCCGCGCCGGACTCCCTGCTCTTCATGCGCAGCGCCGCCGCGGCGGAACCGCTGGCGATGAAGCGGATGTGCGGGTAGGAATCCACCAGCGACTTGAGGTGCACCTCCCAGTCCTTGAGGTATTGCACTTCGTCGAAGACGACCCAAAGGGTCTCGCCGGCGGGGTGAAGATGCTGCTCGATGAAGGTCTGTACCAGGCTTTCGAGATTGAGACTCGAGTACAGCGGGGTATCGAGTGACGCAAACAGGATGCGGGTACCCTGCACGCCCTCATCGAGCAGCCACTGGATGAAGTGCTTGATCATCACCGTCTTGCCGACCCGGCGCGGGCCGATGAGCACGGCGGCGCGCCGGACACGGGTATCCAGCGCCAACCGGCAGAACGGCGCGAAGTAGGCCCGGCGTGGCCAGCGAGCCTCTTCCGGGTCAATGCTGCCGCCCGACCACCACCAAGGGTTGTCGAGGCCCAGGCGGCGCTGGACCTCCTGCAGCGGAATTTCGAGTTTGGATGTCAATTTTTACCTTTTGCTATTAAACCGTCACTTTAGAGTTCTGAAGTTGCGCTTAGTTAAACGCGTTGCTTAACTTCGGTCAAGCCAACGCCATGCGCACGCAAGGTGCAAGCGCTTGATATAAATCAAACGCAACTCATTCTCATTCGTATACAATTTCACCCGAAAACTCGAACCTGTATCAGAGCAAGCCAGCGATCCGCCAGCCAGCTCGTTCCCCCTCTTCCGGAGAAACGACATGGCCGTGCACGCTTTTGCTCCCACCCTTCGCCCCCTGGCCCTCGCAGGCATGCTGTTGCCGGCAGTGGTTGTGACCGGCGCCCACGCTCAGGGCGCCGTCCTGCCCGACGTCAGCGTCACCGCCAAGGGCTACGCTGCGGACGACCTGGAAACCCCCGCCGCGACGCTGTCGCTCGATCGCGAGGCGCTGCTCGACCGCGGCGCCAACAACCCCGGCGAAGCGCTGCGCAGCCAGCCGGGCCTGGCCGTCGCGGGGGACAGCGCACAGGGGCAGAATCCGGCAATCCGGGGGCTGAAGAAGGAAAGTGTCGTCCTGCTCGTCGATGGCATCCGCTTCAACTCGGCGCAGCCGGCCGGCGCGATTGCGTCCTTCATGAGCCTCGGGCTGGCCGAACGCATCGAGGTGGTCAAGGGGCCGGCCTCGGTGCTGTACGGCAGCGGCGCCCTGGGTGGCGCGATCAACGTGCGCCTGCCGCAGGCGCGCTTCGAACCGGGCAGCCGATTCGATGTGGCAGCCTCCTGGGACAGCGCCAGCAGCGGGGTGCGTGCGACGGGCCTGGGCAACTTCGCGGGCGAGAACCATGCCCTGATGCTCGGCGCCTCGATCGCCAGCATCGACGACTACCGCAGCCCGGACGGCAAGGTGAACCGCACCGGTTATGAATCCGACAGCTTCATCGCCCAGTACCGCTTCCGCCTCGACGCGGCAAACCAGTTCCGGGTCTCGGCGCAGCGGCACACCGACGAGGACGTGTGGTACCCGGGGTCGACGCGCGGGCACATCAATCCCAACATCTCGCGGGCGACCGTGTACTCGCCGAAACAGGAGCGCACGCTGGTGGAAGCAGGGTACACCCGGACCGGGTCGGGAGAGACACCCCTGAATCTCGACGTGCGGGTCTACCGCCAGGAGATGAAGCGCCAGATCTTCTCCCGCGCGTACAATGTTGCGGGTGCGGAGATCGGCGACATCGCGCAGACGCGGGTCGTGTTCCGGACCGACGGGCTGGACGCCCGCGCCGACTGGCTGGCGCACCCGCAACACCTGCTGTCCTTTGGCCTCAACGCGTGGCGCATGGTGGCCGCGCCGGAACGCCTGCTGCGCAGCGCGCCGCCGCACGTTCCGACCTCGCCAATGGCGCGCAACGACCCGTTCACCGACGGCCGGATCGAGGCGCTGGGGTTCTACCTGCAGGACGACATGCGCTTCGGCGCGCTGAACGTGCTGGCCGGCGTCCGCCACGACGAAGTCAAGGGAACGGCGCGCTCGGTGGCCCATCCTGTGCCGGGACAGCCGCGGCGCACCGCCAATCTGTCGCACAGCAACGGAATGTGGTCGGGCGCGCTCGCCGCGATCTACGAACTCTCGCCGCTCGTGCGCCCGTATGTGAACCTTTCGCGCGGTGTGCGCGCCGGCGAGATGCGTGAGCGCTTCGAGGCCTCGCCGCGCGGCGACGGCTTCTTCTACGCCGGCAATCCGCAGATCAAGCCCGAGACCGCGACGCAGTTCGAGCTCGGCCTGAAGGGCGCAAGCGAATCGCTCGAGTACGCGCTTTCCGTCTATCGCACGCGCATCGACGACTACATCACCGGGCTCGACATCTCCGGCACGCCCGCCGCCGGCCCTGCGTGCGGACCGCAAGCGGCCGCATGCAAGCAGACCATCAACCTGGGTGAGGCACGGTTGACCGGCGCCGAGGCGCACGTGCGCTGGCAGTTCCGGTCCGGACAGTGGCTGAATGCAAGCTACTCGCGGGTTCGGGGTGAGAATCGCGATCTGGACGAGCCGCTCTTCCAGATGCCGGCCGACGAGCTGGGTCTGGGCTGGGAAGGCCGTGTCGCACCGCAATGGACCGCCGATGTGACGCTGCGTCTGGTACGCAAGCAGGACCGCGTCGCCACCATGTTCGCACGCGGCACCGAGAACGCGACCGATGGCTTCGCGACCGCCGATCTGGGCGCAACCTGGCGTCAGGGCAAGCATCGCGTGCGTCTGGCCGTGCGCAACCTCGCCGACCGCAAGTACCACGAGCACCTCACCGAAGGGCTCTCCGGCGAGGAGATCCAGGCGCCGGGACGAAGCTTCTTCGTCGGCTACAACACGAGCTTCTGACGCCACGGCCATGTTGAAACGTCTCCTCCTCGCCGCCGCGGGCTTCTTGTTCCTGGCCAGTCCGACGCAGGCCGCCCCGCTGCCGCGCCTGGTGCTGGCAGGACCGCTCGCGGCGGTTTCCTTTCCGCTGATCCACATGGCCGAATCGGGAGCCCTTTCCGATATTGCCGAACAGGTCGAGTTCAAACCGTGGCGCGATCCCGACCAGTTGCGCGTGCTCGCACTCGAAGGCGGCGCCGACGTGCTGGCGATGCCGACCAGCGTCGCGGCGAACCTCTACAACCGTGGTGCGAAGCTCGAACTCATCAACGTCTCGACCTGGGGCATCCTGTGGCTGGTGTCGCGCAATCCGGAACTGAAGACCCTCGCGGACCTCAAGGGTGAGGAGATCGCGATGCCGTTTCGCGCCGACATGCCCGACCTGCTGTTCGGGCTGATCGGCGAAGCGCAGGGGCTGGATCCACGCCGCGACTTTCGCCTGCGCTACGTCGCCACGCCGATGGACGCGATGCAGTTGCTCATCGCGCGACGCGTCGACCATGCCTTGCTGGCCGAACCGGCCGTCTCGATGGCCCTGCGGCGTACGCAGTCGTTCCCGGTGAGCATCGTCGCACCGGAACTGCACCGGGCAATCGACCTGCAGATCGAATGGGGGCGCGTGTTCCAGCGTGCGCCGCGCATCCCGCAGGCCGGCATCGCGGCGATGGGGGCGGTGCGCGGCGACCCCGCCCTCGTGCGCCGCATCCACGAGGCCTATCGCGATTCGCTGGCCTGGTGCCAGGCCAACGCCGTCGCGTGCGGGCGCATCGTCGCGACGCGCGTAGACATGCTCAATGCCGAGGCGGTCGCCGACGCGGTCGCGGCCAGCCCGCTGGAGGCGGTGCCGGCCACCGACGCCCGCGCGGAACTGGAATTCCTGTTCGAGAACCTGATGGCGCGCAACCCGGCCGTGGTCGGGGGCAAGCTGCCCGACCACGGCTTCTACGGGGCTGTCGCGCAGTGACCCTGGTTCGCAACTGGCTCGCTTCCCTTCCCGCCTACCTGTGGAGCGGCTGGGGTGCGATCGCAAGCCTGTTGCTGTTTCTCGCCGCCTGGGAGTGGGCGAGCGTGCACTACGGCGCGCTGATCCTGCCCGATCCACGCACTGCCTTCGCGACGCTGGCGGGCCTGCTGGCCGACGGCAGCGCAGGGCCGGAACTCGCCGCGACCGCGCGGCGCGCGTTGACCGGCTTCGGTCTCGCCCTCGTGGCCGGCAGCCTGCTCGGACTGGCTGCCGGCGTGTCGATGACCGCCTCGATGATGTCGCGCCCGATCGTCACGGTGCTGATTGGCACGCCGCCGATCGCCTGGCTGGTGCTCGCGCTGCTGTGGTTCGGTGCAGGGGACGGGACACCAGTCTTCACCGTGTTCGTGGCCTGCCTGCCGGTGGTATTCGTCGGTGCGATGCAGGGCGCGCGCACGCTCGACGGGCAGTTGCGCGACATGGCCCGCGTCTTCCGCCTGCCGCCATGGATGCGGTTTACCGACGTGGTGCTGCCCCACGTCGTCTCCTACCTGTTCCCGGCCTGGATCACCGCGCTGGGCATCTCCTGGAAGGTCGTCGTCATGGCCGAGCTGCTCGCCTCCAGCGACGGCGTGGGTGCCGCACTCGCAGTCAGCCGCTCCCACCTCGACACCGCTGCGACGCTGGCCTGGATCTCCGCGGTGGTCGGCCTGCTGCTTGCGGTCGAATACCTGCTGCTCGAACCGCTCAAGCGCGAAGTCGAGCGCTGGCGGGTCGCAACGTGAGGATCGGGTCGTGAACACGCCCCCCCGCCTGTCCGTGCGCGGCGTCGGCCACGCGTTCGCCCTGCACACGGTGCTCGAGAACGTCGATCTCGATGTGGCCACCGGCGAAGTCGTCGCGCTGGTCGGCCCGTCCGGCTGCGGCAAGACGACGCTGCTGCATCTGTGCGCCGGGCTCACGACCTTGCGCACCGGGCGAATCGACAACGACTTCGCGCGACCGGCCTGCATGTTCCAGCAACCGCGCCTGCTGCCGTGGAAGAGCGCGCTCGACAACATCTCGCTGGGGCTCAAGGCAGCCGGCATGCCGCGCGCCGAACGCGACCGTCGTGCCCGCTCACTGGGCCTGCAACTGGGGCTCGCCCACGACGATCTCGACAAGTTCCCGCACCAGCTCTCGGGCGGCATGCAGAGTCGCGTCGCGCTCGCGCGCGCGCTGGCGATCGATCCCGACCTGCTGCTGCTCGACGAACCGTTCTCGGCACTCGACATCGGCCTCAAGACCGAACTCTACGCGTTGCTGCTGCGCCATCTGGAAGCACGCAGCCTGGGCGTGCTGATGATCACCCACGACCTCATGGAGGCCGTGCGCCTGTCCGACACGGTGCTGGTCATGGCGCCCACGCCGGGGCGCATCGTGCGCCGCATGCACATCGCGCATCCGGCCGCGCAGCGTGACGATGCCTTCGTCTACAGCACCACCGCACGTCTGCTGCAGGACGCCGCGGTGCGCGAAAGCTTCGGGCTGGCCGCAGTCGAGGCGACGTGCAGCCGCGATGCCGGAACAGCGGTCGGCGCCGAGATCATCGCCCTCGACGACCCCGCGCGGACACCCCGGAGGAGCCACCGATGCTGAGCTTTCTGCGCAGCGGGCCGATCGCCCCGCTGTTCGAATGCGGCTTCCGGCCGTTCTTCCTGCTCACCGCCGCCAGTGCGGTGGTCGCGCTCGCACTCTGGGCCGCTTTCTTCGCGGTCGGCCTGCCGCTGCCCGCAACGCCGGGCGGGCCGGTCGTATGGCATGCCCATGCGATGCTGTACGGCTTCGCGATGGCCTCGGTCGCCGGCTTCGTGCTGACTGCGATCCCCGAGTTCACGACGACCCGCGCGATCGACCGCGAGCCGGTGTTCGCGCTGCTCGTCCTGTGGCTTGCCGGACGCCTCGCCTTCGCGGCTCCGTCCATCCCCGGTGCGGCGATCGCTGCGATGCTTGCGGACACGGGCCTGCTCGCCGGCCTCATCGTGCTCGTCGCGCCGCGCCTGTGGCGCGACCCGGACCGTCGCCACCTGTCCTTCCTGTGGGCCTTGTCGGCCCTGGTCGTCACCACCGTCGGCTTCCACGTCGAGGCCCTGGCCGGCGCCGACCCGCTGCGCTGGCTGCTGCTGACGACCGGGTTGCTGATGGCACTGATCGTCGTTGCGATGAGCCGCATCTCGATGCGCATCGTCAACGCCGCCCTGGAGGAAGCGGGCGAAACCACGATCGAGTATCTCGCCCGCCCGCCGCGACGCAAGCTCGCGATCTTCTGCATCCTGCTCCACGCGGCAGCGGAGTTCGTCGCCCCCGGACACCCGGTTTCCGGCTGGATCGCGCTGGCCGCGGGCGCCGCACTCCTGAACCTGCTCAACGACTGGCACGTCGGGCGGGCGCTGCTGCAGCGCTGGGCGCTGATGCTCTACCTCGTGTACTGGTTCATGGCCGCAGGCTACGCGGTCATGGGGATCGCCCTGCTCACGGACGCCCCGTGGGTCAGTGCCGGACGTCATCTCGCGATGATCGGCGCGATGGGCCTGGCGATCTTTGCCGTGCTCAACATCGCGGGACGCGTCCACGCAGGCTTCGAGCCCGACCGACGGATCTGGGTGCCGGTCGCGATCACCTTGATTGCGGGTGCCGCGCTGCTGCGTGCGGCGGTGGGCGTGGGCCCGGTCAGCGCCGGGTTCGCGCTCGCTGCGGCGAGCGCGTGCTGGATCACGGCATTCGGCCTCCATCTCGTCTATCACCTGCCCATCCTCACTCGGGCACGGACCGACGGGCAGAACGGGTGCGCCGGCCTCGCCGAAGACTGATCGCACGCAGTGCAATCCGGAAGGCATTTCACCCCCATTCCGGAAAATTCGTTGCTACACTTGCCGCGCTCGAACGAGTCGTTCGACCTCCAACCATAACCGGAAGACCCGCCCATGCTCCTCTGGCTTGTGATTGCCTATCTCGCCGTATCGGTCGGCATCGGCCTCTACGCGGCCACCCGGGTACATAACGCACGCGACTACATCGTAGCCGGCCGCAATCTGCCGTTCATTTTCGTGCTTGCGATGGTGTTCGCCACCTGGTTCGGTGCGGAAACCGTGCTCGGCATCTCGGCGACCTTCATCGACGAAGGCTTTCGCGGACTGATCTCGGACCCGCTCGGCGCGTCGATCTGCCTCGTGCTGTTCGGCCTCGTGTTCGCACGGCCCCTCTACCGGATGAATCTGCTCACGCTCGGCGATTTCTTCCGCGTGCGCTACAACCGCGGAACGGAGATCGCGCTGTCGCTGGCGATCATCGTCTCCTACCTGGGCTGGGTGGGTGCGCAGATGGCCGCGCTGGGGCTGGTGTTCAACGTGCTGTCCGACGGCGCGATCACGATGAACCAGGGCGTCTTCATCGGCGCCGCGGTGGTCCTCGTCTATACGCTCTTCGGCGGCATGTGGTCGGTCGCACTGACGACCTTCGTGCAGATGATCGTCATCATCCTCGGTCTGCTCTATGTCACGTGGCTGGCCGGCGACATGGCCGGCGGTTTCGACGTTGTGATTTCCAAGGCGGCCGCCGAGGGCAAGCTCCATTTCCTGCCCACGGCCGACATGCTCGACATCCTGGCCTGGATCGCCGCACTCCTGACCATGGCGCTGGGTTCGATCCCGCAGCAGGACGTCTTCCAGCGCGTGAACTCGTCCCGGAACGAGCGCGTTGCGATGTGGGGCACGACGATCGGCGGCCTGTCGTACTTCTTCTTCGCAGCCGTTCCGCTGTTTCTGGCCTACTCGGCGACACTGATCGACCCGGCGATGGTAGAGCGCTTCATGGAAGAAGATTCGCAGCTCATCCTGCCCAACCTCATCGTCGGACACATGCCCTTCGCCGCGCAGGTCGTGTTCTTCGGTGCATTGATCTCGGTGATCATGAGCACCGCCTCGGGAACCCTGCTCGCACCGTCCGTCACCTTCTCGGAAAACATCGTCCGCGGGTTCTGGAAGGACATGAACGACCGCCAGCTGTTGCTGACGACACGTGCTGCAGTCGTTGCGTTCACGGCGATCGTCGCGATCTATGCGGTGTCGACCGACGCGACGATCCACAGCATGGTCGAGAGCGCCTACCGCGTCACCCTTGCCGGCGCCTTCGTGCCGCTCACGGCCGGGCTGTTCTGGAAGCGCGCAAACAATCTCGGTGCAACGCTGGCGATCGTACTCGGCATTGGCACCTGGCTGTTCCTGGAACTGTTCGTGCCCGAAGGGGACATCGAGCCGCAGCTATACGGCCTCGCGGTCAGTGCGCTGGGCATGTTCGTCGGCGGGCTCCTCGGCCCCAGAAGCCACCACCTTCCGCACGCCGGCCATCATCACGCCGCGGCTGGCAGTCACCACACGGCACGCTGAAAAGGGCTTCAACGCAACTCCGGATCCGGGATCGCCATCGGGCGATCCCGGCGAGACGGTTGCTCAGCGGGGATGAAACACGAATTTGTCTTCGCCAACCTGAACGACGTCGCCTTCGTTCAGCAGCACCGGCGAATCCCCGAGCGGCCGGCCGTTGACCTGTCCGCGCGAGCCACCCACATGCGTGACGAAGCAACCGGACGGTCGCCGGTTCAGGATCGCCCAGGAGATCTCACGCTGCCCGAGCGGGTGGAGGATGCGCTCGATCTCGATCTCCTGCCCCGTATGCGGTCCTTCGATGAAACGCAGGCGCGCGCGCGCGAAACGGTCCCGTGCGGCATGCGCTGCCGTTGACGCGAGCCCGAGCCCGAAGGTGCCACCGCTCGTAAGCTCGGTGATCTCCTCAACCTGATCGGCGCTGAGCAGCAGCGTGCGATCGAGCCCTCGCCCCGTTGCTGCGGTGTTCAGGTACTTGAGCCGGTAGGCGCCAAGAAAGACCACGTCCCCGTTCTGCAGCAGATGCCGCTTGACCGGCTTGCCATTGACGAGCATTCCGCTCGCCCCTTCGAGATCTTCAAGGATGTGGTCGTTCACCATCGTCGTGATCCGCGCCTGTTGCGCAGCGATCCCCGGTTCGGCGACGGTCATCTCGCATTCGGCATCGCGCCCGATCCGCACCGGCTCCTCGCCCAGGAAGCGTTGATCGAGAATCTTGCCGTCCCGACTGAGTACGATCTTCGCCATGACCTAGCCCGCCCCGCCGAACCACTTGCGCAAACGCCCGAAGAACGAGCGCCCCCCTTCAGCCGCAGCCCCTCCCGACGCCTGGCCACCCACGAACGGCGCATCGATCCGGACCAGGGCCACGGAAATGTTGTCATGGCCACCACAATCGCGCGCAACCATCACGAGCTGATCGGCCGCAAGCGCGAGGTCGTCCTTCAGTGTATCGAGCAACAGCTCGATGTCGGCGCCATCGACCATGTCATTGAGGCCGTCCGAGCAGACGAGCAGCAGATCGCCCGGCTCGACCTCGATCCGGCGCACGCGGATGGCATCGGCCGCATCGGCGCCCAGTGCATGCGTGACCAGATGCCGGTTGCGGCTCGCGGACAGTCCGGCTTCGTCGACCATCCCGGATTCGAGAATGCGCTGGGCAGCGGAATGGTCGCGGGTCAGCAATTCGAGCTTTCCGCCGCGCAGACGATAGATCCGGGTGTCGCCGACGTGGCCGAGATGGGCATGATTGTCGCGCAGCACGACGCACGCGGCCGTTGCACCCATCTGGAGATGCGCACGATTCGCCTCGCCCGCGCTTCGCACATGCCGATCGGCGTCGAGAAAGGCGTTGCGCACCGCGTCGGTGACTGCACCGCCGTCCGCGCCGACGCTGCCGATTGCCGCCTTCAGGCTTCGTTCGAGCGCGTCGGCCGCCACACGGGCCGCCAGGTCTCCGGCATTGTGTCCCCCCATCCCGTCGACAACCAGCAGCAAACCAAGCTCGGGGTTGGTTCGCACGACATCCTCGTTGAGCGTGCGCAGGCAGCCGACATCCGTTCGGCTCTCGATCTTCCAGGCGTCGCGACTCGACACGTCTCCTGACCCTTTTGTGAGGTTTGCATCGCGAGGACCTCCCGGATCCTCTCCTGATTCGGCTGCAGCGGTCGATTATTGCACACGACGATTGCGATTATGTGATCCCGTTTGGGTTTTTTCGAACCCTTCCGGCGGTTCGCAACGTGCCGCGGTCATGCCGCATGTGTTACCTTCCAGTCCTTCCGAGCATGAGTTGAAGCTAGCCCCGGCATGAGCCCCGTCCCTCCCGAATCTGCCGAATCGGCGGACGATCGCCCGACGATTGGCCGCTACATCGTCACCGGTACGCTCGGGCGCGGTGCAATGGGAACGGTTTATCGTGCCGAGGATCCGCTGATCGAGCGCACGGTAGCGCTCAAGGTGCTCGCAATTGATCTGCACGGCGGCGTCGCGACCGGCTTTCGCGAGCGCTTCTATCGTGAAGCCAAATCGGCCGGACGCCTCAACCACCCGAACATCGTCACGATCTACGACGTCGGCGAAAGCGGCGATACCCCCTACATCGCGATGGAATTCCTGCCCGGGCGGACGCTGCGCGAGAGCCTGGACAGCGGCGTGGTGCTGCCGGTACGCAAGATCGTCGACATCGCGCTGCTGGTCGCACGCGGCCTGGAGTATGCGCACCAGAACGGAGTCATCCACCGCGACATCAAGCCCGCCAACATCATGCTCGCGCGCAGCGGCACCGTGAAGATCATGGACTTCGGGATCGCTCTTGCATCCGACGCAGGACGAACGATGGCCGACGCCGTGCTGGGATCCCCGAAGTACATGGCACCCGAGCAGATCGGCGGCGGCCAGGCAGACGCACGGACCGATGTCTTCGCACTCGGCGTGACCCTGTACGAGATGCTCACGGGCAAGGATGCCTTCGGCGGCGAGACGATCCCCGAGGTCATGCACAAGGTATTGCACGCCATGCCTCCTGCTCCCGCGAGCCTCAACCCAGACATTCCGGGGGAACTCGACGCGATCGTGATGCGGGCGCTCGCCAAGAGCCCCGACGATCGCTTCCAGCGCGCCAAGGACATGGGACGCGCGCTTGGAGCCCTGCGCAGAGTGCTGCGCACACCGCCCGACGATTCGCCGGACCCGGTTCACGCAGCCGGCGCGCAAGACGACCCGGCGCCCACAACCGATGTGCCACAGCCGCAGCCGAAGATGCGCGCGGCGAACGCGTCGGGGCGATCGGCCAGGCGGCGCACCGGATTGTTCGCATCCGCAGCCGTGCTGCTGCTCGCACTCGCCGGCCTGCTCCTGAGCAAGCGTGACGCACCCCCTTCGCGTGCCACGCCCGAACCGGAGTCCTCCGCAGCCGCCTCCTCCCCCCTCCCTGCGGCGGACACCAGTCTGCGAGCACCGCCTCCGATCGTCGCATTCGAAGAGGGGGTTCCCGAAACCTATCTCGCCCCCCCGCCACCTCCGGCCGCTCCAGCACGCCCCACGCCCGCTCCCCGGCCGCAGCAGGCTGCAGCGGCGCCGGCCAGAGTCACGCTGAGCGTGCTGCCGTGGGGCGAAATCCACGTAAACGGAAAGATGCGCGGGGTCTCGCCTCCCTTGCGTGAGCTGGAGCTGGCTCCGGGCAAGTACCGGATCGAGCTTCGCAACGCCGATTTCCCCCCTCGCGTCGAGAATCTGACGCTAGAATCGGGGGCCGCCCACCGCATCCAACACCGGTTTCAGTGATGAACGCCATCGCCCCCTCTGCGCAGCGCCCCGGACGTACCATGCTCCTGGTCATGCTGCTGACTGCCTTCTTGGGCGGCTGCATGACCGCCCCCGTCCAAGATCCGGCTTCGCCTGCCAGCATCGCTCCGGGCGAAGCCGAAGAGCATCTGGCGCAGGGCATCCGCTCCTATGAGGAAGGGCGCTACGAAGCCGCGACAGGCAGGCTGCACGCTGCGCTCGCACTCGGCCTGCAGCGTCCCGCCGACACGATCCGTGCGCACAAGCATCTGGCCTTCATCCATTGCTCGACGGGCGCAAACGAACCGTGCGCCGCAGCCTTTCGCGCGATCCTCACGCTCGATCCGGAATTCGAACTGAACAAGGCCGAGGCCGGACATCCGATGTGGGGCCCGGTCTTCCTCGCGGTCAGGAAAGAACGCACACGCTGAAGGCGTATCCCGGGCAGCTGGCGTCGGGTCCCGATCAGTACCCGCCGCCGATGATGCCATCGCCGGAGCCGATGTAGAACGGTGGCCAGCGACCGACGAGGTTTTCGAGCAGCGTCAGT
The DNA here is from genome assembly GCA_023383815.1 of Rhodocyclaceae bacterium. GTDB lineage: Bacteria > Pseudomonadota > Gammaproteobacteria > Burkholderiales > Rhodocyclaceae > JACOUN01. Next base: position 49,455 of record JAHDYG010000010.1, read on the forward strand.
TCGGCATCACTGTGATCGATGACCGGGGCTCGCCGCAGGATGCCTTCGGGATGCCCCGGCGTGATCCAGAACGGACTGTCGTGGTGCTGCGTCTCGATGGTCACGCCCTGCTCGGGTGCCAGATCCGGCTCGATGTCGGCAACGCCATAACACAGACAGAAATAGGTCGTGCCACCTTCGGCCCACACGTAGCCGCCCGTGCCGCGGATGCCGATCGTCGCGTGCGGGATTTCCAGTCGCTTGTCGCCCTTGTCGAAAACCGAAAGGATGCGGCCGGTCACGACGCGCAAGGTCCGGATCAGGAACTCCCCATCGCCCTCTGGAAAGGAGACTTGCGTGCTCTCGCGCTGCAGGAAAGCATCCCGGCCCACGACGTAGACCGTCTCGCTCGCCTTCCCGGTCTCGATCCGGTCGCCGGTCCGGATGAGCTGATCAACCTGCGCCGGCCGGCCATTGATCCGCACATCGCCCCGCACGCGGACCACGCCTGCGCCTTTGCCGAAACGCCCCGCGGCAAGCGCCTCGTGAAGCTTGAGCATCGCCATTCCGATCGAAGCCACGCCGATGCGCCTGAGTACCTGACGACGGTTCATGCTGTTCCCCGCTTGCGCTCGCCGCGGTCATTGTCCATCAGCTTTCCGGATGCGACAAGCGCGTCCGCCTGCGCAGGCGCAGGCGCGTCTGCTAGCATTGCGCGCTGACCGATCCTGCCCGCCCCGTCCATGCACCCTGTCCTCGCGAACGAGCCCCACCGCCAGCTCACCGTCTCGGGAGCCGAGCTGACCCTCCTGGGCACGGCACATGTCTCGGCCGCGAGCGCGCGGGCCGTCGCCGCCCTCATCGAGACGGGCCACTACGACGCGGTCGCTGTCGAGCTGTGCGACAACCGGCAGCGCGCAATGCTCGACCCACAGGCGCTCGGAAGGCTCGATCTCTTCACCGTGCTGCGCAAGGGACAGGTTCCGATGGTGGCCGCAAGCCTAGCGCTCGGCGCCTACCAGCAGCGCCTGGCCGAGCAGTTCGGCATCGAACCGGGCGCGGAGCTGCGCGCGGCGATCACGGGCGCCCTGGATCAGCGGATCCCGCTTTCGCTGATCGATCGCGACATCGGCCTGACACTGCGCAGGACGTGGCACGCGGTACCCTGGTGGCAGCGCATGGAACTGGCCGGTGGTTTGGTGACCGGCGTGCTGACGAGCGAGAAGATCGACGAGGCTGAAGTCGAACGGCTCAAGGAAGGCGATGTCCTGAATGCGACCTTCAGTGAGTTCGCGAGCCAGTGTCCGGCCCTGCATGGTCCGCTGATCGACGAGCGCGACCGCTACATGGCGGCACACTTGCGCAAGATTGCGGAATCGGGAACGGCGCGCAAGGTCCTGGCCGTGGTCGGGGCCGGGCACCTGGCCGGCATCGAGCGGTACTTGAGTGCGGAAGCCGAACAGGCCACCCCGCCCGAGGACATCCTGCGCGCGCTGGAGATCCCGCCTCCCAGGGCGCGCTGGCCACGGATCCTGCCGTGGGCGATCGTGGCCGTGATCGTAGCCGGCTTCGTGTTCGGCTTCAGCCGCAACACCGAGATTGGCATGCAGATGATCCTCGACTGGGTGCTCGTAAACGGCGGACTCGCCGCCGTCGGAGGCCTGATCGCGCTCGCGCATCCGCTCACGATTCTGACGGCCGCCCTCGCGGCCCCCCTGACCTCGCTCAATCCAACGATCGGGGTCGGGTTCGTGGCGGCCGCGGTCGAACTGTATCTGCGCAAACCCAAGGTCGGCGACTTCGCCACTCTGCGCAAGGATGTGCTGCATCCGCGTGGCTGGTGGAAGAACCGCGTGTCGCACGTGCTGCTGGTGTTCCTGCTGACCACCCTCGGCTCGATCGCCGGCACCTACATCGGCGGCGCCCTGATCTACGGGCATCTCAGCGCTGCGGGCTGAGATGCCCGCGCACGCAGCACGCGCAATCCGTCTCAGGCGGGCTTGCGCGAGGCGGGCGTCGCGCGCTCCTGCGACCACACACGCAACTGCTTGATCTGTTCTTCCATCGTGCGCGACAGCGGGACCATGCGCGAGGTGCTCCACATCACGTCGCGCTCGTTGAAGGGCCTGCCCTGCTCATAGGCATGCACGACGGCGGAGCGGATCGCCTGTTCGATCTCGGCGCCGCTCCAGTTCTTCGTCACGGCCGCCAGCACACCGAGATTGAATGAGGCCGGATCGGCACCCGCAGCCTCGATGTGGATCTCGACGATGCGGCGACGCTCTTCCTCGGTCGGCAGATCGAGGAAGAAGAGCTGATCGAAGCGTCCCTTGCGGATCACCTCGGCCGGCAGCTTCTCGATACGGTTCGCGGTCGCCACGACGAAGACGGTCGACGGCTTTTCCTGCATCCAGGTCAGGAAGCTCGAAAAGATGTTCTGGTTGCCTGCGCCACGCGCACCCATGTCGTAGCCGAAGCTGTTCTCCATCTCATCGATCCACAGCACCAAGGGCGCGATCTGCTCGGCCACGCGCAGGGCATGATCGAAGGCGTACTCCGGCGAGCCGTACGCTCCGGACAGCACGAGATTCATGTCCAGACGCACCAGCGGGAGATTCCATGCGCTCGCAATGACCTTGGCTGCCATGCTCTTGCCACAGCCGCTCACCCCCATGAAGAGCACTCCGGACGGAAGCGGCGCTCCGGTCTCCATGCCGGTACGCGTGAAGAAGGCCTTGCGGCTCAGCACCCACTCCTTGAGGTTCTCGAGGCCGCCAACCTGATCGATCTCGACGCTGCGGACAATGAACTTGAGGCACCCTTCCCGCATCAATGCCGCACCCTTCTCCTCATGGATGTCGGCCAGTGCGGCTTCCAGTCCGAGCCGCTGCTCGGCGATCAGGCGCCACATCACGTGGCGGACCTCATTGAGCATCATGCCCTTCATCGCCACCGCAACCTGATCGAACCAGGCTTCGGTCTGTTCGCGCACGACATCGCTGCGGCCAGCGATCGTCAACAGCTCGGCGCGGATCTCGTCCTCGGTCGGTATTCCGAGATCGGCATAGAACATCTGATGCGCCAGTTCGTCCGGGATGCACAGGCGTGGCGACGACAGGAAGACGAAGCAATCCCGCTCCGCGAGTTCGTCGTACAGGTCACGCAGTGCACGCACCAGCGAAGGGTCGGCTGCGAACTGCGCAGGGAGATCCTTGAAGAGATAGAACCCGTCCCGCCCCGATCCGGCAACGAAGCGCAACGCGGCCAGCGCGTCGCCCGGTGGCACGAGCCCCTCGCCTTCGACTTGCAGCCCACTCGTGCTCGTCCAGACGTGCAATCCGGTACCGCCCTGCGCGCGTTCGGTGGCCAGCGCCGCGAGCAAGCCTTGCAATCGGCGCTCCTCATGGCAGCGAACGTAGACGAGCCGGTAGCGTGCCGCGAGCGCCTTGCGAATCCTTCGCGCGAATCCTTCGTTCATGTTCCGCTCCCTTGCCTGATGGCTGCCGTTCGATTCTAGCGCCTGCGCCCAAACCGCCCCTTTGCGCCGTTCCCGGGGTTTGCCGGACCTCCGCTCGGTGTATGATCCGGACAATGTCACACGACTACAAGGAAGCGTCATGGACGACAAACCGATGCAGGCGGACGTTTCGCTGTTTCTGGCCTCCGCCGTGCACGACATGAAGAACTCGATCAGCATGCTGATCGGTTTCCTCCAGAAGGTCGTGAACGAAGCCGACCGCGAGACGTTTCCAGCCTGGCCCCAGTTGGCGCAGATGCTCTACGAGACGCAACGCATCAACAGCAACCTGATGCACCTGCTGACGCTCTACAAGGTTGGCAACCACCTCTATCCGTTCAACCCCGAGACGATCCCGATCGACGAATTCGTCACCGAGGTCTTCGCGCAGAACCGGACCTTGCTCGAATCGAAGGGCATCGAGCTGGAGGCCGAGCACGATCCCGACCTGTACTGGGATTTCGATCGCGACCTCGTTGCCGGTGTGATCAACCATGCCCTGAACAACGCGATTCACTACACGCGCGACCGCGTCCGGCTGGTGGTGCTCGAGAGAGACGGGGCACTCGAGCTGCACATCGAGGACAATGGCCGGGGCTATCCCTCCGCAATGCTCGACGAAGGGGCGGCCGCGATGCGCGGGGTCGATTTCGCGACCGGCAGTACCGGCCTCGGACTGTACTTCTCGGCAATCGTCGCCAAGATGCACCGGACGCGCTCGCATCACGGCGAGATCCGCCTCGAGAACCGGACCGATGAACCGGGTGGCCGCTTCGTGTTGAGGCTGCCATGAAGGTCCATCCAGACCGCGGGGGCTGAAGACCATGGCGTTCCAGATCACCGGACCCGACAAGGAATCTGCCGAGCGTTTCGCCAAGGCGGTCTTTCTCGTCGTAGACGATTTCCAGGGGATGCGCAGCATGTTGCGCGACATCCTGCGCAACTGCGGCGCCAATGCGAGCGCGATCGACATGGCCGCAAACGGTTCCGAAGCCGTGACGATGCTCGGCAAGCGCCGCTACGACGTCGTGCTGTGCGATTTCGATCTCGGTCCCGGAAAGAATGGCCAGCAGGTACTCGAAGAAGCCAAGCACCGCCAGCTCGTGGGTCCGGGGTCATGCTGGGTCATGGTGACGGCCGAAAAATCCACGGAGACGGTGATGGGTGCCGGCGAGTATCAACCCGACGCCTATCTGGTCAAGCCGATCACCGAGACGATGCTCAGTGGCCGCCTGGCACGCCTGTGGCAGAAGAAGGGCTCCTTTGCCGCAATCGACAAGGCCATGGCGGCGCACGACTACCTGAAGGCGATCCGCCTGTGCGACGAGCGCCTCACGACCGACCGGGCCAACGCCGCCGATCTGCTGCGCCTCAAATGCGATCTGTTGCTCAAGGTCGGCGATCCCGATGCGGCACGCAAGGTCTACGAGAGCATCCTCGCCCAGCGCGATGTCCCGTGGGCGCAGGTCGGTCTCGCCCGACTCCACTTCCAGGGTGGCGATCTGGAGGCGGCCCGGGACCTGCTCGAACAGGTCGTCGACATCAACCGCTCCTACCTCGAAGCCTACGACTGGCTCGCCCGGACCCAGCTCGCGCTGGGCGACACCGAAGGCGCCCAGGCCGTACTCGGCCGGGCGGTGGCGCTCTCGCCCAATTCGGTGACGCGGCAGAAGAACCTCGGCGAGATCGATCTCAAGCTCGGCAATCTCGACGGTGCCGAGCGCGCGTTCCGCAAGAGCGTCGCACTCGGCAAGCATTCCATCCTCAAGACGGCAGACGCCTATCTTGGGCTCGCCAAGGCCTATGGCGGCAAGGCCAACCCCGTCGAGGCCATGAAGGTGCTCGCGGAAGTCGGCAAGGAATTCGACACCCCCGAGGTCCAGCTCAAGGCCAAGCTCACCGAAGGTCTGGTCCACCGTCAGGCCGGCAACGAGGCAGCGGCCAGGGAGGCCGCCCGCAGCGTGGCCGAGTTGCTCGATCAGTCGGCCGCGCAGCTCGACAGCACGACCTCGATCGAGATGGCGCAGTTCATGCTGACGAGCGGCGAAACCGAGAAGGCCCTCGCCGTACTCGATGCTGAGGTGCGCAACAACCCGGAAAATGGGCAATTGCTGGCCGAGGTCGACAAGGTCCTGGAAGGCACCGACCTGGCCGAGCAAGGTCGCGCGATGATCGAGGCGACCCGGCTCGAGTCGATCGAGATGATGAACCGGGGGGTCCTGCTCGCTCGCGAGGAAAGATACGAGGATGCCGTCTCCGCGATGCGTGCCGCCCGCGACAAGATGCCCGCCAACGTCCGTGTCCTGCTCAATTTCTCCTACGTGCTCCTGGTCGCGCTGCAGAAGACCGGCTACGATCGCGACCGGATCCGCGAAGCAAGGGAATGCCTGCTGCGCGCCAACACCCTTTCCCCCGGCGAGAAGCGGTTCGCGCAACTGATGAGCCTGCTCGAGAACCTGGAACGGGAAGCTGCCAGCAGACAGGACTGACACACGCGGACCCGTGGTCCGCTGGCCGCCCATTTGATACCGGTCAACGCGCCTCCTGGGCGAATCGCCTATCGTTGCGACGCTTTTCATGCTCGGCCTATCCATGACTTCCAAGCACCGAATCGAACTGGTGTGCCCGGCGGGCAGCCTGCCGGCGCTCAAGACCGCCGTCGACAACGGCGCCGATTGCGTCTACGTCGGCTTCAAGGACGCGACGAACGCGCGCAACTTCACCGGCCTGAATTTCGACGCGAAGGCGATGCGCGAAGGCATCAACCATGCCCACGCACGCGGATGCAAGGTCCTGCTCGCGCTCAACACCTACCCTCAGGCCGACAACTGGGCCGACTGGACCGCCGCGGTCGACCGCGCCGCCGATTTCGGCATCGATGCCGTGATCCTTGCCGACCCGGGGCTGATGGCCTATGCGCGCAAGACCCACCCCGGGCTGCGCCTGCACCTCTCGGTGCAGGGCTCGGCAACGAGCTACGAGGCGATCAACTACTACTATGAGCAGTTCGGCATCCAGCGAGCCGTCCTGCCGCGTGTGCTCTCTCTGCCGCAGGTCGAACATGTCATCGCCCACACGCCGGTCGAGATCGAAGTGTTCGGTTTTGGCGGACTGTGCGTCATGGTCGAGGGGCGCTGCGCGCTTTCGGCCTACGCGACCGGCGAGTCCCCCAACTGCAATGGCGCCTGCTCCCCCGGCAAGCACGTGCGCTGGGAGCAGACATCGCAGGGGATGGAAACACGGCTCAACGGCATTCTGATCGACCGCTTCGGCGAGGACGAACGGGCCGGCTACCCGACCCTGTGCAAGGGCCGGTTCGACGTCAACGGCGAAACCTACTACGCGATCGAAGAGCCAACCAGCCTCAACACCCTCGAACTGCTGCCCGAACTCGTGAAGGCCGGAATCCGGGCGATCAAGATCGAAGGGCGCCAGCGCAGCCCCGCCTACGTCGCGCAGGTCACTCGGGTGTGGCGCGCTGCGCTCGACCGCATCCAGCAGGATGCGACTCACTTCGCCGTGCAGCCCGCCTGGGTCGCCGAGCTCGACAAGGTTTCCGAAGGCCGCAGCCACACGCTCGGCGCTTACTACAGGCCGTGGAAATGACTGCTCCCCGCATCGCACTGGGTCCGCTGCTTTACTACTGGTCGCGGCAGGCCACCCTCGATTTCTACGCCGGAATCGCGGACAGCGCTGCCGACATCGTGTACCTGGGCGAGACGGTCTGCTCGCGCCGCCATGAGCTGCGCCTGGAAGACTGGCTCGACGTCGCCGACCTGCTCGCCGACGCGGGCAAGGAAGTGGTGCTGTCCACACAGTCGCTGATCGAATCCGAGTCCGATCTCAAGACCCTGCGCCGCATCGTCGGCCAGGAACGCCACCGCGTAGAAGCGAACGAGATGTCGGCGGTGCATCTGCTCGCCGGTGCCGGGCGCCGGGGCTGGGTTGCGGGTCCCGCCCTGAACCTCTTCAATCCGCAGACGATGGCGCTGATGCAGGCGGCAGGCGCCGGCCGCTGGGTCGTCGCGCCCGAGATGTCGGGCGCGGCACTCGCGGCCCTGCAGGCTGGTCTCGACCAGTCGATCGAGACCGAAGTACTGGCCTGGGGCCGGCTCCCGCTCGCCCACTCGGCGCGCTGCTTCACGGCCCGGCACTTCAATCTGCAGAAGGACACCTGCGAATTCCGCTGCCTTGGACTGGCCGACGGCCTCGTGCTGCGCACGCGCGAGGGCGAGCCGTTCCTGACCCTCAACGGCGTGCAGACCCAGTCGGCGCGGGTGCACAACCTGCTGGCCGATCTGTCGCAGGTCGCTCCCCGCGCACAGATCCTGCGGATCAGCCCGCAAGGAGAACATACTCTGCAGGTGCTCGACCTGTTTCGCTCGGTGCTTGACGGCGCAGTCGATCCGGGCGAGGCTTTCCACCGCAGCCATGAATGGATGATCGGCGAGCCGTGCAACGGTTTCTGGCACGGCCGCCCGGGCCTCGAGCTGTGCCAGTCTTCCTGATCACCGCCTACTGAGAGTGCGCAGACCGTCATGACCTCCTTCAAGATCCCGGCCTTCACGATCCCGACGGTTCTTGGGCGCATCGCGTCCCGCCTGCCGCAGCAGCCGCCGACCTTCGCGCTCGTTCTGGCGCTGAACCTCGCACTCGGCCGCATCCTGCCGCGTGACGATCTTGAGCCGCTGACCGGTCGTCACTTGCGGATGAAGGTGCGCGACGCCGGACTCACGCTCGACTTCACGCTCGGTGCGAACGGCTTTCGCATCACTCGCTCCGGAGGACAACCGGATCTCATTCTGACCGCCAACGTGCGTGACTATCTCGCGCTCGCACTGCGCGAGGAGGACGCCGATACGCTCTTCTTCGGCCGGCGACTGCTGATGGAGGGCGACACGGAACTGGGTCTGCTGGTCAAGAACACGCTCGATGCGGTCGACTGGGAAGCCCTGCAGCGGGACTACGCCCCCTGGGCACTGCTCCGTCGCACCCACCCGTTCGCCAGACTGCGCCCGCCGAACCCAGCCCGAATGTAGGCAAGCGGCGTAAAGGAGCGCAACGCGATGGCACACCCCGAGCCTGCAGCCGGCTCCGCAACCCCCGCCGAGATCGCCTCCCATCGTTTCACCAAGCTGTACGAAACTGCACTGACGGCCGCGTTCGCGCTCACCCCGTCGATCGCCATCCTTTACCTGCATCTGTTCCAGCGCCCGGAGCTGCGCTTCGAGCACCACCTCATCCACGAGGTCGCGATCGGCGCAGCCATCGTCCTTTCCGGATTCATTGCCTGGGTGACCTGGCGCTGCTATGAGTCATCCGGGGAACCCTTCCTGCGCTGGCTCACACTCGGCTTTCTGGCGTTTGCCGTCCTCTACGCGCCGCATGGCCTGCTCACCCGGTTGTCCGACACCCATCTGCCCTTGTTCCTGCTTTACGGTCCCGCATCACGCCTCGCGATGGTCGGGTTGTTCGTGTATGGCCTGATGCAGTACGGAAAGCCTCACGAGGAGCCATCCGTTTTCCGGGCTAACGGGTTCTGGCACCGCGGCCTGATCGCACTTGTGCTCATCGATCTCGTGATCGCGGCTGCATCGTTCTCACCACTGCCGACCGGCTCGCTGTTGCGCATCGCGCTCGAGATCGCAGCCCTTGCCTGCGCCCTCGCCGGCATCGCCGTAATGCTCTCCAGCCGCCACCACCACGGCTCACCGCTGCTTCTGTTCTACCTCATCGCGCTGGCCGTCTTCGCACAATCCTCGATCTCGTTCCTGCTCGCCGGCGCCTGGAATCACCAGTGGTGGCTCGGCCACACGATCTTCGCTGCCGGCTTCTTCCTGCTCAGCTACGGGGTCGTGCAGGCATATCACACGACGCGCGCCTTCTCTTCGGTCTACAGCCTCGCCGACCTGATCCGCCAGCTGAAGACGGAGAAGGCGCGCGCCGAAGATGCCCTCATCCGCCTGGAACGCGCCAATGCCCAGTTGCAGCATCTCGCAGCCACCGATGCGCTCACGGGGGCGAGCAACCGTCGCGACTTCCTCGAAAGACTCGAGGCAGAATGGGCGCGCGCCCGCAGGGAGGGGACTTCATTGTCCCTGCTTGCGCTCGACCTGGATCATTTCAAGCGCATCAACGACGAACACGGCCACGCTGCTGGAGATCTGGTACTCCGGTCCTTCGTCTCTGCCTGCGTAGCTCAGCTGCGCCCGTCCGACGTCATCGGACGCATGGGCGGCGAGGAGTTCAGCGTACTGCTGCCCGCAGACGATGAATTGTCGGCGCAGCGAGTGGCCCGGCGACTGCGGGCGACGATCGCGGATCTTCGACTCGTAGCCCCGGACGGAGCGCCGCTCGCGGTCAGCGTCAGCATCGGTTGTGCGACGTTCGGCATCGACGGCGTCAGTACGGAGGCCGTGATGCGCCGTGCGGACGAACGCCTCTACGCCGCCAAGGACAGTGGTCGCAACTGCGTTGTCGCCCACACGGGGCTGTGCTGCGAAGAGGAGTGAACACGCTCGCAGCACACCGATCGCGGCCCGCATTGCAGGCCTGGCCTCGCGCACTCGGTTAGAATCGGGCATCCGGAACCGGCCCCAGGCTGAATCATGCCGTCCGCATCCCACCCCGCGACCCTGAATCGATTCCTCGCCACCGCCTGCGCACTTCTGATCGGATATGCCTGCCTGCATCCGCTCACGGGATGGCAGCGTACCGGGCTCCCGCTCTTCGACTATCTCTATGCGCCATGGCCCCGCTACTACCGCACCGAGGACATCGTTCTCAACGTTCTGGGCTACGTCCCGCTCGGCTTCCTGCTGGTACCCGCGCTTCCGGCCGGCCTGGGCCGGCCCGCGGCAGCCCTGCTGGCCACCGTGCTGGCCGCAGCGCTGAGTTTCTCGATCGAGACCACGCAGAACTTCCTGCCTACGCGCGTGGCCTCCAATGTCGATCTCGGCTGCAACGTGCTCGGCGCGTTGATCGGCGCGACCGGAGGCGCCCTGCTCGGACGCAGTCTGTTCGGATCCGGCGGCGGGCTGCATCGCCTCCGTGACGAATGCGTCATCCCCGGGCGCGCCGGCGACATCGGCGTCATCCTGCTCGGGCTCTGGCTACTTGCCCAGCTCACCCCGGAAACCTTCCTGTTCGGCAGCGGTGATCTGCGCCGGCAACTCGGCCTCCCGACCCCGATGTCCTTCGATCCGGAGCGCTTCATGAGGCTCGAGGCGGTCCTCGTCGCGGCAAGTCTGGTCGCAGCCGGTCTTCTGGGCCGTTGCCTGCTGCGCGGACAGAATCCGCTGCCCGTTCTCCTGCTCATCGCCCTCGCGATCGCTGCGAAGTCGCTGGCTACGTCCGCCTTCCTCGCGCCGGGCGGCCCGCTGATCTGGCTCACCCCCGGCACGCGAATCGGCCTGATGGCAGGCTTGCTGCTGCTCGCGGTCGCACTGCTGCTGACGCGCATCCAGCAGCATGGGCTCGCCGGCCTGGCGCTTCTGCTTGCCACCACGCTCGCCAACCTGATCCCGGAAAATCCCTACCTCACAGCCGGCCTGCACCGGCTCGAGTACGGCAATCTGCTCAACTTCCACGGTCTGACCCGCTTCATCGCCGATCTGTGGCCTTTCCTCGCGCTGGCCTGGCTGTCCGCCCTCGGCCTGTGGCGCGGCGAGCATCTGGACCTGCGCTGAGAAGTCCTTCGAGATCCCGACGCGCTGCGGGGCCTCAGCGCCGCGCTTCGATCAGCTCGCGCAAGGGGCGTGGCAGTTTTTCCCGAAGCCGGTTGCCGAAGTCCTTCTCGTTGCGCTGCCAGACGATGCCCAGGTAGATGATGCCGAGCCCGATCGCCGTCAGTACGAACGGAAAGAGCATGCTGTCACGGAACACGCTGTGCGCGAGGTAGCCGAGGTAGCCAGCCGCTCCCAGCGCACCGAACACAGCGAACACGCGGCGCGACAGGATCGCACCGATGAAGATCATCGTGAGGTTGATGCCGAAGTAACCAAACTTTGCCAGTTCGCTGTCCGAACGCATCAGCGAGAGCCCTCCCCAGAAGGTCAGGACGCCGAACAGATAGAGCCACCAGGCGAAGTCCTGCCCATGGCGCGAGCGCAGATCCACCCAGAACGCCAGCCCCACGAACAACAGTCCGAAGTGCAGCGAAACCAGCTTGCGCAGCTCCCATGAACGATCGCCGTCGAACAGGAAAGGCACGATATCCATCCCGATGTACCACAAGGTGACCGCCACTGGCATGACGAGAAAGGGCAGGCGATAACGCCACAGCAGCGCGGCTGCGACGCCAAGCGTCGCCAGCTCCATGAGGAGCCAGCGCCAGTCGATGAGGCGGTGATAGTCGCGATACGCCATCCTCTCGGGCCACAGCCCCAGCGCCGACTGCAGGCCGTAGACCGCCAGCGGGACCAGCACGATGACGAAGGTGGCGGTGATCCCCGCTGGAACCGGCAGTGCACGCCGACGCAGGAGGTGCTCGGTCAGCCACAGTCCTCCCATCCCATAGGCGAGCGTGATGGCGAACAAGCCCGAACCGCCGAACGCCTCCCATCCCAAAGTCATGAACAGGCTCATCGCACCGATCGCCAGCATCCCGCCGAGGTAGTACAGGACATGCGTGAAACGGAAACTCGCCGTGTCCTGCGCCCGTTCGGAAAGAAAGTGCCACAGTGCCTCGGCCTGCGCCACATCGATCACACCCTGCTCGCTCGCCTCCTTCAGCAAGGCCCGGTTCACTTCCATGGCACCCTCCGTTGCACACGACGCCCGACGTCAGGCCGGAAAGCGTAGCACATGCGGGTAGTTCGACTCACGGCACGGACGCGCGCCGGAATCGCCATCGGGAAACTTCCTCCGGCGCCATGGTCAGAACACCACGCGTGGTGGCGATCCGCAAAGCCCCCGTCCGGGCCGCCACCTGCATCACGGCCGCTATAATGAGCCGCCCCGACCCCACGATGCTTCCGACGGAGCCTTCCGATGAGCTACTACAAGCACCACGTCTTTTTCTGCTGCAACCAGCGCGAACCCGGAGAGACCTGCTGCAACAACCACGGCGCCTCGACGCTTCAGACCTACGCGAAGGACCGTATCGGTGCGCTCGGCCTGAAGGGCCGGGGCAAGATCCGCATCAACAAGGCCGGCTGCCTCGACCGCTGCGACGAAGGACCGGTCCTGGTGGTGTACCCCGACAACGTCTGGTACACCTATGTCGATCAGGAGGATATCGACGAGATCATCGACGAGCATCTGGTGCATGGTCGCGTCGTCAAGCGCCTGCAACTGGGCGACGCCTGATGGGCCGGCCACTGCCGACCGAAAGGGTGGTGTTGCGCGGTTCGGAGGGCGCCATCGAAACACTGCTCGACCTGCCCCACGAGGTGCGCGGAATTGCGCTGGTGTGCCACCCGCACCCCCTGTTCGGGGGCGCCAGCACCAACAAGGTTGCACACACCCTGGCGCGGGTTTTCCGCGACCTCGGCTACGCGACGATGCGGCCAAACTTTCGCGGCGTCGGCGCAAGCGAAGGCACGCATGATCATGGCGAGGGCGAAACCGAGGACATGCTGTCTGTCGTCGCCTGGGCGCAATCGCGCTGGGGTTGCCTGCCGCTCGCGTTGGGTGGATTTTCCTTCGGAGGCTACGTGCAGACGCGCGTGGCCGGACGCCTGGCAGATTCGATGACGCCGGTTCAGCGTCTCGCGCTCGTGGGTATGGCGGCCGGCCACGCCGCCGACGGCAGCCGCCACTACGACACCGGGCCCTTGCCCGAGGGCGTACCGGCACTCGTGATCCACGGCGAGAACGACGAAACCGTCGCGCTCGCCAACGTGCTCGCCTGGGCGCGCCCGCAGGAGCTGCCTGTCACGGTGGTGCCCGGTGCCGACCATTTCTTCCACGGCAAGCTGCATGTGATCCGCAACATCCTTACCGGTGCCTGGGCACCGCTCTGACTCGGAGGACGCAACGATGAAGCTCTTCGCCTCGCTCACCAGCCCCTACGCGCGCAAGATCCGCATCCTCCTTGCGGAGAAGTCGCTACCGTTCGACCTGGTCGTGGATTCGCCCTGGGAATCGAATACCCGGATTCCGGAGGTCAACCCGCTCGGCAAGGTACCCGCGCTCGTCACCGACGACGGCGAAGCCTTCTTCGATTCTCCGGTCATCGCCGGCTATCTCGAAACCCTCGGCGCCGCGCCGCAACTGATTCCGGACGAAGCGCTCGAAGCGGTGCGGGTGCGCCAGAGCGAAGCGCTCGCGGACGGCATCACCGACGCCGCGGTCACCGCCCTGCTCGAATCACGCCGGCCCGACGGAGAACGCAGCGAAAGCGTGATCGCACGCCAGATGGAGAAGATCTCCCGCGGCCTCGACCTGATGGAGCGCCGCGCAAGCGGACGCGAGTGGCTGCATGGCTCACGGATGACGCTCGGCGACATCGCCACGGGGGTTGCCCTCGGTTATCTTGACCTGCGTTTTCCGACGATCGGCTGGCGCGACCATCACCCGGCCCTGAAGACCCTCGCCGAACGCCTGTTCGCCCGACCCAGCTTTGTCGATACCGTACCGCCCGCCGGATGAGCGCGTGAGCACGGCGGCACTCGCTTCCCGCAAAGGCGGACCGCGGACCGAGGGCTCTGCCGTCGACACGGATCACCGCGGCTCACCGCTGGTCCTGCGTGGCGTCACCAAAGCGTACGGCGACCAGCGGGTGGTCGCCGGAATCGATCTCACCTTGCGGCGCGGCGAGTGCTTCACGCTGCTCGGTCCGAATGGCGCAGGCAAGACCACGACGCTGCGCTGCGCGCTCGGCCTGACCGCACCCGGCGGCGGCACCATCCGGCTCGCCGGCCTGCCCGTTCCCGAACGGGCGCGCGAGGCGCGCATGCGGGTCGGCATCGTGCCGCAGATCGACAATCTCGATCCGGATTTCACCTGCGCCGAGAACCTCATGGTGTACGGACGCTACTTCGGCCTGCGCGATGCCGAGATCGCCGCCCGCATCCCCGAGCTGCTCGCCTTCGCCGGGCTCGAAGGCCGGCACGAAGCCCGCATCCAGACCCTCTCGGGTGGCATGAAGCGGCGCCTGACCCTCGCGCGGGCGCTCGTGAACCGCCCCGAGCTGCTGGTGCTCGACGAACCCACCACCGGCCTCGACCCGCAGGCCCGCCATCTGATCTGGGATCGCCTGAAACAGCTCATCCGTTCCGGAACGACGGTACTGCTGACGACCCACTTCATGGACGAAGCCGAACGCCTGTCCGATCGCCTGGCCATTCTCGACGGCGGCCGGATCCTGACCGAGGGCGCCCCGCGCGAATTGATCGCAACCCATATCGAACCACAGGTCGTCGAAGTGTACGGAGACTGGAACGAGGGCAGTTCCGCGCTCGGCGTCGAGACCTGGGCGGCCCGCCATGCTGCGGCGCTGTCGCAACGTCACGAAGTCAGCGGTGAAACGGCGTTCTGCTATGTCACCCATCCCGCACCGCTGCTCGCCCACCTCGCGACCCAGCATGGCCTGCGTTACCTCCATCGCCCGGCCAATCTGGAGGACGTGTTCCTCAAGCTCACCGGACGCGAACTGCGCGACTGAACCCAGCACCATGACCCTCGGCCACTGGCACCCGCCGCAACTGTCGCTGCGCTTCGTTCCCGTCTGGCGACGCCATTTCCTCGTCTGGCGCAAGCTTGCGCTGCCTTCGGTGCTCGGAAATCTGGCCGACCCGGTGATCTATCTGTTCGGGCTCGGCTTCGGCATCGGCGCCCTGCTGCCCGAGATCGCCGGGGTGCCTTACATCACCTTCCTCGCGGCCGGCATGGTGTGCTACTCGACGATGAACAGCGCCTCGTTCGAGAGCCTGTATTCGAGCTTTTCGCGCATGCACGTGCAAAGGACCTGGGAAGCGATCATGAACACGCCGCTCGAACTCGACGACGTCCTCGTCGGCGAACTGGTCTGGTCAGCCTCGAAAGCCCTGCTCGCCGGTTCCGCGATCCTGCTCGTCGTCACTGCGATCGGCTTCACCGAGACGCGCTACGCGTTGTGGGTGATCCCGGTGATCGTCCTGGTCGGGCTCGCGTTCGCCGCCCTCGGGCTCGTAATCACGGCGCTCGCGCCGAGCTACGACTTCTTCATGTACTACTTCACGCTCTTTGTCACGCCGATGACCCTGATGTCGGGTGTGTTCTTCCCGGTCGAGCAGCTGCCCGCCGCCCTGCAGACGCTCACCGCGCTGCTGCCGCTCACGCATGCTGTCGCGCTCGTGCGTCCGCTGCTGCTGGGCACGATCCCGGGCGACATCCTCGTCCACACTGCAGTACTGCTCGCCTACATCGTGATTCCGTTCTGGCTCGCGACCGCACTCACCCGCCGGCGCCTGCTCAAGTAAGCCGACGCTGCCGTTCAACTGCCGCGGAACGCGGGCTTGCGCTTTTCCAGGAAGGCCGTCACGCCTTCGCCGAAATCGTGCGTCGCGCTGCAACGCGCAAAGGCATCGGCCTCACTCTGCAGTTGCGTCGCGAGATGCGCATCCGGGCTCGCCGCGAGCAAGCGCTTGATCTCGCCATAGGCATGGAGCGGCCCGCTCTGCAGCCGTCGCACCAGAGCGTCGACCTCGCCGTCGAGCGCATCGACCGGCACCACCCGCGTCGCCAATCCGAGTGCGAGCGCCTGCTGCGCATCGAATCGTTCTCCGAGCAGCAGCAGCTCCATCGCCTTGCGCGTCCCGACGATCCGCGGCAGAAAGTAGGTCATGCCGCCGTCGGCCGGCAGCGCGATCGACGAATAGGCGGTGGTGAACTTCGTGTCCTCCGCACACACGGCGAGGTCACAGCCGAGCATCAGGGACAGCCCGAATCCGGCGCAGGCGCCTCGCACGCGCGCGATCACCGGCTGACGCAGCGACTGCAGGATGTCCACCGTCGGGTTGATATAGCGCTCGATCATCGCGCGGAAGCTCACCAGCCGCGCTTCCGGGCTCAGGTGCAGATTACGCGCGAAATCCTTCAGATCCCCGCCTGCCATGAAATGTTCACCGGCACCGGTGACGATCACCACCTCGACACTCTCGTCCTCGCGCAAGCGGCGCACGGCGCAAAAGAGGTCTTCCATCATCTCGACCGACAGTGCGTTGAGCTGGTCGGGACGGTTGAGCGTCAGCGTCGCGACGCCGTCCCTCGATTCGAACAGAACGGTATTGGCCATTGGCCGGATCTCCTTCACCAAGCAATGCGAACGGTGCGCAATGTACCAGACGACGCTCGACTGCTGGAAACACTCACTGCCTTCCAGCCCGTTGCAAGAAGATGGATGAAAAGCAGTCCGGCGGCGCAGCCGAGGAGAGGGAGAGAAGCCGCGCCGCCGTCCGCAAGCCGGAAGTCCGAGGGGATCAGATCCGCTCGAACACCCCGGCGGCACCCATCCCGGTGCCGATGCACATGCTGATCATTCCGTAGCGCAGCTTCTCGCGCTGCAGCGCGCTCATCAGCGTGGCGGTGCGGATGGCGCCGGTCGCACCGAGCGGATGCCCCAGAGCGATCGCACCGCCGAGCGGGTTGACCTTCGTCGGATCGAGCTCGAGCTGACGCATCACGGCCAGCGCCTGGGCGGCAAAGGCTTCATTGAGCTCGATCCAGTCGAGATCAGCTTGAGCGATGCCGGCAGCCTTGAGCGCACGCGGGATGGCCTCGACCGGGCCGATCCCCATCACTTCGGGCGGCACACCGGCGACCGCGAACGATGCGAAACGCGCAATCGGCTGGACGTTGTAGCGCTTCAGCGCGGCTTCGCTCATCAGCACCACGGCCCCGGCACCATCGGACATCTGCGAGCTGTTGCCCGCCGTGACCGAGCCCCGGGCGGCAAAGACCGGACGCAGTTTCGCGAACCCTTCGGGCGATGCATCGGCGCGCGGACCCTCGTCGTGCTCGCACAGCTTCTCGACCACGCGCACGGTTCCGCCCTCGCCGGGAAGATGCGCGCGCACCAGGTAGGGCGTGATCTCGTCACGGAAATGCCCGGCGGCGATCGCCGCGACCGCCCGCTGGTTCGATTGCAGCGCCATCGCGTCCTGGTCCTCGCGGCTCACCTTCCACTGCTGCGCGACCTTCTCGGCGGTGAGGCCCATGCCGAAGGCGATCGCCATGTTCTCCTGCCTGGCGAAGATGGCCGGATTGAGGCTGACCTTGTTGCCCATGATCTGCGGCATCGCACTCATGGATTCCGTGCCTGCCGCGATCATCACATCCGCCTCGCCGAGGCGGATGCGGGCTGCGGCATCCGCCACCGCCTGCAGGCCCGAGGCGCAGAAGCGGTTGATCGTGATCCCGGGCACACCCTGCGGCAGCCCCGCGAGGAGCACACCGATGCGGGCCACGTTCATGCCCTGCTCGGCTTCCGGCATCGCGCAACCGACGACGACATCGCCGATCTCGTTGCAGTCGAGACCGGGCACCTTGGCGGTCACCGCGGTCAGCACATGCGCCAGCATGTCGTCCGGGCGGACGCTGCGGAACATGCCGTTGCGCTTGGCGACCGGTGTGCGGGTGGCCGCGACGATATAGGCTTCCTGTACCTGTTTGCTCATGTTCTTGATTCCCCGATCAGTTGCGCAGCGGCTTGCCGGTTTCCAGCATGTGCGCGATGCGCTGCTGCGTTTTTTCGTTCTTCAGGAGGTCGACGAACTGCGCACGCTCGACGTCGAGAATCCACGTTTCGCTGACCCGTGCATTGGTTTCGACTTCGCCACCGCAAAGTGCCGTGGCAGCGGCCCGCGCGACGCGATAGTCGTATTCCGAGATGAATCCGCCCTGCGCCATGTTCACCAGCATCATCTCGCAGGTCGCGATCCCGTTTCGGCCGGCGACCGTCACGGCGCGCTGGACGAGCGGCGGCCGATAGCCCGCTTCGAAGAGTGCGCGGGCGCGCCGGATCGCGACGTACAGCAGTTCGTTCGCGTTGAAGACGATGTCGTCCGACGGGCGGGCAAATCCAAGCTCCACGGTTTCCAGCGCGCTCTTCGCGACGTTGGCCATCGCGATCGTCTGGAAGCTCTGCTGGATGTACAGGAAGACGTCGCCACCGGCCGCCTTGCGGCCGAGCTGATGCGCCTGCAACGCAAACTCCTTGCAGCCACCGCCAGCCGGAATCAGGCCAACCCCGGCCTCGACCAGACCAACGTAGGATTCGAGCGCGAGCACGCGGTGCGCGGCGTGCATCAGGAACTCGCACCCGCCGCCGAGCGCCATGCCCTGCACCGCTGCAACCACCGGCACGTGGGCATGCTTGATCGTCATCGAGGCCTGCTGGAATTTCGCGACCGTCCGTTCGAGGAGGTCAAACTGCCCCGCCTTGCACGCTTCGGCCACCTGCATCAGGTTCGCACCGACCGCAAACGGCGCTTCGTGCCAGATCACCAACCCGTCGAGATCCCTCTCGGCACGCGCAATCGCCTCGATGACGCCATCCAGGACCTCGTTGCCGATCGTGTGGTTCTTCGACGTGAACGACAGGATGCCGATCCGTGCATCCTGATCCGGACGCGTCCACAGGCGCACGCCTTCGTTCTCCCACAGCGTCTCGCCGCGCGTCTTCGGAGCCTCGCCGAGCACCTGCTCGGGATAGAGCTGGCGCCCATACACCCCGAGGGTGGAGCGCGCCTTCAGGCTGCCTTCGGCAGCCGACCACGAAGCTTGCGCTTCATGCACGCCACTGCGCTCGAACACCCAGGCCGGCAGCGGCGTATCAGACATCGTCCGGCCGGTCTCGATGTCGGCCTGGATCGCCTGCGCGATATCTTGCCAGCCGGCCGCCTGCCAGGTTTCGAACGGCCCCTGTGCCCAGCCGAAGCCCCAGCGCATCGCGAGGTCGAGATCACGCGCGTTATCGGCGATCGCGCCCAGATGCACCGCGCAGTAATGGAACACATCGCGGAAGATCGACCACAGGAACTGCGCCTGCGGATGCTCGCTCGCGCGCAGTTGCGCAAATCTTGCCGCCGGATCGCGATTCTTCAGGATGTCGGCAACTTCCGGGGCGATCTCTCCGGCACTCGGACGATAGTTCTGCTGCGCCACGTCGAGTACCAGGATCTGTTTGCCTTCCTTGCGGAAGATGCCGGCCCGCGTCTTCTGCCCCAGCGCGCCCTTCGCGATCAGCGCCTGCAACCATTCCGGCTGCTTGAAGTAGGCATGCCAGGGATCGTCGGCGAGCGTGGCCTGCATCGTGCCGATGACGTGTGCCAGGGTGTCGAGTCCGACCACGTCCGCGGTGCGGTAGGTGGCGCTCTTCGGGCGGCCGATGCGCGGCCCGGTGAGCGTATCGACCTCGTCAAAGCCGAGGCCCAGGCGTGCCGTATGGTGCATGACGGCGAGGATCGAGAACACGCCGATGCGGTTGGCCACGAAGTTCGGCGTATCCTTCGCGCGCACGATGCCCTTGCCCAGACGCGTCGTGAGCCAGCCCTCGAGCGCATCGAGCATCGCCGCATCGGTGTCACGGGTCGCAATCAGCTCGACCAGGGGCATGTAGCGCGGCGGATTGAAGAAGTGGATGCCGCAGAAGCGGCTGCGCAGCCCCTCCGGCATGCCTTCGGCCAGACGGTTGATCGACAGCCCCGAGGTGTTCGACGCGAAGACCGCGTCGGCGCGCAGGAAGGGCGCGACCTTCGCGTACAGGTCGAGCTTCCACTCCATTTTCTCGGCGATCGCCTCGATGATGAGGTCGCAGTCGCGCAGTTGCTCGAGGTCGGACCCGTAGTTCGCCGCATCGATGAAACCGAGGCGCTCCTTCGTCGCCAGCGGCGCCGGATCAAGCTTCTTCAGCCCGGCCAGTGCCTTGTCGACGATCGCGTTCGGCTTGCCATCGGTTGCGGCGAGGTCGAACAGCACCACCGGCACGTCGGCATTCGCGCAATGGGCAGCGATCTGGGCGCCCATGACGCCGGCGCCGAGCACGGCGACCTTGCGAATGATGAAATTGCTCACACTTTTCTCCTGTGGTTCACTTCTGTGTCATGGCTTCGTGAGGCGGACGGGGATCCGGTCGCCCACCGGGATTCACTCGGCCGGGATCGGTCGCTTGCGGCCACGGTCGTCCACCGCGACGTAGGTCAGCGTGGCCTCGGTGACCTTGACCACGACGGGGTTCTCCGGGTCGCGCTCGGCAAACACCTCGACCTCGACCGTCACCGAGGTGCGCCCGACCGATTTCACCTCGGCGTAGATGCTCACCAGATCGCCGACCGAGACCGGCTGCTTGAAGAGGAAGGAATTCACCGCGATCGTCGCCACCCGGCACTTGGCGCGGCGGCGCGCGGGAATCGCCCCGGCGATATCGACCATCGCCATGATCCAGCCACCGAACACGTCCCCCGAAGGGTTGAGGTCGGCCGGCATCGGCATCACGCGCAGGGCGGGCTGCTTGTGCTCGGGAAGACGCACGGCGTCGGGCGGGGAAGTCGGTTCGGCGCTCATCGCTCAAGCCTCCTGTGTGTGGGCGGGGCGCTCGCCACTCGCAGCGGCGACCCGACGCGGTGCAGATCCGGCCACCATCCCGCTCTGGTAGTTCATCGGTCCGCCGGTGAAGGGGGCAAAGCCGGTTCCGAAGATCACCCCGGCATCGGCTAGATCGGCGTCCGCGACCACGCCCTGTTCAACGCATCGCCGCGTCGCATTCAGCAGCGGCGCAACGATGCGGGCCGCGAGCCCCTCCGGGACGGGGCCGGCGGCAGCCTTGCGCGGCTTGCCGTTGTCCCAGGCGTAATAGCCCTGGCCACTCTTCTTGCCCAGATGCCCGGCCGCGACAAGACTGAGAAGTCTTGCCGGCGCGCTGGCCTCGGCAGCTCCGGTCAAGGCCTTGCCGGCTGCCACCGCGATGTCGAGTCCGACCGTGTCGACCAGCTCGACCGGCCCCATCGGCATGCCGAACGCCAGCATTGCCGCGTCGACCACTTCGGGTGCAATCCCCTCCTCGACGCAGCGCAGTGCCTCGAGCATGTAGGGGCCGAGCACCGCATTGACGAGGAATCCCGGCGCGCTCGCAACCGGCAGCGGCAACTTGTCGATGCGGCGCACGAAGGCGGCGGCGCGGCGCACGGCCTCCTCATCGGACGCCGCCCCGCGCACCACCTCGACGAGCGGCATCATCGCGACCGGGTTGAAGAAATGGATGCCGACCAGCCGCGACGGATCCGCCAGGCCCTGGGCGATGTCCTCGAGACGCAGGCTCGACGTGTTGGTCGCCAGCACCGCATCCGGGCGGGCCCTCCGTTCAAGGTCGGCAAACAGGCCGCGCTTGACCTCTAGGTTCTCGAAGATCGCCTCGATGATGACATCGGCGCGCGCCGCGCCGTGACCATCGGGATCGGCGACGAGCCGGTCGAGTGTGAAGCGCACCTGCTTTGCGTCGCCGCGGAACTTGCGTTCGTAGAGCTTCGCTGCCCGGGCGATGGCCGGCGCAATCCGCTCGACGCCCTGATCCTGCAGGGTCACGGTCATGCCACGCAGCGCACACACCGCCGCAATGTCGCCTCCCATCACGCCTGCACCGACCACGTGCACATGCCGCGGTACGAAGTCGCTGTCCTTGCCGAAGCCTTTCAGGCGCTCCTGCAGGAAGAACACCCGCACGAGATTGCGCGCCGTCGGAGAGCGGAAGATGGTCTCCAGCGAGGCCGGATCACCCGCCGGCACCGCCAGCGCATTGCCGCCGTACCGTGCCCAGATGTCGAGGATCGCGTACGGCGCCGGGTAGTGCTCGGGACGCGCCTTGGTTGCGACCTGCTCGCGCGCCTTCTTCGCGACGATCGCCTTCAGCGGGCCGTTCATCAGCTTCAGCATCCAGGGCAGACTGCGTGGCGCCTGCCCCGAGACCACGAGCAGGCGCGCGGCATTCTCCATCACGCGCGGCGGTACA
Organism: Rhodocyclaceae bacterium; assembly: GCA_023383815.1. GTDB lineage: Bacteria > Pseudomonadota > Gammaproteobacteria > Burkholderiales > Rhodocyclaceae > JACOUN01. Next base: position 71,879 of record JAHDYG010000010.1, read on the forward strand.
CACTCATCGGCCAGTCCGATCTTCCTCGCGCGCTGGGCGTTGACGCCCTTTCCGGTCAGCATCAGGTCGAGCGCAAGAGCCGGACCGACCACTTCAGGCAGGCGCTTCATGCCGCCCCAGCCAGGCACGATGCCGAGCATCACCTCAGGCAGCGCAAGCCGGGTGCCCGGCTCATCGACCACCACCCGGTAACGGCACGCGAGCGCCAGTTCCAGCCCGCCACCCATGCAATGCCCGCGGATCAGCGCAAGGGTCGGAAAGCGCACGGCGGCCAGGCGGTTGAACAGGGACCAGCCGCGCTCGACGAGCCGACGCGCGGCGTCGGCCGAGTCCACGCGTGTGAACTCTTCGATATCCGCACCGGCGATGAACCCTGCAGGCTTCGCCGAGGCAATGATCAAACCCTTCGGCGGCGTGCTCTCGAATGCCGCCAGCACGCTCGCGAACTCTTCCATCGCCTCGGTCGACAGGGTATTGGTGCCCGCGCCGGCCTTGTCGAACCAGAGCCAGGCCAGGCCGTCGGCCTCACGCTCCAGTCGCCAGTGCTTGTACGTTACGCTCATCCTTCTGCTCCCGCTGCCGGCTCGCGCCGCAGCCTTCATGAAAACTTGTGCCGTTCGGCCGCGAACGCGACGGACAAACCACCTGCACCGACGTTCACCGCGCCGGTCTTGCTCATCTGGCACACCAGCAGCTCGACGCCGGCCGCCTCGATCCTTCGGCGAAATGCGGCAAAGCCGGATAGCTTCTCCAGTTCTGCCAGGTCGCCGCCATAGCTCACGCATACGCAAGGCACGAGCAGGCCAGCCTCGACCTGCGCCAGCGTGTTGTCGAAAACTTTCCGCACGCCAGCGTTGAACCCCCAGGACTTGGCCACCGGTCCGGTGTTGTCCTGGTGACACAGCAGGATCGGCTTCAGATCGAGCGCCTTGCCGACCGCGTACGCCGTCCAGTTCACACTGGTGTCTCCCCGCTTCGCGGCACGGTGCAGCAGGTAGTACAGGTCCGACGCGACAAAATAGCAATGCAGGTGATCGGCCAGCATCGCCAGGCGCTCTGCCATTGCGCTCGCGTCGCCCCCTGCCTCGCGCAGTCGCGCCGCCTCCCAGGCCAACACGCCCTGCCCCGCGAACATCGAGCGGGTGTTGATGACGGTAACCGTGCAGCGCCCGGGCAACCCATGACTGCGACGCAGGTCACGGCTGCGCGAGGAGACTTCCACCGCGGCCCGCGTGGTGTTGCTGAAGATCCCGCTGCGGGCGGCAGTCACGGTCATGCAGATCACGTGGTCACACTCCGTAGCCCAGCGCCCGAGGATCTCCTCGGCAACCTCGGCCGCGCCCATCGGATGGGTCTCGGCATGCAGCGCATCACGCCGGTCGTAGCGCTGCCGGTAGAACTCCGCCGTCTGCAGCGGATCCCGGCGATCCTCCAGATGTGTCTGGCCAATGCGGATCGCCACCGGCAACACCCCGATTTCATGATCCCGGAAGAATTCGTGCGGAAGATCACATGTCGCATCCACAAGCAGCCCGATCGATGTTGCCATTGCCCCTGTCTCCAATTGATGTGGACCGATCCTCGACAACGGAGGCTCCGTCTGCCCGGTCGGTCTCTTGCGGCGGACGCACTGACGGCGTCCGTCCAGCCCTCCTCCTTCAGATTTTTTCGATCAGCATCGCCCCGCCCAGACCGCCACCGATGCAGATGCTCGCCATCGCGCGCTGTCCGCCGTTGCGGCGCAAGGTGTTCAAGGCGTGCAGGACGATTCGCGCACCGGAGGCGCCGACCGGGTGACCGAGCGCAATTGCGCCGCCGTCAACGTTGAGCCGCGATTCATCCAGCGCACCGAGTGCGCCCTCCAGCCCCAGTTCGTTGCGGCAGTAGTCCTCGTCGCGCCACGCACGCAGGCATGCGATGACCTGCGCAGCGAAGGCTTCATTGATCTCCCAGGCATCGAGGTCGTTCAGGGCGAGTCCGTGGCGCGACAGGATCGGCGTCGCGGCATGGACCGGACCAAGCCCCATCTGCGCCGGATCCAGCCCCGACCACTGGCTGTCGACGATGCGCCCCAGCGGAGTCAGGCCGTGGCGCTCGACGGCACGCTCCGAGGCGAGGATGAGCCACGCTGCGCCGTCGGTGATCTGCGAGCTGTTGCCCGGTGTGACCTTGCCGTACTTGCGGTCGAAAAAGGGCTTCAGCTTCGCCAGAGCGCTTGCTGTGGAATCACGCCGGACACCGTCATCGTCTTTGTACACGGCGCCGTCGCGGTCGATCAGGGGCACGATCTCCGCAAAATGGCCCTGATCCTGCGCGGCCATCACACGCTGATGGCTGCGCGCGGCAAAGACGTCCATTTCCTCACGCGAGATGCCGAAGCGCCAGGCGAGGTTTTCCGCCGTCTGCCCCATCAACTGGCCGACGATCGGGTCGGTCAGGCCTTTCATGATGCCGATCACCGGTGCGAGGCTGCCGAACTTGAGCCGCCGCAGTGCCGCAAACTTCTGGCCCGCCGTCTTCGCCGCGTACCAGCCCGAAAGCCAGCACACGAAGGCATCCGAGAACAGCAGCGGGGCGCGCGAGAGCGCATCGACCCCGCCGGCAAGGACGAGTTCCGAGCGCCCCGAACGAATGTTGGCAAGCGCCGAATCCAGTGCCTGCATCCCGCTCGCACAGTTGCGCATCACGGTCCAGCCCGGCACCTTTTGGCCACAGCCCATGCGCAGCGCCACCACGCGGCCGATGTTGACTTCATCGGGCGACGGGCTCGCGCAGCCCAGAATCACCTCGTCGAGCTGGTCGGGCCGGAAGCGCTGGCGCATGAGCAACGCGGACCCGGCCGCCGTCGCCAGATCCGACGCAGCAAACGGCCCCGGCGCGTTCCTTGCCTTCAGGAACGGCGTTCGCGCACCGTCGATGATGTAGATGGATTCATTCATGGCTTCAGTTCCTGATGCGCAAGCGGACCAGACGACCTGCCTGGGCAGACCGCTGGCGCTACGCCAAGTGTCGGAGCATGCCGCTCACGCGGCCTCTTTCAGTCCCGGGGCTTCACACAAGGCGTCGCGCAGTCCGAAGTCGTACTCGAAGTCATCGACGCGGATCACCTTGTCGCGTAACGCATTTCGCCGTTCGACCAGGACGTACTCCTCGGCGCTGATGACCCCTTCGTCGCGTGCCCGCCGCCAGATTGCATCCACGTCGGCGTCGACCAGAAGACCGGGGCGGAAACGTCCTTGCTTCTGCGCCTCCTTGAGCTTCGCCTCGACCGGCTCGGCCGCGACGGTGGCGATCAGGGCCGCTTCGAGTGCGCCGACCGGTTCCTCGACGTTGTCGGGGAGGAAAACGTCCGCAGTCAGGCGGTCGCGAACCGGCCCCGGTTCGATCAGGCAGCGGGCGACCTCGTGACCGAGCCGGTCGGACGGCACGACGTACGGGCGCCCGAGCGGGAACACCACCAGACGACGCAGGATCATCGCGAAGAATTTGTTCGGGAAGTTCGCGATCACGCCCTCGAACGCGTTCTGGGCCTTGAACATGCAGTCCCAGATCGCCCAGTGCATGAGCGGCGCATCCGCCGCCTGACGGCCTTCGGCCTCGAAGCGGCGCAGGGTCGCAGACGCCAGGTACATGAGCGAGAGGATGTCGCCAAGGCGTGCCGAAAGTTTCTCCTTGCGCTTCAGTGCGCCGCCCATCGTCCCCATCGAGATGTCTGCGAGAAAGGCGAAAGCGGCCGAAAAGCGTGTCAGCTGCTGGTAGTAGCGGCGCGTTTCGGGCGCGACATCCGCAGGAACCGCCACGAAATGCGATCCCGTCAGGCCCATCACCATCGCCCGTGCCGCGCTCGACACCGTATAGCCGATATGTCCCCAGAACGCCTTGTCGAAGCGCTCCAGCTGGTTATCCTGCGCGGCGTGCATCTCGTCGAGAACGTAGGGATGGCAGCGGATCGCGCCCTGGCCAAAAAGGATCAGGCTGCGCGTCAGGATATTCGCGCCTTCGACCGTGATGCCGACCGGAATCTGCTGGTAGGCGCGGCCGAGGAAGTTCTGAGGTCCGAGACAGATGCCCTTGCCGCCGATCACGTCCATGCCGTCGTTCACCGTCTGGCGAGCGCGCTCGGTGATGTGGTACTTGACGACTGCCGAGACGACAGAGGGTTTCTCGCCCAGATCGATCGAACCGGCGGTGAGGACGCGTGCCGCATCCGACAGATAGGTGTTCGCACCGATGCGCGTCAGGGCCTCTTCGACGCCTTCGAAACGACCGATCGCGGTCTTGAACTGATAGCGGACCCGGGCATAGGCTCCAACGGCCCTGGCGGTGAGCTTCTGCATGCCGGTATTCGAACCCGGCAGCGAGATGCTGCGCCCCGCCGCAAGGCACTCCATCAGCATGCGCCACCCCTGACCCGCCATCTTCGGGCCGCCAATGATGAAGTCGAGCGGCATGAAGACGTCGCGTCCGCGCACCGGCCCGTTCATCCACACGGCATTGAGCGGAAAGTGGCGACGGCCGATCTCGACGCCCGGATGATCGTGCGGCACGAGCGCGCAGGTGATGCCCAGATCGGCCTCGACTCCGAGCAGTCCATCCGGATCAACCAAGCGAAATGCCAACCCGAACACGGTGCACACCGGCGCGAGCGTGATGTATCGCTTGTCGAAGCTCACGCGCATGCCGAGCACTTCCTTGCCCTGCCACATTCCCTTGCACACGACTCCCGTATCGGGGATCGAAGCCGCGTCGGAACCCGCCCAAGGACTGGTGAGGGCGAAGGCCGGGATTTCCTCGCCCCGCGCGAGACGCGGCAGGTAATGCTGTTTCTGCTCGGGCGTGCCGTAGTGCAACAGCAGCTCGGCCGGGCCGAGCGAGTTGGGCACCATCACCGTCACCGCTGGTGCGGACGAGCGGGTCGAGAGCTTCGTGACGACCTGCGAATGGGCGAACGCCGAAAAGCCCTTGCCGCCATATTCCTCGGGAATGATCATGCCGAGAAAGCCCTTGGCCTTGATGAAGTCCCACACCTCGCGCGGCATGTCCTGGCGCTGTGTGGAATCCCAGTCATCGGTCATCCTGCACAATTCCTCGGTCTCGTTGTCGAGGAACGCTCGTTCACGCTCGGTGAGCTTCGGCCACGGGTAGGACTGCAGCTTCTTCCAGTCGGGACGCCCGGCGAAAAGATCCCCTTCCCACCACACCGTACCGGCCTCGAGCGCCTCTTTCTCGGTCTGCGACATCGACGGCAACGCGCTCCTGAAGGCCTTGAAGATCGGCGCGGTTACATGCTTGCGGCGCAAGGCCGGCGACAGGAATACGGCGCAGCCTGCGGCCCACGCCGCGAGCACGAGCAGGGTGAGCGCGGCGGGCCAGTGGGTCAGCCACGCAAGCATCGCCAGCCAGACCAGGCCGGCACCCGCCCAGGCAAAAAAAGGCGCTCGCCCGTAGGCGAGCGCGCCTGCCAAGGGAGGGAGGGAAAGCAGAAACCACCAGGACATTTCGTTCTCCTTGCATCCACCGCTGCGATCTTCGGTCGCAGTCGGTCATCGGGGATCGCTCAGGCCGCTTTCGCGCCTTCGCCATCGGACAGCGAAGCGTCAGGGACTTCGCCGAAATCTGCCAGAGGCGCACGCAGGCCGCCGAGCAGAAAGGACATCAGGCGCGGCAACAAACGGGACGGATCGGCATCGTCAAACTTTCCCGCGAACAGCTGAAGCGCATCCGTCCCCGCGATCGCATACGAGGTCGCACCCATCATGAAGTGGAAGCGCCACAGGATCTCCTCATGCGGAACGCCCGGCAGCGACTGATAGAGTGCGCCGAGGAAGCGCTCGAGCACCTCGGCGTACTCCTCAGCGAGAAACTTGCGCACGAAGGCATTCGGATCGGTGTATGTGCGGCCGAGCAGCTGCATGAAGGTACGACCGCCGTGCTCGGTGTCACAAGCCAGTTCGAGCGCCGGACCGAAAAAGGCCTCCAGCACCTTGCTGGGCTTGACCCGCCCGCCCGTCGCCTCCCGCTCGACCTTGTCGAGCGCCGCAAGCCGGTTGCGGTTGAGGTCCACGAGGCGCCGCTGAAACACTTCCTGAATCAGGTTCTCCTTGCTCCCGAAGTGGTAGTTCACTGCAGCAAGGTTCACAGCGGCCTGGGTGGTGATCATCCGCAGCGAGGTCGCATCGAGGCCATGCTCCATGAACAGCGCTTCGGCTGCGTCGAGGATGCGGTGGCGCGTTTCCGGGCCGTGTCGGGCTGGCGCTGTCGTGCTCATGTCTCTTCCTTTACTCTGTCCAGGGAAAGGACCTGCTCTTGTTTTAATTCAAACGATCGTTTGAATTCTACAGGGTGAATCCCCCCTGTCAAGCGCGTTCTTCCCCCGCAGTCCGGCGCAGTCGCCCGGGTCCTTCGAACAATGCAGCCAGTGCGGGAAGCACCAGGACTGCGCCGAGCATGTTCACAAGGAAGACAAAGGCAAGCAGGATCCCCATGTCGGCCTGGAACTTGAGCGCCGAGAACGCCCAGGTTCCCACTCCGACGCTCATCGTCACCGATGTGAACATCGTCGCGGTGCCGCGCTGGCGCAACGCTTCGAGGTAGGCGTCCACGAGCGTGCAACCGCGACTCAGTTCATGCTGGATCCGTTCGTAGATGTAGATCCCATAGTCGACCCCGATCCCTACACCAAGTGCAATCACCGGCAAGGTTGGCACCTTCAACCCGATGTCGAGCAACGCCATCAGCGCATTGCACAACACGGCGACGATCGACAGCGGGACGATGATGCACAGGGTCGCCGCCAGCGAACGGAACTCGACGAAGCACAGGAAAGCGATCGACGCGAACAGCAATACGAGAATCGACACCTCGGCGGCATCGACCGCCTCGTTGGTCGCCCCCATGACGCCAACGTTGCCCGATGCAAGCAGGAAGTCGAGCCGCTCCGAGGCGTGCGCCGCGCGGAATTTCTTCACCTCTTCGATGATGTGGGCGATCGTCCGGCCTTCGTGGTCCCGCGTGAAGATCAGCACCTGCATGGCGCTGCAATCGGTGTTGAGCAAGCCTGTTCCGGTATCGATCGGGGTCACGGACTGCGCCAGGACGGTTGCATCACGCGAGAGCACCCGCCAGCGCGGATTACCCTCGTTCCACCCGGAGTTCACGACCTTCGCGAGGCCGGCGAGCGAAACCACGCCCTGCACGCCGTGCACGTTGCGCATCGTCATCTCGAAGCGATCGAGCGTGTCCATGATCTCGAAGTCGGTACACGCGCCATCCACCCCACGCGACTGGACAATGATCGACAGCACGTCCACACCGATCGAGAAGGAACTGACGATCGCTGCGGTGTCACGGTTGTAGCGTGAATCGTCGTGCAGTTCGGGAATCCCGGCGCCCAGATCTCCCGTCTGCAGCTTGCGCGCCTGACCGACCCCAAGCGCGAGCAGCACGGCAACCGCCACGAGCACCCACACGGCCCGGCGCGGCTCGGCAAAGCGCTTGAGTGCAGTCCACAGCCAGTCACCGGTTGCCTTCTTGCCGCGCGCCTTCGTGACTGCTGCAGGCGACATCCGCATCCATGAAAGCAGGATCGTGAGCAACATCTTGTTCGTGATCACGATCAGCGCCACTCCGAGGCTGGCGGTCAGGGCCAGCTCCTGGACCATCGCGATCTCGATGTACAGGATCACCATGAAACCGAGCGCAGTGGTCAGCAATGCAGTCACGCCTGGCATGAAGAGCTTGAGGAAGGCGTTGTTCGCCGCGGTGCAGCCATCGGCACCCTTGAGAACCTCCAGCTTCCATGCATTGAGCATCTGTATTGCATGGCTGACGCCGATCGAAAAGATCAGGAAGGGGACGAGGATCGACATCGGATCGATCCCGTAGCCCAGAAGCGGCAGCAGCCCGAGCTGCCACACGACCGGAACCATGGCGCAGATCAGGCCAAGCGCTGCAAGGCTCGCCGATCCAAGATAGAAGTAAAGCAGGATCGCAGTGATGAAAAAAGTCACGACAAAGAACAGCAGAACGCCCTTCGCGCCCTCCGTGATGTCGCCCACGGCCTTCGCAAAGCCGATGATGTTGACCTCGTAGCCCAGTGCCTCGTACCGGCCGCGAATTTCCTCAAGCCGCTCGGCGACCGCACCGTAGTCGAGACGCGCCCCGGTGCCGGGATCGACCTCAAGCAGTTCCGCACTGACGAGTGCGGCCTTCAGATCGTTCGACACGAGCCGTCCGAGCCGGCCGGACTTCAGCACGTTCTCCCGCACGGTCTCCAGATCTTCGGCCGTGCCGGCGAAATCGGCGGGAATGACGTTGCCTCCGGCGAACCCGTCCTCGACTACTTCGATGTACCGGACGTTAGGCGTAAACAGCGAGGTCACCGTCGCGCGATCGACCCCAGGAATGAAGAACACGTCATCGGTCAGCGCCTTGAGCGCCTTCAGGTACTCCGCGTTGTAGATCTCGCCGTTCTTCTCTCGGAGCACGACCAGCACGCGATTGGCTCCACCGAACGTTTTGCGGTACTCGACGAAGGTCTTCATGTATTCATGCTTGAGCGGGATCATCTTCTCGAACCCCGCATCCACCCGGAGATTTGTCGCCGACCACCCCAGAAACCCGGTGATTGCAACGAACAGCAGCAGGAACAGCACCCGTTGCCGGAACAGGTGATGGCCGATGAACTGCACCATTCGATTGGTCTTCATTGCGATCTCCCCATCGGCAGCGCCACACGTGCCGCTCCAGCCTCACCAAACAGCAGCGCCGTGCCATCCTTCAGCGCCATCACGTCCGACAGCACCCGGTTGCTTCCGGTGGCGACCGGCTCGAAGGAGTGCCCGCCGTCCACGCTTGCCAGCATCACCCCGTTCTGGCCGACGAGGGTGATCAGACCACCTGAAAATCCATGCCCCCCGAACAGCGAAGACTCGACGTCGGTCCCGACTTCCGACCAGCTGGCACCCCGGTCCGCCGAACGGAAGACGTGTCCCCGCATGCCGAAGGCGAGCACCTCATCGCGCGTCAGTGCCAGCACCCCGAAGTAGGATCCCTTGTACGGAGCCGGCAGGCGCTCCCAGCCGTTTCCACCATCGTCGGAGCGCAACAAGGTGCCCGCCTCGCCAACGATATAGAGAGGGCCGTCCGCAAGCCCATGCACGGCATTCAGATGCCAGTCGTCCTCGGAGACGGATCGCGCCTCCCAGGTCAGACCGCCATCCTCGCTTGCCATGAACCTTCCGTAGGCCCCCACCGCGAAGCCGCGGCCGTCCGGACCGAACCAGACATCGAGCAGCGGCGTCCGCTCCTCGGGCGCGCTCGCGACCAGGGTCCACGACGCTCCAGCATCCTCGGTACGCAGGATCACTGCATCGTGGCCGACCGCCACACCGCTTCGCCCGTCGATGAAACTGACCGCCGTGAGGGTCGCTTCGGTCGGACTGTCCACCGCGCGCCAGCGTTGTCCCGCGTCATCCGAGACGAAGATCCGCCCACGCTCGCCTACACTGACCAGACGCTCGCCCGCTTGCGCCGCATCCAGCGCGAGTAGCGTATCGAGGCGGATCTCGGTGGCCGGCAGCGGCGCACCACGTCGCGGCGAGAACGTGAAGGTCACGGCAGCCGCCACGAACACGACAAAGAGGATTCCGATGGCTCTGTTCATGGGCGATCATCTTCAGAAAGTACGCGCCACGCCGTCGCCGGCCAGTCAGGCCGGGTGAGATGCGCGCGCAGACCGAGCCCCGCCCTGCCGGCAAGAATCACCAGCATGGCAGGACGTCGGGTGGGTTCGAAGCCCCCACACCCGAACGGGTGCGGGGGCGGGTCGCGCAGCAATGCGCCTCAGCGCGTGCCGGCGCCTCTCAGACCCGCCGGCGTGAAGCGCGCCGAACGCGGATCGATCTTGTCGTAGACCTTCGCTTCATCGTTGCGAAGTCCCATCGCGATGTAGCGCCCGGACTGCAGGTCATGATGGACTTCCAGGCTGGGATACAGCATCGGGATGTCGTACCAGTTGATCGTGTGCAATTCGGACACGCGCCACAACTGATCACGCGCATCGTACTTATCCACCGCCAGAACCGACCACGAATCCTCGTCGAGATAGAAAGTCCGACGCTTGTAGATGTGGCTCGTGCCTTCCTTGAGCTTCGCATCCACCACCCACACGCGGTGCAGTTCATAGCGCGCATGGTCAGGATTCAGATGTCCGGCCTGCAGGACGTCCTTCATCGACACCGTGTTCCCAACCAGCTTGTAGGCGTTGTAGGGCACGAAGATCTCGCGCTTTCCCACCAGCTCCCACTCGTAACGGTCGATCGAGCCGTTGTACATATCGAAATCGTCGTTCGTGCGCAAGCCGTCGGCCGCCGTACCCGGGTTGTCGTAAGCGACGTTCGGTGCGAGCCGCACGCGCCGCTGACCCGGGTTGTAGGTCCAGGCCTGGCGCGAGTCGAGGAACTCATGCACGAGCAGGATCTGGCCAGCCAGCCGCGCGGGAGCGGTCACGGTCTGAAGGAAATTGAAGAGCTTGTTCCCCTCGATCTGATCCGCCGACTTGCTCAGGCTGCCGTAGTGGAAGTCGTACTCGTACTCGAAGCGCACCGGGGTGTAGGCGCCGTCACGCGTCACGGCTGCCTGGCTCCAGTTCATCGCATAGGATTCGCCACGATAGCGCGCGAGGTGGTTCCAGATCGCCTCCATGCCATTCTTCGGAACCGGGAACGGAATCCCGCCCGTCGTCCCGGCGATCGTGCGGCCGTTGTCCACCAGGGATGCACGGGTCGCATTGGCAATGGTCTGCTCATAGTGCCCCTGCGGGAACGCGGCGCTGCGGCGCGTCGGATAGACGTTCAGCTTCCAGGTCGGATACTGCTTGAGCATCGCAACCTGTCCGGGCGTGAGACGGTCCTTGTAGGTTTCGACGTTGTTCGCGTCGATGACAAACATCGGCTTGTCGGCAGCGAACGGATCCGCGTAGTGCGCCCCCTCGACGTGGCCGGCAGGCGCCTTGGTAAGGCCGCCGTCCCAGGCCGGGATGGTGCCCGACGCGTTGGCTTTGACCTCGGCGCCCATTGGCGTGAGGCTGCGGCCAAGTTCAGCCGCGGGCGCTTGTGCGTGGGCCGATGAAACCGAGAACATCAGCGCCACTGCAGCGCCGAGAACGGAAAGGGTCTTGCTCATTTTCGATGTCTCCTGAGGTCGGCGGGGTCAGAACGAGTAGCTCACGCTCACCGCGAGGAAGTCGCGGTCCTTGAGCGGATTGGTGTGGCTCGCATAGCTCGCCGACTGGCCGACCGGGAAGCCTGCGGCCGGGCTGCTCACGGGGTCGACCCCCTTGATCTTGCGGCCGCCGAAGTACGAGGTGTAGGAGATGTCGGCCTGCCAGGTCTGACGGAGATTGAATCCGACTCCGATGGTCAACGCCTTGGCTCCTTCGTTGAAGGTCGGGCTGCGGCCGTCAACGTCGTGCGAGAAGGCGATGCGCGGCGAAACGGTCGCAGCGCCGATCGCATTCGGGTAGTCGAGACGACCGACCACGCGATAGCCCCAGGAGTCCTTCGTCATGAAGCAGCCCGACGAGGTCGAACCAAATGCCGACGTCGTCGAGGAACCGACCTGCGGCAGATGGCAACCGGCCGCCGCAAACTTCGTGTTCGACGGCAGCGACAGATGGGTGTAGCCCACCTCACCGACCATCACGAACTGCTCGGCACCGAAGGTCGGCCCGAACGCTTTCGTGGCGGTGACCTGCAGCTGCTGCATCTTCACCCGGCGATAGCCGGAGATCTCGGTTCCGTAGGGAACGCTGGCGGCTGCCACGGGGTTCGTACCGGTGAGCTGGTTGCCGATGCCGAGCGCTGCGCCGAGCAGTTCGGCCGACGGCAACTGCAGCGGCTGATTGCTGCGATACGAGTACTCGCCCTGCAGCGCGATGCCGGCCGGACCTTCGGTGCTGAAGCTGATCCCGTACAGCTTGATGTTCTTCGGGTATTCGACGAAGTAGGAACCCGCTCCGCCGCGCGCCGCGGCTGCAGCACACGCGGCGTTGGTCGCATTGAGTGCCGAGAGCGAGGTGGCGTTCGCGACGCCGCCCACGATCGGCGCGAGCGCGGCGATGTTGGCCGCCGAGTGCAGGGCGCCGAAGGTGGGAATATCGAGTGCCGTGCACGCAGGCATTCCGGTCGCAAAGGCCGGAACCCCTGCCGCCGTGAGGGCGCCGGCCTGCTGTGCGGACAGGTTGTTCGAGATCGTGCCTGCAGCCGTGATGCCACCGCGATAGCCCGACACGATCGGAGTCCGGCTGTGGTAGTTGGCATGGAAGAAGCCGAACTCGGTGGAATTGAGTTCCGGGAAGAAGGCCCGCAGCGCGATGCCGTACTCATCGCCACCACCCGGCTTGCGATCCTTCGTGCGTGGCGCCCAGAGACGTGCGTTGGAGTTGAGCGGGAAGATGCCCGCCGCCTCGTTGATGTCGTTGCGACGCCCGAACCCGGTGTAGGCAATCTCGCCGCCCTTGCCGGCAAAGTCGTTGGTACTGAAGAAGGTTCCGGTCGGATCGATCTTCGTCTTTTCCCACTCGGCCATCCAGACCGCTTCGACCGAAACGTTGTCGGTGATGTCCTGAGAGGCCCACAACATGTTCGTGGGAATCAGGCCTTCCTTCAGCTCGGAGCCCGGTGCCCGCAGGCGGCTGACGTTGACCGGGTTGAGCACGTTGATCCCGTTGAGAATGAAGGTGCTCTCACCCCAGCTCACCACCTGCTTGCCGAGTCTCAGGTTCAGGTTGCGTTCGCCCAGATCGAATGCCACGCACGTAGGCATCGAGAATCTCGGCGCCGCGCCCGATTTCCTTGCGGGCGCTGCGGCTCAAGCTACCCTTGCTCATCGCCGCTTCATCGTAGAAATACGACGCACGGACGAACGCGCCGTAGTTGCGGTACTTCAGCTCGAGATCATGCGTTGCCTTGACCGTAGCAGACACGAGTTCGCCGGACTTGTACTTGAGGTTGCCGTCGTCGGAGTTCGGATCGCGCGCAGTCCCGCCGTTGGTGATGCCGATCAGGGATTTCTCGCGTCCTTCCATCCTCCACAGGCCGCCCACGGATACGGTCGTGTCGAAGCTGCCGGTCACTTCTCCGCTCTCGCTCGCAAACTCGAACGCGTTCGCCGTGCCCGCGCTGCCAAGCGCGAGCAGGATGGATGCGCTCAGCGCGCTCAGTGCCAATGCCGGCCTTGGCGCGCCGGAACTCCTGCAGTGCTGTTTCATGCAAACTCCTCCTCCAGTGATGCCGGGCCTGTCCGGCGGACGGGTGACTAGGCGGTTGTTCTTGTTCGGTTCTCGCGCACGGCGCCACAAATGCTAACAGCGGCGCGACCCGATCTGCGGGGGCGATCCCGCCCCTGTTGCCGAATTGCGACGCTGCTGCCGGAACGCCGGCCCAAAGGCCGAGACCGAATCTGATTCAAACGTTTGTTTGAATGTTACGTTTTATTTTCCCCATGTCAACAGGATTCCCGGAAAAACCACAACGACTTCAAGGCATGCGCGGGAAACCGGATGGCCGGCGCCCCTCGACCCACGAGCACGACCTGGCGGCGGTTGCGAGGTCCGCTCCGGATTCAGAGAAAGAGCGCGCTGCAGATCACTACGGCAGCAATCACCGCGACGACATCCGCCGTAAGGGCGGCCGCGAGCGTATGACGCAGGCGCCGGACCTGTACGGCACCGAAGTACACAGCGAGCACGTAGAAGGTCGTTTCGGTGGACCCCTGCAGCGTCGTCACGAGGTAGCCGACGTAGCTGTCCGGTCCGATCGCCGGATCATTGATGATCGAGGCCATCACGCCGTAGGCTCCGGAACCCGAGAGCGGACGCAGCAGCGCCATCGGCAGCGCCTCGGCCGGGAGGTTGAACTTCGCGGTCAGTCCACCGAGCAGATCGACCATCACATCCATCGCACCGCTCGCGCGGAACATCCCGACCGCGACCAGGATCGCCACGAGGTAGGGGATGATGCGCAGCGCGACCTGGAAGCCGTCCTTCGCCCCTTCGACGAACACCTCGTAGATCCGCACACCACGCAACGCTCCGAAGAGCAGGAAACCCAGCATCAGAACGGGAATGATCCATGGCGAGATCGCCCGGCCCCACACGATGGTCACCGGGATCATCGCGATGATCGTGGCAAGCGCCAGCCACGAAACCCAGACCGGATAACCGCCGGCATCTGGCGGCAGCGCCTCGCGCTGCGGATCGTCACACACCCAAGGTCGATCGAGGCTCGCGGCAGCGGGGTCCGGAGGAGGCAAGGGCGCAAAGCGCCGGTACAGCATCGCCGCACAGATTGCCGCGATCGTCGCGCAGACGGTCGCAAACAAGGTGGTCGGGAGAATCGCGGCCGGATCCGCCGAACCGGCCGCCGCCCGGATCGCGATCACGCCGGTCGGCAGCAGCGTGATGCTCGACGTATTGATCGCGAGGAACATCGCCATCGAATCGGTTGCGGTGCCGGGTCGGGTGTTGAGCTTGTCGAGCTCCTGCATCGCGCGAATGCCGAACGGTGTCGCGGCGTTGCCCAATCCGAGCGCATTGGCCGACAGGTTGAGGATCATCGCACCCATCGCCGGGTGATCAGGCGGAACCTCGGGAAACAGGCGCGTCATCAGGGGGCGGATGAGCCGTGCAATGATCGTCAGCATGCCGCCCGCCTCGGCCACCTTCATGAGACCCAGAAACAGCGTCATCACCCCGACCAGGCCGAGCGCGAGTTCGACCGCGCCCGAAGCGGACGAGATCATGCCTGCAGACAGCGCCTCCATCGGCGACTGCACGCCTTCGGCCGGAACATGGGCAAGCTCGCGTGCCGCAGCCGCGACAAACGCAATGACGACGATACCGAGGAAAATCCCGTTCACGAAGCGGCCTGTACTTCGGCGAGCCTGGCCGTGAGGTATGCTTGAAGCGCTTCGGGACCCAGACCCTGACCGGGAGACCCACCATGAGCGAAAACCGCCTTCCTGCGCACCTCCCCCACCGCCGGGAACCACGGCTCCTTGGTCTGTACGTCTTCGCGCTCGCCGCCCTCGTCGCACTGGCGAGCGCCTGTGGTCGCGACGATCCGCTCGCCGGACTCGAGGCCGCCGTCCAGCAGTTGCAGGACGAACTGGAAGGCAAGAAGACCTCCAGCGTCGTCGACCTTCTGCATCCGGAGTTCAGCGCCCGCGAAGGACTCGACCGCGAGTGGGCACGGCGCACGATGACCGGGCTCTTCTTGCGCCACCGCAATGTGCGCATCGTCGCGCTCAAGCGCGAGAACCGGCTCGACACCCACCTGCGCGACGTCGGCCACACCGAAGCGACGGTCGTGCTGACCGGCGCGGAGGGCCTGATACCGGACCGCGCCTCGGATTACCGGGTCACGCTGGAATGGCGGCGCGACGGCGGCGAGTGGAAGCTCTACCGCCTCGACTGGCAATAGCAAGGGTCCGGCTCCCGCCAGCACGTCCGGAACGCCCCGGCCCTTACTCTTCGAGCAGGCTGCGCAACATCCAGGCGGTCTTCTCGTGCACTTCCAGGCGTTGGGTCAGCAGATCGGCCGTCGGCTGATCGTTGGCCTTCTCGACGAGTGCGAACAACTTGCGCGCAGTCCGCGCCGTCGCCTCCTGGGCAGCCACCAGGTGACGGATCATGTCGGTCGCCTTCGGCACGCCCTCCACCTCCTCGATCGAGGCCAGGCGCACGAATTCCTTGTAGGTGCCCGGCGCGGGATGACCGAGCGCGCGGATGCGTTCGGCGATCATGTCGAGTGCGTTCCATTGCTCGGTGTACTGCCCCATGAACATGAGGTGCAGCGTATTGAACATCGGCCCCGTTACGTTCCAGTGGAAGTTGTGGGTCATCAGGTAGAGGGTGTAGCTGTCGGCAAGCAGGCCGGACAGACCTTCCGCGATGCGCGCGCGGTCGGCGGCGGATATCCCGATGTCGATCCCCGGGGAGGCGCTTTTCTTGGCTTTCATGTCAACTCCGTTCAGATGATGAGACAGGCACTCCCGGGGTCGTCACAGCAACGAACCTGGGAGGACGATGCAGCGCCCTATCCTACCCGCTCGCTTCGCATGCGGGTAGTGACCCGAATCAAGGCACTGGAACGAAGGGCGCCACAGGTCTACCATCGGTTGCGCCAACCCCCGACGAACCCGACCATTCCAGATCCGGCTCCGACCCGGACAAGACTCATGGACACCGCGAACACGCTCCCACATCTGAACGCCTTGCTCAACGCCATCACCATCGTCCTGTTGATCGCCGCCTGGCGGCTCATCCGCCGTGGCCGTGTCGCTGCGCACCGGGCCACGATGCTCGGTGCAATCGGCGTGTCAGCCGTGTTCCTGGCGTCGTATCTGGTCTACCATTTTTCCGCGCCGATCTTCGTGTTCCGTGGCGAAGGCATCGTACGGCCGGTCTACTATGCGTTCCTGATCAGCCACGTCGTGCTTGCCGCGATCGCTACCCCGATGATCCTCGCCACTGCCTGGCGCGGCCTGCGCTACGGCGATGCACGGCACCGCGTCCTTGCCCGCTGGACCTGGCCGTTGTGGATGTACGTCTCGGCCTCCGGCGTGCTGGTCTATGTGCTGCTGTACCACATCTATGTCTGAATGGAAGGAAGCGATGAAGATCCAGCTCTGGTGCGATGACCTGACCACCCGATTCCGCCTCGAAGCGCGATGGACCGAAGCCGGCGCGACGATGCTCAAGAAGTCCGCGACCGAGGATCCCGACTGTGTCGTGATCGACCTGCGGGGGCGCCGCGCGCTCGAACACATCGCACGACTGCGGGCCGAACGCCCTGCGGTGGACATCGTCGCGTTCGCCGCCGAGTTCGACGCCGAACTCTTTGACGCCGCACACGCCGCTGGCGCAAACGACGTTGCGGCACACGGCTCGATTGCCGAGCGGATCACCCGCCGCATGCCGCGCTGCGCATAGTCAGCGGCAGCGAGGATGGGCGCAGGCCGCATCGCCAGGGTTGCCGCTGACCCCACCGTACCGCCTCCTCTCGATGACACAAACCTTGTGGCCCCGTGCGTGGCTGAAGGTATACTGCTGCGCCGACACCTCTGTACGCCCCAAGATCTGCGGCCGTGCGGCCCGAACGATGGAATAATGTCGCCATGAACGATCCGCAACCGATTTCCCCGCGGCGCCGGCTCCAGGAACTGCTCGCCATTCCGGACAGCCAGCGTACCGACGCCGAATGGGATGAACTGAACGAGCTGGAGATTTCGCTTGCCCCCGGCAACCGGGAGGGCGCTCCGGATCCGAACCTGCGTCGCGGCTCGCCGTCCGGTGGCGGTGGCGGTGGTGGCGGAGGCGGAAGCAGTTCAGGCGGTGGCAACAAGCCGAAGGGCGGTGGCGCGCGCAAGCCTTTCAAGCGCCCCCAGCGGCGCACCCCGAAGCCCCCAGCCGGCCCGAGCTGACGCAACGTCCGGGCCGACCTACGTCGTGTCGCGGTCGAGTGTGCGCCAGAAGGCTTCGAATTCTCCCGCGGGAAGGGGCCTGGAAAAGTAATAGCCCTGCGCCTGCGCGCAGCCCCCGCGCTCGAGCAATTCGAGCTGGGCTTCGGTTTCCACCCCTTCCGCGATCACGTTGAGCTTGAGATTGGCGGCAAGCCCGATGATCGCGCCGACGATCGCGGCATCGTCCGGATCGGTCGCGAGGTCGCGCACGAAGGCCTGGTCGATCTTCAGCGTGTCGATCGGCAACCGCTTGAGGTAGGAGAGCGAAGAATAGCCGGTCCCGAAATCATCGATCGATACCTTCACGCCCATCGCCCGGATCGCATCGAAGATCTCGATGGTGTGATCGGCTGCGTTCATCATCACGCTCTCGGTAACTTCCAGTTCCAGGCACGCCGACGGAAGGCCGCTCCAGGCAAGCACCTCGCGTACCGAGTCGACGAATCCCGCCTGCCGGAACTGCAGCGCAGAGATGTTCACCGCAACGTGCAAGGGCGGCAATCCAGAGTCCTGCCACGATCGATTCTGACGGCACGCCTCGCGCAGCACCCAGGCCCCGAGTGCAATGATCAGCCCGCTGTCCTCGGCGACCGGAATGAAACGCCCCGGCGGAACCAGGCCGGTCTGCGGATCGTTCCAGCGCACCAGCGCTTCCATTCCGACCAGACGGCGCGTCGCCACGTCGAACTGCGGCTGGTAGTGCAGCAGCAACTCCCCCTGGTCGAGCGCGCGACGCAGCGCCGTTTCCAGTGTCAGGCGCTCGCGCACGCGCTCGTCCATCTCGGGCCGGAAGTAGTGACAGCCGTTCCCGCCGCCGTCCTTGCTGTGGTACATCGCGATCTCTGCGTTGCGCACCAGCGTCTGCACGTCCTCACCGTCTTCCGGGTAGAGGCTGATCCCGATGCTCGGAGTAACCGACAGCGCGTGGCCGTCCACGACACACGGCGGTCCGAGTGCGGCCAGCACCTTGTCCGCGACACGGGCCGCATCGCCCGGATCGGAGATCTCGGGCAGGAGCAGCATGAACTCGTCGCCTCCGGGTCGACATACCGTATCGCTCGCCCGTACCGCTGCCCGGATCCGCTCGGCAACCCCTTGCAGCAATCGATCCCCCAGGTCGTGCCCGAGCGAATCGTTGATGTTCTTGAAGCGATCGAGGTCGACGAAGGCCACCGCGAGCCGCCCCCGCTCCCGCTCGGCCTTGAGGATGGCTTGCGACAGACGATCGCTGAACAGCACACGGTTCGGCAGGCGGGTCAGCGCGTCGTGCTCGGCCTGGTAGCGCACCCGTTCCTCGCTTTCGATCCGCGCCAACTCAGCTGCCCTGCGCTCGCTGATGTCCTCGATGATGACCACGGCCCCTTTCTCCGGACACTCCGGATCGATCATGCGGGCATGGAAATTGGTCCAGAACACATGCCCGTCGCGATGAACGAAGCGCTGCTCGAACTTCGCCACACTGCCGTCCGCAATCGCCGAATAGATCTGCTCACCGGTTTCGATGAACTCACCGCGCGAAAGGTAGAAGCGCTCGACCGACTGCCCACGGATCTCGTCGAGCGAGTAGCCCACCATCCGCTCATAGGCCGGATTTGCACTGAGGATGCGCCGCTCGCGTGTACGCAGGATCGCCACCGGGCTCGCATCGAGAATGGACTGCAGCTCCTCAGCCTGGATCTCACTGTCGCGACGAGCGCGCGCCAGTTCATCGACGAGCCGGTACAAATCGCGCGCCACCTCGCCGATCTCGTCTTCCCCCACGGGCAGGGTCGCGGCCAGGGACGGATCGGTCCGCAACCGCCGGGCGTTGTCGCGCAGGTCGAAGAGCGGTCGCATCAGCTGACGCATCGCCAGCCACATCAGCGCCGCCACCACGATCGACGCCGCCAGCAGCAGGCCAACGGCACGGCGGCGCGATTCATGGATCGGGGCAAAGGCCTCGGCCACGGGCAGGACGGCCCCGAGAACCCAGCCGGTCGAGCGCAGCGCCACGAAGCTGGCGAGCACGGGTCGACCGCCTTCATCCACCCCTTCGTCGGTCCCTTCCCACCCAGCGAGCGCCCGATCATAGACCGGGTGATGCCCTTCCGCCGGGGCAGCCTGCAGCGGATTCATGCGGTCACGCCCGATGATCTCGATCCGGTCGCGCGTGGTGAGCACGAAATGCCCCTGGTCGACGCCGGAACTTCCGCCCACCAACCCGAGGAAGTTCGATCCGCGCAGATCGAGGGTGGCCGACAGGATCGCGGCAACTTCTCCACGTTCGTGGAGGATCGGCACCGACAGCGCGACACTCGGCTGCCGGGTCACCCGGCCGATGAAGGGTTCGGAGACCACCATCTCGCGCGTTGCGAGCACGCGCTGCAGATGCGCCAGCCCCGATACGTCCGTCCCCTTGCGCCCGGCAAGCTCGGGCACATCGGCAACCACCCTCAGATCCGGGCTCACGACGATCAGGGCATCGAAGATCGCCAGGGCGCCATGCTTGTCTGCAATGTACGCCTGCACCCGCTGCGGATCGGCCAGCATCGCCGGACTCAGGTTGCGGGCAATCCGCGCCAGGGCATCGAAGCTCACCGCAAAACGCCCATCGATCTCGCTGGCAAGGCTGTCAACGAGCTGGAACTGCTGGCGTGCGATCGGACGCTTCAGGGAGCGCTCGATCAGTTGGTCCTGGATCAGCAGCCCCACCCCGAACACCAGCACGAGGAGAGCTGCGATGACCAGCGAGGATCGGGTTCTGAGGTTCATCCGGGCTTCCACCGCCGTTGCAGGGTATCCAGAACCCGGATTATCCACGCTCTCCGGTAGAATGCGACCTGAAGAATCCATGTGTCGTGGGGTGCCCGCAATGTCGATCGACCTCGACGAAATCATCCGGATCCGTGAAGAGGCCGACTGCCTGGTCGACGCCAGCCAGGTCGATGCCGCGATCCTGCGCATGGCCTCGGACATCACGCGCACGCTCGCGAGCGCCAATCCGCTGGTGTTCACGGTCATGAACGGCGGTCTGGTGCTCGCCGGCCGGCTGCTGCCGCACCTGCCGTTTCCGCTCGAACTGGGTTATCTCCACGCAACGCGCTACGGACTTGCGACCAGCGGGCAGCAGATCGACTGGCGGGTGCGTCCGACGCGCGAGGTGCGCGAGCGCACGGTGCTCGTGCTCGACGACATCCTCGACGAAGGCCACACGCTGCACGCGATCGTGAACCAGCTGGCCGGTGAGGGCGCAACCAAGGTGCTCTCCGCAGTGCTCGTGCATAAGCGCCACGACCGCAAGGCGACCCCCGGCATGCGCGCCGACTTCACCGGGCTGGAAGTCGAAGACCGCTTCCTCTTCGGTTGCGGCATGGACTACAAGGGCTACTGGCGCAACGCCCCCGGCATCTACGCCGTCAAGGGCCTGTAGGAGATTGTCCGCGATGCTCGTCACGTTCCAGTCCAAGGCCAGCGCCGACGTCCTGATGCTCGGCGAACCGGCTCGCCAGGTGATTGCCGCGCTGGGCAAGGATCCGGCCGACGGCAAGGGCATCGTCACGGTCGAGCAATTGCCCGCTGCAATCGACCGGCTGCGCGCCGCGATCGAAGACGACAAGCGCCGCCAGAGCGCGCGCACGGAAGAGGACGAAGAGCGCGACGCCGAGGAGGGACGCAGCGGCATGGCCGCCCCGGTGGGTTTCGCGCAGCGCGCCTGGCCCCTGCTGCAAATGCTCGAAGAGGCCCGGCGTGAAGGCGTTCCGGTGGTCTGGGGCGTCTGAAACGGGGTGGGGTGCCCGGACCGGGGCTCAGGGGGCGGGTTGGTCAGCCGCCCGCAAGACCGGTCGCACCCACATCAGGTAGCTCGCGAGGCAGGCCAGCCCGGCCGATGCAATCGCAACCGCCATCGGAACGGCGGACGAATTCAGGCTGTGGCCGACCAGCACGCCGACCAGCGCGGCCAGCCCCATCTGCGTGAACCCCATCAGCGACGCAGCCGATCCGGCGATCTTCGGGTACGGACCCATACCGATCGCCATCGCGTTCGGCATCACCATGCCCAGCGCAAAGGCCGAGAACCACATCGGCGCCATCACCGTCGCCGGGTGATGCGGCCCGGCCACCGTCAGGCCCAGCATCGTGATGCCGGCGACTGCGCCGAGCACCGCCCCCGCGGCCAAGAGGCGCGGCGCCCCGAGTCGCCGTGACAGGCGTCCCGACAGCGTCGTCCCGGCGATGTAGCCGGAAACCATGAAGCCGAACGCCAGCCCCATCGCCTGCGGCGAGAAACCGAACAGGTTGATGAAGACGAAGGGCGAGCCGGAGATGAAGGCGAACAGACCCGAATACGAGAAGCTGTTGCACAGCAACACCCCGCGATACAGCGGATCGACCAGCAAGGTGCGGAAATTGCCGACGATGCGCCCGGGTCGCAGCGCCGCCGCATCGCGATGCGCGTTGGTCTCGTCGAGCATGCGCCACACGAGCACGGTCTGGGCGAACGAAAACACGGTCAGGAAGACGAAAGTCGCACGCCAGCCGAACCACACCGTCAGCGCCCCACCGAAGACCGGACCGATGAGCGGCGCGAGCGCCATCGCCGCACCAATGTAGGACAGCATGCGCGCCGAATCGTGGGGGCCATAGACGTCGCGCACGATCGCCCGCCCCAGGACCGGCCCCGCGCAGGCGCCGAGCGATTGCAGGAAGCGCGCCGCGATCAGCGTCTCGATCGTCGCGGCGAACGCACAGGCAATCGACGACAGCAGATACACCACCAGTCCGAAGAGCAGCACCGGGCGGCGCCCGAACCGGTCGGAGAGCGGGCCATAGACGAGTTGCCCCGCACCCAGGCCGACGAGAAAGACCGAAAGCGTGAGCTGCGTGCTTGCAACGTCGGTATTCAGGGCCGTCGTGATCGCAGGCAGCGCCGGCAGGTAGAAGTCGGTGGACAGCGGCCCGAGGGCGACCAGCGTGGTGATGAGGGCGGCGAGTGCAGCGGTCGGTGCGGTCATTCGGCGTCCGGCTGTTCGCCGGGCGCAGCACGGCGGAAGGCATCGAGGGATTCACATTCTGCCACGACGCGCAGGATGTTCTCGAAATCGTCGATGCGGCAACCGAAACGGCGGGCGTTGAAGACCTGCGGCACGAGGCAGACGTCCGCCAGGGTCGGGCAGGCCCCGAAGCAGAAACGGCCCGCCGGCGCCTCGGCCAGCATCTCTTCGACCGCAGCGAGCCCGGTCTCGACCCAGTGGCGGTACCAGCGCGACTTCTGGGCCTCGTCGGCACCGATCTCGTGCACCAGGTAATTGAGCACGCGCAGGTTGTTGACCGGATGGATGTCGCAGGCGATCGCCAGTGCCAGCGCACGAATGCGCGCCCGCATCCGCGCGTCGCCCGGCAGCAGCGGTGGAGCGGGATACGTTTCGTCCAGGTACTCGATGATCGCGAGCGACTGCGTGAGCACCTCGCCCTGGTCCTCCAGCGCCGGCACCAGCCCGGCCGGGTTCAGCGCCCGGTACTCGGGCCGGTGCTGCTCACCCCCCTCGCGCACGAGATGCACCGGCACCGCCTCGTAGTCGATGCCCTTGAGGTTCAGTGCAATCCGCACGCGATACGCCGCGGAACTGCGGAAGTAGGTGTAGAGCTTCATCGGCGGGAGTCGTCCGGTGCCACTATCGCCGCCTGAGTTCAGCGACGGTCTGGTCGATCGCGCCGAAGATGCTCGCGCCCTGCTCGTTGTGCATCTCGATGCGCACGCGGTCGCCGAAGCGCAGGAAAGGGGTGACCGGCTTGCCGCCTTCGATGGTCTCGTACATCCGCACTTCGGCAAGGCAGCAGTAGCCGACCCCGCCGTTGGCGATGCTCGATCCGTGCAGGCCGCCCTGCTTGTTGGAAACGGTGCCCGAGCCGATGATCGAGCCCGCTTCAAGCTCGCGCGTCTTCGCCACGTGGGCGACGAGCTGGGGCAGGCTGAAGGTCATGTCGACGCCGGCATCGGGGCGGCCGAAGGGCTCGCCGTTGAGCGCGACTTCGAGCGGCCGGTGCACCTTGCCGTCGCGCCAGGCGGCGCCCAGTTCGTCGGGCGTCACCGCGACCGGCGAGAAGGCCGAGGCCGGCTTCGACTGGAAGAAACCGAAGCCCTTGGCGAGTTCGGCCGGAATCAGGTTGCGCAGCGAAACATCGTTTACCAGCATCAGCAGGCGGATCGCGCCGGCGCATTCGTCAACGCTCGCACCCATCGGCACGTCGCCGGTCACGACCGCCACCTCGGCCTCGAAGTCGATGCCCCAGTCCTCGGAGCCGGCAACGATGTCGTCGCACGGGCCGATGAAACTGTCCGAACCGCCCTGGTACATCAGCGGATCGGTGTGGAACTCCGGCGGCAGTTCGGCGCCGCGCGCACGGCGCACCAGTTCGACGTGGTTGATGTAGGCCGAACCGTCGGCCCACTGGTAGGCGCGTGGCAGCGGCGAATGGCACATCTTCGGATCGAAGGGGATCGCGTGGCGCGTCATGCGTGCTGCGGGTCCGGCGTTGAGCATGTCGTACACCAGTTCGAGCTGCGGCGCGACCTCGTCCCAGTCGTCGAGCGCGGCCTGCAGCGTGCGGGCAATGCCGCTCACGGTCTGGCAGCGGGTAAGGTCACGGCTCACGACGACGAGGGTGCCGTCGCGTCCGCCATGCTTGATCGTCGCAAGTTTCACCGGAATTTCTCCTTGTAGCTGCCGTCGTGCATCCAGGCTGCATGCTTGGGCGCTTTCTTGGTCTGCGCCCATTCTTCGAGCATGTCCCACTTGACGCGGTCGAGCGCTTCCAGCATGCCCGGGCGCAGCGTGTTGCAGGCCAGCTCGATGCGGTGGCCGCTCGGGTCGAAGAAGTAGATCGACTGGAACAGCGCGTGGTCGGTCGGGCCGATCACTTCGATGCCGGCGCCTTCGAGCCGCGCCTTCGCGTCGAGCAATTCTTGCATCGATCCGACCTCCAGCGCCAGATGCTGGGTCCACACCGGGGTGTTCGGGTCGCGCCCCATCGGCTCGCGGGTCGGCAGTTCGAAGAAGGCGAGGATGTTGCCCGCGCCGGCGTCGAGAAAGATGTGCATGTAGGGGTCGGGCTCGCCGGTCGAGGGTACGGCGTCCTCGGCGATCGACAGCACGAGCTTCATGCCCAGGTGCTGCTCGTACCAGCGCGCGGTCTCCAGCGCATCCTTGCAGCGGTAGGCAACGTGGTGGATCTTTTTCACTAGCATGGTTTGCTCCAGGGTTGGGGGCCGCGGCCGTGTCAGACGCCTTCGCGCGCCAGGTGCATCGCTTCGCGCAGCACGTCGAGGTCGCCGATGTGGTTGGCCAGCAGCAGGATCAGGCGTGCGTTGAGCAGTGCGCTCTGCTCGTCGCTCAGATCACGGTGGGTGTCGATCAGGAGCTCGTAGAAATCGTCGCCTGGCGAAAAGGCACGGAAGTAGCGTTTGTCCGCCTGCTGGAAATTGGGTTGGGTATTGAGGGCCATCGTTCTCTCCGGGTTCAGGCAGGCAGCGGGTTGCAGGTGGCACGGGCAAGGGCTGCGGCGACTTGCGCCCGGTCGAAGGCGCGCCAGCGCGCGGCCACATGCTGGTCGGGACGGATCAGGTAGACGGTGCCCGGCCTCAGGTCGTAGCGCTCGCGCACCCGGCCCTTGGCGTCGCACACGGTGCGAAGCCCGCCGGGCGCCTCGCCCCGTTCGGCCACGACCACGGCCTCGACCGGCACCGGCAGCGTTTCGAGCGCCTTCAGGGCTGCAACGCCTGCACCATCGAGCGCCGCCGCATCCGCCGTGTAGTACAGAAGCTGGAAGCGGTTGCCGAGCGCCCCAAGGAGCCAGCGCACGCCATCGGCCGCCTCGATCGGTGCATCGTCGAGCGGCGCACCGGGCAGCATGTTGCCGGCGAAGGCGTCGACATCGGGCGTGTTCAGACGCGATTCGGTCAGAAAGCTCGGCACCGACAGACGGCCCGAATTCACCAGCGCCCGCGCGAACGCGTGGTCGCGCGCGAGCCCCAGCACGGCGTTGCGGAAGGTCTTGCTGACGGCGCTCTTGGGGGTGATGAAGTCGGTCGAGCGGGTCGAGTTCATGATGTTCTCGTCGGCCGCGAACACGCGCTCTTCCGAATAGGTGTCGAGCAGGCGCTCTGGCGCTGCGCCATCCATCACCAGCCCGAGCTTCCACACCAGGTTGTCGGTGTCCTGGATGCCGGAGTTCGCACCGCGCGCACCAAAGGGCGAGACCTGGTGCGCCGCGTCGCCGACGAAGAGCACCCGTCCGGCGCGAAACTCGCGCATGCGGCGGCACTGGAACGTGTACACGCTCACCCACTCCAGCTCGAACTCGCGATCATCGCCCAGCATCGCGCGGATGCGCGGCAACACGTTCTCGGGCTTCTTCTCCTCTTCCGGGTCGGCATCCCAGCCGAGCTGGAAATCGATGCGCCAGACGTTGTCGGCCTGGCGGTGCAGCAGCACCGACTGGTTCGGGTGGAACGGCGGGTTGAACCAGAACCAGCGTTCGGTCGGGTAGTCGGCCTTCATCACCACGTCGGCGATCAGGAAGCGGTCGGTGAATACCTTGCCCTCGACGTCGAGCCCGAGCATGCGGCGGATCGGGCTGCGCGCGCCGTCGGCGACGATGAGCCAGTCGGTGGTGATCGTGTAGGCACCGTCGGGCGTCTCGACCCGCAGGCTCACGCCGTCACCTTCCGGCGTCACGCCGATGACTTCATTCTTCCAGCGCAATTCGATGCCGGGCAGACTCGCCGCCCGCTTCACGAGGTATTCCTCGAAGTAGTACTGCTGCAGGTTGATCATGCCCGGGCGGTGGTGGTCAGGCTCGGGACACAGGTTGAAGTTGAACACCTCTTCCTCGCGGAAGAAGGTGCGCCCGACGTTCCACGACACGCCCTTGTCGACGAACTCGTCGCCGCAACCGATGCGGTCGAGGATCTCCAGCGTGCGTTTGGCGTAGCACACGCCGCGCGAGCCGATCGACACCGTGTCGTCGTTGTCGAGCAGCAGCACGCTCCGCCCCTGGTTGGCCAGATCGATCGCCGCGGCAAGCCCGACCGGGCCGGCACCGACGATCACGACCGGGTAGTGGCCGCTGCGGCCTTCGGCCAGCTCGGGCGGACGCCGGGTTTCAAACTTCGGGTAACGATAGGTACTGAGCACTGCGGTCTCCTCGTGTTCTCTGTCTTGTTGCAGCTCTTGGGCCGGACGGGTGTCGCGCCGCTCAGGCCTGCAGTGAATGCCACATCTGTTCGTCGCGATCGGCCGTCCAGATGCGCGGATCGCGGATGCCCGAGGCCTCGTCGAAGGCACGCGTCACGTCGAAGGGCAGGCAGTGCTCATAGATGAAGACCTGGCCGAACTTCGGATCCATGTTCTTGCGCGCAAGCGCCATCGCACCCTTGAGATCGAGCCCCTGCGCCACCGCCTCGCGGGCACTGGCGTAGAGCGTCGATACGAAATCGCGCGTATAGGCGAGCCCCGCACGCACCGCCTCGGGCGTCTTGAGTGCCGGGCCGCGGCCGGGCACCAGCATGTCGAAGTTCATCGCCGCGAGCCGGTCGAGCGTCTGCGGCCAGTCGGCAAGGTAGGCATCCCCGGTATAGCAGGCCGCATCGGCTTCGACCAGGTCACCCGAGAAACAGACGTTCTGCGACGGCAGCCAGACAATGGTGTCGCCCTTGGTGTGGCCACGCCCGACCTGCTGGATGCGCACTTCGAGCTTGCCCATCCACAGCGACATCCCGCCCTGGAAGGTGATCGTCGGCCAGGTCAGGCCGGGCACGCTCTCGACCGCATTGAAAAGCCGCGGGAAGCGGCCGATCTCCGAGGCCATGTCCTGCTCGCCGCGCTCGACGATGAGATCGTAGGTGTCGCGGCTGGCGATCACCTGCTCCAGCCCCTCGGCCTTGTAGCCCGAGGCACCGAGCACGCGCACCGCGTGGTAGTGCGTCAGCACCACGTACTTGATCGGCTTGTCGGTGATCTCGCGCACCTTGGCGATCACCGACTGCGCCATCACCGGCGTGGCCGTGGCATCGATGATCATCACCGAGTCGTCGCCGACGATGATGCCGGTGTTCGGATCGCCTTCGGTCGTGTAGGCCCAGGCGTTTTCGGACAGGCGCTCGAAGCTCACCTGCTTCTCTTCGAGGTCGGCGCGTGAAGCAAAGACCTTTTCGGTCATCGTTGTTCTCCTGTTGGGGTCGGGGTTGAGTACATCCTAGACTCAAATTTGTTATTGGTCAATTCGTTTGTTAATGCTAAATTTCAGCCATGCGCCCCGAGCGCGTTCGAACTGTTATCCTCCGCAACGCCAACCGGCCCGCCAGGAAATCCCGTGACCGACGCCCCCCAGGAATCCCGAGACAACGAGCGTGGCAGCGACCGCCGCGGCATCCAGTCGATCGAAGTCGGCGGCGCCCTGCTCCACGCGCTCGCGCGCCATGGCGCGCCGATGATGCTCAAGGATCTCGCCCGCGAATCCGGCATGCCCGCCGCCAAGGCCCACCCCTACCTCGTGAGCTTCGGCAAGCTCGGCCTGATCGAACAGGATCCCGTCACCGGCCGCTACGGCCTGGGCGCCTTCGCGCTGCAGCTCGGCCTGTCGGCCCTGCAGGGCCTGAACCCGCTGCGTGTCGCCACGCCCGAGGCTGCGCGCCTGTCCGACGAGATCGGCCAGAACGTCGCGATCGCCGTGTGGGGCAACCACGGCCCCACCATTGTCAGCATCGAAGAATGCAGCCGCCCGGTGCACGTCAACATGCGCCCCGGCACCGTCATGAGCCTGCTCAACTCCGCCACCGGCCGCGTGTTCGCCGCCTTCCTCCCGGAAAAACTCACCGAACCGCTGATCCAGGAAGAACTCGCCCGCCTCGCCAGCGGCGACCAGGGCCCCGCCCGCCTGTCGCGCAAGCACATCGCCGACACCCTCGCCGAAGTCCACGCCCACGGCCTCGCGCGCGCCATCGGCCACCCCATCCCCGGCATCAACGCCTTCTGCGCCCCGGTCTTCGACCACACCGGCCACCTCGCCCTCGCCATCACCGCCATGGGCCCCTCCGGCACCTTCAACCCCGACTGGGACGGCCCCATCGCCCAGCGCGTGAATGCCTGCGCGCGGGCGATCTCGGCACGGATGGGAAGACGGAGCGAGGCCCGCTGAAAGGCCACCGGCCGGTCACGGAGGCGCCGCAGCTCGCTAGCCTGCCGCGCTCCATCCCCCGGCGCACCGCCGCATCGACCGATTTCCGGTTGCCCCACTCGCCGTCCCGGCATACCCTTTTGTGCAAACGGTCTTCTGACCGAAAAAGAACAAAGGGGGGTTGGCGATGGAACGCGTCGAGCGCCTGTATCGCATTCGCCGGTTGCTTACCGAGCGCCGCTCGATCCGCCGCGACGATCTGCTCGCTGAACTTGAGATCTCCCCCGCTACCCTCAAGCGCGACCTCGAATATCTGCGCGACCGTCTAAACGCCCCCATCGTGTGGTGCCGCGAATGCCGCGGCTATCGCTTCGACACCACCCCGCAGGCCGGCGCCCAGTATGAGCTGCCCGGGCTGTGGTTCTCCGACAAGGAGATCCACGCCCTGCTGACGATGCAGCATCTGCTCGCCAACCTCGACCCAGGCGGCATCCTGGCCCCCCACGTGCAGCCCTTGATGGCCCGCCTGAATGCCCTGCTCGGCAGCGCCGAAAGCCCGGCCGACGAGATCCGCAAGCGCGTGCTCATCACCGGCATCGGCAAGCGCGCGATGAAGCTCGACCACTTCGAGCACATCGGCTCCGCGCTGCTGCGCCGCAAGCGGCTCAACATCGCCTACTACGCCCGCGGCAGGGGTGAAGAATCCGAACGCGACGTCTCCCCGCAGCGCCTCGTGCATTACCGCGAGAACTGGTACCTCGACGCCTGGTGCCACCTGCGCGGCGCACTGCGCAACTTCGCCGTCGACAGCATCCGCCGCGTCGAACTGCTCGAACGCCCCGCCCGCGAGATCCCCCGCAAGACGCTCGATTCCGTGCTCGGCCCCGGCTACGGCATCTTCACCGGCCGCAAAGTGCAATGGGCCCGGCTGCGCTTTTCGGCCGAACGCGCCCGCTGGGTCGCAGCCGAACACTGGCACCCGAAACAACGTGGTCGCTTCGACGACGAAGGAAGCTATCTGCTGGACATCCCGTACGCCGACCACCGCGAGCTGATCATGGACATTCTCAAGCATGGAAGGCATTGCGAGGTGCTGGGGCCGGAGGGGTTGCGGGCGGTGTTCGCGACAGAGGTCGCCGTGATGGCTGAGAACCTCGCAGCGGATGGCACAGGGTCATGCTGTGAGCCACCCGCGGAGGAAAATAGGGTTCGACTGAACCCATAGAGCCATGGCCGATTGCATGCGCGACCTGAACGTCCACGCCCTCGCCCACATTCGTACCGACCGAGACGGATCCCTCGTCGCGCACGAGCTTGCCGACCACCTTGCCAAGGTGTCCACTTTGGGCGCCAGGTTCGCCCAGGCGTTCGGATCGGCTGACTGGCTGGCGCTGGCGGGTATCTGGCACGACCTCGGCAAGTACCGCTCAGGATTCCAGCGCTACATCCGCCAGGCAAACGACGTCGACGCGCACATCGAAGGCCGCGTCGCAGGCAAGGAGAAGACCCATTCTGCCGCCGGCGCCCTGTATGCGCGCGAACATCTGGCACGTACCCACGGGCCACACGGACAGTTCGTCGCGCATGTTCTCGCTTACCTGATCGCCGGACACCACGCCGGGCTGGACAACTGGCACCAAGGCCTGAACGAACGTCTGGCGGGCGACGATGCACAGCGGGAACTTGGTGACACGCTCAATGCAGTTCCACCACCTCGGATTCTCAACCCGGATCTGCCGCTTCCAGCCCTGGCGAACGTGCCCGCCGATCAAAAGTCGGGCACACCCGGCAGCTTCGCGCTGTGGTTGCGGATGCTGTTCTCGTGCCTCGTCGACGCCGACTTCCTTGATACCGAAGCCTTCATGGACGGCGAACGGGCAGGCTGCCGAGACGGCTTCGCGTCGTGCGCCGCCTTGCTCGGGCGCTACGAGGCCCACATGGCGCGGCTTGCCAATGACGCCGCCGACACCCCGGTAAACCGCCTGCGTGCCGACATCCTCCGCCAATGTCTCGCCAAAGCGAATCGCCCGTCCGGCACGTTCACACTGACCGTGCCAACCGGAGGCGGAAAGACCCTCGCCAGCCTCGGCTTCGCGCTCCATCACGCCGTGGCGCACGACAAACGCCGGATCGTATACGCGATTCCCTACACCTCGATCATCGAGCAGACGGCCGACATCTTCCGGGCCGTGCTCGGCGACGACAATGTCGTCGAACACCACAGCAACGCCGAGCTGGACGATCGCAAGGAAACCGCGCGCTCGCGTCTCGCCTGCGAGAACTGGGACGCACCGGTCGTCGTCACGACGAATGTCCAGCTCTTCGAGAGCCTGTTCGCCCGACGCACCTCTCGTTGTCGCAAGCTGCACAACCTGGTCGGTAGCGTCATCGTGCTCGACGAGGCGCAACTGCTGCCGGTCGACTTCCTACAGCCGGTGCTGGACGTATTGCGTCTGCTGGTGCAGGACTATGGCGTCACCCTCGTCTTGTGCACCGCAACCCAGCCCGCGCTGACGCGCCAAGAACACTTCGATCCGCGCAAGACGCTGCGCGGCTTCGAACCGGGTACGGTCGCCGAGATCATCGACGACGTCCCCGCGTTGTACGACGCCCTGCGCCGGGTACGTGTGCGACGGCCGTCCGACCTCGATGCCCGTGAGGACTGGCCGGCGATCGCCGATCGGGTTTCCGGGCACGAAGCCGTGCTGAGCATCGTCAACCGGCGCCAGGATGCGCGCGACCTGCATGCCTTGCTCAAGGCCCGCCACCCCGATGGCCTGTATCACCTCTCGGCGTTGATGTGCCCGCAGCATCGCAGTGACACCATTGCCCGCATCAAAGTCGCGCTCACGCAACGACGCGAAGCCCTGGCGTGTGGCGACGCGGCCTCGCCGGTGCGTGTGGTCAGCACCCAACTGGTTGAAGCGGGGGTCGATCTCGATTTTCCCGTGGTCTTTCGCGCCATGGCGGGGCTGGACTCGATCGCCCAGGCCGCAGGGCGCTGCAACCGCGAAGGGCGGCTGGCTGCCGGCGGCGAGGTGCACGTCTTCGTGCCGCCTTCCGAACCACCACCCGGACTGCTGCGACAAGCGCGCGATACCTGCAAGACAGTGTGGCGCACAAGCAAATCCGACGACCCACTCGACCTGCCCCTGTTCGAGGGATTCTTCCGCCAGTTGTACGCCGACGCACGGCTGGACCGACACGGCATCTGCGAGATGCTGCGGGTCGACCGTGGCGCGGTGCGCTTCCGCGACGCAGCCGAAGCGTTCCGCCTGATCGACAACGAGGACGGCGGCACGGTCATCGTGAACTACCAGCGACCGGACTCGACGGAGCGCGTCGGCGCACTCGTCGGGAAGATCGAGAAGGAAGGACCGAATCGCGGTTTGCTGCGGAAACTGCAGCGCTACGGCGTAACGCTGTACCAGCGCGACATCCAGCGCCTGCTGGCGTCTGGAGACATTCGCGAGCTTGGCGGCTGCCCCGGTCTGTACGTGCAGGACTCGGATGTATTCTACGACGCGGAACTGGGTGCGAATGCCACGGGAGCGCCGGGGGATCCGGCGGCACTGGTGATCTGAAGACGGGAGAAATTGAGGAATGAAGACATGAACCGATTCTGTCTCGAAGTATCCGGCGACTTCGCCTGCTTCACGCGCCCGGAGATGAAGGTCGAGCGCGTGTCCTACGATCTCATCACCCCTTC
The DNA here is from genome assembly GCA_023383815.1 of Rhodocyclaceae bacterium. Taxonomy (GTDB): domain Bacteria; phylum Pseudomonadota; class Gammaproteobacteria; order Burkholderiales; family Rhodocyclaceae; genus JACOUN01. Next base: position 104,265 of record JAHDYG010000010.1, read on the forward strand.
TGCGGCACGGGCGGTGTTCGAGAGCATCCTGTGGAAGCCGGCGATCCGCTGGCAGATCCGGCGCATCGAGGTGCTCAGGCCGGTACGCTGGACCAGCGTACGGCGCAACGAAGTCGGCGCGGTCGTCTCGACCCGCAACGTCACCACCGCGATGAACGAGGGGCACGGACACCTGGCGCTGTACGTGGAGGACGAGCGCCAGCAGCGTGCCGGGCTGATCCTGCGCGACGTCGCCTACCGCCTCCACGCCGATCTGGAATTCCTGCCCGATCGCGCGCCCAACGACAACGCCGCCAAGTACGCCGAAATGTTCCGCCGCCGGGCGAGCAAGGGGCAATGCGTGAACCAGCCCTACCTGGGTTGTCGCGAGTTCGCCGCGCGCTTTCGGCTGGTCGACGAGGACGGCACCGACCCGGCTCTGTTCGCAGACATCAACGGGGATCTGGGATGGATGTTGTACGACATGGATTTCTCGAACCCGTCCGACCCACGTCCGACCTTCTTCCGGGCACAGGTCAGCCGCGGCGTGCTCGATCTCAACGGCGTCGAGGTGCGCGGATGATTCTTCAAGCACTGCACGACTACTACCAGCGCAAGCAGCGCGACCCGGACCCGGCCCGCCGGCTGCCAGCCTATGGCTTCGAGGACAAGGAGATCCCGTTCATCATCGAACTCGACGCCGACGGAACCCTTCTCGGACTCAAGGACACGCGGCAACTTGAAGGCAAGAAGAAGGTCGCAGCCCGCTTCCTGGTGCCACAAGGCGTCAAGAAGACTTCGGGGGTCGCAGCCAATCTGTTGTGGGACACCGCCGAGTACGTCTTGGGAATCGACATCAAGGGTAAGCCTGAGCGCATTGCCCAGCAGCGAACGGCCTTCCGTGAGCGCATCGAAGTCCTCTCCGCTCAGGACGATCCCGGTATCCGCGCCGTCCTCGCCTTTCTCGATCGTGACCCGATCGCCGAATTGACGGGGCAGCCCGCCTGGGCTGAGATACTCGAAACGAATCCGCTCATGAGTTTCCGGCTCGCTCCCGATCCCGAGTTGATCTGCCAGCGTCCCGGCGTGCTGGACGAAGTCGGCGACGAACCGGCGAACGCCGAGTCCAGCGGTGTGTGCCTCGTGACCGGCCGCGGCTCCGAACCCGAGCGACTGCACAGCGCCATCAAGGGAGTGTGGGGTGCACAGACCTCCGGGGCCAACATCGTGTCGTTCAACCTCGATGCCTTCCGCTCGTTCGGCAAGGAGCAAGGCGCGAACGCATCGGTGGGCCGGCAGCCGCCTTCGCCTACACCACTGCGCTCAACCACTTGCTCGCCAAAGGCTCTCGCCAACGCATCCAGGTCGGCGACGCCTCGACGGTGTTCTGGGCGGAGAAGGCCGATGCGGTCGAGGATGTCTTTGCCACTGTGTTCGGCGAAGGCGACGACCCCGATGCGCGTACCGGCGAGGTCCGAGCGCTGTACGAAGCGGTCCAGAGCGGCAAGCTCGATGGCGCACGCGGCGAGACGCGCTTCTACGTGCTCGGGCTCGCACCCAACGCGGCGCGCATCGCGGTCCGTTTCTGGCACACCGCGCCCCTCAATGAGATCGCCCGGCGCATTACCGCGTGGTTCGACGATCTGGCCATCGCACGCGGTCCGAACGACCCCGAGTTTCCGAGCCTGTTCCGCTTGCTCACGGCCATCGCGGTTCAGCGCAAGGCCGACAACATCCCGCCCCGTCTCGGCGGCGACATCATGCGCGCGATTCTCGAAGGACTGCCCTTTCCATCCACCTGGCTCAACGCGGCCGTCCAACGCTGCCGCGCCGAGCAGCAGGTCAACGCGCTGCGCGCCGCTGCGATCAAGGCCTGCATCAACCGCCAGATCCGCTCGACCAAGCCCCAAACGACCATTCGCGAGAAGGAGTATCCGACCGTGCTCGACCCGACCCAACCCAATCCGGCCTACCGGCTCGGCCGGCTCTTCGCCGTGCTCGAACGCATCCAGGAAGCCGCCAGTCCCGGACTCAACGCAACGATCCGCGATCGCTACTACGGTGCCGCATCGAGTACCCCCGTTGCCGTGTTCACGACGCTGCTGCGCTTGAAAAACGCGCACCTGAAGAAGCTTCCGACCGGCAGGGTCATCAATTTCGAGAAGCTGGTCGGCGAGATCATGGACGGCCTGTCCGACTTTCCGAAGCACCTTGCGCTCCCCGATCAAGGACGCTTCGCACTCGGCTACTACCACCAGCGACAAGCCTTCTTCACGAAGTCAGCACCCACCGATTCCACCGATCCTGATGAGGAGAACATCTGATGGCACTCAGCAACCGCTACGACTTCATGCTCGTCTTCGACGTCAAGGACGGCAATCCCAACGGCGACCCGGATGCCGGCAATCTGCCGCGCCTCGACGCCGAATCCGGCCACGGGCTGGTCACCGACGTATCGCTCAAGCGCAAGGTGCGCAACTTCGTCGGGCTGGTGAAGGGGGAAGAGCCGCCGTTCGAGATCTACGTGAAGGAAAAGGCTGTGCTCAACCGCACGCATGAACGCGCCTATGTCGCGGTCGGAGCTGAAGATGAACTGAAAGGCGAGGACAAGAAGCGCAAGGGCAAGGGCGATACGGTAGGCAAGGCCCGCGACTGGATGTGTGCCAACTTCTTCGACGTGCGCACGTTCGGCGCCGTGATGTCCACCGGGGTGAACTGCGGGCAGGTCCGTGGCCCGGTCCAGCTCACCTTCGCGCGATCGGTCGACCCGATCGTGGCGCTGGAACACTCCATTACCCGCATGGCGGTCGCGACCGAAGCCGAAGCGGAGAAACAGGAAGGCGACAACCGCACGATGGGCCGCAAGCACACCGTGCCCTACGGCGTGTACGTGGCGCATGGCTTCGTCTCGGCATTCCTCGCGAAGCAGACCGGCTTCGACGACAACGACCTGGAACTGCTGTGGCAGTCGCTCGAACACATGTTCGAGCACGATCGCTCGGCCGCGCGCGGTGAGATGTCGACCCGTGGCCTGTATGTGTTCAAGCACGATTCGGAACTGGGCAACGCGCACGCACATGATCTCTTCGATCGCATCCATGTCGCGCGCAAGCCGGATGTGGACGTGCCGCGCAGTTTCGGTGACTACACGGTCAGGATTGACGAAGCAGCTTTGCCTGCCGGGGTCAGCCTGGTGCGCAGGGTGGGTTAATGCTCGAAAGCTGTCAGCGGACGGACGAAGCGCCCCAGGTCGACGGCGTCCGACTGCTGACAGCGGGCGATCAGGCGGCGGTCAGCAGTCACCAGGACAATGCCGTGGCGCACCGCCAACGCAAGATAGAAGCAATCGTAGGCGGGATGATCGAGACGAGCGGCCAAGGCCGTCGCCTCGAACATCAAGTCGGCGGACGAACTGGCGTGCACACCGATTTGCAGCAGCATGCGGGCTGCGATCTCCGGCACCTCATCGGCCAGTTCACCGCGCCGTCGCTTCTTCCACAGAATATTGGCCACTTCGGCAAACAGCAGGTCAGGTGCGTGGATCTGCCCTCCCAGAATCCTCTGCGCCGCCTCCGAGTCAGGTTCGGGCGCAAACCACTTGGCCGCGACGCTCGCATCGACCACCCACTTCATCGCTCGTCCCGACTCTGGCGCAGAAGCTCCTCCGACGGCGTTTGCGGCCGTCCGGCGCTCAAGGCACGGACTCTTGCCGCAAGGCGTTTGAACTCTTCGACGGGGTCTGCTGGTTCGGGCTGCACCAGTGCTTCCGCAACGATGGCGCGCAACTCGGCGGACATCGAACGACCGTGTTTGGCCGCACGCTCGCGCAAGCGCTGCTTCAGATCATCGTCCAGGTTCCTGAGTACCATGTCCGCCATGCTTGTCTCCTTCGGTAGCAATGCTATCAATGATACCTGTGCTGTCGAGAGGTTCAATCGCCATGGATGACGCCGACGAGCTCATCCCGCTGTCCGCCCTGCAGCACTGGGCCTACTGCCCACGCCAATGCGCCCTGATCCATCTGGAACAGGTGTTCGAAGACAACCTCTACACCCAACGCGGTCAGGCGGTACACGCGCGCGTCGATCAACCCGGCGTGGAGATCCGCTCCGGCCTTCGGGTCGAGCGCGCCCTGCCCGTGTGGAGCGAGCGGCTCGGCCTGATCGGCAAGGCCGACGTGGTGGAGTTCCTGCCGGACGGCACGGCCTACCCGGTCGAATACAAGCATGGCAGCCGCAACAAGAAGGCCTCCGTAGCCGCCTGCGATGATCTGCAACTGGCCGGACAAGCGCTCTGCCTGGAAGAGATGACCGGAAAACCGGTGCCTGAGGGTGCCTTGTTCTACGCCAGTTCGAAGCGCCGCCGATGCGTGGCGGTCACCCCCGAGTTGCTGGAACGGGTCGAGTCGGCGGCCCACGAGATCCGGCAGATGCTCGCCACTCGCCAGATGCCACCACCAGTGAACGACGACCGCTGCCGCGCCTGCTCGCTACGCGATCTGTGCCAGCCGGATACCTTGACCCGTCTCGCCGGCGCCCCCTTCAATCTCTTCGACCCGGACGCCTGATCATGCAGTTGCTCAATACGCTCTACGTCACGACGCCCGACAGCTATCTGCATCTGGACAACGACACCTTGCGAGTCGAGGTTGAGCGGGACACCCGGCTACGCGTACCTCTTCATCATCTTGGCGCCATCGTCTGCCTGGGCAACATCCGCCTCTCTACCCCCCTCATGCACCGAGCCGCAGACAAAGGCATTGCACTGGTCATGCTCGACGGCAATGGCCGCTTCAAAGCGCGCCTCGAAGGCCCCGTATCCGGAAACGTGCTGCTGCGCACCGCACAGTTCGAACAGGCGCGCAATCCCGCGTTCGCGCTATCGCTTGCCCGCAGTTTCGTTGCGGGCAAGATCCGCAACTGCAGGCAGGTCCTGCTGCGCGGGGCACGCGAATCCAAGAACGACACCGAATCGCAGACAATCGAACGAGCCGCCAACGACCTAGCTGCTAGCCTGCGCGCCTTGCCTGAAGCTGCAGACCTGGACATCCTGCGCGGCCTCGAAGGCGAAGCCGCCCGGCAATACTTCGGGGCCCTCGGCCTCCTCGTACGCGCCGATGCCCGCGTAGCCTTCCGGATGGATGGCCGCACCCGTCGCCCGCCCCGCGACCGGTTCAATGCGCTGCTGTCGTTTTTGTACAGCATGTTGATGAACGATTGCCGGTCTGCGGTCGAGGCGGCCGGACTCGATCCTCAGGTCGGATTTCTGCACGCCGTGCGCCCCGGGCGCGCAGCGCTCGCTCTCGACCTCATGGAGGAGTTCCGTCATCTCGCGGATCGCCTCGCACTGACTCTCATCAACCGCAATCAGATCTCCGACGACGACTTCGACGTTCGTGAAGGCGGCGCGGTCCTACTCGAAGGAGATGCCCGCAAGCGGGTGGTCGTGGCATGGCAAGAACGCAAACAGGAAGAGCTGACTCATGGTCTGCTCGCTCAACCTCTTCCCCTGGGTCTCATCCCGCTCGTGCAAGCGCGCCTCATCGCCCGCACCGTACGCGGGGAGACTTCGGAGTATCCGCCCTGGCTCATGAGGTGACGCATGTTGGTAATTGCCTGCTACGACATCAACACCGAAACACGCGCAGGCCGTCGCCGCCTGCGTCGCGTGGCCAGAGTTTGCGAGGGCATCGGACAACGGGTCCAGAAATCTGTGTTCGAGTTCCAGATCGATCGGATGCAATTCGAAGCACTCGAGTTGCATCTGCTTGGTGAGATCAACCTGGAAGAAGACAACTTGCGCCTCTACCGGCTTCCGGACAGCAGAGGCTCCGAGGTCCGTGAACATGGAACCTTCCGCGCCACCGATTTCGATGGACCTCTCGTGCTGTAACATCGACGATGCGCGAACCTGGAGTGGCGTCAGATCGCAGGAAGGTTCACGCAAAAGGCAAGACTCTGAATTTGCATGGATTTCTAGATCACACCCTATGATTCGACCAACCGTCACGAGGCTCCACATGCTGGTTCGCGCAACACACTGCGTTCAGCCGGTCGAATCAATGAATTGCAGATGAAGAGCATCGCCCCCCGGCAACGGGGGGCGTGGATTGAAACATCGCCTGAACCCACCGCTCGACCCAAGCATAGTCAGCATCGCCCCCCGGCAACGGGGGGCGTGGATTGAAACTCGACATCCAGCCGAAGCTGATCGTCGATCTTTTCGCATCGCCCCCCGGCAACGGGGGGCGTGGATTGAAACTACGAAGAAAGGAACGAAGCATGAGCCAGAACACGCATCGCCCCCCGGCAACGGGGGGCGTGGATTGAAACAGGCTGTCGAGGTTGCCCAGCGAGCCGGTGCGGTAAGCATCGCCCCCCGGCAACGGGGGGCGTGGATTGAAACAGCCGCAGCCGCTCGACTTGCTGCGACAACAGCGCATCGCCCCCCGGCAACGGGGGGCGTGGATTGAAACACGCCTTGCCTATTCATGCAACGCGCCCGGCTCGCGCATCGCCCCCCGGCAACGGGGGGCGTGGATTGAAACGTCGATACCGGCGATCCTGCAACGTCCTCGCTCCGCGCATCGCCCCCCGGCAACGGGGGGCGTGGATTGAAACGTTCTCATCGCGGCGCTCGCGCCGGATCATGCGGCGCATCGCCCCCCGGCAACGGGGGGCGTGGATTGAAACATCGAAGAGCACCACAAGCCCGACATGCTGCGCGGCATCGCCCCCCGGCAACGGGGGGCGTGGATTGAAACTGTGCCCACAGGTCGAGGCGTTCTTCGAGCCAGATGCATCGCCCCCCGGCAACGGGGGGCGTGGATTGAAACGTAATCCCCTGGATCGTCGAACAGCAACACACACGGCATCGCCCCCCGGCAACGGGGGGCGTGGATTGAAACGTCCCGGATGGCACCGTAGGCGCGAGCGCCTTCCGCATCGCCCCCCGGCAACGGGGGGCGTGGATTGAAACCCATGTTTAATCGGAGCAAGAGCGGGCCGCGCGGGCATCGCCCCCCGGCAACGGGGGGCGTGGATTGAAACGTCAACCTGCTGTGGGGCGAGGCGACCGGCGAGGACGCATCGCCCCCCGGCAACGGGGGGCGTGGATTGAAACCCGATCGAAGACTGACCCCCACCCATGCTCCCAGGCATCGCCCCCCGGCAACGGGGGGCGTGGATTGAAACGATCATCAGGAACACATGCTCGTCGCCCTCTCAGACGCATCGCCCCCCGGCAACGGGGGGCGTGGATTGAAACTGCCCATGATTCAAGGTTCCTTGTGTTGAGGGGGGCATCGCCCCCCGGCAACGGGGGGCGTGGATTGAAACTCTACAAGGCGTACGGCATCGGCGACTTTGCCGAGCATCGCCCCCCGGCAACGGGGGGCGTGGATTGAAACATCACGCACGGAACCATGGATGAGATAGACGCTCAGCATCGCCCCCCGGCAACGGGGGGCGTGGATTGAAACTTTTGCTGCAGCGTGTTGTCCTTGTGCCGCGCCAGGGCATCGCCCCCCGGCAACGGGGGGCGTGGATTGAAACGCGCGCCTTGGCGTCCATTGCCGCATCGGACGACCGCATCGCCCCCCGGCAACGGGGGGCGTGGATTGAAACTGCCATGTGCGCCTTGTAGCGGTCGCCGAGCAGGCGGCATCGCCCCCCGGCAACGGGGGGCGTGGATTGAAACGCTGCGTTCGCCGCGCTGGTCAATCGCACAGATCGCATCGCCCCCCGGCAACGGGGGGCGTGGATTGAAACGATGCTCCGCAAGATGGGCATCCAAGCTCATGACTAGCATCGCCCCCCGGCAACGGGGGGCGTGGATTGAAACCTCCAGGGGGTTACTTGATCAGCAGCGGGCGGGCGCATCGCCCCCCGGCAACGGGGGGCGTGGATTGAAACTGGTCGTGCTGCTTGTGCTCGCCATCCTCGTCACTGGCATCGCCCCCCCCGGCAACGGGGGGCGTGGATTGAAACTTGAAGTCGTTGATCGGCACCTGCAGGGACACTCGCATCGCCCCCCGGCAACGGGGGGCGTGGATTGAAACGCGGCAGCAGCGCGGGAGTTGCGCTGGCCCACGGGCATCGCCCCCCGGCAACGGGGGGCGTGGATTGAAACGTCAGATCTGCGGGCCTGCGTCTTGAGGGATCACGCATCGCCCCCCGGCAACGGGGGGCGTGGATTGAAACTACTGGGGGACGAGTTTGCAGCCACAGTGTTTGCATGCATCGCCCCCCGGCAACGGGGGGCGTGGATTGAAACTCGACCCAGGGGCGTCGGACGTGCCTGGCTCAGGCGCATCGCCCCCCGGCAACGGGGGGCGTGGATTGAAACCTCCGGACGGGTTACGCAGATCAAGGACGCAGGCGCATCGCCCCCCGGCAACGGGGGGCGTGGATTGAAACCGCTGAGGCGGCTCTGCTGGTGTTCGGTGATCGGCGCATCGCCCCCCGGCAACGGGGGGCGTGGATTGAAACCGCGACTGCGTCTGAATCCGCATCGGCCACTGTTGGCATCGCCCCCCGGCAACGGGGGGCGTGGATTGAAACATGGCATTGCCAGAGATTGAGCGAGCGGTCATAGGCATCGCCCCCCGGCAACGGGGGGCGTGGATTGAAACCGTTCACCGTGCACACTGGGCATCTTTGGGAGTTAGCATCGCCCCCCGGCAACGGGGGGCGTGGATTGAAACTGGTAGCTACCCTGTGCACAGGTCGCGAGAGCTATGGCATCGCCCCCCGGCAACGGGGGGCGTGGATTGAAACAGAGGATCGCTCACAAATGACGACGAGCGGAAAGTGCATCGCCCCCCGGCAACGGGGGGCGTGGATTGAAACTGGTGCCGGACCCGCGCCACGAGGGGCGCACCTTCGCATCGCCCCCCGGCAACGGGGGGCGTGGATTGAAACTCGAACGGGGTGGCCGAAATCGCTGCGACGTTGCCGCATCGCCCCCCGGCAACGGGGGGCGTGGATTGAAACCAGCTAACCCCGCTGGTGGCGCCGCTGAACACCTGGCATCGCCCCCCGGCAACGGGGGGCGTGGATTGAAACCAGAAGATTCCGGACGGCTTGTCTGGATGGCCGAGCATCGCCCCCCGGCAACGGGGGGCGTGGATTGAAACGCGCTGCAGGTTGCCTTCGGGCGTGGCGAAGAAAAGCATCGCCCCCCGGCAACGGGGGGCGTGGATTGAAACCCGGTAGGAGATGTCGCAAGGTTCTCACCCACCATGCATCGCCCCCCGGCAACGGGGGGCGTGGATTGAAACTAGAGTCTACGCGCACAAAAACATGCGAGACCAGGCATCGCCCCCCGGCAACGGGGGGCGTGGATTGAAACCTGTGCCACTACAATAGATGCCGGCGCCATTGATGCATCGCCCCCCGGCAACGGGGGGCGTGGATTGAAACAAGCGTCAGTCGACCATCTGCCTGAACAAGCAAGGCATCGCCCCTCGGCAACGGGGGGCGTGGATTGAAACGCGCTCAACGCCGCGTACCACTGGCGCAAAGAGCATCGCCCCTCGGCAACGGGGGGCGTGGATTGAAACTGTCACGTGGTGGTGTCACGGTGAGCCTTGCGGAGCATCGCCCCTCGGCAACGGGGGGCGTGGATTGAAACTTCGAATCTACCTCGCAGCCGGCGACCACGCTGTTCGAACTGCCGGACAGGCAGCTCAGAAATGGAGTCGCTCGACGCATCCAGCACGCCCAAGCGCTTTCTATGGCGACAGGAACCGGGCGGCCATCACACGGCGGATGAAGGAGCATTTCTCCTGGTTCAATCGGCGACGTTTGGACGGCGGCATTGCGTTCAAGAGATGCAGGGCTACTTCCGAGCCCTCCACCCGGACCAGGCTGTTTCCGTGGAGCAGCTCCTGGAGACTGGACGCCTTAACGGTTTCCGCTTGGCATGCAACCCAACGGTCACCCGAGCGGACAAACGCTACGCCCTCGCCGGGAACCATGAACAACTCGCCTGGCTAGCAAGGCAGGGCGCGCAACACGGTTTCGCGCTTGAGAACGTCCGGATCAGCCGAAGCGAGCGGATCATCTTGCGACAGCATCAGACCGGTCAGCGGATTACCTTGCAAGCGGTGCAGTTTGGCGGCGCACTGCGGGTTGTTGCTCCCGAGCAAACGCAGAAGGCCTTGCTGAACGGAATTTGGGCACGCGAAAGCGTTTGGGATGGGGATGTGTCGCTCGCGCCCATCTGTTGATTTGTTCTATCATTTGATGGCACAAGTCAACGCGAGCGCTGCCATGGAAACCTTTACCGTACGAGATCTTCGTGAACGCACCGGCGAACTCATTCGCGGGGCGGAGCAAGGGCATTTGTCGGTCATCACCAAGCACGGCAATCCAGTCTTCGTCGCAGTACCGTTCGACGATACGTTGCTGGAGAGCGGCGTGCGGGTCAGCTTGGCGCTGAAATTTTTCGACGATGGCACGCTATCACTAGCCCAGGCAGCCAAGTTGTCGGGGGTCGGGATCGAGGCCTTCATCGAGCGGGCGGGCGCGGCGGGCGTTACGGTCGTCCGGACCACGCCGGAGGAACTGGATGAAGAACTTGGAGTGATTGCCCGGTATGGTCGTCGCGGATAGCGGGCCGCTCATCGCGCTGGCTCGGCTGGACTTGTTGCGGCTCTTGCCGGACCAGTTCAAGATGGTATCCGTACCCGAGGTTGTTTTTCGCGAATGCACTCACTACGGAGATCGCCCTGGGGCACGCGCCATTGTCAGGGCAAGCGAGGCGGGCCTGTTTACGCGGATCGTAGTGCCGGATGCCGAGCAGTTTGCGGCCGATCATCTTCTGGATGTCGGTGAGTCGGCCGCGCTGTTGCTTGCGCAAAGCCGTTCGGTGCCGGTTCTGGTTGACGAACGCAAGGCCCGGCGTGTTGCGTCGCTGCTTGGTATCCCCACCGTCGGAACGGTAGGTGTTCTGGTTGCCGCGCGGATTGCCGAGCAAATCGGCCCGCTGCCGCCAATCTTTTCGCAGCTTCATCAGTTCGGTTATCGACTGTCTGACAAGCTGATACAGGACGCACTGCGCCGGACGCACGAGGCCTGAGTTTGCGAATCCCCCCACAACCCAGTGCCCTGGGTTGCGGGGGCTGAAGACCGGAGTCCGGAAAAGCCGGAGCCTCCCTACTGAAGCTTGCTCAGGTAGCGCGCGTGGTCGCGGTAGAAGGTGCGTGGGGATCGGAAGTCGAGTGGGTTGAACATCCAGGTCTGGCCGATGATGTCCATGTGGTCCCAGCTGTCCCACAGGCCGAGGTGGTTCCACTGGCCCTTGCGCGGGTTGGCGGGGTCGAAGGCAACGACGGTGGCGCCGTGCGGGGCGCGCATGCTGATCGTGTTGACGACGGTGTCGTTCTTGAACCAGGTGTGATCGATGCGCACTTCGCCCGGCGCCGGTGACAGGTTGCGGTAGGCGCCCATCCAGAGCGCGCCGGGCGAGAGGATGGCGGCGGCGGTCGGGATCGGGTATTCGTGGCCGGTCAGGATGCCGCGCATCGTCGAGGCGGTGGAGAGCGAGAAGTAGTACACGTCGGGGTGGGTCCTGACCCAGCCGTTGAGTTCGAGCGCGCCTTCCGGTGAGAGATCCCAGGCCGACAGATCCTTGGTGTGGCCTGGCTGCAGCAGGGGGGATGCGCGCATGCGGGCAACGTAATCTCGGAAGCGCTCACCCGGGCGGCGGGCAAGGCCCCACTGATCGAGCTTGAAGTCGTAGAGATTGGTGGCGAGCGTGCTGGATCCGGTGGCGCCGGCGACGGCGCCCGCGAGTTGCTCGGCCATGTCGAAGGTGAAGGTGTACACGCCCTTGGTCAGCGTGGTGCCCATGTGCGGCGAGGAAAGGGTCGTGACGCTGCGCACCCAGTGCTTGCCGCCACGAAAGATCTCGGCGACCTGTGCGCCCGATGCGGCGCGTTCTTCGGGGGAGCCTTCCCTGAGCAGCTGGACGAGCAGGCGTGCGGTCTGCCCGCCCTGGCTGTGGGCGATGATGTTGACCTTGCGCTCTTCGCTCCATTGCGGATGCAGGGCGGTGTAGCAGCGGCCGTAGCGGGCGTGCCCGTGCTTGCGGGCGTGCGCTTCGCCGTAGTCGACGCAGCCGCCCTTCATCTGGTACCAGGCCTCGATGGCCCGATCCCAGTTGGAGCTGACCGGGCCGACCGCGACGGTGACAGCGGGGATGCCGTCGTCACGCAGATCGGCCTCGAAATCCTGGCCGATGCCACCCCAGTACTTGACTCCGAGCATCTCGTCGCGCCCCCAGCCCAGGAAACCATGAATGAACATCACGGTATCGCCCGGGGCGGCGAGCAGTGGAACGGGTGCGACGCTTGTCGCCACGAAAAGGCAAAGTGCGGCCAGCGACCGCTTCGAATCGAGCATGTTCTCCTCCTGTTCTGGTTTTCTGGTCTGGACTGCTGGCGCTGCGTGGGCAGCGCGGATGGCGTTCGAAACGGGGGGTTGCTGCGGCTTCCCGGGCTCCGCGGATGGCGGTGCATCGATTCGCCCGGCTCGGGGCCGGGCAGCACGAAGGGAAGTGATTCGAACGTTCGTTTGAACCCTAATCGATGCCAGTTGGTTTCGTCAATGCAGGAATGGAATCCGTTCGACGGAACAGGGCACACGGCCAGCCGCGCGCCAGCTTGCCTGTCTCGGCGCCGCGCGGATAATGGTCCAGGATGCGTTCAGGAGGATCGGGGGATGCGGATCGTATGGACGATGGCCCTGCTGCTGGCGGCCCTGCCGGTGCAGGCGCAGGTGTACAAATGCACCGAGGACGGACGGACGGTGTATCAGGATCATCCGTGCGCCAGCGGTGGTGAGCGGATCGAGGCGCCGCCCAGCCCCACCGCAGGGCCTGGAGCGGGCACGGACGCGGATGCCGATGCAGCCGCGGCCAGGGCGGAGTCGCTCAAGCGCATGCGCGAGCTGGCCGACGAGGCCGAGCGCGCCCGCAAGCTGCGTGAAGTCGACCAGGCGATCGCCCGCAGCCGCTCGCGCCTGCAGCGGCTCGAAGCGGATCACCGGCGCGAGCTGGAAGCGCTCGACAAGCGCCTCAAGTCAGCACGCGGCGATTTTGCCCAGGCGACCCCCGAGACGCTGGCGCGCGAGATGAGCATCGACCGCGAGCGCGAGCGGGCGATCCGCCGCTATGACGAGAACGTCAAGACCGAGAACAAGCGCATCGAAGAGCTCGAGAAGCAGCGCGCCGAAATGACGGAGTGAGGCCTCGCACACCGCCTGGCGGCGGGGCGACGGGCAGACAGTACGCACGCGTACGGGTAAGATTCCTGCGACCGGCAACACGGAGCGCGTGGCATGAGCGGATTGATCGAGACCTATCGCGGCACGGTGTACCCGTGGCATTGCGACCACATGGATCACATGAACGTAATGTGGTACGTGGGCAAGTTCGACGAAGGGACGTGGAATTTCTTCACCCGGCTCGGGCTGACGCCGCGCTTCCTGCGCGAGCACCGGCGCGGCATGGCGGCAGTCGATCAGCGCATCGCCTACCAGCGCGAACTGCACGCCGGGGACACGGTCGTCGTGCGCACCGGCGCGCTCGAGATCCGTGACAAGGCGATCCGATTCGTGCACGAGATGCGCAATGCCGAAACCGGCGAAGTGTCGGCGATCACGCTGCTGACCGGGGTCTATCTCGACACGGTCGAGCGGCGGGCGTGTGTGCTGCCCGACGAGGTGCGCGCGCGCGCCGCGGAGCACTGCATCGAGTACGCACTGCCGTGGGAGGCAGCCACGCGATGAGCGGATTCGCCCCGCCCCGCATCGACACGGATCCGAACCACCGCTTTCCGTGGTACGTGCGCCTGTTCCTCGCGAACCAGCGCCGCCGCTACGGACGCGAACTGGAGCCGGCCCGCCTGTGGGGCCGCACACCGTGGGTGTTCGCGGCGCTTTCGCTGCTCTACGGTGCGCTCGACCGGCGCCGCTCGCCGATCGAGCCGGCGCTGCGCTCGCTGGTGACGGTGCGCGTGTCGCAGATCAACTGGTGCGCCTTCTGCATCGACATCAACAGCGCCAACTGCCTCAAGCGCGGAATCAGCGACGCGCAACTCGCTGCGCTGCCCGAGTTCGAGCAGGCAGACTGCTTCGATGCGCGGACCAAGGCCGCGCTCGCCTACGCCGAAGCGATGACGCGCAGCGATGCCGGCGTCGACGACGCCACGATGGCCCGGCTCAAGCAGCACTTCAACGACGACGCGGTGATCGAACTCACCGCGCTGGTCGCCTTCCAGAACCTGTCGAGCAAGTTCAACGCTGCGCTCGGCGTGCAGGCGCAGGGGTTCTGCCACGCACCACCGGGTCAGAGGCGCGGCTGAGCGGCCATCGGCCGGAACCTTTTGGTGCGACACCAACAATGTCGTGACAAACAGTTTGGCGCAATCACATTCTGCGGTACGATCCCGTTGGAATCGACTCTGTCCGACAGGCTGCCACAGCGGCATCCGGTGATCCGAGCCTACGCCATGACCCGAAAGAAGCGCAGCGAAACGCCCTCCGATCTCGACTACGGCATGTTGCCGAACCTCGCCGGCTACCAGCTCCGGCTCGCGCAGGTCGCGATCTTCCGCGACTTCTCCGAATCCCTCGGCGAGTTCGACGTCACGCCGGGCTTGTTCGGGGTGCTGGTCATCATCGAAGCCAATCCCGGACTCAAGCAAAGCGAACTCGCGCGCGCAACCCATCTCGACCGCTCGACGGTCGTGTCGGTGATCGACAACCTCGAACGCCGCAACCTCGTCGTGCGCCGCCCGGCACAGAACGACCGGCGCTCCAATGCGCTGACGCTGACCGAGCGCGGCAGCACGCTGCTGCAGACCCTCAAGGCCCGCGTAGAGGACCACGAGGCCCGACTCGTGGCGCACCTCACGGAGTCCGAGCGCACCACGCTCGTGAGCCTGCTGCGCAAGATCTTTCCCGAACACCGCTGAACGACGCCCGGCCCTGAACCCGGCTCGCACCGCCCGGCTGCAAGCCGGGTGGTGCTGCCGTTCACACCCGAGGCACGCCCCTTTTTGTTTGACGTCAAACAATTTATCCGGCAGACTATGCACATCCATACATAGGAGAGATCCATGGGCATCCGGGAAAAGGTCGATCAGCTGTGCGCGCGCCTGCACGACGCGCCGCAGTTTCCCAGTCAGGGCGCAGTGCTGTTCGTCGATCTCGAACGGCGCGCGACGCGCCGCAAGTACCTGCCGATCGAGGTGCTGCAGACCTTCCTCGGCGGTCGCGGCGCCAACATGTTCCTGCTCTACAACCTGCTCGACGAAAGCCGCGACGCGCTCGACCCCGAGATCCCGCTGATCTTCGGCGCCGGCACCCTCACCGGCGACATGCCCTCGGCCACGCGCGGCAACTTCACCAGCCGCTCACCCGACAGCTATGCGATTCTCGATGCCAGCGGCGGCGACTACTTCCCTGCTTTCGTCAAGCGCCACGGCTATGACCACCTCGTGATGTACGGCCGCGCCGTGCAGTGGACGCTGCTGCGCATCGCCCACGAGACGGTCGAATTCCTCGACGCCACGCCCTATGTCGGGCTCGACAACCTCGACACCGCGGCGGCGATCGAGCGCGACTTCGAATGCACCGAGCGCAAGGACATGGCGCTCGCGCGCATCACCACGGCGGGCGAGAACCAGGTGCTGTGCAGCGGCATCATGGGCGGCATCAAGGCGATCTGGGCACGTGGTGGTGGTGGGGCGAAGATGGGTTCGCTGCACCTGAAGGCCATCATGGTGCACGGCAAGCCGGATGATTCACAGTTGCAGAAAGCGCTCAAGGAGCACAACAAGGTCATCGGCCGCAAGATCACCTCGACCTCGGTGATCAAGAACGCCCTCAAGCAGGTCGGCACGCCCTTCCTGTACAAGCCCTCGCGCGTGCTCGGCGCGCTCGGCACGATGAACAACCAGAAGACGGCCTGGGTCGAGACACTCGACGCCGACAACTTCGACCCCTACCGCCCGGGCATGGACGGCTGCTTCAAGTGCCCCGTGCATTGCCGCAACCTCAACGACATGACCCCCGAAGGCAAGGGCGGCTGGGGCTCGGCCGCGCTCAAGGGCCTGAAGGGCAATGCCAGCTACGACAAGGCCCAGGCCGACGTCGAGCACTGCAAGCAACGCACCTACAACGGCATCCATGGCGACGGCGTGTTCGACAAGTACGACAAGGGCGACGGCCCCGAGTACGTCACGGTCGGCAAGTTCGGCCCGATGATCGGCCTCAAGGAGCCCGAGCACGTGCTGCGCCTGAACAACATCCTCAACGATCTGGGCATGGACTCGGCCTCGACCGGCAGCGCGATCTCGTGGGCGATGGAACTGTGGCAGCGCGGCATCATCGATGCGCGCCACACCGGCGGGCTCGACCTGTCGTGGGGCAACTACGAGACGGTCGAGAAGCTCCTCTTCATGACCGCAAGACGCGAAGGCTTCGGCGACACCATCGCCGACTCGGCGCGCGCGGTCGAGCGCGGCAAGTATCCGGCCGAGGCGCTCGACTACCGCATGGCGGTCAAGGGCCTGTTCCAGTCCGACCCGCACGACTCGCGCATTCTCAAGGCCTTCGCACTCGGGCTGTCGGTCGCCACGCGCGGCATGGATCACCTCAGGAACCGCGTCACGCTCGAGATCAACGCCCGCATCAACGACGACGCCGCGTTCAAGACCGAACTCTATGGCGGCACGGTGGCACCGCAGCCGAACCGCTACGAAGGCAAGGAAATCGCCGTGCGCCGCTGCGAGAACACCTTCGCCGTCGGCGACTCGGTCGGCATGTGCCGCTTCAACACCAAGCTCTTCAACTCGCCGACCCTGCCCGACCTGGGCGACTTCGCGGCGCAATTGAGCACCGTGACCGGGCGCACGATCGACGCCGCCGAACTGAACGAGATCGGCCGCAACATCATCGGCCTGGAGCGTCTGCTGAACTTCCGCCTCGGTCTGCGCGGACGCGACGACACGTTGCCGCGACGCTGGTTCGACGAAGCGATCGAGGTCGGCCCCTTCGCCGGCGAGAAGGTCGACCGCAAGGAGTTCGAGGCGATGAAGGCACGCTTCTACGAGCTGACCGGCCTCAATGCCGAGGGCGCTCCGCGCGTCGACTGGCACTCGCAGCTTGCCCGCGTGGCCACCGGCTTCGCGGTGCAGGTCGAATTGCCGCGGCCGCTGCCCGGCGCCCCCGAGAAAGCCATCGTCATCGACGAGCCGGTCGCCAGCGTCGGCGCCCTGCGCGAAGCGCTGCGCCGCCGCCTGCCCGAAGCGCAGGACGAACTCGCCGACACCTCGTGGAACGTCGCGGTCAACGGCACCATGCTGCTGTCGGGCGAAAAGGACGCCCCGCTCGCCAACGGCGACCGGGTCACGATGGTGCCGATCTTCGCGGGGGGCTAAGGCACAGTTCGCTGCGGTGGCCGAAGCCGGCCGAGTTGTCGATGAAGTACATCCGCTCGGGTGCCAGCCGGTACCAGCGCACCCGGGCGAGCGCTTTCACGATGGCCGCCGGGGCCTGGGCGAGTTTGCCGACCACCGGAAACTTGCGGCCGTAGAGCGCACGGGCGTGCTTCTCCTCCTCGCCCGCGAGCACCTGTGCGACCCCTTCGGCCTGCACGCCGCGGATCGCTGGCCAGTCGGCGTAGTCTTCCTGCACGGTGCATGCAACGCGCGGGTTCGCCTCCAGGTTCAGGGCATGGCGCGACGCGGGCGAGGACAGGAAGTACAGGTCGAAGCCATCGTTGACGTAGAACACCGCGGCAGCCCACACGCCGGCTTCGCCGTGGGTGGCGAGCGTCAGCACGTGGTGGGTGCGCAGGTACTCCAGCGCTTCGGCCTCGACGGCACGGCTCATGGCGAATGCAGCGACACCGGGGCGGACTGGGCTCTGCCCCCGGCAGAAGCCGGGTCGCTCTCGTGCAGCCGCTTCAGGCGGTACGCAAGCTGCGGCCGGGTCAGGCCGAGCATGCGCGCGGCCGACGAGAGGTTGCCGCCGGCCTTGTCGACCGCGGTTTCGAGCAGCATCGCCTCGACCTGGTCGAGCGTCATGACACCGTTGCACACCGCCTCGCACAGGCTGCGGCTCGTCTCGTCACGAAGCGGGCCGAGCTTGCCGTCGCCATCGAGGCTGAACTCGCGCATCTCGTCTTCGGCCCCGGACGAGAACAGGTGCCCGACCTCGATGCGGCCTCCGTTCGGGGCAAGGATCACGCCGCGCTCGACGGTGTTCTGCAGCTCGCGGATATTGCCGGGCCAGTGGTACGAGAGCAGTGCCCGCTTGGCCTTGTCGGTGAAGCCGAGCAGCTTCTTGCCGTTGATCACCGCGTGCTTTTCGAGAAAGTGCCGCGCCAGCGGCGAGATGTCGTCGCGGCGCTCGCGCAGCGGCGGGATATCGACCTGGAAGGCATTGAGCCGGTAGTAGAGGTCGGCGCGGAAGCGCCCTTCCTTGACCAGGCGATGCAGGCTCGCATTGGTGGCCGCCACGAGTCGCACATCCACCTTGCGCCGCCGGTCGTCGCCGAGCCGTTCCAGCTCCCCCTCCTGCAGCACGCGCAGGAGCTTGCTCTGCGCGGTGAGCGGCAGCTCACCGATCTCGTCGAGGAACAGGGTTCCGCCATCGGCGCGCTCGAAGCGCCCCGCTCGCGTGACGAGCGCGCCGGTGTAGGCGCCCTTCTCGACCCCGAACAGCTCCGACTCCACCAGATCATGCGGAATCGCCGCGCAGTTGATCGCGACCATCGGCCGCTCGCGGCGCGGACTCATCTCGTGCAGCGCGCGCGCGAAAAGCTCCTTGCCGACCCCGGTTTCGCCGAGCAGGAGCACCGCGATCTGGCTGCCCGCCGCCTGCTTCACCATTTCGAGTGCGCTGCGAAAACCGGGCGAGCGTCCGATCATGTCCGACGGCAGACGGTTCAGATCCCCGATCGTCGAGCGCAGTTGCGCCACCTCGGTCTGCAGGCCGAGCAGTTGTTCGGCGATCGAATCCGGAGCGAGCATGCGCATGAGTTCGGTCGCGTCGTCCCACTCCTCGACCGGCTTGCCGATGATGCGGCAGGTCTCATCACCCTTGCCGACGCAATCGACTTCCTTGTAGAGGATCTGGCGCCCCATGAAGGCCGACGTGAAGCCACAGGCATATCCGATCTGCGTCCAGCACACGGGCTCGGTCTGAATCCCGTAGTGACGCAGATGCGACTGGCCTTCCCACGAATTCTCCCAGCGGAATTCGCCGTAGAAGTGCCCGCGCTTGCGGTCCAGTTCGAGACGGATCGGCGTGACGCTGACGATGCCTTCGAGGGTGTGCAACTGCGGCCCGGTCATGAAGGCTTCAACGTCGCTGCAGTGGGCGGTACGGGTGCTGACCAGCTCGGCGTCGCGCACGCCGGAGGCATAGCCCATGCGCACCAGAAGGCCGCGCGCACGGGCCATGCCGAGGGTGTCGATGAGCTCCTTGCGCAGCGAGGCCTGGGCTTCGGCGTGCACCAGCAACATGCGGTGCTCATGCAGCCAGACCTGGCCCGTACGCGCACAGAAACGGACCTGCGCACGCAGATCGCCGTCCTCCGGGCGTGTCTCGCTCTCGAGCCTGGTCATCGCCTAGCCCTCCTTGTAGTCGGCCACTTCTACACAGACCCACCCGCCTTCGTATTGATGTAGATCAAACAATCGGACCATGTACGGCCGTGCCGGAAGGCGGCTCGTCCCGGCACCAGAAACGGGGTTTCAGCAAATGATCAATTCGCTCCCCGCGCCTGGCCGGAATTTCTCCAAATGATCAAACGCGCCGATCCGCATGCCTTCGCGTGCATGCCTGCCGCGACCGCGAATGCGGCGCCCGATATGCGGATGCAGCAATCGGGCCGAAGGCGCACGGCACCGGCACACGGCGTTCGTGGACCGCCAATCGGGGCGCATCGCGTGCTGCCATGCGGCAACCGGACTGGCACATGGCTTGCGATGGGGGTCACACATCCGCCCCGCACGATCGCCCGGCGGCTTCGAGAACAGCGGCGCTCCACCCACACCCGAACGACACGAGGAGGCATCCGATGAAGTTTCCTGTACCGCATGACGTCAAGGCGAACCAGATCCCGGGCACCGAAGGCTGGGAGCGGATGTATCCGTATCAGTACCAGTTCGTCACCGACGATCCGAAGCGCAACCAGTACGAGAAGGACACCTTCTGGTTCTACGACGGCCTGCACTACCCGGAGCCGCTGTATCCGTTCGACACGATCTGGGATGAGGCCTGGTACCTCGCGCTGTCGCAGTTCAACAACCGCATCTTCCAGGTGCCACCGGTGCGCGGCGTCGACCACCGCGTGATCAACGGTTACATCTACATCTCGCCGGTCCCGGTCAAGGACCCGGCCGAGATCGGCGCGCGGGTGCCCAACTTCATGGAGCGCGCAGGCTACTACTACAAGAACTGGGACGCGCTCGAAGCGAAGTGGAAGCTCAAGATGGAGGCCACCATCCAGGAGCTCGAAGCGCTCGAGATTCCGCGCCTGCCCGAGATCGAGGATCCGTCCGTGGTCTTCGACGGGATCGGCGAGTCGAAGGGCTACCACCTCGTCAAGAACTACGACGACCTCATCAACCTGGGCATCAAGTGCTGGCAGTACCACTTCGAGTTCCTCAACCTCGGGTACGCCGCCTATGTGTTCTTCATGGACTTCGCGCAGAAGCTCTTCCCGAGCATTCCGCTGCAGCGCGTGACGCAGATGATCTCGGGCATCGACGTGATCATGTACAAGCCCGACGACGAGCTGAAGGAACTGGCGAAGAAGGCCGTCGCGCTCGAGGTCGACGACGTCGTCAGCGGCCACCGCGAGTGGGCCGACGTCAAGGCCGCGCTCGAATCCCGGCGGCACGGCGCGGAGTGGCTCGCAGCCTTCGAGAAGGCCCGCTACCCGTGGTTCAACATCTCGTCCGGGACCGGCTGGTTCCATACCGATCGCAGTTGGAACGACAACCTCAACATTCCGCTCGACGGCATCCAGACCTACATCGGCAAGATCCGCGCAGGCGTGTCGATCGACCGTCCGATGGAGGCGGTGCGCGCCGAACGCGACCGCATCACGGCCGAGTACCGCGACCTGATCGAGAACGAAGCCGACCGCAAGCAATTCGACGAGTTGCTCGGCTGCGCGAAGACGGTGTTCCCGTACGTCGAGAACCATCTCTTCTACGTCGAGCACTGGTTCCACTCGGTGTTCTGGAACAAGA
>JAHDYG010000041.1 GCA_023383815.1 Rhodocyclaceae bacterium
TGGCAGCGATTTGGGCGCCTCCTGCGCCTGCACTGGCACGGCAGCGGCCGTCAGGACGGCGAGAACGATGGCCGGCTGCTTGCGCCGACGGCGGGTAACAGGATGCTTCATGACGCCTCCAAATGTGAATACGAATAGTTTGCGTTCGCAAAAATGCTGCGTAGTATTCCACAGGTGGTTCGCGCCGATCTTTGCGCGATGAAGAAACTTGTTTGCATGCCGCGCGGCATCCGTCGCAGGCTGAAAGGAGGACGGGTGTCGGAAAACGAGGATTGTGTGCAGCAGATCATCCGATGCGGCGAGCTGCATCCCCCGGCAGCCGCCGGCGTGAGTGCAGTCCACATCAATCCGGGGCTGGCGCCGGAGACCCCCACCCTGATCGGCCTGTGCCGCGGCGAGCAACTACGGCCGGGCCTGGCGGTGCATTGCGCCGACGTCCGCGATCTGCACGATCTGACCATTCAATGCGTGGAGCGGGGCGAAAGCCTGCATCTCGCACTGGTGCTCGACGGCGAGGTGGACGTGTCCTTCGGCCCGCGCCGGCTCGGCCTCGACACCGGGGGTGCCGGGCGCCGGCCCCAGGCCGCCTGCGTCGCGCTCACCGAATCAGAGCTTTTCGTACGGCGCGCCTGGCGTGGCAAGCGCGAACGCAAGGTGAGCATCACCTTGAGCCGTGAATGGCTGGCTGCGGCCGATCCGGAAGGCGATGCCGGCTGCGCGGCCCTTTTCGACCGTCACCTCGCCGTCGAGCGGTGGAAGCCAACACCACGCGCCGTGGCGCTGGCCGAACAATTGATCCGGCCGCTGGACGATCCGCCCCTGCTGCGCAAGCTCCATCAGGAAAGCCGGGCGGTTGAGTTGGCGGCGGAGGCGCTGCGCCAGCTACTCGGAGTGAAGCCACCGCCCTCCCTGCAGCCGCGTGAGGGGCGGCGCGTCGCCGAAGTGCGCGACCTGCTCGACAGCGGCGCAGCAGACGGCATGTCCCTGGAGGAAATCGCACGGCATGCGGGCACCAACGCCAGCACGTTGCAGCGCCAGTTCCGCGTGGCCTTCGGCACGACGATCTTCGACTACCTGCGGTGCGGCCGTCTATTGCGCGCCCGCCATGCACTGGAGCGCGAGGGCCGTTCCATAGTCGAAGCCGCCTGCATCGCCGGCTACACAAACCCGGCAAACTTCGCCACCGCGTACCGGCGCCAATTCGGCATTACTCCACGCCAGTCACAAATTATTCGCTGAGCACCTCAAACGCATGAATTGAAAGAAACGGCAAGGGCCACAGCACCGGACCCGAAGCCGACAACATGCCCAGGTAGCCACGATCTTCAAGGCTACGGCGCGGCCCCGGCCGTGTTGATCCCACCCGTTCGCACCGCATCCCTTGCCGCGAACAGCCACCTTGCCGGTGGCGGATGCCTGCTCTTCATCCCTGTTGTCATCCCTTGGAGGATTCGTCCTCCACCCGGGAGCGGCGCCTCCGATCTCATCCATTGGAGGTTGCCATGCGCACTGTTCATGCCGTCGAAGACTCGTGCATCGAGTCGATCATCCATCCCACCACGCAAGGCGACGACTGGATCATCCTTCAGGCCATCGCACTGCTGGAGCGTCGCATCTTCGGCGAGAGTGCCGTACTCGGCAGCCCAGCCGAGGTGCGCGACTATCTTCGCCTGAAGCTGACAGCAGAGCCCAACGAGGTCTTCGCCGTCATCTTCCTCGATACGTGCCACCGGGTGCTGTCCTACGAACCGCTGTTCCACGGCACGATCGACCAGACCGCCGTGCACCCCCGGGTGGTCGTGCAGCGCGCCCTGGCAGCCAATGCCGCGGCCGTCATCCTGGCCCACCAGCATCCCTCCGGCTGCATCGAGCCCAGCATGGCCGACCGCGCGATCACCTCGCGCCTCAAGTCGGCGCTGGAACTCATCGACATCCGGGTGCTGGACCACTTCATCATCGGCAAGGGCGAGCCCTACTCGTTCGCGGAGGCGGGCCTGCTGTAGCCGGTGCCGGCCACGGTTGCCGTTGATCCGTCCATCATCCTGCACGGGTCCACACGCGGACCCGTGCAGGACTCTTTTCTGCAGGAAACGTCGTCATGCGCTTGCAAGAGGCGCAAGGCGCACGAGAGCGATGAACACCCCGTGCTGTCACCGTCCTGCCCTTGATCACTCGAACTGACCCTCGAGAACCTCCTGAGCGCCCAGTTCGACGACGATCTGCTGCTCGGTGTGCCGATAGCACACCGCCAGACGGTGCAGAGCGGCGAGTCCGAGAATTGCCGGATGTCCGTGCACGAGTATGAACCGGGCAATCCGAGTCCGGTTTGCCCGACGAAGCGCTTCACCGAAAAGCAGGCCCGCCAACCCTTTTCGCCGCCATTCGGGAGCGACGCTGAGCGCTAGTTCCGCAGCGCCATCCGACGGATGACCGATTTGCACCACGGCGATCAGTTCGCCCTGGGAATCCGGAATCGCCAGATGCGTGCCCAGATCGAAGTCCATCTCCGCGACGACATGCGCCAGGCGGTCGTCACTCATGGCGACACCGAAGCGTGCCCGGCGATCGTCCTGATCGAGCGCACGAAGATGACGCACGAAGTGTTGATGATCGCAGCTTTTCAGGCGAAGCAAGGGATGCAGAATCGTCACGATGGAGCCTTCTGCTATGGTCGCTGTGTACGGCTCGACCTTCATGCGCAGCAGGCCAGAGGATTGGAAGGACGACATTCCTGAATCTCCAGGGTAGCCACGCCCATGTCCCACAGTTCGGTGCGTAGCCGTGCCACCGTTTCGGCATCCATTTCAGGCGGGACGGTGCAGCGGACCTGATGGGCGACCCCGGATGCGAGCAACAGCCGCAGCGCGTCGCGGGCCGGACCGCCCCCATCGCAGCCGACGATGCGGGCGTAGTCGCCGAACGGCGCCTTGACGTCGAAGCCGACCCAGTCGAGCAGCGGCAGCACGGCGGCGAGCCGCTCCGGGTAGATGCCGGCGGTGTGCAGCGCCGTGCCGAAGCCCAGCGCGCGAACCTCGGCGAGCGCGGCGGCGAGGCCGCGCTGCAGCAGGGGCTCGCCGCCGCTGAACACGACGCCGTCGAGCAGGCCGCGACGCGTCGCCAGCCATGCACGCACGTCCGCCCACGACCGGTCGCCGTCGTGCGGCGGCAGGAGATGCGGATTGTGGCAGTAGGTGCAGCGCCACGGGCAGCCCTGGCAGAACACGACGGCGGCGAGCCGGCCGGGGAAGTCGATGGTGGTGAACGGCACCAGGCCGCCCACCGCCAGCCGGGGCTCAGGCATGGGCCGTGCGTCCGCCATCGGGTTCGATGAAGTGGCGCCGCTCGGCGTGTTCGCCCTGCTTGCCGGCGTTGAACTCGGACACCGGGCGGTGGTAGCCCATGACGCGTGTCCAGACTTCGCAGCGCTGGCGTTCGTGGTCCTGCAAAGGGATGTGTTCGGTGGTCGGGGACATGGTCGCTCCTTAGGTTGTGGGTAAAAGAATCAGTGGGCCTGCCCGCGGCGAGCGAGGAGTTCTTCGTCGCACTTGGGGCAGAACTCGTGCTCGCCTGCGAGATAGCCGTGCTTCGGGCAGATCGAGAAGGTGGGTGTGACCGTGATGTAGGGCACGCGGAAGCGGGTCAGCGCGGTGCGCACGAGCTGCCGGCAGGCCTCGGGCGTGGAGATGCGCTCGCGCATGTAGAGGTGCAGCACGGTGCCGCCGGTGTAGCGGGTCTGCAGGTCGTCCTGGCGCAGCAGCGCCTCGAAGGGGTCGTCGGTAAAGCCCACCGGCAGCTGCGAGGAGTTGGTGTAGTAGGGCTGCTCCGCGGTGCCGGCCTGTAGGATGTTGGGCCAGCGCTTGCGGTCCTCCTTGGCGAAACGGTAGGTCGTGCCTTCGGCCGGGGTCGCTTCCAGGTTGTAGAGGTTGCCGGTCGCCTCCTGGTAGTCGCGCATCTTGTCGCGCAGCCGGTCGAGCAGGCGCAGCGCCAGGGCGTGGCCTTGCGGATCGGTGATGTCGTGTTCGCCGCGGCTGAAGTTGCGCACCATCTCGTTGATGCCGTTCACGCCAATGGTCGAGAAGTGGTTGCGCAGCGTGCCGAGGTAGCGCTTGGTGTAGGGGAATAGGCCGTCGTCCATCAGCCGCTGCACGACCTTGCGCTTGATCTCCAGGCTGTCGCGGGCCATGTCGGCGAGGCGGTCGAGCTGCACGAACAGCGCCGCTTCATCGCCCGCATGCAGATGGCCGAGGCGTGCGCAGTTGATCGTCACCACGCCGATCGAGCCGGTCTGCTCGGCCGAGCCGAACAAGCCGTTGCCGCGCTTGAGGAGCTCGCGCAAGTCGAGCTGCAGGCGGCAGCACATCGAGCGGACATGGTTCGGCTTCATGTCCGAGTTGAGGAAGTTCTGGAAGTACGGCAGGCCGTACTTCGCGGTCATCGCGAACAGGCGCTCGGCGTTGTCCGACTCCCACGGAAAGTCCGGGGTGATGTTGTAGGTCGGGATCGGGAAGGTGAACACCCGCCCGCGCGCGTCGCCCGCCGTCATCACCTCGATGTAGGCGCGGTTGATCAGATCCATCTCGGCCTGCAGCTCACCGTAGCGGAAAGGCATCTCCTCGCCGCCGATCACCGGCACCTGCTCGCGCAGGTCCTCCGGGCACACCCAGTCGAAGGTGAGATTGGTGAACGGGGTCTGGGTGCCCCAGCGTGAGGGCACGTTGAGGTTGTAGATGAACTCCTGCAGACCCTGGCGCACCGCCTCGAAGGACAGCCCGTCCTTGCGCACGAAGGGCGCGAGGTAGGTATCGAAGGAGCTGAACGCCTGCGCCCCAGCCCATTCGTTCTGCAGGGTGCCAAGGAAGTTCACCATCTGCCCAAGCGCGCTGGAGAAATGCCGTGGTGGCGTCGCTTCCGGCTTGCCCGGAACGCCGTTGAAACCTTCGAACAGCAACTGGCGCAGCGACCAGCCCGCGCAGTAGCCGCACAGCATGTCGAGGTCGTGTACGTGCAGGTCGGCGTCGCGATGCGCCTGGCCGATCTCGGGCGGATACACGTGCGACAGCCAGTAGTTGGCCACCACCTTGCCCGAGACGTTGAGGATCAGCCCGCCCAGCGAGTAGCCCTGGTTCGCGTTGGCGCGCACGCGCCAGTCGGAGCGGCCGACGTATTCGTCCACCGCGGCGGCGACGTCGACCAGGGTGCGACGGTCCTCGCGCAGGCGCCGGTGCTGGTCGCGGTAAGCGACATAGGCGCGGAAGGTGGCGAGATGGTTCGCATCGACCAGGGTCTGTTCGACCACGTCCTGCACCTGCTCGACGCTCGGCGCCGAACCGCCATGGCGATGGCGCAACACCTTGAGCACGCGGGCGGTCAGCAGCTGCGCCTCGTCGGCGTCGAACTCTCCGGTCGCGGCACCGGCGCGGGTCAGCGCCGAGGCGATGCGCGCCGGCTCGAAGGGGGTGTCGCGACCGTCGCGCTTGACGATGCGCGCGGGCAGCGCTGGCGACGCCGCGTTCGGCCTGCGGTCTACGACGCTTTCGGATTCGTTCGAGTACAAAGCGGTTCTCCTGGTCGGGGGGCGGAGAACCGAAGACGCAGGAGCAATACCGGGCGGGTTTCGCCTCGGGCAGGACCCGTCGCGACGGACGACTTGCGCACGGCGGCCAGCAACATGCTCGAACCTCTCTCCGGGGACACCCCGCCCCATCGTTGGTGGAAAGACGTTGAGGCAGGTCTCCTGGCTCTCGACTCGGACACGCTCGGTCGGCCTTCCCGGACAGCAGCCAGTGGCACGGGTGACGAAGCGCTCGTCGATCACAGTTGCGGGGGCAGCTCCGGTTTTGAGGTCATCGACCCGGTACCGGATTCCCTTTCAATCCCCGGAAGGGGAACCATCAACGGGTCAAAGTTTAGCCTTGTCGCAATGCCGGCGTCAAGCCGAAATCACTAGATGTAGTTGATTATCAATGCGACGCACCGATATGTAGTGCTATACGCGCACTCCCTCTCAAGAGAGGCAGACGAATCACGTGAGGCGTATCCGGACAGATCATTTGCTTTCTGCAACACACCAATTTCTTATTGCGAATGTTTCTCATTCGCGATAATCTATTCACCATGGTTGCGGTGCAGGCACCACGACCAACCCCAACCCAGGAGCCCGATGATGGAATTCGACACCGAGGAGCGCCAGACCCCCTGCCCGCTGGGGCTCATCGCAGCCACCGTTGCGCTGATGACGCGCTACGCCGACCCCGCCCCCGGACAGACCGCCTCGGGTCCGTGCGACGTGCACCCGCTCCTGGCGAAGAAGATCGCGTCCAACCTCCTGTTCCTGCAGCACCACCCCGAGCTCCCGGCGCAATTCGGGCAGGTCATGGCGCAGGCCCGTACGCAGTGGTGCGACATGGTCGAGCGCGGTGCGGGCAACGCACCGCTGCCGATGGCACACGCCTGCCCGTCGATGCGCCACTGAGCGCGCGCTGCTCGATTGGAACCTTACCGAGCGCGCCATCCAACCCGATACGAGGAGTGTTCGTCATGCAAGCCGATCTCCAACCCATGCAACAGGATCTGATGAGCGCAGTGATCGGCCATCTGGGCCGACTGGCACAAACCGGGTGCCCTCGCGCGAGCCATCGCGCCCGCCTGCTGATCGACCATCTCGGCGAAGGCGACACCGACCGGGACGGGACATCGGCCATGCTGCGCCAGCTGCTCGAACATCTCGAACCGTGCCCTCGTCGTTGACGGACACGCCTGCGGGACCGGATGGAGGCTTGACATGAACGAACAGGCATTCGACCAACTCGCCGGTGAGCACCGCGTGCTCATCGCAACCCACGGCAGGGCCCAGGCGCGCTGCAGCGACCTCCTCGCCCGCCAGGCCGGGGAGATCCAGGCGCAGCAGGCCGAGATCATGCGCCTGCGGGCGGAAGTGATCCGCCGCGACACGCAGATCGCGCTGCTTCGTGACGAACGTGCCGAGCTCGAGCGGACCCTTCCCGGCCTGCCGACCCGCCTCACGCTCGCAAAGAAGGTCGGTGTGCTGATGGAACGCATCCAGGACCTGATGCGCGAGCGGCATGCGTGTCGGGCTCGACCCGACGAAGATCGGCCGCTCCGTCTCGAGCAGGCCACGATGCTGAGCCGCCTCGACGACCGGTCGGTCCTGTGCCTCGGCCGGGACGCATCCGCGGCACGCTTCGTGATGCGGCTGGTCGAGATGGCCGGCGGACGTTTCACCCATGATCCGGCCGACGACGCGGAAGATCTCGCACGCATCGAGCAGAGCATGCGCGCGGCCGACCTGGTGATCTGCCAGGCCGGCTGCATCAGCCAGAACGCTTACTGGCGCGTGCGCGACCATTGCCGGCGCACCGGCAAGCCCTGCCTTCTCGTGGAGCGCCCGAGGGCGATGCCCGAGGTTCAGCGCTGACCCCGACGGACTTCCCGATTTTTCCCCACGCAACCAGGAGACCACGATGTCTGCCGAAACCAAACCCACTTCCCTGATGCGCGACCGCCTGTTTCGAACGGGCCTGTGGTCGACAGCCCTGGCCTTCGTGGCCTGCCTCGCCACGCATGTCGTCACGCTGTTCGGCATCGTCGGCGCGGTGGCCTGGCTATCCACCGTCGAACATGCGCTGATCGTGGCCGTGGTGGGTTTCGCTGCCCTGACCGTATATGCCGCCGTTCGTCATCGGCGTTGCGCTCGGGGTGCGGGGTGCGCGCACGAACCGGGTTCGGAGCGTGCATAGATTGGCGCTGAGCACAACCCTCCAAGTCTCTCTGAATGTGCTTAACGACGGAGGCGAATCAAACCGGGGAAGTCCCGTTTCTCATTTTCTGTCGCAGTTCTGAACCACATGCGTTGCACTACCCGCCTCATGAACTCCTGGGGCGCCATGCAATGCAACACCGTCCTTTCGTTGCCTCCATACGACTGCCTCTGCTCGCATCTCTCGCCGCCGCGACGATCCTTGAAGCAGGCATCGCGGCCGCGGAAACCTGGGTCATCACCGACCAGTCGCATCCAACCGTCGGAGATGCGGACCGGCATGTCCTGCTCGATGCCCCCACACGACTCGAGATCGAACTGGCCTCCGGGCTGCCTTCCGACCCTGAACAGGCGACGGCTGTCGTCCAGCACCGCCTGAAGCAAGGCGGTACCGACCTGCAGCACCGGATCGCTGCGACCTACCAGGGCGTCGCCGACGCCTGGAGCCTGGGCATCACCAAGGTCCCTGCCGCTGTGCTGGATCGTCGCTACGTGGTCTACGGCGACACGGACGTGGAACGCGCCGTCGCCCGCATCGAGCAGCACAAGCGGGAGCGGCCGTGAAGCCGCGGCTGCACACTGCGTCCCGACGCCTGCGCCTCGCCATCGCCTCGGTGCTGCTGGCCAGTTCCGCGTCGTCCTTCGCCCTGAACACCGCGACTATCGTCGCTTCCACCCTGTCCCCGGACTGCCTCGAGTACCGCGTCACGGGCATCTGCTACTGGTTGTTCTGCACCATGTTCGGTTGCTCGGTACGCACCTCGGTCAAGGTGCGCCACTACGTCCCGGATGCGGTCGTCTCGAGCTACTCCAACACCGGCGAGAACCCCTGGGTCGAAGTGCGCGCGATGAGCCTGCCCAACCCGACCGCCCGGGCCGGCGGCGACGGCACCACCAACGAGGATCACGAGAACAACCTGGCGAAGTTCAAGAACGCGGACGTGATCGGGCATCCGGGCGGATCGGTGTTCAGCCAGTTCGCCAGCGCATCCGGCTACACCTGCGCGGGGGCCGGCACGGCCTTTATGCCCTACCTGCTGAGCACGCTCGACACGCTGGCCTGGCGCCATAACGTCCCCGAATCGCTGTACCCGGAGGCGCTGATTCCCGGCCTGCGCGAGATCGGCACACGCTCGGGCCTGAACCTGTGGGGCAACGTCTATCCGCGCGGCGGCTTCCTGCATCAGACCGACGACTACAAGGCCGCCGCCGTGGTGGCGCAGCGCGCGGGCGACATCGTGACCCGTCGCGGCCAGATCCATGTCTATCAGCCGCTGCTCGCCAGTGCGCGCGACGGCTACTGGCCTGCCGGCGCGCTGACGGAAACCGATGCCTCGACGGGCAAGTGGCAGGAGCTGACGCCGACCCTCTCGAACACCTGTGCGGTGTTCCCGCACGGAAACACGCGCGTGCAGGCCCGGCAGGGCGACTACGCCTGGGCGCTGTGGCGGCCCTATAGCTGCTGCCGGCGCCGGGGGCAGGTCTTCCTCGGCAGTGTGGATTTCATGTGAGGCGTGTCCGATGAAAGCACTCCTATCCCGCCTCGCCCAGCAGGCCAGGCCCCACATCCTGGCCATCGCGCTCGTCTGCGCGGCAACGATCGCGGCGGCTGGCGTCGCCTGGGCGCAGACCCGCAGCGGCGTGCAGCACCAGGGCAGCGTCATCGGCGACGACGTGCTCTACAGCATCGGCGGCGGCCGCGCGGTGTCGATGGGCGGTGCGGCCAGCATGCACTCCATCGGCGTCGGCGTGGGCTGGAACAGCAACCTGATCTGCGGCGACATGAGCATCACCACGACGCTGCAGAACCAGCTGAACGGCATCACCAATGGCTTCCAGGCCATCATGTCCTCGGTGATCCAGAACGCCACCGCAGCCGTGGCGTCGCTGCCGGCGCTGATCATCCAGCGTGCCGATCCGGGGCTCTACAACCTGCTGACCAACGGCGTGCTGCAGGCTCGGCTCGATTTCGACCGCAGCAAGCTGACCTGCCGCGCCATCGCCAACCGCATGGCCGACATGGCCGGCGGCCAACTCGGCTGGGACCAACTCGCCGAGGGCATGGCGCTGAAGCAGTCGGTTGCCAGCACCGACGCCGTGTCGGCGATCGACGAGGCCGAGGCGAACCGGGGCAACAACGGCGTGCCCTGGGTGGGCGGCGACAATGCCGGCGGCGCCGGCCAGCCGCCGGTGCGCGTGGTCGGCGACGTCACCCGAGCCGGGTACAACCTGATCAACGGCCGCAGCATCACCGACACCAGTTCCATCCCGCAAGCCAGTTGCAACGGCAACCTGGCCTGCCAGGCCTGGAACTCGCCCGACGACGCCGCGACCTGGGCGGTACGCGTACTGGGCGAACAGGAGCAGCGCACCTGCGACGCCTGCACCAAGACCGTCACCACGCCGGGCGTGGGCCTGACCCCGCTGATCCAGGAGGCGTACGAGGACAAGCTGCAGGTCCTGCAGGAGCTGGTGGCCGGCAGCCGGCCCACCAGCTTCGACAACCTGCAGGCCGCCGGCAGCGCCTCGCTGCCGGTCACACGCGGCGTGATCGAGGCGCTGCGCGACGAGCCCGACCAGGACCTCCTGGCGCGACGCCTGGCCTCGGAGGTGGCGCTGGCGAGCGTGCTGGAGAAGGCCCTGCTGCTGCAGCGCACGCTGCTCACTGGCCGCAAGGAGCCCAACGTGGCCGCCAACGAACTGGCCCAGAAGGCCGTCACCCACGAGAGCGACATCCTCGACCGCGAGATCCACAACCTCAAGACGGAGCTGGAACTGCGCCGCGAGCTGGCGAACAACTCTCCGATGGCGATCATCCAGCGCCACGGCACGCGCGCGGCCGGTTCGCGTGGCGTCTACGAGGGTGACACGGTGCGCAACCGGCTCGACCAACTGAATCGGCCGCCGTCCGGCGGGAGCAACCCGTGAGTGCCGGCAGGTGGCGCCGGCCCTGGCTGTTCAATCGGCGCGTCGGCCTGGCACTGCTGTGGACGGCGCTGCTGCTGATTGCGGCCGTTGCCATCAATGCGGCAGGTATCCGGATGGCCGGCAGCATCGACGGCTGGCAGCGCTGGATGGATGCCCACGCCGGCGTCTTCCTGGTCTGGCGGCTGCTGCTGTACAGCGTGACCGTGTGGGGCTGGCTGTGGATGCGCCGGCGCCTGCACGTGCGGGAGCCGGACGGGGTCGCCGGACAGCGATTGCTGCGCGTGGAGATCGCGGCCGTCGTCGCCGTGCTCGCGCTGGAAGCAAGCCTGCCGATGCAGGCGGAGTGATGCGGGGGTTGCGATGACGCTCCTCACGACCGACTACCTGGAGTACTACCTGACGCTGGTCTCCTGGATCGTCCACAACGGCATCTGGGCGGTGCTGGTCGCCAGCGGCGTGTTCGCCATCCCGTTCCTCGCCATCGTGATCCAGGAGTGGTTGAGGGCCCGCGCGGAAGGCGCGGACGAAGGCAACAAGGGTGTGCTGTCCTCGGCCCGCATCGAGAACCGCGTGTTCGTCGCCATCGTGGTCATCATGTTCGCCGGCATTCCGTTCATCGACGTCGATTTCAACACGATCCGCTACGACCGCTCACGCTCGGCGCAGTGCCAGGTGAATGTGCCGGAGCCGACCGACACGGGCTGGTCGCAGTCCTTCAGCACGATCAACAACCAGTCGGCCAAGTTGCCGGTGTGGTGGTTCGCGATGCACGCGATCTCGCGCGCCGTCACAGGCGCCTCGGTGGCGGCGATCCCGTGCGGCACGGACCTGCGGCAGATCCGCATGGACATCGACGCTACCCGCATCGACGACCCGGTGTTGGCCCAGGAGGTGAGTGATTTCACCCGCGACTGCTACGGGCCGGCACGCGCCAGGCTGTTCATGACCCGGCCGGACCTGAGCGACGAGCAGATGCACGACGTGACCTGGATCGGCTCGAACTACTTCGTCGGCACCCCGGGTTTTTACGACAGCTACCGTTCCAGGACGCCGCGCGACGCCTGGCCCTACGACGCCACCCGCGATGCCGGACTGGCCGAGGTGCCCAGCGGAGGCGGCTATCCGACCTGCCTGCAGTGGTGGTCCGATGGCGGCCGAGGCCTGCGAGCTCGGCTCCTTGCCCAGGTCGATCCCGGCCTGCTGACGCGGCTGGCCGGCTGGGCGGGCTTCCTGAGCCAGGCCGAGGTGAACGACTCGGTGATCCGCGCGATCGCATCGCCGCGCCAGCAGAAGCTCAACCGGGGCGCGATCTATTCGGACTACGGCGGTCAGATCGACATGACCGTGTCCAACGTCGTCACCCGCGCCGCCGGCGACATCGGCCTGACCATCGGGTCCCTGGGCTACTTCCCGGCGATGGACGTGGTGCGCCAGGCCCTGCCCATGGTGCTGGCCCTGCTCAAGATGGCGCTGGTGATCTGCATCCCGCTGGTGCTGCTGATCGGCACCTACGACCTCAAGACCGTGGTCACGGTGAGCGTGGTGCAGTTCGCCCTGTTCTTCGTGGACTTCTGGTTCCAGCTCGCGCGCTGGATCGACTCTTCGATCCTCGACGCGCTCTACGGCTCGGGCTTCGGCTGGAACCGGCCGCACGCCAACTTCGATCCGCTGATCGGACTCGACAATGCCTTCGGAGACATGCTGCTTAACTTCGTGATGGCGGCGATGTTTCTGGTGCTGCCAGCGTTCTGGGTTGGTGCACTTACGTGGGCCGGGATTCGCGCAGGAACCATTGCAAACAGCTTCTCGGACGGTACCAAGGGTGCAAGCAGTGCCGGCAGCAAAGGCGCAGGAGTGGGATCGGCCAAGTTGAAGTAGCGCGACCCCGGGCCTTCAATCCTCCTCGTACATCTCGTGCGATGTGTCGTTGTAGAGGTTCGGGTCATACCCAGGCTTCTTCCTGAGTGCGTCCAGCGTCGTCAACGAATGCTCGTCCTCACGATCCGGGGAGGTTTGCGCCGCCACCCAAGCAGCCACCGCGGCAAACACCAGCAGCATTGCCAGCCAGAATGCGACATACAGCAGCAACCCAAGCACAGCCAGCTTGGCGGTCCAAAGCAGCGCCATTGCACCAACCGCTGGCATGCCTCGCGCAACCAGCCAACGGGCCACACCTCGTTCTTGACGCATGAACCCACGCCACAACCCGCCCAGCCAGCGGCCGAAGCGCTCTGCGTTGCCGAGACGGGTCTTAGTGTTCATGGGCCTCACCTGCTACATGCGTGATCCGGTTCCCCGCGCCTGCTCCAGTCCTGCCGGCACCAGGTCCAACAGCATCAGAGCACTACGCTGCCTTCGATGTCCCCATCAAGGCTCACCCCATGGCCGGCATTTGCCAGCATGGCACAGACAAGATCGTCCGGCAGGGGCCGCACGCGCCGGCCCGTCCGGATATCCGCCTCCAGCGACCTCAGGAAGGCAGTCACGCCCGACTCATTTTCTTGCATCTCCAAGAGGGCACCTTTCCAGACGTGGCTCACGGCAGGTCAACCGGGCCAGGATCAGGCTCTACGCCGATCCGGTACTTCGCAACGAAACGCGGCCAGTCGACGTGGTCAACCAAGTCGATGTCCTCGAATACCTTGACCTTCTCCTTGGCGCGTTCGAACAGGGCGATGCTCGTGGCAGGATAGTTGTTGCGCGACGGATAGAGCACGCCGTCGAACAACGGCACACCATCGCTGCCCAGCATCGCATGCACCTGGCCGGACACCTGCTGCGTGTGCGTGTAGCCGCGACCGGCCAACTGCTCCAGATTCAAGCCGAAGTAGCCGGCCATCACGCCTTCGGCCGTGAGGTCGGCGAGGTTCAGATCCTCCATCACACCGACCGCGCGCACCAGACGGCTCCGGACTTCCGCCAGAGCGATCGAACGCTTCGTGTCCTTGTCCCACTGGTGCTTGTGGAATACCGATTCCATCAATGCCGTGGGGAGGTCGCAGCCCAGATAGAGCACGCCGTAGTCCCGGGCCGGCGCGTCGTAACGGTTGGTGCCGTCACGCCCGTAGTACAGCGGCTGGCCCCGATGGACGACGCGGCTCACATGCTGGAGCAATGTACATGCAGCAATTCGGAACGGCGGTAACACGATGCTCACGCCAGCCCCGACTCAATGTATGCCCAGCACGTTGAACACCGCCCTGGCCACCTCGTCGACCGAATCGGCAGTCACGGCTTCGACCGGCGAGCGTCCGCCCAGGCCTTCGAGCGGTTCGGACAGGGCGCGGTACAGCGTCCAGTTGTCGACCTCGGCAGCCCCTTGCAGCACGGTCTGCGTCAAGTGTCGCTTCACGGGATCGAGTTGCCAGTCGGGCAGCTTCTGGCCGCGAGGCCCCACGTTCAGTGCCAGCAACCGGCATGCATCGATGTCCTTGTAGACCTGCTGGCGCGACTTGTTTGCCAGCCGGGCAAATTCGGGCAGCGGCAAGTTGTGCGGCCGATCGAAGGCTTCCAGCAACACGGCGCGACCGCGCTGGATGTCAGTCTCGCCCGGCACCCAACGGGTGTCCGCGCGCAGCGCAGCCGCCTTGCGCGCCAGGGTTTGCTCAGTCGTTTCCACCCCCAGCGGCAGGTCCAGGGAAGGCGGAAGCTCCACTGCTTCCACGCGTTCATGCATGAACTCCTGCAGTTCGGCCGCAAAGGCCCGGGCATCCCGGATCTCGACGCTGGTGGAGAAGCGGCGCACGACATCATCCACGGTGATGCGTGGCAGGTGATCGGCGATGAATTCAAGGGTCTTGGGCATGGTCACCCCCCGCAGGCTTGATCGAAACGATAACACCTTATTCTCCCATGTCTCGTTTGTCAATTATGTAAACCATGCCTTCATTCGCTCCATGGCGTGACCGCTTGCGCCGGCGGTTGATGACGTCATGGAGAGTAAGCCGATCCCGAACCGGAGTGGCGCTCCAATCCGATCGGGGGCAGCCACACATTGATAGTGGAGCCCTCCGCCAGCTTGCCCTATACCGCAACGGATTGAAGGCCAAAGGGTCGGAAAGGGGCAAGGGAACGGGGATCAAGGGGAAGGGCCCTACCCGGAAAGGCCAAAAGGCTCCCCCGATCGACCTTGTCATCTGGGGTTTGCCATGCTCCCGCTGTTCCGGCGCAAATGGATGCCACCCACCACCCGCACGCTGCCCACTCGCGCGATAGAGCCCCAAAAAGGGCTGATGCGGCCGGAGCCGGCCTCATCACTGCTGGCGACACCGCGCCGACAGAAGTTGCTGGAGCACATCTGGCAGCGCACCTCGCTGTCGCGGCGGCAGTTCGCCACGCTCTACCTCGCACCGCTGGAACGCTACGCCGAACTGGTCCAGCAGTTCCCCGCCTCGGAAGCGCATCACCATGCCTATCCGGGTGGCATGCTGGATCACGGCCTGGAGATCGTCGCCTACGCGCTCAAGCTGCGGCAGTCGCATCTGCTGCCTGCCGGCACCACTCCGGAAGCCCAGGCCGCCCAGGCGGAAGCCTGGACCGCCGGCACCGCCTACGCGGCGCTTCTGCACGACATCGGCAAGATTGCCGTGGATCTGCATGTGGAGTACGCAGACGGCACGACCTGGCACCCCTGGCACGGCCCGTTGCAGCGGCCGTACCGCTTTCGCTATCGCCAGGAACGCGAGTATCGGCTGCATGGCGCCGCGACTGGGCTGCTCTACGCCAGGGTGCTCGACCCGGGCATCTTCGATTGGCTCAGTGTCTATCCCGACCTGTGGTCCGCGCTGCTGTACGTGCTGGCCGGCCAGTACGAGCACGCCGGCACGCTCGGCGA
>JAHDYG010000042.1 GCA_023383815.1 Rhodocyclaceae bacterium
CGAAGGTGGCCGTACCGTCGGTGCTGGCGTCGTTGCAAAGATCGTCGAGTGATCGCTTCGATTACTTGATCGGCAAGCGCCTCGCAGTGCGGGGCGCTTTGTAGTCTCTGCTGCAGGGGTATAGCTCAACTGGCAGAGCGTCGGTCTCCAAAACCGAAGGTTGGGGGTTCGATTCCCTCTGCCCCTGCCAAAATTTCCGGATGTCATTACGTCGATGGCCGATAAACTGAAGCTCGCACTGGCTCTGGCCCTGCTCGGGGCCGGGCTGGCAGGCTTTTACGTCCTTTCCGAGCAGGCGCTGGTCTTGCGTGTCCTGTCCGTGCTCGCCGGCGTCGCTGCGGCGATTGCAGTGGGCTGGCAGTCGGAGCTCGGCCAGCGTTTTGTCGTCTTTGCGCGCGAAGCCATCGTCGAGACGCGGAAGGTGGTCTGGCCCTCCCGCAAGGAGACGTTCCAGACGACTGGAATCGTCTTCGCGTTCGTGGTGGTCGTCGCGATTTTTCTGTGGCTGACGGACAAGAGCCTGGAGTGGGTGCTGTACGACCTGGTCCTGGGCTGGAAGTGAACATGACGAAGCGCTGGTACGTGGTACATGCCTATTCGGGCTTCGAGAAGTCCGTGCAGCGGGCTCTGGTCGAGCGGGTCAACCGTGCCGGAATGCAGGACTATTTCGGCCAGATCCTCGTTCCGGTCGAAGAGGTCGTCGAGATGAAGGGCGGTCAGAAGAGCATTTCCGAGCGGAAGTTCTTCCCCGGCTACGTCCTGGTCGAGATGGAGATGAATGACGAGAGCTGGCACCTGGTGAAGTCCACGCCGAAGGTGACCGGTTTTGTCGGGGGTTCCGCGAACAAGCCGACTCCGATTTCCGAGAAGGAAGTCGAGAAGATCATGCACCAGATGCAGGAGGGGGTGGAAAAGCCACGTCCGAAGGTTCTCTGGGAGCTGGGCGAGGTCGTGCGGGTCAAGGAAGGCCCTTTCACCGATTTCCACGGCGCGGTCGAGGACGTCAATTACGAGAAGAGCAAGTTGCGGGTGTCGGTCACGATCTTCGGTCGGGCGACCCCCGTGGAGCTGGATTTCGGTCAGGTCGAGAAGACCTGATCCGGAGCTGGCCGGAAACGGCCTGAACAAACCCGGTCCGCCGGGGTTCGAGGAGCGCCGCCTGCGGGCGGTGCGTTAATACTCACTACAGGAGATTGCCACTATGGCGAAGAAGATCATCGGCTATATCAAGCTGCAGGTGCCAGCGGGTAAAGCCAACCCCAGCCCTCCGATTGGACCGGCGCTCGGTCAGCGCGGTCTGAACATCATGGAGTTCTGCAAGGCGTTCAATGCGCAGACGCAGGGACTCGAACCGGGTCTGCCGATTCCGGTCGTGATCACCGCATTTGCGGACAAGAGCTTCACCTTCATCATGAAGACGCCTCCGGCGTCGGTCCTGATCAAGAAGGCCGCAAAGGTTGCCAAGGGTTCGCCCAAGCCGCATACCGACAAGGTCGGATCGCTGACCCGCGCTCAGGTCGAGGAGATCGCGAATGCGAAGATGAAGGATCTGACTGCGGCCGATCTCGATGCGGCGGTGCGGACCATTGCCGGCTCGGCGCGCAGCATGGGCATCACGGTGGAGGGGCTCTGATCATGGCAAAGATTTCCAAGCGAGTTCAGGCCCTGCGGGCCAAGGTCGACCGCAATCGGTCTTACCCGGTCTCCGAGGCGCTTGCGCTGGTCAAGGAGTGCGCGACCGCGAAGTTCGACGAGTCGATCGACATTTCGGTCAATCTCGGCATCGACGCGCGCAAGTCGGACCAACTGGTGCGCGGTTCGGTCGTGCTGCCGGCAGGAACCGGCAAGACCGTGCGCGTCGCGGTGTTCGCACAGGGTGACAAGGCAGAGCTTGCGCGTGCAGCAGGTGCCGACATCGTCGGGTTCGACGATCTGGCGGCTGACGTGAAGGCGGGCAACATCAATTTCGATCTGTGTATCGCGACTCCGGACGCGATGCGGGTGGTCGGTCAGCTCGGCCAGATCCTCGGCCCGCGTGGCCTGATGCCGAACCCGAAGGTCGGGACGGTGACGATGGACGTCGAGGCGGCGGTGAAGAACGCCAAGGCGGGTCAGGTCCAGTACCGGACCGACAAGGGCGGGATCATTCACGCCACGATCGGCCGCGCCTCCTTCAGCGTCGAAGCGCTGCAGCAGAACGCGAACGCGATCGTCGACGCGCTGATCAAGGCCAAGCCGGCCAGCTCCAAGGGTGTGTACGTACGCCGTGTCGCCGTGTCGAGCACGATGGGTGCTGGCGTCCGGGTCGAGCCCGCAAGTATTTCGGCTGCATAAGAGCTTCAAGGGGCGCGGAAATCGCGCCCGCAGACTTTGGGCTGCC
This sequence comes from Rhodocyclaceae bacterium, assembly GCA_023383815.1. GTDB lineage: Bacteria > Pseudomonadota > Gammaproteobacteria > Burkholderiales > Rhodocyclaceae > JACOUN01. The sequence continues at coordinate 2,381 of JAHDYG010000042.1, forward strand.
GCCTCGCGAGGGGTGGCAGGTTGTCAAAGACCGCTGGGGGACTGCAGCGGTGGCAGGCGACTCAGTGAGTTCCTGCCATTCACTTCAGACCTTAATCCAGGCGACCGAGAGGGTTCGTTCGCCAACCCTGCGCAGATGGCGTCACCCGAAGCAGGAACCTGATTTTCGTGCTGTCCGCAGCACGTTGTTTTGCTCCTGAAGACGGTCGCCGTGGTTGTTCGTACGAGATCCCGCGCGGATCGAGTGCGGACGTTTCACTAAAGGGAGATGACCTTGGGTCTCAATCTTGATGACAAGAAGGCCGTCGTTGCCGAAGTGTCCGCCGAACTGGCGAATGCTCAGGTGGTGATTGTCGCTGAGTACCGTGGTCTCGAAGTCGGGCAGGTCACCGCTTTGCGTGCGAAGGCGCGCGAGTCCGGTGTCTATCTGCGCGTCCTGAAAAACACGCTGGTTCGCCGTGCCGTCACCGGTACGCCGTTCGAAGGCCTTGCAGCAAAGATGGTCGGTCCGCTGATCTACGGAATTTCCGCTGATCCGGTTGCGCCGGCCAAGGTCCTCCAGGACTTTGCCAAGACCAACGACAAGCTTGTGATCACGGGCGGGGCAATGCATGGTTACGTCATGGACGCCGAAGGCGTCAAGGCGCTTGCCTCGCTGCCCAGCCGTGAGCAACTGCTTGCCACGCTGTTGGGGACGATGCAGGCACCGGTCGCGAAGTTCGTGCAAACGCTCAATGAAGTTCCGGGCAAGTTCGTACGCACCGTGGCCGCACTGCGTGATTCCAGAGAGACTGCGTAATTCCCTCGATCGTGCCTTCGGACGAAGGCGCAACGTTCAATTCAGGAGCATGAAATGGCTGTATCCAAAGAAGAGATTCTCGACGCAATCGGCAACATGACCGTGCTTGAGCTGTCGCAGCTCATCAAGGACATGGAAGAGAAGTTCGGCGTGTCCGCTGCCGCGGCCGTCGCAGTGGCCGCCCCGGCCGCTGCTGGTGGTGGCGAGGCTGCCGCCGCCGAAGAGAAGACCGAGTTCGACGTGATCCTTGTCGCCGCAGGCGAGAAGAAGGTCGAGGCGATCAAGGTCGTCCGTGCTGCGACTGGCCTGGGGCTGAAGGAAGCCAAGGACCTGGTCGACGGTGCACCGAAGCCGGTCAAGGAAGGCGTTTCCAAGGCCGACGCGGAAGCGCTGAAGAAGCAGCTCGAAGAAGCCGGCGCCAAGGTCGAGATCAAGTAAGACCTTGTCCAAGGGTGGGGCTGGTCGCCTTCCAGGCGCCAGCCCTTTCGTGCTTTGTAACTGTCAGAAGGCATAACACAGCGTGAGCCGTGCGCTTCGCGCCTTTTCCGTCCCCGCCGGGGGTGCTGTGTTCTGTCTTGTTGACGTCTGACCTCTATCCGGAGCATCCATGGCGTATTCCTACACCGAAAAGAAGCGTATCCGCAAAAGCTTCGCCAAGCGATCCGTCGTGCGGGACGTGCCTTTCCTGCTGGCGACGCAGATCGATTCGTTCGTGTCCTTCCTGCAGGCCGAGACTGCGCCCCAGGATCGCCTGAACGAAGGACTGCAGGCGGCCTTCACCTCGATCTTTCCGATTGTTTCGCATAGCGGCAACGCTCGGCTGGAGTTCGTCCAGTACATGCTTGGCGAGCCGGCCTTCGACGTCAAGGAATGCCAGCAGCGCGGTCTGACGTTCGCTGCGCCCCTGCGCGCGCGCGTGCGGCTGGTGATCCTCGACCGTGATGCGGCGAAGGAGACGATCAAGGAAGTCAAGGAGCAGGAGGTCTACATGGGCGAGATTCCGCTCATGACGACGACCGGCTCGTTCGTGATCAACGGGACCGAGCGCGTGATCGTGTCGCAGCTGCACCGCTCGCCGGGCGTGTTCTTCGATCACGACCGGGGCAAGACCCACTCCTCGGGCAAGCTGCTCTTTTCGGCCCGGGTGATTCCCTACCGCGGTTCCTGGCTCGACTTCGAATTCGACCCGAAGGACTGCCTGTTCTTCCGCGTCGATCGTCGCCGCAAGATGCCGGCAACGATCCTGCTGCGTGCGATCGGGATGTCGCCCGAAGACATCCTGGAGGCCTTCCATGATTTCGATGCCTTCCATCTCGCCGGCGAGGAGGTCGAGTTCGAGGTCGTGCCGGACCGCCTGCGTGGAGAGGTTGCACGGTTCGACATCACGGCGCCCGATGGCAAGCTCATCGTCGCCCGGGACAAGCGCATCACCGCAAAGCACATCCGGGACCTGGAGCAGGCGGGCATCACCCGCTTTGCCGTGCCCGAGGAGTTCCTGATCGGGCGCGTGCTCGCGCGTGGGGCAGTCGATCCCGAGACCGGAGAAGTTCTCGCGCGTGCGAACGACGAGATCACCGAGGACCTCCTGGCGAAGCTGCGTCTGGCCGGCGTGAAGGATCTGCTGACGCTCTACGTGAACGATCTGGACCGCGGCCCCTACATCTCGCAGACCCTGCGAATCGATGAGACGGCCGATCAGTGGGCGGCCAGGGTGGCCATTTACAGGATGATGCGCCCGGGCGAGCCACCCACCGAGGATGCGGTCGAGGCGCTGTTCCAGGGCCTGTTCTATTCCGAAGAGCGTTATGACCTGTCGGGTGTGGGTCGGATGAAGTTCAACCGGCGCGCCTATCCCGAGTCCGTGAGCGAGCGCTCGCCGGGTTGGCTCAAGCGCTTTTACGAGTCGGTCGGCGCACGCGGGGAAGAAGGGCCTGGAACCCTTTCGAACGAGGACATCCTGGCCGTGATCGGGGTGCTGGTGGAACTGCGCAACGGGCGTGGCGAGATCGACGATATCGATCACCTGGGCAACCGGCGTGTGCGCTCCGTGGGCGAACTTGCCGAGAACCAGTTCCGTGCCGGCCTCGTGCGCGTCGAGCGTGCGGTCAAGGAGCGCCTGTCGCAGGCGGAATCCGACAATCTGATGCCGCACGACCTGATCAATGCCAAGCCGATTTCGGCTGCGATCAAGGAGTTCTTCGGTTCCAGCCAGTTGTCGCAGTTCATGGACCAGACCAATCCGCTGTCGGAGATCACTCACAAGCGCCGTGTCTCGGCGCTCGGACCCGGCGGTCTGACGCGTGAACGCGCCGGCTTCGAGGTGCGCGACGTGCATCCGACGCACTATGGTCGGGTGTGTCCGATCGAGACCCCGGAAGGACCGAACATCGGGCTGATCAATTCGCTCGCCGTGTTCGCCCGGACCAATCGCTATGGCTTCCTCGAAACGCCGTATCGCAAGGTTGCGGACGGCAAGGTGACCGACCAGATCGATTATCTGTCGGCGATCGAGGAAGGTCACTACGTGATCGCCCAGGCGAATGCCGAGATGGACGCCGAAGGGCGTCTGACCGGTGAGCTCGTCTCATGTCGCCACAAGGGAGAGTTCTCGCTGTCGACGACCGATCAGGTTCAGTACATGGACGTCGCACCGGGACAGATCGTGTCGGTCGCGGCGTCGCTGATTCCGTTCCTGGAGCACGACGACGCGAACCGCGCCCTGATGGGTGCGAACATGCAACGCCAGGCGGTTCCCTGCCTGCGCCCGGAGAAGCCTTTGGTCGGCACCGGCATGGAGCGCACGGTTGCGGTCGATTCCGGTACCGCGGTCCAGGCGCTGCGCGGCGGCGTGGTCGACTACGTGGATGCCCATCGCATCGTCGTGCGCGTGCATGATGAAGAGACCCTCGCCGGAGAGGTCGGCGTGGATATCTACAACATGATCAAGTACACGCGGTCGAACCAGAACACCAACATCAACCAGCGTCCGATCGTCAAGGTCGGCGACGTGATCGCCAAGGGCGATGTGGTGGCCGACGGTGCCTCGACCGATCTGGGCGAACTCGCGCTCGGGCAGAACATGCTGGTGGCGTTCATGCCATGGAACGGCTACAACTTCGAGGACTCGATCCTGATCTCGGAGCGCGTGGTCGCCGATGACCGCTTCACTTCGATCCACATCGAGGAACTGACGGTCGTGGCGCGCGACACGAAGCTCGGGCCCGAGGAGATCACGCGCGACATTGCGTCGCTCGGTGAGGCGCAGATGTCGCGCCTGGATGAGTCGGGCATTGTCTATATCGGTGCCGAGGTCGAAGCCGGAGATGTGCTGGTCGGAAAGGTCACACCGAAGGGCGAGACCCAGCTCACTCCGGAAGAAAAGCTGCTGCGCGCGATCTTCGGCGAGAAGGCCTCCGACGTGAAGGACACTTCGCTGCGGGTGCCGTCCGGGATGGTAGGTACCGTCATCGACGTTCAGGTCTTCACGCGCGAAGGAATCGAGCGCGACAAGCGTGCCCAGTCGATCATCGACGACATGCTCCGGAGCTTCAAGACCGATCTCGCCGACCAGATGCGGATCGTAGAACGCGATGCGTTCGCGCGGATCCGCCGCCTGATCGTCGGTCAGAAGGTCAACGGCGGGCCGAAGAAGCTCGCCAAGGGAAGTGCCGTGACCGAGGCCTATCTGGATTCGCTCGAACCCTATCACTGGTTCGACATCCGGATGGCGGACGAGGAACTGGCTGCGCAACTCGAGGCGATCCGTGAGGGCCTGGAGAAGACGCGCAAGGACTTCGAGATCGCCTTCGAGGTCAAGAAGAAGAAGCTTACGCAGGGCGATGAACTGCCGCCGGGCGTGCAGAAGATGGTGAAGGTCCACCTGGCGGTCAAGCGGCGCCTGCAGCCGGGCGACAAGATGGCTGGCCGCCACGGGAACAAGGGCGTGGTGTCGCGCATCGTTCCGGTCGAGGACATGCCGTATCTCGAGGACGGCACCCCGGTCGACATCGCGCTCAATCCGCTTGGCGTGCCATCGCGGATGAACATCGGCCAGATTCTCGAAACCCACCTCGGTCGGGCGGCAAAGGCATTGGGTCAGCGCATCGATGCAATGCTGCGCGCCCAGGCCAATGCCGCCGAGGTGCGCGCCTTCGTCGATGCGATCTACAACCGGCAGGGCAAGGGCGAGGACATCAGTTCGCTCACGGATGAGGAGATCCTCGAACTCGCCGCGAACCTGGCGAAAGGCGTACCGTTTGCGACGCCCGTGTTCGACGGCGCGAAGGAGTCCGAGATCGAGGCGATGTTCGAGCTGGCCGGTCTCGACCCCAGTGGTCAGGTTACGTTGTACGACGGGCGCACCGGCGATCCCTTCGACCGCAAGGTCACCGTCGGGTACAAGCACGTGCTCAAGCTCCATCACCTGGTGGATGACAAGATGCATGCGCGTTCGACCGGCCCGTACTCGCTCGTGACCCAGCAGCCGCTCGGCGGCAAGGCGCAGTTCGGAGGCCAGCGTTTCGGCGAGATGGAGGTCTGGGCGCTGGAGGCCTACGGCGCAGCCTACACGCTGCAGGAGATGCTCACCGTGAAATCCGACGATGTCACCGGCCGCACCAAGGTCTACGAAAACATCGTCAAGGGCGAACACAAGATCGACGCGGGCATGCCCGAGTCGTTCAACGTCCTGGTGAAGGAAATCCGCTCGCTGGCGATCGACATCGATCTGGACAGCTATTGAACCGGGTGCAAGCCCTAGTCGCCCCCCGGATGGAGTGAACCATGAAAAGCCTGCTCGCTGACCTGTTCAAGCAAACCCTGCCGCAGGAGGACGAGTTCGACGCGATCACCGTCGGTCTCGCCTCTCCTGACAAGATCCGCTCGTGGTCTTACGGCGAGGTCAAGAAGCCTGAAACCATCAACTACCGGACCTTCAAGCCCGAACGCGACGGCCTGTTCTGCGCCAAGATCTTCGGCCCCGTGAAGGATTACGAGTGCCTGTGCGGCAAGTACAAGCGCCTCAAGCACCGCGGGGTCATCTGCGAGAAGTGCGGTGTCGAGGTGACGCTGTCGAAGGTCCGCCGAGAACGCATGGGGCACATCGAGCTTGCCAGCCCCGTGGCCCACATCTGGTTCCTGAAGAGCCTGCCGAGCCGTCTCGGCATGGTGCTCGACATGACCTTGCGGGACATCGAACGGGTGCTGTACTTCGAAGCCTTCGTCGTTGTCGAGCCCGGCCTCACGCCGCTCACGCGCGGCCAGCTGCTGACCGAGGATGACTATCTCGCGAAAGTCGAGGAGTACGGTGACGACTTCGACGCTGCGATGGGCGCCGAAGGCATCCGTGACCTGCTGCGTACGCTGGATCTGAACGGCGAAGTCGAGAAGTTGCGCGGCGAGCTCGAGGTCACGGGGTCAGAAGCCAAGGTCAAGAAGTACTCCAAGCGCCTCAAGGTGCTCGAGGCCTTTCAGTCTTCCGGCATCAAGCCCGAATGGATGGTCCTCGAAGTGCTGCCGGTGCTGCCGCCTGACCTGCGTCCGCTCGTCCCGCTCGACGGGGGGCGGTTCGCCACGTCGGACCTGAACGATCTGTACCGTCGCGTCATCAACCGCAACAACCGCCTCAAGCGCCTGCTCGAACTCAAGGCGCCCGAGATCATCTGCCGCAACGAGAAGCGGATGCTTCAGGAGGCGGTCGATTCACTGCTCGACAACGGCCGTCGCGGCAAGGCGATGACCGGCGCCAACAAGCGGCCGCTGAAGTCGCTTGCCGACATGATCAAGGGCAAGGGCGGACGGTTCCGTCAGAACCTGCTCGGCAAGCGGGTCGACTATTCGGGCCGTTCGGTCATCGTGGTCGGGCCGACCTTGAAGCTCCATCAGTGTGGCCTGCCGAAGCTGATGGCACTGGAACTCTTCAAGCCATTCATCTTCAACAAGCTCGAACTGCGCGGACTGGCCACGACGATCAAGCAGGCCAAGAAGATGGTGGAGAGCCAGGAGCCGGTGGTCTGGGACATCCTGGAAGAGGTGATCCGCGAGCATCCGGTCATGCTCAACCGTGCGCCGACGCTGCACCGGCTTGGCATCCAGGCTTTCGAGCCCGTGCTGATCGAAGGCAAGGCGATCCAGCTCCATCCGCTGGTCTGCGTGGCGTTCAACGCCGACTTCGACGGTGACCAGATGGCCGTGCATGTGCCGCTCTCGCTGGAAGCGCAGATGGAAGCGCGGACCCTGATGCTGGCTTCGAACAACGTGTTGTCGCCCGCCAACGGCGAGCCCATCATCGTTCCGTCCCAGGACATCGTGCTCGGCCTTTACTACGCGACGCGCGAAGCGGTCAATGCTCCCGGCGAAGGGATGCAGTTCGCCGACGTGTCGGAGGTGAAACGCGCCTACGAGTCCGGGTTTGCAGCCTTGCACGCGCGGATCACGGTCCGGCTCAAGACGATCGAGTTCGACGCCTCCGGCGAGAAGGTCGAGAAGCTGGGCCGTTATGAAACGACGGTCGGGCGTGCGCTGCTGTCCGAGATTCTTCCGGCCGGCCTGCCGTTCAGCGTGATCGACAAGCCGCTCAAGAAGAAGGAGATCTCGAGGCTCATCAACGCAACCTTCCGCCGTTGTGGCCTGAAGGACACCGTGGTCTTTGCGGACAAGCTGATGCAGTTCGGGTTCAGGCTCGCCACGCGTGCGGGGATCTCGATCGCCGTCAAGGACATGCTCGTCCCGAACGAGAAGAACACACTGATCTCGGCTGCGGAGAAGGAAGTCAAGGAAATCGCCGATCAATACACCTCGGGCCTCGTGACGGACGGCGAGCGTTACAACAAGGTCGTCGACATCTGGGGGCGTGCGGGGGACCAGGTCGCGAAGGCGATGATGGACCAACTCGGCCAGGATGACGTCGTCGACCGCGACGGCAAGACGGTCAAGCAGGAGTCCTTCAACTCGATCTACATGATGGCCGACTCGGGGGCGCGCGGTTCGGCAGCCCAGATTCGCCAGTTGGCCGGCATGCGCGGCCTGATGGCGAAGCCGGATGGCTCCATCATCGAGACGCCGATCACGACGAACTTCCGCGAAGGACTGAACGTCCTGCAATACTTCATCTCGACCCACGGCGCACGCAAGGGCCTGGCGGACACCGCGCTGAAGACCGCGAACTCGGGCTATCTGACGCGCCGTCTGGTGGACGTCACGCAGGACCTGGTCGTGACCGAGGACGATTGCGGAACGCGCGAAGGCTTCGTCATGAAGGCGCTGATCGAGGGCGGGGAAGTCGTCGAGCCGCTGCGCGAGCGCATTCTCGGGCGCGTCTGCGCCGAAGACCTCGTCAATCCGGACACGCAGGAAACCGTCATCGAATCGGGCACCTTGCTCAATGAAGACATGGTCGATCTGATCGACAGTCTCGGGATCGATGAAGTCAAAGTCCGTACGGCGCTCACCTGCGAGACGCGCTACGGGATCTGCGCCAAGTGCTATGGGCGCGATCTCGGGCGGGGGACTGAAGTGAACGCGGGCGAAGCCGTCGGGGTCATCGCGGCGCAGTCGATCGGCGAGCCGGGGACACAGCTCACGATGCGGACGTTCCACGTGGGTGGTGCGGCATCGCGGGCTGCGGCGGCGAGCGGGATTGAATCGAAATCCGCAGGCACGATTCGCTTCGCCGGCAACATGCGGTATGTCACCAACGCGAAGGGTGAGAAGGTCGTCATCGCACGCTCGGCCGAGCTCGTCGTCGCCGATGACATGGGCCGTGAGCGCGAGCGGCACAAGCTGCCGTACGGCGCGACCCTGTTCGTGGACGACGGGATGAGCGTCAAGGCCGGGCTGCAACTGGCGTCCTGGGATCCGCACACGCGACCGATCATCACCGAGTACGCAGGGACCGTGAAGTTCGAGAACGTCGAGGAAGGTGCCACCGTCGCAAAGCAGATCGACGAAGTCACCGGCCTGTCCACGCTGGTGGTCATTGACGCGAAGCGCCGCACGAGCGGCACGACAACCAAGGGCGTGCGCCCGCAGGTCAAGCTGCTCGATGACCGGGGTGAGGAGATCCGGATTGCCGGAACCGATCATGCGGTGGCCATCACCTTCCAGGTGGGTTCTCTGATCACGGTGAAGGACGGTCAGCAGGTCAGCGTCGGCGACGTACTGGCAAGGATTCCGCAGGAGTCCGCGAAGACCCGCGACATCACGGGGGGTCTTCCGCGCGTTGCAGAGCTGTTCGAGGCGCGTGCCCCGAAGGATGCTGGCGTACTCGCCGAGTACACGGGGACCGTTTCGTTCGGCAAGGATACGAAGGGCAAGCAACGGCTCGTCATCACTGAACCGGACGGCACGGCACATGATTTCCTGATTCCGAAGGACAAGCACCTGATGGTGCACGACGGTCAGGTGGTCAACAAGGGGGAGCTGATTGTCGACGGCCCTGCCGACCCGCACGACATCCTGAGACTGCAGGGCGTGCAGGCGCTCGCGCGGTACATCATCGATGAAGTGCAGGACGTCTATCGTCTGCAGGGCGTGAAGATCAATGACAAGCATATCGAAGTCATCGTGCGGCAGATGCTGCGCCGGGTCGTGATCACCGATCCGGGTGACACGCGCTTCATCCGTGAGGAGCAGGTAGAACGTTCTGACGTCCTGGAGGAGAACGAGCGCGTCGAGGCCGAGGGCAAGCTGCCCGCACAGTACGAGAATGTGCTGCTGGGCATCACCAAGGCTTCGTTGTCGACGGATTCGTTCATCTCCGCGGCTTCCTTCCAGGAGACGACGCGCGTACTGACCGAAGCCGCGATCATGGGCAAACGCGACGATCTGCGCGGCCTCAAGGAAAACGTCATCGTTGGCCGTCTGATTCCGGCTGGTACCGGCATGGCCTATCATCGAGCGCGGCGCAGTCAGCAAGCCGGGGAGGATCAGGGCGCCGAGCACGCCTGGGCGCAGTTGCAGGAGAGCGCCCCCGACGTGCAGGCGGATGCCACCCAGGACATTCATCCCGGTTGACTCGAGAGCCAATGCCAGCGTAAAATCCGGCCTCTTTATGCGGGCTGATCAATCGTAGGAATGATCATGGCGAGTGAGGCCCGGAATCATCCGCCCGGGGTGGTCCGCATTGGACCGCCTCGGATTATTTGGAAATTCACAAGCTATGCCAACAATTAATCAGCTGGTCCGCAATCCGCGGCAAAAGGTCGTCGCCAAGAGCAAGGTTCCTGCGCTGGAGGCGTGTCCTCAGAAGCGTGGCGTATGCACCCGCGTCTACACCACGACGCCGAAGAAGCCGAACTCGGCGCTGCGGAAGGTGGCCAAGGTGCGTCTGACCAACGGCTTCGAGGTCATTTCCTACATCGGTGGCGAGGGGCATAACCTGCAGGAGCACTCGGTCGTGCTGATTCGTGGGGGTCGTGTCAAGGATTTGCCGGGTGTGCGTTACCACATCGTTCGCGGTTCGCTCGACCTGCAGGGCGTCAAGGACCGCAAGCAGTCGCGTTCCAAGTACGGTGCCAAGCGTCCCAAGAAGTCCTGATTCCCGCATTCAAAGATCTAGCAAGAGGTTGTCATGCCGCGTCGTCGTGAAGTACCCAAGCGTGAAATCCTGCCTGACCCGAAGTTCGGGTCCCAGGATGTGTCGAAGTTCATCAACGTGATCATGCAGTCGGGCAAGAAGTCCGTTGCGGAGCGCATCGTCTACGGCGCGTTTGACCACATCTCCGGCAAGGCGGGCAAGGATCCGCTCGAGATCTTCTCGGCCGCGGTTGCAAACGTCAAGCCGGTGGTCGAGGTCAAGAGTCGTCGGGTGGGTGGTGCGAACTATCAGGTCCCGGTCGAGGTTCGTCCGTCCCGTCGTATGGCGCTGTCCATGCGCTGGCTGCGCGAGGCGGCCCGCAAGCGCGCGGAGAAATCGATGGCCCAGCGTCTGGCCGGAGAGTTGCTGGAGGCTGCCGAAGGGCGTGGTTCGGCGATGAAGAAGCGCGAGGAAGTGCACCGCATGGCCGAGGCAAACAAGGCATTCTCCCACTACCGCTTCTGATCTTCTGGTGCGGTAGTGAATCGGGCCCTGACAAGGGCTCGATTATTTTGTAAGGCAAGAACTCAACGTCGCACAGTACGCGACCCAACCTGGCAGGAATGAATACCGTGGCTCGCAAGACTCCTATTGAGCGCTACCGCAACATCGGCATCTCGGCGCATATCGACGCCGGAAAGACCACCACCACCGAGCGGATCCTCTTCTATACCGGCGTCAATCACAAGATCGGAGAAGTGCACGACGGGGCTGCGACGATGGACTGGATGGCGCAGGAGCAAGAGCGCGGCATCACCATCACTTCGGCTGCGACCACCTGCTTCTGGAAGGGAATGGAGCAGCAGTATCCCGAGCATCGCTTCAACATCATCGACACTCCGGGGCACGTCGATTTCACGATCGAGGTCGAGCGTTCGATGCGCGTGCTCGATGGGGCGTGCATGGTCTATTGTGCGGTCGGCGGTGTGCAGCCGCAGTCCGAAACCGTGTGGCGTCAGGCGACCAAGTACAAGGTGCCGAGGCTTGCATTTGTCAACAAGATGGACCGCCAGGGCGCAAATTTCTTCAAGGTCGTCGATCAGATGAAGACGCGTCTGAAGGCGAATCCGGTTCCCATCGTGATTCCGATCGGTGCGGAAGAGAAGTTTGCGGGTGTTGTCGATCTGGTGAAGATGAAGGCGATCTACTGGGATGAGGCTTCCCAGGGAATGAAGTTCGAGTATCGCGACATCCCGGCCGAGTTGCAGGACGATGCCGAAACCTGGCGCGAGCAGATGCTCGAAGCGGCGGCCGAGGCCAATGAAGACCTGATGAACGAGTACCTGGAAAGCGGGACGCTCGACGAGGCGAAGATCCTGAAGGGCTTGCGCCTGCGCACGATTGCGTGCGAGATCCAGCCCATGCTGTGCGGAACGGCGTTCAAGAACAAGGGTGTGCAGCGCATGCTCGATGCTGTGGTCGATCTTCTGCCGTCTCCTGTGGACATCCCGCCAGTCGCTGGCGTGGATGAGGACGAGAAGGAGGTCGTGCGTCACGCGGATGACAAGGAGAAGTTCTCGGCGCTGGCATTCAAGTTGATGACCGATCCGTTCGTTGGCCAGCTGACCTTTGTGCGTGTTTACTCCGGAGTGCTGAATTCGGGCGAGACCGTGCTGAACTCGGTCAAGAACAAGAAGGAGCGGATCGGACGGATCCTGCAGATGCACGCCAACGACCGCGAGGAAATCAAGGAGGTTCTGGCGGGTGACATTGCTGCGTGCGTCGGTTTGAAGGAAGTTACGACCGGTGAGACCTTGTGCGATCCGAGCGCTCCGATCATTCTTGAGCGCATGGTGTTCCCCGATCCCGTCATCCATGTGGCGGTCGAACCGAAGACCAAGGGCGACCAGGAGAAGATGGGGATCGCGCTGGGGCGGCTCGCTGCCGAGGATCCGTCCTTCCGGGTCAGGACCGACGAGGAAAGTGGCCAGACGATTATTTCCGGCATGGGCGAGCTGCACCTTGAGATCATTGTCGACCGCATGAAGCGTGAGTTCAATGTCGAGGCAAACGTCGGCGCGCCGCAGGTTGCCTATCGCGAGGCGGTGCGCAAGGCGGTCGAGCAGGAAGGCAAGTTCGTCAAGCAGTCCGGCGGACGCGGCCAGTATGGTCATGTCTGGATCAAGCTGGAGCCGAACGAGGCGGGCAAGGGCTACGAGTTCGTCGACGCGATCAAGGGCGGCGTCGTACCTCGCGAGTACATTCCCGCGGTCGACAAGGGGTTGCAGGACACGCTCCCCAATGGAGTTCTTGCGGGCTTCCCGGTCGTCGATGTCAAGGTCACCCTGTTCGACGGCTCCTACCACGATGTCGACTCGAACGAGAACGCGTTCAAGATGGCTGCTTCGATGGCCTTCAAGGACGCCATGCGCAAGGCCAACCCGGTCCTGCTCGAGCCGATGATGGCGGTCGTGGTCGAAACCCCGGAGGAGTACATGGGGAACGTGATGGGTGACCTCTCGGGGCGTCGTGGCATCGTGCAGGGCATGGATGACATTCCTGGCGGGATGAAGGAGGTCAAGGCCGAGGTGCCGCTGGCGGAAATGTTCGGCTACGCCACTCAGCTTCGCTCGCTGACCCAGGGACGTGCCACGTACTCGATGGAATTCAAGCACTACTCCGAAGCTCCGAAGAGCGTTGCGGAGGCAGTGATCAACAATCGTAAGTAATCTGTTATTGCGCGAGGATCTAGCAAATGGCTAAAGGCAAGTTTGAGCGTACGAAGCCGCACGTGAACGTTGGCACGATTG
>JAHDYG010000043.1 GCA_023383815.1 Rhodocyclaceae bacterium
CCTGAAACCAATAAATCAGGCGGCGTTCGTGCGTCTACAAGAACGAAAGAAGCACCGCCTGCGCCTCGCTGCGCGTGCGCGATCCGCGCCGAGGGTCAGCGTGCCTCGCGAAGCACCTCGGGGTAGTAGCACATGTAGCCGGTGCGGCAGTGCTCGACGGAAGGGCGCAGGTTCTGCGCCTGGTGCATGATCTCCGTGGGGGAGGTGCCGGCTTCTGCGGCGTCGAGAATCGTACGAACCATCTTGACGCTGCCGAGCTTGCGGACCAGCGGGCCTTCACGCCCGGCGATCTTGATCGCGCGCACGCCGCCGGTGAGCAGATGGGGGATGGCGCATAGTCCGCAGGGGCCAAAGGGGAGTCCTTCCGGGGTCGTGGTGAATCCGCAGGAGAACCGGTACCACAGCCACTTGCGGTAGGCTGCGTCGTTCTCTTCGATCTTCTTCCGGGTCCGCGCGTCCGGGCGCCGACCATTGCGATGACGGTAGTCATACGTGTAGCTGTCGAGACAGATCGGACCTCCCAGTCGCCCCGGCAAGTGGACGGTCTGGCAGGCACCTTCCTCGAAGACGCAGCCGTCGTTGAGGATGAACGCTTCGATCTCGATCTCCGGAACGCTCCGCGCCATCTCGCAGGCTTCGGCGATCGTCACGTCGCGGGGGAGGATCACGCGTGTGGCGCCGAGTTCGCGACTGAAGCGCACGGCCTCGGGATTCCGGAAGGTCGCGACAGAACTGACGTGGATCCGCGCATCGGGGTGACGTGTGGACAACTGGTCGATCAATCCCGGATCACTTACGATGAGGGCGTCGCCGCCCATCGCGAGAAAGCGTTCGCCGATCTCCAGCGCTGCGTCCTCCTGATCACGCGTGTACTGCTGTGCATTGAGGACCAGGGAAAGCGTGCTGCCGTGCCGGTGCGACCGCTCGATCGCGGCCGCAAGATCCTCATAGGAGGCGAGGTTTCCTCCGGGTCTGCGGTTGGCGCTTGCAACCCGGAACTTGCCCACCCATTGCTGGGGCACCATGCCGCAGTACAGTTCGTCGGCACCGGCCTGTGCCAGGGGTTCGATCTCATCGAGCCGGCTGATCGGGGCGACGATGTTCATGGGCATTCTCCGGGAACGATGATGCGCGTCACGAGGCCGAGGGAGATCATGGCCTGTATCGGTTCCATCGCTTGCGGCGTTTGGCGGCTGAAGAGGGTGTTACCGCTGTGGCGCGTTTCGTTCTGATCTTCGTGGGCGGCACGAACCGTCGTTGCGCTCAGGCTGAGACATTCCTTGCGGCATGGGCGGCCTGGCGCAAAGCGCTCGGGCCCGCTCACCGACATCGACCCCGGTCGGCACATCCTCCCCTTTGCGATGTAGGAAAATGGCAGGTGCAGGCCGAGCGGCAACCCGAGCCCCGAGAAGGTGTTGGCATCAGCAAAGAGCGGTAGATCGGCTTCGAGGCCCCGGATACCCAACCGTTCGAGCAGCGCCCGGAACCGTGGGGAATCGAGGCCGTGCCCGCATTGTGCCGACCAGTTCGGGCCCACCAGGCGAGGGTCCTTGATCATGCGGCACAGGATGCGCCCGGCAGTGCGTCTGAACTGCGGAAAACGATCGCGGACCAGCCGGGCGACCCCCCAGTCATTGACGACCACCGTGGACGCTTCGGGCAGCAGCGGCAGGAGTGCGTCGAGCTTGCGGAGCACCTCTGCGCACGCAACCGGAGTGAGGAGCGCAAAGTGCAGGTCGTACCGCTCCGCTTGCTCCAGGGCGGTCCGAAGGGCGTGACGCGATGGCAGCAAGTGTTCGCAGAACTCGCTGCCATAGTGGAAGTGCGTCACCGAAAACTGCGCGAGCCACTCGCCTAGAGCGGCGTCTTCGACCGCCGCTGCCCAGCCCGTCTTTCGGGCTGCAGGATCCTGACGCACCCAGTCGATGTCAATCGGCCGGTTGGACGAGATGGCCAGCTCGGGTGGATTCATCGGTGCTCGCTTGGCTGTGTTTCGTCGTGGAGTGGCGGGTTGATTGTGCCAGAACCCGGGTGCAGCGGCCTTGCGGCAGATGGCGAGGGAAAAAATGCGCCCCCGGGGGGGCGCAAATGGCTACTTCACGTCGGAGGCAGTGCGGGAAGCAACCAGAGGAGATCGCATCTACGGCACCCCGAATGCTGGATGCCTGCCACGGGCTGCCGGAGGAGCACAATCCTCCGGCCGAAGGTGACCGCCGTGCTCAGTTCTTCATGATCTTGAGTGTCTGGATCGAGGTGTATTCCTCCAGTCCGTAGCGTCCGAACTCGACTCCGATGCCCGATTGCTTGACGCCACCGAAGGGGGCATCCGGCTGAACTGCGCCGTGCTCGTTGACCCACGCCGTTCCGCATTCGAGCCGCAACGCCAGTTCGGCGGCCTTCGCCTTGTCGTTCGACCAGATCGAACCGCCCAGACCGTTTTCGCTGTTGTTGGCGCGTGCGATCACCTCGTCGATGTCCGAGTACTTGATGACCGGCAGGACAGGGCCGAACTGTTCCTCATCGACGATCCGCATGCCGTCGCACACATCTGCGACCACCGTGGGCTCGTAGAAGAAACCGGCACCGGGCCGGACCTTGCCGCCGGAAAGGATCCTGGCACCTTTCGCGCGGGCGTCGTCGACCAGTTCCTGAACGTAGTTCATCTGCGACTTGTTCTGGACGGGGCCAAGCTGCGTGCCTTCGGCCAGGCCGTCTCCGACGACCGTCTCCCGCGCGATGCGCGCGAGTTCGGCGCACATTTCTTCGTACAGGCTCTCATGGACGTACAGGCGCTTGAGGCAGGCGCAGGTCTGACCATTGTTGTGGAAACCGACCCCGAAGAGGCGCGGCGCCACGACCTTCGGATCGACATCGGGCAGCACGATGCCGGCGTCGTTGCCGCCGAGCTCGAGGGTCAGGCGCTTCAGGTTGCCCGCGGCGTTCTGCATGATGCTCTTTCCGGTCGGCGTCGAACCGGTGAAGACGATCTTGTTGATGTCCGGGTGGCTTGCGATCGCGTTGCCGACGCGGCTGTTGCCCGTCACGATGTTCAGGACGCCGGGCGGCAGGATCGCGTTCGCAAGTTCAACGAAACGCACGGTTGCCACCGGAGTGACACTCGCCGGCTTCATCACGACCGTATTGCCCGCGCGCATCGCGGGGATCACGTGCCAGATCGCGATCATCAACGGCCAGTTCCAGGGTGTGATCGAGCCGACCACGCCGAGCGGCTTGCGGTGCACTTCGATGCGCGCGTCGTCGTTGTCCTGGATCACCTCGACCGGCAGATCGAGTTCGGCGGTGACGTGCGCCCACGCGATCGATCCCCCCACCTCCATGCCGGAACCCACGCCGTTGAGGCCACCGAGCGGCTTGCCCGTCTCCTTGGTCACCAGTTCCATCAGCTCGGGCATGTTGGCTTCGATCGCGGCGGCCAGTTCGTGCATCAGGCGCTTGCGCTCGCCATCGGGTGTGCGGCTCCAGGCCGGGAATGCAGCGCGGGCCGCGGCCACGGCCTGGTTCACGTGCTGCTCGTCGCCGGCCTGGACTTCGGCGAACACGGTGCCGGTGGCGGGATTGACGACACCGAAGGTTTCCGCGGCCTTGACGGATTTGCCGTTGATGATCATGTCGTAGGTTTGCATGAGGACTCCTTGCGGGGGGTGAGGTTGGACAATCAAGTCAGTAAGGGAGGATCAGTCCTGAAGGACGCCGTTTCGCGAGAACGTCAGCAGCGTTCCGCCAGGGATCGGGATCGCAGCGGTCAGGGCGACACGGTCCTCGCGCTGCGTTGCGGTGAAGGTGAGGCCGCCGTCATCGCTTCGCAGGGTCATGCCGTCGAGCCCGACCGCCAGAACCTGCGTATCGATCTCGACCAGATCGGTGATCGAGCTCTGGGTCGCACTCTGCGCGGGGGTCCAGTTGTCGCCGTTGTCGGTGCTGCGATAGAGGTTGCCACGCAGACCGGCGACCAGAAGGGTACCGTCGTCGAGCGCCAGTCCGGTCCAGAACGACCCGTGATAGCCGGAATCGCAATAGGTCCAGGTCTGTCCCAGATCGGTCGAGCGCAGCACCGTGCCTTGCTCGCCGACGATGAAGAGATCGCCACCGCGACTTGCGAAGATGCTCATCAGGTTGCGGTCCGCACGGGTATCGCCGGGCGGCGGAGGCAGTGCGATCTCCTCCCAGGTCCGTCCGCCGTCCGTCGTCTGGAGAAAAAGCGACCAGAGCCCGACGGCGATGCCGTTCTGCGCATCCCGGAAATGAACCGAATAGAGGGGCCGGTCTTCGGTGGTATCGAGGCGCTGCCGGGTCCAGGTTTCGCCGCCATCCTGCGTGTGCAGGATCGCTCCCCAGTGTCCGACCGCCCATCCTGTCTGCGCGTCCACGAACGAAACAGAGTTGATCATGGCATTGAGCGGAACCGATTTCGCCTGACGCCAGCTCCGGCCCTCGTCGTCCGAGAGCAGCACCGTTCCACGATCGCCGACGGCGACGATCCGCCCGCCCGCGCGAGCGGCGTCGAGCATCATCGCCCGCTGCGCGAAGGCCGAGGCAACTGCAGGCCGGACCTGCGGTGCGGCAGGGTCGCCCGATTGCTGTGCCGTAGCCGGAATGGCTGCGACTGAAACCGCGATGGCCAGCAAGAGGCGGCGAAGCAGCGCGGGGAGGGAAGAAGTCGAGTTCCTGGGCATGATGCGGTTCGTCATCGGTCAGTGGGCGAGGATGCCGGGTGCTCGCACCGGCCCCTTGCGCGGGAAGAGTCGTTCGAGCCACACGGCGAAGGCGGGCAGCGCCGTCATCGCCATCACCATGTTCACCATGAACATGAAGGCCAGCAGCTTGCCCATGTCGGCCTGGAACTTCAGTTCCGAGAACATCCAGGTCGCGACCCCGATCGACAGCGTGATCGCGGTGAAGATGGTCGCCACGCCGACCTCGAGGATCGCGTGCTCGAGCGCCTTGACGATGTTCTCGCCGTTGGCCAGATGCAGCTGGAGCCGGTTGTAGATGTAGTACGCGTAGTCGACCCCGATCCCGACGGCCAGCACCATGACCGGCAAGGTCGCGACGGTGAGTCCGATCTCCAGTTCCTTCATGAACCAGTAGCCGATGAAGGTGCCCACCGTCAGCGGCAGGCAGCATGCGATCACGGCGCGGAAATCCCGGTACATCAGCGCCACCAGGAGGACGATCGCCGCATACACGTAGAGCATCATCGGCAGTTCGGACTGGTGCACGACCTCGTTGACCGCGGCGAGCACCCCAGCATTGCCGGCGGCGAGCCGGATCTTCAGACCCTCGGCGGTATCCAGTTCGCGAAAGTGCTTGACCTCGTCGACGATGCGGTTGATCGTCGTCGCCTTGTGGTCGGTCAGGAACAGATGGACTGCGGTCATGCTGCAGTCCTTGTTCATGAAGCCGCGCACGCGGCCGATCTCGGTCGCGAGCGAGGCGTAGTTCGCAACGTCGATCGGCACCACCCACATCTTCGGGTTGCCTTCGTTGTAGCCCTCGTTGTAGGTGCGCAACTGGCCCGAGAAGGACAGTGCCGAGAGGACCCCGGGCGCGTGCTCGATGCTCGCCACGAAGCGGTCCTGGTAAAGCCCGACGCCGACGTTGCTGCAGGCATCGGGCGGGGCCTCGAAGATCACCGAGAGCCAGTCGAGACCCGTGTCGTAGGTGTTTGCGATCGCCACCGCATCGCGGTTGAAGCGCGCCTCGGCGCGCAGCTCCGGTGCGCCCGGCTGCAGCGTGCCGATCACCCGGTCGTGGCTCTGCCACACGGCGACGACGAACACGCAGGCGGTCACGAGGATCACCATCGCGGCCTTGCGCGGTTCGGCCAGGCGGGCGAGCAGACGCAGCCACGTCGAGCGGCGTTCGCGCTTGAGCACGGCCTTGTCGGCGTATTCCTTCGTGAAGGTGAAGAGCGAAGCCGCCAGTGGCAGCATCACGAGATTGGTCACGATCTTGTAGCCGACCCCGAGCGAGGCCGTGATCGCCAGCTCGCGCACCATCGGAATCGGAATCAGCAGCAGCGTGACGAAGGTCACGAAGGCCGTCACCAGCGCGAGTGCACCGGGGATCAGGAGGCCGGTGAAGCTGCCGCGCGCGGCCTCCTCGGTGCTCTTGCCGTGCGACAGTTCGCGCACGATGAAGTTGATCTGCTGCACGCCGTGCGAGACGCCGATCGCGAACACCAGGAAAGGCACCAGCACCGCCAGCGGATCGAGGCCGTAGCCGAGCAGGCGCAGGGTGCCGAACTGCCACACGAGCGAGGCGAGCGAGCACACGATCGGCAAGAGGGTCAGGCGCACCGAGTGGCAGTACCAGTACACCGCGAGCGCGGTGAGCACCAGCGCGATGATGCAGAACTCGAGCACGGCCGATGCACCGTCGGCGATGTCGCCGATCTGTTTGGCAAAGCCGATGATCTGGATCTCGAAGCGATCATCCTCGAAGCGCCCGCGCAGTTCTTCGAGCAAGGCGTTGTAGGCGATGTAGTCGACCTGGTTGCCGTCGCGGTCCTGCTCCAGCAGTTCGGCGACGATCATTGCGCTGGTCTGGTCGCGCGAGACGAGCGTACCGACGAAGCCGCCCAGGTTCGTCGCGCGCTGGATGTCGGCGATGATCTCGGGCGTGAGGGCCTTGGGCGAGATCGTGCCGGCGATCAGCGGGTCGGCACGAAACCCCTCCTCGGTGATCTCGTTGACGTAGGAGTTCGGGGTCCACAGCGACTGCACGCCGAGGCGGTCGACATTGGGCAGGAAGGTCACCGCCTGCGTGACCTCGTACAGTCGCGCGAGCGCCTCCGGCGTCCAGATCGTGCCTTCGCGCACCTTGACGACGAAGTTCAGGCGGTTCGCGCCGAGCAGATCGTCACGGTACTGCTTGAAGGTCTGGATGTATTCGTGGCCGACCGGCATCTGCTTCTCGAAGCCGGCGTCCATCCGCAACTGCAGCGCGAAGTAGCCCATCAATGCGGTAAACAGCATCAGCAGCACAAGGATGCTGCGGCGCCACGCGAAGCAGGCGTTTTCGAGCCGGCGCAGGAATCTCGTTACGAAGGCGTCACGGACGCCATCGTTCATCTGGTTCGACATGTGTTTGAGGCCCGGGTGAAGGCGCAGTGCGAAGATTCAGACGGGGCCTGCCGTGCAGGCAGGCCCCCTTTCTGCAGGATCAGAAGTTCCGCGAGATGAAGCCGCCCACGAAGTCACGATCGCGGTACGGTGCACTCGTCGAGTACTTGCCGCCCCAGAAGCGGGTGTAGTTCAGGCCCGCCTGCCAGGTCATCGGGTTGCGGTTGAAGAGGACGTAGAAGTTCGCCGACTTCGCGCCTTCGCCCCAGTTCGCCGCGAAGTTCGGCGTATGGCCTTCGACCGCGTGCGAGAAGAACACGCCCGGAATCACCTGCCAGCCCGGGATCAGCGTGCTGTCGTAGGTCAGGCTGAAGTCGAACATGTAGCCCCACGACAGCTTGTCGCCGACGCCGAACGGATTGCCGTTCTGGTCCAGGTAGGTCCAGGCCCCGGCCGCCGGGATCTGCTGATAGGTGATGCCGTTTTGCGAACGCGTCCATACCTTCTTGCGGTTCACCCCCGGATAGACGATGGCGGTGATCTCCCCGAGGAAGGTTGCCGTCTGCGCACCGACGAGGTCGAGGAAGGCGCCGTGGTCGCCCGGCGTCAGGCTCAGGATGCCGGTCAGATGAAGCTGGTAGCGTTCCTTGTCGATCGACGCATTGCAATCGACGCCGTACTCCAGCCCGTCGCCGCTGCCGTCCATGTTGAAGCACACGCTTGTCGACACCGCGTCCTTCGGCCGGTACGACAGCTCCGCACCGACCGCCCAGTTGCCGATCGAGGTGTTCGCGCTGATGCCGAAGAGGTTGCGGTTCTTCTTGTAGTACATGTGCGTGCCGGTCATCGCGGCATTCCAGTACTGCGGGTTCGGCGTCTTGTCGTGGTAGCGCTGGTAGTAGAAGCCCAGATCGGCATCCCATCCCTCGGGCCGCCACTTCAGCGACACGCCGTACTGGCCGCTGTCGCCCGGTTCCTTGTCCTTCAGCACCGGGAAGGCCGTGCCGTCGTTGAGCATCTCCAGCCGCTTCGCAGCGAGCGATCCGCTGTTCACACGTCCGCCTTCGGCGCGGATCTGGCTGGCCGGATCGGGCGCAAAGTAGAGCAGATCCTCGCGACCGTGGTTGTAGGTGTCCGACTGCGACCAGTACGTGCCCGAGGGCCAGAACTCGTACGGATCCCACTTGAACTGGTAGTACGCCTCGAGGTTCATCCCGCTCCCGAGCCCGGCCGCCACGCTGATCATCGGCGAGGGCAGGAAGGCTTCCTTCAACTGCATGCCCGGGGAGGACAGGCGCTGGATGTCCATGCGCACGTTCGAGTTGATGCCGCCCGGCATGAAGAGGCTCTCGCCCCAGCTCACCACCTGGTTGCCGATCCGCACCCGGCCGCGATTCTCGCCGATATCGAAACCCTTGCTCACCCACAGATCGTACAGCCGCACGTATTCGCCGACCTCGCGCCTGGCCTTGCGGTCGAGCGGGGTGCGGGCGGTGTCGTCGGCGGTGAAGTCATAGAGCCAGCCGACCCGCCCCATGAAGCGCAGATCGTCCGGGAACTGCATCAGCAGTTCATGCGAGCCCTTGAGGTGGGTGGTAAAGAAATCCCCTTTCTTGTAGTTCAGGTTGCCGTCGTCGCCATTGCCCCAGACCGCGATGTTGGCCCGGTCGCCACAGCTCGTGGAGACGTCGCCGTGATGGCTGCAGGCGGGGCTCTCGACGCGCTTGCCGAAGCCCAGCGTCAGCGTCGAGTTGAAGGAGCCCGTCATCGAACCGCTCTCGAACTGGAAAGCGTGGGCGGCCGGCATGCAGATTCCGGCCAGCGCCATGGCCAGCAAAGTCGTCTTCAGTTGTGTCTTCACATTCGTTCCCCTTGAAACGCCGCCGGACGATCGATCCGGCGGCGAAGGTTGCACATCCGTTCCCGCTTGCTCAGCGCTCGCTGATCGCACGCAGGTTGTCGGGCGTGTAGAAGCCGTCGCGGTACTTCGGATCGTCGGGTTCGGTCGCCCAGGTCATGTCCTTGCCCGCGCCCATGCTCGACTGGTCGAAGAGCACGCGTCCCGAGGCGAGGTCGTACTGCACGAAGGCCGGGTTGTCGCAGGCGCCGGTCTCGGCGACCGGGATCACGAAGCTCTCGCGCACCTTCCACAATTTGCCCTGGGCGTCGTAGTCCTCGGCGGCCATCAGCGACCACGAATCCTCATCGAAGTAGAAGCGGCGCTTCGGTGCGACGTGGCGCACGCCATCCTTCACGGTCGCATCGACGACCCACACGCGGTGCAGCTCGTAGCGCGTTGCCGACGAATCGACGCCATCGGGCGTCACGACCTTGCGCCGGTCGGCGTCCGGGTCGTACATGCCGAACGCGTTGTAGCCGATCAGCATCTCGCGCTTGCCGACGAGCTTCCAGTCGAAGCGGTCGGGCGTGCCGTTGAACACACGCGGCTCGTCGAGGGTGTACTGGTTCTCGAAGCCGACCTGCGGCGCGTCGTAGGAGTAGCTCGGCATGCGGCGCACGCGGCGCTGGCCGGGGAAGTAATAGAACACGTCGCCCGACTTGTTCAGATAGGTGCTCACGACGAGCGCCTGGCCGGCCAGCGCGGTCGGCGACTGGTAGTCGAAGTAGGTGTGGTACTCGACCGGCGGCAGCGAGCTGAGCTTGTGCGAACCCTTCTTGCCCCACGGGTAGTAGTAGGCCTGGCTCGAACCGGCCTCGATCCAGTCTCCCCCGCTCGCGCGCGGCGACAGCATGATCCACAGCGCCGGCATCGTGAAGCCGACGCCCGCGTACTTCATCTTCGCGTTCCACAGGACCTCGATCCCGCTGCCCGGGAACGGGAAGGGGATGCCCGGCACGGTCGCCTCGGCGAGGCTCCAGCCGTCTACGCCGATCTTCGCGTCCTCCACGTTCTTCTTCGTGTTCTCGATCACAAAGTCGGGCGCCGAGCAGTGGCGACGGCTCGGATAGACGTCCATGCGGTAGTTCTTGAAGGTCTTGAGCAGCGCCAGATGCCCCTCGCTGAGCTTGTCGGCGTACTTGTCCGCATTGCCCGCATCGATCGTGTAGAGCGGTTTGTCATCCTTGTACTTGAAGAAATCCACCCGCCGCTTGCCATAGCTCCAGCCCGGGGTCAGGGCCCCGTCGGCCTGCCAGGCCGGGATGCTCCCATCCTTGTTCGCGCTCTTCTCGCCGCCCAGCGGCGTCAGATCCTGACCCAGGCGCGCCGGATCGCCCGCCGCGGTCGCGCTGCCCGCCGTCGCGGCGAGCAAGGCACAGGCCAGCGCGCTCAGGGCGGTTCGTTGCCAGTGTTGTCTCCTCACGTCTCGTCTCCTCTCGTTCTATGGTGATGCGCTGCGAATCTTCACGGCCTCGCGGCCGACTGCGTGCTCGTTGCGAAAGGGGCTTGGCGCACACCGCCCGCACCGCCGGGCGTACACGCGAAGTCTCCAGACATGCGAAGGCTAGGCCGCGGCTGTAAACCGGCTTTGCGTGAATTGTTCGGAGTTGTAGGGATTTGTAACGTCTGCGATACAGAGACGCGATCCGGCTGCGTGGCGAGGCGGCCGGAATGTAACCGCTACTTGGCGGGGTGACTTCGTGGAGGCACGGGCGCACGTGTCAGGCGAAATTCGCCGGACCGACGATCGTCTTGATGTTGATGGCGGACCACCGCTTGCCGGTACAGCCGATGACGGCTAGGCGTCGAATCCTCTTGGTGTCGCCGCACCGATCGACGGTTTCCTTCATCAATGCGAACGGCGCTGTGACGAACTGGCGATGCCAGTGCGAAGAAGCTCGAACAGCCTGTCGTCGAGCGACTGCGCAACGTTGAAACGCATGAAACCGTTGGCGGATTGGGAAACGCTGAACACGTTGCCCGGCGCGAGGACGATGTCCTCTGCCAGTGCCGCCTTTGACAGTGCCGCTGCATCGATACCGTCAGGCAACCGGCACCAGAGGAACATGCCGCCCTGTGGCTGCAGCCAGGGCACGACGCCGATCTTCCGAAGCCGGCTGCTGACCTCCAGCATCGCGCGGGACAAGCGCACACGCAGCGACTCGATGTGTTTGCGATAGCTGCCGTCCCTGAGCACGCCGAACACGAGTTCCGCGGCGAGCCGGTTTCCACTGAAGTTCGACGCGATCTTCAGATCGATCAGGCCATCGGTCCAGTCGGGCCGGGCGGTGATATAGCCGACGCGCGCCGAAGCGGAAAGCGCCTTGGAAAAGCTCCCGACATGAATCACACGCTGCAGGCCATCATAGGCAGCGAGCCGTGGCGCGGGCGCCAGTTCGAAGTCCGCGAAGATGTCATCCTCGACGATCGTGAGGTTTGATTCGTCGGCGAGCTTCAGCAAACGGTGCGCGGTCACCGGCGACAGTATCGCGCCGGTGGGGTTGTGTATGGCCGAATTCGTGACGTAGAGACGTGGCCGATGTTCCGCCAAGGCGCTGCTGAACTTCTCGAGATCGGGCCCGGAGGGAGTATGCGGGATACCGACGATTCGCGCCCGATGCGCGCGCAAGACGGCGAGAAAATTGAAGTAGCAGGGATCGTCGACCAGCACGACGTCGTCGGGCTCGATCAGATAGCGACAGATCAGATCGATTGCCTGGGTGCCCGACTCAGTCAGGATTATCCGCTCAGGCGAGGCGTCGATCCCGCGATCCGCAAGCCTTCTCGCAAGTAACTGGCGCAGAGGCAGCAGGCCGAGTGGCGTGTCGTAGTTGGCGAGGGCGGCCTCGTCCGCCCGGGCGAGCGCGCGCAGCGCACGCCGTAGCGTGTCCTGCGCAAGCCACGACGGCGGCAACCAGCCGCATCCTGGTTTCAACACCGAGTCGCCGGCTTCAAGCGACTGCCGCGAGACCCAGAACGGGTCGACGGCACGATCGAGTCGCGGGCCGATCTCGGCCATCGACAGCGGCGCCAGCGTTCCAGCTACGAAAAACCCAGAACCGGGGCGCGATCGGATCACACCTTCAGCCGATAGCCGCTCGTACGCCTCGACCACGGTCGAGATCGAAACTTGCATCGACGCCGCTGTGGCGCGGATCGACGGAAGCTTCTCGCCCGGCGTCAGGCTGCGCGCGGCGATGCGCTGTCGGATCGTGCTCATGACCGCCGCGATGCGTGTCGTTTCCGGGGCTCGGGGCTTTGTACTCGCGCTCATCCGTAATGGTCTCCGTGCCATAACAGTTCTTTTGAACCGTACTTGATTGTGACTGGGAAAGAGTGCTGAGGAAAGGGATAAAGAAATCCTGCAAAGGAGATTCGAATGGAACGGACGACACGCGGTTGGTTGAACGGCATGATAGGCGTAGTGATCTTCAGCGGGTCGCTGCCTGCCACCCGCATCGCCGTCATGGACTTCGATCCGCTGTTCCTGACCGCGGCGCGGGCGGTCATCGCGGGACTGCTC
Organism: Rhodocyclaceae bacterium; assembly: GCA_023383815.1. Classification (GTDB taxonomy): domain Bacteria; phylum Pseudomonadota; class Gammaproteobacteria; order Burkholderiales; family Rhodocyclaceae; genus JACOUN01. The sequence continues at coordinate 12,509 of JAHDYG010000043.1, forward strand.
GCGGTCGGCCTGCTGGCGTGGCGCAAGGCGCGGCGGCCGGGCCGAGAGGATCTGTTTCCGCTGGCGATCGTCGCGATTGGCTGCGTCGTCGCATTCCCGCTGCTGACAGCGATGGCGCTCCAGTACATCAGCGCGGCGCACTCGATGGTCTTCATCGGTGCGTTACCCCTCGCGACGGCGATCTTTGCGGTGTTGCGCAACGGGGAGCGACCGCGCCCCGCGTTCTGGGTATTCGCGCTGCTGGGCGGCTCGCTCGTGACGGGCTACGCGTTCGCGCAGGGCTTGACGGCCTCACCACTCGGCGATGGCCTGATGCTCTGCGCGGTCGTCGCTTGCGGGTTCGGCTATGCGGAAGGGGCACGCCTATCGCGCACGCTGGACGGCTTGCAGGTCATTTCCTGGGCACTCGTTCTTTCCTTGCCCGTGATGCTGCCGCTGGCCGCTTGGGAAATGCCGCGGACGTGGGATGGCATCGGTGTGCCGGCATGGCTCGGACTCGCCTATGTGTCGCTCTTCAGCATGCTGATCGGCTTCGTATTCTGGTATCGCGGACTCGCCCAGGGCGGCGTCGCCGCAGTGGGCCAGCTGCAGCTGCTCCAGCCCTTCCTCGGACTTGCCTTAGCGGCCGCCCTGCTGCACGAGCAGGTGACCACGCTCATGCTGTTCGCGGCCGTCGGAGTCTTCACCTGCGTCGCCGGCACACGCAAGTTCGCCTGACCGTGGACTGAGTACTGGGGATCAATAGGGTCAGTGTCGTTGATCGATCCGTTCAATGGTTCTGACCCGATTGATTGTCAGCTTCCGCGGGCTTTCGCGGATGCGGGCTTCGTGGGGTTTGAAGCCGGGGATGGGTTGGTCGGTTGTAGCGAGGGTTTCGAGGCGCTGGGAGTCGGCGGCGGTGCGCCCGATACTGCCGATGTCGCCGGACTGTTCGACAACGACCTGCGGCCAGTAACGGCCATCGATCGTCGCGGAGAACGGCACCATCGTTCCACGACCCATCCGGAATAAACCGCCGCGTGCCGGCTGCGCCGGCGCAGCACGCGAGATCGCCGCGCAAGACGCCAATCCCCCGGCCCTTGTGCAATATACGGCACGGACGTATATTGCGCCGGTGAGGACCGTTGCTGAAACCGCTATCTTTTGACGTTACGCCAGCGAAGTCTGGTCGGAAGTCGAGCGCGTCGAGTTCATCAACTGGATCGCTGCCAATCCAGAAGCCGGTGACGTCATCCGGGGAAGTGCCGGCTGTCGCAAGGTCCGCTGGTCATCTGCTGGACAAGGAAAACGCGGCGGCGCCAGGGTCATCTCCTTCAACGCGAACACTGAAACCATTTGGCTCTTGATCGTCTACAAAAAAGCCAAGTTCGACAATTGAAGTTGACCCTTTTCCGTGGACACCTGAACCTTACGGATCAAGGAGTCCCAA
>JAHDYG010000011.1 GCA_023383815.1 Rhodocyclaceae bacterium
ACAACATCCAACGCCGCCTGAAACCAATAAATCAGGCGGCGTTCGTGCGTCTACAGGGTCAGAACGAGATGCCAAGCAGTCAACGGCATTCGAGCGGCGTGCGTCCGGCTTCCTGACCAGGTGGCACATCGGTTATCATCGCACTTTCCCGCACCTGCTTTCCCATGACCAAATACGTATTCGTCACAGGTGGTGTCGTGTCCTCGCTTGGCAAGGGCATCGCCGCGGCTTCGCTGGGAGCCATTCTGGAGTCGCGCGGCATTCGGGTGACCCACCTCAAGCTCGATCCGTACATCAACGTCGATCCCGGCACGATGAGCCCGTTTCAGCACGGAGAGGTCTTCGTCACCGAAGATGGCGCCGAAACGGACCTCGATCTCGGGCACTACGAGCGCTTTACCAGCGCGAGGATGAGCCGGCGCAACAACTTCACGACCGGGCAGATCTATGAGTCGGTCATCAAGAAGGAGCGGCGCGGTGAGTATCTCGGCAAGACAGTACAGGTGATTCCGCACATCACGGACGAGATCAAGCAGTTCATCAAGCGCGGAGCCGAAGGTGCTGAGGTCGCCATCGTCGAGGTCGGAGGGACGGTCGGTGACATCGAGTCACTGCCCTTTCTGGAGGCGATCCGTCAGATGGGCATCGAGGAGGGCCGGAACCGGACCTGTTTCATCCATCTGACCCTCTTGCCGTACATTCCGACTGCCGGCGAGCTCAAGACGAAGCCAACCCAGCATTCCGTCAAGGAGCTGCGCGAGATCGGCATTCAGCCTGACATCCTGCTCTGCAGGGCCGATCGTTCGATTCCTGTCGATGAACGGCGCAAGATCGCGCTGTTCTGCAATGTGATGCCCGAAGCGGTCATCGAGTGCCTTGACGCAGATTCCATCTACAAGATTCCCAAGATGCTGCATGACCAGATGCTCGATGAGATCGTCTGTCACAAGCTTGGAATCCTTGCCCGGGCAGCCGATCTCAACGTATGGGAGAAGCTTGTTCACGCTCTCGAGCATCCAAAGACGACCGTGGACATCGCGTTCGTAGGCAAGTACGTGGACCTGACAGAGTCGTACAAGTCCCTGATCGAAGCGCTGAACCACGCGGGAATGCATACCGAGAGCAAGGTCACGATTCACTACATCGACTCCGAGGACATCGAACAGGAAGGGTGTGGTGCGCTTGCAGACATGGATGCGATTCTGGTTCCTGGCGGGTTCGGCAAGCGTGGGACAGAGGGCAAGATCGCAGCGATCCGCCATGCGAGGGAGAACCGGATTCCGTATCTTGGGATCTGCCTCGGCATGCAACTTGCCGTGGTCGAGTTCGCGCGCAACGTTGCCGGAATGGCGGGCGCACATTCCACAGAGTTCGACAACACGACCCCGTATCCGGTGATTGGATTGATTACGGAGTGGCAGGATCGCAGCGGCAAGGTGGAAAAGCGTAGCGCCAACTCGGACCTTGGGGGAACCATGCGCCTGGGCGGGCAGGTGTGTGAGCTGACTGAAGATTCGCTTGCGCGCAGGATCTACGGAGCTGCATCGATCACAGAGCGTCACCGTCATCGGTACGAGGTGAACAACACCTTGCTTGCTGCGCTTGAATCGCATGGATTGAAGGTGAGCGGACGGGCACAGGGGTCCAATCTCTGCGAAATGATCGAGCTGCCTGATCACCCCTGGTTCGTGGGGTGTCAGTTTCATCCAGAATTCACTTCGAATCCTCGCAAGGGGCATCCGCTCTTCACGGCCTTCCTGACGGCAGCGATCGCTGGCCATGCACGACGCCAGGCGGGTATGTCGGAGGGGGTGGAATGAGACTGTGCGGTTTCGAAGCGGGGCTCGATCAGGGGCTGTTCCTGATCGCGGGGCCTTGTGTGATCGAGTCGCGCGAGATGGCGTTGGAGACGGGGGCGGAGCTGAAGGCGATCTGCTGCGGCCTGGGGATTCCCTTCATCTACAAGTCTTCCTACGACAAGGCCAACCGCAGCTCAGGAAAGTCGTTTCGTGGCTTGGGTATGACCAGAGGGCTGGAGATCCTGGCCGAGGTTCGTGACACCGTCGGAGTCCCGGTGCTGACCGATGTACACTCGATCGACGAGGTCGCGGCGGTTGCTGCAGCGGTCGACGTGCTTCAGACGCCGGCCTTTCTGTGCCGTCAGACAGACTTCATCCAGGCGGTTGCGGCAACGGGCAAACCGGTGAATATCAAGAAGGGTCAGTTTCTGGCGCCTGCCGACATGCTTCAAGTCGTGGCGAAGGCGAAAGAGGCGGCTGGCGGGGCGGACACCATCATGGTGTGCGAACGTGGCGTTTCGTTCGGCTACAACAATCTTGTGTCGGACATGCGTAGCCTGGCGATCATGCGGGAAACGGGTTGCCCCGTTGTGTTCGACGCAACGCACTCGGTCCAGCTCCCAGGAGGCCTTGGGAGCGCGTCGGGCGGGCAGAGGGAGTTCGTTCCGGTCCTGGCGCGTGCCGCGGTCGCAGCGGGGGTGTCGGGGCTATTCATGGAAACACACCCCGACCCGGACAAGGCCTTGTCCGATGGCCCAAACGCCTGGCCACTCGATCGCATGCAGGACTTGTTGACGACCTTGCGGGACATCGATCGTCTGGTCAAGCGCGTGGGCTTCAGGGAATCTCTCTGATGCGCTCCTTGTGCGGAACGATCGATCACAGGAAGAGTGCATGAGTGATCACGGCACCAGACCGGCCTATCTCATCGTCGACGCTCGCGTCCTCGACCAGGAAGCCATCACGGTTTATCGGGAGCTTGCAGCTGCTGCGGTCGCCGAGTACGGTGGCCGCTATCTCGTGCGCGGCGGATCGGTCGATGTGCTTGAAGGGGGCTGGAGCCCGGAACGGGTCGTCATCGTACAGTTCGACAGCGCGGACACGGCCAGGCGTTTTTTCGAGTCGCCCGGATACCAGGCGGCCCGTCAGGCCCGTGAAGGAATTGCGCACTTCGACATGATCGTCGTCGAGGGCGCTTGAGTCGTCCATTCATTTGCTTCGGAAACAGGAACCACCATGAGTGCAATCGTTGATGTCATCGCCCGCGAAATTCTTGATTCTCGCGGCAACCCCACAGTCGAAGCCGACGTGTTGCTGGAGTCCGGCGTGATGGGGCGTGCGGCCGTGCCGTCCGGCGCGTCGACGGGTTCGCGTGAAGCCATCGAGCTGCGGGACGGCGATACCGGACGCTATCTTGGCAAAGGTGTGCTGAAGGCGGTCGAGAACGTGAATACCGAGATTTCCGAGGCGATCATCGGACTCGACGCCGAGGAGCAGACCTTCATCGATCGTACGCTGATCGAACTCGACGGCACCGAAAACAAGTCCCGCCTCGGCGCGAATGCGATGCTCGCGGTGTCGATGGCGGTGTCGAAGGCTGCGGCTGAAGAGGCGGGTCTGCCGCTTTACCGCTATTTCGGAGGGTCAGGGCCGTTGACGATGCCCGTGCCGATGATGAACGTCATCAATGGCGGCGCCCACGCGAACAACAGCCTCGACATCCAGGAATGCATGATCATGCCGGTGTCGATGACTTCTTTCCGTGAAGCCCTGCGCTGCGGCGCAGAGATCTTTCATCACCTGAAGAAGATCACCGATCGCCGGGGCTACCCGACGACCGTCGGCGACGAAGGCGGGTTTGCGCCGAACGTCAGCGGCACTGAAGAGGCGCTCAACCTGATCCAGGAAGCGATCTCGGCGGCAGGATACGAACCGGGTACCGACGTCGTGCTGGCGCTCGACTGCGCTGCTTCCGAGTTCTACAAGAACGGTCAGTACGTCCTGGCGGGTGAGGGCCTCACGCTCTCGTCGGAAGGGTTTGCCGACTACCTGGCGACGCTCGCCGATCGTTTTCCGATCGTTTCGATCGAGGACGGGATGGCCGAGAATGACTGGACCGGATGGAAGACGCTCACCGACAAGCTTGGCAAGCGCATCCAGCTGGTCGGTGATGATCTCTTCGTGACCAATACCGAGATCCTGTCGCAGGGAATCGACCAGGGTATTGCGAATTCCATCCTGATCAAGATCAACCAGATCGGTACCCTTTCCGAGACATTTGCAGCGGTCGAGATGGCGAAGCGTGCCGGATATACCGCCGTGATCTCGCATCGCTCTGGTGAAACCGACGATTCGACGATCGCCGACATCGCGGTCGGGCTCAACGCGATGCAGATCAAGACCGGTTCGCTGTCGCGCTCGGACAGGATCTCGAAGTACAACCAGCTTCTGCGGATCGAGGAAGATCTCGGTGATACGGTCAGCTATCCGGGCAAGCGCGCTTTCTACAACCTGCGTACGCGCTGACGAACCGCAGCGCCTGGGACACTGGCTTCTGCAGGCCGCCGGGGCGGTGTGGAGGCCACGCAAGTGCGCTGGCCGGTGATTCTTCTCGCCTTGCTCCTGGTGGCTTTGCAGTATCCGCTCTGGTTCGGCAAGGGTGGCTGGCTGCGCGCCTGGGAGGTCGAGGCGCAGTTGCGCGAACAGCGTGGCGTGAATCTCCGTCTGGAGCAGCGGAATGCTGGGCTGGATGCCGAGGTGCGCGATCTCAAGTCGGGGAACGAAGCGCTTGAGGAGCGGGCACGTTTTGAACTGGGGCTGACCCGGCCGGACGAGATCTTCGTTCACACCCCGGAGGGGCGCTGAGGCGGTCAACGGCTCGCGACGAGCCGACGCGCACCGTCGATGCGGGGTCTGAAGTACGAGTTGTCGAGCCGTTCCAGGCGAACGCTGCCGCGGGAGGACGGGGCATGGATGAATTGTCCGCGGCCGATATAGATCCCCATGTGCGAATGGCGGCGATTCAAGGTATTGAAGAAGACGAGATCGCCAGGTTCGAGTTCGGCCACGCCGACCGGCCGGGTCATGGCCGCGATCTGAGCGGCGTTGTGTGGAAGCAGCTTCCCGCTCACCTGTTCGACGATGTAGCTCACCATGCCGCTGCAGTCGAGGCCGGCCTCGGGGTTGCGGCCGCCGAACTGGTAGCCGGTGCCCAGCAGTCCCAATGCGTAGATGACCACCTCCTGCGCGTGGCGATCGTCATTCAGCGCGAAATACCCGGTCCGTCCCTCGCCCGGTAGGGCATCGGGCGCGCGCGCCTGACTCGCCGGCCCGCTCGTGCCACAGCCCTGGAGCAGCATTGTGCCGATCAGGCTGGCGATCCATAGCGGGTGCGAAACGATCCGACCGATCTTGTTGGCTGGGGTGGAGTGGGTACGGTTCGGGTACGACATGGACTCAACCATAGCCCGCGGACCGGGGGCCGTAAAGTCCGGCATTGCGGCAACTGCCGGTCCGGGTGCGATCAGCCCTTCTGTGGTGGCGCGATATGCCGGGCGGTATCCGCGTACAACCGGGCATTCTCCACGTACTGCGCCGCATTTGCGCGCAGGCCGGCAATGTCCTCATCGGTCAGCTCGCGGATGATCCGGCCCGGGGATCCGACTACCAGAGAGCGATCCGGAATCACCTTGCCCTCCGGAATCAGCGCATTTGCCCCGATGATGCAGTCCTTGCCGACCTGCGCATGATTGAGCACGACCGCGTTGATTCCGATCAGGCTACCATCCCCGATCGTGCAACCGTGCAGCATGGCCATGTGGCCGACCGTCACGTGAGCGCCGATCGTCAGCGGCACCCCGGCGTCGTTGTGCAGGATGGCGCCGTCCTGGATGTTCGTGCCATCGCCGATGAGGATGGGTTCGTTGTCGCCACGAATCACGACGTTGTACCAGATGCTGACGTTCCGGCCGGTCTCTACGAGGCCGATCACCGTTGCATTGTCGGCGACCCAGCATCCCTCGCCGAAGCGTGGAACGCGGTCGCCCAGGGCGTAGATCGCCATGTGCGGAGTTCTCCTGTTGGGTCGATGCCCCAGCGAAGGGCTTGTGCGGCGAGTCGCCTCGCGTGCTGCACTGCGGCGTCGAAATCATAGCAAGCGAACCCGTTCTTGTGGCACCTGGTCGTGGCGGCGGACAGGCCGACGCCCGCGGGCAGTGGTAGCATTCGGCCTTTCCTCCCGCTTCGAATCCACGGACCGCCTTCGCCTCATGCTCAGTTACCGCCACGCGTTCCATGCCGGAAACCATGCAGACGTGCTCAAGCATCTGGTTCTGCTGGCCGTGCTCGATTACTTCAATCGCAAGGACAAACCCTGGTGGTACGTAGATACGCATGCGGGTGCGGCGTGTTACGCGCTCGATAGCGAGCAGGCCGGAAAGACCGGTGAATTCGAAGCCGGAATTGCCCGGCTCTGGTCGAGCGGTCAGGTTCCCGGTGCACTCAAGCCCTACCTCGATGCGGTCGCGCAGTTCAATCCGCATGGTCGGCTCACGTTCTACCCCGGTTCGCCGGCGCTTGCGATGACGCGTCTGCGCGAGCAGGACAGGATGCGTCTGTTCGAACTGCACCCGACCGATGCCGTGTTGCTGGAACGAACCTTCGCGCGGGACGCAGATCGCGTACAGGTGCGAAAGGCCGACGGCTATGCCGGCCTGCGCGCAGTGCTGCCGCCTCCGACGAGGCGTGCAGTGGTCCTGATCGACCCGTCCTATGAGATCAAGGAGGACTATCGAAGGGTCGTCACCGTGCTCGACGATGCACTCAAGCGCTTCCCGACCGGCACCTACCTGGTCTGGTATCCCTTGCTCGCCAGACCGGAAGCCCGTCAGTTGCCTGACCGGCTGGCCGCCCTCGGGGCCGGCAGCTGGCTCGATGTGCGGCTCTTTGTCAGGGAGGCATCTGCCGATGGAATCGGCATGTTCGGCAGCGGACTGTACATCGTCAATCCTCCCTGGACACTGCCCGGCACGCTCGAAGAGATCCTGCCTTGGTTGTCCGGAACCCTTGCCGAGGATGATCGGGCGGGGTTCGACCTGGAGCATCACATCGAATGACGGATCAGGATGCCCTCATCGTGCTGCGCGATCGGCTGCGTGAGTTTGCGGCCGAGCGCGAATGGGAGCGTTTCCACACGGCGAAGAATCTGGCGATGGCGCTGGCCGGCGAGGCCGGTGAGGTGATTGAGCACTTCCAGTGGCTGTCGGCCGAGGAGTCCGATGGACTGGACCCGGCCAGGCGGGACGAGGTTGCGCTGGAGCTGGCCGATGTCCTGCTGTATCTGGTCCGTCTGGCCGATGTGCTCGGGATCGATCTGCGCGATGCTGCGGCGCGCAAGCTCGCACTCAACGAAGCGCGTTATCCGGTCGCCAAGGCTCGTGGGAGGTCGGAGAAATACAACAAGCTCTGATCGATCGGAGCCTTCTTGTTGTGAGTCAATTGGGTTACGGAAGCATTTCTGAAACAATAGCGCGTCCTGGCATTTCGGAAGATCTTTCGTGGAACTCAAGCACATCAGCGAGCTTGAAAAGGCGACCAGAAAGGGCAGGGTAGAACTTGCCCGCCTCGGTCTCGGGCTGCTCTTCATCATCGGCGTGATGCTCTACAGCGTGATGCGCGGCGAGGCTCAGGGGAGCCTTTTCCTCGTCATCGCTGCGATGATCGGCGGCTACATGGCGATGAACATCGGTGCCAACGATGTCGCCAACAACGTCGGACCTGCGGTCGGTTCGAAGGCCTTGACGCTCGGCGGCGCCCTCGTCATCGCGGCGATCTTCGAAGCGGCAGGCGCGATCATCGCCGGCGGCGAGGTCGTCGGCACGATCCGCAGCGGAATCATCGATCCGTCGCGGATTCCCGATACCGATACCTTCCTTTGGGTGATGATGGCGGCCCTCCTTGCCGCGGCGATGTGGCTGAACGTCGCGACCGCGGTCGGGGCGCCGGTTTCGACCACGCACTCGATCGTTGGCGCCGTGCTGGGTGCAGGCATCGCATCGAGCGGGATGGCAATTGCCAACTGGGGTACGGTCGGGCAGATCGTCGTGAGCTGGGTGATCTCGCCCCTCATGGGCGGCACGATCGCGGCGGGTTTTCTCTACCTCATCAAACGCAGCATCACCTACCAGCAGGACATGACCGCGGCGGCACGCCGTGCGGTGCCCTATCTCGTGGCGTGCATGGCGTGGGCATTCGGAACCTATCTCCTGCTCAAGGGCGTGAGCAAGATCTGGAAGGTGGGCTTCGGTTCCTCGCTGGCCATGGGGCTGGGTTTTGCGGTCGTCGTATGGGTGCTGGTCCGTCCGATCGTCGCCCGGCGCTCGCTATCGATGGCGAACTCGAAGGCTGGCGTGAACCAGCTGTTTACCGTGCCGCTGATCTTCGCGGCGGCGCTTCTGAGCTTCGCCCACGGCTCGAATGACGTCGCCAACGCGGTCGGCCCGCTCGCCGCGATCGTCGAGGTCCTCAAGTCGGGCGGCGGCGAGATCTCGCGTGCCGCGCCGGTTCCGCTGTGGGTCATGGTGATCGGTGGTTTGGGGATCTCGCTCGGGCTGGCGCTCTTCGGGCCGAAGGTGATCCGCACGGTCGGTTCCGAGATCACCGAACTCGACCAGATGCGGGCCTACTGCATCGCGATGGCTGCCACGATCACCGTCATCATCGCGAGCCAGTTCGGTATTCCCGTCAGCACTACCCATATTGCGGTGGGCGCCGTTTTCGGGGTCGGCTTCCTGCGTGAATACCTGAAGAGCAACTACGCCCGCATGGTCGACGACATCAAGGCGCACCACCCGGAAGGCGACCAGGAGGCGATCGATGCCTTCCTGGTGCGATTCGCAAAGGCCTCCATCGACGAAAAGGGCGTGATGCTGACCGAGCTGAAGCTGCGCGCCAAACAGCAACTCGATCCCGCGCACTTTTCGAAGATGGAGCGCAAGGGGCTGCGCAAGGTCTATCGTCAGGAACTCGTCAAGCGTTCGCAACTGATGAAGATCGTCGCTGCCTGGGTCGTCACCGTTCCTGCTTCGGCTTTCATGGCAGCGGTGCTGTTCTTCACGATCAAGGGGATGATGGTCGATTGATCGGGAGCGCCCGGGCGTGACTTTCGAATGGGTGGCACTGGCAGTGCTGGCCGGTGTGGGCTGGTTCTGGTTCGACACGAACCGAGCACGCGAGGCGGGCATGCGGGCTGCGCGCGATGGCTGTCGGCGCGAAGGCGTACAACTGCTCGACGAGACGGTCGCCTTCCGCTCGCTGCGCTTCGCGCGGGACGACAACGGCCGTCTGGCCCTGAAGCGGGTCTATGATTTCGAGTATTCCGATTCCGGCAACGACCGCTTCCAGGGCGCCGTGATGCTGCTCGGCGACGAGGTCCTGATGCTGGACGTCAGCGCGCATCACCGGCTGCGGCTCGTGCAGTAGCCATCGCGCCGCCAGGCGGATCAGGCCGGCCTGCGGCTCTGGACCAGGCGCAGGAACGCGCTGCGCTGCTCCTGAGAGGTCTCGAATTCCCCGCTGAAGGCCTGGGTGATCACCCGCTCATCGCCACGGCGGTCCTCGCCGAGCAGCAGGCAAAGCTGTTCAGCTTCGATCAAGCAGGCCGCACCGCGGGCCTTGCCGTGCGTCATCAGCGCATCGGCGATGTCACGGGTCATCCACTCCTGATAGGTGAAGCGATGACCGATTGCATCGACCATGCGGGCGATGCGGCCGAACCCGTGCAGGCGCCCGCCGGGAAGGTAGGCGACGTGCGCCAGACCCCGGAAGGGCACGAGATGATGCGGGCAGACGCCATGCACTGCGATGCCCCGGATCACGACCATGTCGTGGCGTTCGTCCTCGAACCCATCGCCGAGGGCCTCTGCCGGATCCAGCTCATAGCCGCCGAGGAGCCGACGCTGCCACAGTTCGCGCACCCGCCGCGCGGTGCGTCCGGTATGCACGCCCTCCGGGGCGATTCCGCAGGCCCGCAGCAGATCGGTCACGGCCTGCTCGAAGGCGTCGGAATCGAAACCGCCGGTCCGGGGAATTCCGATTCCGCCTTCTGCGTGCCTTTGCGGCGCGGGATCGTGGTCGTTTTCGCCGTTGCTTCGGGGACGGTCGTTCATGGGATGGATTCCTGTTTCGGCGTTTCATGATAGCCCCTGTGAGCCATCGCTGGGTTGTGCGCGTGCCTGGGCGGCAGCGTGGTCGCCGCGGGGCTTTCCCCGCACGGTCGTGTGCGTGTCACAATCCGGCCTTTAGAATCTCGGGAAGACAAGGAATGGCTGCGGAGAACGGCGGGCGAGGGAGCGATGCGATTCCCGAAGACGGGCTCGCGACGCGGGTCGGCGCGCAGGTGCAGAGGGAGGCTGCGCGCATGGCGCAGGATGCCTTCGCCCAGGTCTTCCGGCTCAGCGTCAACGAAGACGAGGAGGGGCGGGCACGCGGCGTCGAGGGCCTTGGGCGCGGAATGCTCGGCTGGGTGGCCGAGGCCGCAGACGAGTCCGCGCGTTCGCTACGGCTTGCAATGCTGATGGCCGGGCTCGACCAGTGGGGGCTCGCATACAGTCGCGCCTTCCGTTTGCAGGCAATTCCCGCCCTGACGGAATTGCTTGGCGCCTTGCGGGTTGGCCTCGATCCGCGGGAGGAAGCCCGCCTGGAGCAGGATTTTGCCGCTGTGGATGCAGCCGAAGGCAACGCGATCGATTTCAAGATCGAGTTGCGGCGCGCCATCCACATGGCGCTGTGGCACGCCATGATTGCGTGCGACGAGCGTGAGGAGGCGACCGCCATCCTTGTGCAACTGGGCCGCATGCTGTTCGGCCTCACGCGCCACATGCCGACCCTGGGCTGGCGGCTGGTCGCCGATACGCTCGCCAGCATCCAGATCCACTGCCTGTCCGACGGGCTGGCCGGCGAGGGGCTCGCGCGCGAGATGACCGAGAGCCTCTTCGCAGCCCTTCACCAGGAGCTTCCCGAGGAGCAACGGGAACTGGCGATGGGGCAGGCCTCGCGCACGGTCCTGGCGTGGCAGCAGGCGCGCCGCGCGCCGCCGGGGCAGGTGCACTGATGGCGCTGAAGGCCACGGTCTACAAGGTGGAGCTGTCGATCGCCGATCTCGAGCGCGGCTACTATGCCGAACATAACCTCACGATTGCCCGTCATCCGTCGGAGACGGATGAGCGGATGATGGTGCGCCTCTTTGCCTTCGCGTTCTTTGCCGACGAAGCGCTGAGCTTCGGCAAGGGGCTGTGCGTCGAAGATGAGCCCGATCTGTGGCAGCGCGACCTGACCGGTGCGATCGAGCGCTGGATCGATGTCGGACAGCCCGATGAGAAATGGATCCGCAAGGCCTGCGGCCGTGCTCGCGAAGTCGTCGTGATCCCCTACGGGCGGGCGGCCGACATCTGGTGGAACGGACTGCGCAACAAGGTCGCCCGCCTCGCGAACCTGACCGTGCTGAACCTGGAGCCCGAGGCGGCTCCAGCGCTTGCGGCGCTGACCGGGCGCAGCATGCGCCTGCAGTGCACCGTGCAGGACGGCCAGGTGTGGATCACCGATGGTGAGGCGACCGTGCTGATCGAGCCGCGGCGGCTGCAGGGGTCAGGCGCGGCCTGAAGCTGCGGGCCTGGACAGGCCGTGGCGCACGAGGAAGTCGTCGAGCACGGCGGCAAGATCGGGGCTTCCGATCTCTTCGAGCTCATAGCGCACGCGCGTTGCGGGCTGCCCGATCCGGATGAGTCGCCGCAGATCGACCGGGGTTCCGATCACCACCGCATCGCACGTACAGGCGGCGATCGTTGCTTCCAGATCGCGCAACTGGGCCGGGCCGTAGCCCATCGCGGGCAAGGCTGCGCCGAGATCCGGCCAGTCTGCGAAGGTCTTGGCAATGCTGCCGACGGCACATCCCCGGGGGTCGACGATCCCGGTCGCGCCGCAGGCGCGCGCCGCGAGCGTTCCCGCACCCCAGTGCATGCCGCCGTGGGTCAGGCTTGGTCCATCCTCGATCACCAGCACCTGCTTGCCGCGCACGACTTCGGGGTCGTCGGCGCGCACTCGGGAAGCGGCACGCAGTACGGTCGCCCCCGGATTCGCACGTGCGAGGTTGGCGAGCAGCCGCTGCAGCCCGGACTCCGGTGCCGAGTCGAGCTTGTTGACGAGCACGACATCGGCCATGCGCAGGTTCACTTCACCCGGGTGATAGGACAGTTCGTCGCCGGCGCGGTGCGGATCGGCGACGGTGATCGTGAGATCGGCGCGGAAGAACGGGAAGTCGTTGTTGCCGCCGTCCCAGACGATCACGTCGCAGCCGTCCGGATCCAGTTCGGCGGCATCGCGGATTGCCGCGTAATCGACCCCGGCATATACGACGGTGCCGCGGTCGATGTGCGGTTCGTATTCCTCCCGTTCTTCGATGGTGCAGTGCTGGCGGTCCAGGTCGTCGAGGCTCGCGAAGCGCTGTACGCGTTGCGTCGCAAGATCGCCGTAGGGCATCGGGTGTCGTACCGTGACGACGCGCAGGCCGCGGTGGCCAAGCAACTCGACGATCCGCCGGCAGGTCTGGCTCTTTCCTGCCCCGGTGCGGGTTGCGACCACAGCGATGACCGGGCGCGAGCAGGGGAGCATCGTGCTGCGTGGACCGAGCAACTGGAAGTCGGCGCCTTCGGCCTGGGCGATCGCGGACAGGTGCATCACGTGCGCGTAGGGCGCGTCGCTGTATGCGAACACGCACAGATCGACCTCGTGTGTGCGGATCAGCTCCGCCAGCGCGTCCTCCGGGTGGATCGGAATTCCGTCCGGGTAGAGGTCGCCGGCAAGCACGGACGGGTAGCGGCGACCGGTGATGTCGGGAATCTGGGTGGCCGTGAAGGCGACAACCCGGTACCGCCGATCGTCGCGAAAGCAGACGTTGAAGTTGTGGAAGTCGCGCCCGGCTGCGCCGAGAATGATCACCCTGGTGACGGATTTCATGTACTGGCACCCTCCCGGTTGGCCCGGCCGGAACGGCCGGCCGTGGCCGACGCGATAGAATAGCCCGATTCGCGGGGCATCAGGCCCCGAGACCCCCGGAGCCCGTCGTGGATATCGCCAGCCAGCTTATCGTCATTTTCGTCCTGATCGCCTTGAGCGCCTACCTGTCGATCTCGGAGATCTCGCTCGCTGCCTCGCGCAAGATCCGGCTGCGGATGCTGGCCCAGCAGGGCAGCCTGGCTGCCGATCGGGTGCTGCAACTGCAGGAACATCCGGGGCATTTCTTCACGGTGGTGCAGATCGGGCTCAATGCGGTAGCGATCCTCGGCGGCATCGTGGGCGAGTCGGCGCTGGCGCCGGTGCTGGCCGGAGCCATCGAGCTGGTCTACCAGGGAGATCTGGTCGCCTCGGTCAGTTCGGTCTTCGCCTTTCTCATCGTCACCGCGCTGTTCGTGCTCTTCGCCGACCTGATTCCCAAGCGGCTCGCGATGACGTCGCCGGAGCAGGTGGCGGTCGTCATCGTCGCGCCGATGCAGTTCTGCGTGTCGGTGCTCAAGCCGGTGGTGTGGCTCTTCGACGGGTTCGCGAACTGGATCTTCCGCGTGCTGCGCCTGCCCAACGTGCGGCCCGAGGACATCACCTCCGAAGAGATCGTCGCGATGGCCGATGCCGGCGCCCAGGCAGGAGCCCTTCTGCGCCAGGAGCACCAGTTGATCGCGAACGTCTTCGAGCTGGATGAACGCACGGTCACCTCGGCCATGACGCCGCGCGACAGCGTGGTGTATTTCACGCTCGGCGAGGCCGAAGAGAGCATCCGCGCCAAGCTCTCGCAGCATCCGCACGGCAAGTTTCCGGTGTGCGAGGGGACGATCGATTCAGTGGTCGGCTACGTGAACTCGCGCGAGATGTTCGCGCGACTCCTGAGTGGGCAGAAGGTGAACCTGCTGGCCGATCCGATGATGCGTGAAATGCTCGTGATTCCCGACACGTTGACGCTCTTCGAGGCGCTCGAGCGCTTCCGCGCGGCGCGCGAAGACTTCGCGCTGATCGTGAACGAATACGCCCTCATCGTCGGGCTGCTGACGCTGCAGGACGTGATGAACACGGTGATGGGCGAGCTGGGCAGCGCCGTGGTCGAGGATCTGATCGTCAAGCGCGATGCCGATTCCTGGCTGATCGACGGACTGACTCCGGTCGAGGACGTGATGCAGGCACTGGGCATCGACGTCTTCGAGGGCAGCGAGCACTACGAGACGATCGCCGGCTTCCTGATGTACCGGCTGCGCAAGGTGCCGCGCCGGACTGATTCAGTCGTCTATGGCGGTTACAAGTTCGAAGTCGTCGACATCGACAACTACCGCATCGACCAGTTGCTCGTCACGCGCGCCGTGCAGGGTGAGCCACCGGCATCGCAGGTGGCAGGGGATTCATGACAGGAAGGCGCGGATCTGCAGCGCGCTGGTTTCGGGGTCCTCCTGCATGAAGCAGTGCCCGCCGCACATGCGCACCGCGCTCACGTTCGGTCGGGAACGGCACCAGCGCCCGACCGCCTGGGGCAGGAAGGGGAAGGTCCGCTCGCCGAAGAGCACCCGGGTCGGGTTCTCGATCCGGGCCAGCGCTGCCCACAGCCGCCGCGGAAATGCGCCGTAGATCTGGGCTTCGAGGGTTGGCGCGCATTTCAGCTCGACGCCGCCGCCGGCCGCCGGCTTGAGCGCATGCTCGGCGTACGCCTGCAGGGCTTCATCGCGCCAGCCGCGGAACATGCCACGGCCGCGCAGGGTCCGGACCGCCGCCTCGCGGTCCGGCCAGTGGCGGCGCCGTTTGCGGGCACGCAATGCGAGCGTGTTGCGCGAATACAGACCGACCACATCGGACAGGGCCATCAGCCCCATCATCGCCGGCGGAAACAGCACCGGATCGAGCAGTACGGCGCGCCGGAAGAGCCCCGGATCGCGCGCCATCATCAGTGCGCTGACAACGCCTCCGAAACTGTGGCCGAGCGCGTAGATGGGCGCATCGCCGTAGCGCCCGGCATGGGCGGCCCACGCCTCGGTGCACAGTTCGGCAGTCCGGTGCCAGCCATGGAAACGCCCTCCATGGTCCGAGTCTCCGTGGCCCTGCACGTCGCTCAGGAAGAGGTCGAAGTCCCGCGCCAGCAGCACCAGCAAGGGTTCGTAGGTGCGCCCGCAAAAACCGTTGCCGTGCAGGAAATGCACGACGGGGCGGCCTGAGGGCGGGGTGCAGGTCCCACGCAGCGTGAGACCGGCAGAGCTCGGGTGGGACCAGGGTTCGAGGATCACGCTCGTTTCCGTGAGGGATCGTGGGGAGTGAAACGATCGTCGGGCATCGCTTCCGGCAGCGCGCAGATTGTAGCGCCGGTCCGCGAAACATTTGCTTCCACCCTGAGCCGGTGCTACTTTTTCTAACATATGCAGGGATGTTCATGGGTGCGTACGGCGCGCACCGGGAACGGCCGGTAACGACCAGGAGGAGAGCCTCGATGTGGAAATCGCTACATATCGACCCTGCGAAGTGCACGGGTTGCCTGCAGTGCGAGATGGCGTGCTCGTACGAGCATACGGGGGTGATGAACCCTTCGAAGTCGCTGATCAAGGTGTTCAATTTCGAGCATGAGGGGCGCAAGGTTCCCTACACCTGTACGCAGTGCGCCGAGGCGTGGTGCCTGAACGCGTGTCCGGTGGATGCGATCCGGATCGACCGTGGTACGGGCGCGAAGGTGGTGTTCGAGAGCACGTGCGTAGGGTGCAAGGTGTGCACGATCGCCTGTCCGTTCGGCACGATCAACTACAGCCAGGACAGCGGCAAGGCACACAAGTGCGACCTGTGCGGAGGGGATCCGGCCTGTGCGAAGGCCTGTCCGACCGGCGCGATCACGTACATCGATGCGAACTGGACGGGCTACGGGCGCATGCAGGCCTGGGCCGCGAAGGCCAACACCGCCAACCCGCCGGCTGCGGCCGCCTGAGAGGAGATCGATCATGGGATGGAATCGCAAGATCCTGCGGGTGAACCTCACGGCGGGCACCTGTACGGAAGAGGCGCTCAACATGGAATGGGCGCAGCAGTACCTGGGCTCGCGCGGGCTGGCCACGAAGTACCTCGTGTCGGAGATCGACCCGAAGGTCGATCCGCTCGCACCCGAGAACAAGATGATCATGGCGACCGGCCCGCTCACCGGCACGATGGCCTCGACGGGCGGGCGCTATACGGTGATCACCAAGGGTCCGCTCACGGGCGCGATCGCCTGCTCGAACTCGGGCGGATTTTTTGGTGCCGAGATGAAGTTTGCCGGCTGGGACATGATCATCTTCGAAGGGCGCTCGGCCAGGCCCGTATACCTTTACGTCGAGAACGAACGGGCCGAGCTGAGGGACGCAACGCACCTGTGGGGCAAGAGCTGCTGGGAGACTGAAGAGGCGATCAAGGCGGCGCACCAGGACCCGCAGATCAGGATCTCCTCGATCGGTCGCGCGGGCGAGAACCAGGTGTTGTTCGCCTGCATCGTCAATGACCTGCACCGGGCGGCGGGCCGCTCCGGGGTGGGGGCGGTGATGGGCTCGAAGAACCTCAAGGCGGTAGCGCTGCGGGGCACGCGCGGGGTGGCGGGGATCCGGGATTTTGCAGGGTTCATGAAGGCCACGACGGAAGCGAAGAAGGTGCTGGCCGACAATGCGGTGACCGGGCAGGGGCTGCCGAAGTACGGCACGCAGGTGCTGATGAACGTGATCAACGAGATCGGCGCGCTGCCCACGCGCAACCATCGCGACGTGCAGTTCGAAGGTGCAGCGAAGATCTCGGCCGAGGCGATGCACGAGAAGCGCGACTCGGACGGCAAGTCGCAGCTCGTCACGAACGCGGCGTGCTTCGGCTGCACGATCGCGTGCGGACGGATCTCGCAGATCGACCCGAATCACTTCACGGTCAAGAACAACCCCAAGTACTGGGGGGCTTCGGGCGGGCTCGAGTACGAAGCGGCTTGGGCCCTTGGAGCAGCCAACGGGGTGGGCGACCTGGAGGCGCTGCAGTACGCTAACCTTCTGTGCAACGAACACGGTATGGATCCGATCTCGTTTGGTGCGACGGTGGGTGCAGCGATGGAGCTCTACGAGATGGGGGTGCTCACGAAGGAGAAGATCGGCATCGACGCCCCGTTCGGCTCGGCCGAGGCACTCGCCCGGCTGAGCGAGATGACCGCGTTGGGCGAGGGCTTCGGCAAGGAGATCGGACTTGGTTCGAAGCGGCTGTGCGCGAAGTACGGCCATCCCGAGCTGTCGATGAGCGTCAAGGGCCAGGAGTTTCCGGCCTACGACTCGCGCGGTATCCAGGGGATGGGCCTGACGTACGCCACCTCGAACCGCGGCGCCTGTCACCTGCGCTCGTACACGGTTGCCTCCGAAGTGCTGGGGATCCCGGTCAAGACCGACCCGCTCGTGACCGAAGGCAAGGCCGAACTGGTCAAGGCCTTCCAGGACGCGACCGCGGTGTTCGACTCGGCCGGCATCTGCGTGTTCACTTCGTTCGCGTGGACGCTTGCCGACGTGCAGCCGCAGCTGGCTGCCGCCTGCGAGGGCGACTGGAGCCTGGACAAGCTCAACGAGGTGGGTGAGCGGATCTGGAACCTGGAGCGCATGTTCAACAACGCAGCCGGCTTCACGGCGAAGGACGACACGCTTCCGCCGCGGCTCACGAGTGAGCCGGCCAGGAGCGGCCCGGCGAAGGGGCTCGTCAATGGGCTGGCGAAGATGCTGCCCGAGTACTACCAGGTGCGCGGCTGGAGCCCCGAGGGGGTGCCGAGCCGCCAGACGCTGGATCGGCTCGGCCTGTAGACTCGGCTCGCACTCTCCGCCCGTACCGGCCCGCACCCGGGCTGGCACGGCGCTTTCGCACGAGGATGATTCGAGGACGATCGAATGAAGCATGTGATCCTGGGCAACGGCCCGGCGGGCGTGGTGGCGGCTGAGGCGCTCCGCGAGGCGGCACCGCGCGACGAGATCGTGATGGTCGGCTGCGAGGACGCACCGCCGTACTCGCGCATGGCCATCCCCTATCTGCTGGAAGGGAACATCGACGAGCCGGGTACCTACCTGCGCAAGCGTGCCTACCACTTCGAGGCGCTGCGGGTCAGGGAGCTGCGCGCGCGCGCGGTCTCGGTCGATTCGACGGCGCGAACCGTGCTCTTTGCCGACGGAAGCCGCGAATCGTATGACCGGCTGCTGATCGCGACGGGTTCGCATCCGGTCCGTCCGCCGATCCCGGGCATCGACCTGCCGCAGGTACATACCTGCTGGACCCTCGAAGACGCCCGCGGGATTGCCCGTCTGGCCACCCCCGGCGCGCGGGTGGTGCAGCTCGGCGCGGGGTTCATCGGCTGCATCATCCTGGAAGCGCTGGCCGCGCGTGGAGTCGAGCTGACGGTGGTCGAGATGGGCGACCGGATGGTGCCGCGCATGATGACGGAGCGGGCTGGGGCGATGATTCAGCGCTGGGTCGAGAAGGAGGGCGTGCGGGTCGTCACCTCGGCGCGCGTCGAGCGGATCGAAGCGGTCGATGCGCACGGCGAGCGGGCGCCCGACCCGCATCGCGCAGCGCACGAGGTCCACGGCGCTGCGCGTGGGCCGCAAGCCCGTGCGCCCCTCGCAGTGGTGTTGTCGACCGGCGAGCGCATCCCGTGCGATGCGGTGATCGTCGCGGCCGGGGTAGCGCCGAACACGGGCTTTCTGGACGGCAGTGCGGTGAAGGTTGCCAAGGGCGTCCTGGTCGATGCCGCGATGCGCACGAACGTGGCCGAGATCTACGCGGCAGGCGACGTGGCCGAAGCACCGGATCTCTTTACGGGGGCGCATCTGGTGTCGGCGATCCAGCCCAATGCGGCCGACCAGGCGCGGGTGGCCGCGCTCAACATGGCCGGAGGCGACGCCCGCATGAAAGGGGTGCTGGCGATCAACGTGCTCGATACGCTGGGGCTGATCTCCACGTCGTTCGGTCAGTGGTGGGGCGAGAAGCCCGAGCATGGCGGCAGTGGGGTCGAGCTCGCCGACGAGGGGGGCTGGCGTTACCTGAGCCTGCAGTTCTGTGACGACGTGTTGATCGGTGCGACCGCGATCGGGCTGACCGGGAATGTGGGGGCGCTGCGCGGGCTGATCCAGGGCCAGGTCCGGCTGGGGTCGTGGAAGGCGCGCCTGCTCGCCGCGCCGCTCCAGTTCGTCGAAGCCTACATCGCCTGCAGCCAGCAACCGGTGGCGATGGTACGCTAACAAGATGAAGATCGTGTTCAAGCTGTTTGCTTCGCTCGCCGATTACCTGCCTTCCGAACGCGCCGGCAGCAATCGCGTCGAGCTGGAGATCGATGAAGAAACGACCGTAGGCGATCTCATCCGGCGCTATCGCATTCCCGAGCGCAATGCACACCTCGTGCTGATCAACGGACTCTTCGTCCCCCAGGGCGAGCGCAACCAGCGCCGTCTCGCTGAAGGGGATGAACTGGCGATCTGGCCGCCGATCGCGGGCGGATGAGCAGCGAGGCCGGTTCGGACGTACCCGAGCGACTGCTGCGCGAGGTTGCCGCATCCGCTGCCGAGTTCGAGCGTGCGTTACGCCTGGCCTGGCCGGACGGCGTCGAGCGGATCGGGGGCGGCGCGTTCCTGTTGCGCGACGGCCCGCTCTGCCTGCGGATCCGGATTCGTCCGGACGGCGTGCGGCGGATCGGCTTGCTGGAGTTGCCTCGCCTCGCCGTGAGCTACGCCTTCGAGGGGGCGGACGCGACGGCTCGGGCCCGCATGCTCGCGCGGCTCGATCTGGGTATGCGGCGCGGGGGCGGCTGACGTTGGGCTTACGGATCGCCGAAGCCTGACGGGGTGTGCGGTCTTCGGCTATTCTCGTGCCGATGCCGACTTTTGCCTCGACCTTCGCCGAAGCGCTCGCGCTGCTTGCCACCTTCGATCACCGGGTGGCCGAAATCGTCTTGCTGTCCCTGAAGGTCAGCGGAGCGGCGGTTCTGTTTGGCACGCTGATCGGGCTGCCGCTCGGTGCCTGTCTGGCGATCGGGAGATTTCCCGGCAAGAGTGCGGCGGCCGCATTGATGAGTGGCCTGATGGGCCTGCCGTCGGTGGTCGTCGGCGTGGTCGTGTATCTCCTCCTCTCGCGTTCCGGGCCGTTCGGATCCTTCGGCCTGCTCTATACCCCCGCTGCGATGGTCGTTGCGCAGACGATCCTGGTCGTGCCGCTGATGGCCGCGATTGCCCGGCAGGTGGTGGAAGACGCGTGGCGCAGGTGCGCCGAGGAGTTTCAGGTGATGGGTTTCTCATGGTGGGACAGTGCCGTGACACTGCTGCACGACTGCCGCCACTCACTGACCGTTGCCGTGCTGGCCGGGCTCGGTCGCGCGATGAGCGAAGTGGGTGCGGTGATGATCGTCGGTGGCAACATCGACCGCGCCACACGTGTGATGACCACGACGATTGCGCTGGAAACCAGCAAGGGGGATCTGCCGCTCGCGATCGCCCTGGGTGTCGTGCTGATCGCCCTGATCCTCGTGCTCAATGCGATTGCGTTCTCGCTGCGCAACTGGACGATGCGCCGCTATGGCTGACGCGGGCACAATGGACGGGTGTGGGTTTCTGGTCCGAATGCGGGGGCTGCGCTACGAGCCGCTTGGGCGAGCGGTGCTCGATGGAATCGACCTCGAGCTTGGTGACGAAGGCATCACGATGCTGCTCGGGCCGAACGGAGCAGGCAAGAGCGTGTTGTTGCGGACGCTCTGTGGCCTCATCGAACCGACCGGAGGCAGGATCGACTGGGGCGAGGGTGTGTGGAGGGAATGCGGCGGCGTGCGCATGGTGTTCCAGCACCCGATGCTGTTGCGCACGACTGTGCTGGAAAATGTCGCGGTGTCCCTCAAACCCTTGCGCATCCGGGCCGCGGAGCGTCGTCGTCGCGCCCTGGCCGTGCTGGAGCGGGTCGGACTCGGCAGCCGCGCACAGGAAGCGGCTATGCGCCTGTCCGGTGGTGAGCAGCAGCGGCTTGCGCTGGCGCGCGCCTGGCTCGTGCGTCCGCGCCTGTTGTTGCTCGATGAGCCCACCGCGAGCCTCGATCCGTCTGCCACGGCAGAGGTCGAGCGCATCGTCCGCGAAATGCGTACCGACGGCACGCGCGTCCTCATGGCGACCCACAATCTCGGTCAGGCGACACGCCTCGGTGACGACGTCGTGTTCATGAGTGCCGGCCGGGTGTGCGAGCACGCGAGCGTGCAACGCTTCTTCTCGCGTCCGGCCTCGCCCCAGGCGCGGCTCTTCATCCAGGGCGAACTGCCGTGGCGGATGAGCTTCTGATCCGCTTCGCCGTGGTCGCGCGGCCGACCGGGCGTGCCTACCCGCAGACGGCCGCCAGCAACTCCTGGCGTCCCGCCTTCGCGCTGGCCAGCAGCTCGGCGAGCTTCTCGCGGTCGACCCCTTCGATCTCGGTATCGAGCAGCGACGGGCGCTGAACGCCGAGCAGGTTCTGGAACGGATTCGGGGTCTCGGTCGCATGCGAGGCGAGCATGACGATATCGGCCAGATCCGCGGGCGGCCACGATCCCGCGTAGGGATGCTCGGTCTGATAGGCGTCGAGGATGCTCTCGGGCAGATCGAAGACTTCGAGGATCGTGCGTCCGATCGGCTCGTTCCACGTGCTCACGAAACCGGCAAAGCGATCGATGTTGAGTTCCATGGCCGGGTAGTCGGCTGCGCGTGCGAGCAGGAAAAACTGCCCGATATCGACCATCATCGCTGCGAACATTGCGGTGTCGGGGGATACCTTGCGCGTTTCGCGCGCGATTGCGTGCGACCAGCATGCGACGTCGACCGAATGCATCCACAGGCCGGAGGCGATCAGCCGCATCGTGTGGGAGCGGTGGTCCTGCGCCAGTTGCTCGGCCGAGACCGCAAAGGCGAGGCAGCGCAGCGAGGCCAGGCCGATCCGTCGCACCGCGTCCATTACGCTCGTGATCGGCGGACCATAGGGGTTCATCGCCACCGCGTTGGCCATTCGCACCGCCTTCGCGCTGAGCACCGGCTCGGCGCGTACCACCCTGGCGATGTCGTCAAGTGACGACGAAGGGTCATCGGCGAGCTTCTTGACGCGCAAGGAGACGTCCAGGGCGGTCGGAAAATTCAGACGTCCTTCAAGCAGTTCGCGCTCGATCTGCTCTGCAAAGGCTTGTTCCTGTGTTTCGAAGTCCTGCATCTCGATTCCCTCCGGGTCGCCTGCCGAGAGTGTAGCGTGCACCGCAACCGAAGCGCGCTCGGCGCCGCGGTGGTGTCCAGCGAATGCGGCGATGAAGATCGGTCGCGCAAAAGTTCGCGCAAGACGTTGACGCCGCGGGAAGACCTGTTAGAATGCCGCTTCTTCGCTGCGCGCTCGTAGCTCAGTTGGATAGAGTACCTGGCTACGAACCAGGGGGTCGTGGGTTCGAATCCTGCCGAGCGCGCCACATTCAAAGGCGCTGATTCCGATGACCGGGATCAGCGCCTTTCCCGTTTACGGCTGTTGTCGCGCCTGGACCGGGAACGCACGATCGCGCCGTTCGAGTGTTCGCTGTCCGCAGACCGTTTCGCGGTGTATCTTTCGCTGGAGCGGGCCGGTAGTGAGCCGACCCCGGCCGGTAGGAGATCTTCCGATGTCAGGAGTTCCGGTTCTCGAAGGGGCGTTGCTGTGCCTGAGGCCGATGCGGGCGTCGGATGCCGACGCGCTGGTGGCCGCCGCCTCGGATGGGGAGCTGTGGCGTCTGCCGTTTACGGTCGTGCCGTCGGTTGCGACAGTCGGCGCATACATCGCCCGGGCCCTCAAGGGCGAGTCGGAGGGCACGGTGATGCCCTTCACCGTCGTCGTGCGGGAAAGCGGCGAGGTCATCGGCTCGACCCGCTTCTGGAAAATCGATCCGGAAAATCGCAGCCTGGAGATTGGGCACACCTGGTACGCAGCGAGCTGGCAGGGCACGCGCGCGAACGCGGAGGCGAAATACCTCATGCTCGCGCATGCGTTCGAGCAACTCGGCTGCATCCGCGTGCAGCTGACGACCGACATCCTGAACGAGCGCTCGCGACGTGCCATCCTCAAGCTCGGGGCGATCGAAGAGGGCGTCATCCGCAACGAGCGCATCATGCCGGATGGCCGCAGGCGGACGTCCGTGCGCTTCAGCATCCTCGACGACGAATGGCCGGCGGTCCGCGCACGGCTGCAGATGAGGCTGGCACCGAGCCCCGCCGCAGTATCCACGGAGCGGCCGAACGCATCAGGAGACGCTTCTTGAGGTAGGCTAGAATACCGTGTGATGCGGCCAAGGGCTGCATGCGGTCATTTTGGAGGGGCGGAGGAAAGGATGCAGATTCCGGACGATGAGGACAAATCCGGTCAGGCGTTGAAGGAACAGCGGTTCCAGATGCTGGCCGATATCGCCGAGGAGCTGCGCGGTGACGTGGTCTTCCCGACCTGCTTCGATGTGGCGGTTCGTCTGCGCCAGGCGCTGGCCGACGAGGACGCACCGCTCGACCGGATCATCGCCCTGATCAGTGCCGATCCGCTGATACCGGTCCGACTGCTGCGCGTTGCAAACTCTGCCGCCTACAATCCCTCTGGGCAGCTCGTGCGCGATCTGAAATCGGCGGTAACGCGGCTGGGGTTGAAGACCGTGCGCAACGTTGCACTGGCCACCGCAATGAAGCAGTTGTTGCGCTCGCGCGACATGGCCGAGTTCAAGGAGCTTGCCGACACCCTCTGGAAGCACTCGCTGGAAGCGGCGTCGGCTGCGCACGTCATCGCCGCGAAGCTGACGCGTCTGAACCCGGACGAAGCGATGCTCGCCGGACTGATCCACGATCTGGGCGCCTTCTACATGCTCTACCGGGCCACGCAGTATTCCGAACTGCGCGCCCGCCCGGGAACGGTCCGGTATCTGGTCGCGCAGTGGCACGAGAGTATCGGCGTGACGCTGGTCGAAGCGCTCAAGGTGCCGCCCGAGATCGTCGAGGCGATCCGGGATCATGACCAGCCGCGACCGGTGCCCGATGAACCGCGCACGCTCGCCGATGTGGTGTTCGTCAGCAATCTTCTCGCCGGTGGCGGTGTCGAATGGTTGTTGCAGGAAGGTGACGAGCACGTTGCGCCGGCCCTGCCGCCCGATTCGCCCTACCTCGCGCTCGCCGAAGAGATCGAGGCGCATGCGCAGCAGATGCGCGAGACCTTCGAATAGGCCGCAGGCTGGTCCGACGCGATCGGAAAGGCAGATACCGTGACCGGTTCTTCATCGCCCGAGGCGGCCAGGGGGGTCGTCTACGGACTCGTCGCCTACGTCATCTGGGGCTGTTTTCCACTGTTCTTCTCCCTGTTCGAGGGGGTGCCGGCATGGGAAGTGCTCGTTCATCGGGTTTTGTGGTCTTGCGCGTTTCTCGCCCTGCTGGCGTCGCTGCTGGGTCGCTGGGCGCCGATTCGAGAGGCCCTGGCACAGCCACGCAGGCTCGGGCGGGTGCTCGCCTGTGCCGTGTTGATCGGCGCCAACTGGGGGATCTTCATCTACGCGGTCGAGACGCGCCAGGTCTTCCAGGCCAGCCTGGGCTACTTTCTGACGCCGCTCGTGAACGTGGCGCTCGGCATGATGGTCCTGCGCGAGCGCATGGCCGTGCTGCAGGGCTGGGCGATTGCGCTGGCCGGGATTGCGATCGTGATTCAGCTCGTGATGGCAGGCGCCTTGCCGTGGATCACACTCTCTCTTGCGCTGACCTTCGGAACCTACGGGCTGCTGCGCAAGCAGGTCACCCTCGACGGACTTTCGGGTCTCTTTGTCGAGACGCTACTCCTCCTTCCGTTTGCGCTCGTGGCGATCACCTGGCTGCAGGTCTCGCAGTCCTCGCACTTTCTGGTAGATGCCTGGCAGACGAGTCTGCTGCTGCTCAGCGGTGTCGCCACGACGCTGCCGCTGCTGGCCTTTGCAGCGGCGGCGGTGCGTCTTCGGCTCGCGACTCTGGGTTTTCTGATGTACATCAACCCGACCATGCAGTTCCTCACTGCACTGGTCATCTTCCGCGAACCCCTTACGGCGGTCCAGTTGGCCACCTTCGGGCTCATCTGGCTGGGGCTTGCGTTGTATTCGTGGTCGGCCTGGCGCCAGTCGCGCGAGGCTGGCCAAGCTGAGCCGGGCCGGGATGGAAACACCCGCCCGGAGTGTGAATCGTGACGTACGGAGGTGGACCATGCTGACGCTGCAGGACTGCATCGAGCTTTCGGACCTCACCGAAGAGGAGATTCTCGCCATCGCGGAGCATGAGCACCTGCCGGAGATGGTGGCCGTGGAACTGGGGTGCTACCTGGTGCACACACCGGACGGTGAGAAACGGATTCGTCGCATGATCATCGATGACATCGCGGCGGCCCGCGAACGCGGAGACTTCAAGCACGCCGCGACCTTGCGGATGGTGCTCAAGCACTACATCGAACACCATGGGAGCGTGTCGGCTGGCGGGGCGGACCAGCCGAAGTCCTGAGCCGGATCAGGGGAACTGGATCCGGGTCCGTCCGGGCTGGCCGCTCGGGCGAGCATTGCGATCCATGATGTTGGGCAGACGGTCGACGATCTCTGGATCCCCTTCGATCGTACCCTGCAAGGCGAATTGCCCACCGGAGTCGATGGCGCCGCGCGCTTCGATGCGAAATTCCGAGTCGAGGCTGTGCAGATGAAGTTGCAGGGCTTCGCCACTTGCGGCGATGTTCAGGCGATGATCGCCGAATCTCCTGCCGGGCACGATATCGAGTGCGGCGTCGAGCCAGTCGGCGATCAGACGCCCGTCGCAGTGCCCCCGCCAGTTGCAGAACAGGCCGGCCGAGCGAATATCGAGGCGTCCCTGCCAGCCGGCTCGGGCGACCGGGTGCGATACGGCTTGTGTGAGCGACGCCAGCGGCAGGTCGATCTCCAGCGACCGGACCTGCACGCCTGCCGGCCGCAGGAGCAGGCTCGCAAGGAGGCGTTCCGATCCGTGCAGTTCGAACGACACCGCGAGCGGCGCCGCCTGGATGCCGAAGCGCCATTCGAGCGGACGAACCGCGATCAGGTGGCGCTGCGGGTCGGCCGCGGCGAGCATTGCGCGGCCCTGCCACAGGCTGCCTTCGCTCGAGGCCAGCCGCACCCTGCCTTCGGTCAGTTCCGACACGACATGGTCCATCCAGCTGGCCGGCAGGCGGGCGACGAACAGGGCTGCCGTCAGGCATGCGAAGAGAATGAATCGGAAGGCCATGCGGAGTCTGCGAGCGCTCAGCGCAGCGCTGCGTCTGTGAAGCTGGCCTCGATGCGGACGCGGGCGCCCTGCGACTCGATCGTGATGCGGGATGGGCGCAGGCGTTGGTCGGCGTGCATGCTCGCGATCCAGTCGAGCATCGAGTCGAAGGGCCCGCTGCCTTCGACGCGAAGCGATCCATCACCGGACGGTTCGACGAGCAGGTCGAGCTGGCGCGTCCGGGCGGCAGCCTGGGCAGCCGAAGCGCGGGCTGCGAGCGATACGTCCGGCGGCGCGGGCAGCATTTCGAGGCGCTGCAGTTCCGCGGCGTCGTCCTGCATCTGCTGGAGCTGTGCGCGTGTGGCCGGGAGCCGATCGGCCAGTCGTTGTCGTTCGGTGACCAGCCAGTCGGCGGCGGAGCCCAGCAGTGCTGCGCCGATGACCGCTGCGGCCAGACGGATCAGTCCTCGCTCGCGCGGGCTGCGCGCCGCGTAGAGCCGGCCGAAAAGTCGGTATGTGGGCCTCATGGCGTGTTCCGTCGGGTCAGGGTGAGGGTCGGTGCCGGATCGCGTTCCATGCGGACCGTGTAGCCGAGCCCTTCGAGATCGGCTGCGATCGGTTCGCCCTGTCCGGAGGAGGCGGGGTCAAAGCCCAGCGTGAGGGATCGCCCCTCGAAGGTGACCCGGCGCAGGGTGTGGCGGACATTGCGGCCAGCAGCCTCGGTGAGCCGCTCGAGCAGGCTCAGGAAATCATCCGAGCGCAGTTGCCCGTGCCGGCCGCGCACCTCGTCGAGGGTCCGCTGCAGTTGCAGTGCTGGCGCGATTGCGGGTGTGTTCGGAACCGCGGTGACAAAGATGCGCTGCATGCGGTCTTCCAGCTCCGCGAGCTGCTGCTTCTGCCACACGACTTCGGCTGCGCCCGCGGCGAGGAACAGGCATGCTGTCCCGAAAGCGACCAGGGCCGGGGCACGCATGCTTGCGAGCGGGCCGGATCGCGCTCCGCCCGGACAGAACTCGTCGTGCAGGAGATCGTCGCTTCCATGCATGGAAGCCCACCAAGGGTACTCCGGTCCGACGTTGAGCTTCAGTCCGGTCGTGGCGTGAAGCAGGGCTGTATCCGGCGTTGGGATGCCGTGCGCGGCGCGTATGGTCAGGCTCGAAGGCGCCTCACCGCTGCCGCGTGCCTGCTGCAGGAGCATCGCGATCGTGTCCGCTGCCGATGCCGCATCCAGCGCCAGTGCCGGCTGTGCGTCCATGCGCAGGATCCAGTGTCCGCCCGGGCCGATGCAGAGCGTCCACGCATCCGGTTCTACGGGGCTTGCCTGAAGTTCGGACACCATCCGGGACGGCGGGCGCGAGATGGCCTGCAACTGGGCGAGCAGGGCACGCAACCGCGATCGTGCCGTGACGAGGACGGTGATCTGGATCCCATCGGTCGCGGGCCGGCGGTCCACTACGGTCAGGTGCTGCTGTTCGACGTCGCCGATCAGTCGTTCCTCGAGCGCGTAACGCAGCAGGCTGTCCTGCTCGCGCCGTCCGGAACGGGGCAGCCGGACCTGCAGGCCGGCGCACTGCGTACCGCCGAGCACCGCCTCGCAAAGGTGTGCCGCCGGCCAGTGGCGCGGTTCGGAGCTTCCGCTTTCGAGCACGCGATCGCGGTCGTCGAGCAGGACCCAGGGCGCGGAGGGCCGGGCTGGCCAGGTTTCGTCGAGGTAGATCACGAGTCGTCGTTTCATAGGATTCGTTGCCACAGGATTTCGGGCCAGTTCTCCTGGCGATCGAGGAGCGCATCCATGCGCACCACGGCATTTCCATGTCGCGCCCGGCCGGTCACGAGAAAGTGCCGGCTGCGCACGTCCAGCCGCGTTCCGGGTGCGGCTTGCCCGCCTTCCGGAAGGCGCGCGGTGAAGTCTGCCAGATCCTTGAACCAGGCGCGCTCACGTTCGGCGACGAGCACCCTGGTTGCGTTCAGGTCGAGCCCGGACGTTAGCGCAAAAAGCACTTCCGCGGGAGCCGTATTGACGTTGATGCGGCTGGGGGCGGGAGCTGCAGCGACGAAGGGGGCCAGCCGCTGGACGAACTCCGTGTCGAAGCCGGGCACATCCAGCAGTTCGCGAACATCGAGCAGTGGGTCGTGCGCGATGCGCTGCTCGGTCGCGCCCGGATCGGGGCCATCGGAGCTCTCGCCGGGTGATTCGGGAACGATGTGCCCGATCAGACCTTGCGTGAGCACGGTAGCCTGGGTCGCGCTGGTGCCGAGCGCGACAAGAAGACGTTCGAACTGCCGCGCTGCGTCTTCGTCGGGTTTTCCCGCGGGTGCAAGGTTGTTGAGGTTGAAGCGCCCCGACCAGTCACGGATCTCGCCGCTGACCTCTGCCTCGCCAACTGGAGTGGGTGGTACGCGCACGGCCCAGGGCTCACCGGTGTGGTCGACGGTGGTACGCATTGCGTCGTCGGCAAGAACGTTGCGGGCCCAATCGGCTGCCGCGCGCGCGAGCAGGCGGGCCTGCGCCTGATCCTGGCGGCCCTCGGCGCTTTCGATCGATCGGCCGAGGTCGCCCAGCGCGGCCGCGGCAATCATTGCGGCGAGCAAGACCGTGATCATCGCGAGGAGGATCGCGGCGCCGCGCTCGCTCCGACCGTCAGCGCAAGGCATAGGTTCGGCTCACGGTGCCGAGATCGGCGAGGTCGAGATCGATGCGGACCGCACGCGGCAGCTCCTTGGCGCGTTCATTGCCCGACGGCCAGGTGGTCGACCAGCCGCTGGTGTCGAGAAACTGCCAGCGAACCGTGCGCACCCGCTCGACCAGGGGATCGGATTCGAGTGCAGACTCCGGCGCGCCCGCGGGTCGTCGCAGCCATTCGAGACGATCGCCGGCGTGGGAGAAGGTGACCTGCTCGAGCGCGCCGCCCGTCAGGGCCAGAAAGCTCAACCGGCTGCCTGACTCGGCGGTGGAGTGCACCATCGCGGCGGGGCGTCTCGCCGGTTCGACGCCGGTGCCAACGGCTTGCAGCAGTTCGTTCTCGATGACGTGCAGTGCGCGACCGAGTTCGCGCCAGCGCTGCAGTTCGTGTTCCAGGATCTGGCGCGAGTCGATCATCTGTGTGGTGCCGCGCCAGGTGAGGGTGCCCAGCACCGCGAACACCGCGAGCGCAACCAGCAGTTCGATCAGCGTCATGCCGCGGGAAAGGTCGCGGTGCACGCTGGAAGCGCTGCGTCCCCCGGATCGCTTCGGTGCTTCGCGTGGAGCGATGGGTGATGGGGTCGGAGTGCGCTTCATCGCAGCGGCTTCACGACAAAACCGGTCGCACTCGCCAGCGCCGTTTCGGAGCCCACGCCGAAGACCTGGACGTCCACCCGGCGGAACAGCGGGTTCGGAGTGGGGGCGATGGTCTCGCGCCACAGGTAGCGGCGCCCGGCCTGCTCCGCATGCCCTTCGTTGCGCCCGGGTGCCGGCCATGCCTCGGTTGCACGCAGTTCGGCCAGTCGGTTCTGGGCAACCCAGCTCGCGAGGGTATGCTCCCTGACCTGCGCGGCCGATACCGTGGTGGCACCGATCGCACGGATCCCCGCCGTGAGGGCGACGGCGAGAATCGCCAGGGCAACCAGGCACTCGAGCAGGGTGAAACCGGGGGCGGGGCGTTTCCGGGGCAGCATGCTTCAGGACGGGACGGCGTTGTGCGCTTCGAGCAGGACGGCTCCGGTGCTGCGCCCGGTGTACCGCAGGGTTCCCTTGGGCGTGTGGACCGTGAGTTCGAAGCGCGGTGCGCGGATGCCGAAGATGATGCGGCGCTCGACCCCGGAGCCGCCGGAAAGCGTCCCCCAGCGGAAACTCTCCGGCAGGCGTCGCTCGGCGAAGACGGGCGGTGCTTCCCAGGCGATCCAGCGCCCGTCCGGGTCGAGCACGCTGAAGCGGTAGCCATCGGGGAGCAGTTCGATCGCGATCGGCTGACCGCGGATCTGTGCCCGTTCGGCAGTTGCTTCGAGGACCTGGCGCAGGCGTTCCAGTGCGAGGTCCCCATCACGATGGCGCAGCGCCTCGACGCTCCACGATACCCCGGACAGAACGAGGCCGACGATGGTCAGCACGACGAGCACCTCGATCAGCGTGAAGCCGGCGACGCCCGTGTGCGGTCCGCCGCGCGTGCGCGTGCCGATGGGCTCGCGCATCTTCAGTGGTCCCAGGATCCGAGGTCGGCGTCGAAGCCGCTGCCCCCGGGGCGGCCGTCGGCGCCCAGGCTCATGACGTCGACCTCGCCGTGCAGGCCCGGGTTGAGGTACTGGTAGGGGGTGCCCCACGGATCGTTCGGCAGGCGCTCGAGATAGGGTTTCCAGTTCGGGGGCACCGGTGCAGTGCCCGGGCGCTGAACGAGGGCCTGCAGACCCTGGGCGCCGGTTGGATAGGCGCGGTTGTCGAGTTTGTAGAGCTTGAGTGCCTGTGCGATCGAGGCGATATCCTGGCGTGCCGCGACAACGCGCGCTTCATCGGGTCGTCCCATGATGCGCGGTACGATCAGCGACGCCAGTACGCCCAGGATGACGATCACGATCATGACTTCGATCAGCGTGAAGCCGTGGGCCGCTTGGGTACGGGGGCTCCGTTCGAGGGTTCGTTGCATGCGTGCCTACCTCAGAAGGGTGTTGATCTCGATGATGGGTTGCATGACCGCGAGCACGATCAGCAGGACGAGGCCGCCCATCGCCAGGAGCAGCATCGGTTCGAGCAGGCTGGTCAGCGTTGCGGTGCGATCCTCCAGTTCCTGCTGCTGAAGGCGGGCGGCCTTTTCGAGCAGGGCTTCGAGGCGTCCGGTGGCTTCGCCGTTGGCGATCATGTGGACGAGCAAAGGCGGAAAGGCCCGGGTTGCGCCAAGCGCGCGCGCGAGCCCCTGACCTTCGCGAACCCGACCGGTGGCTTCGCGCAGCGCGTCTCGCAGCGGCAGGCGCATCATCACCTGCGCACCGGCCTCCAGTGCAGTGAGCAGCGGTACGCCGCTTCCAGTCAGGATCGACAGCGTACTGGCGAAGCGCATCGCATCGAGCGTGCGAAGGTGCGGGCCGAGCACCGGCCAGCGCAGCAGCCAGCCGTCCCAGCGGCGGCGGATGGCCGGATCTCGAAGCGCCGTGACGAGGGTCAGCCCGCCCAGTCCGATGCCGGCAAGGACGAGCCAACCCCAGCCGCGCAGGAATGCGGAGATGCCGATCATGGCGCGGGTGAGCAACGGCAGCGCCTGTTTGCCCTGAACGAATACGTTGGTGACCTGAGGCACGACCCAGGTCATCAAGCCGATCACGATGAGCAGGGCCACGCCAGCGACGATGGCCGGGTAGAGCAGGGCCTGCAGGGTCTTGCGACGGAGTGCGCCGCTGTGTTCCAGGTGTGCGGCGAGCTGCTCCAGCACGCTTGCCAGTTCTCCGGACTTCTCGCCTGCGCCCACGGAAGCCCGGTACAGCGACGGGAATGCGCGCGGATAGCGGTCGAGCGCGGCGCGCAGACTGAAGCCGGCGAGGATCTCGGAACGCACGCCGGCCAGGATCTGCCGGACGGAATCGCGTTGTGCCTGTTCGATCAGCGCGGCAAGTGCCTGCTCGACCGTGAGCCCGGATCCGAGCAGCGTGGCGAGCTGGCGCGTGATCAGGGTCAGCTCCGCATCCCGCATCCGTCCGCGGGTCAGGGCATGCGCAGTGCGCCCGGAGACGCTCGCGACTTCCACCGGAAACAGGCCGCGTTCGCGCAGCAGCGCGCGTGCGGCGCGCCCGGTGTCGGCCTCGATGACCCCGGCGTTCGGCTCTCCCTGGGCGTCGACGGCGCGGTAACGGAACGCGGTCATGGTGATCAGTCCCGCGTGGCGCGGATGAGTTCCTCGGCCGAGGTCAGTCCGTCGGCCAGATGGCGCAGGCCATCCTCGCGCAGGCTGCGCGTGCCGTGGGCGCGTGCGTGCCCGCGCAGGCTCGCTTCGTCGGCGCCGTCATGAATGAGCCGGGCGAGAGCGTCGTCACAGGCCAGGAGTTCGTAGATTCCGCTGCGCCCATCGTAGCCGGTGTGGCTGCAGTGCTCGCAACCCGTCGCGGACCAGAGCCTGGGCGGGCTGCCGGCACCGAGCCGGGTCTGTTCCGTTGGAGTTGCGCAATGGCTGCTCCTGCAGTTCGGGCACAGGCGGCGGACCAGGCGCTGGGCAAGCACGCCGCGCAGGGTCGAGGCCAGCAGGAAAGGCTCCACGCCCATGTCGATCAGGCGGGTGACGGCAGAGGGCGCGTCGTTGGTGTGCAGTGTTGCGAGCACGAGATGTCCGGTCAGGCTGGCCTGGACGGCGATCTGTGCCGTTTCGAGGTCACGGATCTCGCCGATCATGATGACGTCCGGATCCTGTCGCAGGATCGCACGCAGCGCGGCGGCGAACGTCAGGCCGATGCGCGGATTGGCATGGATCTGGCCGACGCCGGGCAGGTCGAACTCGACGGGATCCTCGACCGTGACGATGTTCGATCGTGCCGCATCCATCGACTGGATCGCGGCATACAGCGTCGT
Source organism: Rhodocyclaceae bacterium (assembly GCA_023383815.1). GTDB lineage: Bacteria > Pseudomonadota > Gammaproteobacteria > Burkholderiales > Rhodocyclaceae > JACOUN01. The sequence goes on from JAHDYG010000011.1 coordinate 32,598, forward strand.
GCTCTTGCCCGATCCGGTCGGTCCGGTGACGAGGAGGATGCCGTGCGGTTGCACGAGCAGTTCGGAGAAGCGCTCGCGGGTGTCCCCGGCCATGCCCAGCGCGTGCAGGCCGAGCTGGGCGGCTTCCTTGTCGAGCAGGCGCAGCACGATACGCTCGCCGTGGGTCGTTGGCAGCGTCGAGACGCGCACGTCGATCGGTCGTCCGGCCAGCCGCAGGCTCAACCGGCCATCCTGCGGGAGGCGCTTCTCGGCGATGTCGAGGTCGGCCATGATCTTGATGCGCGAGGCCATGGCGGCGTGCAGCCCGCGATGCGGTCGGGCGATGTCGCGCAGCACGCCGTCGCGGCGCAACCGCACGACGGAATGGCGCTCGTAAGGTTCGATATGGACGTCGGAGGCGCCTTCGCGTACGGCCTGGGTGAGCAGTGCGTTGATCATGCGGATGATCGGCGCGTCGTCCTGGCTTTCGAGCAGATCGGCGACGGGGGGCAGCTCCGTCATGAGCTGCTGGATGTCTACATCCTGGCCGACATCGGCGACGATCTCGGCGGCGCTGCTGTCCGAGGTGCTGTAGGTCTGCGCGAGATGGCGCTCGAATTCCTGTTCCGATACCCGTTCGATCTGCAGCGGGCGGCCCAGCTCGCGACGCACCTCGGCGAGCATCGCGGCGTTTGCGTTGTCGCGCAGGATCAGTCTTGCGGCGTGCTCTTCAAGGGCGTGAACGACGATTCCGTGGGCTCTTGCGAATCCATACGGGAGCACGGCGGCGGGCGTCATCGCTGCCATCCTTCGTTACTGACCGTGCAGCACTTCGACGATGCGCGCGTCGCGCACCGGGGCCGGCTCGTCGCGGGTCAGCGGTTCATCGGGCTGAGTCCTGGCGTCGCTTGCGGGCAGGCTCGGGGGCGGTTCTTCGCCCTTGAGCAGGCGGACCGGTGCGGAAAGGTCTCGCTGCTGCCCGATCACGTAGTCGTAGCGCGAACTGCTGAGTGCATCGTAGCTGTCCCGATCGCGCAGGATGATGGGGCGCAGGAAGACCACGAGATTGGTCTTGGCGCGCTTGCGCGTCTCGTAGCGGAACAGGTGGCCGGCGACGGGAATGTCGCCCAGAACGGGGACCTTCTCGTGGCCGCCGGAGAAGCTGTCCTCGACCAGGCCGCCCAGCGCGATGATCGCGCCGTCGTCGACGAGCACGGTCGATTTGATCGAGCGCTTGTTCGTCGTCGGGCCGGCGGAATCGTCGGCGGTCGGCAGGACCGAGGAGGCTTCCTGGTAGATGTCGAGCTTGATCGTGCCGCCTTCCGAGATCTGCGGCCGTACTTCGAGCGTCAGCCCGACATCGCGCCGTTCGATGGTCTGGAACGGATTGGCAGGCGTGGTGCCGCCACCGGTGTTGGTGTACTGGCCGGTCACGAAGGGCAGGTTGCGCCCTACGACGATCTTTGCTTCCTCGTTGTCGAGCGTGACGATGGTCGGCGTCGACAGGATGTTGGTGCGCGCGTCCGATTCGAGAAAGCGTGCAAGCAGGCTGAGGTTGAACACTTCAACCATCTCGCCGTTGATCGGGACCTTGATCGTGCCCTTGCCGATCATGAAGTTCATGCCGCGACCCACCGAGCCGATGTTCTGCGCCGCGCCGATGATGTTCTGGCCGGCGCCGCCGAAATTCGTGCCGCCGAAGCCGCGCGTACCCGATTCCGTGGTCAGGTTTCCGCCCTGCCACTGGATGCCGAACTCCGCTGCGCGGTCCGAGGAGATCTCGGCGATCAGCGCTTCGATGAAGACCTGTGCGCGACGCCGGTCGAGCTGGTCGATGACGTGGCGCAGGTTGCGATAGACCGACTCCGGGGCCACGATGATGAGAGCGTTGTTGACCGGATCGGCCTGCACCATCCCGCCGCTGCTCGTCGGGGTCGTTGCACCGGTGGAGGCGAGCGACGTGGCAGTGCGACCATCCCCACTTCCGTTCATGCTGCCGCCCGCCGTTGCGCCCGTCGTGCGCGGCAGCGAGCCGTCGCCGGTCAGTGCGGCCGAACCATCGCCGGCGAGCGCGTTGTTGAGCGACTGCGCGACCTTCACCGCTTCGGCATTGCGCAGGTAGACGACGTGGATGTTGCCGCCGGCACCGGGGCGATCGAGCGACGCGATGAGTTGGCGCGCGGCCCGGATCCGCGAGGGATTGTCGGACCGGATCAGCAGCGCGTTGGTGCGGGGTTCCGGAACGATCTGGATCTGCTGGCTGCCATCGACGGCGACGGTTCCGGTCGGCGCACCGGGCGAAGCTCCGTCACTCATCAGGCGGTTGAGGGTGTTGGCCAGGTCTACGGCGACGGCGTGCTGCAACCCGACCACGAGAACGTCGCCCTGCGCCACGTCGACCGATTCGATGATCCGCGCGATCCGTGCGAGGTTCTCTGCATAGTCGGTGACGACCAGCACGTTGTTCGAGGGGAATGCCGAAACCGTGTTGTTCGGCGACACCAGTGGTCGCACGACGGCAAGCATCTGAGCGGCCGATTCGTGCTTCATCGCGAAGACCTGGGTTACCAGATTGTCTCCGTTGCGCACATGTGCCCCCTTCGTCACGGGAATGCCGTGAAGCTTGGCATCGGCCTCGGGCACGATCTTCGTCACGCCGGGACCTTCGACGGCCGTGTAGCCTTGCAGGCGCAGCGCCGAGAGCAGGATCTGGTACGACAGGTCGCGCGAGACCGGGGTGTTGGTGACGATGTTCAGGGTGCCCTTGACGCGCGGGTCGACCAGGAAGTTCTTGCCCGAAATCTTTCCGATTGCCGAGATGACGGCGCCGATCTCGGCGTTGGCGAAGTTCAGGGAGACCGGTTCTCCATTCGCCTGGGTGTCCGTGGCATGGGTGGCCGAGGACAGGAGCAGGGACAGCAGGCTGGTGCAGATGAACCGGTTCAGGAGTCGCATCATGAGCTCACCGCAGGTTGGCGGGGTTGGGCGATGGGGAGGGCGTTGCAGCGGGCGCGTTGGAGCCGGTCGTGAGTGGCAGCGCCTCGCGCACCCCGTTGCGTTCGATCTCGATCCGGTCGGGATGGATCGCGACCAGGGTCGTATCGGCGCCGATCGATTCGCCGATCGCGGCCGATTCGATCTTCCCGCCTGGTCCCTGCAGCAGGGCGAAACCGGGTGCACTGCCAAAGCCCGTCGCCACGCCGACCAGCGTGTAGTCGTGACGGCCCGGTGCAGGAAGCGGTTCGCTCGTCGATGTCGTGACACCGGCGAAGGGTGCGCGTGCCACGATCTGCCGGGCCGCGCGCTGCGGGTCGGATACCGTGGGGGAGACAGCCGCTTGCCGGTGCGGCGCAGTGAACCGTGCAAGCAGATCGGCAGTCACGGCTGCGGCAAGCAGGACCGCCAGCAGCCACGCGGTTGCGACCAGCAAGCGGGTTGCGGCACCCGGAAGTCTCGCCTTCAGCATGAACGGGAAAGAGGCGCAATCGTCAGCATAGCCGCGAATGGTACACCGTCATTCGGAGCTCGACGAAGTCTTTGTGTCGCACGTGGCGGATGGACATGCGGTACAGGCCGATGGGGGTGGGCGCTCGAGATGGGCCGTGTCCAGCGCCTGCAGCACGCGAGCGTCGTGATGATAGACGTCGGAGCGGAAGCTCACCGCCCCGGCATCGTCGGCGTGTGCGGTCCAGTAGTCGATCAGGATCGGTACGGGACGTTGCAGCGGCACGTTGCGCGTGCGGCCATCCGAGAGGTAGCGCTCGATGCCATCGTGTGTGCCGGTATCGCTCATCAGCAGTCCGACCAGTTCGAGCGCCCGCTCGACCCGTACGCAGCCCGAGCTGAAGTTGCGTGCATCGCGCTCGAACTGACTCTGGCTGGGCGTGTCGTGAAGATAGACGAAGAAGCGGTTCGGAAAACGGATCGCGACCTGCCCGAGCGCGTTCTCCGGCCCGGCATCCTGGCGCAGCAGGATCGCACCGGGCTGATCCCAGTCGATGCTGGCCGGATCCAGTTCCAGCCCGGAACGGTCCAGTACGCGGATGCGGTTACGTTCCAGATAGGCGACATCGCGGCGGATCTCCGGCAACTTGTCCTTGCGCAGGATCGTGGGCGGCACGGTCCAGGTCGGGTTGAACGTGAAATGCGTGATCCCGGACTTGAGGATCGGAGTCGGACGGGAGCTGCGTCCCACCTGTGTTCGGGCCGACCATACGGCAACGCCTTCCCGAAGATAAGTGATCCTCGCGGCAGCGATGTCGACGAGGACCATTTCCGCCTCCATGTCGCGGGCGCGCCAGCGTGCCCGTTCGAGATTCACCCGCAGGCGCGCGAGCGCATCCTCGGGCGAAACGTTCAGCGCAGCGATCGTGGCACGTCCGACCACGGCGTCGGGAACGAGGTGATGTGTGCTCTGGAAGCGACGCACGGCTTCGGCAAGTTCGTCGTCGTAGGTTGCTGGATCCGCGCCGTCGCCCGCGGCGGCCGACTCGCCGCGCCCGGCAAGCAAGCGGCGCAGGATGAGGACCCGTGCATCGGTCGCCCCCGGACGCAGGGCCGGACCCGATGGGAGCGGGATCCAGTCGCGCGCGCCGGGTGAGGTGACCCTGGCGTGGAGCACACCATAGGCCGTGCGAAGTGCCTCGTAGCCTTGATCGCGCGGACGTGCGGCGGCGAATGCAGCCGGGATGTCGTTCAGGCCCGCGTCGGCGATCCCGGCGATCCTGCGCTCGCGCTCAGCGCGGTCGATCTCAGGGTCGGAGCGCCAGATCGGCTCTACCTTCTGGCGATCCAGTCTTCCGAAGTGCAGATGATGCAGCGCGTCGAGGTAGGCACGGGTTGCTTCGAGTTCGAAGCAGGAGTCCGGATGGAGCAGACCGGAGGATCTCTCGCCGAGTCCGTCACGCAGTTTGTTGAGGCCGTACTCTCCGGGGTCCAGCCCGTCCCGGGTCAGATCCTCGATTGCCCGCAGCAGTTCGGCAACCCTTCCAGCTTCAGTCCAGACGGGAAGGAACTGTCTTCGGACATAGAAGTGCAGGATGTCGTCTCGTCCGTCCCGTGCCGCCATGGCCTGGATCTGCGTCTGCCACGGCTCTGCGGGGGAGGGCGGAGCCGGATCTGCGCCCCGGACCGGGGCGGCACAGAGCGTGATCAGCAGAAGCGCGGTGCGGGCACGGGAAAATAACCGTTTTCGCTTCATGGATTGCGTTGCTAAAATAGCGCCCGGTCGGAAAGGTCTGGAGGGTGGACTCCGGCTGTTTCCTGGCGTTCAACGCCTGTTTGCAGGAAGGGATGCATCCATGAGTCGCCGCCAGTCTGACAAGGCGTGGCACGCTGGATGCTCGTGAAGGGGAATCATACTGCATGACGAAATCATTGTGCCGGCTGCTGCTGGCTGCGGGGGCGTGTGTTGTATTTTCACCACCGTCGTTCGCAGATCGATCCTCCACCTCCCAGCTTGCCGGCGCGCTTGCCATGCATGCGCCGAAGCTCGACCGCAAGGTGCTCGAGAAGGCTGTCGGCGCGATGAAGTGCGCGATCCGCGGCGGAATGGAGCCGGCCGAGCGGCTTGCCGTCATTGATTATTCGCTGCCTTCTTCCACTCCGAGGCTGTGGATCTTCGATCTGCGCCGCAAGAAGCTGGTGCTCGAGGATCTGGTCGCCCACGGCCAGAATTCCGGCGACAACTACGCGCAAGCCTTTTCGAATGCCGTCGGCAGCCATCAGTCGAGCATCGGATTGTTCCGCACGCAAGAAAGCTACATCGGCCGCCACGGCTATTCGCTGCGCATGGATGGACTCGAGCCGGGAATCAATGACCGGGCGCGTGAGCGCGCGATCGTCGTTCATGCGGCCGACTACGTCGATCCCGCGTGGATCGAGCGGCAGGGGCGGATCGGTCGCAGCCAGGGATGTCCGGCCGTGCGCAGGGGGGTCGTGCGCAAGGTGGTCGATACGCTGAAGGGCGGGCAGTTCATGTTCGCCTACTACCCTGATCCGCAGTGGCTGGCCAGTTCTCCCTATCTGAACTGCGAGCCGGGGCGGGTCGCGAGCATTCTCGCGCCCTTGCGAAATCGCGAAGGTTGAACGCGGCACGCGGCACAAGGGTCGCGTTCGCCGCGTATCTCAGGCAACGGCGGTATAGGCCGCCAGCAGCGCGATCCCGACCAGGACCGTGGTGTGCATGAAGACGTGCATTGTCTTCTCCATGGTGCGTTGATCCGCGGGGCTGACGGAGCAGCAGGGCGCGCCCGTCACGGAGCGCACGACAATGCGCTCCATGACCCCGGAAGGACCCGATTGCTTACTGCTTGGCTGCCGTGACGTCGGCCTTGGCGTCGATCCCGAGCTTGTAGCCGAGCGAAACATAGTGATAGCGGCCCGCGGTGTGGTTGTCGTGGATCGCAAAGCCGAAGCCGTAGGTCTTGCCGGCCTCCAGCTTCACGTCACCCTCGCCTCCGGCGAACTTGCGGGCGAAGGTCACGGTCCAGGTGTCGCCGTCGAGCTTGCCTTCCGCGCTCGTCAGGGCCGAGCCACCTTCCGGAACCCGGCTGTCCGCGACGTGTCCGTCGAAGCCCTTGTTCTCGCCGCTGCGCCACTGCACGAGGTCGTAGAAGACCCCTCCGGACAGATTGCCGTCCTTGATGTACTTCTTCTTGTCGTCCTTGCCTTCGGGCATGGTGCGCGAATCCGCGTGGCAGCTTGCCCAGCAGCCGCTGCGCTCGGCCATGTCGACCTTGCCGGCGTCGAGCATGAAGGCCACCTTGACCGGGTTCTTGTCGTCCATCTTGTCGCCGGCCCAGGCCGCGGGCTGCTTCCAGGAGAAGCGCAGATACAGCGTTTCACCGTCGTGTGCAGCCTGCACCTTGACAGGAACCGAACCATCCTTGCCCGCGACCGGCTTCGGTTCGAGCTTTTCGCCGGTCACGATCTTGCGGCCCATCTCGGCCGTTTCGTCGGCATGGCAGTCCGAACAGGCGTCGCCCTTCTTGAAGGCGCGCCCGCCCCCGTGGCGGGCCTTGTCGATGCGCAGATCACCGAGGATCCATTCCATCGGTGAGACGCCGGGATAGAGCAGCGTGATCTCCTTGGCCTCGACCTTGCCCCAGTCGGCCGGTGGCGCGGCCAGGGCGCTGCCGTGTGCCATTGCGAACATCAGGCCGATCGTGCCGGCAATCATCGTCTTCTTCATGGTCGTTTCCCCTGTACGGTGGTGGTTCCGGGTGTGGTGATTCGAACGTCAGTTCAGGTAGTCGTCGTCGGTCATGTCTTCGGGCAGATGGTGCGCGATGCCCTGATGGCACGCGATGCAGGGTGTGCCCTCTTCAACGGCCAGTTCATGCTGGCGGCTGGCGCGGGTCGCCTGCTTTTCCTTGTCCATGCTCTGGAAGGAGTGGCAGTTGCGGCATTCGAGCGAATTGTTGGCCACCATGCGCTTCCATTCCCTGCGGGCGAGCGTGAGACGCTTGGACTCGAACTTCTCGGGCGTGTTGATCGAGCCGGTGATCTTGCCCCAGACCTCGCGGGATGCCTGGATCTTGCGCAGCATCTTCGGTCCCCATTCCTTCGGCACATGGCAGTCGGAACACACCGCACGCACGCCAGTGCGGTTGTTGTAGTGAATGGTTTCCTTGTATTCCTTGTACACGTTGTCATACATCTCGTGACAGGAAATGCAGAACTTCTCGGTATTGGTCCACTCCATCGCGGTGTTGAATCCACCCCAGAAGATGATGCCGATCGCGAAGCCGACGATCAGCAGTCCGCCCAGCGAGTAGCGGGCGCTCGGGCGCATGAGGCGGGCGAAAATACCGTTGTCTGGTTTGGAGGGTTCGTTGCTCATTTTTTCGTCATCGGATGTGGGTTCTGGGAGTTCCGGATCGCGCGAGGCGTTGCAGGGAACCGCTGGAACGCACTATGCGCGGATGGGCCGCTTGAATCCTTGCTCAGAATCAAAATCCACGAATCGAACAGGGTTTTGTTCATGACCATGACCGATTCGTGGTTTTTCCTTCCCTGAATGAACAGTGGGGTGCACCGGGCACCCCACTGTTCATGACCGCTCAGCGCATCAGGTCACGTGATTGCTGCGGTTGAAGACGTTGAACTTGCCGGTCGGGGCGTAGAGCCCCTTGACACGCGCCTTCTCCTGCAGGGTCTTCGCGTCGAACACGATGATCTCGCCGTTCGGCTTCGTGCTGTCCGCGCGGTTCCACACCGAGGCCCACACTTCCGTGCCATCGTTGTTGAACTCGAAATGCACCGCCACGTAGCCCTTGGTCTCGGTCAGGCGGATCGTCTTGACGATCTCACGCGTCTTCTTGTCGATGACCTTGATCGACTGCTGGACTTCCGGCTCGGGATGCAGCGTCTGGTCGATCCACACGTAGTCGCTCTTCGGATGCGTACGGATGAACAGGCCCGGGCCTTCGGTTTCGACCTCGTAGCAGATCTTCCACGCTGCGTCCTTGTTCTTCGCGGGATCGTTGCCCCAGGCCGTCATCTTGCCGACGCCAAGGTGCGGGGTGCCGCCGACCGGACCGCACTTCGGATCGATCCAGTTGGCGCCCGGACCCGGGTGCGGACGCAGGTCGGTGTCGATCATGGCCTCGAGCTTGCGCTCCTCGGCGTCGATCACGACCATCTTGTTGGACGCATTGGCTGCGATCTGGAAGTAGCGGCCGGTCGGATCAAAGAAGCCGTCATGCAGGAACTTGGCATTGTCGATCATGTCGACGCGCAGGTTGTTGATGTCGGAGTAATCCACCTGCCAGGTCTGGCCCAGTTCCTTGATGTTCACCAGCCAGGTCGGGGCATGCGGCGTATCGTAGATCGCTGCGACGCGTGCTTCGTTCACATACTCGCCATCGACGTTCACCCCGCGGGCCGAGACGACCTTCAGCGGCTCCATCGTCTGGGCGTCGAGGATCACGAAGTGCGGCGGCCAGTATCCGCCACCGATCACATACTTGCCGTCGCCGGACACGGCCACGTCACGTGCGTCGTAGGCGATCTGGGTTTCGGCGACCAGCATCTTGTCGGGCGACTGCCACAGGTCGATCTTGGTCATCTTGCCGTCGCGGCCCATCGTGTACCAGAAGCGGCCGATTTCCTCGGGCTTCGGATGCTTGGCGACCTTGTTGTGCTCGACGGCCTTCATCACGTGCACCGCGTAACCGGTCGGAATGCGTGCGACCAGTTCCTTCTTGTCGCCGTCGATGACTGCGACGGAGCCGTTGTCACGCTCGATGGCGAGGAAGAAGTTCTTCCAGTTGCGCCCGTGGACCGGCTTGGTCGGGTAGTCCTTGAGTTCGACGTGGCGCTTGACGCGCTCCTTCATCTGCTTCAGCGACATTTCCGGCGGAATCGGCGGCGTCATCTGGATGTAGGTCGCCAGGAGCTTGATGTCGTCGGGCGAATAGATCTTGTCGAAGTTGTTCATCCCGCCTTCGGTGCCCAGCGCGATGATCCGCTCCAGACGCTGCTGCCCGAGCTTGAGCATGTTTTCCGGCTCGAGGTTCTTGCCGGTGGCGCCCTTGCGCAGCACACCGTGACAGCCGGCGCACTGCTGGAAGTACAGCAGGGTTGCGCGATCGAACTGTTCCTTCGAAAGCGTGGGCTGTTCCTGTGCGGCAACAGTCCCGGTGAATCCGGTGAGCCCGCCGACCATCATGGCTGCGAGCACTGCGGTGTAGCTCTTGCGGAGCTTCAGTTGCACTGACATAGTCAAATCTCCCTTCAGAAATCGCCAAGAGTGGCTTGCTTGAGGCAGTCCGTACTTTGTACCCATGCCCGCAACGTGTCTTTAACAGTCGTCAATTTCAGTTTTGATCTGAATCAAAAGGAATTTTGGAGTGTGATGGCCTTGCTCCGGAGGTCGGGCTGGCCTAATCTGAGATCGTCGGGCGCGGAGTCGCCCTTACCGGGGAGGAGCGTGAATGGTCGATGAAATGCTGTTCCACCGGCTGGCCACCTGCCTCACGCACGGCCGCTGAGGGCCTGTCCGCATCGCCGGATCCAAGATCGGGGCTGGGGTTGCGCCGGCCGGAAAGAGCAGGAACGTGTTGTCGAGCAGGAAATGCGAAAGGCGGTCCAGTCGGGCCGCCTTTCACATTTGGGGAGCGGACTCGTTCAGCGGGTTGCGCGCAGGACTTCCAGAAGCCGTTTTCCCGCTCGCCCGTCGGCCGCTAGGCCGAGTTCTGGCTGCAGCGCCTGGATCACGCGCCGCGTGTTCGCCCCGATGAGGCCATCGACCTCGCCGATGTCGTGTCCGCGTTCGCGCAGCAAGGCCTGCACCTCGCGCCGCTCGGCCCGGGAGAGTCCGGGATCGTCGGTTGGCCAGGCGGTCGAGAAGGGCGCTGCGCCGCGCAGCCGGTCCGACAGGTGGGCGATCGCCAGGGCGTAGCTTTCGGCTGCGTTGTACGAGTAGAGTGCATCGAAGTTGCGCAGGACGAGAAAGGCCGGGCCCCCGGGTCCCGCGGGAAGAATCAGGCCGGCCTGCGTGTCCGAGTCGGGCAGCGGTGCCGCCGTGGCGCTTCGCACGCCGCGTGCGATCCAGTTCGAGAGCGCCTGTTTGTTCCGCCGCCCCGCCCCGACCGCATCGAAACCATCCGGCAGGCGAACCTCGAACCCCCAGCCCTGACCGGTCCGCCAGCCCGACCGGCGCAGATAGTTCGCGGTCGACGCAAGGGCGTCCGGGACGCTGCCCAGCAGATCGCGACGGCCATCGCCGTCGAAATCGACCGCGATGCGCTCGAAGGTGGAGGGCATGAACTGGGTGTGTCCGAAGGCTCCGGCCCACGACCCGACCAGCGCCTCGGGTTCGATGTGTCCCTGCTCCAGGATCTGCAGGGTCGTCAGGAACTCGTTGCGGAAGAACTCCTGGCGCCTTCCGAAGCACGACAGGGTCGCGAGCGACCGGACGACGGAACGCCGGCCGAAGGTCCGCCCGTAGTTGCTCTCGATCCCCCAGATCGCGACCACTGTTTCGGCCGGGACACCATACTCGGCTTCGATGCGCTGCAGCGTCGCTTGCCACTCCTGCAGCATCGCCCGGCCGTCCGTGATCCGTTCGTCGTCGACGAGCCCTGCCAGGTAGTCCCAGACCGGTGTCACGAACTCGGGTTGGCGGTCGAGCAGGGTGAGCACCTCGGCGTCCGCGGCCAGGCCAGCCGTCAGGCGTTCGAAGGTGGTGGCCGGGATCTTGCGTGAAACGGCCTGCGCACGAAGACTCGACAGGCAGTTCGTGAACGCCGCGTCGTCCTGCGCGCGGGCCGGCGAGGGTACGAGCGACACGAGGAACAAGGGGATGAACCAGCTCAGGAGGGCGATGCGGGACATGGCGTGTGAGGGATCGATCGGGGAACCCAATGGTACGCGAAATGTCCGTTTGCCCTGAATCACGCGGGTCCGGACCGGCACGGATCTGCGGTAAAGTGAGCGACTTCCAACCCACGCGAAGAGCATGAGTGTCGAGCCCATGAAGAAGACGGATCGCGGTTTCAGCCTCGGGTTCTGGCTTGCGTTCGGACTGATCGCAGTGCTGATCGTGCTGACGATGGTGCAGGTCGACCGGCAGTGGCAGCGCATGGCCGAGATGACGCGAATCCTGCAGGAGCAGGCCGAAGACATCCGGCGCACGCGCGGGTTGGTGCGCGATCTTGAGCAGACGCTGCGAAGTGGAGGCTCGCGGGCCATAGCGGCGGCTGCGCCGAAGGAAGCACAACTCGCCGTGCCGGATGCGTTCGATCGGGCGCGTCGCGCGAGCACACGTCCCGACTATGCCAGCGGGGACTGGCTGATGCTCGCCTTCGGCACGGGGTTGCGCACGCTCACGCCGCTGGTATCGACCGACGCGTATGCGAGTGAGGTGCAGGGTTACGTGATCGAATCCCTGATCACGCGTGACCCGGACAGCCTCGAGTGGCGCGGTCTGGTGGCCGAGGACTGGTCGATCTCGGACGATGGCCTGACGATCACCTTCCGCCTGCGGCGCGACGTGAGCTTTTCCGACGGCGTGCCGCTCACTGCGCGCGATGTCGCTTTCACGTTCGAATTCATCATGAACGAGGCGATCGCGGCCCCGCGCAGCCGCGCCTACCTGTCGAAGATCCGGAGCGTCGAAGCGATCGACGACCATACCGTGCGCTTCCTGTTCGCCGAACCGTACTTCAACAGCCTGCAACTCGCCGGTTCGATGGACATCCTGCCCGCGCATTTCTACCGCCGCTATCTGGACGATCCCCGCACCTTCAACGAGAGCCGTGGCCTGCTGCTGGGCTCGGGGCCATACCGGCTCGCCAATCCTGAAGGCTGGACGCCGGATCAGGGGCGCGTCGAACTTGAGCGCAATCCGCGCTACTGGGGGCCGGTGGACGCCTCCTTCGACCGCATCGTCTGGCGCGTGATCGAGAACGACAGCGCCCGGCTGACGACCTTCCGCAATCAGGACATCGATGTCTATGGGGCGCGCCCGCGCGAGTACCAGCAACTTCTGGACGACAAGGGGCTGCGTGCACGCACGCAGCATTTCGAGTACATGAGTCCGACGGCGGGATACAGCTACATCGCCTGGAACCAGCAGCGCGGCAATGCGCCGACGCGCTTCACCGATCCGCGCGTGCGCAGCGCGATGACGCATCTGACCGACGTCGCGCGGGTCATCGACGAGGTGCTGCTCGGCTATGCGGAAGCAGCGGTCAGTCCCTTCAGTCCGCACTCTCCGCAGCACGACCCTGCACTCCAGCCGGTTCCCTACGACCAGGAGCGCGCACGTCGCCTGCTCGCCGAGGCGGGCTTTGCGGATCGCAACGGCGACGGCATTCTCGAGGGCGAGGACGGCAAGCCGTTCGAATTCGAGATGACCTTCTTCCAGGACAACGAGGACACGCGCCGCATGGTGCTGTTCCTGCGCGATCTCTATGCGCGCGCCGGCATCGTCATGCGGCCGAAGCCGACCGAGTGGTCGGTGATGCTGGAGAACATCCAGCGCAAGGATTTCGATGCCATCACGCTCGGCTGGACCTCCGGCATCGAGATCGACATCTTCCAGATGTTCCATTCGAGTCAGACGCTGGAAGGCGGCGACAACTTCATCTCGTACCGGAACCCCGAACTCGACCGCCTGATCGACGCGGCACGCGGCGAGGTCAGCGAAGCGAAGCGCATGCCGCTGTGGCAGGCTGCGGAGCGGGTGCTGGTGGCCGACCAGCCCTACACCTTCCTCTTCCGGCGCAAGACCCTGGCCTTCGTCGATGCGCGCATCGCGAACCTCGAGAACACGCCGCTGGGCCTGAACCTGATGTCGGTGCCGGTGGAGGTGTACGTACCGGCTGCACAGCAACGCAGGCGCTGAACCGGCCATGCTGCTGTACCTGCTTCGCCGTGCCGTGCTGATGGTGCCGACGCTCTTTGGCATCACCCTGGTCGTGTTTGTCGTGATGGCGTCGGCGCCGGGCGGGATCAGCGCGCAATCGCTGGTCGACGGCATGAACCTGGAACCCGAGTCGCGCCAGGCGCTGGAGGACTACTACAACCGCCTGTACGGCCTCGACCAGCCGGCGCCGGTGCAGTACCTGCGCTGGCTCAACAACATCTCTCCAGTCGGCTTCGAACGTGAGGCCGACGGCAGCCTCGGCGCCTTCTCGGTGCTGAAGGGACCGGACCTCGGGGTGAGCTTCCGTTACGGGCGCCCGGTTACCGACCTGCTGGCCGAACGGCTGCCGATCACGCTGCTCCTGAACCTGCTTTCGATTCCGCTGATCTACGCGATCTCGATCGCGATCGGCGTGCAGGCTGCGCGCGCGCGTGGCGGGCGCTTCGATGTCGCCTCCAACGTCTTCCTCCTGGGTCTGTGGTCGGTGCCGACCATGCTCGCCGGCGTGCTGTTCATCGGGTTCTTTGCGTCCGAGCAGCACTGGCGCTGGTTTCCGACCGCCGGACTGGTGCGCCGCGAGGCTGTCGACCAGACCTTCCTGCCGTGGCTTGCAAGCGGTAGCGATCTTGTGCTGCTCTTCACGATCGCCGGCCTGTCCACGGTGCTGCTCGTGTGGGCCGCAGCGACGGCGCCGCGCAACGCGCGACGCATCGGGGGCGCCACGCTCGGCGCGGGGCTGGGCTACCTGATGGCGGCCGACGTGATCGGCTTCGGTCCGAGCGGTCTGCACCTCGTGCTTGCGGCCGCGGGAGCCGGGCTCGCTGGTGCGCTCGCCGGCATTCCCGGGCAGGGGTTGCGGATTGCGCTCGCCGGCGGGCTCGGGCTGGGCATCGGGATCGGGCTTGCGCGCGCGGCAGGGGTCGAGATCGTCCAGGCCGGCTATCTCTTCGACCGGGCCTGGCACCTCGTGCTGCCGGTCATCGCGCTGTCTTACGGCGGGCTTGCCTTCCTCGCCAAGCTCACGCGTTCCTCGCTGCTGGAGAATCTGGCCGCCGACTACGCGCGCACCGCGCGGGCCAAGGGTGTGGATGAGGAGACCGTGCTGTGGCGCCACGTCTTCCGCAATTCGCTGCTGCCGCTGATCACGGTGTCAGCAACCCTGCTGCCGAGCCTGCTGGCGGGCTCGGTGATCGTCGAGAGCATCTTCTCGATCGATGGCATGGGCAAGCTTGCGGTCGAGGCGGTGCAGACCCGCGACCGAGAACTGGTGTTGTCGGTGACGCTGATCTCAGGGCTGCTGACGCTCGCCGGGTACCTGCTGGCCGATCTCGCCTACGCCATCGCCGACCCGAGGGTGAGCTATGACTGAGGCGACGGAGATCGATACGAGGCCTGTGCAGCGTTCGCGCCCGTGGTCGCGCCAGGTGCTCGCCGCGCTCGTCCGGCGCACCGGCGCACGCCTCGGCCTGGCGTGGATCGGCGTGCTGGTGCTGGTGGCAACTTTCGCTCCGTTCATCGCCAACACGCACCCGCTCTACCTCGTCGTCGACGGGCATGCGAGCAGTCCGGCGCTGGCGCATCTGGAGCCGGTCGACTGGATCTGGCTGACCGGATTCTTCCTCGCGGTGGCGCTGGCGTGCGTGCCCGGACGCCTGTGGCTGCGGGTGCTCGCCTGGTTGTGCGGGATTGCGGTGGCGACCGGGCTGGCGTACGCACTGGTCGCGCCGCCGGTGCTGGTGGTCTACGAGCAGTACCGCGAACTGGAGGCGAGCGGCGCGGTCGAGCGCATCGTGCGGGCGCCGATTCCGTATTCGGCCAAGGACTACCTGCGCGATTACGGCGACACCGGCATCGAGGCACCGCTCGCCGTGGCCGAGCGGCGCCACTGGCTGGGCACCGAGGAGAACGGTGCGGATGTCGCGGCGCGCATGATCCACGCCGCGCGCATCGCGCTTGGCATCGGCTTCATTGCGACCGGGATCGCGCTCGTGATCGGCACGCTGATCGGCGGACTGATGGGCTATTTCTCCGGGGTCGTCGACATCATCGGCATGCGCCTGGTGGAGATCTTCGAGGCGATCCCGACACTGTTCCTGCTGCTCACCTTCGTCGCGTTCTTCGGGCGCTCGATCTACATGATGATGATCATCATCGGCATCACCTCGTGGTCGGGCTACGCGCGTTACGTCCGTGCGGAGTTCCTCAAGCTGCGCGAGCAGGAGTTCGTACAGGCGGCGGTGGCATGCGGCCTTCCGCTGCCATCGATCCTGTTCCGCCACATGCTGCCCAACGGCCTGGCGCCGCTGCTGGTCGCCGCGAGCTTCGGCGTGGCCTCCGCAATCCTCGCCGAGGCCACGCTGTCCTTCCTCGGCCTGGGCCTCGTCGATGATCCGTCGTGGGGCCAGATGCTCAACCAGGCGGTGCAGTCCTCGACCTTCAACTGGTGGCTGGCGGTGTTCCCCGGCGGTGCGATCTTCCTCACCGTTTTTGCGTACAACCTGATCGGTGAGGCGCTGCGCGACGCGGTCGACCCGCACACCCAGCGCACCATGCAGGGGGCGGGGCGGTGAAGCTCGTCGAGATCGAGGACCTCGTCACCGAGCTGTCCGACGGGCAGTCCTGGATGCGGGCGGTCGACGGCGTCAGTCTTGCCGTGCAGCGGGGCGAGACGGTCTGCCTGGTGGGCGAGTCGGGCAGCGGCAAGTCGGTCACGGCGCTGTCGCTGATGGGGCTGCTGCCCGAGGCGCGTCACCGCCACCCGCGCGGGCGCATCCGGCTGTTTGGCGAGGAGGGCGTGGCGCTGGATCTGCTCGGCGCGGGTGAAGAGGTGCTCGCACAGGTACGGGGCCGGCGGATCGGCATGATCTTCCAGGAGCCGATGACCTCGCTCAATCCGGTGCTGACGATCGGTGAGCAACTGGATGAGGCGCTGCAGTTGCATCACCCCGGGATGCCCGACGACGAGCGTGCTGCGCGCATCGTCGCGGCGCTTGAAGAGGTGCGCCTGCCCGACCCGCAGGGCCGCGTGCGCGAGTATCCGCACCGGCTCTCGGGTGGACAGCGCCAGCGCGTGATGATCGCGATGGCCTTGATCTGCGAACCCGAGCTGCTGATTGCCGATGAGCCGACCACGGCGCTCGACGTGACGGTGCAGGCCGGCATCCTCGCCCTGCTGCGCGAGCTGCAGCAGCGGCGTGGCATGGGCGTGCTCTTCATCACGCACGATTTCGGTGTCGTGGCGCAGATTGCCGACACGGTGGGCGTCATGCGCCGTGGGGTGCTGGTCGAGAGCGGCCGCGCGGACGACGTGTTGCGCCGACCGCAGCACGAATACACCCGGAGCCTGATCGCAGCCTTGCCGGAGCGGCTCGTGCGCAGCCGGCGCGAGCGGCCGGCCGGCCAGCCGCTGGTCGAGGTCCGTGATCTCAGGGTGCATTTTCCGGTTCGCCGCGGCTTCCTGCGGCGGGTGGTCGATCAGTTCCGTGCGGTCGATGGCGTTTCGCTGAGCGTGCGGGAGGGGGAGGTGCTCGCACTCGTCGGCGAATCCGGTTGCGGCAAGACCACCCTCGGGCGCGCGCTGCTGCGCCTGCTGGAACCGACTGCGGGCGAGATCCGGCTCGAAGGGCGAGACATCACGCGTGTGCCGCAGCGGGCGCTGCGGACGCTGCGGCGGCGCATGCAGGTGGTGTTCCAGGACCCAGGCTCCAGTCTCAACCCGCGCCTGCCGATCGCCACGACCCTGCTCGAGCCGATGCGCGTGCATGGCATCGGCGTGGATGACGATGAGCGCCAGGCGCGTGCGCTCGCCTTGCTCGAACGCGTCGAGATGCCCGCTGACAGCCTGTGGCGCTATCCGCACGAATTCTCGGGTGGCCAGCGCCAGCGGCTGGCCATCGCGCGGGCGCTGGTGCTCGAACCGCGCTTTCTCCTGTGCGACGAGATCACTTCGGCGCTCGATGTCTCGGTGCAGGCTGGCATCCTGCGCCTGCTGCGCCGGCTCGTTGACGAAGACGGATTGGGCTTGCTCTTCATCACGCACAACATGGGTGTGGTCGAGTTCCTCGCCGACCGCATGGCCGTGATGCACGACGGACGGCTGGTCGAGGATGGAATCACCGCCGAGGTCCTGCGCGCGCCGCGCGAAGACTACACGCGCCGGCTGCTCGCGGCGGTGCCCAGACTCGATGGGGCGCTCGTCGAGGGCTGAGCGTCAACGCGTCTTGGGTAAGCCTCGCTTCAGGTGCCATCGCATCCGGTCTCGGAGTCAGCAGCCGTGGCGATCCGGCTTCCGCCTTCCTTCTTTGCGGCATACATGGCTGCGTCCGCGGCCTCGACGAGGGCTGCCGGAGAGCTGGCGTCTTCGGGCCAGAAGGCGACTCCGATCGAGCATCCGACGGTCAGCGTCGTGTCTTCCCACGCAACCGGTTCGCGAACTGCGGTGAGAAGGCCGCTGAGCGCGCGCCGCACCCCTGCGGATTCTCCGACCTCTCCGAGCACGGCGATGAATTCGTCGCCACCCACGCGCGCCAGGGTATCGCTGGCTCGCAGCACCCCCTGCATGCGATCGGCCACGGTCTGAAGCACCAGGTCACCGGCCAGATGGCCATGCAGGTCATTGATCGGCTTGAACTGGTCCAGATCGACGAACACCACCGCGACCCGCGCCTTCTTGCGCTCGGCCTGGCTGATCGCGGTCTGGATCCGGTCAAGGAGCAGCGGGCGGTTCGGCAGGCCGGTCAACGGATCGTGGTTCGCCTGCCAGCGGAGCACTTCTTCGGCCGCCTTCTGGTCATGGAGATCGGAGTATACGGCCACATAGCGCACCTCCCTGGATGCGGGCTCGTTGATCTTCGTGATGGATGCGAGAAAGGGAATCGGCTCGCCCGAGCGGCTGCGGTTCCAGACTTCGCCATGCCAGTAGCCGTCTCGCTGCAGTGCGGCCCAGATTCCGGCGTAGAACCTTTCCTCATGACGCTGTGAGCGCAGGATGCTGATCTTGCGGCCGACGGCCTCCTCGACCGAGTAGCCGAAGGTCTCGGTGAACGCGCGGTTGATCCGGAGGATGTTCGACTCGCCGTCGGTGATCACGATCGGCTGGCTGACCTGCGCGAACACGGCTGCTGCCATCCGGCCTTCGCGCTCGGCTTCGCGCAGGCGCGTGACTTCCGACAGGGTCGCGACGACGACATCGCTGCTGCCCTGCGGGTCCGTGTCGAGCAGGCGCGTACTGATGCTGACCCAGGCGGGCCGGCGTCCGGGTGTCCGGATTCCATACAGCTGGTGATCGATCGGCTTGCCGCTTTCCACGGTCCGGGCCGACGGATAGCGGTCGGGCGGGAGCGTTTGTCCATGCTCGTCGACCAGGTCCCAGATGGCGTTCTCGGGTCGCTGGCCGATGAGATCGCTGCGCGGGACGCCGGACAGCCGGGCGGCGGCTTCGTTCACCAGCGTGATACGGCCTTCGGCGTCGCGTACGACGACCCCTTCGGCTAGACTCTCGATGATAATGTCGAGCCGCCGCTGCATGGCGCCCAGGTCGCCGATCTGGGCGACCCTGCGCTGCGCGTAGCGCCACGCCAGCCACAGCAGCGCCAGCAGCAGGGCGGCAATCGCGGTGCCGGAAAGCCACAGCATCGTGCGTCGCGGCGCGAGACGCGACTCCAGTTCCTCGAAAGTGTCGCCGACCGCGACATACAGCGGCAGCCCCTGGACGTGGCGCAGTGCGTGCGCACGCATGCGGCCATCCGTGGGCGAAGCCCGTACGGCATAGACGGCATCTCCAGAGTGCAGGGTCGCGACCGCGGCGTCGTCGATGCGCCGACCGATGTACGTGTCGGCGTCGGCGGAGCGGGCGAGGACCATGCCGTCCCCGGACATCACGGTCAGGATCTCATTGCCGGAGGCGCGCCTCGAAAGACCGCTGCCGATCAGGGCCTGGGGGTCGATGCCGATCGCCACGACTCCAGCGAATCCGCCGTCGGGGCTTCGCACCCGGCGCGCCAGCACGACGATCTTCCTCTTGCTGATGCGGCCGGCAATCGGGCCGGAGATGTCGAGCCGATCTTCGCCGTCGCCCAGTCGTGTGAAGTAGTCCCGGTCGGACACCGAGACATGCGACTGCGGGGGTCTGCCGCCCGAGAGCAGCACGGTGCCGTTCCGGTCGGCGACGAGGTTCGCGGTCGCGATATCCAGCTGGCCGCTGTTCGCCAGGCTGGCAAGCATCCGCTTGAACTCGTCGAGGCCTCGCGCTTCGAGGCTCTCGCGCAGAAACAGGATCGCCGTGTCGATCTTGCGTACCCGCTCCATCACGGCCGCTTCGGCGAGGTGGGCCTGAGCCTCCAGTTCGCGTTGCAGGCGGGTCTCCGCCTCCGCGCGCTCGTGCCCGACCTGTGCCTGGATCAGGATGCAAAGACCGATGACCAGGGCCGTTCCGAGTGCGACCAGCGCGAGCGCAAGACGCATCTGTTCACGAGGTGTCTTCATGCCGGGAAGCCGGTGACGGATCCGGAATGCGGACTCTCGCCCACCGCGAACAGCGCATGCAGGTCGCTCATCCCGAGGCTCCGGTTCCAGCAGCGCGCGCACGCAGTACGTACTTCTGGATCTTGCCGGTTGCGGTCTTCGGCAGTTCACCGAAGACGATCGTCTTGGGGGCCTTGAACCCCGCCAAGTGTTCGCGGCAGAAGGTGATGAGCTCGGCCGCGCTGGCGTGCTGGCCATCCCTGAGTTCGACGAAGGCGCACGGGACTTCGCCCCATTTGTCGTCGGGTTGTGCAACGACTGCGGCGGCGGCGACGGCCGGGTGCTTGTAGAGCGCATCCTCGACCTCGACCGAAGAGACGTTCTCGCCGCCCGAGATGATCACATCCTTGAGGCGGTCGCGGATCTGCATGTAGCCGTGCTCGTGCCACACGGCCGCATCGCCGGTGCGCAGCCAGCCGTCCGTGAAGGCTTGCGCGGTGGCTTCGGGGTCCTTGTAGTAGCCCTTCATCATGGTGTTGCCGCGCAGCTCGATCTCGCCTTGCGTGATGCCGTCGCGCGGGACCGGTTGGCGGGTTTCGAGGTCGACGATGCGGACCTCCTCGTTCATCGGAAACGTCACTCCCTGCCAGCTCTGGATCTCGGCCTGGCGTTCGAAGGGCAGGGCATCCCATTCCTCGCGCCACAGGCATTGTGTGACGTGCCCGAAGGTTTCGGTCAGGCCGTACACCTGCATCACGTCGAAGCCGAGCGCCTTCATGCGTTCGAGGATTGCGGCCGGCGGGGGGGCACCGGCGGTCAGGACGCGCACCGGATGGTCGAAGCTGCGCCGATCGGATTCGGACGCGTTCACCAGCATGCCGAGCACGATCGGGGCGCCGCCAAAGTGCGTGACGCGGTGCTCGGCGATCGCCTCGAAGATCGCCCTGGCTGTGACGGTCCGGCAGCAGACCACGGTTCCGGCCATGAGCGTCATCGTCCAGGCGTGCCCCCAGCCGTTGCAGTGGAACATCGGCACTGTGTATAGATAGGTCGGATGCAGCGGCAGGTTCCAGGCAGCGACCGTGCCCATGCTCATCAGGTAGCCGCCGCGGTGATGATAGACGACGCCCTTCGGGCGGCCGGAGGTGCCCGACGTGTAGTTGAGTGCCAGCGCCTGCCACTCGTCCTCGGGCAGGCGCCAGGGTGACAGCGGATCGCCCTCGGCGAGCAGTCCCTCGTAGTCGACGTCGCCAAGCCGCTCGCCGGGTGGTTCGTTGTCGTCAATGATGTCGACCACCGGGAGCTTGCGTCCGAGCTGGCGCAGCGCCTCCCTGACCGTCGGCGCGAAGCGGGTGTCGGTGATCAGCATCCGCGCGTCCGAGTGTTCGAGGATGTAGGCGATCGTTCCCGGATCGAGGCGGACGTTGATCGTGTTGAGGACGGCGCCCGCCATCGGGATGCCAAAGTGCGCCTCGAACATCTCCGGTGTGTTGGCCGCCAGGATCGACACAGTGTCGCCGGTGCCGATGCCCCGCTGCCCGAGCGCCGCCGCCAGCCGCCGTGCACGCGCCCCGGTTTCTGCCCAGCTCTGGCGGCGTGCGCCGTGGATCAGTGCGGTGCGCGACGGAAAGAGATCCACCGTGCGCCGCAGGAAGGATAGTGGCGAGAGCGGTACGTGGTTGGCCGGGTTGCGGGCGAGCGCTTCGTACTGTTCGCGGGACATCGGCTCGGGGTCCTCAGGGCTGGTCGGTTGCGGTTGGGGGTGGTGAGGCTGCGAGCAGCCGCTCGTAGAGTGCGGCGTCGGCACCCGAATGACAGCAGAAGATCACCTCCGTGAGGCCCGGGAGTCGTTCGAGGCTGGCGCGCACGCTGGCGATCGCGATGCGTGCGGCGGGCTCCACAGGGTAGCCATATACGCCGGTCGAGATGCACGGAAACGCGATGCTGCGCGCTCCGGCCACGGCGGCCTCTTCGAGCGCGCGCCGGTAGCATGAGGCGAGCGCTTCGGACTCGCCGTGCTGGCCCCCATGCCACACTGGGCCGACCGTGTGGATCACGAAGCGGGCGGGCAGTTCGTAGCCTGCGGTGCGCTTTGCCTCACCCGTGGCGCAGCCGCCAAGCCCGCGGCATTCTTCGAGCAGGCGCGGACCGGCGGCGCGATGAATCGCGCCGTCCACCCCGCCTCCGCCCAGCAACGAGTGGTTGGCGGCGTTGACGATCGCGTCCACCGCGAGCTTCGTGATGTCCCCCTGAACGACGCGCAGCGCGGCGGCGGTCATCGTGAGGCGCTCCCCGTTCAGCGCGGGGGCTCGGTCGCCACGGTCGGCGCGCCGATCCCTGTCGTGAAGTACCCCTGGTGCCACAACCAGGCGAGCAGCGCGGTGGTCAGGAGGGCCAGGAGCCAGCCACGCCACGGAGTGCGCTTCTCGGCATAGGGGTCGTCCAGGCTGCGTGAGGCGCCTGGTGGCAGGGCTGCGACGCCGGTGAGTGCGCCGCCGAACGGCAGGTTGATGCGGGCGCGGGTATTGACCGCCCAGCCGTTGGCATCGAGAAGCGGCCCGAGGTTTCGCTGACGCAGCTTGAGCCAGGCGAGCAGCATCGACGGCCCGGAGATCAGCAGCATCACGGCCACGACCACCAGCGGCAACTGCCAAGGGGGCATCGACAACAGGCCGGTGACGATCGCGGCCAGGGCCGTGCCGAGTGCGCCCAGCGCCAGCCCGATCGCGGCGAAGATGCCGGCGAAGCGGGCGATGTCGAATCCTGCCGGGGCAGGCGCCGCGCTTCCCTTTTCCGCTCCAGCGGCGGTGTCGGCGAGGTTTGCCGCAGCCTTGTCGTCGACCGCCTGGTCGCGTGAGGCCGCGAATTTGCGGATCTGCTCGCCGATCATGCGGCCGATGCGCCGGTACGGCGACCAGAACGCCTGGCGCACACTGATGGGGTTCTCGACGACCTTGACGATGCTCGCGTTCCAGTCGCGTCCCTGGCGGTCGTAGAAGATTCCGTTGCGTCCGGGTACGAGCATCTCGTCGGCATCGCCTCCGGTGAGTGCGGCGACGATCGTGATCGGCCCGGCATCGGCGCGCGTGCACTGACAGTAGACGAGGTAGGTTCCGCTCAGCGGCGCGAGCGCTGCATGACGCGCCATGTCGTCGACGCGCAGGCACAGATCACAGCTGCGCTGGTCCAGGTACAGCGTTCCGGCCTGGAAGATGGCCTTTTCGCGCTGGCTGTAGAACGCGCTCAGGTTCACGTAGTTCTTCAGCAGGGTGACGAGATCGCGCCGGTAACGCAGCAGCCGTTCGAGCTGGTCGAAGGCTTCGGCAGCGGTGTCGGCCGTGCGGTCCCGCTCGATCAGCGATGACAGGGTGGTGCGAAGGGTGCCGTCGAGCAGTTGCGCGAGGCGTTCCGGCCCGAGGCCCTCCAGTTCGTCGCCCGGCTTCTCCCGCATCCACGCGTGCCAGGCATCGAAGCGTGCCGACAGCCCGGACCACTCCTCGGCGCCGAGGTGCTCGCGCGGGCCGAGCAGCGGCCCCACGATTTCGTCGCGCAGACGGGCGATCGCTTCGCTCCAGGCAGGGTTCAGCCCGGTGGCGAGCGGCAGTTTGGCGCCGGCGCTGACCCTTGCGAGCGGCAAGGTCGCGAGTTCGCAGCCCTGCGCGCTCAGGAGCTGCTGGGCGATTTCGCGGTAGGCCGTTTCGGGCGGGTTCAGGGCTTCGGCGGCGCGGGCATCGAAGGCCGCGAGCCGGCAGCGGGTGAAAAAGTCGTCGATGCGCGGGCGCAGGGTGTCGAAGAGCGTTGCCGCATCTGCGGTCGCATCACCCAGCGGCAGCACGGCAGCGTCTTCGCGCCCGTGCGCAAGCCAGCGCGCACGGGCTTCGGCGAGTTCGAAGAAGCGTTCCAGCGTGGCCTGATCGATTCCGGGCTGCCCGCTGCGATCGGTCAGAGGGGCGCAGCAGGCGAGGATGTCGGCGATTGCCTGACGCTGGGCATCGTCTTCGGCCAGTTCGGCAGGCACGATCCCGTCGCCGTTGAAGCGCTCGGGGGCAAAGAAGCGGGTGGGTTCGGCCAGATCCACGAGACGGATCGCACTGGCCTCGCTGCGCCCGAGGACGGCGAGCAACTGGCGGGCGGTCGCCGCCATCCTCGCGCCCTCCGGATGCGTGGTGTCGATCGCGTCGAGCGGCAGCGCATCGCCGGCTTCGAACAGGATTCCCGGATCCTTGAGATGGGCACAGGCCCATCGCACCGCAGCGAGGATCTCGGGGCTGCGGATGCGGCCGTCGCCGTCGGTGTCGATCCGTTCCAGCGTCTGGCGGTCGAACTCCAGTCCCGAGGTCGGGCAGCCGAGCACGGCCCAGAGCTTCTGGTCGAGCTGATCGAGATGGCGCAGGTCTTCGGCCGTCTCGATTCGGACCTGGTCGAATCCGCCGCTACGGAAGAAGCGCCAGGGGTGGTTGGGTTCGGTGCCTGCGCGCTCGGTCATTGCCGTTCTCCCCTGCGGTTCGGAAACGCCAGGGCCGGCCTGCGGTGCGCGTTGCACGGCAGGCCGGCCGTGCTCGCGATCATTCTAGATCAAGCCCGGATGCGGTAGGGAAGTCCCACCCGTCGAATGTCCGGAAGGGCGCGGTCAGGGCAGTCCGTCGATGCGGGCGCGGACCAGCCAGGGCGCGAAGCGCCACGCAAAGAGCAGGAAACCGGCGGCAAAACACACGCCGCTCGCGATCAGTGCATAAGGCGCGAGCGCCGTGGGCAGGGCCGAGAACAGGCGCAGCGCGGTGGCTGCGAGTACCAGCCAGAACGCAACTCCCATCGGTGGAGGAAGTTCCAGCGTGCGCCCGGTATGCCCAAGCGCGGTGCGGGTCATCATGCCCAGGGTCAGCAGGCCGATGCCGCCGACCGCGATGCTGTGCAGCGCCGCGCTGGTGGCAAGCGGCCAGAAGAGCGTCGCAAGGCCGTAGAGGGCGACCCCGAAGGCCGTACAGGCATAGCCGGCGAAGAGCACCCAGAGCAGGGGTTGGGACGCGACGCGGGGGTGCCACCAGCGTGCGAGTTGAACGAGATTCACGGCCCCGCCCGCAGCGCCGAGCGAAGCGATCAGTACGGGCGGTGCGTCGATGGCGACGGCGGTGGCCATGGCCAGCGGAGCGCTGACCGCGATCGCGTTGGCTGTGATCGAGTTCATGAACTGCGGAATCTGCAGTGCGCGGCTGGTGAAGAAGGCGATCACGCGCATGCCCATGAAGAAGATCACGGTCGCCACCAGCAGCAGCCCGACGTGCAGCATGCGCCGGGGGTCGAGGGCCAGTTCGCCGGCGATCGCGAGGTGGAAGGCGAGGTTGGCCGCACCGAGCCCGAGCAGGAGCACCGGCACGATGTAGTTTCTCCTGTTGCGCGTGCGCAGCACCGGAACTGCCATGAAGCCGGCTGCAGCGACGAAGAACAGCACGGAGAGCAGTCCGCCGGCAAGATTCGTGTCCGGCACCGCGAGCAAGGTGATCCGTGCGCCCAGCCACAGCGCGGCCAGTCCTGCAAGCGCACGACCACGCACCGGGGGTTGCCCGGTCCAGGTCGCCACCGCGGTCAGCACGAAGCCCACGATCACGGCTCCGGCATAGCCCCAGATCATTTCGTGCGCATGCCACAGGAAACCCGGCAGGGCGGCGGTTCCGCCGATGCCGAGTGCCCAGGCGAAGACGAACAGCGCCCCTTGCACCGATGCCAGAAGGTAGAAGGGGCGGAAGGCCATTGACAGCGTGGCCTTCCAACTCGGGCGTGGGTCGACCGCCCGGCGCCGGGGTTCGTCGATGCGAAACAGGGTGGCCATGCCGGAGGTTCCGGGGTCAGCCGGCGATGACGAAGTCGATCACGACGCCATCGGGCTCGCGCGACACGTAATTCACCTGGACGGCGTTGCCATAGCGGCTGGCGATCTGCTGCAGCAGCGGGATCGGGTCGTGGTCATTGCGAAAGCGCATCGTCTCTCCCGGTCCCAGCGCCTCGAGGGCGCCGAAAATGGCAGCATGACGGAACCGCTTGGCGATGCGGGTGGCGTCGAATGGATACGGGGGGTTTCCAGCGAGCGGCGAGCTACAGTTGTGCATGGTGATCTCTCCAGCGGTCGGTGAGGAAGAAGTGGATTTGAAACACAAAGATGAATCTAATCGGCTTCTTAAAAAGAGTCAACTTGAATGTATCTTTTGGCTGAAAACACTATAATCGGTTGCGGTCGCACTTCGGCGGCCACGAGTGGAGCGTCCGATGCATATCACCCAACACACCGACTATGCCCTGCGCGTCCTGATCCATCTCGGGGCCAATGCCGGTCGGCTGGTGACGATCGCCGAGATCGCGGAGCGCTACGAGATCTCGCGCAGCCACCTCATGAAGGTCGTCAATCAGCTCGTCCGCGAAGGTTTCGTCGACGGTCTGCGCGGCAAGGGCGGCGGACTGCGCCTGGCGCGCGATGCAGCGCAGATTCGCGTCGGGGAGGTGGTGCGGCGCATGGAGCGCGCGATGGATCTGGTGGAGTGCTTCAATGCCGACAGCCGCTGCCTGCTCGATCCGGCGTGCCGGCTCAAGGGGGCGCTGGCAAATGCGTTGAGCGCATTCCTTGGTGCGCTGGACGATGTGACGCTTGCTGATCTGCTGGGGCCCGCCGAAGCGCGCCTGCTGAAGTCCGAGCGTCCGCTGGTGCCCCATCCCGCCGGATCGAAGGGCTGACCGGCGGGAGTGAGAACGGTTTCGCACGGGCCCTCTCGGGACCCTTTCAGCGACTGGTGATCTTCAGTTCGATGCGGCGGTTGCGGGCGTGCGCCTCGGTGCTGTCGCCGGCCTGCAGCGGGTGGTACTCGCCGTACCCGGTAGCTGCGAGCCGTTGTGCAGGAACGCCCTGATCGCGCAGGAACTTCACGATCGCGAGTGCTCGCGCGGTCGACAGCTCCCAGTTCGACGGGAAGCGCGCGGTGGCGATCGGGCGCCGGTCGGTATGGCCATCGACCTGCAACACCCAGGGCAGGTCTTCCGGAATCTCCTTCGCGATGGTCTTGAGGGTTTCGGCCAGGCGCAGCAACTGCTTCAGGCCTTCCTCGCTGACTTCGTCCGACGCGCTCGGGAACAGCACCTCGCTGGAAAACACGAAGCGGTCGCCGACGACCTGGATGTCCGTCCGCTCTCCGAGCACGGCCCGCAGACGGCCGAAGAACTCGGAGCGGAAGCGCGTCAGCTCCTGAACCCGCGCTGCGAGTGCGAGATTGAGCTCGCGGCCGAGTTCGTCGATCTTCAGGTCGCGCGCCTGGATCGTGGCTTCGGCGGCCGCAAGGGCCTTGTTCAGTTCCTCGAGCTGGGTGCGGATCGCAGCGAGTTGCCGGTTCAGGAGTTCGATCTGGGCCAGCGCGCTTTCCGACACCGCGACCTGATCCTTGAGCGTGCGCTCGGAGGTGTCGAGCTCGCTTGCCAGTCGCGCCACCTCGCTTTCGAGTTCGCGCTTGAGGCGCTCGAGTGCGGCGATGTCGGCAACCAGGCGGGCCGCCTGCTCGCGCTGACGCACGCTCTCCTCGCGTTGTTCGAGCAGTGCGCGTTCGGTGGTGGACAGCGTGCCGCGGGTCTCTTCGAGTGTTGCGGCGAGCGCGGCTTGCGCATCCCGTTCGCTCGCGAGGGTCGCGGAAAGCTCACCGATGTGCGCTTCCGCGCGTTCGCGGGCGGCGCTCTCGAGACTCAGCGTCTGAGCCAGTGCTGCGAGCTCTGCATTGAGGCGTGCGAGGGCGCGGTCGCGCCCGCTCACCGCGTCGGTGAGCACGAATTGCCCGATCACGAAGATCAGGATCACGAACACCATCACCATCAGGAGCGAGGCGAGGGCGTCGACGAACCCGGGCCAGAAGTCCGGGCCGCGGCGGCGGCGCGAGAGCACGGCCATCTGCTCAGTCCGCCTTGTGTCCGCCCAGCGCGGCAGCGATCGTTCGCGACATCAGGCGCAGTTCGGAGCGCAGATCCTCGGAGAACTGGGCGGCCTCGTTCGGGCGTTGGGCGAGCTGGCGCACGAGTGTACGCAGATCGTCCTGCGTTTCGGCGACCGTCGACAGCCCGCGCGATTCTCGGCCGATCAGTTCCGACAGACGGTTCAGCTGGTGGCTCAGTTCGCTCAGCTGGTCGACGGTCGCGCGGCGCTCGCGCTCCGATTCGCCGACTGCGCGCTGCATCCGGTCCAGACTCTCGGCCGTCTGTTCGAGCAGGGCCTGGACGTAGGCTGGCACCGAACCGTCGCCATCCCCGGGCATGCCGGACGGAATCCGGGTCACGTTCGAGAGCCACTCTTCGAGTTCGTTGTAGAAGCGGTTCTGGGCATGGCCTGACTGCAGGTCGAGAAAACCGACGACGAGCGAGCCGGCCAGGCCGAAGAGCGAGGTCGAGAAGCTTGTCGCCATGCCTCCCAGCGGTTCGTCGAGCTTGGTCTTGAGCGCTTCGAACATCGCGACCGCATCGGTGCCGACACTCATGCCGCCGATGATGTCGCCGACCGAGCGGATCGTCGTCAGCAGGCCCCAGAACGTGCCGAGCAGGCCGAGGAAGATCAGGAGGCCGATCAGGTAGCGTGACAGGTCGCGCTGCTCTTCGAGGCGGATCTGGACACTGTCGAGCAGCGAGCGCATCGAGGCGGGTGACAGGTTCAGGCGCCCTCGCTCGCGCGTTGCGAGCATCTTGGCCATTGGTGCAAGCAGCACCGGGCGGACCAGCGGTGGCCCTTGAAGATCGGTGCGACCGAAGCTTTCGATCCACAGCACCTCACGCTGCAGGCGCCACACCTGGCGCAGATTGACAGCGATTCCGACTGCCAGCACGAACAGGATCACGCCGTTGAAGGCCGCATTCGCCAGGAAGGCGTGCTTGAGCTGGGGGACGAGAAACGCCGCGAGCATCGCGACGAGGGCCAGAAAGACGCCCATCCAGGTGGTGACGTGGATGGGTTTGGTGAACTCCTTGCTTTCCATCGGCTCCGGTCCTCATCGGGGGTCGCTGAAATCAGGAACCGGGTCGGGGAGGGCGGTACGTGGCATGTCGCGCGGCACGCGCGGCGTGGCGACAGCCCGCTTCTCCCTGATGGCCGGCTGAACTGCTGCAGAGTCTAACCCAAATGGTCGTTCGCGCCGAATCGGTGCGGGTGCCTGCGCACGAGCCAGAACGCGCGCACGGCGAGCGCCGTGGCCACGCCCAGCGCGTCGGCGATCCAGTCGAGCGATTCGGCGTGCCGGTAGCCCGTCGCTGCCTGGCCGGCCTCGATCAGGGCGCCATAGGCGAGCAGCGCGAGCGCGACGCTCGGCGTGCGGCCCGGCCAGGCGGCGAAGCCGAGCAGGTTCAGCCCGAAGAAGGTCGCCAGATGGCCGAGCTTGTCCTGCGAGGGTACGAGATCGGGAACCGGGCCCAGGGGCATCAGCGCGAGTGCGAAGATCATCAGGAGTGCGCCCAGAAAGGCGGCGCGAAGCAAGACGGTGCCGGAGCGGTTGCGTAGGGGCATCGGGTTTCCTGGTTTGCCGGGTCGGCAGCGTGGATGCATGGGGAAGGGCGTCATTGTGCCGCAGTCCGGGCCTGCGCCCGGGGTCACCGGAGTGCGAACTGCCAGGACCGTTTCATGGTCCTCCGTGGGAAGGCGGACTGCGGTCGAACCGACGGCACTGACGGGTCAAGGTTCAATGGAATGGACGGGCCGGAGCGGCTCGAAAGGAGGAGGCGATGGTTTCGACATGGCTTGGCGAGCGGAGATTTCTGGTGGTGGCGGTCACGATGATGGGGTCGGTGTACGCGTCGGCCGCCATTGCGGCAACCGAGATCGTCCGAATCGAGTCCGCGGCCGGTCCGCTCAAGGTCGTGGCGGTTGCGGAGGGACTGGAAACGCCCTGGGCGCTTGCCTTTCTGCCCGATGGCCGGATGCTTGTGAGCGAGCGCGCCGGGCGTCTGCGCATCGTCTCGCCCGACGGGGTGCTGTCGGCGCCGCTTGCGGGGGTTCCGGACGTGCATGCAGAGGGGCAGGGCGGGCTTCTCGATGTGGTCCTCGGCCCGGAATTCGACCACGATCGACGCATCTACTTCTCGTTCGCGCAGCCCACCGGGCGTGGTGCGCGCACTGCGGTGGCAAGCGCCGTGCTCGACGCCGAACGCCTCCAGCTCACGGACGTCCGGGTGCTCTTCGCGCAGCGGGAGGACCCACCCGGACGGCACCACTTCGGCTCGCGGCTCGCATTCGCGCGGGACGGAACCCTCTATGCGACGCTGGGCGATCGCTTCGGTCATCGCGACGATGCGCAGAGGCCTGACAGCCATCTCGGCAAGATCATCCGCATCCACGCCGACGGCCGGGTGCCTGCCGACAATCCGTTCGTCGGCCAGGAAGGTGCGTACCCTGAGATCTGGTCCTGGGGGCATCGCAACGTCCAGGGCGCGGCGCTCCATCCGCTGACCGGCGTGCTGTGGACGCACGAACATGGACCGCAGGGCGGTGACGAGGTGAACCGCGGGGTCGCGGGTGCGAACTATGGCTGGCCGGTCATTACCAACGGGCGCGAGTATGTGACGGGCGGGCGAATCGGGGAGGGAACCGAGCGGGCCGACGTGGTGCCTCCGGTGCACCAATGGACCCCTTCGATCGCACCTTCGGGCATGGCCTTTTACGATGGCGAGGCGTTTCCCGTCTGGCGTGGAAGCCTCTTTGCCGGCGCCTTGCGCGGGCAGATGCTGGTGCGCCTCGAACTCGACGGTGAGCGGGTCGTGCGCGAGGAACGCCTGCTCACCGGGCTGGGCAGCCGCATCCGCGACGTGCGCCAGGGGCCGGATGGCCTGCTCTATCTGCTTGACGAAAGCCACGGCCGCATCCTGCGGCTCGAACCGCTGCCGGATGGGCGCTAGGAGTCGGCAAACGCGTTGATGTACTCGGCCATCACGACATGCGTCTTGATGCGCGCCACGCCGGGTACCGCACCGATGCGGTCGCGGATCGCGTGGATGCGGGCCATGCTGTCGGCACGCACGTAGAGAAGCATGTCGGTCTCGCCGCTGATTCCGTGGCACAGCTTGACTTCGGGAATGGTGCGCAGGATGCGCGCCATGTCCTTGCACTGGATGTCGTTGTAGCACAGCTCGAGATAGGCGCAGACCTCGCCCGCGCCAGGTTCGCGCAGCAGAACCTGGTAGCCGCGGATGACGCCGTGGTCCTCCAGCTTGCGGATGCGGTCGGCGACGGCAGAGCGTGACAGATTCACGCGTTCGGCGATTGCGGCGACCGGTTGACGGGCGTCTTCCCGCAGCGCGTCGAGGATTCCCTGGTCGAACTTGTCCACGGTGCATGCTCCCCACGCGTTTCGACGGCCAAAAGCGCCATTTTGAAGCCTCGAACCGGAAAAGTGAAAGCCGCCGTGCGACTAAGCTCTTCGTGTGCCGGGCCGGGGTGTCCGGCGATTCGAAGCGAAGGGCTCACATCATGGCGACACTCAGAAAGGCGCTCGGATTCTCGCAAGGTCTCGGGCTCCTGGTTTCGGCCTTGCTCGGCACCGGGGTCTTCATCGTGCCCGAACTCACGGTCCGGCAGGCCGGTGCCAGCGCCTTGTGGGGCTGGGCTGTGCTGGTGCTGGCGATCCTGCCGGTTGCGTTCGCGTTCGCGCAGCTCGGCCGCCGTTTCCCGCACGCAGGGGGCGCATCGTATTACGTCGAGCGGGCGTTCGGGCAGCGTCAGGGACGGATCGTCGGCTGGATCCTGATCGCTCTGATGAGCGTCGGCCTGCCGGCGGCGATGGAGATGGCGCTTTGGTTCCTGCAGTCACTCGTCAGACTCGATGCGGCGGGCGTGCTCGTGACGAAGCTTGGCCTGCTCGCGGTGATGGTCGCCATCAACGTGCGCGGGATCCGGGTCTCCGGGGCACTGCAGGGCCTCATTGCCTGGGGCGTCGCGGCGGTCGTCCTGGGGCTCGCGGCGTGGGCGTGGCTTGCGCATGGCAGCGGGCGTACGCACGCGGGTTCGACACCTGACTTCGGATTGATCGGCGCGACGGCTGCGCTTGCGTTCTGGAGTTTCATCGGGATCGAGACGCTGGCGCATCTGTCTGCCGAGTTTCGCCGCCCTGAGCGCGATTTTCCGCTCGCGTTGCTGGTCGGGGTGCTCTGTGCGGGTCTCGTTTACGGGCTCGGAAGCTGGGCCATCCTGCATCACGTCGAACTCGCCGACGCTTCGGTGCCGGCGATGGTCCTGCTGTTCGACCGGCTGGTGGGCGGACAGGGGGCGGCCTTCATCGGGGTGTTCGGCTTCCTGTCGTGCTTTGCGACCATGAACATCTATCTCGCCAGTGTCGCGCGCATGCTGTGGAGCCTGGCCAATGACGGAGCGGTGTCTGTGCGTCTGGCCGAGCTCAATCGTGTCGGTGTGCCGGCGCGGGCGGTGCTTGCAGTGTCGCTGGGGTCGTTGCTGAGCGTCGTGCTCACGACGGCGCTGGATCTCTCGCTCAAGCAGCTCATCCTGATGGCCAACGGCATGATCGTGCTGGTCTATCTGCTGACCCTGGGTGCGGCCATCCGGCTGCTGCCGCGGCGAACCTGGCCGCTCTCGATGCTGGGCGGCGCGGTGTGCCTGTGGCTCGCGTGGTCGGTGGGCTGGGCAATGTTCTATGCCCTCGCCGTGTATGTTGTGCTGGCGATCCTGATGCGCCATGCCGACCTGCGTGCGCCGCGTGAGCAGCCCTGCGCCCAGGTTTCCTGATCGGGAACTCCCGAAACGAAGACGGGCCGGTGCTCGGCCGAGTGTTCAAGGCATGCCAAAGACATTCTTGATATGACATGAGCAGAGTTTTTTCCTGACCTGTCAGGGAGTTTTGCCATTTCTCAGCTCTTCCGGATCGAAGGGAGAGGTTCTCCAGAACACGCCTTTGGCGCTAGAATGAGCGCGAAGGGCGTCGTTCGGGAGGCGATGATGATGGCGTACGAACCGGTTGCGCGGGCGCGGATCAGGGGGCTTCGACATGCGGTGCTGTGTCTCGGGATGGCGGCATTCCTCCTGCTCCTCGTTGATCCCGGAATCGGTGCGACCGATGAAAGCGGGATTCGCCTCGATCTCGATCCGGCCGTCACGGCGATCGATCTGGCCCCCTACGCGACGGTGCTGGTCGATCCGGACCAGGCATGGACGATCGGCGACATCGAACCGCAGGCGTTCCGGTCTGCCGCGACCGCGTCCGGAGATCTGAATTTCGGCTATTCCACGGCGGCGCACTGGCTGCAGCTACGCGTCTTCGTTCCGGGCGAGCCCGGTGCGCCGCCGGTGGAGCGGATCCTGGAACTCGGCTACCCGTCCCTCGACGGTGTCGAGCTCTACGTCGCGGGGCGGGATGCACCGATGCGTGCGGGCGACCGTCTGCCGTTTTCCGAGCGTGTGATCCCGCACCGCAACTTCGTGTTTCCCGTCGCGCTGCACCCCGGTGAAGTCAACACGCTGACCTTGCGGATCGTTTCCGAAGGCTCGTTGACCGTGCCACTGACCCTGTGGGCACCGGAAGCGTTCGAGCACCACAACCAGACGCTCTATATCGTGCTGGGCGTGTATTTTGGCTCGCTCCTCGCGATGCTGCTCTACAACCTCCTGCTGTACGGCTCGATCCGTCAGCGCAGTTACCTCGAGTACGCAGGGATGCTGGGCGGGATGATCGTCGGACAGCTCTCGCTCTACGGTTTCGGAAACCAGTTCCTGTGGTCCGGGGGCGGATTGTGGGGGCACATCGCGATCGTCGTCGGGTTTGCGCTGTCGGGCATGTTCTCGGCGATGTTCGCCCGCAGCTTCCTCGATACACGCCGCCACAGTCCGCGGATGGATCGCATCCTGCTCGGGTTCGCCGGACTCTTCGGGGTGCTCGCGGCGGGTGTGCTCGTGGCGCCGTACAGCTACTTCGCGATTGCGCTCACGGCCTCCGGGATCGTCTTCGCGGGGGTCGCGATCGCGAGCGGGCTCGTGTGCGCGCACGGACGGGCGCCAGGCGCGAGGCTGTACCTGCTCGCCTGGTCTGCGGTCCTGCTTGGAACGGCCATCCTCGGTTTGCGGCATCACGCCCTGATCCCGACCAACCTCTTCACCAGCTATGCGATGCTCGTCGGCTCGGCGCTCGAGATGCTTCTGCTGTCGTTCGCGCTGGCTGACCGGATCAACACGATGCGGCGTGAGCGGACGCAGGCGCAGGAGGCAGCCTTGCTCGCCAACGAGAAGCTCGTCGATGCGCTGCACCGCTCCGAGCAGATGCTCGAGAAGAAGGTGGCCGAACGCACGCAGGAACTCGAGGCGGCGAACCGCATGCTCGAAGAGAACGAGCGCCGCCTGCGCCACGCGGCCCACCATGACGCGCTGACCGGCCTGGCAAACCGGCTGCTGCTCGACGACAGGATCCGCCAGGGGATCGTTCGTGCGCGCCGGCATCACAGCCGCATGGCCGTGCTGCTGGCGGACCTCAACGGCTTCAAGCCGGTCAACGACCGGTATGGTCACGCGGCCGGCGATGAGCTGCTGGTCGAGGTGGGACGGCGGCTGCAGCACATCGTCCGGGCAGGGGATACCGTTGCACGGCTCGGTGGCGACGAGTTCGTGATCCTGCTCGAGGATCTGTATGACGACGTCCATATCCGGCGCGTGATCGCGGCGATCGTCGACTGTTTCGCGCAACCGTTTCCGGTCGGCGAGGATTGGTTGAGCCTCCATGCAGCGATCGGCTGTGCGGTGTTCCCGCGGGACGGCGATTCCCCTGCGGCCTTGCTGAAGGAGGCCGATGCCGCGATGTACCGGATCAAGGCGCTGCACCGCGTGCGCACGGACGCAGGGGCGATCGATCCGGCGTCCGAAGTGGACACGATCATGAAGTACCTGGAAGAGGCGCGTGCGAAGGAAGACGTCCCGGATCTCAAGGCTGCCGCGCGCGCCTGACCCGGGCCGCCGGCGCGCAGCCTCGTCAGCCTCTTTCGCCGGGCGGAATCAGGTACTTGAATCCCGCCATTGCTCGAGCGCGGTCAGAACGTCCGCAAGATCGCTGATCACCCGCACACCAGGGAGCTTGCCTGTCCTGCCCTGTACGGCGGACCCACCGACCCAGAGGGCGATGTCGGCCGGAAGCCCGCTCTTCAGTTCGAGGATTCCTTCGATCGCCTGACGGGATGGGTAGGCGGCGCTGAAGGACAGGCCGACGACGTCGAAGCGCCCCGCCGCTGCGGCCGTCCGGATGTCTGCGAGCGGGGTCTGGGTGCCCAGTGAGACGCAGCTCACCCCTTCGGGCACGAGGGTCGCTTCCACCATCAGCAGGCCGAGCCCGTGCAGCTCCTCCGGCAAGGTCGTCAGCAGCACGCGCGGGCGACCGTGTGCCGTTGCGCTGGCTCCGATCGCACCGCGCAGCAGATTCTGAACCTGCTCGGTATAGAGATGCTCCCCGGTCACGTCGATCTCGCCGCGCAGCCAGGCCTGCCCGACCGTTTCATTGAGCGGGGCGAGGGTGTCGGCGACGAAGCGCTGCAAACCCTGTTTGAGCAGCAATTGCTGCAAGGCCGAGTACAGCTCAGCGCTGCGCTGGAGCCGGACCAGGTTCAGCAGTGCTGTTTCGTGAGTGGTCTCGCGGGACGAGTCATGCGCGCAGGGTGTGTGGGCGTCGAGCAATTCCTGCAGTTGCGCAACGGTCAGACCGACGAGCTGTGACGGACGCCTGCCCTGGTCCATGAGCCGACGCATCCGTCGCAGCTTTTCGAGCTGCTCGGCGGAGTAGATGCGTTCGCCTCCCGCATCGCGTTGCGGATTCGGGAAACCATACCTGCGTTCCCAGACCCTCAGCGTGTCCTTCGACAGTCCGGTGTCGCGCTCCACGGCGGCAATCGACAGCGCACCGTTTGCGGAATCCAGTTTTGGAGTGGTTGGGTTCATTTTGTCCTGGACAAATCGTTGACAAAGGATTGTGTTGAATCTATCTTAGGGTTGTGACTTACATTTGTCCAGGACAGAATATGAACCTGAGAAAGATTGCCTTGCCGCATCCCCACTTGGCAGCTGCCCGCCTGCTGCTGTTCTGTGTGGTTTCGATCGCGGCCCTGTGGAGCGTTCGGGCCATGTCCGATCGTCCGCCCGAGCCTCATTCGAGGATCTACATTGTCCAGGACAACTCGATGGTCGACCGAGCCGATCTGATGCGCTTTCTCCACCGGCCGGAGACGTTCGCCCCTGCGCCGGAATCAGGCCAGGTGGGCCGCCACGCGACCGAGCGCGTCGGTGCGAGGCCCGGACCCGGAGCCGGATCATGAATCTCCCGAAGAAGCTGGATGGGGGGCGTCGGCGGGTGGCCGTCATCGGTTCGGGAATCTCGGGGCTCGCGTGCGCCTGGCTGCTCTCGCGCGAGCACTCGGTGACGCTGTTCGAGGCGGCCGAGCGGCTGGGCGGTCACAGCCATACCGTCGAGGTTGAACTCGCGGGAGCGCGCCATCCGGTCGATACCGGTTTTCTCGTCTTCAACCGGCGGACCTACCCGAATCTGTGCGCGATGTTCGATCTGCTCGGAGTGGGGGCGGTCGAGAGCCGCATGTCGTTCGCGGTAAGCCTGTCCGAACCGGACCTGGAGTGGGCGGGATCCGACCTCGGCACACTGTTTGCGCAGCGGCGCAACCTGCTCCGCCCGGCTTTTTTCGGCATGTTGCGCGATCTCCTGCGCTTCAACCGGGAAACGACCCGGATCGCCATGGCGGCCTCCGAGGGGAAGGCGCCGCTCGTTACCTTGGGCGAGTACCTCGAACGGGAACGGTACGGGGCACCGTTTCGCGATTGGTATCTGCTGCCGATGGCGGCGTCGATCTGGTCGTGTCCGACGCGCACCATGCTTGACTATCCGCTCGCGACCTTCCTGCGCTTCTGCCACAACCATGGCCTGCTGCAGATCTTCGACCGGCCGCAGTGGCTGACCGTGCGGGGTGGTTCGCGCGAGTATGTGCGACGCATCGCCGAGCGGCTGGACGACGTGCGCACAGGAGCGCCGGTCTTGCGCGTGCGGCGAAGCGCGGGCGGAGTCTGGGTGAACACGGCCCGTGAGACTGAATCCTTCGATGCGGTCATCTTTGCCTGCCACAGCAACCAGGCACTGGAGATCCTCGGTGAGGAGGCGAGCGCAGCAGAGCGCGCGATCCTCGGTGCCGTACGCTACCAGGACAATCTTGCCGTCCTGCACACGGATCCGGCCCTGCTTCCGCGCCGCCGGGAGACCTGGTCGGCCTGGAACTATCTCGCCGGCGCCGGCCGCGCCGATTCGCGGCCCGTCTCGGTGAGCTACCTCATCAACCACTTGCAGCCGCTGCCCTCGGGGACGCCGGTGGTGGTGTCGCTCAACCCCTTTCTTGAGCCGGATCCGGCCCGCGTGCTGCAGACCCTGCACTATGCCCACCCGGTGTTCGATCAGGGGGCGATCGATGCCCAGGCGCGACTGCACGAGGTTCAGGGTGTCGACCGGTGCTGGTATGCCGGCGCCTGGACGGGCTACGGCTTTCACGAGGACGGGCTGCGTTCGGCGCTCGCAGTGGTCGAGGCGCTCGGGGTCCGGGTGCCGTGGCTCAGTTCACCGATCGAGACGCTGGCGGCATGACCATGGACTCCAGCCCTCACGATCTGGCGCCGGTGGTGTGCTTCGGCGCTGTGCTGCACGAGCGGCGGACGGTGGCGCGCCATCGCTTCGTCTACCCGCTCGCCTTCCTGCGACTGCCGCTGTCGGATCTGCAGGCGCTCCGGGTTCCGCTGCTTGGCATCGACCGTGCAGCCGTGTTCAGCGTGCACGCCGAAGACCATGGTCCGCGGGATGGCCGGCCCCTGCTGCCCTGGATCCGGGACTTGCTCGCACGGCATGGGCTTGCGACGGCCTGTGACGGTGAGATCGTGCTGCAGACCTTGCCGCGTCTGTTCGGCTACGTGTTCAACCCCGTGAGCTTCTGGTTCTGCCACGATCGTGCGGGCCATCTGCGTGCGGTGCTCGCCGAGGTGAACAACACTTTTGGCGAACATCACAGCTACCTGATCCATCACCCCGACCTGCGGCCCATCGTCCCCGACGACGAACTGCGGGCGCGCAAGGTATTCCATGTGTCGCCCTTCTTTCCGGTCGAAGGGGAGTATCGGTTCCGCTTTGTCGAGCGCAGGGCGGTGCACGCCGTTCAGCTCGAGTACTGGAACCATGGGCACTGCGACCTCGTGACGCGCCTGAGCGGGCGTGCCGTACCCCTCGATCGCCCCGCCATGATCCGCTGGCTGCTTCGGTTCCCGTTCATGACCCTGGGCGTGATCGCGCGCATCCACTGGCAGGCCTTGCGGCTGTGGTCGAAGAAGGTCCCGTTCTTTCGCAAGCCCGAGCCGCCCCTCAAGGAGACGACCCCATGAATCCGATGGAACAAACGCTGACGCATGAGCTGGCGTGCCTGCCTGATCGCGCGATGGCCGCGTTGCCGCGTGCGACCCGGATGGCGCTTGAAATCCTGCAGTCGTTGCAGGGAGGGGGCATTTCGGTGGAGTTGCCCGATGGCACCATGGCATGTGCGGGTCAGGGCCAGGTGCTGGCACATTGGCGCATTCACGATCCGGGTGTGTTCGACGAGATTCTCGCGCGCGGCGACATCGGCCTGTCCGAGACCTGGATGGACGGACGGTGGGAAACCGACGATCTGACGGGCTTTCTGAGGATGCTGGCGACCAACCGTGCGCAACTCGGGCAGGCGCTCTACGGCCGGCGCTGGCGGCTCATCGGTCACCGCCTCGCGCATCTTCTGAGGGCCAACACGCGCATCGGCGCGCGCCGCAACATCGAGGCCCACTACGACCTCGGCAATGCGTTCTACGCGCTCTGGCTCGACCCGACCATGACCTATTCGGCCGCAGTCTTTGGTGCCGAGGATGAGGATCTCGAAACGGCACAGCGAAGAAAGTACCGGAGGATCCTCGATCGTCTGGGGGCCGCTCCGGG
This sequence comes from Rhodocyclaceae bacterium, assembly GCA_023383815.1. Taxonomy (GTDB): domain Bacteria; phylum Pseudomonadota; class Gammaproteobacteria; order Burkholderiales; family Rhodocyclaceae; genus JACOUN01. The sequence continues at coordinate 71,400 of JAHDYG010000011.1, forward strand.
GCAGACGATCCTGGAAGTCGGATGCGGCTGGGGCGGCTTTGCAGAGGTGGCCGCGACCGAGTATGGCTGCCACGTACTGGGACTCACCCTCTCTCCGGCCCAGCTCGAATGGGCACGTGCGCGTGCGCAGCAAGGCGGATGGGGCGACCGGGCCGAGTTTGCCCTGTGCGACTACCGCGACGCCCGCGGACAGTACGACCACGTTGTTTCGATCGAGATGATCGAAGCGGTCGGCGAGGCCTGGTGGCCCACCTACTTCAGCCGCCTTGCCGCCTTGCTGCGTCCGGGCGGCCGCTGCGTACTGCAGGCGATCACGATCTCGGATGCGCTCTTCGGACGCTATCGCCGCGGCACCGATTTCATCCAGCAGTATGTGTTCCCGGGGGGCATGCTGCCTTCTCCGCGGACGCTCCAGGAGCAGGCAGGGCGGGCGGGGCTGGCACTGTGCGGCGAATTCTCGTTCGGACAGGACTACGCCAGGACCTTGCGCCAATGGCACGCGCGTTTCAATGAACGCCGCGATGCGGTGCAGGCCCTCGGCTTCGACGAGCGGTTCCACCGCATGTGGCGCTTCTACCTTGCCTATTGCGAGGCGGGCTTCGCGGCCGGCAGCATCGACGTGCACCACGTCGAGCTGCGCCATCATGAAGTAGCACCATGAGCGTGCCGCGCATGGCCTGGCGGGCCGCGCTCCGGGGGGCGCTGTGCGCGCTCGCCCTGGGCATCGTGCTTGCCGTCCAGCCTGTGCGCGCGAATGCTCCCCCGTTGCCGCCGGAGATCCTGCAACGATACCCGGAACTGCGTCCGCTCGGCGCCGGAGAGATGCGCTGGTTCGGTCTCCGTCTCTACGAAGCCCGCCTCTGGGTGAGTGGCGACCGGTTCGACCCGGAGGCGCCGTTCGCACTCTTGCTTACCTACCATCGGGCGATTCCGGCCGACCGGCTGGTCGACTCGAGCATCTCGGAGATGCGCCAGCTCGGCACCGGGGATGAAGCGCTGCTTGCGCACTGGCGCGCCGAGCTCGAGCGCGCGTTTCCGTCGGTGTCTTCGGGCGAGTCCATCGTCGGCGTCCATCATCCCGGCGCTGGAGCCGAGTTCTGGCATCAGGGGCGGCGAACTGCGAGCATCGCGGATGCCCGCTTCGCGCGTGCCTTCTTCGCCATCTGGCTCGATGTGCGCACGCGCGAGCCGGGCCTGCGCGCGCAACTGGTGGGCGGTCAGGCGCCGTGAGCCGTCAACTGCCCTTCATCGACCCGCAACCGGACCGGGCGATCCTTGCCTACGGCGCGCTGGGCTTGCCGCTCGCCTTCGCTGCCCTGCCGATCTATGTGCACGTCCCGAAGCTCTACGTCGACCATCTCGGACTTTCGATCACGGCAGTCGGCGCCACGCTGCTGGTGGTCCGGGTCCTCGACGGCGTCACCGATCCCCTGATCGGCTGGGCCAACGACCGATGGCTGGCACGCAAGCGCTGGGTGGGATTCGCGCTGCCATGGCTCGCAATCGGAATGCTCGCGCTGCTCGCACCGCCCGCGTCGGCGGGGCTGGGCTGGCTGGCCGGCGCGCTGGCGCTCGTGACGTTCGCGTGGTCGGCCGCATCGATCGCCTATCACGCATGGGGCGCGGAGCTTGCCGTCGAGACCCACGTGCGTACCCGGGTTTCGGCAAGTCGCGAAGGGTTTGCACTCGTCGGTGTGATGCTCGCGGCCGCCTTGCCCGGGATGCTGGCCGACGACGAGCCGGCGGGTTTGCGCGCACTCGCCTGGAGCTTCGTTCCCGTGCTCGTGCTGTGTGCGCTCTGCACGCTCTCCTTCGGGCTGCGATCGCCGGCGTGCGCTCCATCCGGCCCGGCAGCGGGCGTTTTCACCGGGCTGCGTGCCGCGCTCGCTGTGCGCGCTTTCCGGCGCCTTCTGCTGGTGTTCGCGGCAAACGGCATTGCCGCGGCGATCCCTTCGGTCACCGTTCTCTTTTACGTGTCCGATGTGCTGCGCGCACCCGCCCAGTCCGGACTCTTCCTCGTGCTGTACTTCGCGGCCGCAGCCGCCAGCCTGCCGTTGTGGGTCGCGATCGCGCGCCGCTGCGGCAAGCGGCGCGCCTGGGCGGCGGCGATGGTGCTGGCGATGACGGCCTTCCTGTGGGCCGCAACCCTGGGTGCGGGCGATCTGGTGGCGTTTGCCCTGATCTGCATCGTTTCGGGTGCGGCACTCGGAGCCGATCTCGCCGTGCCTCCCGCCATGCTTGCCGATCTGCTGGCACGCGATCGGGCCGCGGACGGGCAGGTTTCCGCAGGTGCCAGCGCCGGAGCCTGCTTCGGGTGGTGGGCCTTCGTAACCAAGGCCAATCTCGCGCTTGCGGCAGGGCTTGCCTTGCCGCTCCTGGGCTGGCTGGGTTACACCCCCGGGACCGATGCAGCCGGGCCGCTCGCTGCCCTGGCGATGGTCTACGCGGTGCTGCCAGTCGTCCTCAAGGCCGGTGCGCTCGCACTGCTGCTGCGCGCGCATGATCTGGAACCCGAAGGAGGTTAGTCATGCAGGGCTGGGTGAGCGTTCGAAGGGGGCTGGGTCGATGAGTCTGAATGCGCCGATCGATCGCTGGCAGGGGCGGCGGGTCTGGCTGGTGGGGGGCTCTTCCGGAATTGGGGCGGCGCTCGCTTGCGCGCTGGCGCAGCGCGGGGCGCGCCTCGCGCTGTCGGCGCGTAGCGGGCAGGGCCTGGAGCACTGTGCCGAGCGCTGCCGGCAACGCGGTGCCACGGATGTTTCGGTCCACCCGATGGATGTCACTCGCGAGCGGGATTTCTTCGCGGTGCTCGGTTCCCTCCTTGGCCGCTGGGGCGGGGTCGATCTGGTGGTGTTCAATGCCGGAACCTATCGTCCACAACGCGCCTGGGAGCTGACGCCGGAGTCGGTGCGCGAAACCCTCGACGTGAACCTGGTCGGCGTTTTCGATGGGGTTGCAACTGTACTGCCGATGCTGCTCGCTCAGGCTGAGCGAGGCGAACCGGCTGCGCTGGCCATCGTCGGCAGTGTCGCCGGGTATCGAGGCCTGCCGCGCGCCGCGGTATACGGGCCCTCGAAGGCGGCACTGATCAATCTGGCGGAATGCCTGTATCTCGATCTTGCGCCTCGGGGTGTCTCGGTGTTTCTGATCAACCCGGGCTTTGTCGCGACCGGACTGACCGCCCGGAACGGCTTTCACATGCCTGCGCTGCGGACACCGGAGCAGGCGGCCGAAGCGATCGTGCACGGATTTGCCCGCGGGCGTTTCGAGATCCACTTCCCGCGCCGCTTCACCTGGGCAATGAAAGTGCTGCGCCTGCTGCCCGATCGCATCGCGTTCTGGCTCCTGCGCAAGCTGACCGGAGCAGAGCGATGAACGGGGCTGCCGCGCGCGATCCACGCGATGAAGGCCTCGGCCGCCTGGTCGCCTTCTACGAATCGCTCACCGTCCAGAGCGTGCCGCAGATCGCCCAACTCTACGCTCCGCAGGCCTTCTTCCGCGACCCCTTCAACGAAGTCAACGGCGTGGCCGCGATCGAGCGCATCTTCCGCCACCTCTTCCAGCAGGTCGAGACACCGCGGTTCACGGTGACCAACCGGCTGCGCGAGGGCAATCAGGCCATGCTCGGATGGGTTTTCCGCTTTGGTTCCGGCGCGCGGACGATCGAGATTCCAGGGGTCAGTCACCTGATCCTCGATGCGCAGGGACGGGTCACGAGCCACGTCGACTACTGGGATGCAGCCAGTGGGTTGTACGCGAGGCTGCCGCTCGTGGGGCCACTGATGCGTTGGCTGCGCCGCCGACTGTCGGCGCCCTGAATCACGGACGGTCGCCGTACCGGAGTTCGGCCCGGATCGGGCTACGGAGAAGTACCCTCCGGCAAAATTCATGATCTGGATCAATAAACCATGACTGAAAGATGGGTTTAATTGGTACAACAGTTAGACCATGTCTAAAGCCGCTTTCTTTCACTCATGGAGTTCAACATGAAAATCAGGGCAATCAGTCTCGCATTGATGTTCGCAGCGACCGCCGCATGGGGCGCCAAGGCACGGGAAGAGCCGATCGAACCGATCGCTCCCGCGGTCGTGACCAACCCGGCGAAGGTCGAGCTGGGCAAGAAGCTGTTTTTCGAGCCGCGCCTGTCGATGTCCGGGATCATCTCCTGCAACACCTGCCACAACCTGTCGCGCGGGGGCACCGACAATCTGAAGACCTCGATCGGCCACCGCTGGCAGGCCGGGCCGGTGAACGCGCCGACGGTGCTCAACTCCAGCCTCGCGATCGCCCAGTTCTGGGATGGCCGTGCCGCCGACCTCAAGGAGCAGGCCGCCGGCCCGATTCAGGCCGGAGTCGAGATGGCCATGCCGCACACCCTTGCCCTGGACGTTCTGCAGTCGATTCCGGGCTACGTGAACGAGTTCGAAAAGGTGTTCGGCTCGGCTGGCATCGACATGGACCGCGTGACCAGTGCAATCGCTGCCTTCGAAGAGACCCTTGTCACGCCGAACTCCCGTTTCGACAAGTGGCTGCTCGGTGACGACAAGGCGCTGACGGCCGATGAACTCGCCGGCTACAAGATCTTCAAGGACAGTGGCTGCGTGGCCTGCCACAACGGTGCGGCGGCGGGCGGCACCTCCTACCAGCGCATGGGGGTCGTGCGGCCCTACGTCAGCACTTCGCCGGTCGAGGGGCGCTATGCGGTGACCGGCAATGACGCAGATCGCTTCAACTTCAAGGTGCCGACCCTGCGCAACGTCGAGATGACCTATCCGTACTTCCATGACGGGGAGGCCAGGACGCTCGAAGAGGCGACGGACATCATGGGGCAGCTGCAACTGGGGCGCTACTACAAGGAAGACGAGATCGCGAAGATCGTGGCCTTCCTGAAGACGCTCACGGGCGAGCAGCCGCAGATCACGGTGCCGATCCTGCCGCCGTCGAGCAACGCGACCCCGCGACCGGATCCGTTCAAGTAAGCTCTGTCGTGCAGTCCGGCTCGCCCGATGTTGTGCGAGCCGGATGTCCGGGTCGGCGACCTCGCTTCTCGCGAGCGCGGTGCTGGCCCGCATTGCTTGCGCATCGGGGATGCGCCGACACGTTCCGGCCCCGGATCACCGCGTCCGTGCGAGCACGCCGATCGTCGGCGCCCATTCCTCACCCGGCTTCTTCTTGCGCGTGACCAGTGTCAGTTGCGAGGGTTCGAAGACATTGGCGTTGTGGGTGACCGGGGTGGTGATGAGGTACTGCGCGCGGGTTGCGCGCAGGAAGCTGCCGACGCGGTCGATGTTGGCGACGTCCAGATGGGCGAAGGGTTCGTCGATGAAGACGAAGCCGCCCGGGCGGGCTTCGTCCATCAAGAGGGCGATGAGCAGGATCACTGACTTCATGACCTGCTGGCCGCCGGAGGCTTCGCCATCGTTGAGGCCGACGGCACCCTTGCGGTCAAAGTCGAAGCGCACTTCGAGGCCAGCCTGGGAAAGCGAAAGATCATCGCTTCCAAGCGCGGGCGACGGGCAGTCGACACCGACTCCGGCCAGTTCGCCGAGCGCCTTCAGGTTCTTTCCATACTGGCGTACCGTCGCCCGCAGCTTGGCGATGTAGGCCTCGCGTGCCTCTTCGGTGAGCCGACGCACGGTGGCGCAGTAGCCGAGGCGTTCGCGGTAGTCCTGCTCGCGCCGGGCGACGTCGGCCTTGAGACGCTCGGACAGGGTCAGGACGGAGGCATCCTTGACCCAGTCGCCCTCGTCGAGCCGCCTGCGCAGGCGCTCGCGTTCGCGCCGCGCGCCCGCAGCGGATTCGTACCTTTCGCCCAGCAAGGCAATCTCGGCCGGATCCCGCCAGTGCGCGGGCATTCCCCGGACCAGGCTGCGCAGGCGCTTGAGCCGCTGGGCCTGCGCGTGGCGAAGCGGGCCGGCGTCGCGCTCGAGTTCGGCCAGGCGCTGGTCGAGGGCCGAGCACTCTCGGATCCGCCGCTCGATCTCGACCTGGATGCCGGCCAGCTGGCTGCCGATCCTTTCATGCTGCGACTCGAATGCTACGCGCGCGTCGGTTGCGACGCAGAGCGCCTCGCGCGCCCGGGGCAACTCGGCGACTGCGGCGGCGTAGGTTTCCGCACGTGCGGCGAGCAACTGGGCGGACTGCAGGCCGAGCAGGCGGGAGCGCAGTCCGGCCAGGCGATCCGCGGCCTCCTGAACCTGCGGGCGCAGAGCCGCGAGTTCGCGATCCAGCGTCTGGATCTCGCCTTCCAGTTGAGCGATGCGGGCCTTGCGGGCGAGTTCACCGAAATGAAAGTCGGCCGGACGTCCCAGGTGACGTGCGCCGCGGCGCTCGCGGTGGTAGCCGTCGCGGGTGATCCACTCCGTGTCTCGCGCAAGCGCGCGTGCGGACTCGACGTCCTCGACGCGGTGGATGCGATTGAGCAGATCGGTGAGCCAGCGCGGTACCGGGGCGGAGAAACTGACCACTTCAGCGAGGGTGTTCGGACGCGGAGGCGGGGCGGTTTCACGCTCGGGTACGATGAAATGGCGGAAGCGTTCACGCTCGCCCAAGGCCCATGCGGTGTGGCGGTCGGACTCGCGTTCGAGCAGGAGGACATGGCGGTAGGGGCGGAGAATCGCTTCCAGCGCCCCCTGCCACGCGGCGTCGCTGACTTCGATCACTTCGGCAAGGCTGCGGTGGCCGATCCCATGATCGTCGAGCAGCGTGCGAAAGCGTGCGATTTCCGGATCGGCTGGCGGACCTCTGCGGCTTCGGGCTGAACGCAGTCTTTCGGAAAGCGCCTCGAAATCGGCCACGCGCTGGCGTTCCCGTGCGCGCAGATCCGCCAGCGCAGCTTCGGCCTGTTCGTGTTCGTGCTCCAGCGCAACGGCATCGGCGCCATGCTCGGCTTCGAGTCGCGCACGCAGTGCGTCCCGTTCGGAGAGGAGCTTTTCCAGGTCGCGCAGACGGTCGTGTGCGGCGAGATAGGCGTTCTCGATGCCGTGATGGTCGAGCTTCAGCCGTGCCCGTTCGGCCTCCGCCGCGCTTTGCTCGGTGCGCACTTCTTCCAGACGCAGCAGGGCCTTGCGCCGTTCGGCGAGGCGCGCGCTCCGTTCGGCCTTCGCGCTGGCCAGTTGTTCGCGCACGATGGCCGCCTCGCGGCCGAGTTCGGCCGCTTCGAGGCGCGGCACGATCTCGGCGTCGAGCGCCTGTGCCTCATCGGCGATCTGCTTCCACAGCAGGTAGTTGTCAGCTTCGAGGCGGCGTGCTTCGGCCTGGGCGCGCAGGCGATCGAGATCGAGACCGAGGTCTTCGAGTTCGCGCTCGGCGTTCTTCTGCTCTTCGCGGGCGGCCTGGTAATTGTCCATGACCTCCTTGTCACCGAAGACGTCGAACACGAGTTCCAGGAGAGCCCTCGGCGAGTATTCGCACAGCTTGTCGGTATCGCCCTGCTCGAGCGCGAGCACCTTCGTGATCGCGGGGGTCAGCCCGCCCCAGGCCAGCCGGTTCTGGTAGTCGCGCAGCCCGACCCAGTCCTCGGTCTGTTCCAGGGCTTCGATCGGCACGTCGCCGTCGACGATGGCGTAATCGCGGGTCCACTCGCCGCCCGCGCGACGGATGCGGCAGGCGAGCGTGACCTGATCCGCGAGGCACGGGAAGAACGGGCGGCGTCCACTGCTTCCGGGCAGGTTGGCGACCAGCGCCCGGATCCACGCGAAGCTGCGGTCGGCGCGGCGCACATAGCGCCGGAAATCGCGCTTGCCCGAGCAGCGCAGCGCAAACAGCGTGCGCAGCGCATCGAGCAGCGTCGTCTTGCCCGAGCCGTTGGGGCCTACGATGGTGATGATCTGGGCGTCGAGCGGCAGCGAGAAGCGGCGCCAGTAGTCCCAGTGGACGAGTTCGAGTTGCTTGATGTGGAACATTGGGATTCAGTCGTCGGCCGGAAGGAGTGCGTCCAGATACCTGGGAAATACCGAATCGGCGCTCATCAGGGTCAGTTGCTCGTCGAGGGCCTGGGCGATGAGCAAGCGGTCGAAAGGGTCGCTGTGGTGCCACGGAAGCCGGCCGGTGGAATCAGGGCGCGAGGCGGTCCATGAGTTCGAGCGGCGTCAGGATCTGGCTACTGCGCCCACCCGGCGCGCGGCAGGCCGCAGATGCTGACGAAACGGGCTGTCATGGGTGCAAGGCCGGCTGATCGTAGCGCGGGATATGGGATAGCACATCACCCAAACGCTCGCGCACGACTTCCGTATCGTAGTGTGCCTGCAGGGCCAGCCAGCCTTCGGCTTCGACACCAAAGAAGGCGCCCAGCCGAGCGGCGGTATCGGCGGTGATCGCCCTGTGGCCCTGCACGATCTCGTTGATCCGCCGACGCGGCACATTAATCGCCTTGGCCAGCGCATACTGGCTGATGCCCAAGGGCTCCAGCCAGTCCTTGAGCAGGATTTCACCGGGGTGGATGAGGGGGACTTCGCGTGTCATGGTGTGACCTCCATCAATGGTAATCCACGATCTCGACCTGCTGGGCATGGCCTGCTTCCCAAACGAAGCACACCCGCCACTGGTCGTTGATGCGGATACTGTGTCGCCCGGCACGATCTCCAGAAAGCGCTTCCAGGCGGTTGCCCGGCGGAACACGCAGGAAGTCGAGATTCGGTGCCGCGTGCAACTGCTGCAGCTTGCGCATCGCCGTCGTCTCAAACGCCACGAAGCGGGGAATGCGCTTTCCTGCAAAGAACACTTCTGTATCGCGGCAGGCAAACGACTTGATCATGGCTGAATGGTAACGCAAAAGGTTACGCTCGACAAACCGCAAGCGAAACGGTGTTGTGAGCTTTCGTTCATCTGTTGGTGTCGCTTGAGCCGGAGGCGAAATCGAGAGTTGCCACGCCTCCTGGCCGCCTCGGGCGGGCGCGGACTTTGGTGGAAGCTGTGCCGCTGGGCACATCACGGCGTAGTGCTGTGACAATCTACGACCCTGACCCTTCGCTCTCTTCGATTTTTTGGTTAGCCAATACAAGCTCAGTTGGTTTCATCCTCGTCTACGGCTTCTTCGGGAAGCTCGTCGGCGAGTTCGAAGGCATTGGCCTCGGGAACCGCATGACCGGCGCGGGACAGCATGTCGGCCAGGGTGCCGTGGATGATGCGGTCGGCCATGACGCGGTAGTCGAGGGCGACGTCGAGCAAGGGGCCTTCGAGGATCATGCCGCTTCGCCGCTCGATGAAGCCCAGCCGCGCGAGCTTGCCGAGCATGAAGTTCCTGACCCGGCTGCGCCCGCCGAGCGCCGGTCCGAAGTCGGCGATCAGCGACGCTTCGGACAGGGCGGCCGAAACGGTGGCGTCGTGCGCCACGGGCTTTTCCGCGCCGAACAGATCGGTCTGCCCGTCGTCGGCGACTTCGCGGCGGGTGACCTGACGCTCGCGCTTGGGCAGCACGATGAGCGACCAGATCACCACGAGCAGCGCGATCTCATCGCGGTTGAGGCCGACGTTGCTGGCGGCATACTCGCGCCGTGCACCGAACACGGGTTCCATCATGTCTGCCGCGAGTGCGACTGCGACATGGCCAGCGTAGGGGTTGTCCTGCAACTGCAGGCCGACAGCGGCGAGGCGGCTGTCGAGGTCGATGCGGAAGGCCTCATCGACCAGCGCACGGCGCACCAGGCGGTCGCTGCGCGGCAGCCAGCGGTGGGCGATCAGGCGCGCAGTGAGCGCCTTGACGTCGTGTTCGATCATCGGGTGGGTTCCGTTGCTGGGGGCGCGGGCCGACGCGGGGCGACCACGCCGCGGCTGATGAGCGCGATCCCGTCCTCGTGGACCGGAGTCAGTTCGTCCGTGAAGAAGACCTCGACCGGTAGCCGCATGAACTCGCCAACCGGACCTTCGGTCGGACCGTCCGCTTCGTCGGCAAAGAGCGCAAGCATGGACAGACGGTAGGACGAAGGTGCGAAACCGCCGCCGGAAACGATGGCGGCGAGCGGTGTCGCATCGGGCAGTGCGCCGATGCGGCGGGTGAAGTGTTCGAGCAGGGCGAGGTCTTCGTGCTCCGGGCGGGTGTCGACCTCGGCACTGCCCGGAGGCGGCAGGGCCTGGTCGGTTTCGCGGGCGCGGACTTCTTCGCTGAGGACGACTTCGGCACGATCGAGCAATTCGTGGCCGCCGGCGACGAGGGGTAGATCGGGTACCAGCGAGATCGCGTCGTCCGCCATGCCGGCGAGTTGCCCGAGGTTTTGCCCACGCAGCCAGGCCGCGACATCCGACGACGAAATGCCGGAGGCGCCGAGGGTGACGCGCTGCGCCTCGATCTTGTTCAGTGCGCGCTGGAAGCTTGCGTCGACGCGTGCCAGCCGCGATTGCGCGAGGCCGATGCGCTGGGCGATGCGGGCGATGTCAAAATCCACGTCCGGGTCGGCCAGCAAGCGGTTCATCACTTCCGTGCCCCGCGCGAGCCAGCGTTCGTTGGCCGAAAGGCGGCGGCGCGAGGTGACGATGTTGAATTCGGAACCGGAAGCGATCGCCTCCTCGAAATGCCAGGTCAGGTCGTTGAGCTTGGACAGCAGGTGGCCGAGCGCTTCGGGCGTGACGCTGCCGATGGCCTGCAGGCCGGCAAGCTGCGCGGTCAGAAAACCGAGTTCGACGTCCTCTTCCTCGGAAAAGCGCAGCAGCATCGAGATCGCCGCCACTGCGTTGCGCCCCGGATCCGAAAGGTGGTAGTGGCCGTCCTCGGCGAAGGCGAGCAGTGCGTTGTCGCGCAGACGCTTGAGCACCGTTTCGAGCTTCACTGGATCGACATAGGTGAAGCGTGCGCGCAGCGCTTCGGGCGAGAAGCGCGGGCTTTCGGACTCGCGGCCGATTTCGCGCAGGACCAGAAGGCGCAGCAGAACCTCGGCTTCGGAGCCGCGAAACAGCGTGATGAAGGCGTCCAGAACCGGTCGCGCCGCAGCGAGCGAGGCCAGTTCCGGCACGTCTTCAGCGGCTACGCCGGGGGCAAGAAAGTCCGAAAGGTCCAGACTCATCGGTGAGCGAGTACGGCCCTCTTCGGATCAAACGCCCTGCTTGAGGCTGGCGGCAATGAAATCGTCGAGGTCGCCATCGAGCACGGCCTGCGTATTGCCAACTTCGTGGTTGGTGCGCAGGTCCTTGATGCGCGACTGGTCGAGCACGTAGGAGCGGATCTGGTGGCCCCAGCCGATGTCGCTTTTCGAATCCTCCAGCGCCTGCTGCTCGCTCTGGCGCTTGCGCAGTTCCAGCTCGTACATGCGTGCCTTCAGCATCGACATCGCCTCGGCCTTGTTCTTGTGCTGCGAGCGGTCATTCTGGCACTGGACGACGATGCCGGTCGGCTCATGCGTGATGCGCACCGCAGAGTCGGTCTTGTTGATGTGCTGGCCGCCTGCGCCCGAAGCACGATAGGTGTCGATGCGAAGATCGGCCGGGTTGATCTCGATCTCGATCGAATCATCGACCTCCGGATACACGAACACCGAGCAGAAGCTCGTGTGGCGCCGTGCGTTCGAATCGAACGGACTCTTGCGCACGAGGCGGTGGATTCCGGTCTCGGTACGAAGATGGCCATAGGCGTAGTCGCCGTTGACCTTGATCGTCGCCCCCTTGATGCCTGCGACCTCGCCTTCGGACTCCTCCAGGATCTCGACCTCGAAGCCTTTGCGCTCGCAGTAGCGCAGGTACATGCGTTCGAGCATGCCGGCCCAATCCTGCGCCTCGGTTCCGCCCGCGCCGGCCTGGATCTCGATGAAGCAGGGGCTCGGGTCCATCGGGTTCGAGAACATGCGCCGGAACTCGAGCTGATGTACCTTGGCCTCCAGCCCGCCGACATCCGCTTCGACCGCCTCGAGCGTGTCGGTGTCGTCCTCGGATTCGGCAAGATCGAAGAGATCCTTCAGGTCGGTCGACATCTGCTCGATCTCGTCGAGCACGAGCACGACGTTCTCGAGCTGGCGCTTCTCCTTGCCGATCTCCTGCGCGCGTTCGGCGTCGTTCCAGATCGCCGGGTCTTCGAGCGCGAGGTTCAGTTCCCTGAGTTTGCTGGCCTTTTCAGGGTAGTCAAAGATACCTCCGGAGTTCGCGACCGCGCGCGGCGAGGTCGGCGAGTTTCTCGGACAGGGTATTGAGGCGTTCGGCTTCCATGGTGAGGCTCCGTGGGCAATTCGGAAAACCCGGCATTATACCGGCGCGCGGGGGGGCTTCATGCGTGCAGCGCGAAACACGGGTTCATTCAGAAGTCCGGCGGATCTTCCTCAAGCCGGTTCGAAGTCTTCCAGGACCAGCTGCAGGCTGGTGATGCCGTTGAACTCGTTGGCCGACAGGCGGTAGGCGGCGCGGATCTCGGCGGTGGCGCTGGCGGCGTGGTTGAAGCGGATGGCGTCGTAGCGGCAGCCGTGTTTCGTGAGCTGGAGCTTCAGGTGGCGGTCTTTCAGCAGCCGCTGGTTCTCGACGCGGAAACAGTCGTCGAACATCGGGGCCGGAAAGCCCTGGCCCCAGATGTCCTGCTCGATCATGCGCGCGCTCGCCAGGCTCATCCAGCCTGATTCGAGGGCGCCGTCGGTTTCAAGGCGGTGCGTGAGGGAGGCGGGATCGATCGATTCGCGCACGACTTCTTCGAAGACCTCGGCGAAGCGCATGTGGTCCGCCTCGCGCAGCGTCAGGCCGGCGGCCATCGCGTGTCCGCCAAAGCGCAGCAGCAGCTCGGGTTCGCGCTTGCTCACCAGATCGAGCGCATCGCGCAGGTGCAGTCCGGGGATCGAGCGGCCAGAACCCTTGAGCACGCCATCGTTGCCGCGGGCGAAGGCGAACACGGGTCGATGCAGCCGATCCTTGATGCGGCCGGCGACGATGCCGATCACGCCCTGGTGCCAGTCGGGTTCGAAGAGACTCACGCTTGCACGGTTGCCAGGGTCGAAGTCGGTCAGTCGATCCAGGGCCTTTTCCTGCATGTCCTGCTCGACGCTGCGCCGCTCGCGGTTGAGTCGATCGAGATCCTGGGCGATGTTCAGCGCTCGCGCCGGATCATCGGTGATCAGGCATTCGATGCCGAGGCTCATGTCGGACATCCGCCCGGCGGCGTTCAGCCTCGGCCCGAGTGCAAAGCCCAGGTCGAAAGTCGTTGCACGCTCCGGTTCGCGTCCGGAAACGCCGAAAAGCGCCCGGATCCCCGCCTGCATGCGTCCGGCGCGAAGGCGTTTGAGCCCCTGGGCGATGAGGATGCGGTTGTTGTGATCGAGGCGGACGACATCGGCGACCGTGCCGAGCGCGACGAGATCGAGGAGGTCCGCAAGCCTGGGTTCCTCGCGTGCGGCAAAGGCACCCCGTTCGCGCAGTTCGGCGCGCAGTGCGAGCATGGTGTAGAAGATCACGCCGACGCCAGCGATCGACTTGCTCGGGAAGTCGCAGCCGGGCTGGTTCGGGTTGACGATCACGTCGGCTTCGGGCAACTCGGCGCCGGGCAGGTGGTGGTCCGTGATGAGGGTTGCGATGCCGCAGCTGCGCGCGGCTGCGACGCCCTCGACACTGGCAATTCCGTTGTCGACCGTGATCAGCACGTCGGGCTGCTGGCGTGCGGCCAGTTCGACGATTGCGGGCGTGAGGCCGTAGCCGTATTCGAAGCGGTTCGGGACGAGGTAGCCGACCTCGGCACCGAACGCGCGCAGCGCGCGCACCGCGACAGCGCAGGCGGTGGCGCCGTCGCAGTCGTAGTCGGCGACGATCAGCAGGCGCGCGCCGGCCTCGATCGCGTCGGCCAGCAGCTGGGCCGCCTCCTGGGTGCCGCGCAGGGCTTCCGGTGGCAGCAGGGACTTGAGTCCGTAGTCGAGTTCATCGCTGCGCGTGATGCCGCGGGCTGCATAGACGCGTGCGAGGAGCGGGTGGACGCCGCTGTCGATCAGGCGCTGGACCGTGCGCGCCGGGGCGGTGCGAGGCTGGATACGGGTCATCAGGTCGGGTGCACGATCCGGTCGAGTGACAGCGGTCGGCGCCAGAATTTCCACAGATCGATCGCGCGCACCTGCAGGTCGTACACCATCCGGTCGCCCGGCGCACTGACCCATAGTTCATCGAGCCGTCTCTTGCGCAGGGCTTCCAGTGCGGGCGCGAACCACTCTGCCTCGATGCGGGGCAGCTCCGCGCGCCAGGTGTCGAGGTCGAGGTAGAGGCTCGGGCGCAGCAGTGGATCGAGCACGACCATCGCGTCGAGCTGTGGCAGCCGTTTCGGATTGTCCGGCCGAATGCCTGAGGCGAGCGCCATGCCGCGCACGAGCCGGTTGCGCGTAAGCACCAGCGGGGCGGGCGCGACCGGCCGCGTGGTGAGCGCGCCCTGGCCCCAGAACCAGACACCGTTGATCATGCGCCGACCGGACGCCTCGCGCGCCTTGTTGACCGGGTGATTGTGAAGATAGACCTGGATCTCGTTGAGGATCTTCTGCCAGCGCTTGCCGTCCTGGCCGCTGGGGAGAAAGGAGGCCACGGGGCGCCCGACGACATCGTTGAGCGGCGCGAAACTCGCCTGTGGAGCGGATTTCAGGCGCAGATACCAGCGTCGCGGCGATTTTGCCTCGAACCGGATGAAGTCGATCTCCTCGGCCACGAGCAACTGATTCAGCCCTTCGAGCAGCGCCGTGGCCTCGCTGCGGGAGATGTCGAGATCCTCGGCATCCGACAGCAGCAAGCGTTCGCGCGCGAAATGCAGGTGCACCGGATCGGCGCACAGCCAGTGGCCGTCGTTGATCGGGGTGCCGCTCTCGCCCATGCGCCGCAGGGTCGCGTAGGGGAAGGCCGGTGGGTGGCCCGATCCGGCCGTCAGGGAAAAATTGCGCGCGATCCAGGGTTCGAATCCCTGTCCCGGGGAGATCGCCGATCGACCGCTGCCGAGCAGGCGTTCGAAGGCGGGCAACTGCAGGCCGTTGAGAAGCCCGGAGGCGTTCGGGCTGGGCCAGATCAGCCCGGGCAGGACGAGATGAAGTTTCATGCGAAGGAGTGATGACTCCGCGGTGGATACGGCCGACCGCTGGGCTACCGGACCGGTTCGCATTCAGGGGGGAACCGGGTCGTTACGGGAAGATCGGGAATTCTAGCACATGGACATAGACTGGTTGGCAGGGCCGGAGAATCCGGCCGGAAGGGGCTCCGTGCGGAAGTTTCGCGATGCGGCTGCAGCCCGGACCGTCGCCCGCGACGATCGCACTGGCGCGTCGCTTGCGGCAGAATGACGCCTTTGCCGAGTTCCGGATCGTCGATGCGCTACGAGATTCTCGTTGGCCTGCGCTACACCCGTTCGCGCAAGCGGGCACAGGGGCGCAACCGCTTCATCTCCTTCATCTCGCTGGTGTCGATGCTGGGCACGGCACTGGGCGTGGCCGCGCTCATCGTCGTGCTGTCGGTGATGAATGGTTTTCAGGAGGAGCTGCGCACGCGCATCCTGGGGGTCGCATCGCACATTCAGGTGACCGGACACGGCGAGGATCTCGCCGCATGGCAGCAAGTCGCGGACCAGACCCTGCGCCATCCGGCAGTGATCGCTGCGGCTCCATACGTGCAGGAGCAGGCGATGCTGACCTTCGACCAGACCGTGCGCGGGACCATCGTACGCGGCGTGCTGCCGGCCGATGAAGATCGTGTCGCCGATTTCTCGCGCTACATGCAGTCGGGCAGGCTCGATGCCCTCGAAGCCGGGCGCTTCGGTATCGTGCTGGGGCGCGATCTCGCCTACGCCTTGCGTGTGCGCCTTGGTGACAAGGTGGCGCTGATTGCGCCGCAGGGGCTCGTGACCCCAGCGGCGGTGCTGCCGAGGGTCAAGCAGTTCGAGGTGGTCGGTGTCTTCGAGGCGGGAATGCAGGAGTACGATACCGCCCTCGCGCTCGTCCACATGCAGGATGCGCAGGTGCTGTACCGCATGGAGGATCGGGTGAGCGGCGTGCGGCTCAAGGTTGCCGACCTCTTCGCGGCGCCGCGCATTGCGCGCGAACTGGCTGCCACGCTCGATGTGCCGGCGGCGCTGACCGACTGGACGCGCAGCCATGCGAACTTCTTCCGCGCCGTCGCGCTGGAAAAGACGATGATGACGATCATCCTCTCGCTGATCGTCGCGGTGGCGGCTTTCAACATCGTGTCGACGCTGGTGATGGCCGTACAGGAAAAGCACGCGGATATTGCGATCCTGCGCACGCTCGGTGCCCGACCCGGCTCGGTGATGGCGATCTTCGTGCTGCAGGGGGCGATCATCGGCATCGTCGGCCTGATCGCCGGTGCGATCGGTGGCGTGGTGCTGGCGACGAACCTGGATGTGGTGATCCCGGCGCTCGAAGCGCTGACCGGGGCCACGCTGTGGAACAAGGAGATCTACTACATCAAGGAGCTGCCTTCGAAGGTGCTGGCAGCGGACGTGGCCGGCATCGTATCGCTGTCGTTCGTCCTGACGCTGATCGCCACGCTGTACCCGAGCTGGCGTGCCGCGCGGGTCAATCCGGCGGAGGCGCTGCGCTATGAGTGATCGGGAAAATGCACCGGTGCTCGCCTGCGAGGGGCTGTCGAAGTCCTTTCGCGAGGGCGTCGATGCCGTCACGGTGCTGCGCGAGGTGACGCTGCAGGTCGGGGCGGGCGAGCGGATTGCGATCATCGGCGCGTCCGGTTCGGGCAAGAGCACGCTGCTGCATCTGCTGGGCGGGCTCGATGTGCCGAGCGCCGGGACGGTGCGACTGCAAGGGGTCGAGTTCTCGCGCATGAGTGACGCACAACGCGGGCGCATGCGCAATGAGGCGCTCGGCTTCGTGTACCAGTTTCACCACCTGCTGTCCGAGTTCACAGCGCTGGAAAACGTCGCGATGCCGCTCTACATCCGGCGCATGGGCCGGGCGGAAGCGGATCGGCGTGCCGCTGCGATGCTCGGCGAGGTCGGCCTGGGGCATCGCCTCGACCATACGCCGGGCGAGCTCTCGGGCGGGGAACGCCAGCGCGCGGCGATTGCGCGGGCGCTCGTCACCGAGCCGGCCTGCGTGCTGGCCGACGAGCCGACCGGCAATCTCGACCGGCGCACCGCCGAGGGGGTGCTGGATCTGATGCTGAGCCTCAACGAGCGTCTGCGAACGAGCTTCATCGTCGTCACGCACGATGACGGTCTGGCACGGCGGGCGCAGCGCGTGCTGCGGCTGGAGGATGGTGTCCTTACCGAAGCCTGATGCGCTTGCGGCGCTCGGCCCGCGTTCGCCAGGCGCGGATCAGCCACACCCGCCACGCCGCCTTGACGCCGAAATAGCCCAGGAGCGCCAGTCCGCCCGCGAGCAGGAAGAGGCCCACCGCGAGCGGCTTGCCCAGTCCCGTGACCCAGGGCAGCAGGGACTGTGACCATTCCAGCAGACTCATGTCCTCGAGACCGGGCGGGCGCTCGAAGCCGCCCATGTCGGTGCCCGTGGCGAGCGCACCCATGAACCACGCGGTCATGTAGAGCGGAACGATGGTGAGCGGATTCGTATAAAGCGTCGTGATCAGTGCGAGCGGCAGATTGACGCGGAAGATCACGCACAGCAAGGCCGCGCCGAGCATCTGGAACGGACCCGGGATCAGCCCGCAGGCGAGCCCTGTCGCGACCGCACCGGCCGCCGAGTGACGGTTCAGATGCCACAACCTCGGGTGGAGCAAGGTGTTCGCGAACGGTTTGAGCCACCGGCTCGCGTGCACGGTTTCGTGGTCAGGGAGGAAGCGTTTCAGTCGTTTGCGCATCTTGGTGCGGGCCGGGCGGGTCGGTGCGGCGCGGTCGAATCCTGATTCGAGCATCACCGACGCCGTTCGGTTCGTCTGCAGGCACGGTTTCGTGCTTGTGCTCGGACCATGCATTCGGCATGATCCGGCTTTATGCGAACGGCAATCATCGGCTTTGCGCTCGGAGTCCTGATCGTTCAGTGGTCGGCGGTTCTGCCCGGGATCGGCATCCGATGGGCCGGTGCCATTCTACTTGGGCTCCTCCTGGTGGGGAATCTCGCGTCGAGCGAGCGCCAGCGGCGTTCGACTGCCATCGCCGGCCCCCGGGGAAGCCTGGTGGTGCTCGCGCTGACCGGCCTGTTGTGCGGAGCGGGCTGGGCAACGCTGCGGGCGGAATGGAGACTCGCCGACGCGCTGCCGATGGAGTGGGAGGGGCGGCCGATCCTCGTCACCGGGATCGTCGGTGCATTGCCCCAGGCGGCCGATCCGGGGGTGCGTTTCGTGCTCGACGTCGAGTCGGCCAGCGCGCCGGTTCCAGGCAGGATCGAACTGGCGTGGTATCCGCCGCGCAGCGGCGGGAGCGTGCCGGTGATCGCGCCAGGCGCGCGCTGGCAACTGGTCGTCCATCTTCGTCGCCCGCATGGGTTCGTGAATCCGGGAGGCTTCGACTACGAGGCCTGGCTGCTGGAGCGCAACGTGCGCGCAACCGGATCGGTGCGCGACTGCCCGCAGGCGACGGCGCGCTGCATCGGCGCCAATCAGCAGATCGACCGCTTCGTGCCTGGCTTCATGAGTGCGATCCACCGGCTGCGCAGCGCGGTGCGCGAGCGCTTTTCGGCGCAGCTTGGCCAGGCGCCGTTCCGGGGGGTCCTGATTGCGCTTGCGGTCGGCGACCAGCGCGCGATCACGCAGGACCAGTGGCAGGTCTTCCGCCGGACCGGAACCGCGCATCTGGTCAGCATCTCGGGGCTGCATGTATCGCTGGTTGCGCTCGCGACGGGGGCGCTGACCGGCTGGCTGTGGCGTCGCTCCACGGATCGGATCCTGCGCTGCCCGGTCCGGGTCGCGGCTGCGGTCGGAGGCCTGGCCGGGGCGGGGTGCTACGCGCTGCTCGCAGGGCTCGGGTTGCCGACGCAGCGAGCGTTCCTGATGCTCGCGGTCGCCGCGGCAGGGCTGGCCCTGAAGCGCGATGTCGCCGTCAGTCACACCCTTGCGCTCGCCTTGTTCGTCGTCCTGCTGTTCGATCCATGGGCAGTGCTCTCGGCAGGATTCTGGCTCTCGTTCGTGGCGGTCGGAGCGATCCTGCTCGTGCTCTGCGGCCGCAACGAACGTGGTCCGTCGGGCTCACCAGGCTGGCTGGCGCGGACCCTGCGGGGCATGGGATCCGCCGCTCGGGTGCAGGGCGCGATCACGCTTGCGACCGTGCCGCCGTTGGTCCTGCTCTTCAACGCGTTTCCGCTCGTCTCACCGCTCGCCAATGCGTTTGCGATTCCGCTCGTGAGCTTTGTCGTCACACCGCTTGCGCTGTCGGCGATCGTCCTTCCGCATCCACAGCTGCTTGCGCTCGCGCACGAAGCAACCGTCCTCCTGTTTTCCGCCCTCGATCGACTCGCGGCCTGGCCCCAGGCGCTCTGGGCCCAGGCGACGCCGCCGGCCGCTGGATCAGTCGTGGCCGCCGTGGCAGTAGTATGGTTGCTGCTGCCGCGGGGTACGCCGGGCCGGGCAGCCGCATTGCTCGCCTGCCTCGCGTTGCTGGGGTGGAAGCCCGGGCGGCCGTACGAAGGCGGGTTCCGGGTTACCGTGCTCGACGTCGGTCAGGGTACGGCCGTGCATGTGCAGACGGCGGCCCATGATCTGCTCTACGATGCCGGACCGCGCTATGGACGAAGCGGCAATGCCGGCGAGCGCGTGCTGCGGCCGTACTTCGCGGCAGCCGGAGTCGAGCGGCTCGACTGGCTCGTCTTGTCCCATGGCGACGCTGATCACACCGGCGGGGCGCAGGCCGTTCTGGCGGCGATGCCGGTCAATGAGATCCTGAGCAGCCTCGGACCGGACCACGAACTGGTGGCCGGCGGCCGCGTTTTCACGGATTGTGTTGCCGGGCAGTCGTGGGAAAGCGATGCCGTGCGTTTCGAGTTCCTGCATCCTGCGCCCCCGGTCGACGTGCCGGCGCAAGCGCAACCGCAACCGCAACCGCCGGTCCGGGCAGCGCCGTCCGCGATGCGAGGCAACGATCGATCCTGCGTGCTGCGGATTTCTTCGATCCACGGGTCGGTCCTGCTCACCGGCGACATCGGAGCGCGTGCCGAGGCCAGCCTGATCGCATCGCACCCCCGGCACGCTCTCGCCAGCGATGTGGTGCTGGTTCCGCATCACGGGAGCCGCAGCTCTTCGTCGCCGGCCTTCGTCGAGGCCACCGCGGCTCACCACGCAGTGCACTCGGTTGGCAACCTCAACCCGTTCCGGCATCCACACCCGTCGGTGTGGGCGCGTTGGCAAGCGGCCGGTGCGCGGCAATGGCGGACCGATGCGCAAGGGGCCGTGCGGATCGAGGTCGGGGTCGAGGGAATAAGCGTCGAGGCCGAGCGACTGCGTTCGCCGCGCTACTGGCACGGGCGTTGATCGAGATCCCGATCGGTGAGCAGGCGTTCCGGGTACTCACACATCGGCACCGGGTGGCCGATCAGGTAGCCCTGCGCCAGATCGCAACCCATCTCGCGCAGATGATCGCAGGTGACGGCGTCCTCGACACCTTCAGCGACCACCTGCAAGCCCATTCCATGGCCAAGTCCGATCATCGAGGAAACGATCCTGTGGTGTGTGCTGGCGTGCGAGATCCCCCGGGTGAAGGACATGTCGACCTTCAGTTCGTCGAGCGGAAGGTCACGCAGCCGCGCCATCGATGAATAGCCGGTGCCGAAATCGTCCATCGACAGGCGCACGCCCATCTCCTTGAGGGCTTCCAGGGTTGCGAGGGATGCAGCCTGGCCCTGCATGACGGCCGTCTCGGTCAGCTCGGCCATCACACACCCTGGAGGCAGCCCCCAGATCGCGAGAGACTGCTCGAACAGGGCCGCCAGGTCCGGATCGCGAAGGTTGTAGGCGGACAGGTTGACGCTGACACCGATCTCGATTCCGCGGCTTCGCGCTTCGGCGCACTCGCGCAGCGCCGTGTGAACCACCCAGCGGGTCAGGCGGAAGATCAGGTCGGTGCCTTCGGCCAGTCGGATCACCCGGTCCGGGGCAATGGGGCCGAGCCGAGGATGGGTCCAGCGCAGCAGGGCCTCCATGCTCACGATCCGGCCGCTGCGCAGGCAAAGCTGCGGCTGGTAGGCCAGATGCACCTCGCTTTCTTCGATGGCATGGTCCAGTTCGGCCCAAAGATCGACTCCGGCCAGAAGCAGATCGCTGCGGTGCTCTTCGTCGATCGCGAGGGGGTCGAAGCGATTGCGCGCTTCATGCAGGGCGGCACTTGCCCGGCGCAGCAGTTCGTCCATCTGCGCGGTCGACGCTTGCCGTGTGTCCGGGGTGCGGGTCGCAACACCGATCCGTGCGGCAACCATGACCCGGCGCCCGTCGCATGCATAGGGCGGTGCGAGTGCGCGCAGGATCCTGTGCGCGGCAAGGCGTGCGTGCGCGTCTGCGGACAATCCGGGGAGCAGACAGGCGATCTGGTAACGCCCGATCGGGCATGTCGCGGCAGCGCCCACCGCGCGGGTCACGCGCTGCAGGGCCTCGCCCGCGAGGGCATCCACGGCGGCATGGCCGAGCACGCCGTCGAGGGTCGGGAGATTCTCGAGTTCGACCAGTACCATGGCGACAACGGAGGATCCATCGTCGGGCGCGCGCTCGAGGAGGGCCGATGCGTGGTCAAGCAGGCGGTCACGGTCACTCAACTCAGCTCGGCTCCTCGAGGAAATAGCGCGCAGGGTCGATCCCGTAGCTTCCCGGTGCGAGATCGCGGGCGATCTCCCGAGACTGCGTGTCGGAGGGTTCGCGTGCCTGTCTCAGATCGAGCAGGCGCGGTGGTTCGTACGCCCGCTTGTCCGGCCCCAGGATCAGCATCAGCTGCGGCCGGTAGCGCTGCGTGCGGCTATGTGTGAGAACGATTCCCACCTCGCCGCTCGTCAGTTCTACCAGACTGCCGGCCGGAAACAGGCCGATGCACTGGGCGAACTGCTCGACCAGTGCCGCATTCAGGCCTTGGCGCGCAAGCCTGCGCAGTTCGCTCATCGCTTCGGACGGCCTGCGCCGCGGCGTGTCCTGTGATTGGCCAAGCTGCTTGACATAGGCGTTGATCACCGCAGCCATCTTGCCGTACGGATCGATCTGATTCGCGTGGAGGCCTTGCGGGTAGCCGCTGCCGTCCTCGCGCTCGTGGTGCTGCAGGGCCATCAACGCAGCCTTCTCCGGCATTTCACGGGTTGCACGGAGGATCTCGTAACCGAACGCAGCATGATTTTTCAGCATGCGCCGTTCGGCCGGCGAACAGGCGACGGCGCGATCGCGCAGGGGCGAGGGCATTCGCAGGTAACCGACATTCATCAGCAGGCCGCCCATGCCGAGCACCGAAAGGGCCTGCCTCGGCAGGCCGAGATGGCGCCCGAGCGCAAGCAGATGGGCCGCGGCCGAGACTGCCATGTCATAGCTCCTGCCCCCTTGATCCCTGAGCTGGCTCATGAGCAGCATCGCATCCGGATTGCGGATGACGCTTTCACGCATGGCGTCGATCGCGTGCAGCACGGGCTCGGCGCTGAGCTTCAGTCCCTTCTCGATCCCGGCGCGCAGCTCGTCGAGCACGGTTGCGACCGTCTCGATCGTGCGGGCGGCGACGGCACGTTCCTGGGCGATGCTGCGGGTGTCGGCGTACTGGTTCGGGCCTCGGAAATCTTCTCCGGATTCACTCTCGGCGGACGGTCGTGCGGCGGCTTCGGTCGTGCGCGGGGTCTTGCGGATGGCCTCGGTACTGCGGTCATAGTCGACGAAGACGTGCCGGCAATGGCGGGCCAGCTCTTCGATGTCCTGTTCCGATTCGATGAGAAGGCCTTCGATCAGGAAGGGAGTCCCCAGCCAGGGCCGATCGAGTTGTGACACGAACATCCCGGGTATCAGCTTCCCGACTTCGAGTTTCTCGGTGCTCTTCATGTAGCGGACGTGTCCTCGCTGCGTCAGCGCCGGCCGTTTGGGGCGAAATGCATCGCACCGGAGGTGGTGCGAAGGCGATCGGTCTGGAAAGTGATCGATCATAATCCCTTGCACGTCCCGGCTCCAGCCGGACCGCTCTTCGTGGGTCGATCGGTGCGGGGCCGGGTGTCGAGTTCAGGTTACACTGGCTGCGGATCAGTCGCATGGATGAGAGGCTCCGACGATGGGTTGGCTTGACGCGGTTCGAGATCTTCTGAAGCCCGCAGCTTCGCGGGTGCATCGGCAGCACGCCTTGCGCGAGCGCTGTGTCCAGTGCATCGGCCCGCACGGCCTGCATCGCATGGCCTATACCGAATGGGGGGATCCCGAGAACCCGCGGGTGCTGATCTGTGCGCATGGCCTCACCCGCAACGGACGCGATTTCGACTTCCTCGCGCAGGCACTGGCCGACGAGTACCGGGTGGTCTGCCCCGATGTGGTCGGGCGCGGGCGCAGTGACTGGCTGGGTGTGAAGGGCGACTACGGGTTTCCGCTCTACGTGTCCGACATGGTGACGCTGATCGCACGCCTCAACGTCAAGACCGTGGACTGGGTTGGAACCTCGATGGGCGGCCTGATCGGCATGTTCCTCGCTGGCCAGCCACGCACCCCCGTCGCACGCCTGATCCTGAACGACGTCGGGCCAGTGATCACGGCGGCTTCCTTGCGGCGGATCGGTGAATACGTCGGGCGGGCGCCGAAGTTCCCTACGATGGAAGCGGCCGAGGCCTGGATCCGCGAGACCGGGGCGCCGTTCGGGAAGCTGACCGATGCCCAGTGGCAGCACCTGACCCGCTACTCGGTGCGTCCGGTCGAGGGGGGCTTCTCGATGGTCTACGATCCCGGGATCGGTGAAGTGTTCCGGGCCTCGCCGGTGGTCGCGGATGTGGAACTCTGGGAGGCGTGGGAAGCCGTGCGCTGTCCGACGCTTGCGATCCGCGGGGCGGAGTCCGATCTGCTCGAACGTCTGACCCTTGAAAGGATGGCCAGCACGGGACCGATGGCCCGGATCTGCGAAGTGCCCGGCGTCGGCCATGCGCCGATGTTCATGGACGAAGAGCAGGTCGCGCTCGTGACGGAGTTCCTGCTCCGCACCTGAGCGGCGCCGGGTGCGCCCGGCACCGCTCGAGCGTCAGCGTTTCAGTGCAGGTGCCGGGGCGGGTGCTCGCCGTGCCCCTCGGGCATTTCGGCGTGGACGATCTCGCCGTCCGCAGACGGATACAGCGGAGCGCCACAGTCGTCGCAGTATTCGAGCGGGAACGCGTGATCGAGTGCAACGATCTCCGTGACACCACTGTCGCGAAGGACCGCCTCGATTTCCGCGAGCGTTTCCGTATTCTCGTCCTCGGCTCCGAGCAGCGGCCAGACCACACCGTGGGCAATGTCGTCGCGGTCGAGCATTCCGAACCCGATCCGGAATTCCTCGAGCTGCCGGTCGTGGAAGGGGGCGACCACGGCGCGCAGGCGGGAAGCAGGCACTTCCAGCTCTGCACCGAGAAAGGCGACTGAGGCGCGCACCGCGTAGGGCCGGCTGGCGCGGTCGGCCTGGCGATTGGCGGCAAAGTATGCCTCGGGCAGCACGACCTCGGTGGCGCACCCCGGAAGCAGCGGAGCGAGACACGCGCCGCCCTGATTGCGCCACTGGTGCAAGGCCCGCTCGCGCGTGCCGTCCGCCTCCTGCCAGGCGAAGATCGGCTGGCCGCGCGTGACCGCGACGGCTGCCAGCAGATAGCGCGTATCGGACAGGAAATGGGCAGTCTCGGGGAGCCCCTTGGTCTCGATGTGAAGGTCCTTCCCGTCCATCGCGGCGCGACCGAGCACGGCGGTGAAGGCCGAGGTCGCGCAGTAGCCCTGCGGCAACTGGTCGGGGCTGAAGAGGAAATCGGCGAGTGCGATGCGCGTGTTCTCGGCAAAGACGTGCGCCTGCAGATGCACGCGCAGGTTCGCACGTACGGCTGCCGGGATCGTGCCCGCCGGAATGTTGTAGCGCGACCATGCGAGGATTGGCGCCGCGACCAGCAGGATCTCGTGGCCGGCCGAGACTGCCGGGGCGTTCTCGGCCCGGGATTCGATGAAATCGGCCAGTTCCTCGTAGGCCTCGATGTGCGCGCCGTAGAGGTGGTCGAGCGCGACGTTGAAGGACTCTTCGTCGTGGTTCGACAGCACTTCGTCGATCAGGGTCGACAGGCGGTCTTCCCAGTAGCGGTCCTCGGTACGGCTGCCGGATTCCGCCAGACCGGTCGCAAGCCTGAGCAACTGTTCGGTTTCCTGGCCCAGCGCGCCGCGGCGTTTCGGTCTTGGTCTTTTCATCGGGTCAACCTTTGGTAACGGGGGGTTCGTTTCCGGTGCGGGATCGGTACCGTGGGTCCGCAGCCCGGAATCAGTAGGCCGGCTTGTTGAGCCGGATGGCCTGCATGATGGTAGCCGAGATCTCCTCGATCGACTTGGCCGTGGAGTCGAGCCATGGGATGTTCTCGCGGCGCATCAGCTTCTGTGCGGCGTCGATCTCGTAGATGCAGTTCTCGTACGAAGCATAGTGGCTGTTGGCGCGGCGTTCCTGGCGGATCTGCGAAAGCCGCTCGGGTGCGATCGTCAGGCCGAAGAGCTTCTTGCGATGATGGTGCAGCTCGCCCGGGAGCTTGTTGCGTTCGAAATCTTCCGGGATCAACGGGTAGTTGGCCGCCTTCACGCCGAACTGCATCGCGAGATAGAGGCTGGTCGGGGTCTTGCCCGAGCGCGATACCCCGACGAGGATCACGTCCGCATCGGCGAGCTCGCCGTCGGACGAGACCCCGTCGTCGTGGGCCATCGCGTAGTTGATCGCCTCGATCCGCGCCTTGTAGTCGCTGCTCTCGGCGATGCCGTGAAAGCGTCCGACGGCGTGGTTCGAGCGGACTTCGAGTTCCGATTCCAGCGGCCCGATGAACTGCTCGAACAGATCGATGAAGAGCGCGTCGGCCTGGCGCAGGCCTGCGACGGTCTCGGGGTTCACGAGGGTGCTGAAGACGATCGGGCGCACGCCGTCGCGCTTGCCGGCCTCGCGGATCTGGCGCGCGCACTCGATCGCCTTGTCTAGATCATCGACGAAGGGAATTCGGGCCTGGCGGAATTTCACGTCGGGAAACTGCGTGAGCAGACTGTGTCCCAGCGTTTCGGCCGTGATGCCGGTGCCGTCGGAGATGAAGAAGGCGGTTCGGGTGCGGGGTGCGCTCATGAGGGGATCGTCGGTCCTTGCACGTGGGTGGTCAGGAAGGCGTTCGGGTAAACACTGTCGTGCGGCAGAGCAGCAATTCTCGCTAGAATTCACATTCTGCGTTCTCCCCAACATTTTCGGAAGCCTATTCATGAGCCGCTACGTCATCCCCTTCACCGAACTGCGCATGACGGACGTCGATCAGGTCGGGGGCAAGAATGCCTCGCTCGGCGAGATGATCAGCCAGTTGCCGGCGAGCGTCCGGGTTCCCGGTGGTTTCGCGACCACGGCGCAGGCCTATCGCGATTTCCTTGCGCATCAGGGGCTGGCCGGTCGCATCGAAGCCGCGCTCGCCCGTCTCGACGTCGACGACGTCGTCACGCTCGCGCGAACCGGCGCGCAGATCCGCCAGTGGATCGTCGACACGCCGTTTCCCGCACGCCTCGAGGAGGAGATCCACGCGGCCTACGATGCCCTGACCGCCGAAGGCGAAGGCAGCTTCGCCGTGCGTTCGTCGGCGACGGCCGAAGACCTCCCGGATGCCTCGTTCGCCGGACAGCAGGAGACCTTCCTCAACATCCACGGCTACGAGAACATCCTGCACGCGATGAAGGAGGTGTTCGCGTCGCTCTACAACGACCGCGCGATCGCGTACCGCGTGCACAAGGGCTTCACGCATGCCGAGGTGGCCCTGTCGGCCGGAGTGCAGCGCATGGTGCGCTCGGACAGCGGGGCTTCGGGCGTGATGTTCACGATCGACACCGAATCCGGTTTCAAGGATGTGGTGTTCATCACCGCTTCCTACGGGCTGGGTGAAACCGTGGTGCAGGGTGCCGTCAATCCCGATGAGTTCTATGTTCACAAGCCGACGCTTGCCCTTGGCAAGCCCGCCGTGGTGCGCCGCAACCTCGGCTCCAAGCTCATCAAGATGGAGTTTGCCGACCGCCAGGTGGCGGGGAAATCGGTGCGCACCGTCGACGTGCCCGAGGCGGATCGCAACCGCTTCTCGCTCTCCGACGAGGACGTGCTCGAACTCGCACGCTACGCCGTGGTGATCGAGCAGCACTACGGCCGCCCGATGGACATCGAGTGGGGCAAGGATGGCGAGGACGGCAAGCTCTACATCCTGCAGGCGCGTCCCGAAACCGTGAAGTCGCAGGACTCCGGGCTCGTGATGGAGAAGTACCGACTCAAGCAGTACGGCAAGGCACTCGCGCACGGCCGTGCGATCGGCCAGAAGATCGGTGCCGGCACGGTGCGGGTCGTGGCGAGTGCAACGGAGATGAATCGCGTTCAGGCGGGAGACATCCTCGTCACCGACATGACCGACCCGAACTGGGAGCCGGTCATGAAGCGCGCTGCGGCAATCGTGACCAACCGGGGCGGGCGCACCTGCCACGCGGCGATCATCGCCCGCGAGCTTGGCATTCCGGCGATCGTCGGCTGCGGCAACGCGACCGAGGTGCTGGAGGAAGGCGAGTCGGTGACCGTGTCGTGCGCCGAAGGCGACACCGGCTACGTGTATCGCGGCAAGCTCGACTTCGAGGTCGTGACCACCGACATGGGCAGCCTGCCCGAGATTCCGGTCAAGGTCATGATGAACGTCGGCAATCCGGAGCTGGCATTCGAGTTCGCTCAGATCCCCAACGGTGGGGTCGGGCTGGCACGGCTCGAGTTCGTCATCAACAACATGATCGGCATCCACCCGAAGGCCATCCTCGAGATCAACCAGGTGCCCGCCAGCCTGCGCGAGGAGATCCTGCGTCGGTCTCGTGGCTACGTGACGCCAAAGCAGTTCTTCATCGAGAAGCTGGTCGAAGGGGTCGCGACGATCGCGGCTGCCTTCTACCCGAAGCCGGTCATCGTGCGCATGTCCGACTTCAAGTCGAACGAGTATCGCAAGCTGCTCGGAGGCGAGATCTACGAACCCGAGGAAGAGAACCCGATGCTGGGGTTCCGCGGCGCCTCGCGCTATCTCGCGCAAAGCTTCCGTGACTGCTTCGAGCTCGAATGTGCCGCGATGCGCAAGGTGCGCAACGAGCTGGGGCTCACCAACGTGCAGATCATGATCCCGTTCGTGCGCAACGTCGAAGAAGCCGAGGGCGTAGTCACGTTGCTCGATCAGCATGGTCTCAAGCGCGGTGAGGACGAGCTCAAGCTCATCATGATGTGCGAGATTCCGTCCAATGCCTTGCTGGCCGAAGAGTTTCTGAAGCATTTCGACGGATTCTCGATCGGCTCGAATGATCTCACCCAGCTCACGCTGGGCCTCGATCGCGACTCCGGGCTGGTCGCACAGGGATTCGACGAACGCGATCCGGCGGTCAAGGCGCTGCTGTCGATGGCGATCGGTGCCGCGAACCGGCTGGGCAAGTATGTCGGAATCTGCGGCCAGGGGCCGTCGGATCATGCGGATTTTGCAGAGTGGCTGATGGACGAGGGCATCCAGACCATTTCCCTGAACCCGGACACGGTGATGGACACCTGGCTCAAGCTCGCCGCGCACAGGAAGGGCTGAGACCCGAATGGCCAGGCGGTGCCGGAGCGGTTTCCTGTGCCGCGCTGCTTCGGCCGCTCGTGCACGTGTGGCCGCGCGTGCCTGCGCGCTTGGTGAGACGCCGCCGAGCGGCTAGAATTGCGCCCTCTCTCCGTAGTTCAATGGATAGAACGAGCGCCTCCTAAGCGCTAGATCTGGGTTCGATTCCCGGCGGGGGGACCATGACTGCACGTCCGGTGGCAGGTCTTGCGGTGCCGGTTCGTGCTCCAGTCTGGCCCGAGCAGGCCAGGAGATGCCGATGCGCTTCAATCCGGATGAATGGCGACACTGTCCACAGTGCGGTGAGGCCCTGATCGACGTCGAGATCGGTGGGCTTGCACGACGCGCCTGTGGCGATGCCGGGTGTGGATTCATCGTTTGGGGGAATCCGGTTCCGGTGGTCTGCGCGCTGATCGAGTGCCTCGACCGCGAAAGACACATTCTGCTCGCCCGGAACGCTGCCTGGCCTGAGGGAAAGTTCGCGCTCGTGACCGGATTCCTGGAGCGGGACGAGGCGCCCGAGGTGGCCGTGGCGCGCGAGGTCAGGGAAGAGACCGGTCTTGAGGCACAGGCGGTGCACTGGATCGGCAACTACGCCTTTGCCGAAGCCAATCAGGTCCTGCTGGTGTATCACGTGCAGGCCACGGGCGAGATCGTGCTGAACGAGGAGCTGGCCGAGGTGAAACTGATTCCGCGCGAGAAACTCAAGGGTTGGGAGCGCGGAACCGGTCATGCCGTGCTCGACTGGCTCGCACGGCAGCCCGGCGCTGCGCGCTGAGCGCAGGCGCTTCCTCAAGGGAGATCCGGCGGGGCCCGGAACAAATCCATCGGTCGGGCTCGCAGCCGCGTCAGCACGAGCGCCACGAGATCCTTTCCCTGGTCGAAGGTGATGCGTCGGGCGCGCATCGCAACCGCGAGGCTGAGCGAGAAGCTCACGGCGAGATTGACCACCCCGATCAGGACGATGCCGCCCGCCGCGAGCAGACCGATCCGCCACGGCAGGGAAAAATCCAGGCCGACGATGGCATGGCCGACATACGCAGAAGAGAAGGCGATGTGGCGGATGTCGAGCGGCAGGCCGAAAAGGGTTCCGAGCGCGGTCACGCCGCCGAGCAGGAAGCCGAAGAAGAAGTTTCCCGCCAGCGCGCCGAGGTTGTTCTCGACGTAGTCTGCGATGCGCTGCACGGGGCGCTCCCCGAGCATGCGCCGCGGCCAGCGCAACTGCAGCAGCCGCTGCGGGATGCGGCCGTAGGCGCAGAGATTGTCGTAGTAGCCGGCGATGAGTCCTGACAGGAACAGGCAGACGCCCGCCATTGCTGCAAAGATCAGGGTTGCGCCGAGCGGGTTGACCTCGTCGAGCAGGTATCGGGCGTCGTCAGGCGCGAGAAAGGGCTCGCCCGAGAGCAGGTGGACCGCGATCGAAACCAGCATCGCCATCGGGATCGCGACCCCGATGTTGCCGATGATCGCGGCGATCTGGCTGCGGATCGTACGCACGATGAGATCGGCCAGACTGCCGAGATCGCGGTTCCGACCCCGGGTTTCGCCAATCGATGCAGCGATGGCGTTGGCGGTCATGGCGGGCTGCTTGGTGGCGACCGTGCCGCCCAGGATATGGATCAGTGCGAAGCCGATTCCGTAGTTGAGGCAGAACATGAGTGCCTCGTTCAGCGGAGCGAATCCCTGCCAGTCAAGCACGATCTTCAGGCTCGCCATCAGCGCGATGATGAGGCCGCCCAATGCCGCCGAGCGCATGATGCCGAAGTACTCGGAACGTGTCGAGGTGATGTAGTGCTCGCCCGAGCGGCTTGCGCTTTCGGTCATGCGCAATGACAGCAGCTCGAGATTCTTGCCCCAGTAATCGGACAACGCGTTCTTGCGGCATTCGGCGGTCGTCAGTTCGATGAACAGCCGGGTTGCGAGCGGTGCGACCGAGACGATGCGGTGGTCGCTGCGGATCTGGATCAGCAGTTCGAGCAGCGCGGCGATGCGCGTCAGGTGCTGGTGCAGGCGTTCGAGCTTGAAGGTGAGCGACAGGCTGGTGCCGATCTTCGCGGCCTTGCGGCGGATGCGCAGGACTACGTCCTCGCACTGGTCGAGCATCACCACGAGGTGCCGTTCATCCTCGACCGCCACCTCGGGATCGTTCCATGCGCTGCGGTAGTTGGCGAGATACGCGACGAGCTCGGCGTTCTGCGCCATGAACGGGGATTCATGCTCTTCCAGGGTCGGGTCGATGCGGACCAGTTCGGGATCGAGTCCGATCGAAGAGACGTGGTAAGACAGAATGCGCAGCGCCTCGATGATTTCCAGCACCGGTCCGGGCAACTGTTCGCCGTTTGCAACCGGGCTCGGTCCGGCCTCATCGAAGAGCGTCGTGATGAACTCCGCCCAGAGGTCTTCCCCGATTCCGGCCACCCAGATTTCGTCTCCCGGATGATGGAAGAGCGTCGTGAGCAGCCCTCGCATGTAGGCGGGATCGACGATCTCGGGGAGCAGCCGGTTCGAGATCCGGCGTGCCGTCTCGGTGAAGAAGCCCGAGGACGGCAGCAGGCCTGACGAGACATACAGGGAAACGAGCTTGCGCTCGCGAAACAGTCCGATCAGCGACTCGCGCAGCCGAATGCGCAGGTCCTGGCGCCGGCCGATGACCTCGATCAGCGCTCGCAACGAATCGGCAGCCCGGTCGGTATCGCTCGCGCGTGCCGGGCGCAGGGCGTCGACGAGCGCGGACCATCGCTCGGGCTCGCTCCATCCGTTGGTTCCGAATCTTCTGAGGAGTGCTTCCATCGAGCCGTGTGCCTCGGTTCCAGTTGCCCGCCCTGCCTTCTGGGGCGGTTTTCAATGCGCCGCTATGGTAGCAGGCCGGTAGAATCGTGCCTTTGTGACCTGTAGCGCCGGTTTTCCGCCCATGCCCATCATCTCGATCCAGAATGCCTGTCTCGCCTTCGGCCATGTCGATCTGCTCGCAGGGCAGGATTTCCAGCTCGACGAGGGCGAGCGCGTTGCACTGATCGGACGCAACGGTTCCGGCAAGTCCAGCCTGTTGCGGGTGCTCGCCGGCCAGGTTGCGCTCGACGACGGCGAGCTCTGGATCCGCCCCGGGCTCAGGGTTGCCTGGGTTCCGCAGGAGAGCGATTTTCCGCCCGGCTGCGACGTTTTCTCGGCGGTCGCCGAGGGGTTGGGCGAGATGGCGAGGCTGCTCGTCGAGTACCACGACGCAATGCATGCGGTGGCCGACTGCGCGAGCACCCACGCAATGCAGCGCCTCGAAGCGGCACAGCATGCGGTCGATGCGGCGGATGCCTGGCGCCTGAACCAGCGGGTCGAGGAGGTGCTCCTGCGGCTTGGGCTGGCAGGGGAGGTGATGGTCAGTACCCTGTCCGGTGGAGGCGTAAAGCGTGTGGCGCTGGCGCGTGCGCTGGTGTCGGATCCCGAGTTGCTGCTGCTTGACGAGCCGACCAATCATCTCGATCTGGACGGCATCCTGTGGCTGGAAGGGTTGATCCGGGAGTTTCGCGGTGCGGTTGTCGTGATCACCCATGATCGCGTGTTTCTCGATCAGGTTGCGACACGCATCGTCGAGCTCGACCGGGGGCGGCTTGCGAGCTATCCGGGGCGCTATGGTGATTACCAGCAGCGCAAGGCCGAACAGCTGGATGCCGAGGCGAAGGCCAGCGCGCGCTTCGACAAGGTGCTGGCGCAGGAGGAAGTGTGGATTCGCAAGGGCGTCGAGGCGCGGCGAACCCGCAACGAGGGCCGCGTGCGCCGGCTGGAGGCGCTGCGCCGCGAGCGCGCGGTGCGTCGCGAGCGCCTCGGCAACGTGCGCCTGGCCGTCGATCGGGGCGAGCAGAGCGGGCGCATGGTCGCGGAACTCGAGGGGGTGGGCAAGCGTTTTGGCGACCGCTGGGTGGTGCGCGACTTCTCGACCCGGATCCTGCGTGGCGACCGGGTCGGCCTGATCGGTCCCAACGGTTCGGGCAAGACAACGCTTCTGAAGCTCATCCTCGGCGAACTCGAACCGGACGAGGGGGCCGTGCGGCGGGGTACGCGCCAGAGCGTGGCCTATTTCGATCAGCTCCGGACGCAGCTCGATCCGGAACTTCCACTGACTGAAGTGATCAGCCCGGGTTCCGATTTCATCGAGATCGGTGGCGAGCGCAAGCACGTGATCGGCTATCTGGGAGATTTCCTGTTCTCGCCGCAACGGGCGCGTTCGCCGGTGAGGTCACTGTCCGGAGGGGAGCGCAACCGCCTGCTGCTCGCACGACTTTTCGCGCGGCCAGCGAACGTGATGGTGCTCGACGAGCCCACCAACGATCTCGACATCGAAACCCTTGATCTGCTCGAAGAGCTGCTCGCCCAGTACGAGGGTACGCTGTTTCTGGTCAGCCACGACCGTGCCTTCCTCGACAACGTCGTCACGCAGGTGATCGCATCCGAAGGCGAGGGGCGCTGGGGTGAATACGTTGGCGGCTACGCCGACTGGGCGCGAGTCCGCGCCGATCGGACTGCATCGGAAGGTGTTGCACGCAGGCAGTCCGAGGCGCCGCGCACCCCCAAGGCCGACAAGCCGGTTGCCGCACCGCGACCGGGACGGCTGTCGTTCAACGAGAAGCGCGAACTCGAAGGGCTGCCGGACCGGATCACGGCGCTCGAAGCCGAGCAGGCCGCGCTGCACGCGCGCCTTGCCGATCCGGACAGCTACCGCGGGGATGGCCAGGAGGTCGGGCGGCTGAAGGTACGCCTGGAGACTCTGGAGCGGGAGATCGACGAGGCAATGAGCCGCTGGGAGGCCCTGGAGGCGCGTGCCGCGGACGCTTCCTGACCGATCCCGGGGGCTGCCGCAGCGGCTCAGCGAATGTTCTCGGACGTGAACAGGACGACCTGGTCGGCGACGAAGTTGACCGTGATGTTGCGGCGGTCGTCGCCCCAGGTGCAGCTTCGAACCGTCAGGACGTCGCTGCATCGGGTCGGCTTGCCCAGAATTTGCTGGACGGTGGCGTAGGGCATGCCCGGTTCCAGCCGATTGTAGTTTTCGACGGTGACCTTGCTGCAGGCGGCAAGGCTCGCGGCTAAGAGCGCGCAGGCGAGAAGGTGGTGGATTCGGTGCATGGGGATCTCGGTCGGGGGGGTGGGGGCGCGCCGGTTCTGCAGGCTTGCGGCTCGTCTTCCGGGGGCAGGAAGCGGTGGGCCTGTTCGGCGGGAGTGCCAAGCCGTAACAGGAGCTGGTCGCGACCGATGCGCAAGAGTGATTCGATCTCGTCGATGTCGTCGGGCAGGGCGGGGTCGTCCCAGCCATGGGTGAGGTGCCGGACGAAATTGCTCGCGAGACGGACGTTGCGAACCCGCGGATTGTCGGTGCAGGATTCGTCGAGCAGGGTCACGAGCAGGCGCGGAAGGTTCCAGCGCAGGACCAGTCCCATTTCAAGAGCGTTGCGCTCGACCCCGAAGATCGATTCGAAGGCCGGCGCGCTTCGCGTTCCGGGCGTCGCGTCGAGGATCTGCTGCATGCGCATGGCCATCTGCGGCGCGAAGATCCAGCACAGGATTTCGGAGATGTCAGAAAGTAGCGCGGCAACAGTGATCTCGTCGACATCAAGATCGTGCCGGGCAATGGCCCAGTCGCGTGCGTAATGAGCGGCCTTGCGGGCCCGTCCGATGAGATGCAGCACCCCGACGAGCGCCCGGGGCTCGCCTGCGAGTGCCTTCTCCAGCGTGGGTGAGGACTCGAATGCCTTGAAGAAGGCTTCCACGCCCAGCATCATGATCGCCCGATCGATCGTCGTGATGTCGTGGTTCTGGGCGTTCGGGCGATGCGATTGCAGGAACGCCAGAAGCTTGAGCGTCATCAGCGGATCACCGAGCACGACTGCGGCAATCCGCTTTGCGTTGACGGACTCGGCAGCGTCGCGCAGCGCCATCAGGTCATGTACGGTCCGCCGCAGTACGGGCAGGTCTTCTGCGGCAAGAAACGCGACGTAGGCATCTACGTCAGGAAGCGGCGCTTCGAGAGTCGCCATCGCGGTGTACTCCTCCATTGCTGCGATCTGGCCGCGGTGCATTCGCCCGCCGACCTGTTTTTTTTCATTATCGACGCAGGCAGGAAAAAAATGAAGCATGGATGCTTGCGCTCCCGCACACAGCGCTGCGCGCACGCCAGGGGCGTGCAGAGCGATTCCCGTATAATCGAAGTCACTTCGACCCAAGGCCGGGGCACCGGCCCGATCCTCGACCAACAGGAGAGATGGCAGATGGACGCACCCTTCAAGGCATTCGTGATCCGGCAGGACGACAACAGGAAGGTCGCCAGTGCGATGGCGACGATGACGGCGAATGATCTGGATCCGGGCGAGGTGTTGATCCGGGTCCACTATTCGAGCATCAACTACAAGGATGCCCTCGCGGCAACCGGCACCGGCAAGATCATTCGCCGCTTTCCCTGCGCAGGGGGCATCGATCTCTCCGGCGAAGTGGTGGAGAGTTCCGATCCTCGCTTCGTCCCGGGTGAGCCCGTCATCGCGACGAGTTTCGACATCGGTGTGGCCCATCACGGAGGTTATGCCGAGTATGCGCGCGTACCGGCGGCCTGGGTCGTCAAGCTTCCGTCCGGGCTTGATCTGTTCGAGGCGATGGCGCTCGGAACGGCTGGCTTCACGGCGGCGCTCGGTGTGGTCCGGATGGAGGTCAACGGTCTGGCACCGCAGAACGGGCCGGTCATCGTCACCGGTGCCACCGGTGGGGTCGGCGGACTCGCGATCGACATGCTGGCGCAGCTCGGTTATCACGTCGTTGCGCTGACCGGAAAGCCGCAGGAGAGCGACTATCTGAAGATGCTGGGGGCGGCCGAGATCAAGCTGCGCTCGGAGATCGATTTCGAGAAGGTTCGCCCGCTCGAAGCGGCGCAGTGGGCGGGTGCGGTCGACAACGTCGGGGGGCAGATCCTGCACTGGGTGCTCGCGACGATGAAGCAGGCCGGTACGGTCGCGAGCATCGGCAATGCCGCAAGCTTCAATCTCAACACCACGGTGTTCCCGTTCATCCTGCGCGGCGTGAGCCTGCTCGGCATCGACTCGGGGTACATGGAGTTCCCGGTCCGCCAGCAGGTCTGGGATCGTCTCGCAACAGACCTCAAGCCCAGGCATCTGGCAGCCGTTACGCGTACGATAGCGTTCGATGCGTTGCCGGGTGCCTTCGACGCCTTCATCCGCGGCGAGGTCAAGGGCCGGACCGTCGTGCGCATCGGCGCCTGAGCGCGTCTAGGGGAGAGGGGTCGTGCCGCGTGCCCGGGGTGCGTTCGCTGACCTGTAACCGAGAAGAATCCGATGAGTGAACAAGATCCGCAGTCCACGGGCAAGATCCTGGTCGTAGACGACTCGCGGATGGTCCGCGCGTCGCTCATCAAGCATATCCGCGGCCGGTTCGAGTTTCGTGAGGAGTCCGACGGCGAGGCCGCGTGGCAGGCGCTCGTGGTGGATCCGTCGATCGACATCGTGCTGACCGACATCGGCATGCCTCAGCTCGATGGGTACGGTTTGCTCGACCGGATCCGCAAGTCCCGGCTCGCGCGCTTGCAGAACCTTCCGGTCATCATCATCTCCGGCGAGGAGGACGATCAGGCGCGCGAGAGGGCTCGTGAGCTCGGAGCGAACGACTTCGTCACCAAGGGGATTGGTACGACGGAGCTGGTCGCACGCCTCGATTCGCTGATCCGGCTCGGAAAGACCGGACGTCAGCTCGAGGAAAGCCGCGAGGCACTCGCCGCGCGCAGCGTCGTCGACCCGGTGTCCGGGCTCCCCACGCCTTCCTATTTCAAGCAGCACGCAGCCCAGGAACTGGCACTCGCACGTCGCCATCAGGGTGCCGTGAGTGTCATGGTGCTGGAGATCGACGGTTTCGAGTCATTCGCTGCGAAGTATGGTTCGAACGTCGCGGGTGCGCTGGCGCGCAAGCTCTCGGGCATGCTTGCGACCAAGGTCCGTCAGGAAGACACCGTTGCGGAGCTGGCACCCGGGCAGTTCTCGGTGCTGTCGCCGGTGACCGATGCGATCGGCTGCTGCGCGTTCGCGCTGCGGATGCAAAAGCTCATCGAGCAGCTCGTGATGACCTACCGTGGCGAAACGATCCGGATCAGCGTCACGGTGGGCATCTCCAGTTCCTCGATCGATGGCATGCACTCGGTGAGTCACCTCATCGGCATCGCCATCCAGCGGGTCGGGCAAGGCAGGCAGGCGGGCGGCAACTGCGTCTATTCCGATCGCGGCCGGGTCACGCAGGAGATGATCGACCGGCTCGTGAGAAAGCCCGTCAACATCGACCAGATGCTGGGCCGTCTGCGCCAGGGCCAGGTCGAGGAGGTCGCCGGCCAGCTGCCGGACATCATTGCGACACTGCTTCCGCTGCTCGAATTGGTAGAATCGCGTCTTCACTGCGGAATTCCGGTTCAGCAGCTGAAGCAGCATCAGGGTCCGCAAGAGACCACAGACGGCGCAACAAACCAAGACTGACATGCGCGCGATCGACTGACTGAATCATGGGGGCAGCGACCATGGACCGGCCGGGATCCGGCAGACGGGAACGACGAACACCGAACAGGGTGTGCGTTGCGTCCTTTCGCCGCGAAGGTGCCGTCCGAACGACCATTCAGGGTATCTAGTAGGGAGAGGATCAATATGGGTACGTACAGCGAGTTCTACCGCCGTTCCATCGAGGACCGCGACGGATTCTGGGCAGAACAGGCGGAACTCGTCGACTGGCACAAGCCGGCCGTGCAGATCTGCGATTTTTCGCGACCGCCGTTCGTGAAGTGGTTCAAGGGGGGGGAAACCAACCTGTGCCACAACGCG
The DNA here is from genome assembly GCA_023383815.1 of Rhodocyclaceae bacterium. Lineage (GTDB taxonomy): Bacteria > Pseudomonadota > Gammaproteobacteria > Burkholderiales > Rhodocyclaceae > JACOUN01. The sequence continues at coordinate 108,844 of JAHDYG010000011.1, forward strand.
GTTGATCGTCATGCAGCCAGACGGCCCGACGATCGAGCGCTGATCTACATCTCGACCGAGACGAACGAGGAGCGCGTGTATTCCTTCGCCGAGCTTCAGCGCGAAGTCGAGCGCATGGCGGCGATCTACCAGGATCTTGGTGTCCGCAAGGGAGACCGTGTCCTGATCTACATGCCGATGATCGCCGAGGCCGCATTCGCGATCCTGGCGTGCGCCCGGATCGGTGCGATCCACTCGGTGGTGTTCGGTGGCTTCGCGTCCGGCTCGCTCGCGACCCGGATCGATGATGCCAGGCCCGTGCTGATGGTCAGCGCCGATGCCGGCATGCGAAACGGCAAACCCGTCCCGTACAAGCATCTGGTTGACGAGGCGTGCCGGATCGCCGAGTTTCCGCCCCACAAGGTGCTGATCGTCGACCGCGGTCTCGACAAGGGCTTCGCGAAGACCGACGGGCGCGACGTCGACTATGCGAGCCTGCGCGCCAAGCACATGGACGCCAAGGTGCCTGTGACCTGGCTCGAGTCCTCGGAGCCGAGCTACATCCTCTACACCTCGGGCACGACTGGCAAGCCGAAGGGCGTGCAGCGCGACACCGGCGGATACTGCGTTGCGCTTGCGGCGTCGATGAAGCACATCTTCACCGGCGGAGAAGGCGAGACGATGTTCTCGACCTCCGACATCGGCTGGGTCGTCGGACACAGCTACATCATCTACGGCCCGCTGATCGCCGGCATGGCGACCGTCATGTACGAAGGCACTCCGCTGCGCCCGGATGCCGGCATCTGGTGGAAGATCGTCGAGACGCACAAGGTGAACGTGATGTTCTCGGCACCGACTGCGGTGCGGGTGCTGAAGAAGCAGGATCCGGCGTTCCTCAAGAAATACGATCTGTCCTCGCTCAAGCACCTCTTCCTCGCCGGCGAACCGCTCGACGAGACGAGCCACAAGTGGATCATGGACGAGCTGGGGATTCCGGTCATCGACAACTACTGGCAGACCGAGACCGGCTGGCCGATGCTTGCGATCGCGCGCGGGGTCGAGCAGAGTCCGATCAAGCTCGGTTCGCCAGCGTTTCCGGTCTTTGGTTACGACCTGCACATCTACCGCGAGGACGGCACCGAGTGCGGAGCCAACGAAAAGGGCATCGTCGGCATCGTGCCGCCGCTGCCTCCGGGCTGCCTGTCCACCGTGTGGGGGCAGGATGAGCGCTACGTGTCGACCTATTTCTCGCTCTTCAAGAATCCGGTGGTGTACTCGTCGTCGGACTGGGGGATCAAGGACGAGAACGGTTATCACACGATCCTCGGTCGCATGGACGACGTCATCAATGTCGCCGGTCACCGGCTCGGTACGCGCGAGATCGAGGAGGCCGTTCAGACCCACGCGGCGGTTGCCGAAGTCGCGGTCGTCGGCGTTGCCGACGAGGTCAAGGGACAGATGCCGATGGCATTCGCCGTGCTGAAGGACGCGTCCGTGGCCGATACGCCGGAAAAGCGTGCGGCGCTCGAGAAGGAGGTCATGAAGAAGGTGGACGAGCAGCTCGGTGCGATCGCGCGCCCGAGTCGCGTGCACTTCATCACGGGCCTGCCCAAAACCCGCTCGGGCAAGATGTTGCGCCGCTCGATCCAGGCGCTCGCCGAAGGGCGGGAAGCGGGTGACCTGACGACGATCGAGGATCCCTCCACGCTGGAGCAGATCAAGGCTGCGCTGGCGGGCTGAAGGACCCGGCTTCAGGACCAGAGGTGCAAAGGCCCGCGAATGCGGGCCTTTTTTCTAAGCATAGGCGTCGATCCCGGCGGTGTGCGTAGGTCGGGTAGCCGCAAACCGGCCATAGGCGGTCTCGATTGCTGAGCGACGGTCCGATCCATCCGGTGTGGGCTGCGGCGAAGCCGTTCCCGTTGCGACCGCCCGATCCGTGGTACTTCCTTCCTCGCGTTCGCGCATCGTGATCTCGAGCGCCGCCTGCACCGCCATGCGATCGGCCATTGCGGCAACGCTTCGATCCTGGGGAGAGGGGTTGGCCGGTGCCAGCGCGGCGGCCTTGATCTGCCGAGCCTTCTCGATCGTCTCCTCGGGCGTGCCGCCCGGAGAGGTGTCGATGCTGACCTCGCCGGCGACCGCATAGCGCTGGCCGTCGGGGCCAGTCTCGTATGAATAGCTCGCGCCCTTGCTGACGAGCCCCGCGCCTGCCGCGACATGCGCCATCTCGTGCGCACGGACCTTGCGATCGGTCTGCTGCAGCTCGCGCAGCGCTCGCTGCTCGTCCGCGCTGAGATCGCTGTTGCCCCGGCTCGAGGACATCCCTGCCTGCGCGGTCGAGCGCGCGCTCGAATCCCGGGCGCCAAGTCCAGCGCCGGCGTTGCCGAGGCCGAAGGTGGCCGACGGGTCGAGGGCAGGCAGGTTGCCGATCACTTTTCTTCGAGCTTCCGGGATCGCTTACAATACCAGCTTAGCAAGCGAAGGGCGCACGCGCTCGGCGCGAATCCCATATTCTTGCGCAAGGATCGCGCAAGTCATTCATTCGATGGAGAAATCAGTGAAGAAGATCCAGGTTTTCGATTCCGCTCAGCCCACCGGTTCGGGCGCTGACGCCGGCAATCTCGCCGTATTCGCGGACGACCTCGCATGGGTGGCACAGCAGGGGTACGTGGTCGAGCGGTTCAACCACGGGTTGCAGCCTCTGGCCTTTGCAGGGAACCCGATCGTCAAGCGTGAGCTCGACAGCGCCGGGGAAGCCGCACTGCCGCTGATCGTGCTCAATGGCGAGCTTGCCCTTTCGGGACGCTACCCGAACCGGGACGAACTGGCGCGCTGGATGAACGGTGCTCCGGTTCCGGCGAGCGAGTGCTGTAGCGGCGGGCGCTGCTGCTGAAGTGTTTCGCTGCGCCCGGTGCCCTCTCCGGATGGGGAGGGGTACCGGGCGCAGCGTCGTTCAGCCGTTGCTCGGGAACGCGAACTGTGCCTTCTCGATCCCTTGCACCGCCCAGCGCTGGGTCAGCGTCTTGCGACGCGTGTAGAAGCGCACCGCGTCCGGCCCGTAGGCGTAGAGATCACCGAACAGCGAGCGCTTCCAGCCGCCGAAGCTCTGGCAAGCGACCGGGACCGGCAGCGGGACGTTGATGCCGACCATGCCGACCTGGACGCGATCGCTGAAGTGGCGGGCGACCGCACCGTCCCGGGTGAAGACGCAGGTGCCGTTTCCGAACTCATGGGCATTGACGAGTTCAACGGCCTGCGCAAGGTCCGGGACCCGGACGATGACGAGCACCGGGCCAAAGATCTCCTCGCGATAGATGCGCATCGCGGGTGTGGCGTGGTCGAACAGCGTGCCGCCGAGGAAGAAGCCGGTTTTGCTTCCCTGCACGGACGGCTTGCGGCCATCGACGACCAGCGTGGCACCCTCTGCCTCCCCCAGATCGATGTAGCTTCTGACCTTGTCACGATGGACGGCAGTGACGAGCGGGCCCATGTCGAGGCCACGCGTCGTGCCGTTGCCGATGCGCAGGGCCTCGACCTTGGGCTTGAGGCGACGAGCGAGTTCGTCGCCGGTCGCTTCACCAACTGCGACCACGACCGAGATCGCCATGCAGCGCTCGCCGCACGAGCCATAGGCGGCGCCCATCAGCGCGTTGACTGCGTTGTCCAGATCGGCGTCCGGCATCACCACGGCGTGGTTCTTTGCGCCGCCCAGTGCCTGCACGCGCTTGCCATGCGCGGTTCCGGTGGCGTAGATGGACTCTGCGACGGGGGTCGAGCCGACGAAACTCACCGCCTTTACGCGAGGGTCGGTAAGCAAGGTGTCGACCGCCTCCTTGTCGCCGTTCACGACGTTGAACACGCCTGGAGGCAGGCCAGCCTCGAGTGCGAGTTCGGCAAGGATCAGGGCCGCCGAGGGATCCTTCTCCGAAGGCTTGAGCACGAAGGTGTTGCCGCAGGCAATGGCCATCGGGAACATCCACATCGGAACCATCGCCGGGAAGTTGAACGGCGTGATGCCGGCCACCACACCCAGCGGCGGGAACTCGGACCAGGAGTCGATCTCGGGACCGACGTCGCGGCTGTGCTCCCCCTTGAGGAACTCGGGGGCGCCGCAGGCGTACTCGACAACTTCGATCCCGCGCGCGAGCTCTCCCTGGGCGTCTTCCCAGACCTTGCCGTGTTCCTCCACGATTGCCGCGACGATCCGCTCGGCGTTCTGCTCCAGCAACGCCTTGTACTGGAACAGGATGCGCGCGCGCTTGAGCGGGGGCGTGCGGCTCCAGGCGGGGAATGCCCGGTCGGCAGCGGAGATCGCCTGTTCGACGGTAGTGCGCGAGGCCATTGCAACGCGGCGTACGGGTTCGCCGAGTGCGGGGTTGTAGACCGCCTGCACGCGGTGCTCGTCCGGGAAGGGCTGGCCGTCGATGAAGTGTCCGAGTGTCTGCATGGGGTTCTCTCGTTGGAATCGGAAGGGGGAGGCGTTGTGGCGCCTTGAACGTCAGGCGAGTCCGCGCAGGGCCTGACGCACGGTGTCGATGATGCGGCCGAGCTCTTCGGGCGTCGAATCGAGGAAGGGCGAGAACTGCAGCACGTCGCCGCCGTTGCGGACGACGACCCCCGCTTCGAAACACTTCAGGAAGACCTCGAAACCGCGCGCACCGGCTGCATCCGGGCGCGGCGCAAGCTCCACCGCACCCATCAGGCCGAAGTTGCGGATGTCGATCACGTGCGGCTCGCCGCGCAGGCTGTGAAGGACTTCCTCGAAGATCGGTTCGAGTGCAAGGGCGCGTGCGAAGCTGTCTTCCTCGCGATACGCGGCGAGTGTTGCCAGGCCTGCTGCGGCGGCCACCGGATGGCCCGAGTAGGTGTAGCCATGGAAGAGCTCGACCATGTTTTCGGGTCCCTGCATCAGGGCATCGTGGATCGCGTCGCGGACGATGACGGCACCCATCGGAATGACGCCGTTGGTGAGCCCCTTTGCGGTCGTGATGAGATCGGGCACGACGCCGAAGCGTTCGGCTGCAAACGGTGCGCCGATCCGTCCGAAAGCCGTGATGACCTCGTCGAAGATGAGCAGGATGCCGAACCGGTCGCACAGTTCGCGCAGTCGCTGCAGATATCCGATGGGTGGGACGAGGATGCCGGTCGAACCGGCAACCGGCTCCACGATGACGGCAGCGATGTTCGACGCGTCGTGGAGTGCGGCGAGCCGCTCCAGGTCGTCCGCCAGATGCGCGCCCCAGGCGGGCTGGCCACGCGAAAAAGCCATGTCGGCCAGGCTGTGGGTGTGGCGCAGGTGGTCCACGCCCGGCAGCAGGGCCGCGCTGAAGACCTTGCGGTTGGCCGGAATTCCGCCGACCGACATGCCTCCGAAGTTCACGCCGTGATAGCCGCGCTCGCGCCCGATCAGGCGGGTGCGTTGCCCTTCGCCGCGCGCGCGGTGGAATGCCAGGGCGATCTTGAGCGCGGTATCGACCGACTCCGAGCCCGAGTTCGTGAAGAACACATGGTTCATGGAATCCGGGGCAAGCGCTGCGACTTCGTTCGCGAGTGCAAGCGCCTTGTCGTTGGCGACCTGGAATCCCATGCTGTAATCGAGCCTCGCGACCTGCTCCTGGACCGCAGCGACGATCTTCGGGTGGCAGTGGCCAAGCCCTGAGGTCCACAGGCCCGAGAAGCCGTCCAGCAGTTGTCGGCCGTCGTCGGCCGTATAGTAGTGGCCGCGTGCAGCGGTGAGGATGCGCGGTGCTTTCCAGAACTTCCGGTTCGCGGTAAAGGGCATCCAGAAGGCGTGATCGGGTTGCATGAGCGGCTCCTTGTACGATGCGCTCATGGTAGAAGACGATTTGCGTGCAGAAAACGACAGAATCCGACTGTCCGGTTTCGTAATCGTGAAACAATTGGCGAGATGAAGAAGACCCGTGCCGTTCTCGCGCAACTGGCTGATGCCGATCTGAGGTTGCTGCGCATCTTTCTCGCAATCGCCGAATCGGGAGGGCTCGCAGCGGCCGAACTGAGGCTGAACATCAGTCGCTCGGTGATCAGTCGCCATCTGAAGGATCTGGAGCTGCGGCTCGGAGTATCGCTTTGCCGTCGCGGTCGGGCCGGGTTCGGGCTGACCGAAGAGGGTGAGGTGGTGCTCGAAGCCACCCGCCGGCTGCTCGTGCAGATCGACACCTTCCGCGGCGAGATCGCGGAGCTGCACGCGGGTTTGCGCGGAGAACTGCATCTGGCGGTATTCGACAAGTTCGTGTCGAACCCTGCCTGTCGCCTCGCCGAATGTCTTGCAATCTTCGGCGACGAAGCGCCGGGGGTCAGGCTCAACGTGCATGTCGCGGGATCGGGGGAAATCGAGAAAGGGCTGCTGGAGGGGCGGTTCCACGTCGGCGTCCATCCCTTTCATCGTGCGAGCGACAGCCTGGAATCCTTTGCGCTGTTCGAAGAGCGGATGCTCCTCTATGCGGCGACCAGCCATCCGCTGGTACGCGCGGGGCTTCTCGCCGATGAGGACGCCTTGCGTCGGGCCGCGTTTGTCGGGCTTGGCTATCACTCACCCAACATGGAGCACTTCTGGCGTCTGGGACTCAATCCCGAGGCCCGCGCATATGAACAGGAGGCGAGCGTGCTGCTGATCCTTTCCGGACGCTATCTCGGGTTTCTTCCTGATCACTACGCCCGGCCATTCGAGTCGGAGGGGCAACTCGTGCGCGTGCCCGTGGCAACGATGGAGTACGCCTGCGAGTGGCACGCTTCGGTCGGGCGCAACCCGGCGCCAGGAAGAGCAGCCCGAAGACTGCTCGTGATCCTGCAACAGCGTCATGGCAATCCGGGATAACCATTGCCAGGAATCCGGTTCAGGGTCGTGCGGAGGGCCATTGTCCAGGTCTTTCGGGCTGGCGCGAGGGTAAACCCTGATGCAGGGGGCGTGTTTCGGGGTTAACCACCATTGTTGGCGGTGCCGACAATGTCTAAGTTTCACCGCTGGACTTCCTCCAAACCATTCCAAGGAGCATCGAGCATGATTCGTTTGCCGTTGAAGAAGGTGTTGAGCGCGTCGC
>JAHDYG010000044.1 GCA_023383815.1 Rhodocyclaceae bacterium
CGCTGACCTCTTGCATGCCATGCAAGCGCTCTCCCAGCTGAGCTATACCCCCCAACCCCGAAAGAGCGCGCATTATAGGGTGCCCGTTCCCCGCTGTAAACAGGTATTCCGGCCAGTCGCGGACACCCTGCGATGCCATGACGCCCGGGCCGATCCCGCGGTCGCTGTCACCCTTCGAATGAACCGTCCGGGACGCCTCGATCAGAGAACCTTGCCCGGATTCATTCGTCCCATCGGATCGATCGCCGCCTTCACAGCGCGCATCAGCTCAAGCTCCGTCGCGTCCTTGTAGCGGATGATCTCCTCTCGCTTGAGCTGCCCCAGGCCATGCTCGGCGGAAATCGAACCTCCGAGCGCTGCAACGAGATCATGAACGATGCGGTTCGCTGCCGAGGTATCCGCAATGAACGCAGCGTTCCCACGGCCGTCCGGTTTGGAAAGGTTGAAATGAAGGTTGCCATCGCCGACGTGCCCGAAGACCACGATCCGTACATCCGGCCATCGTTCCTTCAACGCATCATTGGCGCGTTCGAGAAAGTCCGGAATCCGGCTGACCGGCACCGAGACGTCGTGCTTGATGCTCACCCCTTCCAGTCGCTGGGCCTCGGAGACGTTCTCGCGCAGGGCCCAGAGCGCTCTGCGCTGCGCGACACTGGTGGCAACGACCGCATCCCGAGCACAGCCCGAATCGAGGGCATCCCCGATGGCGGCTTCCAGCAGGCGATCCAGCCGCTCCTGCGTGTCGGTGTCGCACAGTTCGACCAGAACGGACCACTCGCTCGCGACACCGAACGGAGCGCGCGCTCCCGGAATGTGCTCCAGAACCAACTCCTGCGCCTTCCTGCCCACCAGTTCGAACGCCTCGAGGCGCGTACCGCACAGTCGCTTCGTTGCCCCGAGCAGATCCAGGGCGGCACGCGGATCGGGAACGTCTACCCACGCCGTCGCACGCGTGCCACGTGCGGGATGAAGTTTCAGAACAGCTGCTGAAACGATCCCGAGGGTACCCTCGGCGCCGATGAAGAGCTGCTTGAGGTCGTAGCCGGTGTTGTCCTTGCGCAATGCCCGCAGACCATTCCAGATCCGCCCATCGGGCAGCACGACCTCCAGCCCGAGCACCAGATCACGCATCGATCCGTAACGCAACACATGAATCCCGCCCGCATTGGTCGAGATGTTGCCGCCGATCTGACAGCTTCCTTCCGAAGCAAGAGACAGCGGAAAGCACCGTCCCACGGATTCGGCGGCCTCCTGCACGCTGGCGAGCGTACAACCCGCCTCCGCTACCAGCGTATCGTCGACCGGGTCGATGCTTCGGATCCGGTTCATGCGGGCCATGCTGAGAACGACCGAACGGCCGTCCGACAGAGGCGTGGCCCCACCGCACAGTCCGGTGTTGCCGCCTTGAGGCACGATTGCGCATTCGTGGGCGACACAGGCACGAACGGCCTCGGCAAGCTCCGCCGTCGTAGCCGGCAGGACCACCGCCTGCGCACTACCATGGATGCGCCCCCGCCAGTCAGTGAGGCAGGGCGCCATGTCGGCCGGCTCAACCAGAACGTTGACTGCACCAACTGCGCGCGCCAGCGATGCAATGAGTTTCTCGTCGCGACCTTCCAGCCCTTCAGACATTCGACTCACTCCCTCCCAAGGAGTTGATGCAGCAAAGGCTTCACCCGCTTGACCGCGGCGACACCCTCCTTGATTGCGTCTTCGGCACGGTCGAACTCCATCATGTTCAGATGAGCGACACGCGGAGAAATCAGGAGATCGGCTGGCTCGCCCGCCATCCGGCTACGCGCAATCCGCATCTGCATGATGTTGATGCTGGTCGTCACGACGTCGGCGAGCGACGGCATGTCCGATCCATCCCCGAGCTTCGCGGAGTCAGCCCCGAGACCAACGGTTGCCAGCAGCTTGCGCACCCAGCCGTTGTCCGGCATGAGCTCGAAACCAGATGCATGATTCTTGCGCAAGGTCCGCCCGACCACTCCGGAACCGAGCTCGACCGCAATCACAAGATCGGCACCCATCGCACGGGCAAGTGAGACTGGAACCGGATTGACCAGACCGCCATCGACCAGCACCCGCCCGCCCCGCAGAACCGGCGAAAAGAGCCCCGGCAGGCCGATCGAGGCACGCACGGCATCAGCCATCGTCCCGTCACGCAACCAGATCTCTCGCCCGGTCGACAGTTCGGTCGCAACACAGGCAAAGGGCTGCGAGGTCTCGGAAAAGGTCGGCACGAAGAAGTTCTGGGCGCAATGCTGCACAACCCGATCCCCCCGGATCAGACCACCCTTGAGGCTGATATCCAGCATCGCCACGACATCCTGCCAGTCGAGCGAACGGACCCAGTTTCCGAGTGGTTCCAGTTTTCCGGAAACATAGGCAGCACCGACCAGAGCGCCGATCGAAGATCCGCACACGATGTCAGGCTTCACGCCTTCGGCGGCCAGCGCATCGAGGACGCCGATGTGAGACCAGCCGCGCGCCGCACCGCTTCCCAACACCAATCCGATGACGGGACCGCCGTCGGATCTGGCAAGGACGGGTTGCTCGTACACGCGTCCGCCCGGATGCCGGTCAGACCGGCTCCGCGTAGAGATCGTGCACGTCGCAATCGGTGATGCGCACTTTCGCAAACTCACCGACTTCGATCCCATCCGCGTCGGAGATCACGACCAGTCCGTCGACTTCGGGTGCATCGGCACAGGACCGTGCCAGCGCGCCATCCTCATCGATCGCATCCACGAGCACTGTCATCTCGCGTCCGATCCAGCGCTCCAGGCGCTCGGTCGAGATATCCTCCTGGAAAGCCATCAACTGCATGCGCCGCTCCTCGCGCACATCGTCCGGGACGGCATCCGGCAGGTCGTTCGCAGCAGCACCCTCGACCGGGGAATACGCAAACGCCCCCACGCGATCAAGCCTGGCTTCTTCAAGAAACTGCAGCAGAAGTTCGAAGTCCTCGTCGGTCTCGCCGGGAAAGCCGGTGATGAAGGTCGAACGAATGGTCAGATCGGGGCAGATGCTGCGCCACTTGCGGATCCGCTCGAGCACGTTCTCGGCGCTCGCCGGCCTCTTCATCGCCTTCAGGATGCGCGGGCTCGCGTGCTGGAACGGCACATCGAGATACGGAAGGATGAGCCCTTCGGCCATCAGCGGAATCAGGTCGTCGACCGCCGGATAGGGGTACACATAGTGCATCCGTACCCATACGCCCAGCTCGCCCAGTGCGCGCGCCAGATCGACGAGCCGGGTCTTCATCGGCCGCCCATTCCAGAAGCCCGTGCGGTACTTCAGGTCGACGCCATAAGCGCTGGTGTCCTGCGAGATGACCAGCAACTCCTTGACACCCGAATTCACCAGAGCTTCGGCCTCACGCATCACATCGTGCACCGGTCGACTGACCAGATCGCCGCGCATCGACGGAATGATGCAGAACGTACACCGATGGTTACAACCCTCCGAGATCTTCAAGTACGCAAAGTGTCCCGGCGTCAGGCGCACACCCTGGGCTGGAACGAGATCGGTAAAGGGGTCATGGGGCTTGGGCAGGTGTCGGTGCACTGCGCGCATGACTTCGTCGGTTGCGTGAGGCCCCGTCACCGCCAGCACCTGCGGATGCGCACTGCGAATGACGTCATCCCGGGCACCGAGACAGCCTGTCACGATGACCTTGCCGTTCTCGGACAGCGCCTCGCCGATCGCATCCAGCGATTCCTCGACTGCTGCATCGATGAAGCCGCATGTGTTCACGACGACGAGGTCCGCGTCGTCATACGTGCCGGAGATTTCGTACCCTTCGGCTCTGAGGCGGGTAAGGATGTGCTCGGAGTCGACCGTCGCCTTGGGGCAACCCAGCGATACGAAGCCGACCCGCGGCACGGCCTTGAATTGATGTGGATCCATGGATTCCTGTCAGGGAACAATCTGGCTGACGTCCGTCAGCGCAGGATGTCCTGTTCAGCGTTTCGTCGGGCCGCGCACTCCGCCTCCGGATTCCGGCTCGACCTCCGCCGGTTTCCTCGCCGTGTCATCCTTTGCGGCAGGCGCATAGTTCGGGAAGGGAAAGCCGGCAAAGATGTTTCTTGTCTGATTCTCGATCTGTGCCTGCATCTGGTCGAACATCTTCTTGCTCTGCTCGACGTAGGAGCCCATCACGCTTTGCAGCGCAGGGCCCTGGAAATTCAGGAACTGCGCCCACAGGTCCTGGCTGATCGGACTGTTCTCGCCGTAGATCGCCCTCGTCTGCTCCTGCAGTTTGGCCTGCATCTCGGTAAACGCCTTGATGTTGTTCTCGAGATACTTGCCCATCATCCCCTGCGTGGCATTTCCATAAAAACGGATCATGTGCGAAAGCAGATCGCTCGTGAACATCGGTGCTCCGCCAGCCTCTTCTTCGAGAATGATCTGCAGCAGGATGCTGCGTGTGAGATCCTCGCCCGACTTGGCGTCGACCACCTGGAACTCTTCTCGCGCGAGCACGAGTTCCTTGACATCCGACAGGGTGATGTACGAACTGGTACGGGTATCGTAAAGACGACGGTTCGGATACTTCTTGATCAGACGAGCCTTGTCAGCCATTTCCATCCCTCTCCTCGAACGCGGTTCCGGCACATGTGCACCGGGCATTGTACCGCGCCGCGAAAGAAAAAACCCCGCGATCGGGCGGGGCTTGCCGTCAGCAACGGAGCGCTCGATGCTGCATCAGCACATGTGCAGACCACCGTTGATGTTGATGGTCGCTCCGGTGATGTATCCGGCCATCTCCGAGGTCAGGAACACACACAGCGCGCCGATCTCCTCAGGGCGCCCGAGCCGCTTCATCGGAATCGTGTCGATGATGCCCTGGCGAATATCCTCTCGGATCGCCATCACCATATCCGTACCGATATATCCCGGTGCAATCGCGTTGACCGTCACCCCGCGGGTCGCGAGTTCGGCAGCCAGAGCCTTGGTGAATCCGAGCACCCCCGCCTTGGCCGTTGAATAGTTGGTCTGACCCGCCTGCCCCTTGATGCCATTCACCGAGGAGATGTTGACGATGCGGCCCCAGCCACGCTCGGCCATCTTGGCCGAAATGTGATGCGTGACGTTGAACAGGCTGTTGAGGTTGGTATTGATCACCGCATCCCACTGCGCCTTTTCCATCTTGGGGAAGAACTTGTCGCGCGTGATGCCCGCATTGTTCACGAGGATGTCGATCGGACCGACCTCGGCCTCGATGCGCGCCACCATTTCGCGACAGGATTCGTAGTCGGAGACGTCTCCCTCCGCCACCTCGAACTCGAACCCCTGCTCACGCTGTCGGGCGAGCCATTCGTCGCGCTGCGGAAATCCGGGCAGGCAGTTCGCGACGACCTTCACGCCATCTTTCGCCAACCCTTGGCAAATGGCGGTTCCAAGACCACCCATGGCTCCCGTTACGAGTGCGATTTTCTGGGACATGTTCAAATCCTTCAGCTGCGAGTTGGGTGTCTGAGGACCATGGCAGCATCACGCACCAGGGCCCTCCGGAGCTGCCTTGCGGCGGCGCACAAGGCCACCGGGCTTCGCCGATTATAGTCCCGTTTTGAAAAAAATGTTGCGACGCAATACCAAAACAAAGCGGCACCTGAAACCCAGGTGCCGCATCCCTGACTTGCGCGACGCGTCCGGTCAGAACATGTGCTGCCCGCCGTTGATCGAAATGTTGGCCCCGGTGACGAATGCCGCCTCCTCGGATGCAAGATAGGCCACCAGACCGGCGATCTCCTCAGGTTTGCCCAGACGGGAGACCGGAATCTGCGGAAGGATCTTCGAATCAAGGATCTCCTGCGGAATCGCCGTGACCATCTTCGTGCCGATGTAGCCCGGAGAAATGGTGTTCACGGTGACCCCGTTTCGGGCAACCTCGAGCGCAAGCGCCTTCGTGAAACCGTGCATCCCGGCCTTGGCAGCCGAGTAGTTCGTCTGTCCGAACGCACCTTTCTGGCCGTTCACCGACGAGACGTTGATCACGCGTCCCCAGCGACGCTCGACCATTCCATCCATGACCTGCTTGGTCATGTTGAATGCGCTGTCGAGGTTGGTCCGGATCACCGCATCCCAATCGTCCTTGGTCATCTTCTTGAAGGTCATGTCACGCGTGATGCCAGCGTTATTCACCAGCACATCGACCGGTCCGACCTCCCTGGCAACCTGTTCCACGCAAGCCTTGCAGGAATCAAAGTCGGAGACGTCGCACGGATAGGCCTTGAAACCGTATCCCATGTTGTGCATGTTCTGCAGCCACTCCGCCGCCCGCGTATTGCCGGGGGAATGCGTCGTGACGACACGGTAACCCAGCGCCGAAAGCTTGATGCAGATCGCTTCGCCGAGCCCGCCCATGCCACCTGTTACCAGTGCAACTCTTGTCATTTTGAATACCTCCTGTCCAGCTTCATCTCTCGAAGGGTGCTTCCTTCCAGTCCGATGGCGCCCCCCGCATTCACCACCGTCTGTCGAATTCCGTCTTCAGCGTCCTTCAGGCCCGTTGCTTGACATAGCGTCCGGGCGCCGCTTCGATGGGTTTGTACTGCTGGTTCCCCGCGCGCGTACGCGCCCGGACCTCCTTGCCCCCCCTGATCCGCAACCACTCGATCCAGTGCAGCCACCACGTTCCGCGCTGCTCGGAGGCCGTCTGCAACCACTCGTCAGGATCGGCGACTCCAGATGGGCTGAGCCAGTAACTGCGCCGGTTCTTGCTCGCAGGGTTGATGGCCCCGGCGATGTGCCCGCTCGCGCCCAGCACGAAGGTCGTCTCCCCGCCAAGCAGTCCGCGCGCCAGATAGGCGCTCTTCCACGGAACGATGTGATCCTCCCGCGTCGCCAGAAGGTAGGCAGGCGCCGTGATCCGACCCAGGTCCACCTTGACCCCGAGCATGCGCAGCCGCCCAGGTACGCGCAAGTTGTTTTCGAGGTACATGTTGCGCAGATACCAGCTCACGAACGGACCGGGCAGGTTCGTGCTGTCGGCATTCCAGTACAACAGGTCGAAGGCGGGCGGCCGCCCGCCTTTCAGATAATTGCCACTGACATACTGCCAGACCAGATCATTTGCCCGCAGGGCCGAAAACACGTTGGCAAGCTCCTGCCCCTTGAGCAGACCTCCCTTGCCGATCGACGCCTCTCGCGCCGCGACACTGGCCTCGTCGACCAGACATCCCAGCTCGCCAGGATCCGCAAAATCAAGCAGGGTCGTCATCAGGGTCAGGCTCTCGACCGGATCCTCGCCCCGAGCCCGGCTGACGGCGAGCGCACTCGCGAGAAGCGTCCCGCCCACACAGAACCCCAGTACGTTGGGTTTGTTCACCCGGGTCACCGCACGAACGATTTCCAGTGCGGCAAGGGGGCCCATCTCCAGATAGTCGTCCCATCCGAAGCGTGACTGCTCCGGCCCCGGATTCTTCCACGAGATCAGGAATACCGTGAATCCCCGCTCGACCACGAAGCGCACCAGCGAGTTCTCCGGCTGCAGATCCATGATGTAGAACTTGTTGATGCAGGGCGGCACGATCAGCAACGGCCGCTGCGCCACCCTGGCGGTAAGCGGAGCGTACTGGATCAGCTGCATCAGGTCATTTTCGAAGATCACGGAGCCGGGCGTGACGGCCAGATTGCGCCCGATCTCGAAGGCCGACTCGTCGGTCATCGAGATTCGCCCCTGGCGCAGATCGGACAGCATGTTCTGGATCCCGCGGGAAATGCTCTCCCCCTTGGTCTCCAGCGCGGAGGTGACAAACTCCGGATTCGTGGCAGCGAAGTTCGAAGGAGCGAGTGCATCAAGGTATTGCCGCGCAAGGAAGCGGATCCTCGCCTTTGCTCGTCCGTCGGCGATCGGCAACGCCTCGGACACCTGCTCCAGAAACCCCGCATTGATGAGGTAGGCTTGATGAACGTAATCGTAGAATGGGCTTTCCGTCCATTCGCGCGCCATGAAGCGGCGGTCGCCCGGAGCGGGGGTCGCCACCGGTTCCCCACGCACACCCGGCGTCTGTTGCAGCATTGCGCTCCAAAGTTGCGAGTGGCGCTGTGCAAACTCCTTCTGCATCTGGAAGAGCTGCTCGGAGTCGGGCATCGGAATCGCAGTCGCAGCCAGTCCGCTGCTGTCCTGGATCGCAGCGTGATGCTTGGCGAGCATGCCAAAGAACCCCTGCATCATGGCCTCGCCCGCCTTGACGAACGCGTTCGCTCCCGGCGGGTCTTGATCCCTGTACAGGGGCATCAGTTCCTCCCGTTCCTCGCCGTCACGCAAGCACTCCGCTCAACGCCGGGCGCGCGTAGAATACCGCGCATGTATGTGGTCGCCATCGCGTGGCTCTATGTGGTCCTGATCGTCTCCGTCACCGATCACACGATCGTCGGTGGCGTGTTGACATTCATCTTCTGGGGACTCGCCCCGCTCGCCCTGTTCCTTTGGATCTTCGGTACTCCCGCAAGACGCCGCAGTGCGCGCCGGAGAACCGGAACGGACGAGACGAACACGAACGATAAAGCCGAATCCGGACTCGATCAATAGGTGGGAGCCGCAATTGCGCCCCGCCTCCGATGCCCGCCCGCAAAGCCACCGCCTGCCCCTGCTCGAACCGTGTGAGACCGCGCACGCCGCCCTTCAACCGTCCGGGTCCAGCCAGACCAGCGATGCGAAACGGCCGGTCACCCGCTCCCGCCTGAAAGAGTAGAAGCGCTCCGGATCACTCCAGGTGCATCGCCCTCCGCCGAATACCTGACCGACCCCTGCCCGGAGCAAACGACGCTGCGCCAGTTGGTAGAGATCGGCCAGCCACCGGTCCCCGTTCCGGGGAACGAAGGCACCGGCAGCATCGGCGTCTTCGGCAATGAACACCTCACGCACCTCCGGACCCACCTCGAATGCGCCCGGACCGATGGCAGGCCCCATCCAGGCCATGAGGCGCGACGGCGCAACGCCCATCTGCCGGACCGTCCTCTCCAGAATCCCTGCTGCAAGGCCCCTCCAGCCTGCATGCGCGGCTGCAACGACCGAAGCGGACTGGTCGCAGAGGAGCACCGGCAGACAATCTGCGGTCATCACGACACAGACCTCGCCCGCCCGGCGAGCGATCGCTGCATCTGCACAGGGCGAGCCATCTGCCCACCCCCGCTCGGACAGTTCGATCACATCCGTCCCATGAACCTGATCGAGCCAGGCTGGCGCCGACGGGAGCATTGCACTCAAAAGCTCTCGATTGCGTGCAACCGCCTGCGGATCGTCGCCGACATGCGCTCCCAGATTCAGGCTCGCGTACGCCCCCCGGCTGACGCCCCCACCGCGGGTCGTTACAAGTGCGCGCACCCTCCCTGGAGCTGGCCAATCCGGGCGCAGAAGAAACGTTTCGTCGATCACCTTTCCGACACCATGCCGACTTGCGCGAGTTGCCCACCGGCTCCGCGCAACCGATCGAGCAGATGCTGAAAATCATCCGGAATGGGGGCCTCCCACACCATGTCCTGATGCGTGACCGGATGGCGCAAACCGAGCCGGAAGGCATGCAGCGCCTGGCGCCTGAAACCGTCGAGGAGCGCGTCCCCGCAGCGTCGGCGGCCATAGGTCGGATCCCCGATGAGCGGATGCCCGATGCTGGCCATATGAACCCGGATCTGGTGGGTTCGTCCGGTCTGCAGCCGGCACTCCACGAGGCTCGACGAACTGAATCGTTCGCATACGCGATAACGCGTCAGAGCGGGGCGACCGGAGTCGAGTACCGCCATTCGGGTGCGCTGCGTCGGATGGCGGCCAATCGGTGCACTGATCTCTCCCGCGGCGGCCGGAACGCCATGAACCAGCGCGAGATAGTGTCGCTGCACCGTTCTCGCCTGCAACTGGCGGATCAGATCGGTCTGCGCTTCCAGCGTCCGTGCGACGACCATCAGTCCGCTCGTATCCTTGTCCAGGCGGTGCACGATCCCGGCCCGCGGCACACCGGAAAGCTCAGGCGCATGATGCAGCAACGCGTTGAGCAGCGTACCGCTCCAGTTTCCACTGCCCGGATGGACGACCAGCCCAGCCGGTTTGTTCATGACGAGGATCGACGGATCCTCGAACAGGATACTCAGCGGAATGTCCTCGGCCGCATCGGCGGCATCGGGCTTCTCATTCGGCGTCTCCTGCTCGACGACATGCAAGAGCTCCCCGCCGGCCACACGGAACTTTGCCTCACGCTGCTCGCCGTCGACGCTGATCCTGCCTGCCTTCAGCCACGACTGCAGACGGCTGCGCGAGTGCGTCGGAAACAGTCTGGCCAGGGTCTGGTCAAGCCGGTAACCGGCACAATCCAAAGGAATCCTCAGTTCGCGGCAGGGGGCGGACACGGCCAGTGGAACGGGTAGGATATAATCGTCCGATTCATTCACTCGGATGGTTGAAATGGCTAGTTCGATCCTGCGCAGTTTAGCGGTAATTGGAACCTTGCTGCTTGGCGGCTGCGGTCTGCTGCCCGAAGAGATCGACGAAACGGCCGGCTGGAACGCACAGAGAATCTACTCGGAGGCCAAGAGCGCAATGGTCGACGGCGGCTACGACCGGGCGATCAAGCTGTTCGAGAAGCTGGAGGCTCGCTACCCTTACGGCCGCTACGCCCAGCAGGCTCAGATCGAGGTCGCCTATGCCTACTACAAGTCAAACGAACCGGTGCTGGCGATTGCGGCGGCCGACCGGTTCATCCGCCTGCACCCGGATCACCCGCACGTCGACTACGCCTACTACCTGAAGGGCCTGGCAACCTTCAACGAGGATCTCGGGCTGCTTGGCAGCCTTTCGAACCAGGATCTGTCCGAGCGCGATCCGAAAGGCGCGCGCGAATCCTTCGAAACCTTCCGCGAACTGATCACCCGTTTTCCCGACAGTCGCTACGCAGAAGACTCCCGTCAGCGCATGGTGTATCTGGTCAATGCGCTAGCCGCCCACGAAGTGCACGTGGCCCGGTACTACTATCGGCGCGGCGGTTACGTCGCGGCAGTCAATCGGGCGAAGTCAGCCATTGCCTCCTTTCCCGACGCCCCGGCGGTCGAGGAAGCGCTCCATCTGCTCGCACGCAGCTACGACGCGCTGGGCATGACCGATCTGCGAGACGACGCGGAGCGGGTGATGAAGATCAACTTCCCCAAGAGTGTGTACTTCGACGGTGGACCGGTCGTCTCGAAGCCGTGGTGGCAGATCTGGTGAAATCCTGAGCGGCACCTGCACTCCTGGAGCTTTGCAAGCCCGCTCCCAGACGTCAGTTTCCGAGCAGATTCATCGCGTGGTGCGCGGTCATGAGATCAAGATGGGCGCCACCACCATTCTTGAACACCGTGATCTGTTCCCTGTCGGTCCTTCCGCTGCACCCGGCAGCCAGGTCGTAATGATCGCCGAGCACATCGGCGGCCGAGATCACGCGTTCGGCGATCGGGATCATCAACTCGCCGATCTCGTCAATCGTGGTTTCTCGCGCGTCGACGAACAGTCGTCCGCGCTGAAGAACCTCATCGTCGGCTTCGCGCATGGAAGGCTTGAACGCACCGATGAGGTCGACGTGCGTGCCCGGGCGTAGCCACGCGCCGCGAAGGACCGGTGTTGAACTGATCGTCGCACAGCTGACGATGTCGGCCTGGCCAACGGCCGCTGCAAGATCTTCGATCGCCTCCCCGCCCGTCTGGCGTGCCAGATCGCGTGCCCGCGCGAACGTGCGGTTCCAGATCAGCAAACGCCCGATCGATGGAAAGACTGCACGGTATGCGGTCGCGAGCGTACGCGAGATGGTCCCTGCACCGACCAGCAAAAGGGTGTGCGCATCCCTCCTGGCCAGCCGCCTGGCGCCAAGCACGGAATCCGCTGCGGTTTTCCATCGCGTCAGCGCGGCCCCGTCGATCACCGCACGAACCGCACCGGTTTCGTCTTCGAAGAGCACGAACACCCCCTGCACGGTAGGTAGCGCCGGAAGGCGTCGCTCATTGTCCGGGTAGACCGACACCGTCTTCAGGCCGGAACCCATGCCTTCGATCCACGCGGCGCGGTTGAGCAGTCCGTTCGCACCCATTGGAAAGTGCAGATCTGCAATGCGCGCACGTGGCAAACGGTGCCCAGCCTCCATCGCATCGAGTAGTCCGTTCCATTCAAGCCGCGCGTCAAGCTCTTCCGCGCTGACCAGTCTCGGCACATTCATTCTCGGTCTTCCTCGTCGTCAGTCTGGCTCAAAGGCTCTTTTCACGGCCCTCTTGCCGATCGAATAGAATCATCATGTAAGACTGGCAGTTTGCCAGGCTTGCAGCACCCTGGGAGTTCAAGAACATGATCCAATACCTGCGCAACTGGTTCGATCGCCACTTTTCCGACCCGCAGGTCGTGATTCTTGCGCTTGTGCTGCTGATCGGACTCATGGTCGTCCTGTTTGCCGGACGGCTACTCGCCCCGCTGATCGCAAGCCTGATTCTCGCTTATCTCCTCGAAGGCGCGGTTGCGATGCTCGAACGTCGGAGTGTGCGCAGATTCAGCGCCGTAATCCTGGTATTCATGCTGTTTCTGTCGCTCTTCGTTGCGATGATGCTGGTTCTCGTACCCTTGCTCGCCGGGCAGCTGACCCAACTGGTGCGCGAGTTGCCCGAGATCCTGACCAAAACCCAGGCGCTCCTGCTGCAACTGCCGGAACGCTACCCGACCATCTTTTCCGAACAGCAGATCAACGAGCTGCTCGCGTCGATCCGGCACAACCTGACCAGTTTCGGCCAGCAGATCGTGCTGCTCTCGCTCTCTTCGGCCGTACTGCTCGTCACCTTCCTCGTCTATCTCGTCCTCGTTCCGCTGCTCGTGTTCTTCATGCTGAAGGACAAGGCCGAGATCGTCTCGTGGTTCCTGCTCTTCCTGCCGCGCGAGCGCCATCTCGTGAATGCCGTATGGGCCGATGTCGACACGGGGATCGGCAACTATGTTCGAGGCAAGTTCATCGAGATCCTGATCGTCTGGGTGGTCACCTACGTTGCCTTCGCGATGCTCGGCCTGCCCTATGCAATGCTGCTCTCGCTCGCGGTCGGGCTCTCCGTCGTAGTCCCCTACGTCGGCGCAGCAGTCGTCACGATCCCGGTCGCAGCCGTCGCCTACTTCGAGTTCGGCCTGGCACCCGCCTTCTGGTACGTCCTGGCGGCTTACGGGGTGATCCAGTTTCTCGACGGCAACGTTCTGGTTCCGATCCTGTTCTCCGGTGTCGTCAACCTCCACCCCGTGGCGATCATCGCCGCCGTGCTGATCTTCGGCGGGCTATGGGGTTTGTGGGGCGTATTCTTCGCGATTCCACTGGCGACGCTCGTAGCGGCGGTGCTGAAGGCCTGGCCTTCGACGGATGCGCAGAGCACGACCCCGGATCCATCAGCAAGCAACTGAACCAGTCATCACGAGCACAGCGAAGCGAGGCGGCCTCGGGATGTCGAGACCGCCTCGCTACCGGGATGAACGTCCAAGCTCGAGAGCGAAGCAATCAGTCAGTGTCCTCCGCCGAGGTATGCGTTTCGGACTTCGGGGTTGGTGAGCAGTTCG
>JAHDYG010000001.1 GCA_023383815.1 Rhodocyclaceae bacterium
TGCGGTCCCGATTTATCGCGGCCGGCGGCGTTCAATTATCGCGGCGCGCTTCAGGTCGCCTGGATGTTCACGTTACCGAATGCAGCACCCAAGGCGCCACCGCTCCAGTTCATTGCCCCTGCAAGGTCGATGTCGCTCGCCGTAAGCGGCGTCACCGTCCCGCCAGACAGATTGAAGGTTCCACCCTGGTTGATCGTCGCACCCTCGATCTCCAGCGTTCCGCCCGCCACCGCGAGTGTGGCGCCGTTCTGGACCTGGAACGCCGCGGCCGTTGCATTGAGCGCTCCGCTCGTGATCGTGAGCGTCCCGTCCGGCAGCACCGCGTTTTCCATCTCGACGCGCGGGCCATCCAGTTCACGCGCGCTCGCACCGCCCGTACCAAAGACGACCTCGGACCCACGGACCACCCCGGTCGCCGCTCCGCTGATCTTTCCACCGCTCCACCGGAACGTTCCGTCTCCGCCATCGGCGACGATCTCACGCCCCGCCGCCAGCGTGATCTCACCATCGGTGTGATTGAGCTCATTCGGGTTGTTCTGAAGATCCAGCGACCCATCGACGAGATGGATCGTGCCGGTATTGACGCCCGCACTGTCCAGCGTCACGTCGTTGGTGTTGCCGCCCGCCGAGGCGATCGTCAGGGTCCCGGCGTTGTTCATCGCCAGGGAAAGCTCCGTGCCGTTGTTGGTGGAATTGGTCACGGACAAGGTGACACCCTGCCCCGCCAGGATCCTCATGGATCCGCCACCGAAGGTGTCGAACGAGATCCGGTCGTTCGCCTCGATCGTGGACGCCCCCGCGGCGAAGAGGATGTCGCCCCCTTCGGTCATGACCTGCACCTGCGCGCCAGGTCCGGCCGCCAGGACGTTTCCGAGCGCGATCGTGTCACCCGCGTTGAACCCCAGGTTCTGCATGTTGACGCCCTGCGCCCCGCTGAGTGTCGTCCCGGCTGCCTGCGCGATCACGCCATCGCCCGCATCCCGATTCGCCGGAATCGCACCCGGATCGTTTGCGTTGATCGTGAGCGTCCCGCCGACCGTCACATCGGCATTGATCAGGACCGAACGTCCCGCCTGAAGATCGAGTGAATTCGTTCCCCCGCCGGTGACCGCGCTATTGACCGTGAGGTCGTTGCTCGCCTGAAGGACCACATCATTCGCTCCGAGCAGCGTATCGAGCGAGCTCGCCTGGATCGTCGTGGTGTCGGCCGGATCATCCCCGAAGGCCAGATCGCCGCCGATCGGATCCCCCGCTGCAGCGATGATGATGTTCTTGGGGTCGAGCAGCAACGTACCGCCCGAAGTCACGCGCGAGAGATCCAGTCCGGGCATTGTCCCCGCCGAGGAAACCTCGATCGCCCCGCCCCTTGCGCCCCGGGTATCGATCGCTGCTGCCATGTGCGTCGCCTCGTCGCTCCACACGACGACCGTGCCACCGGCACCGCCAGTGCCCGTCGCCTCGACCCGAGTCGACGCGTCGATCGTGGTGGTCCGGGCGTTTGCGAGCGACTCGGACTCGCCCCAGCGCCCGACGAAGGCGTCATGATAGGGCTTGCGTTCATCCGGAGTCTTTCCACCCTGGAAGGCACCGCCGATGCGGATCAGACCGCCCTGCCCGCTTCCGTTTGCAGAGATCCGGGCATCGCGAAGGTCAATGTCGGCCGCCGCGATGTCGATCCGCCCCCCGCGCGCGCCGTCCGCCGAGGTGACGCTCCCCGCTTCGACCTGTACCCGATCGACCCCACGCAGGAACACCCTCCCACCTTCCACCACCGCACTGGCGGCATTTGCCACACCAGCCTGCCGCACGAGTCCTGCGTGCATGCCGATCGCACCACCTTCGGCCAGCAGTTGCCCGACATTGATCGCTTCACCGCCCGCAGTGACCTCGACCCGGAGAGCCGGATTGCGAAGGTCGGCCAGTTCCACCGTGTGCCCGGCCGCAAGCAACACCTCCCCTTGCGGAGTGACGATCACCCCATGGTTCTCGACCTCTGGCGCAATCAGCATCACGGACCCGCCCGTTCCGGTGCGGATCAGGCCATCGTTGCGTACCGTGCCTGCTTCGCCCGTCCCGGAGAAACGCCCGATCCCGGCAAGAAAGTCCTCGTTGCGAAGATCGAGGCTCGAGGCCACCAGCCCGGCGACGTCCACCTGGGCGCCCGCGCCGAACATCACGCCATTCGGATTGATCAACCAGACCTGGCCGTTCGACTGCAACTGCCCGAGAATCACAGACGGCGACTCCCCGACGATGCGGTTGAGCACCGCGCTGGCGGCGCCCTCCTGGAGAAAGCGCGTGGTCTCGTGCGCGTCGATCGAGAAATCCTGCCAACGGATGATCGCACCCGGGCTGTTGGTGATCGTGAGCGTCGCGCCCTGTTGATCGAAGCTCGCCAGGCCGTGCTCGACGACCGCACCGACCGGATTCGCCTGCGCGGGCAGCGCAAACGCCAGCGCCAGCGCCAGCGGCAGTGTCCTGCGCACCCACGAACCAGACGACGAGCCGGGCGCACAGCAAGGCTCGCATGAGGCCGCGCCGGCCCGCCCCGATCGGTCGACCGTGCTGGATTCGGCGACCGGAACGGACATCCGGTGGCGCTGGCTGAAAATCAGACGAAAACGGCGACTGTTCATGATCGGATTCCGGAAGGCAAAACGGTACGGCTTACTGAACCACGCACTGGGCGAACTGATCCACCCCCAGGCCGGCAGAAAACCCTCCCACCGACTCGTTGGTTGCGATCAGGGGCAAGGCCTCGCGCAGCGGAAATCCCGGACTGCGGCGCCGCTCGCCGGGTGGTCCGCGCGGCGGTCCGGCACCATCTCCGGGCGGCGCAGCGCCTCCCCCGGACGCATCCGGCGCGTCGATCCGGTCCTCGCGAACGATCAGCGGCGGCAGATCCCGGCTCTGTGCGTAGCCCCATTCCGGCGCCGTGAGCAGGAACTCGCCCGCATTGTTGACGAAGGCGATCGCACCGTCGGTCACCTCGAAGAACAGGCCACCACCACTCACCCTGCTGCGCAGCTCCGCAGGCAGCTCCTCGAGGAACGGCTCGCATTCACCCGGCTCGCACCACAGGAGTCCGAACTGGGTGCCGCGGATCCCGATGTTTCCGACCGCAGTCCTCGCGCGGAAGGCGTCCTTGTTGCCCCGCGTCCCCACCGCACCCGAGACGACTCGCAGCCCGCCCTTGAGCAGACTGAAGGACAACTCGTCGGCCGCCGGCTCCGCGGGCTTGTACTGATAGGCATCGATCCGCATCCGCGTGCCCGGCTTGAGTACGACCTCCGCTCCGTCGGTGAAGCGGATCCGGACCGAGCTGTCCTTCTCGGCACTGAGAATCTCGCCAGGCTCGAGCTGGCTCCCGATCGATGCCAGCCGCAGCGCACCATTGGGCTTGCGCACGTGAACCGTGCCGGTCGCATTGGTGATCTCGGCAACCGGCTCGGCCATTGCGGCAGAACACAGCAGCAGCGAGACGAGCCACAGCAGGATCAGGATCGGAGAGCGGGGACCGGACGTCCTGGTCAGGGTGAGATCACGCATCAGAAGCTCCACACCAGGCTGGCATGAATACGATGGCTGCCGTCACTGCGCACGCCGTCACCATCGAGGACCCTGGCCGCATCGACCCGCAACGATCCGGTCCGCGCGAAGCTGTAACGCATGCCCAGACCGGTGCTGGCGAGGTTCACACTGCGCAGTTCGCCCGGCAGCACATTCTTGCGCTTGACGTACCCGGCATCGACGAACCACAAGAACCGCAGACCCGATTTCGCAAGACCCAGCCGCGGCGCCAGATCCGGAGTATGAACCTCGAAACCTACGCGGCTGCCCACATCGCCCCCGACCTCGCGTTCGTAGAACCCGCGCACCGACTCGGCACCCCCCAGACCAAAAAACTCGACGGGCGTCAGAACATCGCCAGTCTCCTGCCCGTTCACGCTGAGCGTCGCCGACCACTGGTTCGCGAACACATGGCGCCACCACGCGCCGTAGCGGAACAGCGTGTAATCGGCCTTGGCTCCGACGCGGTTCGCGTCGAAATCGCGCTGGCTGCCATGGGTGCCCCCCGCCAGGTTGCGCACCAGCGTCAGGTTGAGGCCGAGCTGGTTGGTCTGCGTGCGCCATACCCCGCCATATCCGATCGACAGAGGCCTGACCCCGAGGTCCGTGCGCAGCGCGATCACGCCCGGCGCCCGCAGTCCGCTTCGATACGCCCGCCGATCCAGCCCCGCAAACAGGTGATGCTGCCACGCGCCCTGGGCGTCCAGATTCCGGAAGTAGCGCAGGCCCGCACTGGTCCCACGTCCGGTCAGATCGAAACCGGCCACCGAACCCGAACTCACGTTCGAACGGCTGAGAACCACCTGCAGGCTGTCGCCGAGCCGGTAAAAGGGGACCCGGTACGCCAGCCCCGCAATCGAGACATCGCCCGGATTCCCGGGCGACGTGATGTACTGGGCCACGAACTGGTGATCCCGATCGAAGAGATTGGCGTGCCGGTACGTGACCGACGCTCGGCTGCGTCCTGTCTGGCCATTGCCCGTATTGTCCAGACCCAGCGTGATGCGCCACGGTTTCTCGTCCTTGACCGCAACCCGCGCGACGATCTCACCGGATTTCTCGCCCGCTCCGAGCGTCACGACCGACTGCCGCGCCGGGCTCTCGTTGGCAAGGGCCAGGCTGCGCGACAGCGCCCGGGTGTTCGGACTCACCCCCTCCACGAGCTGCGGCAGGCTGCGCCGTACGTTGTCGGTCCCGAAGTGCTGGTTGCCCGAGACCTCGACGCGCGCAAGCCGGGCCTCGACGACCTGGAGACGGACCACGCCGCCGGTGACCTCCTGCTCGGGCACGACGACCTGCACCGCACCGTACCCGCGCGCCACGTACAGGGCCTGCACAGCGGCGCGCGCCTGCTCGATGTGGGCAAACGTCCTGCCCGCCCCGACATACGGCCGCGTTGCGTCCTGGAGCTCGGCGTCCTCGACCAGGGTCGCACCGGAGACCGAAAATCCGGAAACCTGGAAGACCGCCTCCTCCGCCTGTGCAAAGGCCGGAGACACTCCCGCCAGCAACATCGAGACAGCAAGGGCTACGGGAAGGCATGCGCGCTTCATCATACGGACCATCCGGATATCGACTCCCCGATTGTGTCGGAAAGAAAGCGTGCGTCAAGGCATTTGCGCCCATGATCGGGGAATTCGCCGGCGCGACTGTCAGATTCACGCACAAACGCCATGCGGCAGCCCTGTCACGCTGTACCGGGGTCATCGCGTACGCGTCAGGTTTCGTTGCGAATCGCTTCCAGATTGGGCGCGAAGTAGCGCGCGAGCAGGAACTCCCCGAACATCCGGTCGAGATAGTGGCGCTTGTCGGACGGCCCGAGGGGCCGACCCCACTCGCGGGCAAGACGCTCCTGCTGCAGATCGGCATGCGCCCGGCTCAATCCGACCGAACCGATCGCGTCGGCCTCGGCCAGCGCCACCGCAATCCGCGCTGCTGCGGGTTCGCGCGAGAAGACCTCGAACTCGGGCACGGGCTCCGCACCTGCAGGTTGTCCGCCATCGAGGAAATGCCGGCGATACCATGCGCGCGCGCGCGGCAGACCCACCGAGATCTCTGTAGCAAGGACCGCAGCGGCCAGACGTCTGGCAATCCGCTCGTCGATCTGCACCGCAGCGAGGTACGGTGCGGCCAGATCGAGCGCCCGGCGCTCCAGCCTGAACGGGCAGCCTTCATTGGTGCCGCCGTCGTGGCCGAAATCGTGGATGAGGGCCGCGAACAGCAGTTCTGCACGCTCGCCCTGGCCCAGTCCGCTCAGCAGCCCGACGAAATGGGCCGAGAGCATCACCTCGCAAAAATGCTGGCGGTTGTGGTACGGCAAGGTATCGTCGGACCCCAGGCCGCGATCCATGTCCGCAGCAATCTTCGCACCGGCCTCGCGCAGCGCGCTGGCCGAGGCGTCCTCGGGAAGCATCGCGGCAAGCAGTGCGTGGCAATCCGAAACCCGGTCCGGCCAGGCGGACACGGTGCGAAAGCAGGCCTCGAACGCCTGCGCCGTCTGAGCCGGAGAAAGCTGCCCATCGACGACGAACGGGGGGCGGTCGAGTGCGAGGGGGGGATCTGGTTCGGCCATCGTCATGGGTCGGAGCGACGCCTCCTCCTGGAATCACTGCAGGATACCGGGATTCCCCCGGCGGCGACAACGATCGCGTGCGAAGCGCGCCAAAGGCCGTGCTTCCGGCGCATCCGCCGCTCCCGCCATTGAGGGGGGGCGCCCGGACAGGTATAGTCGCCGGATCGATCGAGGGGAGTGGATTTTATGCCAGGCAGGACTTCCGGAACAGGTCACGAGCATCGCCTGAGGCTGTCCGAAGTGCTCGGGCAGCTCGTGACCGATGGCCTCGTCGAAAGGGAGGAGGCCGACCGGGTCATTGCCGAGCAGCGGCTGCACCGCGCCGGCGTGCACCCCCTGATCGTCATCGCGGACCAGAACTGGAAATCGCTCCAGCCGCCGAACCGCCCCCTGACGCTGGAAATCCTTGCCGAGTGGCTGGCCGCCAAGGTCGGCCTCGAGTACTACCACATCGATCCGCTCAAGATCGATTTCTCGTCGGTCACCGAAGTCATGTCGAGCGCCTATGCGACACGCTTCGGGATCCTGCCGGTGCAGGTGACGACGCGCGAGGTCGTGATCGCAACGACCGAACCCTACCTGCGCGAGTGGGAAAAGGAGATGGCGCCGATCCTGAAGAAGGAGATCCGCCGCGTCATCGCCAATCCGGTCGACGTCTCGCGCTACCTGATCGAGTTCTACAGCCTCGCCCGCTCGGTCAAGAAGGCCGCGCAGAGCGGCGGCCAGCAGGGCAGCCATCTGTCCTCGTTCGAACAGCTGGTGGAACTGGGGCGCAGCAACAAGCAGTACGACGCCAACGACCAGCACATCGTGAACATCGTCGACTGGCTGTGGCAGTACGCCTTCGAGCAGCGCGCGAGCGACATCCACATCGAGCCGCGGCGCGAGCTGGGCGTGGTGCGCTTTCGCATCGACGGCGTGCTGCATCAGGTGTACCAGATCCCGATGAGCGTCGTGAACGCGATGACGAGCCGCATCAAGATCCTCGGCCGCATGGACGTCGTCGAAAAGCGCCGGCCCCAGGACGGCCGCATCAAGACGCGGATGGTAAACGGCCAGGAAGTCGAACTTCGCCTGTCGACGCTGCCGACCGCCTTTGGCGAAAAGCTCGTGATGCGGATCTTCGACCCCGAGGTCCTGCTTCGCGATTTCCGCGAACTGGGCTTTTCGGACGACGACCGGATCCGCTGGAAGGGCATGACCGAACAGCGTAACGGCATCATCCTCGTGACCGGCCCGACCGGCTCGGGCAAGACCACGACGCTGTACTCGACCCTCAAGCACCTCGCGACTCCGGAAGTCAACGTGTGCACGATCGAGGATCCGATCGAGATGGTCGAACCCGCGTTCAACCAGATGCAGGTCCAGCCTTCGATCGATATCGGCTTCGCGAATGGCGTGCGCGCGCTGATGCGCCAGGATCCGGACATCATCATGGTTGGCGAGATCCGCGATCTCGACACGGCCGAGATGGCGATCCAGGCAGCGCTCACCGGCCACCTCGTGCTGTCGACGCTGCACACCAACGACGCCCCTTCGGCCGTCACCCGCCTGCTCGACCTCGGCGTGCCGCCCTACCTGCTTTCGGCGACCGTGGTCGGCATCATGGCGCAACGGCTCGTGCGCACCCTCTGCCCGCACTGCAAGAAGGCGCATGCCGCAACCCCGGACGACGAACTGCTGTGGGAAAAGCTCGTCACCCCGTGGAAGGCAAAATGCCCACGCCAGTTCCACCGCCCGGTGGGCTGCCTGGAGTGCCGCATGACGGGCTTTCTCGGGCGCGTCGGGCTGTACGAGATCATGCCCTTGTCACCCGATCTCAAGCAGGCGATCTCGGCCGGCGCCGAGCTTGCAAAGATCCAGGAGATCGCCCAGCGCGAAGGCATGAAGCCGCTACGCATCTCGGGTGCGATGAAGATCGCGGCCGGCGTGACGACGCTCGAAGAAGCGCTGCGCGCCTGACGCCCTCCCCCGCCGCATCGGGCGGCAAGCAAGGAACCACAAGCGCCGCGGCGCCGGAAAGCCGCTTGCCACTCACGCAAGCCGGCACACCGGGTCCTTAGCGTCGGGATTCGCCCGCGAAGCCGTGACTCCACAGGCGAAGTTTCCAGTCCACGGCTCATTGGTATGAAGTTTGCTGTTTTCGTCATACCCCTCAACCAGACGGACGACGAACGCCCCAATGAACCCGCCCTTCCTCACGACGCCCTCCTCGCCGACCCACGCAGGGCCCGGCTCACGCACGCTCCACCTCACACCCTGTCGCGCGGCGCTCGCCGCCATGCTCTTCGCTCCGGTGCTCGCGAACGCATCGGGCACGACGACGGAAACCGTGCTCGGCACGATCGAAGTCAAGGGCCAGGCCATGAGCGGCGCACGCGCCGGATACACCTCGACCCGTCTGGACGAAGACGAGATCCGCGAGCGCAAGATCTCTCAGGTTCAGGAGCTGTACCGCCAGGTGCCCGGCATGGCGATCCGCAACCTTGGCCTCACGGGCGTCGCGGACTCGATCGTACTGCGCGGCTTCGGCGGTGGCGGCCACGGCGGCGACATCGGCTTCAGCGTCGACGGCATCCCGCTCAACGAGGCCATGTCGCACGCCGACGGCTACGCCGACCTGAATGTCATCGTGCCGCTGGAACTGCGCGCACTTACCGTACAGAAGGGGCCGGTTTCGCCGCTCTACGGCAATTTCAACCGTGCCGGCACCGTGACGCTCGAAACGCGCAAGGGTGGCGAGTATCGCGAACTCGACCTGTCGGCAGGCAGCTTCGGCACCCTCGATGCCCAGGCGGCGGCGGGCCTGCGCCTGTCAAACACGCAACAGCTCAATCTCGCGGCCCAGCTCACCCGCAGCGACGGCTTCCGCACACAGTCCGGCTCCTGGCGCGGCACGCTGGCCGGGCGCTGGAGCGTGGATCTTGCCGACGACCTGCGCCTTGCGCTCTCGGGCCGGGCCCACCGCGCCAGGGCCGACAACCCCGGCTACCTCAGCCGCACGAGCTTCCGTACCGATCCCTACGGCAAGGAGCCGGGCGTCCAGAACGACGGCGCCGACAAGGAGTTCGGAACCGTGCGCGCCGACCTCCAGTACACGGCGAATGCCGATCTCAAGCTGCTCGCCTTCACCTATGCGACGAGCCAGGAGTTCAGCCGCTGGTTCACCCGACCGGTGAGCGGCGTGCAACGCCAGCGCGAGGAAAGCTACGATCGCAGCGTGCAGGGCGCCGGCTTCAGCCTCAACGGACGTGATGGGGATTCGACGCCGGTAAGCTGGGTCGCCGGCGTCGAGACCTTCCGCGAACGGACCGACTATGAGTTCTACGACGGCCTCGATCGTCGCCGGCGGGTCAACCCGGCGACGAACGACCGCCGCTCCGAGCTACGCAGCCTGTCTGCCTTCGCCGAAGCGGAAATGGCCCTCCATGCCCTGTTCAAGCCGACGGCCGGGGTCCGCTGGGATCGCTTCAACGGCAACTGCCGCCTGAACGGGCCAGAGATCTCGACCGCCGCCTGCGAGCGCATGGCCCGGATCAGCCACACCTCGCCCAAACTCGGGTTTCGTTCGCAGGTTGCCGACGGCGTCGAACTGCGCGCAAGCCGGGCCGAAGGCTTTGCCCTGGCGAGTGACTTCGCCAAGTACTCGCTTGGCGCCGCAAACCTCGACCCCAACGTCTTCCGCCAGACGGAACTCGGTGCCCGCATCACCGCGGTGCCCGATCTCGCATTCGATCTGGCGGTCTGGCGCCTGATCTCCAGTGACGAAATCCGCACCGTGTCACCCGGCGTGTTCGAGAATTTCGGATCGACGCGGCGCAACGGCGTCGAAATCGAGGCGATGTGGAGCGCACATGTTGATCTGGACTTCCGCCTCGCATGGGCCAGCACGGATTCGAAAGTCACGAAGAACGCGAATCCGGCCCTGGTTGGCAATCGCGTGGCGGGCGTACCGCGTACGACGGCGACACTCGAAGCCAGCTGGCGTCCCGTCGCCGGATGGCAAGGTACGCTGACCTGGCAGAAGGTCGGTCGTTACCATCTCGATGCCGCCAACACCCTGAGCTATGGCGGCTACGACGTGTTCGACCTGCGCGTCAGCTACAGCGCAGGCACGCAGCTTCCCTACACCGTGTACGCGGCAATCGACAACCTGACCGACCGCAAGTACGCGACCTCGGTCAGCACCATCGGCTATGCAACCGGCGCACCGCGCACACTGCGCATGGGCGCACAGTTGTCCTTCTGACTCAGGAACGCTCATCATGAAACTTGCTCCTTCCCGACTCCGTCCACTGTCCCTTGCCCTTGCACTCGGCGCGTTTGCGGGCTTCGCGCACGCCCACACCGCCTGGCTCGAACCCGAAACCGGCGCGCAAGGGGCCTGGCGCGTGCTCTTCGGCGGGCACGAAAGCAAGACCGAAGCCTATCCACCCGAGAAGCTCAAGTCGGTCGAAGCCTTTTCGACCGACGGCACCGCCCTGCAGATCGAACGCACGGATCGCGCCGACGGTGTGCGCATCCAGCCGCAGGGCGACGCTGTCGTGCTGCTGCTGCATTTCGACAACGGCATCTACAGCCGTCCCGAGGGCGGGCGCAGCGTGAACAAGCCGATGAGCGAGGTACCCGGGGCGGTATCCGGCGTGCGTGCGCTGAAATACCACAAGACGATCGCCGGCTGGGGCACGTCTGCAACCCGGGCATGGGGTCAGCCCTTCGAGGTGGTTCCGCTCGAAGCCGATCTTCCTCGCGCCGGCTCACCCATGCGCGTCCGGGTGCTGGTGGACGGCAAGCCGGTCGCAGGCGTCAAGATCGCGATCGACGAAACCGCCGAAGGCAGCCTGACCGATGCCGAGGGCATCGCAAGCTTCATCCCGCAGGAAGGTTTCAACAGGCTGTGGGCAAGCCGGCGCGCGCCCGTGCAAGGCAACCCGGACTACACGACCCTGTCGATCGAGTATGTCCTCGGCTTCGAGGCTGGCCCGGCGCGCTGAGCGCGGCACGGCGGAGCGGGTCGGAGCCCGCCCGCCTCACCGGGGCGCCGGTTCGAGCCTGCGCGAGCGCCAGTCGAGCACCGCCGTACGCACGTGCATGCGGCGGGCCAGCGCCGGCTGGACGCTTTCGATCACACCCGCGGCGAACTCCGACAGAAAGCGGGCTTTCAACTCCGCCCGCGCGCGATCCATGCCCGGCTCCAGATAGGGCGCAGAGGCTAGAAGCAGGAAGCCGTCATCGGGAATCCTTCCGGCCCGCATGTTGCCTTCGATGATGCCGGCCGCCTTGCGGATCGGATCGGCCAGATCGGGGCTGTAAGGGCCGATGATCAGCGCAAGGTTCGGGGTGTGCAGGAAGTCGAAGCCACGACCGAGGCAGATCATCCACTCGCGGTGCTCGATGTCGAGCTCGCGCGGGGTTTCGCGGATCTTCGCAACGTGGCGCAGATTGCCTTCGACGAGCGGCATCAGGTCGTTTCGGACCTGCTCCGGCATATCCGGGAAGAGCCACGACAGGCGCTGGCGCAGGGCCGGGGCGTCCTGCGGCGCATGGTCCGCAACGTTCAGTTCCTCGCCGTCCTGACCGTGCAGGATCAACGCATCCTCATCGGTTTCGAGTCCGCACACGAGCGGATACACCGTCCCGTGGCCCACCCCGAACACATGCTCCATCTGCGCCCGGATCTGCAGTGTGTGGGCGCGCGCGGCCGCAGTGTCGAAGCCGAATCCGGCGCAACCACGCTCAGGGCTGCCCTTCGAGAAATGGTAGGTCACCAGCGCAAGCACCCGCCGCCCGCTGCGCACGACCTCCTGCACATACTCGGCGAGCACCTCGCCCAGGTGCGGCCAGCCCAGGTGGAACATGCCGCCGAGGTTGCGAAAAGGCTGCACGATGCCGCGCGGCGTCTCGGTCACGACCGGGATGTTGATGCGTCCGTCCATGCATTTGAGCGCCATGATCGCAGTCGGATGCTCGGCCAGGTAGCGCGTACGGGCGAGCTGCGATTCGGGGCTGACGAAGTCTTCGCCGTGCCGTCGCGCCAGGTCGAACAGCCATTCGATGCGTGCCTCGATCGGTCGCCGGTAGAGATCCATACGTTCATCCAGATGAGTTTTGCGTCCGCACGCCAGCTCGGATCGAGCTGGGCGGTCGTGCGCCTGGCCGCGCCAGACCCGATTGTGCCGCAAACCCTGGAGGCTTGCCCGGCGAAGCACGCCGAAGATCCGCCTGAGGCCCTACCATCGTAGAATCCCCGTTTCGAGGACTCACCGCAAAGGCGCACCAATGAGCATCACCGGAGTCATCCTCGCAGGCGGCCAGGGCCGCCGCATGGGTGGTGTGGACAAGGGCCTGCAGCCGCTGCGGGGCAAGCCGCTCGCGCAGTGGGTGCTGGAGCGCCTCATGCCGCAGGTGAGTGAAGTCCTCATCAACGCGAACCAGAACGCGGATCGCTACGGCGAGTTCGGACATCCGGTGATCGCCGACCGCATCGCCGGGTTTGCCGGCCCGCTGGCCGGGCTTCATGCCGCACTCGCCACGGCCAGCCACCCGCTCGTCGTCACCGCGCCGTGTGACTCGCCCTTTCTT
Organism: Rhodocyclaceae bacterium; assembly: GCA_023383815.1. Lineage (GTDB taxonomy): Bacteria > Pseudomonadota > Gammaproteobacteria > Burkholderiales > Rhodocyclaceae > JACOUN01. The sequence continues at coordinate 12,725 of JAHDYG010000001.1, forward strand.
CCCGACGACCTGGTCACGCGCCTGCTCGCAGGACTCCGGCAGGCCGACGCGGACCTCTCGGTTGCGGTAACCGGGGGCCGGCAGCAGCCGGTCTTCTGCCTGTGCCGGCGCGAGCTGCACACGCATCTCGAAGACTATCTCCAGCAAGGCGGCCGCAAGGTCGACCACTGGTACGCCACCCTCAGGGTGGTCGAGGTGCACTTCGACGACCGGATCGAAGCCTTCGACAACCTCAACACTCCCGAGCAGTTGCGGGAACTCGAACGCTAGACTGAGAACGTTTGCGCCCCTGCCGGTTTCCCGGACAGGGGCGCTTTTCTAATGCCGGGGAAGCGTGCCTTTCAGCGCTGCAACACCCGGTTCTCCTCCACCACGCTTACACCTCGACCGTATCGGCCACGCTACGGAACTCTTCGATCTGATCGAAGTTCATGTAGCGGTAGATATCGGCGGCCTTCTTGTTCACCACTTCGACCTGCGCCAGGTATTCGGCGACGGTCGGGATCTTGCCCATCAGTGCGCACACGGCGGCCAGCTCGGCCGAGCCCAGATACACCCGCGTGTCGATGCCGAGGCGGTTCGGGAAGTTGCGCGTCGAGGTCGACATCGCGGTGCTGCCCTTGCGGATCTGCGCCTGGTTGCCCATGCACAGCGAGCAACCCGGCATCTCCATGCGTGCCCCGGACTTGCCGAGCACGCCGTAATAGCCTTCCTCGTTGAGGATCATCGCGTCCATCTTGGTCGGCGGGGCGATCCACAGGCGGGTCGGGATGTCGGACTTGCCGTCGAGCACCTTGCCGGCAGCGCGGAAGTGGCCGATGTTGGTCATGCACGAGCCGATGAACACCTCGTCGATCTTGTCGCCGGCGACTTCGGACAGCAGCTTGACGTCGTCCGGGTCGTTCGGGCAGGCAACGATCGGCTCCTTGATGTCGGCCAGATCGATCTCGATCACGGCGGCGTATTCGGCGTCGGCGTCGCCCTTGAGCAGTTCGCCGCTGGCAATCCACTCTTCCATCGCCTTGATGCGGCGCTTGAGCGTGCGGGCATCCTGGTAGCCGTTGGCGATCATCCACTTCATCAGGGTGATGTTCGAGTTCATGTACTCGACGATCGGTTCCTTGTTGAGGTGGACCGTGCACCCTGCAGCGGAGCGCTCGGCGGAAGCATCGGTCAGCTCGAAGGCCTGTTCGACCTTGAGATCCGGCAGGCCTTCGATCTCGAGGATGCGGCCGGAGAAGATGTTCTTCTTGCCCTTCTTCTCGACCGTCAGCAGGCCGGCCTTGATGGCGTACAGCGGGATGGCGTTGACCAGGTCACGCAGGGTGACGCCGGGCTGCATCGCGCCCTTGAAGCGCACCAGCACCGATTCCGGCATGTCCAGCGGCATCACGCCCGTGGCCGCGGCGAAGGCAACGAGGCCGGAGCCGGCCGGGAAGGAGATCCCGATCGGGAAGCGGGTGTGGCTGTCGCCGCCGGTGCCGACCGTGTCCGGCAGCAGCAGGCGGTTGAGCCACGAGTGGATCACGCCATCGCCCGGACGCAGCGCGACGCCGCCACGGGTGCTGATGAAGGACGGCAGTTCGCGGTGCATCTTGACGTCGACCAGCTTCGGGTAGGCCGCGGTGTGGCAGAAGGACTGCATCACCAGGTCGGCCGAGAAGCCGAGGCAGGCGAGATCCTTCAGTTCGTCGCGGGTCATCGGGCCGGTGGTGTCCTGGCTGCCGACGGTGGTCATCCTGGGCTCGCAGTACGTGCCCGGGCGGATCCCCTGGCCTTCCGGCAGGCCGCAGGCGCGGCCGACCATCTTCTGCGCCAGCGAGAAACCCTTGCCGCTGTCGGCCGGCGCCTGCGGCAGGCGGAACAGCGTGGAGGGCGGCAGGCCCAGGGCTTCACGCGCCTTGGCAGTGAGGCCGCGGCCGATGATCAGCGGAATGCGGCCACCGGCGCGCACTTCGTCGAGGATCACCAGGGTCTTGAGCTGGGATTCGGCGATCACGGTGCCGTTCTTCAGCGCGGTGACCTTGCCGGAGGCCTGGTCGACCTTGAGTTCGATCTCGTCGCCCATGTCCATCTGGCCGGCGTCGATCTCGATCGGCAGCGCGCCGGCGTCTTCCATCGTGTTGAAGAAGATCGGGGCGATCTTGGAACCCAGGCACACGCCGCCGAAGCGCTTGTTCGGCACGAAGGGGATGTCTTCGCCGGTAAACCACAGCACCGAGTTGGTGGCCGACTTGCGCGAGGAACCGGTACCGACCACGTCGCCGACGTAGGCCACCAGGTTGCCCTTGGCGCGCAGATCTTCCAGGAACTTGACCGGGCCGCGCACGCCGGCTTCTTCCGGGGTGATGCCGGGGCGCGGGTTCTTGAGCATGGCCAGCGCGTGCAGCGGGATGTCGGGGCGCGACCAGGCGTCGGGCGCCGGCGAGAGGTCGTCGGTGTTCGTCTCGCCGGTGACCTTGAACACGGTCAGCTTCTGCGAGGCCGGAACTTCCGGGCGGCTGGTGAACCACTCGGCGTCGGCCCAGGACTGCATCACTGCCTTGGCATTGGCGTTGCCCTTCTGGGCCAGTTCCTTGACGTCGTGGAAGTAGTCGAACATCAGCAGGGTCTTCTTCAGACCTTCTGCGGCGAGGGTACCGACCTCGGCGTCGCCCAGCAGCTCGATCATCGGCTTGATGTTGAATCCGCCCAGCATGGTGCCGAGCAGCTCGGTCGCCTTGGCGCGCGACACCAGGCCACAGGCTTCTTCGCCCTTGGCGACGCGGGCCAGGAACTCGGCCTTGACCTTGGCGGCGTCATCCACCCCTGCCGGCACGCGGTAGGTCAGCAGCTCGACGAGAAAGCCCTCTTCACCGGCCGGCGGGTTCTGGAGCAGTGCGACCAGTTCGGTCGTCTGCTGCTTGCTGAGCGGGAGGGGCGGGATTCCGAGCGCGGCACGCTCGGCGGCATGGGCACGGTAGGCTTCAAGCACGGCGAATTCCTTCCATCGTAGAAGTGGCAGGGCACCCGGCCGGAGCCGGGCAGAACTTTCACATTATATGTCTTTTATAAGACCTGTGGTGCGACGCAACATCCGGTCCGCGGCAGTGCCGTCTCCAGACCGGGCGCCATAGTCTACTCCTCAATCGCACTCGCCGGGCTGTGCAGCGGACCCGCGCAGGGCATGCGTCAGTCGAACTGCCTCACGATGACACGGTTGCGTCCGGCCATCTTTGCCTCGTACAGCGCGCGATCGGCCGTCTCCACCAGCCGCGCGACCGATGAATCCGGCTGCGGCAGCACGCTGGTCACGCCGAGACTGATGCTGATCTGCCCACCCACCGGCGAGCGTTCGTGCGCAATCGCCAGATCGGCCACCTTGCGCAGCATGTCCTCGGCGATGGACAGTGCGCCGTCCGGATCGGTCGCAGGCAGGATGCAGCCGAACTCCTCACCACCACAGCGGGCCACGAGATCGGTCAGGCGGGTTGCCGAACTGCGCAGCGCCGAGGCCACCGCCGCGAGGCAGCGATCGCCGCTCGGGTGGCCATAGTGGTCGTTGTAGGCCTTGAAATGATCGATGTCGATCGCAATCAGCGAGATCTGCTCACCGGTGCGGACCGCCCGGTGCCATTCGACGTTCAGGTACTCGTCGAACCCGCGCCGGTTGTGGATGCCGGTGAGGTGATCGATCGTCGTCATGCGCGCCAGAAGGTCCAGGCTGCGCTTGAGCGCGACGTGATTGCGCACCCGGGCGCGCACGATCGGGGGACGGATCGGCTTGATGATGTAGTCGATGGCGCCCAGGCCAAGGCCGAAGGCCTCGTCATGAATGTCATCCTGTACCGAGATGAAGATGACCGGAATCGAACGCGTGGCCGGCTCTTCCTTCAACCGGCGGCACACCTCGTAGCCATCCAGTTCCGGCATGACCACATCGAGCAGGATGAGATCGGGCTGATCCGGACCGGCCGCAAGCTCGAGCGCCCGCGTACCCGATGTGGCGACCTTGACGCGATAGCGATCCTTGAGCGCTTCGACCATCAGCCGAAGATCGCCCGGCACGTCGTCTACCACCAGGATGGTCGCCGGCTCCTTGCCAACGAGATCCGGATCGAACGATCCGATCGCGGGAGTCGTACTACCGAGCATCCCCCCTCCATCCGATCACGCGGTTGCGGCCTGATGCCTTGGCTTCATACAGCGCCTTGTCCGCAAGCTCGATCAAGCCTTCCGGCGAGCTTCCTGCCTGCGGCACCGCGGCCGCCACCCCCATGCTGACGCTCACGCGCCCCTGCAGCGGAGAGGCAGCATGCGGCAGGTCGAGCGCCCGAACCCGCGCGAGCATGCGCTCGGCCAGCTCGAGGGCGCTCTCGATATCGGTAGCGGGCAGCACGCAGGCGAACTCCTCGCCGCCGCAGCGTGCGACGAGATCGGTCGGCCGGGCCGCCACATCGAACAGCGTGCGCGCGACCGCGACGAGGCATTCGTCGCCCCGCGGGTGTCCGTAGTGGTCGTTGTAGGCCTTGAAGTGATCGATGTCGATCGCGATCAGCGCAACCGGATCCCGGTCGCGTGCCGCCCGTCGCCACTCGATGTCGAGGTACTCGTCGAAGCGGCGCCGGTTGTGGATGCCGGTCAGGTGATCGACCGTCGTCAGCCGCTGCAGCAGGTCCCGGCTGCGCTTGAGTTCGATGTGGTTGCGCACCCGTGCCTGGACGATCGAGGGGCGGATCGGCTTGACGATGTAGTCGATCGCGCCAGCCGCCAGCCCGTGCTCCTCATCCTCCTCGTCATCGCGCGAGGTCACGAAGATGACGGGGATCTCCGCCGTATCGGGGTCGGCCTTGAGCCGTTCGCAGACCTCGTAGCCATCCATGCCCGGCATCACGACGTCGAGCAGGATCAGGTCGGGCCTCTCCGCGCCGCCTGCGACGGCCAGCGCGCGCTCGCCGCTGGTCGCGACCTTGACCTTGTAATGATCCTTGAGCACGGACGTCATGACCCGGAGGTTCTCGGGCGCATCATCCACCACGAGGATGGTTGCCTGGGGATGCATCAGGGCTTCTCCGTCGCCGGTTCCAGTCGTTGCATGAGTTCTTCAACCTGCGCGAGCGCCGCGGCGAAATCATAGGCCGACACGCGGTCGTCCAGTTCGCGCGCTTCATCCGGCGCAAGCGCAGCGGCGAGTTTACCCTGAACCGAAAGCAGATAGTCCGGCGCATCACCGTCATCGTTGGCGAGGAGACCCGCCAGATGACGCAGGACTTCCATGGCTTCGCCCGAAGTCGCGGGCTCGTGGGCGGGCTCTTCGACCTCGTCGGGCAGTCGGCGCACCGCAGTGACGAGGTCCGTCAGTTCCATCGCAAACCCGCGCAGCACCTCGGTCAGGTCACCGCCCCCGCTCTTGAGCAGGGTTTCGAGACGTCCTGCGAAATCGGCAAGCACGGTCGCTCCGAGATTGGCGGCAACCCCCTTGACGGTATGGGCCAGCCGGGCCGCGGCGGCCCGGTCTGCGGCATCGATCAACTCGCGGATCCTGGCGGCGGCCTCGCCCTGCTGTTCAGCAAACTGCCGCAGCAGGACTCCATACAGGCGCGCGTTGCCGCCCACCCTCTTCAGCCCGGCCTCGACGTCGAGGCCGGGAATCTCCGGCAGGCTCGCAGTGGCGCCACCACCCGCTCGCGGCCGCAACGCACGGGCTGAAGCACCAGCCCGCGGAGTCGGACACCACCGAAGCAGGCACTGGTACAGAACCTCCGGATCGATCGGCTTGGTGACGTGGTCGTTCATGCCGAGATCGAGGCAGCGCTGGCGCTCTTCCTTCATCGCGTGCGCAGTCATTGCGATGATCGGCAAGGAGGCGAGCGAAGGTTCCGCACGCAGACGCGCCGTCGCCTGGAATCCGTCCATCACCGGCATCTGCAGGTCCATCAGGATCGCGTCCCACGGTGGTGGCCCCCCGCAGCCCAGAACACGATCGATCGCCTCGCGTCCGTTGACCGCAAGTTCCACGGACGCACCGGCGCCTTCGAGCAGCTCGACGGCGATCTGCTGGTTGATCTCGTTGTCCTCGACCAGCAGGATGTGCCGCCCACCCAGATCGTGGCGAATCGCTGCAACGGCCTCCCCGCTCGCCTGTGTCATTCCTTCGCCCGCACCGAAAATGCCTGCCAGCGCATGCATGAGCGCGGACTTGCTGACGGGTTTGGACAGGAACCCGTCGGCAACGCGATCGAGATCGTCGTCCAGCTGATCGCGGCCGAAGGCAGAGACGATGATCACGGCCGGGCGATTGCGCAGCACCGTGCCCGACCGGATGATGCGCGCCGCCTCGATCCCGCTCATGCCCGGCATGCGCCAGTCCATGAGGACGAGATCGTAGGCGTCGCGGCAATCATTGGCCATCAGGGCATCCATCGCTTCCTCGCCGGAAGCGACCGCATCGACCGAGAAGGGCAGCGCCGAGAGCAGGTCGAGCAGGACCTCGCGCGCCGAAGCATTGTCATCGACGACCAGCACGCGCAGCCCATTGAGCCGCAGCGGGGGCAGCCCCGGCTTGCGCTCGGTCCCGATGCCGAACCAGGCATCGAACGAGAACACTGAACCCTGGCCCGGTGCGCTCTCGACCCGGATCGAGCCGCCCATCAGTTCGACCAGGCGCTTGCAGATGGTCAGCCCGAGTCCGGTCCCGCCGTACTTGCGCGTCGTCGACCCATCGGCCTGCACGAAAGGCTGGAACAGCCTGCGCGACTGTTCCTCACTCATGCCGATGCCGCTGTCGCGCACCGCGAACTGCAGCCGGACGCGCTCGCCTTCGCGTTCGACAAGCTCGCCCAGCAGGTGGATCTCGCCTGCCTCGGTGAACTTTGCCGCGTTGTTGAGAAGGTTGGTCAGCACCTGTCCCAGGCGCAGTGAGTCCCCCCGCAGGGTGTCGGGCACGGCGGCGCCCAGATTCACGATGTACTCGACCCCACGCTCGATGATGCGCGTGCCAACCAGCGTATTGACGTTGTCGAGCACGTCTTCGAGGCTGAAATCGGCGCACTCCAGATCGAGCTTGCCGGACTCGATCTTGGAGAAATCGAGCACGTCGTTGACGACCCCGAGCAGCGACGTGCCGGCGTTGTGGATCTTGCTCAGGTAATCGCGCTGGCGCGCGGTCAGGTCGGTCTTGAGCGCAAGATAGGCCATGCCGATGATCGCATTCATCGGTGTGCGGATCTCGTGGCTCATGTTGGCGAGAAAGTCGCTCTTGGCCCGCGTCGCGTCCTCGGCAACCTTTCGCGCCTGTTCCAGCTCCGCGGTGCGGGTCTTCACGAGCTGGTCGAGCCGGTTGTGGATCCTTGCGTTCTCGATCGCGATCGCCATCTGCGACGACAGCAGCTCCAGGATCCTCGTCCGCTCGGGCACGAAGGCATCGGTGAGCAGGTTGTTCTCCAGGTACAGGATCCCGGAGAGCTTGCCCCGATGGACCAGCGGCAGGGCCAGCACCGACTTGGGCTTGCGCTTCAGGACGTCGTGATCCTGCGCGAACCGCGGATCGGACGAAGCATCGGCCAGTACGACCGCGCGCCCGGAACGCGCCACGTAGCGGACGATGGCCTCCGACAGCGGCAGGCACGCCCCCTGCTGCCCGACGGCCTCTTCGAGCGGCAGCGACGCAATCTCGCGGAACGCGTCACGCGCGGCGGACGCCTGCGCTTCCACGCGCAGCACGCCGTCCTGATCGAGAATCAGGTAGCCGTGCTCGGCACCGGCGTGGCCGATCGCGAGCCTCATCATCTTGCGCTTGAGTTCGCCCAGATTCATCTCGCCGGCAAAGACGTGCGAAGCCTCGACGACGGTCCCGATGTCGAGCAGATAGCCCTCGGTGGTCATGGCCGTCGTGGTCGTCGCATGCGTCACGGTGTGGCGCTCGCGCGAAGCGCCCTGCTCGAGCAGGTCACGCCACTCGCGGCTCATCGCGTCGACCTTGCGGCGTGCGCCCCACAACTGGTAGCACTGCAGCGCCCTGCGCAGATAGGGTGTTGCGAACTCGGGCTTGCCGCGACCGATCCAGAAACGGCCGCAAAGCTCGTTCGCCAGCGCCTCGTCGTGCAGGAAGTTCGCCGCTGCGGCAGCATCGCGCGCCCGGTCGTAGGTCTCCATCGCCTCGACCACGCGCCCGGCCCGGCGCGCCCGCTCGGCCTCGACGAGCAGGAACTTGTGACGGAAGTTCTCCGGGCACAAGCCCGCCCAGCGCTCGAGCCGGCCCTGGTTGGCGTCCACCCTCGACTCCCATCCGTTCGTCGCGGGTTCGTCACTCGCGAGCAAGGCCAGGGATTCAAAGAAATCCAGATCGGCTTCGGTGACGTATCCCCGGATGAAGGCAGCGAGCTTGCGCGCCTCGGCCAGACTCGCAAGCGCGGCCTCCGTAGAGCCATGAACGAAGAGGGCCTGGGCACGGATCGTGTAGTAGAACGCCAGTGCGGAGTTGCTGCGGTTGGCCTCGCAGGTGCTCAGGAACTGCGCCTCCGTGCCGTCACCGGGATCGAACCGGTCGGCACCGGCAGTGCTGCCGATCAGGTTCGAGAGCACGATCTGCGCCCCCTGGATCGTGTCGGCCGCCATGTGGTTGCTCACCTTGCGCGCGTAGGGCAAGGATTCGAGCACCGTGTCGAGTTGCTGCAGGAGATCGTCACCACGATGAAAACGGCTGATGGTCCGCCCCCAGGCGAGCAGATAGCTCACGAACTGGTGCTCGCCCGCTTCCACACCGGCCAGCAGCCCTTCGTCCTCATAGCGCTCGGATTCCCTGAGCGGACGTACCCAGTGACTCAGGAAGGCGACCATGATCAGGCAGGCCCGGCACTTCAGGCCGTGGTCGTGGTACTTGTCTGCAAGCTGGACTGCGAGCTTCCCGAACTCGTAGCCATCCTGGTAGGCCCCGAATCCCCCTGAAAGCGTGTTGCCGAAACTTGCATAGCCCTTCGAGGACTCGGGCACGTGCCCGTGCTCGATCGAAAGGTTGGTCATCTTCGCCAGATACCAGCCATACAGGTCGTGCATGCCGCCGAAATAGGCCGCGGTGTGGACGGTCATCAGCACCTTCATCGCGATCCGGTAGGTCGGATCGCTCATCTCGGGCAGATCGATCAGCGATGCGATGGAGCGCGTGCGCAGCACGGCCCGGATCGGCTCGATCTCGCGCTCCAGGGCCTCGCGTGCGTCGGCTCCGGGCACCGCGATGCCGAGCAGCTCAAGTGCCTCGGCCGCGGCAGCAACCGCTTCCTCGTTGCGACCCAGCATCGTGAACTCCGTGATCCGCAGCGCCTGGATCTCGGCCCGGTCGAGCGCCGACCGGGCGTGCACCCACACCTGCTGGATGTCCCGCATCGACGCTTCGTAGTCGCTGCACAGGTAATGCAGCTCGGCGCGCGCCTTGTACAGCGCGAGCGCCGTTTCGTACTGCGCGCCCCACGCGTCGTCAGGCAGGCAGGCCAGCCCGGCGTCGAGATAGCCGATCGCAGCCTGCCAGGCGTTTGCAAGCTTCGCCCGCTGTCCGGCCAGCAGATTGAACCGCGCCAGTTCGGTGCGCTCGGGCCCGGGCGGCAGCAGCCCGCTGCCCGCGTTCAGGTGATCGACAAGCTCGAAGATACGCTCCGCCCGCTCCGGCTCGGAGAGCTTGTCGAGCAACAGGCGGCCGATGCGAAGGTGCACCGCGCGCCGGTCGACTTCGTCGATCAGCGACCATGCCGCCTGCTGCACGCGGTCGTGCACAAAGGCCACCATCCGTCCCTCGGCGCCGGAGCTGCGCTCCTCGATCAATTCCTCGCGCAGGGCCGGCTCCAGATCGGCGCGCACCGCCTCCTCGCTGCGCTCGGAGACGATCGCCAGGGTCTTCAGGCCGAAGTGGTTGCCGATGCAGCCTGCCAGGCGCAGAACCTCGCGCGTCGCGGCGGGCAGCGCCCGCAGCTTGCCCAGCATCAGCTCGACCACGTTGTCGGTCAGATCCTGGCCGATGATCCGGTCGATCTCCCACTGCCAGCGGAAACGACGCCCGCCCTTGCCTTCTGCTTCGGTGCGCAGCTCGATCAGCTTTTCCTTGTACAGGGCACGCAGGAACTGGCTGACGAAGAACGGATTGCCGAGCGTCTTGCGGTGCACCAGTTCAGCCAGCGGCACGACCTCCTCGGCCTCGCAGTGCAGCGAATCCGCGATCAGCTGCCCGACGTGTCCGACGGTCAGCGGGGCGAGCTGCACATCCTCGAACTGGGCCCCCTGCCCCCTCATGGTCTCGAGCATGACCATCAGCGGATGGGTTGCGTCGACCTCGTTGTCGCGGTACGCACCGATCAACAGCAGATGCTTGAGCTCGGGGTTCGTGATCATCGCTTCCATCAGGCGCAGGGAAGCCAGATCGGCCCACTGGAGATCATCGAGAAACACGACCAGTGGACTGTCGGGACGGCAGAACACCTCGGTGAAGCGCTGAAACACCTGGTTGAAGCGGTTCTGCGACTCGCGCGGCGGCAGCTCGGCGATCGGCGGCTGCGCTCCGATCACGAGCTCGATCTCGGGAAGTACACGGCTGATCACCTGACCATTCGCGCCGACCGCGGCAAGAATCCGCTCGCGGTACGCCGCGAGGGTCTTCGCATCGGCCGACAGCAGTTGCTGCACCAGTTCCCGAAACGCCGAGACGACCGCGCTGTAGGGAATGTTGCGCTGGAACTGGTCGAACTTGCCGGCAATGAAGTGTCCCCCGACGGCCGCCATCGGCTTGTGCAGTTCGTGCACGAGCGAGGTCTTGCCAATCCCGGAATAGCCCGAGATCAGCACCATCCGTGCCCGACCCCGGCGCACCGCCTCGAAGGCGGCCATCAGGCGTGCGATCATCTGCTCACGCCCGTACAGGTGCTGCGCAAGCTGGAAGCGGTGCGGGACATCGTGACGGCCCAGTTCGAACGGTTCGATCCGGCCATCACGGCCCAGACTTGCAAGGCACTCTTCCAGATCCGCCTGGACGCCCCATGCGCTCTGGTAGCGGTCCTCCGCGTTCTTTTCCAGGAGCCTGCAGACGATCCGCGACACGGTCCCGGGAATCCCCGGATCGAGTTCCGAGGGCGGCACGGGCGAGCGTGCAATGTGGCAATGGACCAGCGCCTTGGGATCGGACTCCTCGAACGGCGGCCGGCCGGTCAGCAGCTCGTAGAGGGTCGCGCCGAGCGAGTAGAGATCGGCCCGGTAGTCGAGCGAGCGGTTCATCCGGCCGGTCTGCTCGGGTGCGATGTAGGGCAGCGTGCCTTCGAGGTACTCCGGACTCTTGAGCACGGGATTGACGCGCGGCAGGACGGTGGAGATGCCGAAGTCGATGATCTTCAACGCCCCGTTCGACAGGTTGTAGACAACGTTCGAGGGGTTCACGTCCTTGTGGATGATGTCGGCCAGATGGATCTGGCCGAGTGCCTCGCAAATCGCCGCGCCAATGCGCAGGAACTCGATCAGTGCAAAGCGCCGGTGCCCGCCGAGCTGCTTCAGCGAATCCCCTCCGAAGTCCTCCAGCGCAAGCAGATAGCTGCCGCGATGCCGGCGAAACTCCAGCGCCCGGACCACCCGGTCCAGATCCAGCCGTTCGAGAATTCCGAACTCGTGGCGATAGCGCTCGACTTCGCCCGGCGTCAGGGACTCGTCCTTGAGCACCTTGAGCACGACCGGCAGGCCGTCCGCACTTCGGCGCGCCCGCAGCACGAGACTGTTCTCGCTCTCATAGACGGTTTCAAGGATCTCGTAGTCCTGCAGGTCGGTGATGTGCTGCATGGCGCGCGGCAACTCCGTCGAAGCGATGGCTGGGATGCGCACCGGCCGTGTTTCCGGTGCGGCGGCTTGGTCAGTATTCGAAGATCTGGACGACGTTGTAGGTTGAGTCGGGTACGTAGATGCGCCGATCCTGCGCGTGCAGCAGATACGGCATCCAGATCCCACCCGTTGCCGGCGGGTTCTTGAAGAACTGCCTACCGGTGACGAATTCGAGCCGCTCCGGGTGGATCCGGAAGATCTTCAGCGCGCGGTTGACCAGATCGTTCACCACCAGGTGCGCGCCATCCACACTGACACTCGTCGGCAGCATCAGGTGTTCTTCGTCAGAGTCCTCGTCATCCCAGTAGCCCTCGCGCCCGAAACTCCACAGGCTCTTGCCGTCACGGTCGAAGACGCAGATCCGGTGGCTGGCCTGGTCGGTGACGAAGAGCCGGCCGTCGGCATCGATCGCAACGTCGGTGGGCAGGAAACCACCTTCATGCCCCGCCGGTTCGGACCGCCCTTCGGGCGCCCAGCCGAAAGTGCGCATGAACACGACCTGGCCGGTCTGCAGGATGCGCCACATCGAGATCCGGTCGTTCAACGAATCGGCGATGTAGATCCGCCCCTCATCGCTCACGGCCAGCCCCTGCGGCCCCGACAGGCAGGCTGCACCGGTCCCCTTGAGGCCGAACGGCAAGCCATAGTTCACGAGCTTTCCGCCCGGGCTGAACTGATACATGCTGACCGTCCCGAGGTTGAAGTTCGTCACGAACATCAACGGTGTGCCCGGGCACAGCTGGCCCAGCAGGGCCTGTTGCGGGTAGTACAGGGCCATCGCCAGATCGCCCGGCAGGTAGTAGCCATCGAGCAATCGAGGGGCATCGTGAAACCTGCCGTGCCGTTCCGACCACGCCTTGATGACCCAGTTGCCGGCATCGACATTGAATACCAGCCCGTGCTCGACGGCCTTCTCCTGCGCCGCGCCGACAGCCGGCCCGAGCGTGCGCTCGTACCAGAAGCGGTACTGCGCGGTCACCCCCTGACTCACGCCCATGTACCACTGCTGGCCCGGATTCAGGCGCAGCCATGCGGGAAGATCCTCATCGTCACCCGGCCGCGGCCCGCCGGGCGACGATGCGGCCGCCCCGTCCTTGACGGCCGGACGGCGGATCGTCACCGCCGAGGTCACGCAGTTGAACTGCGTCCCGGCACGCCGTTCATCGACGGGCACATTGCGCCGGCTGCCGATCGCATCCACGAGCAGGGCCTCGGTGAGCGGTCCTGCGAAGTCCGGAATGCGGATCTTGAGGATGCGCGAGGTGAAGGGCTCGCTGACGAGGAAGACATCCTCGGCCTCGCCCTGGCAGATCACGTACGGGCTCAGCAGCGCCTCATCCTCCATGCCGTAGTAGACGAGGTCGGAGAGCGCGTGGCGTGGCTCATGGCCGTGGTTCCACAAGGGATCGAGGCCCGCGATGGTCGTGACCGGCGTGCCGTCGGTCCGATACACCGAGATCGTGTTCAGCACGTGGTCGGCGACGAATACGCGCTCTCCGATCACGTTCACGCTGCGCATGATGTTGAGCATGCCGATGCCGTTCGGCTTGCCGAAGCCGTGGGCAAAGACTTCGCCAACCGCTTCGGCATCGGGACTGGGCGAAGCCGGACCCGCGGCATCCGGCTCGAGTCCGGGCGTCTTCAGGATCTCGTACGAACCGGTGTTCGCGAGGTAGAGGCAGCCATCACTGTCGGCACTGATTCCCTGCGGCCAGTAGAGCGGATGGGACGCCATCCGTTGCTTCCCGGTGCGGGTCACGACGGCGCGAAAATCGCCAAGATAGCGTCCGTGCTCGTCGAACTTCACGCAGCGGTTGGGCTGCGGACGCCCGAAGCGCGAAAGGCGGTGCTTCGGGCGCGCAGACTTCTCCCGCGTGCCCTTCGCATGAAAGAACTCGTCGCACACATACAACGCGCAGGATCCGTCCGGTTCGCGCACGATCGTGATCCCGTTCGGGTCCTGAAGCGGCTCGAACTCCACCCCATTGATGCCGTCGCCCGCGCACCCGAACGCGAAGGCGAACTCGAAGCGATCGCGCGAGTAGTCGATCGCGACGACGCGCGAATTGCCGATGTCCGTGACGTACATCCGGTCGCGCTGCGGGTGTTCGCACACATGGAACGGCATCAGGAATGGCTCGACGCCCTCGCCCGGCGCGCGCAGGATCGCGACGATGTTCTCGAAGGCCTGATCGACGATCACGACCCGGTTGTTACCGGTGTCGCAGATCCAGACGTTGCCGTTGCGATCCATGCACAGGCCGATCGGCGAGTTGAACGTGAAATCGCCCGGCAAGGGCCCGCGAAAACCCTCGTCTCCGGACACGATCTGCCCGAACGCTGCGACGTGGCGCAGCCGCGCCCGCTCCGCCTTACCCATGATCCCTCCCGTCATGGCATTCCGAATCCCGCCCGAACGTGAATGATACCGCCATGGCGCGCCTTGTCAGGTGTCCGCAGCGGGCGCCACCAGCAGGATCGAACAGCCCTCGAAGGACACCCGCTGCCCCACGCGCAACTTCGCCCTCCGACGCGATTCGACCTTGCCGTCGACCCGCACCCGGCCACCATCGACCGCGGCGTGTGCCTCGCCTCCGGTGCCGGCGAGGCCCGCAGCCTTGAGCAACTGATCAAGGCAGATGTACTCGCCCCGGATCTCGAACGTCGTCTTCATCCTCTCTCCCCTGGCGCGCCATGCGCGACGCGCCGTCCGTGATTCGCGCCGGTTCTGCGCTTACAATCGGTCCGGAGCCTACCGCAAATCCCCTCATGGACGCATCCGGACCCGCCTCTTTCGACCCCGCCCTGATCGACCCGGCCATTGCCCGTGCAGAACGATGCGGCGCCCTGCAGGCAATCCACACCGAAAGCGAGCGGATCGAGGACGGCGGTCTTTCCTTTCTCGTACGCTGGGTGTCGACGCTCGCAAGCAAGGACCAGGCGCGCGTGAGCGCAGCCGGTCGCCGCGGGCCGGACTACAACCCCTTCCTTCCACCCGAACCCGAGCTTACGCTGGGCGCGCTCGGCGCACGCCATCTGGTCGTCCTCAACAAGTACCCTGTCATCGAGCGGCATCTTCTGCTCGTCACCCGCAGGTTCGAGGATCAGAGCGCACCGTTGACGGCGGCCGACTTCGATGCGCTGCGCGCGCTGATGGCGCAACTCGGGGGCCTGGGCTTCTACAATGGCGGCGAGGAGGCCGGCGCGAGCCAGCGTCACAAGCATCTGCAGTGGATTCCCGCGCAACCGGGCAACGCGTGCCTCACACCTTTCGTGGCCCGACTGCCGGCAATCCCCGCCTTCGAGACGGCCTGCGATCCGGCGCTGCAGTGGGCACACCGTTTCGTGCGGCTGCCGCCATCCGGGTTCGGCGAGTGCTCCGGCGAGCCCCTGATGCGGGCGTTCGAAGCCGCATGTTCGGCGCTCGACCTGCGCCCCGATACCGATCCCATGCCACCCTACAACCTGCTCATCGAGCACGACTGGCTGCTCCTCGTGCCGCGCAGCAGGGAGCGCCACGCGGACATCTCGGTCAACGCGCTGGGTTTTGCCGGCTCGCTCTTCGTGCGGCGGGCCGAACAGATCGACGCGATCCGCAGGTTCGGCCCCCTGCGCCTGCTTGCGGGCGTCGCCTGCCCGCGACGGCCCTGAACGCCACGCCAGCGGCCGATCAGGCCGCTTCCGGCAGCGAAGGCCAGCCGAGCGGCGGCAAGCCGATCGTCGCGCGCAGCTCGTCGCACTTCGGATTCGGGCTGCCGTCTTCGAGATAGACGGGAAACTCGCGACAGGGCGTCGGCCGGCGCTCGTAGATCGTGCAGCACACCGCGACGCCGGGTTCGCCTGCGAGCGCGATGCAGCGGCGAGGTACGGAGTTGCTGCCCTTCATGCACGCCAGGTGATGGTTGAGCTTTTCGGTCAGCCCGGCCGGAACGAATCCCCCCGGTGCATCGTCGGCTTCAGCCCAGTAGAAGGAAATACGGAAATGCGTGCAGCAGATGCCGCAATCGAGACAGGGGTTGGATTCGCTCATGGTCAGCACACGCTGAAACGCGCCGGAAAAAAGCTCCGCCGGGGTGGCGAAGCCACCGGATCGACGCTGCTGCGCCTGCGGCTCGGGCTACCCGATCCGGGTGCCCCGACGGAATTTTCAGTGCGGCCGCTCGATCACGGCGCGCGGATTCTAACGCTTCCGATGGCGAACGCAAGAGCGCCGCTCAAACCTCTGCGGAAGCGCCAGCCGGAAAGCGTCCATTCGTGAAGCGGGGGTCGGTTCAGAGCGCCAGCAGTCCGTGCCGGCGACGGGCCCTCGCACAGGCGTCGTCACCGATCCCGAGTGGCGCATACGGCGCGAACTCACGACACGGCGAGGGGCGCCGGTCGTAGATCGTGCAGCGCACTTCCATGCCGATCTCGCCTTCCAGCGCACAACAGCGGGTGCGCGCTTCGTCGGTTCCCCGCATCCGCATGGTCGTCCCGGTCACCGGCACCGCAAACGCGTCGGGAACGCCGCGCGGCGTCGCGCTCGCCAGCTCGGAGCGGTCGAAGTCGACCCGGAAGGCCGCGCAGCAGGCACCGCATCGGGTGCACGGATCGAGCTTCATGCAACCGATGCCGAGCCGCAGCATTTCTTGAATTTCTTGCCGCTGCCGCACGGGCACGGATCATTGCGCCCAGGTCCCGCCGATCGCACCGTGGCGGCCTCCTCGATCTCGATCGGCCGCGCCGGCGGCAGGGCGAGGGCCTGCCAGCGCGAGACGATCGAGCACACCGCCGCGCGCGCCTGCTCCAGCCACTGCAGCCGGCTTTCCTCGTCGATCTGCAGCACCGAACCATCCTCCCACGGCGCCATCAGCGCATCGAGCGTCGCCCGCACGGCTTCTGCCTCAGTCTCCGGCAAGCCGTTCTCCCAGTCGTCCGGCCACAGCTCCAGCCCCTGCGCAAAGCCCTCGATCCACTCTTCGCCGACGCGCACGCCATCGTCCGCGCTGGCGTACCAGAAGGGTTCCCAGCCTTCGGGGTCGCAGATCGTGAAGACCAGCTCGTTGTAGTAAGCGCGGACCAGCCGGATCACCTTCTGCATCCTGCGCCCGGAGGCGAACGCCACCTCATCGCCGTGCGCAGTCCACACCCCCGGCATCCAGTCCTCGGGCGCAACGGCCCTGGGCGAAGCAATGACGGCCGCCAGATAGCCGTCGAGCATCTCCAGGTTCATGCAATCCTCGGGCACCGCGTCGGAGGTCAACAACTCCTCCAGTGCATCGAACTCTTCGTCGGTGAGTTCATAGGGGCGCTCATCGTGGGGCCCGAATGCGGTCGCTTCAGAGTTCATCGTGTTCTCCGGTTTCACGGTGAGCGTGAGGCATTGGCTCCGTTTGCGCAAGCGCTTCGGTTCGCGCATTCGCCCCCTCCGAGGATTCACTCCCGACACCTCCAGCGGGCCCACGCTCGAGGTCCAGCTCACAGCGGATCCGGTACAGCGTCTGGCCTGAATCGCGGTACTTGCGCTCGAACGGCGTGAGCGGTGATGCAGCATCGAAGATCTCCCATTCAACCGGACGGTCGATCACGACTGCGAGCGCCAGCGCAAACTCCTCGACATAGACCCGCCAGTTGCTTCGGCAATCGAGCGCCCCGCCCAGTCCGGCAATGAATGGGAACACCGGATGGGCATGCCAGCGCCTGCCCAGGTGCCCGATCTTCGGCCATGGGTTCGGATACAGGATGTAGTGGCGCGCCAGCCTCAGACCGCTCTCAAGCAACAGGCGCCAGAAGTCGACAAGATCGGCGCGCACGAAAACGAGATTCGCCGGAATCAGGGCCGGAGGATAGGGTTTTCGCCGTTCGAGACGCTCGGCCGACTGATCCACGCCGATCACCCAATGATCGGGAAAGCTTCGCGCCAGTTCGATCGTGCTGTGCCCGACGCCGCAACCGGCATCGAGGATCAGGGGGGCGCGCCCATCCCAGCCGGCCAGGCTGTGCTCGAATGCAATCCGGTTGTAGTGCGCAACCGGCTTGCGGAACGGCTCGGACAGGTGGCGTCGGACCTTCTCGGCAAGGTTCTCATGCACTCCAAGCTGCGCACTTTCCGGAATGCGCGAGTTCGCGTAACTCACTCGAAAGCCTTGATTTCATCCAATTGGAAGATCATAATACCGCGTTTTCCATCAGCACCCAGAGTGGCCACAATCGCCACTCGTCCACTCCAAGGATTCACGATGAAAGCGGACATCCATCCCAACTACGCCGAAATTACGGTGAATTGCTCCTGCGGCAACAGCTTCACCACGCGCTCCACGATCGGCAAGCCGGCGCTGCACGTCGAAGTCTGCTCGGCGTGCCATCCGTTCTATACCGGCAAGCAGAAGATCGTCGACACCGCGGGTCGCGTCGAGCGCTTCCGCCAGAAGTACGGCAACGTGCAGCGTCTGGGCTGAACCGCAAGCGCCCCTCCTGCAGAAAGGCAGCCCGTCCGGGCTGCCTTTTTTGTTGACCGCGCGTGCGATCGACCCAGCCACGCAGCCGGCAGTCGAGGCGCCCTGCTAGAATTTGCATTTTTCCGTCATCCGGATCCTTTCATGTTCGGGGTGCAGGCGCGCATGCTTGAATCCTCCGCCGGGCCTTCGATCCTGCAACGCCATCTGTACGGCGCAGCCGGCCTGACGCTGCTCGTGCTTCTGTACTTGTTGCCCGGCACGATCGGGCACGATCCCTGGCGCGGAGACGATCTGCGGCACTTCGCCGTCATCCATGGCCTGCTCAGCGGAGACTGGCTGCTCTTCCCGACGCTGGCGGGCGATCCGGCACCCGGGGCGCCCCCGCTCTACTACTGGACCGGCGCAGCGTTCGCCATTGTGCTCGGCGGCCAGCTTCCGGTACACGACGCGGCCCGACTCGCCACCCCGTTCTTCGTCGCGCTGGCGATCTTCTGGATCGCACGCTGCGCAGCCCGCCTCTATGGCAAGGCAAGCCGTACCCCCGCGGCGCTGCTGACGCTCGGCACCCTCGGACTCGTCGTCCACGCGCACGAGAGCCAGCCCATGGCGGCCCTCATGGCGATGCAGGCGATGACCCTGGCCGGTCTCTCGCGAATCCCGGACGCACCGCTCAAGGGCGCCCTGCAGGCAGCGGCTGGAATGGCGCTTGCCGTGCTCGCCGGTGGGCCGCTCGGCCTGCTCCTCACCCTACCGTTGTTCGCACTGGTCATTCTTTGCTGCCCGGAGGCACGCAATGCGCGCGCAAGCGGCGCCCTGATCCTGGCGGTCACTGCCGGAGTGGGGGGCAGCGCGCTCTGGCCCGCCCTGGTCGGCTATCACGACCCAGCGCTTCTTGACCTGTGGTGGCGGGAAGCGTGGACGGGGTTCGCTGCGGACCTCATCGCAGGCGAGGACCTGCCGGACCTGCTGGAGCTGCTGGGCTGGGCGGCCTGGCCGCTGTGGCCGATCGCCCTCTGGGCCGTATGGCAGGCGCGCCGAAAACTTCTCGGGCTGCCCTGGCTGCTGCCGATCGGCGCAACCCTGCTCGGCCTCGCCGGAATCCTTGCCCGGGGCAGCATCAGTTCGGCGATGGTGCTGCCCCTGCTCCCGGCGCTCGCGCTGCTGGCCGGCGGCGGCGTGCTGACGCTGCGCCGCGGCGCAGCAAACGCCTTTGACTGGTTCGCGGTGACCACCTTCACCGTCTTCGGTCTTCTCGTCTGGCTCGCCTGGTCGGCCCAGGTGTTCGACTGGCCCCCCGGACTCGCACGCAGCCTGCAAAGAATGGCTCCGCAGTTCGTGCTCGACGATGCCGGGCCGCGCGCCTACGCCGGGGCACTCATCTGCATCGTCTGGCTTGCACTGGTCTGGAGTTTGCCGCGTTCGATTCATCGCGGCCCGGCCAACTGGGCGATGGGAATGACGATGCTGTGGTGCCTGGCGGTGACGCTGCTGATGCCCTGGATCGACCACAGCCGGAACTACCGGCCAGTCGCCGGGTCTCTCGCGCTGGCCCTGGAAGGCGAACGCCCCGGCTGTGTCGCGGGGATCGATCTCGGCACGAGCCATCGCGCGGCCTTCGATTATTTCGCCGGCATCCGCCCTCGGCCCGTGACCGGGAACACCACGGCTTGCGCCTACCTGCTGGTGGTCGATGACCCCTTCCCGCTCACCCATCACCCTGGTCCCCAGTGGCAGCAGATCTGGGAGTACCGGCAAGGGGGAGGCAAGAAACTTGAACTCTTCAGGCTGTACCGACGTGATTGACCCAGAGCTCCCTGCACCACTTCCTCCGTCGGCCTGGAAGAGCCTGCACACGCAGTGGGCGCGCCTGCGTGCGATCGACGTGCCCGCCTTGTTCGGGCTCGATCCGCAACGTTTCGAGCGCCTGTCGCACACGCACGATGGACTGCTGCTGGATTTCTCGAAGCAACGGATCGATCCGACTGCACTCGAGAGCCTCCTCGGGCTTGCCCGCGCGGCCGGGCTCGAGCGCGGTGTGGAGGCCCTGTTCGGTGCCCGCCCGCTGAACTTCACGGAAAACCGCGCCGCATTGCACATGGCGCTGCGCGGCGGCTGCGAAGCTCCGCCAGCCGAGCGCCCGGGTCTGCACGCGACCGAACAGGGGCTCCGGACGTTTGCCGAACGCGTGCGTGGTGGCGCGCACAGGGGGGCGAGCGGCGAGCCGATCGGACTCGTCGTGAACCTCGGTATCGGCGGCTCGGATCTCGGCCCGCGCATGGTCGTCGAGGCCCTCTCGCCATCAAGCCCCGGAAACGGTCCGGATGTCCGGTTCGTCGCCAACCCGGACCCGCTGGAGCTGGATTCCGTCCTTGCAGAGGCAAGTCCTCACACGACGCTCTTCATCATTTCCTCGAAGAGCTTCGGTACGGCCGAGACACTCGCCAATGCCGAGACCGCACGCACCTGGCTGCGCGCGGGTCTCGGCCTGAACACCGGTCTCGGCCCGCACCTGGCTGCCGTGAGCAATGCGGTCGATGCCGCGCGCGGCTTCGGAATCCCTGAAGAGCACATCTTTCCGCTTCCGGAATGGGTGGGGGGGCGCTATTCGGTCTGGTCGGCGATCGGACTGCCGGCGCGAATCGCTCTCGGCAACCCGGCCTTCGATGCCCTGCTCGACGGCGGACGTTCGATCGACCGGCATTTCCGCGAGGCGCCTCTGGAGCGGAACCTGCCGGTGCTGCTCGGGCTGATCGGCATCTGGAACGCAAGCATCGCGGACATCGGGACGCTTGCGCTACTGCCCTACTCGCATGCGCTGCGCAGTCTGCCCGCCTGGCTGCAGCAGCTCGAGATGGAAAGCAACGGCAAGCACTGCAGGCGCGATGGCACACCGACCCCCGTGGCGACCGCACCGGTGATCTGGGGCGGCGCCGGAACGGTCGGCCAGCATGCATTCCACCAGCTTCTCTACCAGGGCACACGAGCGGTCGCGGTCGACTTCGTCGTCCCGGTCAATGGCTCCGACCCGCGCTCACGGATGCTGGTCGACAACGCCCTCGCCCAGTCCTCCGCATTGATGTGCGGACGCACGCTTGCCGCTGCCACCGAAGAGCTCAGGGTGAAGCGCGGATTGAACGCGGAAGAAACCGCACGGCTGGCGCCTCACCTCGCCTGCGCCGGCAACCAGCCCAGCACGACCTTGCTGCTGCCGCAACTCACCCCCTATCGCCTCGGCCAGTTGATGGCACTCTACGAACACAAGGTATTCGTGCAGGGATGGCTGTGGGGCATCAACAGCTTTGATCAGTACGGGGTCGAGCTCGGCAAGGACATGGCACGAGCACTGGCCAGCGGACGAGAGGACTCTGCCGACCCTTCGACCGCGGGGCTCCTCGCCGCAGCACAGGCGATGCGCCAGCAGCCGTGACCCGGTGGACTAGCCCGGCGCGGTGACCGGGCACAGCAGGGCCTCCACCGCCCTGTCCGGGAGCGGCCGATGGAACAGGTAGCCCTGCGCGAGCCTGCAGCCGAGCGAACGCACGAAAGCCGCCTGTTCCGGGGTTTCCACGCCTTCGGCCAGCAGCTCCAGATCGAGCGCCTGCCCCAGCGCAACGATCGCCGAAACCAGCGTCCGCGCAGCCGCATCCTCGGACACGCCGCCGACGAACACCTGATCGATCTTCAAGCGGGTGACCGGAAAGCGGTGCAGGTAGGAAAGGGACGAATAGCCAGTCCCGAAGTCATCGATCGCCAGCCGGATCCCCATAGAACGCAAGCGCCGCATCGTTTCCGCGGTCGAGTCCGGCGCATCCATCACGGCCGTCTCGGTGATCTCCAGTTCCAGGCGCGCGGGGGGCCAGCCCGTCTGTTCGAGCACGGCGCCGACCGTTTCGCAGAACGAGGGGTCACGGAACTGGCGCGCCGAAATGTTGACCGCGAGCAGGCCATCCGCCCATCCCGCATCGGCCCACTGCTGCGCCCGGCCGCACGCGTGCCGCAGCACCCACTCGCCGATCTGCAGGATCAGACCCGATTCCTCCGCCACCGGAATGAAATCGACGGGCGAGATCGGGCCAAGCTCGGGATGCTGCCAGCGCACCAGCGCCTCGACCCCGACGATTCGTTCGCCGCCCCCCTCGAGATCGACCTGCGGCTGGAAGTACAGGCTCATCTGGCCGGCATCGATCGCGCCGCGCAGGGCGTTCTCGAGCACGAGGCGCTGATTGGCCGCGACGTTCATCGGTGGCGTGAAGAACCTCGCGGTGTTCCGGCCAGCAGCCTTGGCGTGGTACATCGCCGTATCGGCATGACGCATCAGGATTTCCATCGTGTCTCCGTCGTCCGGAAACAGGCTGATTCCGATGCTGGGGCTGGTATGCAGACGGTGACCATCGATCTCGTACGCATCGCCAAGGCGGCGGATGATCTTCATTGCCGTCTCGGAAACGGCCTCAACGCCCCGCACGCCCTGCATCACGACGACGAACTCGTCCCCCCCCAGGCGGGCAACCATGTCCGACAGGCGCACGAGGCGCCGCATTCGCCTGGCCACCTCGATCAGCAGCCGGTCGCCGGTCTGATGGCCGAGCGAATCGTTGATCGTCTTGAAATTGTCCAGGTCGATGAACATCAGCGCCATGCGCCCACCCGACTCGCCCGACTCCTGCAGTGCGCCGGTCAGGAAATCGTTGAGCGAATTGCGGTTGGGCAGTCCGGTCAAGGCGTCGTGGTGCGCCAGAAAGCGGATCCGCTCCTCGGCCGCCTTGCGCTCGGACACATCGGACAGCACCGCGACGAAGTGCGTGATCCGCCCGTCGCCGGGATCGCGGATCGTACTGATCCGCACCCAGGCCGGGAAGGTCTCACCGCTCTTGCGCCGCTCGGTGATCTCTCCCTCCCAGGTGCCGTTCCCCTCCAGCACGCTCCACATCCGCGCATAGAACGTGGCATCGTGCCAGCCCGACTTGAGGAGGTTGGTCGTGCGACCAAGAATCTCCCCGGTCGCGTAGCCACTGATCTTCTCGAACGCGGCATTGACCGCGACGATCCGCGTCCGGGCATCGGCCACGACGATCGCCTCGCTGCTGTTCTCGATGATCCGCTGGGCGAGCAGGAGTTGCTCTTCGGCCTGCTTCTGATCGGTGACGTCGCGCACGATCATCCACCGGTTGAGCGTCTCCCCTTCGGCACCGCGATTGAGCCAGCCCCGGATGCGGACGAAGACCCGCTCCCCGGCGCCGCGAAAGAACTCCGTCTCGAATTCATCACAGTGCCCTCGTTCGTCGATCTGCGAAAAGGCGGCACGCGCAGTCTCTCGCGAGTCCCCTGCGGCAAGCAGTTCGTACAAACCGCGCCCCATGAGGCTCGCACGTCGTGCCTTCAACAACGCGCCGAAAGCTTCATTGCAGTCAAGGATCCTGCCCTCGGCATCGCACATCACGATCCCGTCGCGAACCGAGTCATACAATCCGCGATAACGCCGCTCACTGGCCATCAATCCATCCACGGCCGCCAGCTTGCGCCGCTCACCGCGCCAAAGGATGGCTGCGCCACTCACGATCACGAGCGACCCGAGCACGGCGATTGCTAGCTGCGCGGCAAGTCCGGAGCGCACCTCCGACCATATGTCGGCCGGCGCATAGCCCACGGCCATGATGAGCGGAGTCTTGCCAACCCGCCGATAGTGGATGCGCCGGACCGCGCCGTCGGTCGAGGTCGCCACCTCGTACTCCCCTTCACCCGCCCGGGCCAGCAGTTCGGTAAACAGGCGGCTGCGCGAGACGTCCTGTCCGAAATGCTGATCGAAGTTGGGCCAGCGCGCGACAACCTTGCCGTCCGCATGCAGCAAGGCAATCGCACCATTCGGGCCAAGCTGGAAATGCGAAAAGTCGAGCCCGATCACCCGGGCGTCGACCGAGGCCATCAGCACGCCGATCAGTTGCCCGTCCGCCGCGTGGACCGCCCGGCTCAGAGGAAGGAAATGCTTGCCGAAGGTCCGTCCGAACAAGGGTCCGTCGACGAACAGCCCTTCGACCTCACCATTCAGATGGACCCGCACGTAGGTCCGGTCCGAGAAATCCCTGCCTGGCGCGAAGCCCGGTTCCGAAGACGCGACCGACCGACCACCGGCGTCGAACAGCGCGATCGAAAAAAGATCGCCGAGTCTGCTGTCCGCCTGCAGGAGGATCTCCTGTACGTCGCGGTCGCGCCCCGTCAGGTGGGCGCGTTTCAGACCCTTGGCGATCCCGAGGAGCGCCATGTCGGCCGCCTGCAGCAATGATCCGACCTGATTGCCCAGTGCGACCGCAAGCTGGCGCGTCTGCTCGCTGGCCGCAGTCCTGCGGTCGCGGTGCAGACGCCACACGTCGGCACCTGCGGTGACCCACACCAGGACCAGCAGCAGTATCGAAAACAGCAGCAGGCGGCGTACGAAAACGTCGTGAACCCAGCGCACGAAACGTTCGTCCTAGCTCTGGAAAAAGAAAACCGCTCCCACGTACGCCCCTCAACTCAGCCGCAGGAAGTGTTCACGGTAGTGACGCAGTTCGTCGATCGACTCGCGGATGTCGGCCAGCGCCTCGTGGCAGCCCTTCTTCTTGACCCCGTCGTACACCTCCGGGCGCCAGCGCCGCGCCAGTTCCTTGAGCGTCGACACGTCCAGATTCCGGTAGTGAAACCAGGCCTCGAGCTTCGGCATGTAGCGGGCCATGAAGCGCCGGTCCTGACAGACCGAATTGCCGCACATCGGCGAGCTGCGCTCGGGCACGTACTGCTGGAGGAAGGCCAGCATCTGTTCCGCTACCTCTGCCTCCGACAGGGTCGAGGCGCGCACCCGCTCGATCAGGCCAGACTTGCCGTGCGCATTGCGGTTCCACTCGTCCATCGCATCGAGCACCGAATCGGGCTGATGCACGGCAAGCACCGGAGCTTCGGCAATCGTGTTCAGATTCGAGTCGGTGATCACCACCGCCAGCTCGATGATGCGGTCGGTATCCGGTTCGAGGCCGGTCATTTCCATGTCCAGCCAGATGAGGTGGTTCTTGTCCTGTGCCATAATCCGCGCGCACCCATTGAAACCCGTCGGACGTGGATTGTGTCACAGTTCACGCGGCCCTACGCGCCCCGCCTGTCTCATGACGCCCCAGTCCTTCGCCCTCTTCTTCCTGTCGCTCCTGTCGCTTTCGATTTTCGCCCGGCTCGTGCTGATGCTGCGTCAGATGCGCCATGTGCGGCTGAACCGCGACCGGGTGCCTGAGCCCTTCGCTCAGGTCATTTCAGGCGACGCGCACCGCAAGGCCGCCGACTACTTGCGTGCGCGCATGCAGGTCGCACTCGCAGGGCTCTTCATCGGTGCAAGCTTCCTGATCGGGATGACCTGGGGCGGAGGCCTGCAGGCTTTGCACGACCAGTTGTCCCACCTTTTCAGTGCCGGAAGCCTGCTCCACGGGATCGCACTCCTGGCCGGACTGGCGACCGCAGGCTGGCTGATCGAACTGCCCCTGACGCTCTACCGGATCTTCGGGGTTGAGAGACGCTTCGGCTTCAATCGCATGACTCCGGCACTCTTCATCGCAGACCTCGTGCGCGGCGCCTTCATCGTGGCACTCATCGGCCTGCCTGCGCTCGCAGCCGTGCTCTGGCTCATGAATGCCAGCACCGGATTGTGGTGGTTGTGGGTCTGGCTCTTCTGGCTGGGGCTCAATCTGATGGCGTTGATCGTGTGGCCACTTTTCATCGCGCCGTTGTTCAACCGCTTCACCCCACTGCAGGACGAGGGCCTGAACGCACGCATCGGCGCCCTGCTGCAGCGCTGCGGCTTTCCGCCGCGCAAGCTGTACGTGATGGACGGCTCACGCCGGTCCACACATGGCAACGCGTATTTCACCGGTTTCGGTGCCGCGCGACGCATCGTCTTCTTCGACACCCTGCTCGAAAAGCTCACGCCCGATGAAGTCGAGGCCGTGCTCGCGCACGAACTCGGGCATTTCCATCACCGTCACATCGTCCAACGCATCGGCGTGACGGCCGGCACGAGCCTCGGCCTGCTCTGGATGCTCGCACAACTGGCCGACACCCACTGGTTCTACGCCGGCCTCGGTGTCACCGCACCCGATTCCGCAACCGCACTGGCGCTCTTTTCGCTTGTTCTGCCCGTAGTCGGCTTCCTCCTCACCCCGCTCGCAAGCCACTGGTCGCGCCGACACGAATTCGAGGCCGATCGCTACGCTGCGCATCACGCGCAAGCGGAGCATCTCGCAAGCGCGCTCGTAAAGCTCTACCGTGACAACGCCGCCACGCTCACGCCCGATCCGCTCTACTCCCGCGTGTTCGACTCGCATCCGCCTGCGGGGGCGCGAATCGAAGCGCTGCATGCGGGCAGCACCCGCGCATGAGCGCCTCCCGAGCAACCATGCGCGGTGTCGTCGTGGCAGCCTTCGGGCGTCACTATGAGGTCCGGCCGATCGGAGACGACGGCTCACCCGATTTCTCAGCGACACCGCTGCGCTGTGACCCGCGTGGCAAGAAAAGCGTCTATGCCTGCGGAGATGAAGTCGAGATCGAGTCGAGTTCCAACGACCAGGGGGTGATTACCGCGCTGGCGCCACGGCGCAACCTGTTGTGGCGCTCGGATGCCTTCCGCCAGAAGCTCATCGCGGCCAACCTGAGCTGTATCGCGATCGTCGTCGCAACCGAACCGGGTTTCAGTACACTGTTGATCTCTCGCTGCATCGCGGCGGCCGAACACCAGAACCTTCGCCCGGTCATCGTGCTGAACAAGATCGATCTCGCCGAACGGCGTGCCGCAGCGCGCACGCAGCTTACTCCGTTCGCGGCGCTCGGCTACCGCATCGTCGAGCTGTCGGCGATCGAGGGCGCCACTGCGCTGATGACCGAATTGACCGGCGAACGCAGCATCCTCGTCGGACAGTCCGGGATGGGAAAATCAACCCTCGTCAACGCCCTCGTTCCCCACGCCAACGCGGCCACACGCGAGATTTCCAGCGCTCTCGACAGCGGCAAGCACACAACCACCCACGCCCGCCTCTATGGATTGCCGGCAGGCGGATGGCTCATCGACAGCCCCGGCCTGCAGGCCTTCGGTCTTGCCCACCTCAGCGCCGAAGAACTCGCACAAAGCTTCATCGAACTGCGCCCGCTCCTTGGCCGCTGCCGCTTCCGCGACTGCCACCACGACGCCGAACCGGGCTGCGCGTTGCGCGAAGCGGTGAACGAGAACCGGATCGACCGGCAGCGCTTCGAACACTACCAGTCGATCCGGGACGAGATCGAAAACGCGGGTCGGCAGGCGCGCGGGTGGTGACTCCACCCGCAACGGGGGTCAACTCACCAGCACTGCTGAACCGTTACGCCAGCCTTCTGCCCGACGACTCCCTTGACGCCCGCGTGCGTCAGTGTGAGCTCACCGCATTTGTCGTCCGCCTGCGCTCCCGCCCGCGTTGCCCGGATCGTGAACGTCGTTGCGGTCGCCACCGGCATCGTAATGTTGTAGTACGCGCCGGCAGCTCCCGGGTTCGGGGGGCAGGTCGTCATTCCGGCTGGAATCTGCGGCGTCGGCGCAACCGCGAGATAACTCGCAGGGGTCGACAGCGAATACCTGCGCTCCATCGCATTGGCAAGGCTCATCATCACCGTGGTGCAGTCCGCACGACGAGATTTTCGCACGTGCTCCTGATAGCTCGGGAATGCAACGGTACCAAGAATCGCCACGATCGCGACGACGATCATGATCTCGATCAGTGAAAAGCCCGCCAAGGATCTTCGAATGACCCGCACGTTCATTGCTCCTCCGTGAATGGCATGATGGTCGTGACCACGGGCCGCTGACCCGGATCCTGGTACCAGTCGTAGCCCACGCTGCGTCCAACCACGGAACGCAGTGTCGATGCGACTGTGTTCGGCTCTCCAACCAATGCCCGGCCGCGCAGGTGCGTCTCCGCTGTGACGGAATAAACCCTGCCATCGATCGTCACCGACAGCGGCGTAACGCTGACGCTTTCAAGTCGTCCGCTCTCGACGGTACGGTACTGACGCTCCTGCGCCAGCAAAGGACCCGCCAGGGCAAGCGCTCCGACCAACGCGACCGCAATCATCCGGGCCGGCCTCCAAGACATCAAGAAATCTAGCGTACTCATGGTCAAGACCCTCATCGCGAAACGGAGCTCAACGAATCTGCTGCCAGGACCTGCGTCCGGCCTGCCTTCTATTCACATCTGAACAAATGATCTGTCCAGAACTATCCGTCACGCATTCCTGCCCGGAACCGTCTGTACCTGTCGTTTCCGCGGGAGGATCATTGACGATGCCGCCCGGATTGCGCCGACCGCTCACCGGAATCTTCTCGGATGGATTGCTCGGATTGGACATGAACTCGTCACCATTGAATTCGCCGTCTTTGTTCAGATCGAAAACACCGTGACTGGTCCGCCCCCCGCTGGCCGGATCGAGTTCCATGAACCACGACACACCGCCAGCACGGCAAGGATCTGGGTCCGGCACCATCGTGATGTACTGTACCCGATCGTCCCGAATCCTCGGCTGGCCGACATACCGCTCTCCTTGCGCAGACGCACCAGGCGGAATCAGATCGAGATAGAACCCCTTGTGACTGGCAGTCATCGAGTTGTTGCTGACCAGCCGAATATCGTGCTCGAAGGTGTTTCCATCTTCGTTGGTGAATGATGCCTTCATCTGCTCAAGAATGATCTCCTGCTCCAGCAGATTGCTGCGCAGCACCTTCGCATCTCCACTCGCACTGTCGCAACCGCTCGGGCGCGATGGGTTCGGCGTACCCGGTGCGAGAAACTTTACCCCGCATTCGTCAATCACGCCATAAAGCGAGTTCACCGGACTGGTCGTGCCCTGATCGCCGACTTCCAGATACTTGCCCGTACCGAAATACACCATGACCTCGGGCTTACCTTGCCCGGTGAATCTTCCGGCATTGGGAGCCCCCTGAATATGCTGCACTGCAGCACTCGCACTCACCGCCTTGAACAAGGGCTTCGGTGCACCACCTCCTTCGAAGGCGATGCTCCAGTCGGAAGGATTTCCGCTGATGTCGAACTTCCAGAGATTTCCACGCATGTCGCCCGCATAAACCAAATCCGCATTCCCATTGAGGTTTGAATCAATGGCGACGGGTCGACTCAAACCGTTTGAATTCGCAAAGGAGCCGACCCCAGTGTCGAGCTGCTTGAGCAGCGCTCCAGTCTTTAGATCAAGGATAAACAGCTGCGCACGGTGAGAATCACTGTTGTACCCGTTGCCGAAGATCGCCACCCAATGTCCGCTTTCGGTCCGAACAATCGAAGCCTGCCCAACGGCATAGCCCAGTTCGGGATCCGTGAACTCCCAGAGAACCTTGCTCTTGTTGAAACTCGTCGCATTGTCGACATCAAGTGCAAAGTAGGCTCGCCCTCCCGCGCCCGTGGAGCCCACGAGAATCGTACGCCAGGATCCGTCGAGATATGCGTCAGCAGCCTTGGGGGAGCCATCCACGTAATAGTGGTGTGCATAATCCTTGTCGGCCAGATCTGCGAGCCTCCCTCCGTCAAAGAGGGCGTTGGGCACGTACGCAAACCGCTCAACCCCGGTCAGCGCATCGAAAGCGTGAAGCATGCCGTCATTTGCCCCGACGTAGATCGTCTTACTGCGTCCCTTGTAGCTCGCACTGTTTCGTCTGCTCTTGTACGCTTCACGCAGCGCAGTCGGCAACCCGGTCGCGTTGCCGTACCCAAAATCCTCGGTGCCAACAAGCGCTGCCGTCGAATTGATGATGTCTCCAAGAAGACCGCTCCGTCGTCTGAAATCACCACTCCCCGTCCCCTCCTTACTCCGATCGCCCCTAAGATAGTTGAGCAGGTTCACGTCGTCATTGAGCCAGACCTTCTGAGTCGGTGTCAGATCACCCCACAGAAAATCCGCTCCCCGCCCATCGTCCGGATGCCACGTGTAGATCTGACGTGTACTCGGGCCCGGTATCAACTCGGAGGCTTTCCACTTCTCATTCGGCTTCACCTTCCCATCCGCATCGAACTCGAATGCGAGGTACTCACCACTCCAATCCGCGGTGTCGAAAATGGCCTTATACACAAGCGTATCGCTATCGAGATTGGGGGAGCTGACCACGGCACCCGATGCTGAACCGATCTTCTCATTGACGGCAGCCAATGCCTTCTTGAGCTCCGTCTCGAACTCCTGGGGATTGTTGGCCGAAAAATAGTCCCCTCGGCTATTCACCGCCGCATGGAGGACATTGTCCACCTTGCGTGAATCATCAACACTAACCACCGGAGTAGGCCAGTTGATGGTTGCACCGGAAATGATCGCGTCGAACGCATCATCCTTCGAGATCGCACCCACAATCCCGAATGTAATCGGCATCGTCACCATGTGCTGCCAGAAAGCCGGATTGAGCGCCGAGGTCGGAACTTCATTGTCGAGCGTACTCAGATCACGCTTCCAATAGTGCATTGCGATGTCCGCAACCGTATCCGATGCATCGTCGCGGAACGGAGAAACTGCGGAATAGGTGAAACTCTGGCTGTTCGGCCCGGTGATGGTCGGACCGCCCGTGTTGTCCACGTTCCCAAGACCCGAAAAAGACCCGTTCCAATATCCGTCTGTCATGAGAATCGTAAAACTCTTCCGGCAAGAAAGATGATTCCCGCCGGACACCCCTGGGGTCGTGCTCCAAGGGCCGATCGCATTGTCGTTCTCGAAGTAGCGCCCGGCCGCGTTGAGCGCCCTGCGTAGTGGCGTACTGCCACTCGCTGGCACCGAAAACAGCCAGTCATAGAAATCCTCTCGGGCGGTTCCCGTAAACTCACGTACGCCTCGCTGCAGCACAGGAACCGAAGCACCGTCGATGGTCGAATTCGACCCTTTGTTGATGCGACCGTAGCCTACACGCAGTCCACCATCGATCGTCGCAAATGCACGGCTCACTCCGGCCTTGGCGGCATAGGCCCTGGTCCGGTAGTAGCTGTACCAGTTCGCAAAATTCTGCTCCTGTGCCGAAGGCAGCACGACCTTGACGTAGCAATCGTTGTCCGTGATGCTCCCAGGCGACGCGCATCCCGGTCGAGGTGGGCTGAAAACGTGATAAAACGCGCGCTCCCCGGAATTGACCCAGTCTCCGTCATAGCCCCAGGTCGCCCGGAAGTTGCTCCCGAGATTGACCCGATTCGATGCGCGGCCGGAAAGGTCATAGCCGTTGAACCAGGCAGAGGAAAACGATGCGTCACCAAGGCTGTTTCCGTTGTGATCGACAGGCGGCAAATAGACAACATCCGGGTTGTAGTACTGCCGGTTATAGGTCACCGACGTGCCTCGCTGATAGCTCTTGCCAAGACCATCTGGCAGGAATGACCAGTACATCGACCCAGAATCATCATGAATGTACATGAGATTGGGCGGCAGTGACCCGCCCACCGCGAGTGGCACCTCCGCAATATTGAATGGCGCAGCCCCGGCCGACTGCAGTCCAAGCAAAGGTAGTGCTGCACCCAGCGCGAGAACGAGCGGGCTCGGTCGCCACCGACGCTCGCCGCTACGGAAGTTCGCTTTCCTGCTCATGTTGATTCTCCTGCATGCCGCCGCACTCGCGGCTGAGTTCACTTTCCGGCCGCCGCAACGCTTCCGGTCGACGAAGATCCCTACTGTCCGAACACCGACTGAACCACCACCACAGCACTGGCACTTGCCCCGACCCCTCGCGCACTGATCCGGAAACGAGGCCGATCCTTCACCGCACCTGCTCCGAGATCGGATCTCACCGGCGGCAACTGTTCGATCATGTACTCTGGCGGTGCCGCCACGCCCACGACTCCGGCCACCGGCACCGCGTTACCCGCTCCCCAGTTGCCGTCCTGGTCAAGGTTGGTCCGCTCTGCGCTCACCGATAGATCATAGAAACCCGCCCCTGCCGGAGGAAGCGTTCGGTTCAAGACCTGCTGCTCACCAATCCGCAGCGCCAGCTCGGCCGCCTGAAATGCGCTGTTGCGGTCCCGAAGATTGCCGGACATCCGCTCCTGTTGAGTCGTGGTATTCATTCCTGCCAGTCCGATCATCGTCATGATGACCATCAGAATCAGACCAATTATGAGCACCGTTCCGCGCTGCCCGCGCACGGAACCCGCAACCCTCCGGCCCCTCTCCATTGCACGCCCGATCCGAATCGAAAACATCATTACATCCCTCCTGCACGACCATCCCGAACAGACACACCGAGACCAAATCACTCAGTTCAGGAGGTTCCGCATCGCAGTAACAAGCTCGAACGACTGACGCAGACGCTTGCTCGCCGGCAGGACCTCTCCGTCGTACGTGAAAGGCTTCGGCTCGCGCGAAGCGCTGTCTTCACTTTCGGCCAGAAGATCCGTCCTGAACGCCCGGACCTGCCCCCACTGCGTACCGATCGCCGCCGCCTGAAGATAGGCATCGATCTGTCGATCTGCATCGCTATCCACACCAAACACCGCGCGCATGTCGGTAATATTCTCCACGATTTCATCAGCCGGAATCCCTGCGGTGATCAAATCGCCTGCTCCATTGGTTGTTACGCGTACACGATAGAGCGAGAACACCGGGGAACCATCAGTCTGGACGCGACCGGTGTTTCCTACGTAATACGCCTCCTCACGGATTCGCATCACTCGTGCCCCCATTCCATACTGCTTCGAAAGCAACGCTGTCGTATTCACCCCACCGCCATGCTGGATGACAGTCCCGGCTACAGCGCTGGCCCTGAAAATGTCCGCCGCCTCGCAGTCGGTGATGGCGACGAGATCGCCCGGCTGGATTCCATCAGGATTTCCGGTCAGCACCAACGGAGCCCCCGCCGACCCGAGATCGGCCGCAAGACCAACAGGGTTGGGGCCACCGCTGCGAAAAACAAACACGGAGGACGCTGCAACCCCCTGACCACCTGCCAAAAGGCTCGCCGTCGCGTCCGGAAGAACGAACCCTCGCATCGCGAGCCCTGCCAGCGTACGCTGCCCATTCGGAGGCGGGAACGCCTTGATGACGACCTGGCTTTCCGGTGGAAGACAACCAAAGAACCCGGCCATCCGTACATCATGCGTAATAATCTCCGCACCAATCCGCCCCGATTCCTGGACGCGCCCCATATGATCATTTGTTCGATATGAAACCTGCGTCTCGAAAACCACGTAGAGGACGGCTCCGATCATGAACAGACTGATCGCCATCGCGATCATCAGTTCGACCAGCGTCACCCCGCCCTGTTTGGCCGTAGAACGCAACCCACGGCACACCTTACCCGACTGAATGCTCATAGCCGCCCCACGATCTGAATCAATGCATTGTCCTGAACCCTGTCCTGATTCGACGCATCGGTCTCGGTCCATCGCACGGAGACCACCACGAAGTTCCCGACCGCCTGACAGGCAACGCCGGCTGCGTCATTTCGCAGGCAGATTTGCCCGTCGCCGCCGGGCAAGGTGTTCTGGAGACGGATCTTCCAGGCCGACAGATCCTGGCCTGCAACGGTCGCGGCCGGAGGCGGTCCAGCGTCAAAATCAATGTTATACGCATTCCCGTTGATCGCGGCGTTGGCATTGGCGCGCATTCGGTCCAGAATGTTATAGGCCAGCACCGTCGCTTGGGAGCGCATCATCGCCCCATGATTGGCCTTGACGGCTGCCCCTTGCAGGCCCGCATGCCCAAGAATTCCAAACGAAAGCACGAGCATCGCAATCAGCACTTCGAGCAGCGTCGCTCCTCGCTGCCCCCGCTTGGACATACATCTGCGCAAACCGCGCGTGGCTGAATCAACCAGGATCATCTCTACACTCCATCAAACCTGTTCTCGT
Organism: Rhodocyclaceae bacterium; assembly: GCA_023383815.1. Lineage (GTDB taxonomy): Bacteria > Pseudomonadota > Gammaproteobacteria > Burkholderiales > Rhodocyclaceae > JACOUN01. The sequence continues at coordinate 46,842 of JAHDYG010000001.1, forward strand.
TCATGGACATGCCGTACGCCGCACGGAGACCCTGCCTGAAGGCAGGAGGTCGACGATTCTCGCGCGCTGAGCGCCTGACGTGCAGGAAGTCGGTACGAGCGTGAGGATCAGATTTCCTGCTGGACTCTGCTTCTCGCCAAGGCGTCCGAACGTGACCGTTCCGGTAGCGGGCGCAGCCGTGATGTCGATCAGCGCCGCATGCTGTTGCAAAATCCCGCTGGCGGGCGGAAGCGGTGGCACAGCTAGCGCATCTGCGCACGCGGCGCCGAAGAACACGCACCAACCGTTTGTCAGGTCCAGGCCATCGGTCGCTTGAATCGTTACCGTCTGACCGCGCTTGAGCGCTTCACTGCGCGCGAGATTCAAGGCCGTCGCCAGCTCGTTGACCTGTGTCGACACACGGTTGTTACGTATGAACTCCAGAAAGCTCGGCACGCCAATCCCCAGCAGGATCGCCAGGATGGTGACCGTGATCATCAGTTCGGTGAGCGTGAATCCGCGCGATCGGTGCATGGTGGCGTCCTGTCTTGGCATTCCGCACGCAATGAAAGGCGCTCGTGGGGCGGAATGCGGATCTGTTACCGTTACGGCTGCGATTGTTCGCCACCGGATCACGATGCACCAGCCGGGTGCGACGAGCGGCACAGGACCGCCGACCGGCGGACGGATCGCCGACGGAGTGCAGATCGATTTCCCGAAGGACCATGACGTGAGCGTTTCCACCCTGCACGCAATCACCCGGGCCGCCCTCTGGATGGTTGGCGCGCTCACCTCGTTCACGGTAATGGCACTGGCGGCGCGCGAGCTGTCGGCCGAGCTCAACACCTTCCAGATCCTCTTCTTTCGCAGTGCGATCGGCCTCGTGGTGATCGCCTGGCTCGTCCGTCGGCGTCTCGAACTGCTGCGCACGCCGCAGTTCGGGACCCATGTGATGCGCAACCTCGCGCACTACGGCGGGCAGTTCGGCTGGTTCTACGGGATTGCCTTCATCCCGCTGGCCGAAGTGTTCGCGATCGAGTTCACGGTGCCGGTGTGGACGGCGATCTGCGCGATGCTGATCCTGGGCGAACGGATGACGCGCAGCCGCATGCTCGCGATCGCGCTGGGACTGGCTGGCGTCGCACTGATCGTGCGGCCTGGTGCCGCGGTCATCCACCCGGCCGCCCTTGCCGTGCTGCTCGGGGCAATGGCCTACGGTGTGGCCCACACGCTGACGAAGAAGCTTGCCGTGCGCGACGCACCGCTCACGATTCTCTTCTACATGACACTGATCCAGTTGCCGCTCGGGCTCGTGCCCTCTGTCCTCGACTGGACCACGCCGTCGGCACCGATGTGGCCCTTGCTCGTGGTGGTCGGCACCACCGCGCTGAGCGCGCACTACTGCATGACGCGCGCGCTCATGCTCGCCGACGCGAGCGTCGTGGTGCCAATGGATTTCCTGCGCCTGCCGCTGATCGCCGTCCTTGGATGGCTGTTCTATGGCGAGACGGTTGCCTGGCAGCTCTTTGCCGGCGCAGCGATGATCCTCGCGGGCGTGACGGTCAATCTGCGCAGCGAGCGCCGCAAGACGGCTCGATCGGCCTTTTGATTGCGCGCCGCGCTGTTGGAGATATTGACAACACATTCGAGGCGTTGTCACAATGTCCAACATGAAAGCCGTACAGCTCGTCTCGACGCGCATTCCGTACTCGGGGTCCGCTTTTGCTGAGCTCGTGCTGTGGCGGCTGCCTCAGCCCATAAAGGGATCAGCCCACGGCTTCAAGTATCGGCTCGCCTACATCGTTCGAGGCGAATGCGTTCTCCGCTACGACAACGAGGCGGGGAAAGGCGATCATCGACATGTTGGTCCAGTTGAAAGCGCCTACACCTTCACGACCCCGGAGAGATTGATTGCCGACTTCCAACGTGACATTGAGAGGTGGAACGATGAAAACAGTGACGCTTGACGTCCGCTCGCCCTCTGACGCGATGACGGACTTTACCCAAGCCTGGAAAACGGGCAAACCGCAACGCTCCGCCCGCATCAGCTTTGCCTCTCCTGAACTGCTCTGGAAGGTACTTACCGAAAAGCGGTGGGGGTTGCTGAAGGCTTTGTGCGGGGCCGGCCCAGTGTCCATTCGCGAGGCTGCCCGTCGCGTTGACCGAGATGTGAAGGCTGTTCACGGCGATGTAACAGCGCTGCTGAACGCTGGTGTGCTTCACCGCACAGACGACGGCCTGATCGTCTTTCCGTTTGAGGCCGTGAAGGTCGAGTTCCTTTTGCAGGCGGCGTGAACCAGAGGCCGAACGCGGCAGTCGAGCGGACCTGCGCAAGAATCCGCGCTGACCACTCACGTTCTCGATCGTAGGCAGCCGACGACTCAGTCCGCGGCCCACCAGGCCGGATCGGCCCGAAACCCCCGGACCCATTCCGGCACGGCATCCGCCAGCATGGGCCGGGCGATGCCGTAGCCCTGAGCGAGTTCGCAGCCCAGGCGCAGGAGCAAGGCGCCATGCGCTGCGGTCTCGACGCCTTCGGCAATCACATCGCGACCGAATGCCTGGGTGAAGCGGATGACCCCTTCGACGATCGCCCGGTCGTCTGGCTCATCGAGCATGTCGATGACGAAGGAGCGGTCGATCTTCAGCACCCTCACCGGCAGCCGCTTGAAGTAGGTGAGCGACGAGTAGCCGGTCCCGAAGTCGTCGAGGGCGAAGGCAACGCCAAGCGCGCCACACTGCTCGATCACCCGGCTGACCCGGTCGATGTCCTCGAGCGCCGCGGTTTCGAGGATCTCGATCTCCAGGCTGAACGGCGGCAGACGGGGGTGTCCACCGAGCGCCGCGCCGAGCTTGCGCACGAAGCCTTCCTCCTGCAACTGGCAGGCCGCCACGTTGACGCTGACCGGCAGGGCCAGCCCCTGACGCCGCCAGTCCTCGACCTGCGCCAGCGCCGTCTCGATGACCCAGTCGCCGAGTGCCACGTCCAGCTCGCAGCCCTGGATCACCGGCAGGAAACTGTCGGGCATCAGCAACCCGCGCTCGGGATGCTGCCAGCGGACGAGGGCTTCGGCGCCCACCACCTGCCCTGTCCTGAGGTTGACCTTGGGCTGGTAGTGCAGGAGCAGTTCGTTGCGGTCGAGGGCCTTGCGCAGATCGGAACGCCATTCCCGGTGCGTGCGTGCGCGGCGGTCGTGTTCGTGATCGAAGAGGTGATAGCGGTTGCGTCCGGCCTGCTTGGCCGCGTACATGGCCTGGTCGGCATGGCGCAGCAGCACTTCCGGATCGGCGCCGTCGAGCGGATAGAGCGTCACCCCGATACTGGCGGAGATCGAGATTGATTCGCTCTTCAGTACGCACGGCTCGGCGAGTTCGGCAAGAATGCGTTCGAGCGCGGCCTGTGCCTCCTGGACGCTCTCCAGCCCGACCAGCAGCAGCACGAACTCGTCGCCCCCCAGTCGTGCGACGGTGTCGCCCGCCCGTACGCAGCGCTTGAGCCGTTGTGCGACCTCGATCAGCAGCCCGTCACCGGCCTCGTGCCCGAGGCGGTCGTTGACCGGCTTGAACTCGTCGAGGTCTAGAAAGGCCACCGCAAGCAGATCGTTCTTGCGCGCCGCCTGCACGAGCGCAAGTTGCAACCGGTCGGCGAGCAGGGTGCGATTGGGCAACTGGGTCAGCGCATCGAAATGCGCCATCCGTTCGAGCCGCTGCTGCTGCTCCTTCATCGCGGTGACGTCGGAGAAGATACCCACGTAATGGCTCAGGCTTCCTTCGGTGTCATGCACCGAAGTGATGGTCAGCATCTCGACATAGACCTGTCCATCCTTGCGCCGGTTGGAAATCTCTCCCTGCCAGTAGCCCTGGCGGACGAGCGCCTGCCACATGCCGGCATAGAACTCCGGGCCCTGCTGGCCCGACTTGAGAATGCTCGGGTTCTGCCCGATGACCTCCTCGGGACGGTACCCCGTGAGCGTCGTGAAGCTCGGATTGACGCCGATGATTGCCCCGCGCGGATCGGTGATGACGATCCCCTCGCGCGCATTCTCGAACACACTCGCCGACAGGCGCAGGCTCTCTTCCTTGGCTCGCAGGTTCTCCTGCAATCCGTTGAAGCCCGCGATCAGCGTACCGATCTCGTCCGCGCGCTCGATCGGCAGCGGTTCGAGCGCGCGCGCGCCATCCGTCATCTCGGTCAATGCCCGGGCGGCCCCCGCGAGCGGACGCGTGACACCGCGCGCGATCCAGCCGGCCAGCAACACGAGCACCGAACCGGCTGCCAGGATCAGGCCCAGGCTCTTCAACGCATGCTCACGAATCGCCTGGTCCACATCATCGGTGTAGATCCCGGAACCGATCAGCCAGCCCCAGTCCTCGAACTTCATCACGAAGGAGAGCTTCGGGTAGCGCTCCGCACTCGCCCCTCCTCCGGGGAGCGGCTTCGGCCACTCATACGTGACATGGCCAAACCCGGCCCGATCGGCGACCTCATTCGCAGCGATGAAGAGGTTCCTGCGACCATCGGTCCGGATCACCGGACCGTCGATGCCAGCCTGCATGGTCGTGGCGCAATCGAACTCGGGCGCATCGAGCACCTTGCCGTCGAGTTCCGGCAAGGTCGGGTGCATCACCATGCGCGGGACCGGCTGCGTGAAATCGTTGATCCAGAAGTAATCGGCACCGCCGTAGCGCATGCTCCGGATCACGTTCATCGCCGCGCTCTGGGCTGTGGACAGCGAGATCCTGCCTTCCTTGCGCTGACCCTCGTAGTACCCGGCGACACCGTACGCAGCCTCGACGAGGTGGCGGATCTTGAGGCGCTTTTCATTCATCAGCGCCTCACGGGCAATCTGGATGTCGACCACCCCGAGTGCAAGCATCCCGACCACGAACAAGGCCACCATCCCCCAGATCTTCTGCCGCACGCTCAGGGGCCGATTCATGCAACGCTCCTACCGCGCACGCTTGCGCATCGCAAGATGAGCTTCCAGCTCACCCGCCGGCATGGGGCGGGCGAAGTAGAACCCCTGCGCCTCCGCGCAACCATGCTGGAGGAGGAACTCGAGCTGGCTGGAAGTTTCGACACCCTCCGCGACGACGCTCATTCCCAGCCCCTGCCCCATCGCGATGATCGCGCGCGTGATCGCCGCCTCGGTTCCATCGCCGGGCAGGTCCTTGATGAAGGCACGGTCGATCTTCAGTACATTGACCGGCAAGCGCCCGAGTTGCGACAGGGACGAATAGCCCGTACCGAAGTCGTCGATCGCAACCCGGACGCCAACCTCGCGCAAGCGCGCAAGAACCCGGATCGCGCGTTCCGGATCCCCCATCACCATGCTCTCGGTGATCTCGAGCTCCAGCCAGTCGGGCGGCACGCCGGTCAGTCGCAGGGCTTCCAGGATCGCATCGAGCATGTGATCGTCGGCAAACTGGCGTGCCGAGAGGTTCACCGCCATGCACAGCGGCGGATGGCCCGCTTCGCGCCAGCGTTGCAGTTGCGAACAGGCCTCGCGCAGCAGCCAGGCCGTCATCGGCACGATGAGCCCGGTTTCCTCGGCCACTGGAATGAAGCGCCCGGGCATCAGCAAGCCGAAATGCGGGTGATTCCAGCGCATCAGCGCCTCGACCCCGGTGACGCGCAGGCTCGCCAGATCGATCCGCGGCTGGTAGTGAAGCGTCAGCTCACCCTTCACGAGCGCGGCCCGCAGGCTGCTCTCGAGCATCAGGGCGTCCGACGCGTCGGCCTCCATCTGCGCCGAGTAGAACTCGTAGCCGTCCTTGCCGCGCATCTTGGCCCGATACATCGCGGCGTCGGCATGGCGCATCAAGGTGCGCCCGTCGTCGCCGTCCTCCGGGAAGAGCGCGATGCCGATGCTGGCCGTGACGTGGATCGACTGCCCCTCGATGCAGCACTCCGCGACCAGCGTGCGCAGCACCTTGCGTGCGACATGGACGACCTCGGACGGATCGCGCACATCCTCGATCAGCAGCACGAACTCGTCGCCGCCGAAGCGTGCGATCACGTCGGCATAGCCTGAGATGCGCGCCACCATGTCTTCCTTGCGCAGACAGGCCGCCAGGCGGGCACCCATCTGACGCAGCAGCTCATCGCCGGCCTCGTGCCCGAGGATGTCGTTGACGTTCTTGAAGCGATCCAGATCGAGGAACATCAGCGCCAGCCGCTGACGCCGCCGACGTGCCCGCGCGATCGCCCGCAGCAGTTGTTCGTTGAAGCTCGTGCGGTTGGGCAACCCGGTCAGCGCGTCGTGATAGGCGAGGTGACTGAGACGGGCCTGCAGTTCATGCCGCTCGGTGACGTCGCGCACGAGCGACAGCAGGTGCGGCCGTCCATTGAAGTCGATCGAGGCGATGCTGATCTCGACCGGAAAGGTGCTGCCGTCCTTGCGACGATAACGGCTTTCGAGCGAGGCCGCGCCTTCCTTGCGCAGCCGGGCGCGCAAGCCATCGAGGTTGTGCCTTGCGAACAGGGCATCGACATCCTGGATGCGAAGGGCCAGCAGTTCCTCGCGCGAGTATCCGAGGCTCGTGCAGCTGCGCTCGTTCACATCCACGAGGCGCCCGCGCACGTCATGCACGAAGAGGCTGTCGGAGGCATGTTCGACCAGCGCCCGAAAGTGCGCTTCGCTCTCGCGCAGCGCCTGCTCGGCCTTGCGACGGCGCAGGAACATGCCGATCAACCGCCCGACGAACTGAAGGCTGCGCTGCTGGGTCACGTCGCCGCTCGCCAGGCTGTGTGCAAAGAACTGCATCACGCCGAACTTCTGGCCTGCCGTGCACAGCGGCACCAGGATCGAGCTGCAGCGGCTGCACAGCGCATCGGTACTGTTGTGCGCGGAGATCCACATCACCCGTTCGAGCCTCAAGGCATCGGCGACCTCGTGTTCGGGTTCCGGCGCGTCACGCAAGCCGCAGGGCCCGACAGCCTCCACCCGCTCCGCGTGCAGGACCGGCGCCACCTCGGCAACGGGGGCGAGGCGCTGGCCATCACCGCCCAGCATCCAAAGACGCGTGCAGGTCGCTTCGAGCGCCTCGCCGATCAGCCGGATCCCCCGGGTCAGCGCCACGTCCACCTCATCGGTCTCCGCGAGCAGGCGGGTTACCGCGTACTCCATGCTCTGGCGCGTCTCGACCGTCTTGCGGTCGGAGACATCGGTCGTGGTGCCATGCAGGCGCACGACCCGCCCGCTCCCATCGCGGCGCGGCTCGGCCCGCACGCGCACCCAGCGGGTGCGGTTGAACGGAGGCGGAACGAGACGGAACTCGATGTCGAACTCGACTCCCTCGCGAAACGCACGTCGCACCGCCAACCCCAGCCGTCGGCGGTCCCGTGGATGGACGATGGCCAGCACCTGACGCCAGCCCGGCGCCGGAGCATCCGCCGCATAGCCAAGCAGTCGCAGGCATTCGACCGAACAGCGGGCGTGGTTGGCAACGCGGTCGTACGACCAGTTGCCGAGCCCGGCAATGCGCTGCGCCTCCTGCACCTGTGCGTAGAGCTCCTGCATCTCGTGCGACGAGACGTCCTGCGAGCGCTCCAGCAGGTAGCGCTCCTGGTCCGCCTCGACATAGGCGCGGCTCACACGCTCGATGAACTCGCGCCACTGCGCCGCATCGGCTGGCGGGGTGGCTTCCGCGATCGCAAGCCGCTTGAGCTGGCGCTGCAGCAGGCGATGAAGCGGCACGGTCTCAGTCCTCCGCGATCGTGGTGAGAGTCATGGTCTGGTTGTGAAGCTCGCAGTTGCCGGCCACATGCGGCGAGATCTCGCCATAGGAGTAGAAGCCGATCTGACGCGTGCCGGGCGGGAAGTGTTCGAGCGCGGCCTCCGTCTCCTCTTCGATGCGCTCGCCCAGCACGAGCCGACGTCCCACGCAACTGATCGCGATCGCGAGCAGCGGCGCAGCGCCCGCATCCACTCCCTGGCCCGCACCGGCCTGGGCGGCGGCGAGGCTCGCCCCATCGACCAGACGATCGAAATTCGCGCGCATCAGGCGCGCACGGCAGCCACGCGGGAGGTCGCCGGCAAAGGTCATGCTTTGTTCACGCTCATCGACCGCCAGCACCGTGCGCACGAGCTGGGGCGCGTCCTCGCCCTCATCGAGCCGCACCGCCAGCGGAAAGAGCAGCGCCGTGGCGGGCAGACCCGCCGCCCGTTCGCCCAGATACTCCTTGTAGAGCGCCAGCGCCGGCTTGCCATCCAGCTCGTAGAGGACGTTGCCTGCCGAGCGGGTCACGCGCCGCTCGGGGCCAAAGGCATCCCAGCCACCGCGCGAACCATGCCCGATCCGCAGATGCGCTCCATGAAGTCCGGCGGCAACGACGATTCCGCCCTGCACCGCGCCTCCGTGAATGACCCGCGTGCGCTGGAAGCGATCGCCGTCGGCAGCAAGCCCGCCGGTCACGATCGTCCCTTCAGGCAAGGTCTCGTTGAGCCCCTTCACGAGTTCGCTGCCGTTCACACACAGGCCGTCGGACAACACGAACACCGCACGCAGGCCGGGACGCGTGAGCTGCCGCGCAAGCTGCACTCCGGCGGCCCGGGAATCCGCTGCCCCCCGCACGTCCGCTTTCGCGATCGACACGGAGGCGTCGCGAAATCGCATCACCGCCACCGACACGCTGCGGTCACTGACGAGCGGCCCGTAGATCTCTCCTGCCGTCGAGCAGCCGATGAGGCACGAGCCGGGATAGGCGGCTGCCAGCGTGGCAAGCACGGGATGCCCGTCGCACAGTTCCGGTGCTGCGAACACGAGCACCAGCGTGCGCTGCGAGTCGAGCGGCGGCAGAGGGTCGACGGACCATCCCGACGCCTCGCTCCACGAAAATGTTTCGAGGTCCATCCCTCCTCCTCATCGATCCGGACCGACCGGGCATGCGCGGCCTCGATCGGTCGAATTCCAGTCTGCGCTGGATTTCCCTGTTCATTATAGGGTCATGGCGGAGGGTCCGGGGCGGCCCCTGAAAACCGTCCTGTGGCCCCTCACAGCACCGGCAGGAAGAGTGATTCCTTGATCTCCTCCATCACGACGTAGCTGCGGGATTCCACTGCCGCCGGGAGCTTGAGCAGGATATTGCCCAGCAGTTGCCGGTATTCGCCCATCTCGGTGATGCGCGCCTTGATGAGATAGTCGAAATCGCCCGACACGAGATGGCATTCCATCACCTCGGGCACGAACATCAAGGCCTTCTTGACGCGGTCGAACACCTCGCCCGACTTGGCCGAAAGCTTGATCTCGACGAACACCAGCAGGTTCTTGCCAAGCGCCTGCGGCTTCAGGTGCGCGTGATAGCCGGTGATCACCCCCTCGCGTTCGAGACGGCGCACGCGCTCGGTGCATGGGGTTGCCGACAGCCCCACCTTCTGCGCCAGCTCGGTCATCGTCAGACGACCTTCCTTCTGCAGGAAATCGAGGATTTTCCGGTCGATCCGGTCGAGTTCGCGCATTTCACTACTTCCGTGAATTGTACGCAGTCAGTTTAGTGCAAATCACGGATTCAGAGGATCATTACAATGAAAATCACTCGACATCCAGGCCTAGACTAGCGACATTCCTCTACACCAAGCCTGGAGACAGCCATGCATGTGATCGTACTCGGAAGCGGCGTGATCGGCACCACCACCGCCTGGTATCTGGCCGGCAACGGAGCCCGCGTGACGGTCATCGATCGCCAGCCCGGCGCTGCACTGGAGACGAGCTACGCCAATGCCGGGCAGGTCTCGCCCGGCTACTCCACCCCGTGGGCCGCACCCGGCATCCCGCTCAAGGCGGTCAAGTGGCTGTTCCAGCGCCATGCGCCGCTCGCACTGCGTGCCGATGGCAGCCTCTTCCAGCTGCGCTGGATGCTCGCGATGCTGCGAAACTGCACCGCCGGCCGCTATGCAATCAACAAGGAACGCATGATGCGGCTGTCCGAGTACAGCCGCGACTGCCTGCGTGCGCTGCGCGCCGAAACCGGTATCCGCTACGACGAGCGCAGCCGCGGCACCTTGCAGTTGTTCCGCACGCAGTCTCAGGTGGACGCAGCGGCGCGCGATATCGAGGTGCTGCGCGAGTGCGGTGTCGAGTACGAACTGCTCGATCGCGATTCGCTGATGCACGCCGAGCCGGCACTCGGCCGCGTTCGCGAGCGGCTCGCGGGCGGCCTGCGCCTGCCCAACGACGAGACCGGCGACTGCCACCTCTTCACGACACGACTGGCGCAGATGGCTCGGGAACGCGGCGTCGAGTTCAGGTTCGGCGAAGAGATCGAAGGGCTGAGCACGGCAGGAGGGCGGATCACCGGGGTACGCCTGGCTTCGGGCGAGCTCCAGGCCGATCGCTACGTGCTCGCGCTCGGCAGCTACTCGCGCCAGCTCCTTGCGCCGCTGGGGCTCGATCTGCCGGTCTATCCGGTCAAGGGCTATTCCCTGACGATCCCGCTCACCGACGGCACCGCCGCACCGGTGTCCACGGTGCTCGACGAGACCTACAAGGTCGCGATCACCCGCTTCGATGACCGCATCCGTGTTGGCGGCATGGCCGAACTGAGCGGCTTCGACCTCGGCCTCAACCCGCGCCGGCGAGAAACGCTGGAGATGGTCGTCAGCGATCTCTTCCCGGGCTGCGGTGAGCTGAAGGCCGCCGAGTTCTGGACCGGGCTGCGGCCGATGACCCCGGACGGCACTCCGGTCGTGGGGCAGACGGCCTACCCCAACCTCTTCCTCAACACCGGCCACGGCACACTGGGCTGGACGATGGCCTGCGGTTCGGGCAGCGTCGTCGCCGATCTGGTCACCGGTCGCAAGCCCGCGATCGCACACGCCGACCTCGCGCTGTCGCGCTATGGCAAAGTATCGGCTCCGCAACCGAAGCGCCTGAAGCAGCCGGCCACCGCATGAGACCCACCCGCGCCCTGATCGACCTCGACGCGCTGCGCCACAACTACCGCCTTGCCCGCACGCTCCACGGCGGACGGGCGCTGGCGGTGGTCAAGGCGAACGCCTACGGTCACGGCGCGATCGCCTGCGCGCGGGCGCTCGAACCGGACGCGGACGGGTTCGCAGTCGCAATCCTGGAAGAAGCGCTGAGCCTGCGCGCAGCCGGCATCCAGAAGCCGGTCCTGGTTCTCGAAGGCGTCTTTTCCGCCGACGAACTGCCCCTGGTCATCGACCATGACCTGTGGATCGTCGTCCATCACGCGGGACAGCTCGCAATGATCGAAGCGGCCACGCCGGGATGCGCGCTTTCCGTGTGGCTGAAGATGAACAGCGGCATGAACCGTGCCGGCTTCGAGCCGTCTGCCTACGCGCACGCCTGGCAGCGTCTGAGTGCCAGCGGGAAGGTCGGCGAGATCACCTTGATGACGCATCTGGCACGTGCCGACGAACCCGATGAAGAAGCCACCCGGGACCAGATCGAGACCTTCGATGCCGTGACGAAGGACCTGCCCGGACCACGCAGCATCTCGAACTCTGCCGGCATTCTCGGCTGGCCGGACGGCCATCGCTCCTGGGCACGCCCCGGGATCATGCTCTACGGCGCCGATCCGATGCCGGCCGAAGGCCACGGCGTGCGTCCGGTCATGTCGCTGGAGAGCACGGTGATGGCGGTACGAGAGATCGCAGCCGGCGAGCCGGTCGGCTATGGCGCCCGTTTTCGCGCACCACGCACGACCCGCGTCGGCCTCGTCGCCATCGGCTACGCCGACGGCTATCCGCGCGCCGTCCCGGATGGCACGCCGGTCGCGGTGGATGGGACCCTGACCCGAATCATCGGCCGGGTGTCGATGGACATGCTGACCGTCGACCTCACCGACCTGCCCGCCTCCGGCCCGGGAAGCCGGGTCGAGCTGTGGGGCAACGAGATCCCGGTCAACCGCATCGCGCAGGCCGCTGGCACGATCGCCTACGAGCTGCTGTGCAACGTCAAGCGCGTGCAGTTCGAATACACGGGATACTGAACCTGCCCGCGTCATTGACGGCGCCAGCCTTCACCAGAACCTCACCCGCGCCACAGCATCCGCGGTACGATTCGCTCCTCGACCCTTCATCCGCGGAGCATTCGTCATGGAACTCTGGATCGTCATCGGCATCGTCGTCGCACTCGCCGTCTATGTGGTCATCATCTACAACGGCCTGGTCGAGCTTCGCAACCGGGTCAAGAACGCGTTCTCGCAGATCGACGTCCAGCTCCAGCGACGGTACGACCTGATTCCGAATCTGGTCGAGACCGCCAAGGGATACATGGCCCACGAGCGCGAGACGCTCGAAGCCGTGATCCAGGCGCGCAACGCTGCGCAGGCCGCGTCCCGCCGGGCCGAGAACGACCCCGCCGATGGTGCCGCGATGCGCGACCTGATGGGTGCCGAGCAGGCGCTCGGCGGCCTGCTGACGCGCTTCTTCGCGCTGGCCGAGGCCTACCCCGACCTCAAGGCGAACCAGAACATGGCGCAACTGCAGGAGGAACTCGCGAGCACCGAGAACCGCATCGCCTTTTCGCGCCAGGCCTACAACGATGCGGTGACGGCCTACAACATCAAGCGTGAGCAGTTCCCCGATTCGCTGGTCGCGAACAACTTCGGCTTCAAGCCTGCCGAGCAATGGCAGATGGACGACACCGCCGCACGCGCACCGGTCAAGGTGAGCTTCGGTCAGTCGTGAGCGACACATGGATTTCTTCTCTGCCCAGGACCACGCCCGGCGGATCAGCCGCTGGCTGATCTTCTGGTTCGCGCTGGCCGTCGCCGGCATCATCGCGACGGTGTATTTCGCGCTGGTGCTGACCGTGGGCCAGGGCAACGGCGACGAATTCGGGTACGCGGAATCGGGCCCGCTGGTGCTGTGGAATCCCGAACTGCTCGCCCTGACGACGGCGGTCGTCGGCGGCATCATCCTGATCGGCTCGCTGTACAAGACGATCCAGCTCTCGCGCGGAGGCGGCGCAAGCGTCGCCGAGGAGCTGGGCGGACGGCTCGTCAGCCGCTCCAGCAGCGACCCGCTGGAGCGGCGGCTGATCAACGTCGTCGAGGAAATGGCGATCGCCTCCGGCATTCCGGTGCCGCCGGTCTACGTGCTCGATGCGGAACAGGGCATCAACGCCTTCGCCGCCGGAGCGCGCACGAACGAAGGCGTCGTCGCCGTGACGCGCGGCACGCTGGAGAAGCTCTCGCGCGATGAGCTGCAGGGGGTCATCGCGCACGAGTTCAGCCACATCCTCAACGGTGACATGCGCCTGAACCTGCGGCTCATCGGCGTACTGCACGGCATCGTGCTGCTCACGCTCGCCGGGCGCGTCATGCTGCGCGGCGCACGCGGCTCGGATCGCGGCGCAATGCCGATGATCGCCGCCGGCCTCGGGCTCGTCGTCGTGGGCTACATCGGTGTGCTGTGCGGCAAGTTCATCAAGGCAGCGGTCTCGCGCCAGCGTGAGTTCCTGGCCGACGCCGCGGCCGTGCAATTCACGCGCAATCCGGCCGGCATTGCAGGCGCACTCAAGCGCATCGCCGGGATCGGCTCGACGATCGAGCATCCGCGTGCCGAGGAGGCGAGCCACATGTTCTTCGGCAGCAGCGCGAACTTCTCCCGCCTGCTTGCGACCCATCCCCCGATCGAAGCGCGCATCAAGCGTCTGGACCCAGGCTTCGATCCGGCCCTGCCCGTCAACGCAGCCGCTTCGCCCGGGGCGAGCCCGTTTCAGGTAGAGACCGAGGGCGACGGCCGGATCAGCGGTTTTTCCCCTGCCGCCTTCGCGGCCTCGGTCGGCGAACTCACCCCGGAGCACGTCGCACACACCCATGCGCTGCTGCACGCGCTGCCGCAATCGGTGTCCGATGCGCTGCACCAGCCCGGAGGCGCGCGGGCGGCTGTCTTTGCCTTGCTGCTGGCGACCGAGCCCGACGTCCGTGAGATTCAGCTCGAGGTCATCGAGAAGCGCTTCGGCACGACCACCCGGGGGGATACCGAACAACACGGGGAGTGGCTGCGAAAGGCGGACGGAGAACTGCGCCTGCCGCTCCTCGATCTCGCGCTGCCGACGCTCGGTGAGTTGTCGCGCGAGGCAAACGACCAGGTGCTTGCGACGGTCGATGCAATGATCAAGGCTGACGGCCGCACGACGCTCTTCGAATACGTGATCCGGCGCCTGCTGCATGACGCGCTCCGGCCTGCGGGGCGGGCAGGCGGCCTCGTGTCGCTCAAGACGCTCAAGCACGACACGGCGACCCTGCTCGGAGTGCTCGCGCGCATCGGCAGCGCATCCCCGGAACAGACCCTGGCCGCGTTCGAGGCGGCTACGGCGATCGCACCGCTCGAAGGGCCCTGGGATCCGGATGCAGTGAATGAAGCCCTGAGCATCCAGAAGCTCGACCATGTGCTGGCCCACCTCGCGGCGACCAGACCGGCCTTCCGCAAGAAACTGGTGGAAGCCTGTGCGACCGCCGTCCTTCACGACGGGCAGCTGACCGCCGACGAAGCGGAACTGCTGCGCGCAGTCTGTCAGGCGCTCGACTGCCCGGTCCCGCCGCTCACCGCGACCCACCGGAAGACAGCGCTCACTCCGTGATCTCGACCGGCGTGCCCGGAACGACCAGATCGAACAGTTCGATCACATCGGCGTTGCGCATGCGTACGCAACCGTGCGAGCGTGGCTCCCCCATGGGCTGGTCGTCACCGGTTCCGTGGATGTAGATGTACCGGCGCATCGTATCGACCTGCCCGAAACGGTTGCGCCCGGGCTCGCAGCCGCACAGCCACAGGATACGCGACAGGATCCAGTCTCGCTGCGGATGGGCCGCCGCGAGTTCCGGCGTCCAGATCTCGCCGGTCGGTCGTCGCCCGCGCAGTACCGAACCGGACGGTAATCCGGCCCCGATGCGCGCGCGCACCCGATGCAGCCCGCGAGGCGTGCACTCGCTGCCGATGCGCTCACCGGCACCGTTGCGGGCCGTCGAGACCGGATAGCTGCGAATGCGCACGCCGTCGCCCTCCAGCACATGCAAGGCCTGGCGAGCGAGGTCGACGTGGAGTCGCATGGGCTTGCCGGCCCCCGCAATCACGCCGAGAGCGTCCGCCCGCGCCGGGCGGCAAAAAACCCCGACAGCATCCGCCCGCATTCGTCGGCTAGCACTCCCCCGCGCACCTCGGCGTGGTGGTTCAGGCGCGCCTCGCTGAACAGGTCGACGACGCTGCCGGCGGCACCGGTCTTGGGATCGCGGGCGCCGAATACCACGCGCCGGATGCGCGCGTGCAGGATCGCACCGCTGCACATGACGCAGGGTTCGAGCGTCACGTAGAGATCACAACCGGGCAAGCGGTAGTTGCCGAGGCGCTGCGCGGCATCGCGCAGCGCCATGACCTCGGCATGCGCAGTCGGGTCATGACCGCGGATCGGCTGGTTGAAGCCGCGACCGACGACCTCGCCGTCGAGCACCACGACCGCACCGACCGGCACCTCGTCGCATTGTCCCGCGAGCCGAGCCTGCTCCAGGGCCATGTGCATGAAGTCTTCGTCCGTCATCCCCGCCCTGTCCGTCTTGCCCACATCGAAAGCCGACAGTCTACCGCGGCTGGCTGCGTTCGGACGGGCGTCATGGGCACCTGGATCCGGTCACGGAATGCCCGTCATGATCCGGTGCACCGTGCCGTCCGTACGCAAGGCCTCGAACGCGACGCGCGAGCGCTCCACGATCTCGTCCGGGGTCATCAGGCTCCACGCCATGTAGAGCCCGGTGGAGGCCTCGTCGAGCGTCAGTACCCGTTCGAGATTCGCACAGTCGAACGCAGCCTCGATGCACAGTCGGCTCGCATCGTCCTCGGTGAGCGGAACGAGATCGACCTGACGGTTCAGGAGCTTCCTGAAATTGTCCGTCCACTGCGCCGAGATCACGAGCCGGGTAAAGCCCTTGCCTTGCAGATACTGCTGGCGCACGTCGTCGCGCATCACGCCGATCACGTAGTTCCGTGCGTCGTCGAGCGTGTTGACCGCGATCTCCTCGCGCTCGCGCAGGCGGTACAGGTGATACTCGATCTTCATGATCTCGCCCGCCCAGTGAAAGCGCTTCTCGCGCGCCGGGGTTCGGGCGATGAGAAAGATCAGGACGCCCGGCTCCTTGAGCGCGAGGTCGTAGGCTCGCGCCCAGGGATAGACGTGAAGGCTGTAGTCGCGGATGCCCGCGCGCTCGAGCGTACGCTCGACCACTTCCGTCGCAGTTCCCTCGACGCGCCCGTTCTTGAGATAGGTGTAGGGCGTCGTCTCGGTCACGACGTGGATCGCCTGCGCGAGCGCCGCCCCACCCTGAAGGCAGAGCACGGCAAACAGGATCTTCATGAGCTTCGTCATCGAGCCTCTCCTCGCAGCCTCGCTTCAGGAAGCCGGAAATGGATTGACCACGGTTGCCACCTCCGCCACCTCGACCCGGTTGCGCCCGAGCTTCTTGGCCTTGTACAGGGCCTGATCGGCCGCCTCGAACAAGGCGTCGAACCCCGCATCCTCATCCGGATCGAGTTGCGCCGCCCCGACACTGACCGTCACGGCGGATCCCACACACGATGCCGGATGCGGGATGGCCAACGCCTCGACCGCGCGGCGGATCCGTTCTGCCACCTTGAGTGCGTCAAACCGGGAGGTTGCGGGCAGGAGCACGGCAAACTCCTCGCCGCCGATGCGGGCCAGCAGGTCGCCGCTGCGCGGCAGGCTCGCCAGCATGGCCCCCGCGACCGCTCTCAGGCACTCGTCGCCGCTCGCGTGCCCATTGTGGTCGTTGTAGCCCTTGAAGCAATCGATGTCGCAGATCAGCAGCGACAAGGGCAGACCGTTACGCAGCGCCCGCCGGTACTCGTCCTGACGCACTTCGTCGAAATGGCGCCGGTTGTACAGACCCGTCAGCGGATCATGGCGTGACAGGTCCTCGAGCTGGCGGTTGGCCTCGCGCAATGCGTCGCGGGCCGCCAGCAGTTCGAGCAACTGCGCCTTGTGGCGCGCGCTGTGCAGGAACATCTGCGCCGCAAGTGCCAGGAGCGCGCGGTCCTGCGGATTCCAGACGCCCGCATGGTCCGGGCGACCGAAGAACAGGAAGCCGAAGTCCTCTTCGCCGCTGCACAGGCGCGCGAGCGCGCAGGCGCCGATGGGCAGGCTCTGGAACGCGACGACTTCCTCCAGCGAGAACTGCCGGGTCGCTTCCGCCCGGCGCGAATACAGCGTCAGGTCCTGCTCGCCGAAACCATGCGAAAGCCGCGTGGCCCACCGCACGAGCAGCAACTGCCTGTGTTCATCCGGCACCGGATCGTGCCACTGCAGGAAGACCGGCAGTGCCTCGCCGCGAATCCCGGGAAAGAACCACAGCGCATCGCTCGCAGCGAGGCGCTGCGCGACTTCCTGCAGGCACGATCGAAGCGACTCGTCAAAGCGCTCGTACGGGGCGTGAATGAGGCGGTTCGACAGCGTCAGCACGAGGCTTTGCGATTCGGTCAGCGATTCGAGCTCGCTGGTGCGGGCCTGGACCAGCTCGGCCAGCCGGTCCCGGTGATCGGCCAGTTCGCCTTCGTAGCGCCGCAACTGCGCGAGGTGATCCGACAGGTTCCCCTGCAGCGCATTCACACCCGACTCGAGCATCCCCAGTTCGTCACGGGCCTTGCCGCTGCGCGCCAGTCGCAACGGCACCCCCAGCCGGTCCGGCGTCAGCCTCGCAAGATGGTGTGCGACCTGCTGCACATGCACGGTGACCGAGCGGTTGAACATGAGCATGATGAGCCCGGCGAGCAGCAGCGACTGCAGCGCCTGGGTGAGCACGATCTCGCGCATGCTCTGGCTCAGACGCTCGCGCAACACCCGCTCGTCGCCGGCAAGCACCAATTGTCCGACCGTCTCGCGACCACCTGGAAAGGGCTCGTAATCGAGCGACACACTCCGTGCCGGAATCTTCGATGAGGGCGCCCAGCCGTCGGACACACGCACCAGGACCTCGGGAGGGCGATTGATCGAACGAACCGTGATCTCGATCCGCCCCACCGAAGCGATCGTCGCAACGCCTTCAAGATGCGCCTGCAGCGCCTCGCGATCGACCTCCCAGATCGCCTTGCTCAAGGTCAGGCGGTAGAGCTGCTCGATCTGCGCAAGATCGGAATCCATCTCGGACAGCGCGTCCTGCCAGGCCGAGAAGCTCCTCACCGCAACCGCCGCGACCGTAAACAGGAAGCAGAACACGAGTGTCGCCAGGACCAGGCGGATGCCGAGGGAACGTGCAACCGGTCGCGATCCGGTTTCGCTCTTCATGCGCTCACGAATCCTTGCCACGCCCGGGTTTTGTGCGCATCCGGACCAGACCATGCAGGGGTCGTCACATCCACTTCCTCTTCAGCGCCTCATAGGTGCCATTGCGACGGATGGTCTCCAGCCCCGCACGGAACCGCTCGACCAGCGCATCCGGCGTCTTCGCACCGAACGCCATGTAGTACCCATCATCGCCCAGATCATGAATGCGGAAGCTGCGCGCCAGCATTCGCTCTGGGTCATCCCCGGCCTGACGCGCCAGATACACCGCGACCAGGTCGGTCATGATCCACAGATCGACCCGCCCGGCACGCAGCTTCGCGTAGTTGAGTTCGTATTTCACGCTCGACTGCAGGTTGCCGCCCTTCACGAAACCTTTCGAGACGAGGTACTGTTCCCCGACATCCTCGTTCACGGTCGCGATCTGGTAGGCCATCGCCTCTTCCAGGCGCTCGAACTTCAGATTGCGCTCCGGCAGCGAGAACAAGTAATAGTGGGTCGGCGCGATCACGCCCACCCACTTGAAGAGCCGGTCGCGCTGTGCGTTGCGCCCGATCGAGTAGATCAGCACCCCCTCGTTCGCCTGCACGTATTCATAGGCACGCGCCCACGGCAACGACTGGATCTCGCCCTTCAGACCGATTTCGGCCAGCACGGCCTCGACGACCTCGGTGCTGAAACCGGTGATCTTTCCGGTCCTGGGATCGGTGTAGTTGTAGGGCGGAAACTCCTCGGTGATGATCCGGATCGTTCCCTCGCGCGCAAGGGCGTACGGAAGCGTCGCGCAACACAGCGCAAGGAGCATCAGTATCCGCTTGACTGCAACCATTGCGTCCCCACCACTGCGGCCGGATCCGGTCACCTTACCCTGTTGTGCCGGTCCGTGCTCGTATTGTCTGAAGCGCCCGCTTGTCAGACAAGCGGGCCGGGCGCAATCTTAGCCCACCTGAATGGTGCGAGCATCGATTCGTTTTTTTCCCATTTGCGGATCCTGCCCGGATTGGGCAGCCTCCCGGCTGCCCGACGCTGCCGATCCGGCCGGGGCCGGGGTGCGCAAGCCTGCGCTATGATCCCCTCCTTGCCCTCGCCGCCGCACGGAGCCCCGATGAAGATCGCCACCTGGAACGTCAACTCGCTGAAGGTCCGGCTCCCGCAGGTACTCGACTGGCTGCAGGCGCAACAGCCGGACGTGCTGTGCCTGCAGGAACTGAAGATGGAAGACAAGGATTTTCCTGCCGGCACGCTGGCCGAGGCGGGCTACCGCTCGGCCTTCAACGGCCAGAAGACCTACAACGGGGTGGCGATCCTGAGCCGCATCGAACCCAGGGACGTGGCGCGCGACCTGCCCGGTTTCGACGATCCCCAGAAACGACTGATCGCAGAAACGGTCGGCGATGTCCGCGTGATCTGCGGCTACTTTCCGAACGGCCAGCAGGTCGGTTCCGACAAGTTCGAATACAAGCTGCGCTGGCTCGACGCACTGACCGGCTACGTTCGCGGCGAACTCACGCGGCACGACCGGCTGGTACTGACGGGTGACTTCAATATTGCCCCCGAGGATCGCGACGCACATCCGGACTGGAGCGACGAGATCCACGTATCCGAACCCGAACGGGAAGCCTTCAGAGCCCTGACGGGACTCGGTCTCGTCGATGCCTTCCGGCTCTTCGAGCAGCCCGAGCGCAGCTTCTCGTGGTGGGACTACCGGATGCTCGCCTTTCGCCGCAACTTCGGACTCCGCATCGACCACGTCCTGGTCTCGGAAGCCCTGCGTGCCAGTTGCAGGGCCTGTTCGGTGGACAAGGCGCCACGCCGGCTCGAACGCCCGTCGGACCACGCCCCGGTCGTTCTCGAACTCGATGCCTGAGCCCTCCGGAACCCAGGACCGATGAGCCTCTCGACCACGGATCTCGAACAGTTGGCGCAGCACTACCCGGTGCTCGCCGCCTTGCCTGAAACGGCCCGTCGCCGCATCCTCGACACGGCGCTTACGTTGCAGGTGCCGGCCGGCAAGCTGGTCTTCGACGACCACCAGACCTGCGAAGGATTCCCCTTCGTCGTGCGGGGCAGCATCCGGGTCGCCAAGTGCGCGGCGAACGGGCGCGAACTGCCGCTCTACCGGGTCGGGCCGGGCGAAACCTGCATCATCTCGTCGTCCTGCCTGCTTGGTCGCGAAGACTACAACGCGCGCGGAATCACCGAACAGGACACGGAGCTGATGCTGCTGCCGCGCAGCACCTTCGAGGCGCTGCTCGAGGCACCCGTCTTCCGCGATTTCGTGTTCCATCTCTTCGCCGAGCGCATCGCCAACCTGATGCAGCTCATCGAAGCGGTCGCCTTCCAGCGCCTGGACCAGCGCCTCGCCGCCGTGCTGCTCGGCAAGGGGCGAAGGCTCCACATCACGCACCATCAGCTTGCCGACGAACTCGGGAGCGTGCGCGAGATCGTCAGCCGCCTGCTCAAGGGATTCGCCGAGCAAGGCCTGGTGCAGCTTTCGCGCGAGCGGATCGAGATCCTCGACCCGGCCGGGCTGCGCCGCATCGCTGCAGAACCACGCGAACCGGCCTGAACCCCGGCGCAGGATTTCTCCCTATGTGACGCAGGTTACAGACCGGCACCGGCGGTTCGTGTGAAATGAACCCACTTCATTCGAACCGCACAAGGAGAACATCATGAAGACCAACGTGGGTGGCATCGACAAGATCCTTCGCATCGTCGCCGGCATCGTCCTCATCGCACTCGGAATCATGGGCATCGGCGCCCCCTGGACCTTCATCGGCATCGTGCCGCTCGCCACCGGCCTGATGGGCTGGTGTCCGGCCTACACCCTGCTCGGCATGAACACCTGCCCGATGAAGAAGGGTTGAGACAGCACCAGGCTTTCCAGGTTTTTTCACAGAAGGCGGCAGGGGCAACCCGGGCCGCCTTTTTCGTCTATCTGACCTCTTCGAAATCTCGAAGTAGGCAAGGACGCCGGGCAGTTACCGCTTACCGAAGAAATCTTTGGTCAGCACGCTGCCACCGCTCTTGAGGCGGTCCGCGTCCATGACCCAACCCTGGATCGTGTAATCCTTGACGATCTGGCTGGCCCATTTGCGGAACTGCACCGCGCGCTCGTTCCCGATCTTGAATCCGATGGCAATGATGGCCTGCAGGCTGTAGTGGTCCACCTTGCGCTGAACCTCCCGGTCACCCTCGGTTTGAACCATTAAGTACTGCTTAACAGTTGCTTCGCGCGTCAGCTCGTTGTCGGCATAGATGCGCTTCAAATGCTGGCTGATGGCAGGCACGGATACGTCATAGAGCGTGGCCATCATCTTCTGCGTGAGCCAGAGGTTCTCATCCTCATAGCGCATTTCCACGCTGGCGCTGCCACCGCCGGTAGGCACGCGCAGGCAGAAATACGGCATGTCGGGCGGGAAGCCCGCCAGCGGGTTGTACGCATTCCCACGGCCCCACAGGCGCTCGGCGGTGGCGGTGAACGCAATCGAAGGCGATGGCAGCTCATGGCAGGCCTTGAAATAGGCTTCAACGCTGTCGAGCACCTGCTGCTGGTAGGTCTTGGGCGCGAAAGTCGTCATGGTTTGTCACCATAGGGTGGTGTCTGCTCCTGAACCAATGAGGCTGCCGCTTCCTGCCGGGGATGAATGTACTCGATCACGCCATCACGGCTGACCACAATGGCCGTGCCGGTTTGCGCGGCCAGTTCCCGTGCCCGCCGTGTGGCGCGCTGCATGGCTTGCGGCGACAGGCGTAGATCGGCATCGCGTGCGGTTTCGATGGGGTGTTTGTTCATGGCTTTTCACTCCAGTCCAGCAGCACCGGTGTTGGGCCGGCATTGTTGTACAAGGCCCACGCATCCACTTGCGGCGAATACAGGCGCTCGAAATTCTCCCGCCCGGCTGCGAAGCGCCGGCGAATGGTCGCTTCGGGGATGTCGTGACCACCCTGGCGAACCCGCTGCGCCACACGGGCGATGGCTTCTTCCACGCTGTCGAGGTGCAGAAAAATGAGCTTGACCCGATAGCCAGAGGATTGCCATTCGCGGATATGACGCAGATAGCCCCGGCCGGAAAGCGTTGTTTCAAAGGCAAAGCTCTGGCGCGCGGTAAAGTGGCGCGCCAGTTCCAGCAACATGACCCGCCCCGCCTGCACGGCTGCGGTTTCCGGTGCGAAAGGCGCAAGTCCCGCTGCAATCAGGTCGGCGTTGACGAAAATCGGGCAACCGGCTTCGTTGGGCAGAAACTCACGAGCAAAGGTAGTTTTGCCCGCGCCGTTGGGGCCGGCAATGATGATGACCTTCAGTTCGCCGTCCACCTTACACCTCCAGCGCGTAAGGGGTTTGCTTGAAGGTGATGCCCTCGCGTACAGCACGGCCACCCATGCGATTGGCTGCGGCATAGATCACTTTGGGGCCGGCGAACCTCGGCAGCACATCGAACACCGGGCCGGTGAGGACGTTGCCGCCGGCGACCGAACGGTCCTTGAGGATGCCGTTGTAGAGCAGGTAGATCGCGCGCCCCTCGTGCACGCCCAGCAGCGGCGAATCGGCCTTGCCGCGTTTGGCGGACGACAGACCGGTGCCGGTTTCCGCAAACCAGACGAATTCGGCCAGTTGAGCGAAGGTCACGTCGCGGCGGATCTGGCCCTCGGCGTCGAACAGCGGCTCGGCGGACAGGCGGCAGAACTGGAAGCCGGCGCCCAGGCCATCGATGGCTTGACCTTTGGCATTGGTGTAGCCGGTCACTACACGGCTCATGCGCCCAGCAGTGACCGTCTTGGCAATGCCTGGGTCCATCTCTACCTGTATGAAACGACGGGCTCCACCATCCTCGTTGTTCTGCTTCAACACCGCGTGTCCCGTCGTCCCAGAGCCGGCGAAGCTGTCGAGAACAATGGAGTCTTTGTCTGTGGCGATCTGGAGGATGCGCTGGATCAAGCGGGTGGGCTTCGGCGTGATGAAAACGTCGTCGGAGGTATCGAAGTCGACCAGTTCGAGCAGTTCCTTCTTGCCCTCCTGCGTATGCCCGACTTCGCCGTAGAACCACATGGTCTGAGGGACTCGGCCGTCCTTTACTTCGTGTAGGAATCGCTTTATCTGAGGGATGGCGCTCCCGTCTTTGCCCCACCAAATCCGGTTGTCCTTGTCCAGTTCTTCAAACTTCTCCTTGGAAACGCGCCAGTACATACCCTTCGGCGGTGCGTCGATTACTCTCCCGGAGGGGCACGTAATCGAGTACGTCCCAGCGGAATAATAGTTGCGCGCTGACAGGTCACTGGTTTTCCAAACGCCTCGTGGATCTTTGTCTGGGTTCTTATAAGCAGCGTTCTGCTGATCAGTGCGTGGCAAGAGATTTGGCTTCCAACTATCGGCCTTAGCTGCATAGATGACGATGTAGTCGTGATCTTCTGAAAGGTGACGTGCCGAGTTCTTGGGCGAATAGACTTTCTGCCACATCACGGTCGCGACAAAATTCTGTGCCCCGAAAATCTCATCCATAAGCAAGCGCAACGTCGCCACTTCGTTGTCGTCGATGGAAATGAAGATCGCCCCATCCTCGCGCAGAAACTGCTTCAGCAGCACCAGGCGCGGGTACATCATCGACAGCCAGCGGTCGTGCCGGTCCAGCGTCTCACCTTCCTTGCCGATCCAGTTCAATGTAGGCATGCGCGATCCCGATAGGTTCTTCTATTCTTGTGTTGGCGGTCGTTGTCCAAGGCCGATCCACTTGGCACCGCGCCCCTTGCCGGTCGGTGCGATCAAACCTTCCTTCTTCATTGCGCGCAGGACCAGCCGCACCATGTCGCGGCTGACGCCGGGGCAGGCTTCTTCGATCTCGGAGATCGAAAACGGCAGGTTGCGTTTGAGAACTTCGGCGCGTACCCGGTCGCCCTTGGCACCGCGTCCGCGTTCGATCGTGCCGACGCGTTCTTCAAATTCCTTGTAGGCGCGCAGCAGCGCGCCCCAGAAGTAGTCCAGCCAGGGCGCGATGTCGTGCGCGGCCTCGTGCCAGCCCTGGGAGCTGGCTTCCAGGGTTTCGTAGTAGCTCTCTTTCGATTCCTCGAAGATGCGCTCCAGACTGATGAAGCGGCCCACGGCGTAGTCGGAGTGGTAGAGCAGTTGCAGGGTGAGCAGCCTCGCCATGCGGCCGTTGCCATCCGGGAAGGGGTGGATGCACAGGAAATCGAGTATGGCCAGCGGCACCAGCACCAATGGGTCGGCGAGATGCTGATCCAGCGCCGCGCGATAACGTGCAATCAGGTCCGTCATCGCCATCGGGGTGAGGTGCGCGGCCACCGGGCGGAAGCGGATGCGCGAGCTGCCGTCCGGGTGGCGTTCGACGATGTCGTTGTTGGTGGATTTCCAGTGCCCGCCGGGTTGCGGCATGTAGCGGTACAGGATGCCGTGCAGCCGGAGCACCGTGCCCTCGGAGAAGGGCATCTGGTCGCCGCTTTCATGGATCAGGCCCAGCGCGTCGCGGTAACCGGCCACCTCCTGCTCGGGACGGCTTTTGGGTGCTGCGTTCTTCAGCACCAGCGATTTGAGCCGGGCGGCTGCGACCACCACGCCTTCGAGCCGGTTGGATGACTCGGTGGACTCGACCACGGCAACCTGGCGCAGATCGCTCAGCACCTCTGGCGACTGGGCTACGTACAGGCGCTGCTTGCCCCGGTACTCGCCAAGGGCGCGCAATGTCGCCAGTTGCTGGGCGTCGAAGCGCAGTCTGGCAAGGTAGTCGGACGAGAGGGAGTGCATGGGCTCATCGCGGCTTGCGGAAATGGGGGAATCGTACTGCATAAAGGGGTATTTCGTCACCAGGTTACCCCAATAAACCGCCAAATCCCCCATTTGGCACCCCTTCATGCGAGAGCCATGTGCGGTCACCCGCTCTGCGCGTCGACCGCATTCACCGCCGGTGAGTGTATAGCCGGAGTAGGTTTCGGAACTGGCGGCTGCAAACCGCAAACCCTGCAAACCTCCGTTTGCACCCTGACGGTGAAGGGGTAGCGCGCTCGCGCCACCCGTATAGCCATTGGGCTAGGAAGGCCCCGTGCTGTCTTGCCGGCACACCGTTCCGATGCCCGACCAGACAGTGGAGTCGAGGGAGGTGAGCCTTCCCGATGCCCACCCTCTTCAAAAAAAAAAAAGCCGGGGTGACCCCCGGCTTTCTCTTGGCAAATCAACTTCCCACTCAGGCGCGCGCTGCCTTCAGGATCGCGTTGAGTGTTGCGCTCGGGCGCATCACGGCCTTGCACTTCTCCTCATCGGGAAGATAGTACCCACCGATATCGGCCGGCTGGCCTTGCACAGCGGAGAGTTCGGCAACGATCTTCGCCTCGTTCTCGGCCAGCGACGTGGCCAGAGGTGCAAAGTGCGCCGCCAGCTCCTTGTCGTCGGTTTGCGCCGCCAGTTCCTGCGCCCAGTACATCGCAAGATAGAATTGCGAACCGCGGTTGTCGAGCTGGCCGGTCTTCGGCGACGGCGACTTGTTGTTGTCGAGCAGCTTTCCCGTGGCGGCATCCAGCGTCTTCGCCAGCAGCTTGGCCTTCGGATTGTTTTCCTTGATGCCCAGATCTTCCAGCGAGACCGCCAGGGCGAGGAATTCGCCCAGCGAATCCCAGCGCAAGTGGTTTTCCTGGGTGAGCTGCTGCACGTGCTTCGGCGCCGAGCCGCCGGCACCCGTCTCGTACATGCCGCCGCCGTTCATCAGCGGGACGATCGACAGCATCTTGGCCGAGGTGCCCAGTTCCATGATCGGGAACAGGTCGGTCAGGTAGTCGCGCAGGATGTTGCCGGTGACCGAGATCGTGTCCAGGCCGCGGATGACGCGTTCGAGCGTGAAGCGCATGGCGCGCACCTGCGACATGATCTGGATGTCGAGGCCGGTCGTGTCGTGATCCTTCAGGTATTTCTGGACTTTCTTGATCAGCTCGGCCTCATGCGGGCGGTACGGATCGAGCCAGAACACGGCCGGCATGCCGGAGTTGCGGGCGCGGGTGACGGCCAGCTTGACCCAGTCGCGGATCGGCGCGTCCTTGACCTGGCACATGCGCCAGATGTCGCCCTGCTCGACGTTCTGCGTCAGCAGCACTTCGCCGGTGGCGAGGTCGACGATGTTCGCGACGCCGTCTTCGGCGATCTCGAAGGTCTTGTCGTGCGAGCCGTATTCCTCGGCCTGCTGCGCCATCAGGCCGACGTTCGGCACGGTGCCCATGGTCTTCGGATCGAAGTTGCCGTGCCATTTGCAGAAGTTGATCATCTCCTGGTAGATGCGGGCGAAGGTCGATTCCGGCATGACGGCCTTGGCGTCGTACTGCTTGCCATCGGCACCCCACATCTTGCCGCCGGAGCGGATCATGGCCGGCATCGAGGCGTCGACGATGATGTCGTTGGGCGAGTGGAAGTTGGTGATGCCCTTGGCCGAATCGACCATGGCCAGCGCCGGGCGGTGTTCCTGGCAGGCGTGCAGGTCGCGGATGATCTCGTCGTGCTTCGATTCCGGCAGCGTCTTGATCTTCTCGTAGAGGTCGACCATGCCGTTATTGACGTTGATGCCGAGCTCGTCGAACAGCTTGCCGTGCTTCTCGAAGGCTTCCTTGTAGTAGATCTTGACGCAGTGGCCGAAGACGATCGGGTGCGAGACCTTCATCATCGTCGCCTTGACGTGCAGCGAGAAGAGGATGCCGGCCTCGCGGCAGTCATCCAGCTCCTTCTCGTAGAACTCGCACAGCGCCTTCTTGCTCATGAACATGGAGTCGATGATCTCGCCTTCGAGCAGGGAGACCTTCGGCTTCAGCACGACGGTCTTGCCGCTCCTGGTGACCAGCTCCATCTTGACGTCGCGCGCCTTGTCCAGCGTCATCGACTTCTCGCCGTGATAGAAGTCGCCGTGGTGCATGTGCGAAACATGCGACTGCGACCACTGCTTCCATTCACCCATCGAGTGCGGACGCTTCCTGGCGGCGTTCTTGACCGCCATCGGCGCGCGGCGGTCGGAGTTGCCCTCGCGCAGGACCGGGTTCACGGCGCTGC
This sequence comes from Rhodocyclaceae bacterium, assembly GCA_023383815.1. Lineage (GTDB taxonomy): Bacteria > Pseudomonadota > Gammaproteobacteria > Burkholderiales > Rhodocyclaceae > JACOUN01. The sequence goes on from JAHDYG010000001.1 coordinate 74,116, forward strand.
CGATGCACTTGCCGTAGCGGGCGCGGATGGCCTTTTCTTCGTCGGTCTTCGGATCTTCCGGGAAGTCCGGAATGGCGTAGCCCTTGTCCTGAAGCTCCTTGATGCAGGCCTTCAACTGGGCGACGGAGGCGCTGATGTTCGGCAGCTTGATGATGTTGGTGTCGGGCAGCAGACACTTCCTGCCCAGCTCGGCCAGCGTGTTCGGCACCTTCTGGCTGTCCGGCAGGATGTCGGAAAACTCGGCGATGACACGCGCCGCAACGGAGATGTCGGCCTCTTCGACTTCCATGCCCGCCGGTTCGGCAAAGGTGCGGATGATCGGCAGGAAGGCGCAGGTCGCCAGAAACGGCGCCTCGTCGGTGAGCGTGTAGATGATCTTGGATTTGCCTGCAGCCATGCGACCCCCTCGTATAAAAGGATTGTTGCGGAAGAGGCGCATTTTACACTGCCGACCCTTTCAACAGCCTTACGGGTTCAGCACACCTTCGGATCGTGCTCCGGGGCGCACAAGCGCAAAAGGCCAGCTCCGGAGAGCTGGCCTTTTGCGCTTGATCCTACTGGTGCTGCTGGCCGGAATCGAACTGGCGACCTACTGATTACGAATCAGTTGCTCTACCGACTGAGCTACAGCAGCGAAGAGGGCGCAATATACCTCAGGTCCGCCCGGGCATCAACACCTGCCGAGGCCGCCGGATGCGGTGCAAACGCAGCGCCCGCGGGGTTCCGGAACTACGGATTCCAGTAGTCGGATCGCCGGTAGTGGTTCTTCAGATGATCGATCAGCAAACGCACGCGCAGCGGTAGATGGCGCCGCTGCGGGAACACAGCGTGGATGCCCAGCGTTGCGGCGGCAAAGGCGTCGAGCACGGAAACCAGCCGCCCTGCGCGCAGGTCGGCCTCGACCTCCCATAGCGAGCGCCAGGCCAGTCCATGGCCGGCAAGCGCCCAGTCGTGCAGCACCGAACCATCATTGCATTCGAGCCGGCCGGTCACCTTGACGGTGACCGTCTCGCCCTTTTCGTTGCAGAACTGCCAGCCGCGCTGCTGGCCCAGCGACAGGCAGTTGTGGGCGGCCAGATCGTCCGGCGTGCGCGGGGCCGGATGGCGTGCGAGGTAGGCCGGGCTGCCGACGACGACCCGCCGGTTGTCGGCTAGACGGATCGACACGAGGCTCGAATCGGCCAGTTCGCCGATCCGGATCGCGCAGTCGATGCCCTCGTTGACGAGATCGACGATGCGGTCGGTCAGGTCGAGCGTGCACGTCACCTCTGGGTTCACCGCGAGAAACTCGCGCAGCAGCGGTGCGACATGCATGCGGCCGAAGCCTGCGGGGGCCGTGACGCGGATGTGCCCGCTCGCCTTGACGCCGCCGAGGCTGACCGAGGCTTCGGCGTTCGCGAGATCGTTGAGGATGCGCTGGCAGTCCTCCAGGAACGCGGCGCCCTCGAAGCTCAGCGTGATCCGCCGTGTGCTGCGCGTCAGCAGCCGCACGCCGAGCCGCTGTTCAAGCGCGTCGAGACGGCGCCCGATGACCGCCGGCGTCACGCCTTCGGCACGCGCGGCCGCCGAGAGGCTGCCCCGGGTGGCGACGCTGACGAAGCTCTCGACCTGCTTGAAGGCATCCATCTTTTACTTGAAATACAAGATATTTTTACAAGAGGCCGTATTCTATCCATCTGACGAGAGGAATACACTTTCGTCCAGCTTGGCCGCAGCACCACCTCCCGCCCATTGACTCTCTTGTGACCGGACACGTCATGAAAGCTCCCCCTCGCATCCGCGCGATCGCCTTCGATGCCTTCGGTACGCTGTTCGACGTGTACTCGGTCGGCGCGCTGGCCGAACAACTGTTTCCGGGCAAGGGCGAAGCCCTGGCCGCGCTGTGGCGGCTCAAGCAGATCGAGTACACCTTCCTGCGCACCCTGTCGGATCGCTACAAGCCCTTTCTCGCAGTGACCGAGGATGCGCTCGAGTTCTCCGCCCGCAAGCTCGGCATCACACTCGGCGAGAGCGCACGGCGCCAGTTGATGAACCAGTATGCCTGCCTGTCGTCTTTCCCCGAAAATCTTGGGGCCTTGAGGGAACTGCGTGCCCTCGGCCTGCCGATGGCGGTGCTGTCGAACGGCACGCCCGAGATGCTCGAGGTGGCAATCAAGAGCGCCGGCATGAACGGGCTGTTCGATCACGTGCTGTCGGTCGACGCGGTGCGCCGCTACAAGACGTCCGCGGCCGCTTACCAGCTCGGAGTGGAGGCCTTCGGCTGCCCGGCAGCCGACATCCTGTTCGTCTCGTCGAACGGCTGGGATGCTGCCGGAGCCACCTGGTTCGGCTACACCACGTTCTGGATCAACCGCAGCGAGCAGCCGCTCGAAGCGCTCGACGTCGAACCCCATGCCAGCGGCCGCAGCCTCGATGAAGTCGTAGACTTCGTCCGTCGCTCGATTGCCGCGCCCCCCGCCTGAGGCCCGGCCTTCCCCCGGAGCGCAGCCCGCAACCCCGTGCCCCCGACACCCTTGCAGTCCATCGGTTTTCCTTACCCTCCTCACCCTCCTTACCCTCCTTCACCTTCATCGAGAGAACTGACCATGAGCGACCGTATCCAGTGCAAGCAACTCCAGGTCGATGCCGTGCTCCACCGCTTCATCGAGACCGAGGCCCTGCCCGGCACCGGGCTCGACGCCCGGACCTTCTGGGACGGCTTCAGCGACCTCGCGCACGAACTCGCCCCCAGGAACCGCGCGCTGCTCGCCGAACGCGACCGCCTGCAGGCCGAACTGGACGCCTGGCATCGTGCCCACCCCGGCCCGGTGCGGGATGGCGCGGCCTATCGCGCCTTTCTGGAGTCGATCGGCTACCTGCAGCCGGCGCCCGCGCCGTTCAAGGTCAGCACCGCCCGCATCGACAGCGAGATCAGCCAGCAGGCCGGCCCGCAGCTCGTCGTGCCGGTGATGAACGCGCGCTACGCGCTCAACGCCGCCAACGCGCGCTGGGGGAGCCTGTACGACGCCCTTTACGGCACCAACGCGATTGCCGAGACCGAAGGCGCCGAGCGGGCCGGCGGCTACAACGCGGTGCGCGGCGCGAAGGTCATCGCCTTCGCCCGCGGCTTCCTCGATCAGGCCGCGCCGCTCGCCTCGGGCAGCCATTCTGCCGCCACCGCCTACACTGTCGCCGACGGCAGGCTGGTGGTCGGCCTGGAAGGTGGCGCGCGTACCGGACTCGCACGCCCCGAACAGTTCATCGGCTTCCAGGGCGATGCCGGGTCGCCCACCGCCGTGTTGCTGCGCAACAACGGCCTGCACTTCGAGATCCAGATCGACCGCTCCCACCTCATCGGCAAGACCGATGCCGCCGGCGTCAAGGATGTCGTCGTCGAGGCAGCGCTGTCGACGATCATGGACTGCGAGGATTCGGTCGCCGCGGTCGACGCCGAAGACAAGGTCGTGATCTATCGCAACTGGCTCGGCCTGATGAAGGGCGATCTCGTCGACACTTTCGACAAGGGCGGACGCACGGTCACCCGCACGCTGAACCCCGACCGCGAATACACCGCCGCCAACGGCACCACGCTGACGCTGCACGGGCGCTCGCTGCTCTTCGTGCGCAACGTCGGCCACCTGATGACCAATCCGGCGATCCTGCTCGCCGACGGCTCCGAGATCCCCGAAGGCATCCTGGACGCGGTGTGCACCACGCTGATCGCACTGCATGACCTCAAGCGCAAGGGCAACTCGCGCACCGGCAGCGTCTATATCGTCAAGCCCAAGATGCACGGCCCGGTCGAGGTCGCCTTTGCCAGCGAGCTCTTCGGCCGTGCCGAGCAGCTCTTCGGCCTGCCCGCCAGCACGTTGAAGATGGGCATCATGGACGAGGAGCGGCGCACCTCGGTGAACCTCGCCGCCTGCATCAAGGCCGCCGAATCCCGCGTGGCCTTCATCAACACGGGCTTTCTCGACCGCACCGGCGACGAGATGCACACCGCGATGGAGGCCGGCCCGATGATCCGCAAGGGCGACATGAAGACCTCGAAGTGGATCCAGGCCTACGAGCGCCACAACGTGCTCGCGGGCCTGGCCTGCGGCCTGCGCGGCAAGGCGCAGATCGGCAAGGGCATGTGGGCCATGCCGGACCTGATGGCCGAGATGCTCGAGCAGAAGATCGGCCACCCGAAGGCGGGCGCGAACACCGCCTGGGTACCCTCGCCCACGGCCGCCACCCTGCACGCGCTGCATTACCACCGGGTCGACGTCCAGGCGCTGCAGCAGGAGATGGAGAAGATCGACTTCGCCACCGAACGCGACGCGCTGCTCGCGGATCTCCTCACCGTGCCGGTCGCCGAGAAGGCGGACTGGTCGCCCGAAGCCATCCAGCAGGAACTCGACAACAACGCCCAGGGCATCCTCGGCTACGTCGTGCGCTGGATCGACCAGGGGGTGGGCTGCTCGAAGGTGCCGGACATCAACAACGTCGGGCTGATGGAAGACCGCGCGACGCTGCGCATCTCCAGCCAGCACATCGCCAACTGGCTGCGCCACGGCGTCACCGACGAGGCTCAGGTCATGGAAACGCTCAAGCGCATGGCGGCGGTGGTCGACCGGCAAAACGCCGGCGATCCGGCCTACCGTCCGATGGCGCCGGGTTTCGACGATTCGGTGGCCTTCCGGGCGGCCTGCGACCTCGTCTTCAAGGGCTGCGCGCAGCCCAGCGGCTATACCGAACCGCTGCTCCACCACTGGCGCCAGGAGGCCAAGCGCCGGGCCGTCTGAGCCTTTCCACGCGGCGCCGCCCGGGCGTCGACGTGCCCGGGTTGCGCCCGGCGTCCCGATGGGAGGAAACTGTCGAAAACCATTCGACAGCGGGAGGACGCGACCATGACACCCACCTCGGTGCACGACATCCGCAACGTTGCCCTGCTCGGCCATGCCGGTTGCGGCAAGACGACGCTGCTCGAAGCGCTGCTCGCGGCCGCCGGCGAGATCGGCAGCGCCGGCAGCGTCGAGCGCGGCACGACGGTGAGCGACTTCGACCCACAGGAAAAGGAGATGGGGCACTCGCTGGCGACCTCGATCGCGCACTTCGAGTGGGCCGAACACTGGATCAATCTCCTCGACACGCCGGGACTGCCCGATCTGTCCGGGCGTGCGCTGTGTGCACTGCCTGCCGTGGAAACCGCCGCGATCGTCGTCAGCGCGCCTGCCGGCATCGAGAGCGGAACCCGGCGCATGATGGAAGCGGCCGCCGACAAGTGCCGGCTGATCGTGGTCTCGAAGATCGATTCGAACGGCATCGATTTCGATGCATTGATGCGGCAGCTCACCGACACCTTCGGCCGTGAGTGCCTGCCGATCAACCTGCCGGCGCCCGACGGCTCGCGGGTCGTCGACTGCTTCTTCGCTCCGGATGCGGGCGCGGCGACCGCGTTCTCGTCGGTCGATGCCGCGCACGACGCGATCGTCGATCAGGTCGTCGAACTCGACGAAGCGCTGATGGCGGCCTACCTCGAACAGGGCGAATCGCTCGACCCCGCGCAGTTGCACGATCCGTTCGAGAAGGCCCTGCGCGAAGGGCACCTGATCCCCGTGTGCTTCGTCTCGGCACGCAGCGGCGCGGGCGTGCGCGAACTGCTCGATCTGCTCGGGCGGTTGATGCCCGATCCGACCGAGGGCAACCCACCGCGCTTTCTCAAGGGCGAAGGCACGAGCGCGCAGCCGGTCGAGGTTGTCCCCGACCCGGAGCGCCACGTCGTCGCCCACGTCTTCGAAGTCTCCAACGACCCTTTCCGCGGCAAGCTCGGCATCTTTCGCATCCACCAGGGGCGCATCACCCCGAACACCCAGCTCTACATCGGCGACGGACGCAAACCGTTCAAGGTTGCGCACCTGTTGCGCATCCAGGGCAAGAACCAGGTCGAGACTCCGATCGGCGTACCCGGCGACCTCTGCGCCGTGGCGCGGGTCGACGAGATCCACCCGGGTGCCGTCCTGCACGACTCGCATGACGAGGACTACTACCACCTCGTCGCGCCGCGCTACCCGCAACCGGTGTTCGGCCTTGCGCTGATCCCGCAGAAACACGGCGACGAACAGAAGCTCTCGGAGGCGCTCACGCGCCTGCTCGACGAAGATCCCTGCCTCGAAGTCGGCTTCGATTCCCAGAGCCGCCAGACCGTGATCCGCGGACTCGGCGAACTGCACCTGAAGATCGTGCTGGAGCAGTTGCGCAGCCGCTGGAACCTGCAGTTCGAGACCGCGACCCCGGCCATCCCCTACCGGGAGACGATCACCGGACAGGCCGAGGCCCGGTACCGGCACAAGAAGCAAAGCGGCGGCGCCGGACAGTTCGGCGAAGTGGCACTGCGCGTCGAGGCGCTCGAACGCGGCGCGGGGATCGAACTGGGCAACGAGGTCAAGGGTGGCGCAATCCCGACCAACTTCCTTCCGGCGGTCGAGAAGGGCGTGCGGCAGGCGATCGCCGAAGGCGCGCTGGCCGGGTTTCCGGTCCAGGATGTACGCGTCGTGCTGGTTGACGGCAAGCACCACGCCGTCGACTCGAACGAAGTCTCCTTCGTCACCGCGGGCCGCCAGGCAACGGTCGAGGCCCTGCTCGCGGCGCGCCCGATCGTGCTCGAACCTCTGCTGGAAGTCACGGTGCGGGTCGAGGATTCACACTTCGGCGAGATCAGCGCCGAGTTCTCGGCCCGCCGCGGCCGCCTGCGCGACACCGGGAGCCCGGCACCCGGCTGGACCACGATCACGGCCGTTGTCCCCATGGCCGAGATGAATGGCTTCGAGGCGCGGCTCAAGGCCATCTGTGCCGGGGACAGCGAGTTCTCGATGATCGCGGCGGGCCACGAACCGGCACCGCCAGAGGTGCAGCACCGGCTTGCAGGCGCCCACACCGGCAACGGCGGGCGCTCGAACTGAAGCGCTCCAGAACAGGCGATCTCGAACGGCGATGAATCTGAGCGATCAACAACGCGCGTACTGGCGCGCCAATCTGATGCTGACGAGCGCCCTGCTGCTGCTCTGGTTCCTCGTCACCTTCGTCGTCGCGTATTTCGCTGCACCGCTCAATGAATACACGTTCCTCGGCTTTCCGTTGAGCTTCTACATCTTCTCGCAGGGCGCGCTGATCGTGTTCGTGCTGATCGTCGGATGCTACGTCTGGGCGATGAACCGCCTCGATCGCAAGTACGGCGTGGCCGAGCGCCGCCGCCACTGAATCACGGAAGTCACGGAAGCGGATCGCGCGACGACTCGGCCTCCCCTTCGGGGCCAGTCTTCTTCTTGCGCTTTGCAAACCCGTGCGCGTGCCGTGCCAGCCCGAAGTCGATGAAGATCTTGCACCAGATCGTCATGCCGGCGATCGCACTCCAGGTCTGATAGTCCGGTTGCACGAGCAGGACGGACAGGATCACGAAAATCAGCAGGCTCGCCCCGACCAGGTTGATCACCGCTGAAAACGGTGCAAAGCGCGCCGGATTCGGTGGCGATTCACCGCGCTTGAGTGCCACTTCCGAGAAATCGCGCCGCACGATGATGCGCCACGCCCGGCGCAGCCAGTAGAAGCTGATCGGAAACAGGGCGATAAACAGGATCCACGTCAGCGCGATGCTGACATGGGGAGCCATTTCCATCATGGCGAACTCCACTTCGGGGCAGGAGGCCGATGGTACGCCAGCGGCCCGCCTCATGAAAGAAAAACCCCGCCGGCAAGCCGAGCGGGGTCTTGATGCGGAGCGCTCCCGGCTGTCGCCGCAGAGCGCCCCGATTCAGGTACTGCCTGCCGATCAGTGCCCGGCCTGGGCGGCAGCAGCGCCGCGCGGCACGCGCACCGACTCGACCAGCGCCTGGATGTGCTCCGGCGGCTCCTTCGTGACGCGATCGACGATGAACGCGACCCCGAAGTTCACCAGCGCACCGATCGTGCCGAACGCTTCCGGCGTGATGCCGAAGAAGGAGTTCGCGCCACCGATCAGGTTCAGGTACTCGGTGCCCTTGATGAAGAAGATGCCCTTGTGTGCGAACACGTAGAAGAGCGTGATGAACAGGCCCGACAGCATGCCTGCCATCGCACCTTCCTTGTTCATCTTCTTCGAGAAGATGCCCATCATGATCGCCGGGAACAAGGACGAGGCAGCGATACCGAAGGCCAGCGCAACCGTACCCGCTGCGAATCCCGGCGGGTTCAGGCCGAGGTAACCGGCCAGGACGATCGCAAACGCCATCGAGATCTTGCCGGCGAGCAGTTCTGCCTTCTCCGACATGTCCGGCACGAAGATGCTCTTGATGAGGTCATGCGAGACCGCCGAGGAGATCGCCAGCAGCAGGCCGGCAGCGGTCGACAGTGCGGCGGCCAGACCACCAGCGGCCACGAGCGCGATGACCCAGTTCGGCAGCAGCGCGATCTCCGGGTTGGCCAGCACGATGATGTCGGCGTTCACCGTCAGCTCGTTGCCCTTCCAGCCCGCAGCTTCGGCCTTGGCCTTGGCATCGGCGTTCTTCGTTGCGGCGTTGTAGTACTGGATGCGGCCGTCGCCGTTCTTGTCCTCGAACTTCAGGAGGCCGGTCTTCTCCCAGCGCTTCATCCACTCGGGGCGCTCTTCATAGAGCAGGCTCGATTCGGTCGCGTACAGATCCGCGTTGGCCTTCACGCGATCGGCGTTGACCACCATGCGGCCCTGGGCGTCCTGCGACAGGCCGACCGCGCTGTTCACGGTGCCGTGCAGGTTGAACTTGGCCATCGCGGCCACGGCCGGCGCGGTCGTGTAGAGGATCGCGATGAACACCAGCGCCCAGCCGGCCGACGAACGCGCATCGGCAACCTTCGGCACGGTGAAGAAGCGCACGATCACGTGCGGCAGGCCCGCGGTACCGATCATCAGCGAGATCGTATACACGAACATGTTCAGGCGGCTGCCCGGCAGCGAGGTCGTGTACTCGTTGAAGCCGAGGTCGGTGACGACCTGGTTGAGCTTCGTGAGCAGCGACACGTCGGTCCCGGCAATGCTGGAGCCCAGGCCGAGCTGCGGGATCGGGTTGCCGGTGAGCTGCAGTGCGATGAACATCGCCGGTACCGTATAGGCCACGATCAGCACGCAGTACTGGGCCACCTGGGTGTAGGTGATGCCCTTCATGCCGCCGAACACCGCGTACACGAACACGATGCCCATGCCGATGTAGATGCCCATGTCGCTCGTCACGCCGAGGAAGCGGGCGAAGGTCACGCCCACGCCGGTCATCTGGCCGATGATGTAGGTGATCGAAGCGACCAGCAGGCACAGCACCGCCACCGCGCGGGCCGACTTCGAGTAGAAGCGGTCGCCGATGAATTCAGGCACGGTGAACTTGCCGAACTTGCGCAGGTACGGTGCGAGCAGCATCGCCAGCAGGACGTAGCCGCCGGTCCAGCCCATCAGGAACAGACCGCCGCCGTAGCCCATGTTGGCGATGAGGCCGGCCATCGAGATGAAGGACGCGGCCGACATCCAGTCCGCCGCGGTCGCCATGCCGTTGGTGACCGGATGCACGCCGCCGCCGGCAACGTAGAAGTCCTTGGTGGTACCGGCACGCGCCCAGATGGCGATGCCGATGTAGAGCGCGAACGACGCGCCGACGACCAGGTAGGTCAGAGTTTGCAGATCCATGTGGGGCCCCCTCAGTCTTCGTGCACGTCAAACTTGCGGTCGATCTCGCCCATCTTCTTCGCGTAGAAGAAGATGCACGCGATGAACACGTACATCGACCCCTGATGGGCAAACCAGAACCCGAGCGGATAGCCGCCAAGGGAGATATTGTTCAGCATCGGTGCGAACAGGATGCCCGCGCCCAGCGACACCAGGAACCAGACGACCAGGATCGACCCGATCAGCCCCAGCGTCGCCTTCCAGTAGGCAGCAGCGTTGTTGTCCATAACGTCTCCTCGTATAAGAAAAGCATGCTTTGCGACATGGCATCCAGGCAGATCCGGAACCCAGGTACCACACGGCAGGGCGAGTATAGGCAGCCCCACCTTACGGACGGCTTACAAAGCCTTACAGGACTCGGGCCGCGGGAACGACCCGGCCGCGCTTAGTGGAAAACCCGAATGCGCCGCAACACGGAGAAATGCTAGGCTGCGCGCTGGATCGCGGCCTGTTCGCCGCCTCGCCACAAGCGGATCCAAGGGCCCGAAAACAATGAATCAGGAGTCACGATGTACAAGCACATCATGGTTGCAATCGACGACAGTCAGACCTCGCGCAAGGCGCTCGAAGAGGCGATCGCGATCGCCCGCCTGCATGGCGCGCCGCTGGAGATCGTCCACGCCGTCGACGAAGCTCTGGTGCAGGCCTTCAAGAGCCACGGCGCAGCCCTGGCCGATCTGGGGCATCTGGAGCAGGCGCTGGAAGAAGGCGGCTCTTCGCTGCTCGAAGAAGCGGTGGACGCGGCGAAGAGCGCCGGGGTCGAGGCCCGCAAGCGCCTGCTGACCTTTCCCGACACCCACGCCGCCGACCAGATCGCGACCGCCGCAGTCGAGTCCGAGGTGGATCTGCTCGTGGTCGGCTCGCACGGCCGGCGCGGGGTGCGCCGGCTGCTGCTCGGGAGTGTGGCCGAGAACCTGGTGCGCAAGGTCTCGACCTCGATCCTGATCGTGCGCGGGCACTGAAACGCCCCCGCAAAACGGATCGGGCCCCCGTCCAACGGAGGCCCGATCCTTTGCATTCGCCTCCCCGACCGGGGCCGGGGAAGTTCAAACTCAAACTTGCGCCCCTTGTCATTCTTGAACTCATTGCTTGCCCGTTCCGGGTGAAGGGCTCACCAGACTCACTCCGGAGAAGTACGTGGCGTATCGCCGCGTGTCCCGGGTCAGCACGGGGTAGCCCGCCACTGCGGCATGCGCGCCGATGAAGAAGTCGGCGAGCACGTTGTTCTTCTTGCCTCCCTGCCGGCGGTAGCGCACGAAGGCCTTGCCGGCAAGAAACAGCGCGGGCCGGGGAATCTCGATCATCGTCAGGCCCAGGTCATCGATGGTGCGATCCAGGGCCTCGACCGTCGAAAAGGTCAACGACAGTTCGGAGTAGATGACCGGGTTGATGGCCAGACGGTGAATTTTGGACTGCGCCCGTAGCTGCCCGATGGACCAGTCCGCCCAATCCGGATCGTCCTCCAGAACGTCGACCAGCACATTGGTATCGACCAGCAGCATCAACGCAAGCTCAAGCCTCGCCGCGCAGCAGCGCCATCAGATCGTCGGTGCGCCACTTCACGTCGGCCTTGCCGCGTGCAGCCTCGAACCGATCCGGCTTGTGGCTGGGACGCGCGCCGACCTTGTGAATCACGACGTCGCCTTCGCGATTGACCGCGAAATCAACGGAGCAGCCCGGCGCCAGATTCAGCGCGTCGCGGATCTGCTTCGGGATGGTGACCTGCCCCTTGCTGGTGAGTGTGGTTGCCATTCAAGGACTCCTGCCGTATTACGGTAGCGACGAGTGTAATACCGCCGGATCACAACAGCAACTTCCGAAAATGTTCGATGAACCTAACTCGATCCTGATCGTGCGCGGGCACTGAAACGCCCCCGCAAAACGGATCGGGCCCCCGTCCAACGGAGGCCCGATCCTTTGCATTCGCCTCCCCGACCGGGGCCGGGGAAGTTCCAGGCAGCGTCGCTTCCTACATGCGCGCGATCATCGCATCGCCGAAGCCCGAGCAGCTCACTTCGTTCGCGCCTTCCATCAGGCGCGCGAAATCGTAGGTGACCTGCTTGTCGCCGATCGCCGCTTCCATGCCCTTGATCACGAGGTCTGCGGCTTCCTTCCACCCCATGTGGCGCAGCATCATCTCGGCCGACAGGATCAGCGAACCCGGATTGACCTTGTCGAGCCCGGCGTACTTCGGCGCCGTGCCGTGGGTCGCCTCGAAGCAGGCATACTGGTCGGAGATGTTCGCACCCGGTGCGATGCCGATGCCGCCGACCTGCGCGGCGAGCGCGTCGGAGATGTAGTCGCCGTTGAGGTTGCTGGTGGCAATCACGTCGTACTCGGCCGGACGCAGCAGGATCTGCTGCAGGAAGGCGTCGGCGATCGAATCCTTGACCACGATCTCGCGGCCGGTCTTCGGATTCCTGAACTTGCACCACGGACCGCCGTCGATCGGCTCGGCGCCGAACTCGCGCTGCGCAAGCTCGTAGGCCGTGTCACGGAACTGGCCTTCGGTGAACTTCATGATGTTGCCCTTGTGCACGATCGTGACCGACTTGCGGTCGTTGTCGATCGCGTACTGGAGCGCGGCACGCACGAGACGGGTCGTGCCTTCGACCGAGATCGGCTTGATGCCGATGCCCGAGGTCTCGGGGAAGCGGATCTTCTTGACGCCCATGTCTTCGAGCAGGAACTTGACGACCTTCTTCACGGCGTCGGAGCCCGCCTGCCACTCGACTCCGGCGTAGATGTCCTCGGTGTTCTCGCGGAAGATGACCATGTCGGTCAGGTCCGGGCGCTTGAGCGGCGAAGGCACACCCTTGAAGTAGCGCACCGGGCGCACGCACTGGTACAGATCGAGTTCCTGGCGCAGCGCGACGTTGAGCGAACGGATGCCACCGCCGACCGGGGTCGTCATCGGGCCCTTGATCGAGACGGAGAATTCCTTGAGCGCATCGAAGGTCTCCTTCGGGAACCACTCGTCGGGACCATAGATCTGGGTGGCCTTTTCACCGGCGTAGACTTCCATCCAGTGAATCTTCTTCTTGCCACCGTAGGCCTTCTCGACCGCCGCATCGATGACCTTAATCATCACCGGGGTGATGTCGACGCCGATCCCGTCGCCTTCGATGAACGGGATGATGGGGTTGTCGGGAATCGCCTGGCCCGGAACAATCTTCTGGCCGCCAGCGGGAACCGTGATCTTGGATGCGCTCATTCCTACTCCCTCGTCTGATGAATGCTCTAACTGAAGTCGCGGGCGATGTCCGGCGCTCGATGGCTCGTCGCCCGGCAGACCCTGGACGCTGTGACGTCGCGGCGACGCGTGGCAGGCGACCTGAGGCCCCCTGTCCTCTGCTCCGGTCGTGTCGGAGACCGGACTTCCCGACGGGTGGTCGAGACCCGGTCTACCGCGCGGAATTATCCCTGAAATGCGTTGTGACCGGAAGCGCAAGTCTTCTACAAGACTTCACCGAGCCTCTCGGACGAGCCGCACGTGCACGTAGTCGCGCCGCCCGCCGGTTCCGGTATGGCCGGTATGAAAGGACACGCCCCAGGCACTGAACGAGAAGCGCTCATGCGGCGTGCTGGTCCAGAAGTTGCCGGCCGGAGTGTCGGGAAACACCGTCTGCAGGATCGTCGGCCGCTCGTAGTTGCCCGCACAGCCCCCGCCCAGCCCCTCGCTGTTGCGCTGGCTGCGGATGCCGGAACTGCAGAAGGTCAGGGCATACAGCTCCGGCTGGGTCGGCAGGCGCCAGCCCTCCCCACGCTTTTCGGCCAGTTCGAGCGCCTGATCCCAGTTGTACTGCCCCGGCTTGCCCTGGCAGCCTGCACCGTCCCACTCCTGGCCGACGCTGCAGCGCATCCAGACCAGCCCCGCACCCGGTTCGGCGACCGTTCCGTCGGCTGACGGAACGAAACGCGCCATCGCAGCCTCGCGCACCCGGCCGACCCGCGCCTCCTCCGCTGCCAGCTGCTCGCGCTGTGCTTCGGTGAGCTCGCGTGGGGGCGCCGGCGCGGGCGGCTCGGGTGCGGGGCTGCAGGCGGCCAGCAGCAGCAAGAAAACGGCCGGAAGGCCCTGTGGGAAGCGTCGGGAAAATGGCATTGGAAGTCGAAGGCGAATGACCCTGCGGGAATCGGGACCATGCACGGGCGCATGGCACGGCAACGCCGCATTGTGCCACAGCCCCGATGGAGCACCGGCCAGCACTCGTCGCATGCGACGGACCGATGGTAAAGTCGGGTGATTCAGGGCGCAGCACCTTCGGATCGACCTCACTTGCGAGAAGCGCATGGAAGCAGTTGCCGGAGAGAACCCTGTCGCCCAGGCGATTGCCTGCGCGATGGTCGAAGGGTTCGACAAGCACTACCGAATCTTTCGCGCCACCAGCCGGCGCGCGAAGGAAATGTTCGAAGCCGCGCAATGGCAGGCGCAGCTCGATGCCGTGCGCGACCGCGTGCAGTTCTACGACGACCGGGTGGACGAAACGGTCAAGCGCCTGCACGAGGAATTCGACGCCGACTCGCTCGACGACAGCACCTGGCAGCAGGTCAAGCTTCACTACATCGGCATGCTGATCCGGCACAAGCAGCCGGAACTGGCGGAGACCTTCTTCAACTCCGTGTGCTGCAAGATCCTGCACCGCACGTACTTCAATAACGATTATCTGTTCGCGCGTCCGGCGATCTCGACCGAATATATCGAATCCTATCCGCCGGTCTACAGCAGCTACTACCCGCAGGACGAAGGCCTGCGCGCGACGGTGCGCCGGATCATCGAGGATTTCGACTGGCAGCGCCCGTTCGACGACCTCGATCGCGATGTCGACTACGTGCTGCGCGCTGCGCACGCGCACCTCGGAGACTGGCCGGCGATGGAGGTCAACTGCCAGATCCAGGTGCTGTACGCGGCGTTCTACCGCAACAAGACCGCCTACATCATCGGCAAGGCGATCAACGGCTACCAGGAATACCCGTTCGCGATCGCGGTGCGCCACAACGAGGCCGGAAAACTGTACCTGGACACCATCCTGCTCGACCCGTGGCGGATCTCGGTGCTGTTCTCACTGTCGCGCGCGTACTTCATGGCCGACATGGAGGTTCCGTCCGGTTACGTGCATTTCCTGCGCTCGATCATGCCGAACAAGCCGCGCAGCGAGCTCTACACGATGCTCGGGCTGGGCAAGCAGGGCAAGACGATGTTCTTTCGCGACCTCATCGCCCACCTGCGCCACTCGAACGACCAGTTCATCATCGCCCCCGGCATTCGCGGCATGGTCATGCTCGTGTTCACGATGCCGTCCTACCCCTACGTGTTCAAGATCATCAAGGACGTGTTCGGCGCCTCGAAGAACATGGACCGCGCAACGGTCAAGCGCAAATACCTGATGGTGAAGCAGGTCGACCGCGTCGGGCGCATGGCCGACACGCTGGAGTTCTCCTACGCCGCGCTGCCGCTGTCGCGCTTTCACCCCGAACTGCTGGAAGAACTGCGCACGCTCGCCCCCTCCTCATACGAGATCGAGGGCGACTCGGTGATCATCAAGCACCTCTACATCGAACGCCGCATGACCCCGCTCAACATCTACCTGGAGCGATCGAGCAACGAGCAGGTCGACCAGGCGGTGCGCGAGTACGGCAACGCGATCCGCGAGCTGGCGACGGCCAACATCTTTCCGGGCGACATGCTGTGGAAGAACTTCGGCGTCACGCGCTACGGGCGTGTCGTGTTCTACGACTACGACGAGATCGAGTTCATGACCAGCATGAACTTTCGCAGCATTCCGCCCGCACCCTACCCGGAAATGGAGATGGCGAGCGAGCCGTGGTACTCGGCTGCCCCGATGGACGTCTTCCCCGAGGAGTTCGCAACCTTCCTGCTCGGCGCGCCGCGCGTGCGCAAGGCCTTCCTCAAGCACCACCGCGACCTTCTCGATCCGAAGTTCTGGCAAGGCGCGCAGGAAGCGATCCGGCGCGGCCACGTCGAGGACTTCTTCCCCTATCCGACCGAATTCCGCTTCCGCAACCAGTTCGCTGCAGCAGGCGGGACGGATGCGAGCGGTACGGCCGACACCTCGACCAAACCGACCAGCTTCACGCCGGCCTGAACGCTACGGGCAGCGCGCTCCAGCCGAGCGCGGCGCGGCTCAGCCGATCTTCACCGAATCGCGCCGCATCACCCCGCGGTTGTCGGTCCAGCTCACCGACAGTTCTTCGCCCGCCGCGCCCCCACGGAAGCGGAACACCAGATGCGGGTTGGCCGAGATCCCGCCGCCGAACCGGCCGCCGAGCACCTGACGTTCGCCGTGGTGGACCGCGAAATCGGTGATGTGGTGGGCCGGCAGGCGCTCGCCGGAGGGCGCGCGCCGCTGCCCCGATTCCATCGGATGCGCCATGCGGATGACGACCTCGGTGATGCCGTCCTTCACCGTCGCCCGGATGCGTGTCGCTTCGCTCATCTCGATCGTCCTCCGGGTTCAGGCGGCACAGCCGCCGATCGTCACGCGCACCGGCCTGCGCGCGAGGTGAAAGCCTGCTGCCGTCTTCACCAGCACGAGCACGTCGGAACTCTCCGCCATGCGGATGCGCGTCTGCAGCTCCGGCAGCGTGTCGGGTGCAAAATCGAACACCGCGGCAAGCTTGTTCGGATTCTTCTGAACCAGGATGGCCATCTGCTCGGTGCCGGGCAGCCGGCTCACGACCCCGATCGGAACCATGGCCCCGTTCTCGGCGATGTCGGGCAGGCTGAGTTCAATGTAGCTGCTCGCATCCGGACGACCCGCACCGAGCGCCGCGAAGGCTTCTTCCAGCGTCGTCGCCTGAAAGGGCGTGCGATCTGCCGCGGCGCGCGCCTCGCCGGCCGACAGCACGCCGGCCGCAACGAGCACACTCCACACACCCAGCGCACCACCCGCCTTGAGAATCGTCCTGCGTCCAGTCGCCACCGCCCTGCTCCTCATCGTGATCCCGACCATTTTTGGGTGCCGCGCGCGGCGCAGGTTCCCCCACCCGGGAATCCTGCCGCCGTGCCGCGCCAGCCGGGCCGGTGATTATCGCCCGAAACGCCTTCATTGCCTTGATCGGGATCGATTTTCGTGGATACTTCTTCCGGTCGCCGGATATCTTGCGGCGAATACTGAATTCCACACCGGGAGGTCACTCGTGAAACTCGCAACCGCCTGCGCCGTGCTGCTGATCGTCGGCGCAACCGCAACCGCACAGGCCCAGGATCCCAATCTGGCGCGCAATCTCGCTGCGACCTGCGCAAACTGTCACGGCACCGACGGCCAGGCGGTCGGCGGCATGGAGACCCTCGCCGGGATGCCGGCCGAGCGCATCGTCAAGAAGGTCACGGATTATCGCAGCGGTGAGCTGCCGGCCACGATCATGCACCAGATCGCGAAGGGCTATACCGACGAACAGATCCGGCTGATCGCGGACTACTTCGCGGCGCGCAAGTAAGGGGAGACGGAACCATGCTGAACAGACGCGAATTTCTCAAATCGGCAGGCGCCACCGCAGCCGCAGGCGCCCTCGGCGCCGGCTTTGCCGGGTCGGCGATCGCCGCGCCCGCAGGTGGCCACGTGGTGGTCATCGGCGGCGGCTATGGCGGCGCAACCGCCGCCAAATACCTGCGCATGTGGAGCGAAGGCAAGGTCAAGGTCACGCTCGTCGAGCGCCAGAAACAGTTCATCTCCTGCCCGATCTCGAACCTCGTCGTGAATGGCGCGCGCCAGCTCTCCGACATCACGGTGTCCTACGACGGCCTGAAGGGCCGCGGCGTCGAGATCGTCCACGGAGAAGTCACCGCCATCGATGTCGCCAAGCGGCGCGTCAAGCTCGCCGACGGCACCGCGCTCGACTACGACCGGCTGCTCGTATCGCCGGGCATCGACTTCCTGCCCGAAGAGGTCGGCGGACTGGCTGGCAACGAAGAGCAGATCCCGCACGCCTGGAAGGCCGGCCCGCAGACCGTGCTCTTGCGCAAGCAGCTCGAAGACATGAAGGATGGCGGTGTCTTCGCGCTGCACATTCCCAAGGCCCCCTACCGCTGCCCGCCCGGCCCCTACGAGCGGGCCTGCGTCGTCGCCGACTACCTGATGAACCACAAGCCGAAATCGAAGGTGCTGGTGCTCGACGCGAACCCCGACATCCAGTCGAAGAAGGGCCTCTTCCTGCAGTCGTTCAACGGCCGCTACAAGGACATGATCGAATACCGGCCCGACAGCGCGCTGCGCAGCGTGGATGCGACGACGCGCACCGCCGAGCTGGAGTTCGACAAGATCCGCGCCGACGTCCTGAACGTGCTGCCGCCGATGCGCGCCGGGCGCATCGTCGATCAACTTGGCGTCGCGCTCCTCAACGAGCGCTGGGTCGACATCGAGTGGTTGTCGATGGAGGCCAAGGGCGCACCGAACGTGCACGTCGTCGGCGATGCGATCTTCCCGGCGCCGACCATGCCGAAGTCCGGCCACATGGCCAACCAGCACGCCAAGGTTGCCGCCGCCGCGATCCTCAACCTGCTCGCCGGCCAGGCTCCCAACCCGGATCCGCTGGTAATGAACACCTGCTACAGCTTCGTCGACGCCACCAACGCAATGCACGTCGCCTCGGTGCACCGCTACAGCGCCGAGAAGAAGACGCTGCTGCCGGTGGAAGGCTCGGGCGGCGTATCGACTGCCGCCAGCGAACTCGAAGGCAAGTACGCACTCGCCTGGTCGCGCAACATCTGGGCCGACATGCTCACCTGAGTCCCTGGGCGACTGAGCACCGAGACGTACAGTGCGCTCAGTTGCCCAGCCCTACTTCCCGAAACGCTCCTCGGCGATGGCGTCCGCGACTTCGCCGGTGGGGCGTTCTTCCTTGCGCGCACGCGCGAAGATCTCCAGCAGGTTGTCTTGGATCCCCTCGATGTGGCGGATCAGCGCGGCGCGGTCGAAGCCGATGCGCTCGTGGTAGATGTCGATGATCCCGCCGGCGTTGATGACGTAGTCGGGGGCGTAGAGGATGCCGCGCCGCATCAGCTCGACGCCATGCCGGGCTTCCGCGAGCTGGTTGTTGGCGGCGCCGGCGACGATGCGCGCCTTGAGCTGCGGGATCGTCTGGTCGTTGAGTGCGGCGCCGAGCGCGCACGGTGCGAACACATCGACGTCGAGGCCGAAGATCTCGTCCGGGGCCACCACGGTTGCGCCCAGCTCGCTGCGGGCGCGCTCCAGCGCGTCCTGGTGGATGTCGGTCACCCACAGGCTTGCACCGGCCTCGTGCAGTTGCCGTGCGAGGTCAAATCCGACATTGCCGACGCCCTGGATCGCGACCCGCAGGCCTTCGAGCGAGTCGCGCTGCAGCGCTTCCTTCACCGCCGCGCGGATACCGATGAAGGTGCCGTAAGCGGTCGCGGGCGACGGATCGCCGCTGCGCATGCCGTCTTCGGTCGGCTTGTCGGAGAGGCCGGCAACGTGGGCCGTGTACTGCGCCATGAACTTCATGTCTGCGACACTGGTGCCGGAATCCTCGGCTGCGATGTAGCGCCCGTTCAGCCGTTCCAGCGCGCGCGCGAAGGCGGCCAGCAGCTCGGGCGTCTTCTGCGTGCGCGGGTTGCCGATGATCACCGACTTGCCGCCGCCGAGCTTGAGGTTCGCCATCGCCGACTTGTAGGTCATGCCGCGCGACAGGCGCAGCACGTCACGCACGGCCTCCTCTTCACTGGCGTACGGCCACATCCGGCAGCCACCGAGGGCCGGGCCGAGATTGGAGTTGTGCACTGCGATGATGGCCTTCAGCCCGGCTCGCTCGTCACTGCAGAACACCACCTGTTCATGGTTCGCGAAATCGCGCATTGAAAATACGGTCATGGTTGCTGTTCCTTTGTGGGTCTTCAAGGGTGCTGCCGGAGCCTGGGCGCCGCTTGTGGCGACGCTCGCGCTCCGGCGGCGAAACGATGATCGGCGTCAGCCGGGGATCACTGCGATGGTGCGGCGACCGGGTTCGGCCACGGCCTGCGGCCGCTGGTTGCTGCGAAACGCCTGCAGCAACGCGCTGCGGCGCGCTTCGGCATGGGCGACGTGGCGCTCGCGAACGGGACCGTAGCCGCGGATGAGTTCCGGCAGCGAAGCGAGTTCGACCGCGGTCTCGAGCTTGCCGGCATCGAGGCTGGCGAGAAGCTCATCGATCAGGGCCTCGTACTCGGCGATCAGCCGCCGGTCGAGCTTGCGGTCGGCGGTGCGCGCGAAGGGATCGAGCGCGCTGCCGCGCAGCTTCCGGAACCTGGCCAGAAGCCGCATCGCCTTCAGCATCCACGGGCCGTAGCTGCGCTTTTTCGGCTCGCCGCTCACCGGATCACGCTCGGCGAGCAAAGGCGGCGCGAGGTGGAAGACGATGCGGTAGTCGCCCTCGAAGCTTTCCTCGACGCGGCGGACGAAATCGCTGTCGGTGTAGAGCCGGGCCACCTCGTATTCGTCCTTGTACGCGAGGAGCTTGTAGTAGCCACGCGCGACCGCCTCGGTGAGGAGGCTCACCCCCGGTGCGATGCGCGTCTCGGCGGCACGCACGCGTTCGACCAGCGCGCGGTAGCGCTCGGCGTAGGCGGCGTCCTGATACCCGGTGAGCTGCTCGATGCGACGTGCGATCACCTCATCGACCGAGGTCGACAGGCGGTGATGCTCGGGCTCGGCGACTTCAGGCTGCGCCGCTTTCGCGACCACCTCGGGCTCGACGGCGGCCCTTCGTCCCCACAGGAAGGCGGCTTTGTTGGCGGCCACGGCAGTGCCGTTGATCTCGATCGCGCGCAGGATCGCATCGTTCGAAAGCGGCACCATGCCGCGTTGCCACGCATAGCCGAGCATGAAGAGGTTGGTCGCGATCGAATCGCCCAGGAGTGCCGTCGCAAGCCCGGTGGCCTCGATGAACTCGACCGCTCCGGGGCCGACCGCCTCGGCGATCTGCTGCTCCATCGGGCCGCGCGGAAACTGCGGATCGGGCTGCACCGCGACGTCACCCGAGCGCGCCTGGGCGGCAAAGCCGCGCACGAACTCGCTCGTGTTCGTCTGCGCACGATTGATGATCGCGCGCGTGTGCTCGCTTCGCATCTTCGCCAGCGACTCGTCGCTCGCCGACACCACGAGATCACAGCCGATCACGGCGTTCGCCTCGCCGGCCGCGATCCGCGCCGCGAAGAGCTGCTCCGGGCGATCGGCGATGCGCACGTGCGACCACACCGCTCCCCCCTTCTGCGCGAGGCCCGCCATGTCGAGCACCGAGATGCCCTTGCCTTCGAGGTGCGCGGCCATGCCGAGGAGCGCACCGATCGTCACCACCCCGGTGCCGCCCACGCCGGTGACGAGGATCCCCCACGGGCTCGCCGTCGATGGCAGGACCGGCTCGGGCAGGTTCGCGAAGGCGTCGGCGGCAACCCCCGCCGCCTTGCCCTTCCGGAGCCGGCCGCCTTCGATCGTGACGAAGCTCGGGCAGAAGCCGTTCACGCACGAGTAATCCTTGTTGCACGAGGACTGATCGATCGCGCGCTTGCGCCCGAACTCGGTCTCGACCGACACCACCGACATGCAGTTCGATTTCTCGCTGCAGTCGCCGCAGCCTTCGCACACGAGATCGTTGATGACCACGCGCCGCGCCGGATCGGGGAAGGCGCCGCGCTTTCTGCGGCGCCGTTTCTCGGCCGCGCAGGTCTGATCGTAGATCAGCGCCGACACGCCTTCGATCTTGCGCAGTTCGCGCTGCACGGCGTCGAGCTCGTCGCGATGGCGCATCGGCACACCGTGGGGCAGGTCGGCCGGACCATAGGCGCGCGGGCTGCCGTCGGTGACGACGACGAGGTTGTGCACCCCTTCGGCCGCAAGCTGGCGCGCGATGATCGGCACCGTCAGCGTGCCGTCGTGGGGTTGCCCGCCCGTCATCGCGACGGCGTCGTTGTAGAGGATCTTGTAGGTGATGTTCACGCGTGCCGCGACCGCGGCGCGGATCGCGAGGATGCCCGAATGCATGTAGGTGCCGTCGCCGAGGTTCGCGAAGACGTGCGGCGTCTTCGTGAAGGGCGCCTGCCCGACCCAGGGCACGCCTTCGCCGCCCATCTGGCAGAAGGTCTGTGTGTGTTCGGGCGACAGCCAGGTCGCCATGTAATGGCAGCCGATGCCGGCGATCGCGCGCGAGCCGGCCGGCACCTTGGTCGAGGTGTTGTGCGGACAGCCCGAGCAGTAGTGTGGCACGCGCTGGATCGACAGGCGCGGGCGGGCGAGCGCCGCCTCCTTCGCCTCGATGAAGGCGAGCCGTGCCTTGATGCGGTCGGACGTGTAGTAGCGCGCAATGCGCCCCGCGATCGCGCGCGCGATCATCGCCGGGGTCAGCTCCCCGGCCGCCGGCAGCAGCCAGCCTTCGTGCGGCAGCGCCCACTCGCCCTTCTCGTCAAACTTGCCGATCACGCGCGGACGCACCGCCTCGTTCCAGTTGTAGAGCTCTTCCTTCAACTGGTATTCGAGGAACTGGCGCTTCTCCTCGACCACCAGGATCTCGTCCAGCCCTTCGGCGAAGCGACGCACCCCTTCGGCTTCGAGCGGCCACACCATGCCGACCTTGAACACGCGCAGCCCGATCTCGGCCGCGACCGCCTCGTCGATGCCGAGGTCTTCGAGTGCCTGGCGCACGTCGAGGTAGCTCTTGCCGCTCGTAATGATTCCAAGCCGCGCACGCGGGCTGTCGATCACCGTCCGGTTGAGCCCGTTCGCGCGGCAGTAGGCAAGCGCCGCGTAGAGCTTGTGGTGCAGCAGGCGCTTTTCCTGCACCAGCGGCGGATCGGGCCAGCGCAGATTCAGGCCATCGGCCGGCAACGGGAAATCGGTCGGGATCACGGTCTGCAGGGCGTAGGGATCGATATCCACCGCAGCCGAGGTTTCCACAGTATCGGTGAGCGCCTTGAACGCCACCCAGCAGCCCGAATAGCGCGACAGCGCGAAGCCGTGCAGGCCGTACTCGAGGTACTCCTGAATGCCTGCCGGCGCCAGCACCGGCATCATCATCGCCTTGAACACATGCTCGGTCTGGTGCGGCAGCGTCGAGGACTTGGCGGCGTGGTCGTCGCCGGCGATCACCAGCACGCCGCCGTGCTTCGAGGTGCCCGCCGCGTTGGCATGCCGGAACACGTCGCCCGTGCGGTCGACGCCCGGCCCCTTGCCGTACCAGATCGAGAACACGCCGTCGTAGCGCGCATTCGGATCGAGGTTCACCTGTTGCGTACCCCACACCGCAGTCGCGGCAAGATCCTCGTTCAGCCCCGCCTGAAAGCGGATGTGGAGCGGTTCGAGGTACTTCTTCGCCTTCCAGAACTCCTGGTCGACGTTGCCAAGCGGCGAGCCCCGGTAGCCGGTGACGTAGCCGGCCGTGTTCAGGCCAGCCGCCTGGTCGCGCATGCGCTGCATCATCGGCAGCCGGACCAGGGCCTGGATGCCGGTCATCCAGGCGCGGCCAGTGGTGAGGGTGTACTTGTCTTCGAGGGACGCGGACGAGAGGGTCTTCGACATGGTCTGTGTACGCCGCAAAGCGAGCCTGCAGGGCGCTTGTGGCGTCCGCGGCCGGCTTGCCGGCGTTGTCTCCTGTTATCGGGTGGATAGGGCTATCGTCCGGGATCGCGGGCGATGCGCAATCCTACCGGCGGGCGTCGGAAAAATCCGTCCGGAATAGCCATGCAGGCCGGCACGGCGCGAAAAAAATGACCGCTGGAAATCCTCCAGGCGGTCATTTCTTTCATCCCCCTGAGGGGCGGCATTCTGGACCGGTCAGATCACAGCGGAAGGGCCGTTTCGTTCTTGATCTCGCGCAGCGCAACGCTCGAATGCGTCACGTCGACTTCGGGAATCTTCAGCAGGAAGTTGTGCATGAAGGCCGACAGCGCCTCCAGGCTCGGCAGGTAGAGCTTGAGCAGGCAATCCGTCTCGCCGAGCAGCTCGTAGCACTCGACGACCTCCTCGCAGCCCTTCACGACCGCCTCGAAACGTTCGAGCACGTCGCTGCTGTGCTTCTTGAGCTTGACGCGCACCCACACGCAGGTCGTCAGACCCAGCTTGTTGCGGTCGAGCAGGGCCACGTAGCCGCGGATCAGCCCGGCCTCCTCCAGCTCACGCACCCGCCGCCAGCACGGCGAAGGCGACAGGCCGACCTTGTCGGCCAGGGCCTGGGTACTGAGGGTCGAATCCTTCTGAAGCGTTGCCAGGATCTGGCGCTGCGCCGGGTCGAGTTTCAGGACGTCCGCCATGTTCGCGCTCAGAGAACCTTGAGCAGCTCCACTTCGAACACGAGCGTCGCGTTGGGCGGAATCACGCCGCCCGCGCCGCGCGCCCCGTAACCGAGCGCCGGCGGAATCGTGAGCTTGCGCCGGCCGCCTTCACGCATGCCCTGCACGCCCTGGTCCCAGCCGCGGATGACGTGGCCGGCGCCGAGCGGAAACTGGAACGGGTCGTTGCGATCCTTGCTCGAATCGAACTTGCGGCCATCGGTCAGCCAGCCTGTGTAATGTACGGACACCAGGCGTCCGGCTTCAGCCGTGGCACCGGCTCCCACTTCCAGATCCTCGACGACGAGCTCGTTCGATTCGGGGGTTTGCGACATCGGAATTCTCCATGAAGGTCAGACGGTGCGCCGCGATCGGCGCGCGGTGGCAATGGTACGGGAGCGCAGGGCAAATGTGTCATCGCGATACGCGAGGCAGCACGGCGGGCATCGCCGCACCGCGCTTTCTGAACCGGCTATCCGCCACCGGACTGCTTGCGCCGGCGCGCGAATTTCTCGCGGAACTTCGCGATCTTGGGCGCGACGACATACTGGCAGTACGGCTGATCGGAGTTCCTCGCGAAATAGTCACGATGATCGTCTTCGGCGGGCCAGAACTCGCCGGCTCGCTCGACCTTCGTCACGATTGCCGACGGAAACACGCGCGCCTCGCCCATCTCCTCGATCAACGCCAGCGCATCGTGCAATTGCGCATCGCTGGTCGTGAAGATCGCCGACCGGTACTGCGTGCCGATGTCGTTGCCCTGGCGGTTGAGCGTCGTCGGGTCATGGATCACGAAGAAGATCTCGAGCAGATCGCGAAACCCGATGAGTGCCGGATCGAAGACGATCCGCACCGCTTCGGCGTGACCGGTCCCACCCTCGCACACGTCGCGGTAGGTCGGATGCTCGGTGCGACCGCCGATGTAGCCGGGCTCGACCGAATCGACGCCTTCGACATCCTTGAACACCGCTTCCAGGCACCAGAAGCATCCGCCCGCCAGGATGGCGATCCCGCGTTTGCCTTCAGTTGCTGCCGTCGTCATTCAATGTTCCTCCTGGGGTTGTCCTGCCGGCGCGGCAAATGCGGCCGGTTCTGATTGGCTGACCATTCGACCGCTGGAAGTTCCCGGCATTCCGTCTCACCGGAACGATACCGTGTAAAAAACATCGGCCGCATTCTCGCTGCCTCCACGAACCACGAGCGAGACGCGACGGCTGAGTTGATAGCTCAGCTTGACGAGGCTCTGCGCCCCGCCCAGGCTCTGCTCGAAGGACAGGAACAGATCCGCCGACAGCCGCTTGCCCAGCGTCAGCACCTGGGCGCCCACCGAACCCTGATCCGCGCTCGAGCCGCCGCCGACGACGCGGCTTGTGGGCGCACGCGCAGTGCCGTCACTGCCCTGACCGATGCCGAACTCGTCGAAACCGAGGCTGCGCGAGAGCTGTTCGCTCATGCCGCCTCCCGCTCCGCTCCCGCCGAGCAGTGCCTGCGCCGCCGGCAGCAGGACGCCGAGATCGGCCCCCGATCCCGCCGAAGGCGCACGTCCGAGGACGATCCACGACAGCTTCTCGGGATCCGGTACGTTCGGCTCCGAAACCAGCCGGATCACCGGCCGGCGCACGCTGCCTTCGACCGCGATGCCCGCCTCGACCGGCAACCCCTTGCGCAACGCGATGACGTTCAACCCCGGATTGTCGACGATCCCCTGGAAGTTGATCAATCCGCGCTCGATCGTCAGGTTCTGGCCATAGCCGCGAAACGTCCCGCCTGCGGTCGCGATCGTGCCAACCGCCGACAGCGGCGCCCCATCGCGCAGCGCAAGCCGCAATTCGCCGGTGAGACGGGTGTCGAGCCCGAGCGCGGACAGGTAGAGTGCATCGCCGAGCGAAACCCCCACGTCCGCCGTCACCTTCACCCCCCCAACCGGTTTCGCCTCCTGGCCGACGATCACGACGTCGTCGGACAGACTCGGCGGCGGCGTCTGGGCAAGTTCGACGTACCCGGCGTCGGCACGCAGGGCTGCCTTCAGGTCGAGGCTCGTCCAGGTGCTGCTGGCGGAACCTTCGCCGGAGACGAGCAACCAGCGGTCGGAACGCTGCAGGATCGGCAGCCGGTCGGCCGTGAACTGGAACGCTCCAAGCCCGCTGTCGAGCGCGATCTCGCCGCTCGCATCGAGTCGCCCAGGCGTCTGCACCAGGGTATCCACCGGCAAGCGCTCGTCACGCGGCCGGACGCGGTTGGGCGACTCGAAGCGCAGCGTCGTCAGGCGCAAGCGGTCGCGGTCGAACTCCGCGAGCAACTCCCCCCCTTCCAGTCGCAGCCCATGCTCGACCCATCCAATCGACAGATCCGAACCGCGGATCCTGCCGGCCGCCAGCGGATCGGCGGGTGTGCCGGACAGCGTGAACTCTGCCGCCAGCGCACCGCCCAGGACGATCTCATCCTGCACCATTCGTGACAACCAGCCGATCGATGGCATCTCGAAGCGCGCTGAACCGAGCAGCGCCGCATCCGGCGCCAGGCGCCACCCTCCCTCCGGATCGGGCTCGGCCACCGCCGTGAGCGCGCCGGTCAGGCTCCCAAGCTCGGTTCCCCGCACGTCCCACGACAGGGCCAGCCGGTTGTCGATCGCGTTCAGGCGCAGTTCGAGCGCCTCCAGTCCGGTCCGCGTCGTCAGATCCGCACCCAATCTCAGATCCCCCGATTCCCTGAAGATCCGCAGATCCCCGGCGACCGTCTGGCCGAGCCTGAAATCCCACTCGCCGCCGATCGTCAACGGGCCGCCTCCCCGACCGGAGCGGCGCGCCCGCCCGGGCTCGCCGATCTCGGCGAGCAGACCGCCGAAACGCCCGCGGCTGATCACCCGCCCGGGTGTCCACAGCGTTTCAGCGAGTTCGACCTGTCCGCGCTCGCCCGCATCCAGACGGATCGCGTCCAGCACGATCCGGTCACGCGCGACGCTCAACGCGGCAGGCACTTTCAGGACGGCGCCGATGCGTCCCGTCACTTCGAGTGCCTTCAGCTGGCCGCGCCAGCGCGCCCCGTCCCCTGCCCCATGACCCGTCGACCCCTCCAGCAACGCGCCTTCGAGCACAAGGGACAGGTGGTCTTCGACAGGGGTCGAGGCCTCGATCTCGATCGTATGTGCGCTGCGCCGCCCGCTCACGACCACGGTCGCGGTGTCGACCTGCGGTTCGGCATCGGCAGGCCCGACCCCCGTGACGGCCAGTGCAAGCTCGATCGGACCCTCGAGCCCGGCGTCGAGACTGCCGGCTGCATTCAGGGCCCCGACCCGGATCCCGCCGGGCAATTCCAGCGCGTCGGCAAAGAGGTCGAATCGCCCCGTCGGTTGGGTCCGGGAGCCCCCGAGGCGTGCCGTCAGCCCGGCATGCCCCGACAGGCCATGACCGAGCGCTGCCAGCGCGGGCGCTTCGACGCGGACCTCGAGCACATCGGGCACACGCCCCCATCCCCCCTTCGCCTCGATGCGGTTGCCGGCCAGTTCAAGGACCAGATCCGCGACGGCGAGCCGTTCGCCTTCGATCGCGATACGCCCGCGACCGCCAAGCGAGTGCCCCTCCAGGCGGCTGTTCCCGAAGCGCCAACCGAGCGTCAGCGTGGGCAGGTCGCCCAGCAGGCCTTCGGCATCGAAATCGAAGTTCAGATCGGCCGCAGGCGCGGCTGCGATGAACGCGGCGGGGTCGAATGCAACGACCGCTCCACGCGCCTCGAAGCGAGGTGCTGGATCATCGGCCTGCGCAACCGTGATTCCCACCTGCGCATCGATGCGGGCCTTGCCTGCCTGCAGGGCGAGCCGGCCGCGCTGCCCGGATCCGTCGCCTTCGGCATCGATCCGTCCCGACACCTGCAACCCCGGAAGGCGCGCATCGATCTCCTGCGTGCGCAGCCCGGTCCAGGCGAGCGCCGCCTGCAGCCGACCCAGGGCGCCAGCTTCGGTCGATCGCTGCCAGTCGAGCGTACCGCCGAGCGCCCCCCCACCTTGCAGCGCTACCGCGAGATCACGCACGCCCACGGCGTGCGGTGTGCCGCGCAGTCGCCCGGACAGCTCCAGCACCGGGAGTTCGTTCCGGTCGAGGGTGCCCGGACGCAGATTTCGAACCTCGAACGGACCTTCGAACCGCCATTCCGTTGTCGACCCAACCTCCAGTTCGGCGCTCACCTCGAGCTCGGCGTGCGGAGCACGCGGGTCGAACTGCGACGGATCGAGCCCGCCCGCCTTCAACTGCAGCCAACGCAGGGGCACCGGTTGGAGCGGAGCAAGATGCGCCCGGGCCTCGCCCGTGAGCGCGTCCAGGCTCCCGGTGACGGTCAACTCGGACGTGCCTGCGGTTCCTGCAAGGCTGAACGTCGCGTCGTAGTCTCGATCCTCGAACCCGCCCTTCAGCGAGCCGGACAGGCGCACGGGCGCCTCCGTCCCGCCCGTTCCGAGCGCACCTTCCAGCGCCAGCCGGCCGAAGGGCAGTTGCGCCGACAGGCGCTCCAGGCGAATGCGCTCCCGATCGCCGTCGATGCTTGCCGCAAGTTCGTCGAACGCGAACACCGCCTCACCCGGCGCCTGCGGATCGTCCTGCCAGGGGTGGAGCACGAACCGTCCGAGGACAAGTTCGCGAATGAGCACCGGAAGCGGCAGCTCCAGCGCGGGAACGGTCGGTGCGGCAGCCGGCCCCGGATCCGAAGCGGGGACCGACAGCGCAACCTCGCCGAGCACGACGCGCTCGATCGCAATCCGCGGCTCGAGCAGCGCCGCGGGCCGCCAGTCGACATCGAGCACATCGATCTGCAAGCGCAGGCGGTCGGTCTCGATCCGCAATGCCGGAATCCGGAACGCCCCAGCCAGCCTCCCGCCCGGCGCACCGGCCGACACCTGGCCGTTCGTGCTCCACGCGAGCAGCGAAAGCCCAGCGCGCAGGCCTGACTCGGTCAGCAATAACCAGCCAGCGAGCGCCAGCGACACCGACAGCAGCCCAGCAACGAGCAACGCAAGCCAGCGAAAGACCCGGCGCGCGCGCCCGGCGAGCCGGCCCGGCAAAGCGGCGGTGTCTGCGGGGCGCCCGTCGGCTCGCATCGGCGCTACCCGAACAGGGCGCGCAGGCACTCTCCCGGATCGTCCGCGCGCATGAAGGCCTCACCGACGAGAAAGGCATGGATCCCGTGGCCGCGCATCCGCGCCACGTCCGCCTGCGCAAGAATGCCTGACTCGGTGACGACGATCCGCCCGGCGGGCACCCGCTCATGCAGATCCAGCGTCGTCTGCAGGCTGACCTCGAAGCTTCTCAGGTTGCGGTTGTTGACGCCGATCAGCGGAGTCCCGAGCTTGAGCGCCTGTTCCAGTTCCCCGGCGTCGTGCACTTCCACCAGCACCGCCATCCCCAGTTCGTCGGCGACCGCCTCCATCTCCTGCATCTGTGCGAGTTCGAGTGCGGCTGCGATCAGCAGGATCGCATCGGCCCCGATCGCCCGGGCTTCGAACACCTGCCACGGATCGATCAGGAAGTCCTTGCGCAGCACCGGCAGCGCACAAGCCGCGCGCGCCTGCTGCAGATACGCCGAGTCGCCCTGGAAGAACTCGCGGTCGGTCAGCACCGAAAGGCAGGCCGCCCCCCCGCGCTCATACGAGGCGGCAATGAGTCCAGGGTGGAAATCGGGCCGGATCACGCCTTTCGACGGACTTGCCTTCTTGATCTCGGCGATCACCGCGGGCTGCCCGGCGGCGATCCGGGTGCGGATCGCGGCGACGAAATCGCGCGCGGGCGGCTCGGCCTTCGCCGCGGCCTGCACCGCAGCCAGCGGCATCCGTGCGCTGCGCTGCGCCAGCTCTTCGCGCTTGGCGGCGAGAATCCGGTTCAGGATGTCGCTCATGATGCGCGCTCAGCCAAACCTGCGGGTATAGCCGACGAATTCGTCGAGCTTTGCGCGGGCCGCACCGCTGACCACCAGCTCGCGCGCGCGCCGGATGCCCGCACCGATCGAATCCACGAGGTTTGCCGTGTAGAGCGCGACCCCGGCATTCAGGACGACGATCTCGCAGGCGGGGCCTGGCTTGTTCTCGAGTGCGCCAAGCAGGGTCTGCATCGATTCCTCCACGTTCTCGACGCGCAGGTTGCGGCTGCCGGCCATCGCCAGGTCGAAGTCCTCGGGATGGATTTCGTATTCGAGAACCTCGCCATCCTTCAGCTCCCCGACCATCGTCGCCGAGCCCAGGCTCACCTCGTCCATGCCGTCCAGTCCGTACACGACCAGCACGTGATTGGCGCCCAGACGCTGCATCACGCGCGCCTGGATACCCACCAGATCGGGATGGAACACGCCCATCAGCGTGTTCGGCGCACCGGCCGGATTGGTGAGCGGGCCGAGGATGTTGAAGATCGTGCGCACGCCCATTTCACGCCGCACCGGCGCGACATTCTTCATCGCGCTGTGGTGGTTGGGTGCGAACATGAACCCCACCCCGGTCGCCGCGATGCATTCGGCGACCTGCTCCGGCGACAGGGCGAGATTGACACCGAGTGCTTCGAGCACATCGGCGCTGCCGCTCTTCGAGGAGACGCTGCGGTTGCCGTGCTTGGCGACCCGCGCGCCGGCAGCTGCGGCAACGAACATCGTCGCGGTCGAGATGTTGAAGGTATGCGCGCCATCTCCCCCCGTCCCGACGATATCGACGAAATGTTCATGTGGAGGCGGGACGACGACCTTTGCGGAGAGCTCACGCATCACGGTCGCGGCGGCCGAGATCTCGCCGATGGTTTCCTTCTTCACGCGCAGGCCGGTCAGGATCGCAGCGGTCATCACCGGCGACAGTTCACCCGCCATGATCTTTCGCATCAGCGAGAGCATTTCGTCATAGAAGATCTCACGGTGCTCGATCGTCCGTTGCAGGGCTTCCTGTGCAGTGATGGTCATGATTTCCGATCCGTTCAAAGAAGAAAATGGAAGGCATCGCGACTGAGCGCGCCGTCATCCGGAACGTGGCCCGGTCCGGCGCGATCCGCCAGGCCGGGTCCGCTGCTCACCCGGGCTGCAGGAAGTTTCTCAGCAGCGCATGGCCGTGTTCGGTCAGGATCGATTCCGGATGGAACTGCACGCCTTCGACCGCCAGCGAGCGGTGGCGCACGCCCATGATCTCGCCATCGTCGGTCCAGGCGGTGATCTCGAGACATTCCGGCAAGGAATCACGTTCAATCGCCAGCGAGTGATAGCGGGTGCACACGAGCGGGTCGGGCAATCCACGGAACACACCGCTTCCGAGGTGGTGCACCGGAGAAGTCTTGCCGTGCATCAGACGCTTCGCATGGACGATCCGCCCTCCGAACGCGACACCGATGCTCTGGTGACCCAGGCACACGCCCAGGACCGGAATCCGCCCTGCAAACTCGCGGATTGCAGCCACCGAGACGCCCGCCTCGGCCGGGGTGCACGGCCCCGGCGAAATCACGAGCTGCTCGGGGTTCAACGCCCCGATCTGTTCGAGGGTGATCTCGTCATTGCGCACCACCTTGACCTTTGCCCCAAGCTCACCGAAATACTGCACGAGGTTGTAGGTGAAGCTGTCGTAGTTGTCTATCATCAGCAGCATGTTCAGCCCTTTTCTTGCGCCGCCGGTCGCAGTCCAAGCATGTGGCGCGCCTCGTCGGGCGTTGCCAGCGCAAGCGCGAACTGCCGCAGGATTCCTGCGAGTCGTGCGACCTGTTCGGCGTTGTCGGTCAGTGGCGAACCATCGGCCGCCACCAGATTGTTCTCGAATCCGACCCGGCAGTGCCCGCCAAGCAGCGCCGCATGGACCACGCAGGCGAGTTCGGGCGCTCCGAATGCGCACAGCCCCCAGCGCCACTCGCGCGGGATCTTCGGAAGGAAGCCCAGAAGGTCGGCCGGGCGGCTGATCGTTCCGGCGTAGCGACCGAGCACGATCAGGATGAACGGCCTGGCCTGCGGAACCCAGCCCTCTTCCCACCAATGACGCAGAACGTCGACCTGCTCCGGGGAGTAGACGATGTACTGAGGCACCGTTCCAGCCTCATCGACTTCGGAGAGAAAATCCCGCACTTCTGCCTGCCGGGTCGCATCGTCCGGATCGAGCAGTTCCTGCAGGTTGAAGGTGAGCATCTCGGGCTCGAGCCCACGCGCCACCGCCATCATGTCCCGCGGCTGGAATACGCCACAGCGCTCGGTGGTCGGCTGGATCACGATGTCGGTGCGCTCGCGCACCGCGGCGATCGCCTCCCGGTAGCGGCCGACGTCCAGGCTGTGGCGACCGTCGGCGCCGCGCACGTGCAGATGCAGGATCGAAGCGCCCGCGGTGCGGCAGGCCAGCGCCTCGGCCGCAATCTCGTCGGGGCCGAGCGGAATTGCCTGATGATCACTCTTGCCGCGTCGCGCGCCGTTCGGTGCGACGGTGATCGAGACCGGATGGATTTCGCTCGGATCGATCACGGCGCAGCCTTCGGTCGCACGCTCTCGACGGCAGCATCGATCGATCTGACCAGCAGCTCCACGAGCCGCCCGATCTGCGCCCTGGTGATGACGAAGGGTGGTGCGATGAGGGTATGGTCGCCGCGCCGCCCATCGATCGTCCCCCCCATCGGATAGATGATGAGGCCGTTGCGGAAGGCAAGGTCGCGCAGCACCCTGTGAAAGGCCAGCTCCGGCTCGAACGGGGCCTTGCTCGCCCGGTCGGCGACGAACTCGATGCCGACGAACAGGCCCCGTCCACGGATATCCCCCACATGCGGATGGTCGTGCAGCGCCTTCTTCAGGCGCGTGAGCAACTCTTCACCCAGGACCCGGCTGCGCTCGACGAGCTTGTGCTTGTCCATGAAC
Organism: Rhodocyclaceae bacterium; assembly: GCA_023383815.1. Taxonomy (GTDB): domain Bacteria; phylum Pseudomonadota; class Gammaproteobacteria; order Burkholderiales; family Rhodocyclaceae; genus JACOUN01. The sequence continues at coordinate 106,908 of JAHDYG010000001.1, forward strand.
CGGATGACCGCAGCACCCGCCGCGGTCGCGAGCGGATGCCCCATGTACGTATGTCCGTGCTGGAAGATATGACGGCGGTTGTGGAAGGTGTCGACGATCCGGTCATGCACGAGCGTGGCGCCAATCGGCACATAGCCCGCCGCGAGCCCCTTGGCGAGGCACAGCATGTCCGGCACGACACCGAACTGGCGGATCGCGAACCATGAGCCACAACGGCCCAGGCCGGTCATGACCTCGTCGGCGATGAACAGCACGTCGTACTTGTCGCAGATCTCGCGAATGCGGTGGAAATAGTTCTCGTGCGGCACCAGTGCACCCGCCGTGGCACCGACGATCGGCTCGGCGATGAATGCCGCGACCTTCTCCGGACCGGCTTCGAGAATCGCGCGCTCCAGGTCGTCGGCGCATTCGATCGAACAGTGCGCGGGGTCCTTGTCGAACGGACAGCGGTAGCACGAACAGGGCACCACGCGCGGTGCCTTGAACAGCATCGGCTCGTAGATCGCACGGCGCCAGCGGTTGCCGCCAGCCGCCAGGGCCCCGAGCGTGTTGCCGTGATAGCTTTGCTCACGCCCGATCACCATCCACTTGTCGGGCCGGCCCATCTGCACCCAGTAGGCCCGCGCAAGTTTCATTGCCGATTCGACCGCTTCCGAGCCTCCCGAAACGAAGTAGGCGTGATTGAGCCCACCCGGCGAGCGATCCGTGATGAGCTTTGCAAGCTCTTCCTGCGACGGGTTCGTGAACTGGCTCGTGTGGGCGAACTCGACGCTGTCGAGCTGCGCCTTCATCGCCTCGACGACCTCCGGCACCGAGTGGCCAAGTGCGGAGACCACGGCCCCTCCGCAGGCGTCGATATAGCGCTTGCCCTTTTCATCGAAGAGGTAGATTCCCTCTCCGCGCGATACGGTCGGATAGCTGCTGAACGGATTGCGGTAGAAAACGTTGGTGTCGTCGTTCGCGATCATTCGGATCTCCTCAATCGAGCCGGGTGTCGAGCCCGGATTCCGCCATTTCTGCCGCACGCAGCATGGCCATCGCCTTGTTCCGCGTTTCCTGCCATTCGGAATCCGGATTGGAGTCGGCAACGATGCCCGCCCCCGCCTGCACGTGGATCACACCATCCTTGACGACCGCCGTGCGGATCGCGATGGCCAGGTCCATGTCCCCGTGAAAGCCGATGTAGCCTGCTGCACCGGCGTAGATGCCGCGCTTGAACGGCTCCAGCTCGTCGATGATCTCCATCGCCCGGACCTTCGGTGCCCCCGAAACGGTGCCGGCCGGGAAGGTCGCCCTCAGCACGGCCAGCGCGTTGAGGCCATCCTTCAGGCGGCCTTCGACGTTGGAGACGATATGCATCACGTGGGAGTAACGTTCGACGGTGAATTGCTCGGTCACCTTGACGGTGCCGATCTCGGCCACCCGGCCGGCATCATTGCGTCCCAGATCCAGGAGCTGCAGGTGTTCGGCAAGCTCCTTTTCGTCGGCGAGCAAGTCGGCTTCGAGCGCCGCGTCCTCCGACGGCGTCGCGCCGCGCGGCCGCGTCCCTGCGATCGGTCTGACCGTCACGCGCCGCCCACCCCCATCGTCATCGAGTCGTACGAGGATCTCCGGCGAAGCGCCGACGACATGAAAATCCTCGAAGTTGAAGTAGAACAGGTAGGGCGATGGATTGAGCGTGCGGATCGCGCGGTAGAGCGCCAGCGGACTGGCGGAGAAAGGCTTGCTCATGCGCTGCGCAAGCACGACCTGCATGATGTCGCCATCGATGATGTACTGCTTGGCACGTTCGACCGCAGCCTTGAACTCCGATTCGCCGAAGCTCGACACGGCGGACTGGGGTTCGGCCTGCGTGTCCTGCGGAATCTGCACCGGCGCACGCAGGCGCGCGAGCAATTCGCGCAGGCGCTTGCGGGCGCGCTTCCATGCGCCCGGCACTTCGGGTTCGGCATACACGACGAGCGTGAGCTTGCCCGAGAGGTTGTCGACGATCGCGATTTCTTCGGACAGCAGCAGCAGGATGTCCGGCGTGCCGAGATCATCGTGCTTCTCCGTTTTCGCCAGCCGCGGCTCGATGTAGCGCACGGTGTCGTAGCCGAAGCAGCCGACCAGTCCGCCCGCAAAACGCGGCAGCCCATCACGCGGGGGCACCTTGATGCGCGCCATGAACTCGGCGACGAAATTGAGCGGATCGCCGTAGTCGCGCCGCTCGACCAGGCGGTTGCCGGTCAGCAGCAGCGCCGAGCGGCCATAGACTTCGATGCGGGTCGATGCGGCCAGGCCGATCATCGAGTAGCGCCCGAATCGCTCACCGCCCTGAACCGATTCAAGGAGATAGCTCCACGGTTCGTTGGCGAGCTTGAGGTAGATCGAAAGCGGGGTATCGAGATCGGCGAAGGTCTCGAGGGTTACCGGAATACGGTTGTAACCCTGGGCGGCAAGGTCGTTGAATTCCTGCTCAAGCATGGGGACTCCAGATACACGTTCGGATTCGTTCAAGGATTGCAGGTCCGCAGCAACCGCGACCTGACTGGACTTCGCGGATCAGTGGCCCGCAGGCCAGCAGCGCCAGCGACGCCAGCGCAATCCATCGACGCGGGCGGGCATGGATACCTTGTACGAATGACGTGGTCTTTGAGTCACGATGAGGAAGAAATGCCTGGGTCGTTCGGTGGCGGTTCAGGCGCCGCAACCAGCCGGATCGGATCGATGCGGTCCAGCGCCTGCCTTGCGCTCGATAGTAGCCCATCGCATTCAATGGTGTCCACCGGGATCCCCTCGCTGTAGCCGTAGGTGACCAGCAGGACGGGGATCCCGGCCGCGCGTGCGGCCTTCGCATCGTTCTCGGAGTCCCCGATCATGAGCGCCTGCACGGGCGGAACGCCGAGTTTCGAGCAGGCATGGATGAGCACGGCCGGATCGGGTTTGCGCACTGCGAGGGTGTCTCCGCAGATCACGGCCTGAAAGTACCGCGCCAGATCCGTGTGGGTGAGCAGTGCCTGCGTGAACTCGGTGGGTTTGTTGGTGACACAGGCGAGCTTCAGCCCGCGTCCCGCCATGGCAGTGAGGGTTTCGACCACATCGGGATAGATCCGCGCATGGCGCCCATTGATCACCCGGTAGTGGCGGCGAAAGACGTCCTGCGCCTGCTCGGCAAGGAATGGATCGAGACCATCCTCGCCAAGGCAGCGTTGCACGAGCCGTGCAAGGCCCTTCCCGACGAAGCGGTGGATCTCGGCACGGCTGCGCGGCGGCCGTCGCATTTCCTCCAGCATCCGGTTGGCGGCTTCTGCAAGATCCTCGATCGTGTCGAGCAGCGTGCCATCCAGATCGAACAATACGGCCCTTGCCGGGAAGCGCTTCGGGCCGTTCACCGCCGGACGGTCGACAATTCGTTGCGGAGCGCAGCAATCACGCTGTCGTAGCGGTTCGGGTCGCCGGGAGACGCCGCGCCGAACACGGCCGACCCGGCGACGAAGGTATCCGCTCCCGCGCGTGCGATCTCGGCAATGTTGTCGACCTTCACGCCACCGTCGATCTCGAGGAGGATCTGGCGTCCGCTGCGCTCGGCATACTCGTCGATCCTGCGGCGCACCGTGCGCAGCTTGTCGAGTGTCTCGGGGATGAACTTCTGCCCGCCGAAACCGGGGTTCACGCTCATCAGGAGGATGAGGTCGAGACGGTCGAGCACATGATCCAGGTAGTGCAGAGGCGTCGCGGGATTGAAGACCAGGCCCGCCTTGCAGCCGGAATCGCGGATCAGCGCAAGACTGCGATCGACATGCTCGGTCGCCTCGGGATGGAAGGTGATGATGTCGGCCCCTGCCTTCGCGAAATCCGGAATGATCCGGTCGACCGGTTTCACCATCAGATGGACGTCGATCGGCGCACGGGTGTGTGGCCGGATGGCCTCGCACACCAAGGGGCCGACCGTCAGGTTCGGCACGTAGTGGTTGTCCATCACGTCGAAATGAATCCAGTCGGCCCCTGCGGCAACGACATTGCGGACCTCCTCCCCGAGGCACGCAAAATCGGCGGAGAGGAGGCTCGGTGCGATCCGGTACATGGGATTTCCTCCTTCAGGCACGGAACGTGAATACCATCTTCACGCCAGCCAGTTCGATCGTGTCGCCGTCCTGAAGCCGCTGTGCGCCCTCTTCGAGCTCCACGCCATTCACGTGAGCACGCGCGCTTCCCTCGCCGTGCTGGATCGAATAGCCGTCCGGGCTGAGCGAGATCACCGCCACCTGATGGCCGGGCTTGCCGATCCGGGTGCGCAGCTTGTCGAGAATGAGTTCGCGCCCCGCATTCGCACCACTGAGGACCTTCACGATGCCGATCCGTCCCTGCGGCACAGCAACCTCCGCCTCGCGCGCGCCGCCGCTGCGCGAAGCGCCCGCGGACGACGGCGCTCCCGCGTGCGCCTTGCCGGCCCGTGGACGATAGCCCTCCTCGCCCGGCGCCTGACCGAGCGTATCGCCATCGAGCGCCTCGCCAGCGACCGCGCCCGGACCCGCCTCGACCTCGTCGCGGAGGAACTTGAGCCGGTACTTGCCCATCTCGATCACATCGTTGTCGTTGAGGACGTACTTCTTGACCGCCTGCCCGTTCACGTACGTACCGTTGGTGCTGTTCAGATCCTCAAGAAAGGCATCCTGAAGGATCACGTTGATCGCCGCGTGCCTGCCACTGATCGCCAGGTTGTCGATCTGGATGTCATTCTCGGCCTTGCGGCCGATCGTGATGCGTGGCTTGTCCAGCGAGATCTCCTTGAGCACCAGCCCGTCCATGCTGAGTATCAGTTTCGGCATCGCATTCTTTCCCTTCAATCCGGACCCCAGGGCCGGTTCCGGTCACCCGCCCCGGCCGTCCATCATCCCCGCACACGCACGATCACGACGGACACGTTGTCACGCCCACCTTGATCATTCGCCGCATCGATCAGGCGCTCGGCAATCACTTCGACCGCATCGCCCGAGGACAGCCTGGCGCAGATTTCCTCGTCGTCGAGCATGTCGGTCAGCCCATCAGAGCACAACAGGAAGACGTCTCCAGTCTTCACGGCGTGCACGCCGATCTCGGGCTCCACGATGTCCATCACCCCAAGCCCGCGCGTCAGCATGCTGCGCATGGGCGCATGGCGGGCGCTTCCTGGGCTCATCAGGCCTTCGTCGACCTGCTCCTGCACGACCGTGTGGTCTGCGGTCAACTGCTTCAGGTCACCACCGCGCCATCGGTACAGGCGCGAATCGCCGACGTGAACCGAAATCGCCGCATCGGGCTGGAACACCACCACCACCACCGTGCTCCCCATCCCGGTGAGCTCCGGATTCGAGTACCCCTCGATCCAGATCCGCTCGTTCGCCTGGCCAACCGATTGCGCCACCCTCCCTGCGACGGCGTGCGCATCGAGCCCTGCAAGCGGTTCGGCCGCGAGCCTGCGTCCAATCGTCTCGACTGCGATCCTTGCGGCGACGTCCCCGCCCCGGTAGCCCCCCATCCCATCGGCCAGGATTGCCCATCGGCCGAGCGGGTCGACCAGAATGGCGTCTTCGTTGCGCGCCCGAACGCGACCCACGTGGGTGCGCGCAGCGCACTCCCGTGCCGGATTCTGACTTCCTCCGCGCTCTGCCGCCATCGCTTGGTCAGGCTCCGGAATGAGGATCGAAAATCATCAGTACGGCAGCGGAGTCCCGACTCCGGCCCCGCCCGTCCGCAAGCGTTCGAGCACGCGTGCCGCCAGCGCGATGTCCTGGATCGCCATGCCCTGCGATTCGAACAGGGTGATCTGGCTTGCAGACGTCCTTCCGGCCCGCATGCCCGCGATCACCTCGCCGAGTTCGACCCAGCGCCCTGGCTGGGTGCGACCCTTCTCCAGCAGCGGGAGCAGATCCCCCGCCTCGCGCAATGCGGTCTCGCGTGCGTCGACGCAGACGATCTCGGCCCGGCGCACGGCTCCTTCGGTGAGTTCCCGCCGCGCAAGGCTGTTCGAACCGGCCGCGTTGATGTGCGTACCCTCGTCGAGCCACGCTTCGTCGAAGAGCGGCTTGGGCGAGTTGGTCACGGTGACGACGATGTCCGATCCGCAGACCGCATCGCGCGCATCCGCTGCGGGGACGACCGGCTTTGCGCACAATCCGCTCATCCGTTCGCAGAACGCGACCAGCCGCTCCCGGTCACGCGCGAAGACCTTGACGCGTTCGAGCGCGCGAACGGCGCACAGCGCGAGGATCTGTCCTTCTGCCTGCCAGCCGGCGCCAAACACACCGGCGACCCTCGCATCGGGACGCGCCAGCCACCTGGCCGCCACGCCGCCCGCGGCGCCGGTCCGCATCATGCCCAACCGGTCGGCTTCGAGGACCGCGACGGGCGCGCCCGTCGTTGCGTCGTAGAGGTGCACCCAGAAACGGGCCCGCCCGCCAGCCGAGGTATACACCTTGAAACCGGTCAGGTTCACGGCCGGAACGCCGCCCTGCAGCAGGTGCGTGATCGACGTCGGAAGACGCACGCGCTGCCGCGGACAATCGACGACCTCGCCGCGCGCATGCGCAGCCATGACCTGTTCAACGGCATCGAGCGCCATCGGCATGTCGACCAGGCTCGCGACTTCGCTCTCGTTGAGATAGATGGCCATTGCTTCCTCTCTGTCGGTAACGCGCCAGGATGCGATGCCCTGGCAGCGACATCGGACGATTGTAGCCTGTGCCGGCACCCCCGGTGCAGTCGCAAGCACCCATCAATACGAAAGGCGCCGGAGAACCGGCGCCTTTCGTTCCATCACACAGCCGAACCGTCGGTCGTGCTTACAGCAAGCCCTTCAGCAGCTTGCCCATCTCGGACGGATCGCGTGTCACCGTGAAGCCGCACTCTTCCATGATCGCGAGCTTGGCATCAGCAGTGTCCGCACCGCCCGAGATCAATGCACCGGCATGGCCCATGCGCTTGCCGGCGGGCGCCGTGACGCCTGCGATGAATCCGACCACCGGCTTCTTCATGTTGGCCTTGCACCACTGGGCCGCCTCGGCTTCGTCCGGACCGCCGATCTCGCCGATCATGATGACCGCATCGGTATCGGGATCATCGTTGAACATCTTCATCACGTCGATGTGCTTGAGGCCGTTGATCGGATCCCCGCCGATGCCGACCGCCGAGGACTGGCCCAGGCCGATCTCGGTGAGCTGCGCGACCGCCTCGTAGGTCAGCGTACCGGAGCGGGAAACGACACCGATGCGGCCCTTGCGGTGGATGTGACCCGGCATGATGCCGATCTTGATCTCGTCGGGCGTGATGAGGCCCGGGCAGTTCGGGCCCAGCAGCAGGGTCTCCTTGCCGCCGTTGGCAACCTTCTGCTTCATCTTGTTGCGCACGACGAGCATGTCGCGGACCGGAATCCCTTCGGTGATGCAGATCACGAGATCGAGATCGGCCTCGCAGGCCTCCCAGATCGCGGCGGCAGCACCGGCCGGCGGCACGTAGATCACCGAGACGGTGGCGCCCTGCGCTTCCTTGGCTTCCTTGACGGAAGCGTAGATCGGCACGCCTTCGAACTCCTCACCCGCCTTCTTGGGGTTGACACCTGCGACGAAGCAGTTCGCGCCGTTGGCATACTCGCGGCACTTCGAGGTGTGGAACATCCCGGTCTTGCCGGTGATGCCCTGGGTGATGACCTTGGTCTCTTTGTTGATCAGGATGGACATTCGAGCTCTCCTTACTTGACCGCAGCAACGATCTTGGTTGCGGCTTCCGCCATGGTGTCGGCCGAGATGATCGGCAGGCCGGAATCGGCCAGGATCTTCTTGCCGATCTCCTCATTGGTGCCCTTCATGCGCACCACCAGCGGAACGGAGAGCTTGACTTCGCGTGCCGCGGCAACCACGCCTTCGGCGATGGTGTCGCAGCGCATGATGCCGCCGAAGATGTTCACGAGGATGCCCTTGACCTTGGGGTTCTTGAGCATGATCTTGAACGCTTCGGTGACCTTCTCGGTCGTCGCGCCACCACCGACGTCGAGGAAGTTGGCCGGCTCGGCGCCGAAGAGCTTGATCGTGTCCATCGTCGCCATCGCAAGTCCCGCGCCATTCACCAGGCAGCCGATGTTGCCGTCGAGGCTGATGTATGCGAGGTCGAACTTGGAGGCCTCAAGCTCGTCCGGGTCTTCCTCGTCGAGGTCGCGGTAGGCGACGATCTCGGGGTGGCGATACAGCGCGTTCGAGTCGAAGTTGAACTTCGCGTCGAGCGCCTTGATGTTGCCATTGCCCTCGAGGATCAACGGGTTGATCTCGGCCAGCGAGGCGTCTGTTTCCATGTAGCAGGTATAGAGCTTGCGGAACGTGTCGACCGCCTGCGCCATTGAACCTTCAGGCACGCCGATGCCGCGTGCGAGTTCGGTCGCCTGGGCATCGGTCAGCCCGACCAGCGGGTCAACGAACACCTTGATGATCTTCTCCGGCGTCTTGTGCGCCACTTCCTCGATGTCCATGCCCCCCTCGGAGGAAGCCATCATCGCAACCTTCTGCGTGGCACGGTCGGTCAGCGCCGCGACGTAGTATTCCTTCTTGATGTCGGCGCCTTCCTCGATCAGGAGCCGGCGAACCAGCTGGCCCTCTGGGCCGGTCTGGTGCGTGACGAGCTGCATGCCCAGGATCTCTCCCGCGCGCGCCTGGACTTCATGCAGGGACTTGGCGATCTTGACGCCGCCACCTTTGCCCCGCCCGCCCGCATGGATCTGAGCCTTCACGACCCAGATGCTGCCTCCGAGCTGCTCGGCCGCCTTGACCGCCTCATCCACGGAGAAGCACGCAACCCCTTTGGGCGTGACGACACCAAACTTCCTCAGAATTTCCTTTGCCTGATACTCATGAATCTTCATGATCGCCCTTCGATCGAAGCCGCGACGAGCTGCGCTCGCCGCGAACAGGTTGATGGGACAGTTCGGAGCTTCACTCCGCGATGGATGCCGCCTCCCTCCCTCGGCATGCCACCGCATCGACCGGCACCCGATCGGGCACCGGTGCCCCGCGCGGGCATGCTTGCGCTCGTGCGGGGGCTCGATTATACCCGGATTCTCGCACTGCAAAAATCCGCTGCTTCCATCCAGGACAGCTCAGGATGGGTCAGGCGGCGGGCGGTACCAGCGAGGGTAGAAGCTGCGAACAGTCGGCGACGAGGTCTGGAGCGCGTGACAGCGATCGAGCTGAAACGGCTTGCTCCCGTCGTCTGCGTTGTCCCGCTGAAAGCTTGCGTAGGTCTGGATCGCGGCAGTCGGGAATGAAGACAGAAGCTCGGTAAGGTGCGAGCAGCCACGCACGTCCGCGAACATCTCGCCGACGGTCTGGCGGAAACCGCGCAGCAGATTCAGCCCGACCAGCCGCCCATAGGCCGGCCCGATCGTGTCGCATCCGCCAGGATAAGGGACGCGATCCGAGCACGCCTCGGCCCCGGTGATGTTGAACTCCGCATCGAGAGTCACCCGGATGCGCAGCTGATGCACCGGCTCGCCCGCCTTGCGAACCCCTGAAGCCAGCGGGTAATCCACATCCTTGACATCTTCCAGCATCCCGTCGAGTTCCAGTGTGCCATCCTCATGGCAGTATCCTTCGATCTCGATGCGGCGGACGTGAACCCGGCGACGAGTGTTCTTGGGCGTCGAAAGCGGCATGATTTACGTACGGAAACGTATGGTGGTGGTCCATCATACCGTCAACGCCAGCCATGCCGACACCCGCGCCCCCGGTTCGCCGCGCGCCACCGGCTCCCCGAACCGGGCAGAGCGGGAAATCACCGCCGCAAGGGCGGCGCCAGACCCAGCGCGATGACCATCGCATCCTCACCCCCCTGCGAACGGGCGGAAATACAACGCCTGATTCAATGGGGAAGGGCGAATCCGGGGCAATTTCATTACAATGCAGCGGACACTTGTAACGACGGAACAGGATGGGGCTTTCCAGGATGGTTCATCGGCATCGCCCGCCGCGGCTCGTCCCTCGCGTTCGCTCTGCAGCGCGGATGGCAGCGGTCTGCCTGTCGTTCGCACTGCCGGGCACCGCATCCGCGCTCTCGCTCGGAACCGTTCAGTTCCTGTCCTCCATTGGCCAACCGCTGCGGGTCGAGATCGGTGCCGCCGGCGCCCGGCCCGATGACGTCACGCGCTGCCTGCGTGTAGTGCCGCCGGCGGTCGTGCAGCCAGACATTCCAGCGGTGCTGAACGCACGGTTGACGGTTGCCGGGGAAGGTGCGGCTGCCCGACTGGTCGTCACTCGACCCGAGCCGACCGTCGAACCGGTACTGGTCGTTGCCATCCGCGACACCTGTGAGTCTCGCATGCAGCGCGAGTACACCCTCTTGCTGCCTTACGCCGCACCGACCGTATCGACGTCACGGAGAGCAGGCCCTTCGCAGGCGGGATCCGAACGCCCGACTGCACCCCGCCCGGCGCCCGCTGCCCGGGAACGGATCGAAGCACCGGGTCAGATCTGGGTCACGGCGGCCGAAGAATCGCTCGCCAGCCTCGCGCAGGCCCTTCATCCGCGCGACGCGCGCGCGCGCCGGGCGCTCGTCACACGTCTCATGCAGATGAACCCGGCGATCGTCGACGGCGGGTTTGCGGCCGAAGATCCACTCCCACCGGGGACCCAGGTCTTCATGCCCGGTCCCGCGGCGCTCGCGTCCGTCTCACCGCCGCCCCGCCCCGCCCCTGCACCGGCGCACGGTGGACCGCAACCGGAACCATCCCCGCCCGTGCGAGCGGAGCGGGCGCCACCGACCACCGCTGCGCCTTCACCATCGATCGCCACACCGACCGACCGCCTGATCCTGCAGGACACCGGTAAGCCCGGGCAGCCATCGGGCGTGGACCCCGAGCTCCAGCGAGAGGAGCAGCTCGTCTCTGCCATCGATCAGTCCATCAACAAGGAACTCGAGCTCCTCGAACGGATCCGCCGACTGGAGGAGATCGAACAAGCGCTTCGGCGGCAGTTGCAGGAAGATCCGCCGCCGGCGCCTGCGCGCCCGGCGATGTCCGGCGCGCAGGCGCCGGCACCGAAGGCCTCCTCCGCAAGCGACATTCCCGAAGGCCGTCCGATCCCACCGGCTGCCGCCGATTCAGGAGATGCCGGATGGATGTTCATGCTTGGCCTGCTGGCGATCCTCGTCGCCGTGCTGGTTCTCCACGAACGCAGGCGTAGCAGGACCTTCCGGCGAGGCACGTCCAAGCGTGCGGACGCCCCGGCAGCAAGGGCCGATGATCAGGCTGCTGCTGCCACGAACGAGCCTCCTCCCGCCAGGGAATCCCGGTTCGGGACCGCAGGAACAACTCCTGCACCAACGCCATCCGCTGCAGTCCCGATGCCCGCCGCAGCCGCATCGGGCACGGGCAGCAGGCAAGCCATGGACGGCGAGTCGATCCTTTCCATGGGACGTGAGACGCCTGCTTCGTACAGCATGGTCGATGAGGATCAGACCGTTGCACCACTCATCGTCAACGAAGACGTCGTCATGGAACACGAATCGGCCCTGGAGCTGGCCGACATCATGGTGAGCTTCGGGCGGGTGCATGGCGCAGCCGAAACCCTTGCCGACTTCATTCGCGCCAATCCGCGCCAGTCGGTGATGCCCTGGATCCGGCTGATGGAAGTCTACCGGTTGGCCAACATGAAACCCGAGTTCGATGCCCTCGCACGCCAGCTCAACAAGACGTTCAACGTCGCTACGGTCAACTGGGACAACTTCGAGGACGCGCTGACGCGCTCGGAAGGCGTCGAGATCCTGCCCCACGTCATGCGCAGGCTGACCGACACGTGGGCGACGCGGGAGTGCCAGATCTACGTGGACGGGCTGCTGCGGGACAACCGTGACGGCACGCGCCAGGGCTTGCCGCTCGCGGTCCTCGACGACATCCTGATGCTCAACGCCGTACTCGAAGAGCAGTTGGGGCGCTACCGCCCTGAAGCCGGCGAAAAAGCGGCCTGAACCCGCAGGTGCCGTGCCGGCTCAGACCGGATTGTCCAGATCGACGAAGGACGCCTCCAGTCCGAGCGCTTCACGAAGATGCTCGGCCAACGCCCGCGGCCCGTAGCGTTCGGTCGCATGGTGCCCTGCAGCAAGGAATGGAACCCCCGACTCACGCGCGAGATGAACCGTCTGCTCTGAAATCTCGCCCGAAACGTACAGTTCCGCACCAGCCTCGATCGCCTGCTCAAAGAACCCTTGCGCACCCCCTGTGCACCAGGCCACACGATTGACCAGGCGCTCACGGAGGCCGACGAGCATCGGCACACGTCCAAGACGCTCCCCGAGCATTGTGGCAATCTCCCCGGCGGTGGCCGGCGTCGACGGGCGCCCGATCCAGCCCAGTGACTGATCGCCGAAGCGCCCGTCGGCGCTCCAGCCTGCGAGCTTTCCCAGTTGTGCATTGTTGCCCAGCTCGGCATGGGCATCGAGCGGCAGGTGGTACGCGAGGAGGCTGATGTCGTGCTTGAGCAGCGTCGCGAGGCGCCGCTTCCGGATTCCGACGATGCGGCCGTCCTCCCCGCGCCAGAAGTAGCCGTGGTGAACGAGTACGGCATCGGCTCGCTGCGCAACTGCGAGATCGAGCAATGGCTGGCTCGCGGTCACTCCACACAGCACTTTGCGCACTTCGGACCGACCTTCCACTTGCAGGCCGTTTGGGCAATAATCCTTGTAAGTCGCGCTCTCCAGCGTCGCGTCCAGGTATCGTTCGAGTTCTGTCACCAGCATTGGTCTGGCACTCCAGTGAAGATCATGGGTTGGAAACGGGACAAATCGTCGGCGCAGGAAACCAGGCTTTCAGGCACCCTTCTCCGGATCAGCCGGGCTGTACCGGGCACAACGAGCTGGCGCAGGCTCCACATGATACCGAGCCACGCCGGGTCAACCGACCATCGCGGCATCTTTTCGGCACGGGGATTTCTTTGATGCGCCAACTGTGGCTGATTTTCTGTCAGGCCGTGACCGTCGCCGTTGCGGCACTGTTCGTCATCAGCACGCTGAAACCGGACTGGCTCCGGCCTGCACCGGCGACTTCGATCGTCACGATCCGCGAGGCTCAGGGCGAAGCCGGTTCTCCCGCGACCGCCGTCCGCGAATCCTACGCGGACGCCGCGGCACGTTCGATGCCGGCCGTCGTACACGTGTTCACCAGCAAGGAAGTGGCTAGCCCCCGGCACCCACTCTGGGACGATCCCCTGTTCCGCCATTTCTTCGGGGAACCCCAGGGGGCGCCAAGTCAGCGCAGTTCAGGCCTGGGCTCCGGGGTGATCGTAAGCCCGGATGGCTTCGTCCTCACCAACAACCACGTGATCGAAGCAGCCGACGAGATCGAAATCCTTCTCAATGACGGTCGCCGTTTTCCCGCGCGGCTCGTGGGCCGGGATCCGGAAACCGATCTCGCGGTCCTGAAGATCGACCAGGCAACCGACTTGCCGACCATCGCCTTTGCCGCGGGGGATGCGCTGCACGTGGGAGACGTCGTACTGGCGATCGGAAATCCGTTCGGGGTTGGCCAGACGGTGACGATGGGCATCGTCTCGGCGCTCGGACGCACTCAGCTGGGAATCAGCACCTTCGAAAACTACATCCAGACGGATGCAGCCATCAACCCTGGAAACTCGGGCGGCGCTCTGGTCGACAGCCGGGGCAACCTGGTGGGCATCAACACGGCCATTTATTCGCGTTCGGGTGGATCGCTCGGAATCGGATTCGCGATTCCGGTCTCCCTTGCCAGGAACGTGCTGGAGCAGATCGTTGCCAGTGGAGAAGTCACGCGCGGCTGGCTGGGAGTCGAGATCCAGGAACTCACCCCGGAACTGGCCGAATCGTTCGGCCTGCCACTCGCGAGTGGCGCCCTGATCTCGGGCGTTCTCCGAGGAAGCCCGGCCGAGCGTGGAGGAATCCGCCCCGGCGACATCATCACGCGCGTCGATGGCACACCGGTGCGCAGCGCCAAGGAGGTGCTGGCGACCGTGGCAGAGTCCGCCCCGGGTGGAAGATCCGTATTCGGCGTTCAGCGCAATGGCCGGGAGTTCGATCTCACGGTCGAGATCGGCCGGCGTCCAGTTCCTGGCACACCACGGTGAATCCGGCCACCTGAGTTGCAGGCCGGTCAGGAGATTCCGCCATCCTTCGGGTCCGAGCCCGATGGGACGACTTCACTTGCGGCCTCATCCGACGCACCTTCATCCCGCCGTTCGACCAGCTTCCCGAGCAGGATCCCGATTTCGTACAGCACAATCATCGGAACCGCGAGCATGAACTGCGAAATGACGTCCGGTGGCGTAATGATCGCCGCGATCACGAAGGCCCCGACGATCACGTACGGTCGAGCCTCCCTGAACTTCTCGACGCTGACCATGCCGGCCTTGATCAGGAGGATCACTGCAACCGGAACCTCGAAGGTGAGTCCGAACGCAAGAAACAGCGTCATCACGAAAGACAGGTACTGTTCGATGTCCGGCGCAGGAACGATGCTTTTCGGTGCAAACTCGGCGATGAACTTGAACACCGTTCCGAACACGAAGAAATAGCAGAATGCCATTCCGGCGAGAAACAACAGTGTGCTGCCGAGCACGAGCGGCAACCCGACCTTGCGCTCGTGGGCATAGAGTCCCGGCGAGATGAACGCCCACGCCTGATAGAGCACGTACGGCAACGCAAGGATGAAGGCGGCCATCAAGGTGACCTTGACCGGCACGAAAAACGGGGTGACGACGCCGGTTGCGATCATGTTGGTACCCGACGGCAAGGTATTCATCATCGGCATCGCGAGCAGATCGTAGACATCTCCGGCCCACGGCATCAGCAGCACGAAGAGCGCCAGCACCGCAACGAGCGCCCGCAACACACGGTCGCGCAACTCGATGAGGTGCGAAAGGAAGGTCTCCTGTGCTTCGCTCATGGTTTCTCCGCCGTACGCCCCGCATCCGAACTGGGGTCGAGTCCAAGTTCGAGCTGCGGGGGGTGGCCAGTGGATCCGGCGCTTGGCGGCTCCTGAGCCGATGCGTCGGCCACGGGCGCGCCGGGTTCGCGGCTGGTCCCATCCGGCGCTGCCTTACGGATCTCGTCGATCGACAACTCGCGCTTGATCCCCGAGGCGCTCTGGTTCATGTCGGTTTCCAGTCCCTGTACCTGGGTCCGGACTGAAGTTTCGAGATCACGCGCCTGCTGCTCGACCTGCTGCTGCAGCTTCTTCAGATCTTCGAGCTGCATCTCGCGCGAAATATCGGACTTCACGTCGGACACATAGCGCTGCAAGCGCCCCAGCAGATGGCCAGCCGTACGGGCGACCTTGGGCAGGCGTTCAGGTCCGACCACGATCAGCGCAACCAGCGCGACCACCAGAAGCTCACTGAATCCGAAATCAAACATGCGCTAGACCATCGAAGCGAGGCACACCAAAAAGGAAGGGGTGCCCGGCAGCCGCACCCCTAGCGAGCCATGCACAACCGAGCCGCTGCGGCTCAGCCGCCGACCTTGTCGGATTTCTCCTTGGCTTCGACGTCCAGCGTCCGATCGGAGGTGATACCGGGTTTGTCGCCGGACGAGGGCGCTTCCGCCTCCTTGATCCCCTCCTTGAACCCCTTCACCGCGCCGCCGAGATCCTGGCCAATATTGCGCAGCTTCTTGGTGCCGAACACCAGCACGACGATCACAAGGACGACCAGCCAGTGCCAGATACTGAATGAACCCATTCCATACTCTCCTTAACGCTTCAACATCGACGGAAGCAATTCCGGGCCGCCGAGCACATGAACGTGCAGATGATACACCTCCTGCAGACCGACCCGCCCCGTGTTGATGATGGTCCTGAACCCGTCGGAACATCCTTGTTCGCGGGCAAGTTTGCCCACCGCGACCATCAGCTTTCCCATCACTTCCGCATCATCCGCGCCCAGGTCCGCCACCGAGGCAATGTGCCGTTTCGGAATCACCAGAAAGTGCACCGGGGCGATCGGCCGTATATCGTGGAACGCGAGGATGTCGTCGTCCTCGTAGATCTTGCTGGCCGGGATCTCTCCCCGCACGATCTTGCAGAAAATGCAGTCGCTCATTGTCTTGCCATCCGTTGGGTCTGCTCAGTCGCTGGCCCGTTCATCGAGAACGGGACTTCTTTTCGTCAATGCCGGACACCCCCTCGCGACGGCGGAACTCCGCAATCACGTCCTCCACCGACAGCCCCTGATGGGCCAGAAGCACCAGCGAATGAAACCACAGGTCGGTCACCTCCCAGACGAGGTGCAGGCGATCGCCATCCTTGGCCGCCATGATGGTTTCAGCCGCCTCTTCGGCGATCTTCTTGCAGATTGCGTCGGTGCCCTTTGCGTACAGGCTCGAAACGTAGGAAGCATCCGGGTCGGCCTGCTTGCGCTCTGCCAGGGTCGTCGAGACGCGTCGCAGGACTTCGAGATCAATCATCTGTAAATCTCCTCAGGGGCCTTCAGAACCGGATCGACCGCCTGCCAACCGGCACCGTCGAAATGGCGCTGGAAAAAACAGCTGTGGCGGCCCGTGTGGCACGCGATGCCACCCGCCTGCTCGACTTTCAGCAAGACGACGTCGTTGTCACAGTCGGTACGGATCTCGATGACCTTCTGCACATGGCCGGACTCCTCGCCCTTGTGCCAGAGCTTGCCGCGGGAGCGCGACCAGTACACAGCCTCGCCGAGTTCGGCGGTCCGCTCGAGCGCCTCACGGTTCATCCACGCGAACATCAGCACGTCGCCGGAACCGGCCTCCTGGGCGATGACGGGGACGAGACCGTTCTCGTCCCAGCGAACCTCTTCGAGCCAGTTCGAACCTTCCGTCGCATCCATCACAGCCTCACTTCGATCCCGTTGCTGCGCATCAGCTCCTTGGCCTCGCGTACCGTGTGCTCGCCGAAATGAAAGATGCTCGCGGCCAGCACTGCATCCGCATGGCCCTGCAGCACGCCTTCGACCAGATGTTCGAGCGACCCAACCCCTCCGCTCGCAATCACTGGCACCGGAACCGCGTCGGACACCGCTCTCGTGAGTCCGAGATCGAAACCAATCCGGGTGCCGTCACGATCCATGCTGGTCAGCAGGATCTCTCCTGCACCAAGCTCGACGACCCTGCGGGCCCAGTCGATGGCATCGAGTCCGGTGTTGTTGCGGCCGCCGTGCGTGAACACTTCCCATTTTCCGGGTGCCGTCTGCTTCGCATCGATTGCAACGACGATGCACTGGCTGCCTACCTTGCCCGCGGCGTCGGCGACGACCTGCGGGTTGTTCACCGCCGCAGTGTTGATACTGACCTTGTCGGCACCCGCATTGAGCAGCCTGCGAACATCCTCGACCGTACGGACCCCACCGCCGACCGTGAGCGGGATGAAGACCTGCTCGGCGACCTGTTCCACCACGTGGAGGATGATGTCGCGTGCGTCGGAACTCGCAGTGATGTCCAGGAAGGTGATCTCGTCGGCGCCCTGCTCGTCATACCGGCGGGCGATCTCCACGGGGTCTCCCGCGTCGCGCAGCGCAACGAAATTGACCCCCTTGACGACGCGTCCGGCATTGACGTCGAGGCATGGAATGATCCGCTTGGCAAGCATCAGGCGGGCGCACCGTTGAGCGCATCTGCGCGCGCCTGGGCGGCCGCGAAATCGAGCGTACCCTCGTAGATCGCACGGCCGGTGATCGCGCCCATCACCCCTTCGTCCTCGACTGCGCACAGGGCTTCTATATCCGCAAGAGTCGCGATGCCGCCGCTGGCGATGACCGGGATGCGCAAAGCCTGCGCCAACCGCACCGTTGCATCGATATTGACCCCGGAGAGCATCCCGTCCCGGCCGATGTCCGTATACACGACGGCCTCGACGCCGTAGTCCTCGAATTTCTTTGCGAGATCGATGACGTCATGGCCGGTCATCTTCGACCACCCGTCGGTCGCGACCTTGCCATCCTTGGCATCGAGCCCGACGATCACATGCCCCGGAAACGCGCTGCAGGCATCGTGCAGGAACCCAGGGTTCTTGACCGCGGCGGTTCCGATGATGACATAGGAGATCCCGTTGTCGAGGTAGGCCTCGATCGTATCGAGATCGCGGATTCCGCCGCCGAGCTGGACGGGGATACCTTCACCAACCTCGTCGACGATGGCCCGGATGGCCGCCTCGTTCTTTGGCTTGCCAGCGAACGCGCCATTCAGGTCAACCAGATGCAGTCGCCTGGCTCCCAGGTCGATCCAGCGCCGCGCCATGGCGGCCGGATCTTCGGAGAACACCGTGGCCCCTTCCATTTCGCCCTGCCTGAGGCGAACGCAATGGCCGTCCTTGAGATCGATGGCGGGTATCAGCAACATACGCGTATCTGCAGTCTTGAGGTGTGGAGGAAGATCGGATTTCGTTACGAGTTCAGCCAACCAGCGCGCGTTCGGCAGCCGGAATCAGGGCACCCAGCGAATGAAGTTTGCGAGCATTCGCAGGCCTGCGTGTGCACTCTTCTCGGGGTGGAATTGGACGGCGAAGATATTATCCCGCGACACCGCGCTGGTAAACCTCATGCCGTGCTCGGTCTGCGCCGCGATCTGGCTCGAATCTTCCGGCACTACGTGGTAGCTATGCACGAAATAGAAGCGCTCGCCGTCGGGAATTCCCTCCCACAACGGATGCGAAATGCACTGCCGGACTTCGTTCCATCCCATGTGGGGCACCTTCAGGCGCTCGCCAGCTGGACCACACGCCGCTTCGAGCTGGAAACGCACCACCTCGCCCGGTAGGATCCCGAGCCCCGCAGCGCCACCTTCCTCGCTACGCTCGAACAGCATCTGCTGGCCAATGCAGATCCCCAGGAAAGGTTTGCTTGCCGCAGCCGCAATCACCGCCTCGCGCAATCCCCGCAGCCCAAGCTCGCGCATGCAGTCGGGCATCGCTCCCTGCCCGGGGAACACTACCCGTGACGCCTTCGCGACCACCTGCGGATCGGAAGTCACGCTCACCTTCAGCCTGTCTGCAACATGCTCGATCGCCTTGGCAACCGACCGCAGATTACCCATTCCGTAGTCGATGATCGCTACGTCCGTCATGAATCCGTCACTCATATCCGAATTAACCGCGAAAACCGGAAAAGGCCGCGGTCGATGGCTCGCCGGTCGCACAACAGGAGCCCCGCACCGGCACGTGTCATGAAACGCTCAGAGCGCTCCCTTGGTCGACGGGATGACGCCCCCCGCACGCTCGTCGCATTCGGCCGCCATGCGCAGTGCGCGGCCGAATGCCTTGAAGATCGTCTCGCACTGATGATGGGCATTGTCACCGCGCAGGTTGTCGATATGCAGGGTGAGTCCGGCGTGATTGACGAAACCCTGGAAGAACTCGCGCGCGAGGTCCACGTCGAACTGCCCGATGCGTGCGCGGGCATACTGGACGTGGTAATGCAATCCGGGACGCCCTGAAAAGTCGACGACCACGCGTGACAGCGCCTCGTCGAGCGGGACATAGGCATGTCCGTAGCGACGGATGCCCTTCCGGTCCCCGAGGGCCTTTGCGAAGGCCTGTCCCAGCGTGATGCCGACGTCCTCGACCGTATGATGATCGTCGATGTGGGTATCGCCGTTTGCCTGAACTTCCAGATCGATCAACCCATGGCGAGCAATCTGGTCCAGCATGTGATCGAGGAATGGAACGCCCGTGGCTAGGCTGGCCTTGCCGCTGCCATCCAGGTCGATCCGGACGGTGATCCGGGTTTCAAGCGTATCCCGGGAAACTTGAGCCTGCCGCATGGGATTCGAAGCCAATCGTGAGTGGGCGTTGGATGGAGGGTGTCGTGCCCCGCCATGATACCATCGGCTGCCGGTTTTTCTTGCCATGGCGCAAGCTACCTGGTGTCCAGACACCCGCAACCCGATCCCGCCCGACCCTGAAGGACCCCGGATTCATGAGCCGCTACTGGAGTGCCGTCGTACACGGCCTCACCCCCTATGTTCCCGGCGAGCAGCCCAAGCTCGACAACCTCATCAAACTCAACACCAATGAGTTGCCGTTCGGCCCTTCACCCGCTGCGCTCGCCGCAATCCGCGCGGAGACGTCGGACAGCCTGCGGCTCTACCCCGATCCGAACGCGGATCGGCTCAAGACCGCGCTGGCAGACCGTCACCGGGTCGCGCCGAATCAGGTGTTCGTCGGCAACGGCTCCGACGAAGTCCTCGCACACGCCTTCCAGGGGCTGTTGCGTCAGCAGGCACCCGTCTGGTTTCCGGACATCACGTACAGTTTCTATCCGGTCTATTGCGGACTGTACGGAATCGAGTACGAGCCGATCACGCTCGACGAATCCTTCCGTGTCCGCGTCTCCGACTATCTTCCGTCGGACGATCGCAGGGCCGGAGGGATCGTCATTGCAAATCCGAATGCGCCGACCGGCCGCCTGAGCCCGATCGAAGACATCGAACGCATCGTCGCAGGAAATCCGCAATGCGTTGTGCTCGTGGACGAGGCTTACGTGGACTTCGGCGGGACCAGCGCGATCGGCCTCGTGGCCAGCCATCCCAACCTGCTCGTCGTCCATACGTTCTCGAAGTCGCGCGCACTGGCGGGCCTTCGGGTCGGCTACGCGATCGGCCAAGCCGATCTCATCGAGGGCCTCGAACGGGTCAAGAACAGCTTCAACTCCTACCCGCTGGACCGGCTCGCGATTGCGGGTGCCGTCGCTTCGGTCGAGGATGAAGCCTGGTTTCGCGACACCTGTGACCGGGTGATTGCCAACCGCGAGCAACTCGCCGCAGATCTGACACAGGCCGGTTTCGAGGTGCTGCCCTCCGCCGCGAATTTCGTGTTCGCACGCCACCCGGACCACGACGCTGCAGCGCTGGCACGCGCACTGCGCGAGCGGGCGATCATCGTGCGCCATTTCGCGCGCCCGCGCATCGACCAGTTCCTGCGCATCACGGTCGGCACCCGCGAGCAGTGCGCCCGGCTGGTCGAGGCGCTGCAGGAGATTCTTGCGGGCTGAACCACACGAGAGATCGCGACAGCCGGATCCGCGCATTCCGGCGAGATCGCTCAGTCCCCCAGGCGCATCTGCGCCGAACGCGCGTGGGCCTGCAGGCCCTCGCCGAGGGCAAGGGTAGCCGCCACACGGCCGAGCGTGCGTGCACCGGCCTGCGAGACCTCGATCAGCGAAGTCCGCTTCTGGAAGTCATACACGCCAAGCGGCGACGAGAAGCGGGCGCTACGCATCGTCGGCAGCACGTGGTTGGGGCCGGCACAGTAGTCACCAAGCGCCTCGACCGACCAATGGCCGATGAAGATCGCGCCCGCATGACGAATCCGCTCGACCCACGGTGCGGCATCCTCGAGCGCGAGTTCAAGGTGCTCCGGCGCAATCCGGTTGGCCAGTGCGCACGCCTGCTCAAGATTTTCGACATGAATCAACGCGCCGCGATTCTCGAGCGATGCGCGGATCGTGTCGCGCCGCGGCATCTGCGGCAGCAGCCGGTCGATGCTGCACGCAACCGCGTCGATGAAGCCATGATCGGTGCACAGCAGGATCGACTGCGCCAGTTCGTCGTGCTCGGCCTGAGCAAAAAGATCCATCGCCACCCAGTCCGGCTCGCCGCTTCCGTCCGACAGGATGAGGACTTCGGAAGGGCCGGCCACCATGTCGATGCCGACCGTTCCGAACACGCGCCGCTTGGCCTCTGCGACGTAGGCGTTGCCCGGTCCGACGATCTTGTCCACCTGCGGAATCGTCTGCGTGCCATAGGCCAGCGCAGCCACCGCCTGTGCACCGCCGATCGTAAACACGCGATCCACCCCCGTGATCGCAGCAGCGGCGAGCACCAGCGGATTGCGCTCGCCATGCGGCGTCGGCACGACCATGATGAGTTCGCGCACGCCAGCCACCTTTGCCGGAATCGCGTTCATCAGCACCGAACTGGGGTAGGCGGCCCGGCCGCCGGGAACATAGAGGCCGACGCGGTCGAGCGGCGTGACCTTCTGCCCCAGGCGCGTTCCGTCGGGCTCGGTGTACTGCCACGATTCGAGCACCTGCCGTTCGTGATAGATCCGCACCCGATCCGCGGCAAAGCGCAAGGCCTCGCGCTGTTCGACCGAAAGGGCGGCCAGGGCGTCGTGCAGCACCTCCCGCGGCAGTTCGAGCGCAGCCATCGAAGCGGCTTCGACGTGATCGAAGCGACGCGTGTACTCGATCACGGCGGCATCGCCGGCCGTACGCACGGCTCGCAGTATGCCGGTCACCGCCTCGTCGATG
The DNA here is from genome assembly GCA_023383815.1 of Rhodocyclaceae bacterium. Classification (GTDB taxonomy): domain Bacteria; phylum Pseudomonadota; class Gammaproteobacteria; order Burkholderiales; family Rhodocyclaceae; genus JACOUN01. The sequence continues at coordinate 129,149 of JAHDYG010000001.1, forward strand.
CGGGCATCGTCTCCGCTCTCGAAAGCGAGCAGCGCATCGAGCGTCGCCAGAAACTCCGGCTCGCGCGCATCGAGCCGCCGGATCCGAACGTCACCCGTGGTTTCACGATTCATCGCACGGCTCCCGCGAAAGCGTCCAGAACCGGCTGGATGAGGGTCCGCTTCAGCTTGAGCGAGGCCTGGTTGACGATCAGACGCGAACTGATGGGCATGATTTCTTCGACCTCAACCAGATTGTTTGCCTTCAGGGTACCTCCGCTCGAGACCAGATCGACGATCGCGTCGGCCAGCCCCACCAGCGGCGCCAGCTCCATCGAACCATAGAGCTTGATCAGGTCTACATGCACACCCTTCTCGGCAAAATGGGCCTTCGCACTGTTGAGGTACTTGGTCGCAACCCGGATCCGCCCCCCGGGCCGGGTTGCCGCAGCGTAGTCGAACCCTGCGCGCGTTGCCACGCACAGGCGGCAGCGCGCAATCCCGAGGTCGAGCGGCTGGTAGAGCCCCTGTCCTCCGTGCTCGATCAACACATCCTTGCCTGCGATGCCCAGATCGGCCGCACCATACTGGACATAGGTCGGCGTATCGGTGGCGCGCACGATCACCAGCCGGACATCGGGCCGGTTGGTGCCGAGTATGAGCTTGCGCGACCGCTCCGGATCGTCCGTCGGCACGATGCCCGCCGCAGCGAGAAGCGGCAGGGTTTCTTCAAAGATTCTTCCCTTCGAGAGGGCCAGGGTGATGCTGGACACGTGGCACATGCCTTGAGAAGTTGAATCAGGCGATTGTAACCCAGCCCGCCGCGTGCTAGTCTTCCCCGCTTACGGCTGAGCCGCTTGCGCGTGCTCGGCCTTTTGCCTTTTCCCGGCCCGTTTTTGTCAGGATGCAAAGCGACATGAAGCCCGAAATCATCGTCTCCTCCCTCGATCTCGAACGACTGGAGGGACTGCTGCACGCTCCCTCCGCACGCAACCGGCAGGATCTCGATGGCTTGCGCACGGAACTGGAGCGTGCCGAGGTTCGCGAGCCCCAGGCCATGCCTCCCGACGTCGTGACCATGAACAGCCGCGCCCGCATCCGCGAAATGCCGAGCGGCAAGGAATACGAACTGACCCTGGTTTACCCGGGCAATACCGCAGGCGGTGACCCGGACAACCGTTCGATCTCGGTATTCACGCCGGCCGGCAGCGCGCTGCTCGGACTCACCGTAGGCCAGTCGATCGACTGGCCTACGGTCGATGGCCATGTCGTGCACCTGACCGTCCTCGAAGTCACGAACCAGCCGGAGGCACGCGGAGACTTCGAAAGCTGAACGGCTCCGTAGCGCTGCGCAGAACGGCTAACTGACCCGCTGCACGCGCGCGCCCAGCGCCGCAAGCTTCTCTTCGAGGCGTTCATACCCACGGTCAAGATGGTAGATGCGTTCGATCCGCGTTTCACCTTCGGCGACCAGTCCGGCAATGACGAGACTCGCCGAAGCGCGCAGATCGGTCGCCATCACGGTCGCCCCCTGCAACCGATCGGTGCCGCGCACCACGGCGGTATTTCCGTCGATACTGATGTCGGCACCGAGACGCTGCAACTCCACCGCGTGCATGAAGCGGTTCTCGAAGATCGTCTCGCGGATCACCGCTGTACCTTCTGCCGTCGCGTTGAGCGCCATGAACTGCGCCTGCATGTCGGTCGGAAACGCAGGATAGGGAGCCGTTCGTACGTTGACCGCCGACAGGCGTGACGGCGCCTTGATTCTCAGACTGTCGCGCTCGCAGTCGATCTCGCACCCGGCATCGATGAGCTTGTCGACGACCGCATCGAGCCAGCCAGACGAGGTGCCGGTCAAGACCCCTTCCCCTCCGGTCGCCGCGATCGCACACAGATAGGTCCCGGTTTCGATCCGGTCGGGCATGATGCGGTGGTGTGCGCCGTGCAGGCGCTCAACGCCGCGGACCCGGATCACGTCCGTACCCGCGCCCGAGATGTTGGCCCCCATCGCCACCAGGCACTTTGCCAGATCGGCGACCTCGGGCTCGCGTGCCGCGTTCTCGATCACCGTCTCGCCCTCGGCGAGGCAGGCTGCCATCATCAGGTTCTCGGTCCCGGTGACGGTCACCATGTCTGTAAACAACCGCGCACCGCGCAGCCGGCCAGCGACGGCATGCACATACCCGTGCTCGACCGCCACCTCCGCGCCCATCGCCTGAAGGCCCTTGATGTGCTGGTCGACCGGGCGGGCCCCGATCGCGCACCCCCCAGGGAGGGACACGCGTGCCTCTCCGCAGCGGGCAAGGAGTGGGCCGAGCACGAGAATCGAGGCGCGCATCGTCTTGACGAGTTCATAAGGCGCGACCGGATGGCTCAGCCCCGCCGCATCCAGCGTCACCGTGTCGGCCTCCCGCTCTATGCGGACGCCCATCTGCCCGATCAGACGCAGCAGGGTATCGATGTCGTTGAGCCGCGGCACGTTCGTGAAGGTCACCGGATCACGGGTCAGCAGGGCTGCGCACAACAGCGGCAGCGCCGCGTTCTTCGCGCCGGAGATCACAACCTCGCCCGACAGGCGGGCGCCCCCCTCGATCAGCAGCTTGTCCATGCGCGCTCAGAACCCCAGTTCCTGGCGCACCTCGGCCCACTTCGCAGGCGTGTAGGTCTGCAGTTGCAGCGCATGGATCTCGTTGCCCATCAGCGGTCCGAGCGTTGCGTAGACCGCCTGGTGCTGGCGGATCTTGGGTTTACCCTCGAAAGCCGTGCTGACGACGATGCCGGTGAAGTGCACCCCGTCATCACCCTGGATTTCCACGAACTCGCAGGGCAGCCCCTGGCCGATCAACCGCTTGATTTCATTTGCATCGAACATCATTCATCCCTCAGGCACGCAGCTTGTAGCCCCGCGCCAGCATCACCAGCGTCAGGCCCGCAAGCACGACAAAGAACACGCTCACCACCACCAGGCTCAGCCACGGAGAAACGTCCGACTGGCCGAAGAAGCCATAGCGGAATCCGTCGATCATGAAGAAGAAGGGGTTTGCGTGCGAAACATCCTGCCAGAGCTTCGGCAGGGAATGGATGGAGAAGAACACGCCGGAGAGCATCGTCAGCGGCATGATCAGGAAGTTCTGGAAGGCAGAAAGCTGATCGAACTTGTCGGCCCAGATCCCTGCGATCAGGCCCAGGGTCCCGAGCGTGGCCCCGCCGAGCACTGCAAAGCACAGGATCCACCACGGATGCGCGAACGCGAGATCCACGAACGGCAGCGACACGGCCAGCACGCCGATGCCAACGAAAAGCCCGCGCAGGATGCAAGCGAGCACGTAGGCTCCGTAGAACTCGTGATACGCAATCGGCGGCAACAGCATGAAAATGATGTTGCCGGTGATCTTGCTCTGGATCAGGGACGAAGAACTGTTGGCGAACGCATTCTGCAGCAGTGACATCATGACGAGGCCAGGCACGAGAAAGGTCGTGTAGCCGATGTCGCCATAGACCGTGACGTGACGGTCGAGCACGTGCGAGAAGATCAGCAGGAAGAGCAGCGCATTGAGGACCGGTGCCAGGATCGTCTGCAGCGCCACCTTCCAGAAGCGCAGTATCTCCTTGTAGAGCAGCGTGCGAAACCCGATCCACTGCGAAACCACAGGACGGTAATGTGAGTCAGGCACGGTTCATGACCTCCACGAACACCCGCTCCAGATCCGGCTCGCCCAGCTCGATCTCCTCGACACCTGCCCCGGACTGCCGCAGGCGGGCGAGCAAGGGCTCGACATCGGCATAGGTGTCGAAACGGAAGCTCGCCCAGTTGCCAACCTCGACGGAGCCTCCCAAGCCCGGCACACAATCCGGATTGCTCAGTCGAACGCGCAGGCTGTGTGTTGCGAACCTTCGCAGCAGATCATCGGTACGATCGAGGGCGACGATGCGTCCGGCCTTGAGCATCGCGATCCGGCCACAAAGCTGCTCAGCCTCTTCCAGGTAGTGGGTGGTGAGAACGATGGTGTGCCCGTCCCGATTGAGCTTTCGGATGAACTGCCACAAGCCCTGGCGCAGTTCGACGTCGACACCCGCCGTTGGCTCGTCGAGCACGATCACGGGGGGGCGATGCACCAGCGCCTGAGCGACCAGCACACGCCGCTTCATGCCGCCTGACAGCGTGCGCATGTTCGCTTCTGCCTTCGCGCGCAGATCGAGGCTCACGAGGATCTCGTCGATCCAGTCGTCGTTGCTGCGAATCCCGAAATAGCCCGATTGAATGCGCAGCAGTTCACGCACCGAGAAGAACGGATCGAACACCAGTTCCTGCGGTACGACCCCCAGTTTCAGGCGCGCGCAGCGATAGTCGGTCACGACATCGTGCCCCATGACCTCAAGGGTTCCGGAAGTCGGACGGACCAGGCCCGAAAGCGCCGAGATGAGCGTTGTCTTCCCCGCCCCGTTGGGCCCGAGCAGTCCGAAGAACTCGCCCTGAGCAACCTCCAGGCTGACACCATCGAGCGCCTGCAGAGCCCCGTAGCGCTTCGTGACCGACTCGATCCGGATCGCCGGCAAACTCATCGAGGTTCGCTGCGATCTGCCTGGGGCGGAAGCAGTTCGGTCACGCCATACAGCGCGGACAGACTGCGCAGCCCTTCCGGCAGCGCCCGCAACCAAATCTGGCGTCCGGCACCACGCGCACGCCGAACGCCCTCGAAAAGCAGCGCAAGCGCTGCCGAGTCCGCCTCGGTCACCGCCGACAGGTCGACCACGAGATCCTCATCCGCGACGCTTCTTCCGAGCACGGAAAGATGAGCGCGCGCCGTCCTCATCGTCACCGGCCCGGACAGTTTCAGTTCGCGCATTCCCACGCTCACCCCTGCCCCGATGCGCTGAACTCCCGCTCACGCGCTTCGAGCGCCCGGATGAGCCCCTCGATGCCGCCGACGCGAATCTCCTGCGCGAAGCTTCCCCGGTAGTTCGTCACGAGGCTGACTCCGGCCACGACGACGTCGAAGATCTTCCAGCCCGCTTCGGTCTTCTCCAGTACGTAATCTACGGCGATCGGCTGTGCCCCCGATTGCCGGATCTCGGTCTGCACCCGGACATTCGTATCACCGGACTCCATTCGCGACGGGCGAAACTCGACGGTCTGGTCCCGATACTGCGTCAGCGCATTCGAATAGGTGCGAACGAGCATGCGGTAGAACGCATCGATCAGCCGCCCCTGCTGCTCGGGCGTCGCCTGACGCCAGTCTCGCCCGACCGCCAGCATCGTCATGCGGCGGAAGTTGAAATGGGGTGACACGACCTTCTCCACCCTGTCCGCGACCACCTGTGCCTTCCCGTTCCGCAGGCCCTCATCCTTGCGCAGGATGTCGAGTACTTCGTTCGTCAGTTCCCTGACGAGCCGGTCCGGCTCTTCCTGCGCCGTCGCCGGCAGCGCACACAACGCCAGCAACATCATCCCAATCCGCAGCAGTCTCTTGATTTCACTCATCTCTTCGCCATCCAGAATCCACTATCCCGATCCGCTCCCTGACCTCGACAGGCGGCTATTGCACAGCGCGCTCCTGTTCGATCTCACGAGCCGGCGGCGCGGCCTCCTCCGCGTCGAAATCCTCGTACTGCAACGCGGGCGGATGGCCGTCATGCACGCGGTATCGCCTCTGCTGCAGGTAGAAGTCACGCGCGAACACGTACTTGTCGAGGGACCCCTCGTCGAGCGTCCGCTCCAGTCCCAACAGCCGGGACCGGAAATGCGCAAGGCGCACCACGGTCATGCTGTTGCGGGTCGGCACGTGGTCGATCGACAGCACGTTGTCACCGCGCAAGTCGAGCGGAAGCGCGGCCGCATCCCGGAGCGTGCGCGGTCCGAACAGAGGAACCACTAAATACGGACCTTCGGCAACGCCCCAGACCGCCAGCGTCTGGCCGAAATCCTCGTCATGCTTGGGCAGGTTCATCCCCGACGCGACGTCGAGAACCCCGGCCAGACCAATCGTCGAGTTCACGGCGAATCGCCCCCAATCGGACAGCCCATCGGCGATCTTGCCCTGAAGGACGTTGTTGAGCCCGATCCAGAGATCCCCAAGATTGGAGAAGAAGTTTCCGATCCCGGTCTGGACCGGTGCCGGCGTCACTGCATCGTAGATCCGCGCCGCGGGCCGGATGACAAGCCTGTCCGCTCCTTCGTTGAAGCTGAACATCGCCCGGTTATAGCGTTCCAGCGGATCATCGGGATTGGTGGGTGCTGACGCACAGCCGCCGGCAAGCAGCACGACCGCGCAAGCCAGCAGGAAGATCCCGCAGCGCTGGCGCCAGGCCTCTGGGTTCATGACGATTCTCTCTATCCGTTGTTGTTCGTTCTGACTAGCTTGTCGTCCTGTCCTCGTACGAGCACCCGGCCCCGGCGCCGTCGCAATCAGTTCCCCGTCCCTTCCTGTGCCGGGGCGCTCGCAGCCCGGTCGAACAGGAACTGGCCGATCAGCTTTTCCAGCACCACGGCGGACTGTGTGATCTGGACCACATCGCCGGATTTCAGCATCTCCTCGTCGCCGCCGGGATCCAGCCCGATGTACTGCTCACCGAGCAGCCCGGACGTCAGGATCGAGGCAATCGTGTCGCGCGGAAAAGGATAGCGGGTCGCCACCGCCATCACGACCTCTGCCCGGTAACTGCGTGTGTCGAAATTGATCTCGGCCACACGCCCGACCACCACTCCGGCACTCTTCACCGGAGCCCTGACCTTGAGCCCCCCGATATTGTCGAACTGGGCACGGACCGTGTAGGCATCAGAGAGATCCGCGCCCGCGAGGTTCCCGACCCGAAGTGCGAGGAAGACCAGTGCGGCCAGACCGATCACGACAAAAACACCCACCCACAGGTCGAGCATCGAACGGCTCATGAAACACCCCGGAACATGAAAGAAGTCAGAACGAAATCGAGCGCAAGGATCGCAAGCGCGGAACTGACGATCGTCCGCGTGATCGCACGCGACACCCCTTCAGCGGTGGGGGTGCAGTCATAGCCTTCAAATACGGCAATCAGGGAAACAGCCACGCCGAACACGACGCTCTTGATGACGCCGTTTACGACGTCCTCGCGAAAGTCCACGGCAGCCTGCATCTGGGACCAGAACGCACCTTCGTCGACACCGATGAACACGACTCCGATCAGCCAGCCCCCCAGCACCCCCATCGCCGAGAAGATCGCCGCCAGCAGCGGCATCGAAATGACGCCCCCCCAGAAGCGCGGCGCCACGACACGGGCGATCGGATTGACCGCCATCATGTCCATCGCATCGAGCTGCTCGGTCGCCTTCATGAGTCCGATCTCGGCCGTCACAGCAGACCCCGCCCGGCTCGCAAACAGCAAGCCCGCCACCACCGGGCCCAGCTCGCGGACCAGGGAAAGCGCCACCAGCACGCCGAGCGCATCGCCCGAACCGAAGCGCTGAAGGGTCTCGTAGCCCTGCAGGCCCAGCACCATTCCGACGAAAAGGCCCGAAACCACAATGATCAGGAGCGACAGCACTCCACTGAAGTAGATCTCGCGAACGGTCAGATGCAGGCGCATCAGGCTCTGTCCCGAATGCGCCAGCAGCATCACCAGAAAGCGGGCGGCAAACCCGAAACGCCATACGCCGTCGGACACGATGCGCCCCAGCCGGCGCGCGACCGCAACCGGCCCACTCATGCCGCCCCCCGACCAAACAGGCTCTCCGCGTAGGGCGGCGCCGGATAATGGAAGGGCACGGGTCCGTCCGCGCGCGCATTGACGAACTGACAGACGAAAGGATCCTCGGATGCCCGGATCTGCTCGGGCGTGCCCTCAGCGACGATCCGGCCATCGGACACGAAGTAGATGTAGTCGACGATCGCCATCGACTCGTGGACATCGTGCGTGACCACGATCGAGCTCGCACCCAGCGCGTCGTTCAGACGCCGGATGAGCTGACCGATCACGCCCAGGGAGATCGGATCGAGCCCGGCAAACGGCTCATCGTAGAGGATCAGCATCGGATCGAGCGCGACCGTACGCGCGAGCGCAACCCGCCTGGCCATGCCGCCGGACAGCTCTGCCGTGCGCAAATGCTCGGCACCACGCAAACCCACTGCGTGCAGCTTCATCAGCACCAGATCGTGAACCAGTTCGGGCGGCAGGTCCGTATGCTCGCGCAGTGGAAAGGCAACGTTCTCGAACACCGTCAGATCGGTAAACAGCGCGCCGAACTGAAACAGCATGCCCATGCGTCTTCGAAGCTCGTACAACTCGCCACGCCGCAGAACGGCCATGTCGTGCCCGCTGACCTCGACCTTGCCCGAGCCCGCGCGCAGATGCCCCCCGATGAGCCGCAGCAAGGTGGTCTTTCCACATCCGCTCCCGCCGAGGATGGCAACAACCTGTCCGCGCTGCACGGACAGGTCGACGCCCTTCAGGATCTCCCGCTCACCGTAGGCGAACCGGACATCACGCAGGGCGACTGGAGCTTCACCGACCGCAACCGACACCAAGAGCGATCCCACACCGATAAAACGGGCCATTCTATCAGACTCGCCGCGACGCAACCTCTGCCGGAAACGCATCGAGCGTGCCGCATCGTACGGGCCGCGCGGCCAGCCCACCGGTGCGCTCTGCTATACTGCCCTTCGTGTCCGGACCAGGCCCGGGCGCTTCGACAAAAGACCACCCGCCCGATGAACGCACCCCAGCACACTGCCCATCCCGCAACGGGAGCGATCGAGATGGCACGCCGCGTGCTGCGCATCGAGGCGGACGCGGTCGCAGCACTGGCCGATCGCGTGGCAGGTGAATTCGAGCAGGCGATCGAGCTCATCCTGGCCCGGCGCGGCCGGGTCATCGTCACCGGGATCGGCAAGTCGGGGCATGTCGGACGCAAGATCGCGGCAACCCTGGCTAGCACCGGAACACCAGCCTATTTCGTGCACGCCGCCGAAGCGGCTCACGGCGATCTGGGAATGATCACGCACGAGGACGTCGTGATCGCGATCTCGAACTCCGGAGCCAGCGAGGAATTGCTCACGATCGTTCCGCTGGTGAAGCGGCAGGGCGCGAGCCTGATCGCGATGACCGGCCGCCCCGACTCCCTTCTTGCCCGCGAAGCGGATGTCCATCTGGATGCCGCGGTCCGGGAAGAGGCCTGCCCGCTCAACCTGGCGCCAACCGCCAGCACGACAGCCGCCCTCGCACTCGGCGATGCGCTCGCGATCGCCTTGCTCGACGCGCGCGGCTTCGGTAGCGAGGATTTCGCTCGCGCCCACCCGGGCGGCACACTCGGGCGCCGCCTCCTGACCCATGTGCGCGACGTCATGCGCCCCGCCGAGCGCGTGCCGACGCTTGCGCTGACCGCATCGATGAGTGAAGCGCTCCTGGCAATGACCCGGGGTGGACTCGGCATGACGGCAATCCTTGACGAAGCGGGCCACCTGGCAGGCATCTTTACCGACGGCGACCTGCGCCGAGCCCTCGAACGCGGGATCGATGTGCGCGGTGCCTCCGTCGGCAAGCTCATGACGCGCGCGCCCCGCACGATCGGACCAGATGCCCTCGCGGTCGAAGCGGCAGAACTCATGGAACGCCTGCTCATCAACCAGCTGCTGGTCGTCGATGGGTCGGGAAGCATCCTGGGCGCCCTCAACACCCACGATCTGATGCAGGCCAAGGTGATCTGATGCAGCGGCGGACAAGCGCTGGCGAAATCGTTCTGATGGGGTTCGACGTCGACGGCGTGATGACCGACGGCAGCCTGTATTTCACCCCGAATGGTGAGGAGATCAAGGTATTCTCGAGCCTCGACGGACATGGGCTGAAGATGCTGCGCGAAGCGGGCATCGAGGTCTTCATCATCAGCGGTCGCAGCTCCCGGGCGCTCGAGCTGCGCGCAACGGCTCTCGGGATCGACGAGTTGCACATGGGGGTCGAGGACAAGCGCAGGTGCCTTCAGGCGCTTCTCGCCCGGCGCGGCATCAAGGCATCGCGTGCCGGCTATATGGGGGACGACGTCGTCGACCTTCCCGTGCTGCGCGCCTGCGGATTCTCGGCCGCGCCGTGCGGAGCGCATCCGTTCGTACGCGAGCATGTGCACTACGTGACCCGCGCAGCAGCCGGCTACGGTGCAGTGCGCGAAGTCTGCGACCATCTGCTCGCCGCTCACGGCAGGCTCGACGGCCTGCACGCCGGCTATCTTGCCTGAGCGCCGACATGGCCGTTCCCGTCGATCGTCTCTATCCACTGATTGCCATCGCGGCACTTGCAGCCGCCACGGTCTGGCTTGAGCGCGTCGCAACCGGAGAGAACGACCGCCCGGCGGCCGATGTGCGGATCGAACCCGACTTCATCGGGGCGCACATCCGCATGGTGAGTTTCAAGGAAGACGGCAGGCAGCACTATGAACTGCTTGCCGACAGGATCATCCACCACCCGGTCGACGACCGTACAGAGTTCGAGAACCCGCGAATCACTTACGTACGACAGGACCTGCCCCTCACCATCCGGGCCCGCCATGGCGAGTCGATCGACAAGGGCGAGCAGGTATTCCTGACCGGCAACGTCCAGGTATTTCGCGATGCCGCAAAGGAAGACGAACGAATGCATCTCGATTCGGACTCCCTCACGCTGTGGCCGAAGGAAGAAAGGGCCGAATCCAGCGACCCCGTCGCCGTCCGTCAGGGCAGCACCAGTGCCCACGCGGACGGCATGGTTGCAGACAATCTGGGTGGATCACTGCTCCTGAAGGGCAACACCCGGGTCACCATTCCACGATCCACGCGGAACCCATCATGACTCCAGCACTCCGTGGCGCAGCCTTCGCGCTGATCGTCGGGATGACGCCCGCACCCGGGCTGGCCGAGAAGGCCGATCGCGACCAACCGGTGAATATCGAAGCCGATCGCGTCACCGTCGATGACCGCAACAAGACCCACGTATTCGAAGGCAAGGTGGTTCTGACCCAGGGCAGTCTCGTAATCCGCGCAGACCGGCTCGTCGTCACACAGGACGAAGAAGGCTTCCAGTCCGGCGTCGCAACGGCCGGCGCCGGAGGGCTTGCGACCTTTCGCCAGAAACAGGAGGCGAGCGAGGAAATCGTCGAAGGCGAAGCCGAACGCATCGAATACGACCGCCGGACCGACCGGGCCAGACTGTTCAACCGGGCACGAGTCGTTTCCGGGGGGGACGAGGTTCGGGGCCACCAGATCGAATATGACGCCGCCACCGAGAAGTTCGCTGCCACCAGCCAGCCCACACGAAGCGGTCAGGACGGCGGAGACGGCCGGGTACGCGCGATCATTCAGCCCAAGAGCGGCAACAACGCCGGCGCATCCGCTGCGCAATGACCGTCGCCGGGCTGTGCTGACGAACCCGTTCCAAGCAACGCTTCAAGCAAGCGAATCATCAGGAGGTCTCATGAGCTTTGAAAACATTCTCGTCGAAACGCGCGATCGTGTCGGCCTGATCACCCTCAACCGTCCCAAGGCGCTCAACGCGCTCAACGACGACCTCGTCGACGAGGTCGGAATCGCCCTGGATCGTTTCGAGGCCGACGAAGGCATCGGCGCAATCGTCATCACCGGTTCGGACAAGGCCTTCGCAGCCGGCGCCGACATCGGGGCGATGGCCGAGTTTTCATACATGGACGCCTACAAGGGCGACTACATCACGCGCAACTGGGAGCGCGTCAAGACCTGCCGCAAACCGGTCATCGCGGCGGTCGCCGGCTTTGCACTTGGAGGCGGCTGCGAGCTTGCAATGATGTGCGACATGATCATCGCCGCGGACAGCGCAAAGTTCGGACAACCCGAAATCAAGCTCGGCATCCTGCCCGGAGCCGGGGGCACGCAGCGGTTGCCGCGCGCGATCGGCAAGGCAAAGGCGATGGATATGTGCCTGACCGCTCGAATGATGGACGCGGCCGAAGCCGAGCGCGCCGGACTGGTCGCGCGCATCGTGCCGGCCGACCGCCTGCTCGAAGAAGCCCTGTCCGTTGCGACTACGATCGCCGGCTTTTCACTTCCGGTGGTGATGATGATCAAGGAATCGGTCAACCGCGCGTTCGAAGGAGGTCTCAATGAAGGCCTGCTGTTCGAGCGGCGCCTGTTCCACGCCGCCTTCAGCCTCCAGGACCAGAAAGAAGGCATGGCCGCCTTCATCGCAAAACGCAAGGCCGAGTTCCGCCACCTCTGATCGCGTCGTCCGACGCCCGTGCCGCTGCCGGATCCGGCCGGCCTGCCCGCGGCGCCATTTCTGGCGCCGCGTCATTTTCCTGAAACACTTCGTTGCGAGACTGTTCCCGGCAGTCTGTTGACCTACTCGGCATCCTCACATTCCAACATGCTGTGGATGGATTCTATATTGCTGCATTGAATCATGCGTTTACGCACCAATATAGGGATCGCGATGAATTCCGAATCAATTTTGTGCGGCGCATCAAAAACATCTTGACATTCGGTTTTCCGCCTCTATAATCCGGATCATGCTGCAACGCAACAGACCTTGATGGTTTCGATGCGAATGTCGCGTAATCCCCTGACCTCACCCCCTTTAAGGAGATCACCATGTTTGCTACCCCGGAACAGTTCGCCGCCACCAACAAGGCCAACGTCGAAGCCCTGCTGACCGTCGCCAACTCGGCCTTCGCAAGCGCCGAGCGCCTGGCCGCACTGAACCTGAACACCGCCCGCACCCTGCTGGAAGACACCATGGCCAACACCAAGGCCGTGCTCGGCGCCAAGGATGTGCAGGAACTGCTGACGCTGCAAACCTCGCTGGCCCAGCCGCTGGTCGAGAAGGCCGTGGCCTACAACCGTAGCGTCTACGAGATCGCGACCCAGAACCAGGAAGAGATCAGCAAGCTGCTCGAAGCCCAGGTTTCGGAGCTGAACAAGAACCTGGCTGCCGTGCTCGACAAGGCCGCCAAGTCCGCCCCGGCCGGGTCGGACGTCGCGGTCGCCGCCGTGAAGTCGGCGATTGCCGCCGCCAACAGCGCTTACGACAGCGTGAGCAAGGCTGCCAAGCAGGTTGCCGAGATCGCCGAAGCCAACGTCGCCGCGGCAACCAACGCCACCGTCAAGGCGGTCAGCACTGCCGCCAAGGCCGCTCCGAAGAAGGCTGCCTGAGCACACTCCCGGCCCCTGCCAGAAACCCCGCGCCCCGGCGCGGGGTTTTTCGTTTACCACGCTGCCGGGCGAGGAGCGATGAATCCCGCTTTCACGAAGCCATGTCCCTGCTGCCTTGGCCGATGTACTGGTGCGCAAAGAGGCGACGCATCTCGGTCTCGATCCACTCTTCGGCACGCGCGCTGACCTCGTCCGCGCTGAGCCCGTCGGGCACGATAACCGGCCCGACACTGACCGTGATCAGCCCCGCCCTCTTCAGGAAGGCATTTCTCCGCCAGAAATCCCCCGCGTTGTGGGCAACCGGCACGACCGGCACGCCAGCCTGAACGGCCAGCACGGCGCCTCCGGGCTTGTAGCGCCTGCTCACTCCTGGCGCAACGCGGGTACCCTCCGGAAAGACGGCGACCCAGAACCCCTCTGACAGCCGTCTCACCCCTTGTTCCAGCACCTGTGTCAGCGCATCCTTGCCTGCACTGCGATCGATCGCGATCCCCGGGACCTGCGCCAGGCCCCAGCCGAGAAAGGGAATCCACAACAGCTCGCGCTTGAGTACGAAGCACATCGGCGGGAAGATTTCCTGTAGTGCCAGGGTCTCCCATGCAGACTGATGCTTCGAGAGGATCACCGCCGGGCCGCGCGGGATGTGCTCGCATCCGATCACTGTGTAGCGGATGCCCAGCACATGCCGGATCAGCCACAGCATGATGCGCGCCCAGAACGTGATCAGGCGATGCCGTTGCCACGGCGGCAGAAAGAAGATCAGGCAGGCAAAGAGGGCGTACGGAACGGTCACCACGATCACTGCCAGCGAAAACAGCAGGGAGCGCAGGAACGCCATCGACCCAGCGTCAGGCGATGAGATCCGCCACGACGGTCGCGAGATCGGGATAGATACGCGTGTGCGCGGGCAGATCGGGGTCCTCCCGCGTCCTTCGCCCCTTTCCGGTCAGCACCAGATAAGGCTCGCAGCCGACGGAAATGCCCGCCTGCAGATCGCGCAGGCTGTCGCCCACCGCGGGGACCCCGGCCAGATCCACATTGAAGCGCTCGGCGATCTGCTCGAACATGCCGGACTTCGGTTTGCGGCAGTTACAGGTCGAATCGGCCGCGTGCGGACAGAAGAAGATCGCATCGATGCGTCCACCGACCAGCCCGAGCGACTTGATCATCTTGTCGTGTATCGCGTTCAGCGTATCCATGCCGAACAGCCCACGGCCGATGCCGGACTGGTTGGTGGCAACGACCACGCGCCAGCCCCACTGGTTCAGGCGTGCGATCGCTTCGAGCGACCCGTCGATCGGCCGCCATTCTTCGGGTGACTTGATGTACTGATCCGAGTCGTGATTGATGACCCCGTCACGGTCGAGAATGATGAGCTTCATCGGCGTGTGCTCCCGGATTTTCCTTCTTCATGCACCGCGCGGCACGGATCCGCTCAAACCGGCGACAGCCGGGATAGATCCGCGACCTGGTTCATCAGACCGGCCAGCTGAGTCAGCAGGGCGAGCCGGTTCCTGCGCGTCAATGGTTCGTCGGCCATCACCATGACCTGGTCGAAGAAGCCATCGACGGCCGTACGCAAGCCCGCCAGCACGCGAAGCGCCTCGGTGTAGTCTTCGTTCCCGACATGCGCACGCACCAGCGGGGCAATCTCGATCACTTGGTGGAACAGCGCTTTCTCGGCCTCTTCCTGCAGCAGCGTGACGTCCGGCTCGGCCACTTCGGCCTCGGCCTTGCGCAGGATATTCACGATACGCTTGTTGGCCGCCGCCAAGGCTGCTGCTTCGGGCAATTCACGGAAGAGGCGCACTGCTTCAAGCCGGGCTGGAACCAGATCGACACGCATCGGACGCAGCGCGAGCACTGCATCCACCACGTCGACCGCATGCCCGGCCTCACGCAAAGTGTTGCGCAGGCGCTCGAAGAGGAAATCGAGGAGATGGGTCCGAGAATCGGAGGAACCCAGCATGCCGGACGGGAAGCCCCCCGCGGCTTCATCCACCAGTGCACCCAGATCGAGGGGCAGCGGCGTCTCCATCACGATCCGCAGCACGCCCAGGGCGGCACGCCGCAGTCCGAACGGATCCTTGTCTCCGGTCGGGAGCTGTCCGATGCCGAAAAACCCGGTCAGTGCATCGAGCTTGTCCGCCAATGCCGCCGCACAGGCGATGTTGCCGGCCGGCAGGGCGTCACCCGCGAATCTCGGCTGGTAGTGCGCCGCGACCGCATCGGCCACCACTGCACTCGTGCCATCGTGCAAGGCGTAGTAGCGCCCCATGACGCCTTGCAGTTCCGGAAACTCGCCAACCATGTCGGTCACGAGGTCCGCCTTCGCCAGACGCCCTGCCTGGCGCGCCGCTTCGACATCGGCATTCAGGCGGTGCGCGATCGCCGCGCAGAGGCGCTCCAGCCGCTCGACCCGTTCGAGCTGGCTGCCAAGCTGGTTGTGGTAGACCACCTTCGCAAGCCTGGGAAGCCGGCTCGCAAGCGGCTGCTTGCGGTCCTGCTCGAAGAAGAAGCGCGCATCGGCCAGGCGGGGACGGACCACCCGCTGGTTGCCGGTGATGATCCGCGACGGGTCGGCGACCCGCATGTTCGATACGATGAGAAAGCGGTTGAGCAGCCGGCCCTCGCCGTCGAACAACGGAAAGTACTTCTGGTTCGCGCGCATCGTCAGGATCAGGCATTCCTGCGGCACAGCAAGAAACTCGGCTTCGAATTCGCCGACATAGACCGTCGGGTGTTCGACCAGCGCCGTCACTTCATCGAGCAGGTCGGCGTACTGATCGAGGCTCGCGCCTTCGGTCCGGGCCGCTTCGAGCAGCTGGCGTTCAATGTCGGCACGCCGCTCGGCAAATTCGGGGATCACCTTGCCCTCGGCAAGGAGGGTCGGCTCGTAGGCCTCGGCGCTCGCAAGGCTCAGCTCGCCACGGCTCATGAAACGGTGGCCCATCGTGATGCGTCCGGAATCGAGTCCCAGCACCCGTCCCGGCACCACGCGCGAACCGTGGAGCATCACCAGGCGGTGCACCGGTCGCACGAACTGGACTTCGCTCGCGCCCCAGCGCATCAGCTTCGGAATCGGCAAGGCCCTGACCGCCTCCTGGACGATCTCCGCCAGTACCTCGTCGAGCATGGCGCCATGCTCGAGGCGGTTGTGGAACAGCGTCTCGGCCTTTCCGTCCATGCGCCTTTCGAATCCCGCGATCGCTTCGGGGGCGATCCCGCGCGCCTGCATCTTCTTCAGCAAAGCAACGGTCGGCTGGCCGGCGGCATCGAGTGCGACCTGCACCGGCATGATCTTCTCGCTCACTTCGCGGTCAGGCGCCTGCTCGCGCACGCCGCCAATCGTGACACCGAGCCGGCGCGGCGATGCGAACACCTTGCGATCAGTCGCGCCCTCGATGAGGCCGCGCTGTTGCAGGCCCTCGACGATCCGTTCCGCAAAGGCTGCGCTCAGACGCGGCAGCGCCTTGGGGGGAAGTTCCTCGGTCAGCAGTTCGACGAGCAGCATTGCAGCCGGCATCATGCAACCTCCGTATTCAGCGTTCGCGCAAGCAACGGAAAACCCAGCGCCTCGCGGGACGCGAGATAGGCCTGGGCGACTCCGCGCGAAAGCGTGCGGATCCGGCCGATGTAGGCCGCTCGCTCGGTCACCGAAATGGCGCCGCGCGCGTCGAGCAGGTTGAAGCTATGGCCCGCCTTGAGCACCATCTCGTAGGCCGGCAGCGGCAGGCCGGCTTCGGTCAGGCGGCGCGCCTCGGCTTCGTAGTTGCCGAAGAGCGAGAACAGGAAATCCACGTTCGAGTGTTCGAAGTTGTACCTCGATTGCTCGACTTCGTTCTGGTGATAGACATCCCCATAGGTCACGCGGCTGCCGTCCGGATAGACGGTCCACAGCAGGTCATAGACGTTCTCGACCCCCTGCAGGTACATCGCCAGGCGTTCGATCCCATAGGTGATCTCGCCCAGCACCGGCTTGCAGTCGAGCCCGCCGACCTGCTGGAAGTAGGTGAATTGCGTCACCTCCATGCCGTCGAGCCACACCTCCCAACCCAGCCCCCAGGCACCCAGCGTGGGGTTCTCCCAGTCATCCTCGACGAAACGGATGTCGTGCACCATCGGATCGATGCCGAGCGCCCGCAGCGAGTCGAGGTAAAGATCCTGGATGTTCGCGGGTGAGGGTTTCAGCGCCACCTGGTACTGGTAGTAGTGCTGCAACCGGTTCGGATTCTCGCCATAGCGTCCGTCCTTCGGCCGGCGCGAAGGTTGAACGTAGGCCGCGTTCCACGGCTCCGGACCGATCGCGCGCAGGCAGGTCGCGGTATGGGAGGTTCCCGCCCCGACTTCGAGGTCGATGGGCTGGAGCAGCACGCAGCCGCGCTCGCCCCAGTATTGCTGCAGCGTCTGGATGATCTGCTGGAAGGTCGGAATGATCTTGGACATGGCCCCTGATGGCGACGGCACGCACTACACACAAAGATGCGGATTTTACTGGCTTTCGGCGTCGCGGTCGAAGTCACGGCACGGATGCGTGCCCGCATGCTCCCGCAAGATCGCGCGATCCTTGCGACGGGCGTTCATTGCGCAGGTCCCGACGATCAGGACGGCCAGCATGCCCGCGAGTCCGTCGCCCCAGCGCGCGTACGGGGTCAGCCCTTCATGACCCCGCACCGTGACCTGCAGCACGCCACGCTCGAACGCTGGCAAGACCGCTTCGACCTGCCCATCCGGAAGGACCAGCGCAGTCATTCCGGTGTTGGTCGCGCGCAACATCGGCCGCCCGGTCTCGAGTGCGCGCATGCGTGCGATCTGCAGGTGCTGAGGCTGCGCGATCGAGTCCCCGTACCACGCAAGGTTCGAGAGGTTGAGCATCAGGGTCGCTTCGGGAAGCGTGCGCAGCAGTTCGCGCCCGAAAAGGTCCTCGTAGCAGATGTTGACCGCAATCCGCTGCCCGGCCAGCTCCATCGGACGCTGATCGGAACGCCCCGGACTCTGGTCCGACATCGGGATGTTTGCCAGGCGATAGAACCACCCGAAGAGCGGCGGGGAGAATTCCCCGAACGGCACGAGATGCTGCTTCGCGTAGTGCTGGGGCGCGGACGCGCCGAAGCTCATCGCGGCGTTGTAGATGCGCCCCTCTTCATCGCGCCTGAACACTCCGACGACAAGATCTGCGCTGCGCTCGCGCGCCCGGCTGGAAAGCCCATCCAGATAGCTGCGCGGCACATTCTCGACGAGCAGCGGCAAGGTCGTTTCAGGCAGCACAACGAGATCGGCCTCAGCGACGTCGGACAGTTCCGCGTTGATCGTCAGCGATCGCGCGAGATGCTCGGGTTCCCACTTGAGATCCTGTTCGATGCTGGTCTGAACCAGCGCAACCCTGACTGGATCTCCGAACGGCTGCGACCATGAAGCGCCATGCAGCCACTGGCCGCCCACCCCCAGCAACAGCACCGTGACGGCCGGCAAGCGCCAGCCACCCGGCGCGCGCCAGGCCGTCAAACCCAGGATCGCCGAACCCAGGGCGACGAGCCCGCCCAGGCCATAGATCCCCAGGACGGGAGCAAACCCGGCCAATGGACTGGGCGGGGTCTGGGAGTACCCGATCGCGAGCCAGGGAAACCCGGTAAACAACCAGCCGCGCAGCAACTCCCCGAGCACCCAGCAGGCGGCGAAAAGTGCCGCGGACAGCAGGCCGGATCGCCGGCGAAGCCAGGCGTATGCGGCGCAGGCCAGCGCTGGAAACAGGGCCAGATAGGCGCAGAAAAGCACGATCGCAAGCGCCGCCAGCGGCATCGGAACACCGCCGTACCGGTTCAACGCCACATAGAGCCAGGACACCCCGGCGACAAAGGCGCCAAGCCCCCACCCGAACCCGGCCACGAATCCCCACCGGGCTGCCGGTGCGCGCTCGATCAGCGCCACGAGCACCGCCAGGCTCAGGAACGCGATGGGAAACCAGCCGAAGGGTTCGAACGCGAGAACCGACGACATGCCGGCGAGCATCGCCACACCGGCCAGCCGCCCCCCCTTCAGCATGGCCTGCGGCGACCCCGGCATTCTGGCGGAGTGCTCCGCGACATCAGCCTGGCTCCGAGGATTCCGGTGTCTCGTGTCTGCGCGCAGGTTCGACGAGCAGGGTATGTACCCGGCGACTGTCTGCACGCATGACCTGGATCTTCATTCCTTCCAGAACGATCGACTCACCACGCTTGGGAAGCCGGCCAAGGTGACGGATCACCAGCCCCCCGACCGTGTCGACTTCCTCGTCGCTGAATGAGGTCGAGAAGGCTTCGTTGAAATCCGCAATCTCGGTCGTCGCCTTGACCCGGTAACGCCCGTTGTGATCGAGGCGGATACTGTCACCCGCCTCGTCGAAATCGTACTCGTCCTCGATGTCGCCGACGATCTGCTCCAGAACGTCCTCGATCGTCACCAGCCCGGCGACCCCACCGTACTCATCAACGACGATCGCCATGTGGTTGCGACTCACCCGGAACTCGCGCAGCAGCACGTTCAGACGCTTTGATTCAGGCACGAAGACCGCGGGCCGGAGCATGTCACGCAGGTCGAACTCCCGTCCGGCGTAATAGCGGAGCAGATCCTTCGCGAGAAAGATGCCCAGCACGTCATCCTTGTTCTCGCCCACCGCAGGGAAACGCGAGTGGGCGGTATCGACGACGAACTCGGCGATCCGGTCGATCGGATCGTCGATATGGATGCAGTCCATCTGCGCGCGCGGAATCATGATCTCGCGCACCTGCATGTCGGTCATCTGCAGGGCGCCTTCCATGATCGTCAGCGCATCGGCATCGATCAGGTTTCGGTCGCAGGCGGCGCGCAAGCGCGCCAGCAGGTCCTCGCGATCTTCCGGCTCCCGTGACAGGATGGCCGAAAGGCGTTCGAACAACGTGGGTCGGTTACCCGTGGAACTGTCCATGTAGGAAGGAAGGTGAAGAGCCAGGACTTGGGAACCGACCGGGATCCCAAGTCCTCGCCCTTCGGCCGTTACTCACACGTACGGATCATCGAAGCCCAATGTTGCAAGAATTCGGGTTTCGAGCGCCTCCATGACCTTAGCATCGCCAGGCGCTTCATGGTCGAAACCCTGAAGGTGCAGCATACCATGCACCACCATGTGCGCGAAGTGTGCCGGCGCATCCTTGCCCTGCTCGGTCGCCTCGCGCAGCACGACCGGCACGCACAGAACGATGTCGCCCCGGACCTTCGGTGCACAGGCCTGGCCGGGGGCCGGCGGCGCCTCGCTGACGAAGCTCAGGACGTTCGTCGCATAGTCCTTGCCGCGATAAATGCGATTCAGTTCGCGCCCCTCTTCCTCACCGACGAGCCGGATCGTCACCTCGGCGCGCGGTCCGATCAGCGCCGCGCGCGCCCAGCGGCGAAGCAGCCGTCGCTTCGGGCTTGCCTTGCGCTCGACATCCGGAAGCGCCTTCTGGACCATCAGCGCAGCCTGGTCACGGCTCACGAGACCCCTCCTCGCGCTCGGCCCGGGTCGCTTCCCGGTCGTAGGCCTCGACGATGCGCGCGACCAGCGGATGGCGCACGACGTCCTCGCGACCGAACTCGGTCACCGCGATGCCGCGCACCGCTGCGAGAATGCGTCGCGCTTCGAGCAGCCCGCTGCGCTGCCCTCGCGGCAGGTCGATCTGGGTCAGATCGCCCGTGACCACGGCCTTTGCACCGATCCCGATCCGTGTCAGGAACATCTTCATCTGCTCGGGTGTGGTGTTTTGCGCCTCATCGAGAATGATGAAGGCATGGTTCAGGGTGCGGCCACGCATGAAGGCGAGCGGCGCGATCTCGATCCCCCCGCGCTCGAAGAGCTTCGCCACCCGGTCGAACCCCATCAGGTCGTAGAGCGCATCGTAGAGCGGGCGCAGGTAGGGATCGACCTTCTGCGCAAGATCCCCGGGCAGGAAACCGAGCCGCTCACCCGCCTCGACCGCAGGCCTGGTGAGAATGATCCGCTCCACCAGCTCGCGCTCGAATGCATCGACCGCGCTGGCAACCGCAAGGTAGGTTTTGCCGGTGCCCGCAGGGCCAATGCCGAAGGTGATGTCGTGCGACTGGATGTTCGTGAGGTACTCGACCTGTCGCGGCGTGCGCCCGTGCAATTCGCTCTTGCGCGTGAGCAGGGTCGGCGCACTCCCCGGCGCGGGTTGTCGCGCCGGGGAAAGATTCGCGACTTCGACCAACCCAAGCTGGATATCGTCGACACTCAGGTGGCTGCCGGCACGCTCGTAGAAACCGCGCAGCGCCTTCGCTGCGAGCTGCATCCCCGCGCCCTGCCCCGTCAGTTTGAAGCGCTCGCCGCGGCGCGTGATGCTGACATCGAAGGCCGATTCGATCTGGCGCAGGTTCTCGTCGAGCGCACCGCACAGGTTCGCGAGCCGGCAATTGTCGACGGGCTCGAAGATGACTTCGGTGGAACGCGCCATTCAGGACTCCCGCACCACGATCTCGCCACGCAGGCTGTGCGGCAGCGCCTGCGTGATCCGCACATCGACGAACTGGCCTATCAGGCGCGGATTCGCCGCGAAATTCACGACCCGGTTGTTCTCGGTCCGACCAGCAAGCTCACCCGGATCCTTGCGCGAAGTGCCTTCAACGAGTATGCGCTCGGTGTGGCCGACCATCGAACGGCTGATCTCCATCGCCTGCTCTTCCAGACGCTTCTGCAAGCGCGCCAGCCAGCGCAGCTTGGTCTCCTGCGGCACCGGATCCTCCAGATCGGACGCCGGCGTTCCGGGACGCGGGCTGTACACAAAGCTGAATGAGAAGTCGAAACCGACCTCGTCGATGAGCTTCATGGTCTTCTCGAAATCCTCTTCGGTCTCGCCCGGAAAACCAACGATGAAATCGGACGACAACGACAGGTCCGGACGCGCCGCACGCAGCTTGCGCACGACCGACTTGTATTCGAGCACCGAATAGCCGCGCTTCATCGCCGCCAACACCCGGTCCGAACCCGACTGAACCGGCAAATGCAGATGTCCGACGAGTTTCGGGATCTTCTCGTAGGCATCGAACACCCGCTGCGTCATCTCGCGTGGATGCGAAGTGGTGTAGCGCAACCGCTCGACGCCAGGAATCTCGGCCACGCATTCGAGCAGGAACGCAAAGTCGCCCTGCTCCGCGCCATCGCGGGTCAGCACACCGCGCCAGGCATTCACGTTCTGCCCCAGCAGGGTGATCTCCTTGACACCCTGCGCCGCAAGCCCCGCAACCTCGGCGAGCACATCGTCGAGCGGACGCGACACCTCTTCGCCACGCGTATAGGGCACGACGCAGAACGTGCAGTACTTCGAGCACCCCTCCATGATCGAGACGAAGGCACTCGCCCCCTCCACGCGCGCCGGCGGCATGCGGTCGAACTTCTCGATCTCGGGAAACGAGATATCCACCTGCGAGCGCCCGCTCGCACGGCGCGCCTCGATCAGTTCGGGCAGTCGATGGAGCGTCTGGGGGCCGAACACGAGATCGACATACGGCGCACGCGCCACGATCGCATCGCCCTCCTGGCTCGCAACGCACCCGCCCACCCCGATGATGAGTCCCGGTTTTGCCTGCTTCAGGTGCTTGACCCGCCCCAGGTCGTGAAACACTTTCTCCTGCGCCTTCTCGCGTACCGAACAGGTGTTGAACAGAATGACGTCGGCCTCTTCCGGATCCTCCGTCCGCACCACCTCATCGACCGTACCGAGCACATCGGCCATCTTCGCGGAGTCGTACTCGTTCATCTGGCATCCGAAGGTCCGGATGTAGAGTTTCTTCATTCGCTGCAGCTCTCTTGTTGACGCAAACTTCCTCGAACCGCTATATTAGCAGGCTTGTCGGTGATGTAGCTCAGACGGTTAGAGCGACGGATTCATAACCCGTAGGTCGGCAGTTCGATTCTGCCCATCACCACCAGAGATTCGAGAAGCCGCCAGCCTGAAAGGGTTGGCGGCTTTTTCTTTGCCATTCGGCCGCCAGGTGCTTCACAGAGGTGGGGCACAACGGGCAACCACCTGAAACGGTCCCGACATGGCACGATATTTTACTTCCGTCGGTGCGTTCCACCACGGCGACTCCAGGCAGCGCTGCCGACCGTGAGAACACCTCATGCCTGGAGCACCCAGCCGCCCAGACCACAGCCCACAACCACAAGCCATGAAGGCAGCCTCCAGAACACCAGCGCGACAAGCGCGAGGAGCGCCAGGGCAAAGTCCTTTGCGTCAAGCAGGGCGCTGGTCGACACCGGATGGTAGAGCGCTGCGAGGAGCAAGCCCACGACGGCGGCATTGATCCCGGACAGCGCATCACGCATCCGCAGGTTGGTGCGCACACGCTCCCAAACCGGCAACGCGCCGGCCACGAGCAGGAAGGATGGGGCGAAGATCGCGACCAGGCAGAGCGCCCCACCGGTCCAGCCGGTGACTTCGCCTTGTGCAGAGGCGCCGAGAAAGGCGGCGAACGTGAAGAGCGGCCCCGGTACGGCCTGTGCCGCTCCGTAGCCGGCAAGAAACGTATCGTTGCCGACCCACCCGGCCGGGACCACCTCGGCCTGCAAGAGGGGCAGCACGACGTGACCGCCGCCGAACACCAGCGAGCCCGCGCGGTAGAAGGCATCCACCATCCGCCACGCCTGCCCGGAAGACGCTTCGGCCCAGAACGGCAGCCCGGCAAGCAGGATGAAGAACAGGATCAGCCACCGAACCCCGGCACGCGCGCCGATCGGGACGGCGAACGTGTCCTGCGGCCGTAGCCCGGGTATTTCAGATCGCGGTAAGGCCAGACCGGCAACACCTGCGAGCACAATCACGCCAACCTGCATCCAGGCCGAAGGAAGAAGGAGAACGAGACAGGCCGAAAGCGCCATGATCATGACACGAGCCGCATCCGGGCAAAGCGTACGCGCCATGCCCCAGACGGCCTGAGCGACGACGGCGACGGCGACCACCTTGAGCCCATGCAGCACTCCGGCCGGCAGAGCATCCCCGAATTCGGTCAATCCGAGTGCAAACACGATCAGAAGCAAGGCGGATGGAAGCGTGAAACCTACCCAGGCAGCGAGAGCCCCGGCGTAACCCGCTCGGGACAGCCCCAGGGCCATCCCCACCTGGCTGCTTGCCGGCCCAGGCAGGAACTGGCACAGCGCAACCAGATCGGCATAGCTTCGCTCGTTCAACCAGCGGCGCCGGACGACGAATTCGTCGCGAAAATATCCGAGATGCGCCACCGGCCCGCCAAACGAGGTCAGACCCAGTCTCAGGAAGACGAGGAACACGGACCAGGGGCTGCGATCTTCGGATACGGAATCCGTCATGGGCCGACCACAAGAAAGACGGTTCGCAACGTGTCCGGCAATGATAGCCGGAAGCAAACGAGCAGCGCCCGATCACGGCACTCCTTGATTTCACGGCCTGCTTCGCAACGAACCGGCCGAGACGGCATAATCGGGGGAGCGTACTGCAAGCGACTGGAGGACACCCCATGCTGCTGACCACCACGCCGTCCGTCGAAGGCCGGCCCATCCGAACCTATCACGGCGTCGTGACGGGAGAAGCCATCATCGGTGCAAACGTCTTCAAGGACCTGTTCGCCGCCGTGCGGGATGTCGTCGGTGGTCGTGCCGGCGCATACGAGAAGACCCTGCGCTCCGCACGCGAGACCGCGCTCGCAGACATGGCCGACGCCGCCCGCCAGCTCGGCGCCAACGCGGTCGTCGGGATCGACATCGACTACGAAGTCCTGGGCGAGCGCAACGGAATGCTGATGGTCGCCGCAAGCGGTACCGCGGTATCCCTCGCCTGACCGGATTCCAACCCGATGAAACCCGCCCAGCATCCCACCGCCCTGCGAACCCGCCAGCTCCTGCTCGAAAGAGCGTGCGACCGGCCAGTTGTCGAATTCGAGCAACCGACACGCACCAGCGCCGAGGCTGCTGCAGCGATCGGCTGCAGTGTCGCCGAGATCGCGAAATCGATCGTGTTCCGGGGCAAGCTCAGCGAGCAAGCGGTCATCGTGATCGCGAGCGGAGACAACCGTGTATGCGAAGCCAAGGTCGCCGCCCGGATCGGCGAGCCGATCGGGCGGGCCGATGCCGATTTCGTGCGCGAGGCCACCGGCTATGCGATCGGCGGCGTTGCGCCGCTCGGCCACGCGAAACCGGCAAAGCTCTTGCTCGATCAGGATCTGCAGCGCTTCGAAACCCTCTGGGCAGCCGCGGGCACGCCGTTCTCGGTGTTTCCGCTCAGCCCTTCGGAGCTCGCGATGCTCACTGGCGCAGCGTGGGCGGACGTGCGCAAGTAGCCACTCTGGCGGATCCAGCCGATCGCGGCCGGCATGCTTTCAGCGTTGGCGGAACACCAGGCTGAAGTTGTTGGCTGGCATGTCGATGATTTCTTCAAGATGAAAACCAGCCTTCCGCGCCTCGGCCTCAACGGTTTCGAGGTCGCGCACCGCAAAGCGCGCATCGACACCGCGCAGCCATTCGTCGAAACGCTCGTTGCTCGGTGCGGTATGCCTGCCGCGGCGCCGGTAGGGCCCATAGCAATAGATCACACCCCCCGCCCCCAGTACCCCCGCAGCCCCGTGGAACAGCGCCTGGGTGCTTTCGGGCGGCGAGAAATGCAGGACGTTGATCGCGAGCACGGCTTCGATCGCCCGCACAGGCCAGTCCTCCTGCATGAGACTCAGCCGAAGCGGCGGCAGGAGATTGGGCAGGCGGGCCTCGGCAACCCAGTCGGCAATCGAGTCGAGCGCCTCAGGGTCGGCATCGCTGGGCTGCCAGACCAGTTCGGGCAAATGGCGGGCAAAATGCACGGCATGCTCCCCGGAACCGCTGCCGATCTCCAGCACCATTCCCGTGGCTGGCAACACGCGGCGCAGGATCGGCAGGATGAAGTCGCGGTTGCGCGCAACGGAAGGTGCGAACTTGCGCCGGTCGCTGCTCATGCCGTGCAATCGTTCAGCCACGGCCCTTGAGCCAGCGCGCTGCATCGAGCGCGAAATAGGTCAGGATACCGTCCGCACCCGCCCGTTTGAACGAGAGCAGCGCCTCCATCACGCACGCCTCCTCAGCCAGCCAGCCGTTGGCGATTGCAGCCTTCAGCATCGCGTACTCGCCGCTGACCTGATACACGTAGGTCGGCACCTGCAGCTCCGCCTTGACCCGGCGCACGATATCGAGATACGGCATGCCGGGTTTGACCATGAACATGTCCGCCCCTTCGGCGATGTCGAGCGCAACTTCGCGCAGCGCCTCGTCGCTGTTGGCCGGGTCCATCTGGTACGTGAACTTGTTGCCCTTGCCGAGATTGCCGGCCGAACCGACCGCATCACGGAACGGGCCATAGAAGCTCGAAGCGTACTTCGCCGAATAGGCGAGGATGCGCGTGTGGATGTGGCCGCCCGCATCGAGTTCGGCCCGGATTCGTGCGACGCGCCCATCCATCATGTCGGAGGGTGCGACGACATCGGCGCCGGCTCCTGCGTGGCAAGCCGCCTGGCGCGCAAGCGCTTCGAGGGTTTCGTCGTTGAGCACATAGCCGCGCGGGTCCTCGGGGTCGATCAAGCCATCCTGACCATGGCTGGTGTACGGGTCGAGCGCGACATCGGTGACCACCCCCAGTTCTGGAAAGCGCGCCTTCAACGCCTGCACGACGCGCGGAACGAGTCCTTCTGGATTCCATGCTTCTTCGGCGCCCGCCGTCTTGGCACCCGCATCGATCACCGGGAAGAGCGCAAGCGCCGGCACGCCGAGTTCGACCGCCTCCTCGGCGACCGCCAGCAAGCGGTCGAGCGATACCCGACTGACCCCGGGCATCGAGGGCACGGCTTCGGTACGCCCCTCGCCTTCCAGCACGAACACTGGATAGATCAGATCATCGGTCGAGAGACGGGATTCGCGCATCAGGCGCCGCGAAAACTCGTCACGGCGCATCCGGCGCATACGGGTGGAGGGAAAGGATCCGGTCGGGCGCATGGTCGTTCCTGTTGCTGGAGGAATTACAAATTGAAATACCTTGACTAAAACAGTCGGGAACTATCCCGAAGGCCGACCATCTTAGCAAACGGATGGGTGATGCCATCCCCCGCTTTCCCTCCCTGAGCGGGTGCCTTCATTACAGGCGTTTCACCCCCGGGCTTTCTTCCCCTTGAGCCCGGGGTTTTCTTTTTCCAGGTGTGCGCGCCACAGGCCCGGGAGTGGTTTCGATCCCCGGCGCAGCAGCTTCGACTGGCGGCGCGATGCCAAGCCAGCCCGATACCACCTCCTCCACCTCTTCGACTCCGGTCTTGTTCAGACTGGAAAAGAGCTGCACCGTCACCTGGGCGCCAAGGCCGACCAGCGCACGTCGAACGAATGAAAGAGCCGCCGCCGCCTGATTGCGTGAAAGCTTGTCACTCTTGGTCAGCAGGATGTGGACCGGTCTACCAGTCGGGACGAACCAGCCCAGCATCTGCTCGTCGAGCGGCGTGAGCGGATGGCGCGAATCCATGATGAGGACGAGGCCGGCGAGATTTTCGCGCTTTCTCAGATAGGTTTCCAGCAAGCCCTGCCACTGCCGCCGGATCGCCTCGGGGACCTTGGCATAACCGTAGCCGGGGAGGTCGACGAGCGCCGCGCCGCAGTTCAGGCGGAAGAAATTGATGAGCTGCGTACGGCCGGGGGTCTTGGATACGAATGCCAGCCGTGTGTGACCCGCCAGCGTATTGATTGCGCTCGATTTGCCGGCGTTCGACCGCCCGGCAAAGGCGATCTCGACCCCGGTCGGAGACGGTAACCCCGATGGCTTTGCGATCGAAGTCTCGAACTGGGCGTTTCGGAAAATCGGCATGAACGGAAAGGCGTCCGGAAGTGCCTGCACGGGGCAGCGAAGCGGCCAGGACGCCGGATTCGATCGCGCAAGAATGAACTGTTGTTATAGAATACCAAGTTTGAGACAACCGCTCACAGCTTTCTGAGGACACCATGATCAAGCGTTCCCTGCTGCTCTCGCTGCTTCTTGCCACCGGCGGCCTCCAGGCCCAGGACCAGGCCCCCGATCTTGCGAAGGCGCAACAGACCGCAGAGACCATTTGCGTAGGCTGCCACGGCGCCGACGGCAACAGCGCCCTGCCCGAAAACCCCAAGCTTGCCGGGCAGATCCCCGAGTACCTCTACAAGCAGATGAAGGAATACAAGTCCTGGGACGGCCAGCCGCCGGTTCGCGAGAATGCCGTGATGAACGCGATGATTGCCAGCCTCGAGGACGATGACATGAAGGCCATGGCCCATTACTTCGCCTCGCAGAAGCTTCAGCCTGCCTCCGCTGCAGCCATGCAGACGATCGAACAGGGACAGAAGATCTGGCGTGGCGGGATCGCGGAAAAAGGCGTGCCAGCCTGTGCCGCGTGCCACGGCCCGGCCGGCTCCGGCATGCCGTCCCAATACCCGCGTATTGCCGGCCAGTTCGCAGATTACACCTTCCAGCAGTTGAAGAATTTCCGCGATGGCATGCGCAAGAACGACGCGAACGAGATGATGCGCACGATCGCCCTGAAGATGACCGATCCGGAAATGAAGGCGGTCGCCGACTACGCGGCCGGTCTGCGCTGATTCCCGGGATTCTCGCAATCTGAAGCATCAGGGGTGGCGCGTCCACCCCGTTTTTTTCGGCATCACGCTCCGTGGCCGCCACTGTCGAACCAGGAATCCGGATGCAACGCGGTACCGCTCGCGACCTGTTCGAACTGCTCAGTTCGATGCGTTTTGCCATCAGCCTGCTCACGGCCCTGGGCATTGCATCGATCATCGGCACGGTGGTGCAGCAGAATGAGCCGTTCAACGCCTACCTGAACCAGTTCGGACCATTCTGGTTCCCGGTGTTCGAGACACTGGGTCTGTACTCGGTGTATAGCGCCCCGTGGTTTCTCGTGATCCTGGCGTTTCTGGTCCTGTCGACGAGTCTGTGCATCGTCCGCCAGACTGCGCCGATGCTGCGCGAGATGCGCAGCTTCCGCGAGCGTGCCAGGGAGGTTTCGCTCAGACAGTTCGCGCACCGCAGCGAGTTCTCCTGTTCGCTGCACGCGGACGACGCACTCGCCCGAATCGAAGACTACGCACGCGCGAACGGCTTCGCGGCGCGCACCGATCGGCGCCCGGACGCCGTGCTGGTCGCCGCCCGCCAGGGAAGCCTCAGCCGCTCGGGATACTTTCTCGCCCATGGCGCGATCGTGCTGATCTGTGTCGGCGGCCTTCTCGATGGCGACTTGCCGCTGCGGGCACAGCTTGCCTTCGGTGCCAAGTCCAGCACAAGCGCCGGACAGCTGATCGCGGACATTCCCGAGTCATCGCGCCTGCCGGAAAGCAACTGGAGCTTCCGCGGCAACGTGTTCGTACCCGAAGGGCGGTCGAACCGCTACGCGGTGCTGCGACTCGACGATGGCATCCTGCTGCAGACCTTGCCGTTCTCGATCGCGCTGGAGAAGTTCCATATCGAGCACTACGACAACGGAAGCCCGAGCCGCTTCGCGAGCGATCTCACGATCACCGACGTGGAGACCGGACAGTCGTTCTCGCATACGCTCGAGGTGAACCGTCCGCTGTTCCACCACGGCATCGCAATCTACCAGTCCGGATTCGAGGACGGCGGCTCCAGCCTGCGCTTGCGCGCACACAGTCTGCTCCCCGGACATCCGGCCCGGCAGCAGGACATTGCAGGCGCGATCGGCGACGTGCTGCCACTTTCCGACAAGGGCTACGCGCACACGCTGGAACTGACCGAGTTCCGTGCCTTCACGGTAGAAGACGTGGTGCCCGACCCGGACCAGGAAGCTCGGCAGGGTTCGGTCCTGACACAGGTGCAGCGCCAGCTCGGCAGCGGTGCCGGTGCTCCCGCGGACAAGGCGATGCGCAATCTGGGGCCGAGTTTCGTCTTCCGGCTGCGTGACGAAGCCGGACAGGCCCGCGAGTTCCACAACTACATGATGCCGGTCGAGCGCGACGGAGCCTGGGTCGTCCTGTCGGGTGTGCGCGACAGCGCCGCCGAGGAGTTTGCCTATCTTCGCCTGCCGCTCGACGAGGATGGCCGGCTCGAAACGTGGTTCAGCCTTCACGGTCTCGTCTTCGATCCGGCACGTCACGAGCAGATCGCGTCCCGTTTCGCCGAACGCAGCCTGCCGGGGGCCGACGAGGCGACGCGCACCCGTCTGACCGCAACCGCACGCCACGTTCTCGATCTTTTTGCCGAGCGCGGCTACGAAACCGTCGCCCGCTTCATCGAAACGACGGTTCCCTCCGACGAACGCGAGCGCGCGCTCGACCTCTTCCTGAAGATTCTCAATGGGCTGGTGTGGGAAGCCTGGGCGATCCAGCACGAGCAATCCGGGCGCGAAGCACCGATTCTGGACGAGGCGCGAGCCCGCTACCTGAGCAACGCGACGACGGCACTGTCCGACAGCCTCCTCTATGGCGCACCGCTGTACCTCCAGTTGCTGGACTTCACACAGCGCCAGGCCACCGTGCTGCAGGTCACCCGCTCGCCAGGCAAGGCAGTGGTGTACGCCGGCTTCCTGTTGCTGATCCTGGGTATTTTTGCGATGCTCTACATCCGCGAGCGCAGACTGTTCGTCCTGTTGAAGAACAACGGCGACGTACTCGTCGCCCTGTCCTCGAACCGCAGGACCGTGGACGTCGACGAGCATTTCGGACGCCACGTCGACGCCTTGCGCCTCATTCTCGACCCGGCCTTCGCGCCGGACACGCCGGCGATGCCCCGATGAACGAACTCGCACATCGCCCTGGCTCCATGCCGGGGTTCAGATCCGCAGCGCTGGACTGGCTCTATCTGGCTGCGCTGCTCTCCGGCGCCGCCCTGGCGCTGGTCCGCTACGGCAGTCACATGGACGGCTACGATACCGCCATCCTGATCATCCACGTACCGCTCCTGACCGCGGTCGGGTGGCACTGGAAGCCGTTCCGCGGCTTCGCAGCCACCGTCGCGCTGCTTGCGCTGGCAGCGATCGCGCTGTATCAGGGCGACCTCGCGCGCGCCGACCAGACCTTTGCGCTGAAGTACCTGATCTCGAGCCAGACCGCGATCATGTGGATGAGCGCCCTGGTCTTCATCGCAACGGGAGCCTATTGGCTCGGACTGATCGCGGGGGCCGACTTTGCCGAGAGAACCGGAAGTGCGCTGACCTGGGTCGCGGTCGCAATGGGTACCACCGGACTGCTTGTGCGCTGGTACGAATCCTATCTGCTCGGACCGGAGATCGGCTACATCCCGATCAGCAATCTGTACGAAGTCTTCGTGCTGTTCTGCCTGATCACCATGCTGCTCTACCTCTACTACGAAACCCGCTACGGCACCCGCAGGATGGGCGCATTCGTGATGGTGATCGTATCGGCCGCGGTCGGATTCCTGCTCTGGTACGCCTTTTCGCGTGGCGCCCACGAGATCCAGCCCCTGATTCCGGCCCTCCAGTCATACTGGATGAAAGTGCACGTTCCGGCCAACTTCGTCGGCTACGGTGCGTTCGCCCTTGCCGCGATGATCGGCATCGCCCGCCTGCTCGCCGGACGCGGCATTCTCGCAGCGCGCCTGCCGGCCGAACGCATCCTCGAAGACGTCATGTACCGCGCCATCGCGATCGGCTTCGCGTTCTTCACGATCGCCACGGTACTCGGCGCGCTGTGGGCCGCAGAAGCCTGGGGAACCTACTGGCAATGGGATCCGAAGGAGACCTGGGCACTCATCGTCTGGCTCAACTACGCCGCCTGGCTGCACATGCGACTGACCGGCGGACTGCGCGGCGCGATGCTCGCCTGGTGGGCGGTCATCGGGCTCGCGGTCACGACTTTCGCCTTCGTTGGCGTCAACATGTTCCTGACCGGCCTGCACTCGTACGGATCACTGTGAAGCGATCCTCCGATCGACCTCCACAAGGATGAAGGACATGGCCAGTGCCACGACATCCGCCCAAGCACCGCACAGCCTGAGCGTCGAGCAGGCCCGGCGTGCGATTCTTGATCGTCTTGCGCCCGTGAGCGGCTGGGAGCGTGTTTCGGTGCGCGACGCGCTCGGTCGCATCCTGGCCGAGGATGTCCTTGCGCCGTGCAACGTCCCGGCCCACGATAACTCGGCGATGGATGGCTATGCCGTGCGGCACGCCGATCTGCGCACCGACGGCGAAACCGGCCTGACGATCGTCGGCACCGCCTTCGCGGGGCGTCCGTTCTCGGGCATGGTCGGTGCAGGACAGGCGGTTCGCATCATGACGGGGGCTCCGATTCCGCAGGGCGCCGACACGATCGTGGTGCAGGAGGCCGTCCGGCTGGAAGCGAGCCGGGTCATCATCCCACCTGGGCAGGACGCTTTCCAGAACCTGCGCCGTGCCGGTGAGGATCTTGCGCTGGGTGGGGTTGCGCTGCCCGCGGGCAAGCGCTGCGGCCCCGTCGAACTCGGTTTGATCGCCTCACTCGGGCTCGCCGAGGTGGTCGTCTACCGGCGGTTGCGCGTCACCTACCTATCGACCGGGGACGAGATCGCCTCGATCGGCAGGCCGCTTGCCCCCGGCGAGGTCTACGACAGCAACCGGTACACGCTCTTCGGGGTACTGACCCGACTCGACTGCGAACTGCTCGATCTTGGAGTCGTGCGCGATGAACCGCAGGCGCTGGAAGCCACCTTGCGCGACGCTGCGGCAAACTCCGACGTGATTCTCACGAGCGGCGGGGTTTCGGTCGGGGAAGCCGACTTCATCCGCGAGATCCTCAATCGCCTCGGCGAGGTCGCGTTCTGGAAGATCGACATCAAGCCCGGCCGTCCGATGGCGTTCGGACGCATCGGAAACGCCTGGATGTTCGGCCTTCCCGGCAACCCGGTCGCGGTACTCGTCACCTGGTTCCAGTTCGTTCACGACGCGCTGCTTACCTTGGCGGGCGCCCATCCGCTTCCGGTCCTGCACAGTTTTCAGGTCGTCTGCATCGAAGACATCCCGAAGCGGCCCGGGCGCCGCGAGTTCCTGCGCGGCCGCCTGGTGCGCGCCCCGGAGGGGCTTCACGTGGAGGTTGCGGGTGCACAGGGTTCGGGCGTACTGCGCTCGATGTCGGACGCCGACTGCTTCATCGTGCTGCCCGAAGAGTGTGCCGGCGTGCATGCCGGACAACCGGTCACCGTGCAGCCGTTCGAAGGGCTCTTCTGAACGACACCGCCGCCCGGGCCGCAAGACTGCAAGCAAACTCACTGGAGATGCCCCGATGAAGCAGGACGAACTCAAGAAGGCTGCCGCGCTTGCCGCACTGGAATATGTCGAGGAAGGCAGCATCGTCGGGGTCGGCACCGGGTCGACCGTCAATCATTTCATCGACGGACTGGTCAACCTGCGCGAACGCATCACCGGCGCCGTTTCCAGTTCCGAGGCCAGCACACGCCGGCTGGCACGACACGGAATTCCGGTCATCGACCTCAATGAAGTCACCGACCTGCCGGTGTACATCGACGGCGCCGACGAGATCGATCCCGCACTGTGCATGATCAAGGGAGGCGGCGGCGCGCTCACCCGCGAGAAGATCGTCGCGGCCGTCGCGACCCGTTTCATCTGCA
The DNA here is from genome assembly GCA_023383815.1 of Rhodocyclaceae bacterium. Taxonomy (GTDB): domain Bacteria; phylum Pseudomonadota; class Gammaproteobacteria; order Burkholderiales; family Rhodocyclaceae; genus JACOUN01. The sequence goes on from JAHDYG010000001.1 coordinate 162,845, forward strand.
TCTGCGATTCGAGCAAGCAGGTCGGCACGCTGGGCGCGTTCCCGCTGCCCGTCGAAGTCATCCCGATGGCGCGTGCCTACGTGATGCGCGAACTTGCTGCGCTGGGCGGACGACCGGTCGTGCGTCCGGACTTCGTCACCGACAACGGCAACGTGATCATCGACCTGCACGGACTGCGCATCGCAGCGCCGGTCGCGCTCGAAGAGGAAATCAACCAGATCCCGGGCGTGGTCACCAACGGACTGTTTGCCCGTCGCGGCGCCGACGTGCTGCTGCTCGCGACACAGACCGGCGTCGAGCGCCACCTGCACCGCTGAGTCCGCAGCCGACCGCTTCACGAAGGCCTGCTGCAACAAAACCTTCATCAACCCCTGCTAGTCTGCACACTTCGGAACTCACCAGACGATGAAGATGAACAAGCACACCTACTCGCACTTCGATACCGAGCTGGAGCACCTGCAGACGCGGGTCGTGCTGATGGGGGAAAAGGTCTGCGAGCAGGTCACCAAAGCCTTCGATGCCCTCGCAAAGAACGACCCAACCCTGATCGAGGAAGTGCTCGTCGTCGAAAAGGCCGTGAACCAGGAAGAGGTCGCGCTCGACGAGATCTGCATCCAGCTCATCGCGCGCCATTCGCCGACCGCAGTCGACCTGCGGCTTCTGATGACGATCATGCAGATGGTCACGGATCTCGAACGGGTCGGCGACGAGGCCAAGAAGATCGCCAAGGCAGCTCGCCCGATCATCGAGTCCGAAGCCTCGTTCGTACCGAAAGTCGAGCTGCGCTACGTGGTCGGACTCGCGATCGGGATGCTGCGCAGCGCCCTCGACGCCTTCGTTCGCCACGATCTCGCGGCTGCAGCCGCGATCGTCAAGCAGGACAAGGAAGTCGATGCCATCTTCAAGGGCATCATGCGCCAGCTCGCGACCTTCATGATGGAGGATCCGAGGCTGATCACCCGCTCGCTCGACGTGCTGTTCATCGCCAAGTCGATCGAGCGCATCGGCGATCACGCGACCAACATCGCCGAGTACGTCGTCTACCTGGTCAAGGGACGCAACGTGCGCCACGCGAGCATCGATGCGATGGAACGGGAAGCCAGGGAAGAAGAGGACGGCGGCGAGGCCTGACCTTCACCACCCAGGCGCTGCGCCGCGACAACTGACCAGGGCCGTACCCTGCGGCCGGACGACGCTCCCGCCGTCGGCCGCATCGGATCTCAGTTCGACGGGGGGACGTAGCCGCCGATCTGGTCGGCTCCCTCGCCGAAGAAGTGCTTTTCCATCTGCTCGGCAAGATACTTGCGCGCGCGTGCATCCATCAGGTTCAGGCGGTTCTCGTTGATCAGCATGGTCTGATACTTCACCCACTGCTGCCAGGCCTCCTTCGAGACGTTCTCGAAGATCCGCTTGCCGAGCGCCCCCGGGATCGGGGGCACGTCCAGCGCTTCCGCCTCGCGCCCGAGCTTGACGCAATTCACCATACGGGCCATCTCATCAATCCTCATTCTCGTTGGGCTCGTTCGAACCCGGAGTCCGGATTCTAGCGGATTGGCCGCCTGCCCGCCCAGCCATCGCCCAGCGATTGCGGCCGCTTGCCTTCGCCTCGTACATCGCTCGATCAGCCGCACCAATCAAGCGCTCTGCATCCATCGCATGACGCGGAAACAGCGCAATCCCGAGACTTGCAGTCAATTCGGTGGCTTCCGCAACGCCAAAATGGAACTGCAGCGCCCCCACCCCGTCGACGATCCGTCGCGCAAGCTCGCACAAGGCCTCCTCACGCACATCCGGAACCAGCACGGCAAATTCATCGCCACCCAGACGGAAGAAGGTCTCATTGCGCCGGATCAGCTTGCCGATCTGCCGCGCGATGTCCACGAGGACCTCATCGCCAGCCTGGTGACCGTGCGCGTCGTTGATCGGCTTGAACCCATCGAGATCGAACATCATCAGTCCGACGTCATAGCCGCGACGCAGCGCATCGGACAGCAGCCGGTCGAGCTCTTCGTGGAAACGCCTTCGGTTGTAGAGGTTCGTAAGCGGGTCACGTTCGGCCAGATCCACCATCCGCTGCGCGATCTCGCGTTCGAGCGTCACATCCTCGTAGATCCAGACCCGCCCGATCTCGCGCCCGCCAGGTTCGTCCTCGACCACCGCCGAGGCACTGGTGAACACCCGGCCATCACGCAGACGAATCTCGCACAGCGCACCGATTCCGCCGCGCCCCGAATCGGCCGCCTCCGCAAAGCACCCGTCCGGCTCTTCCAGCATCGGAAGCACTTTCGCCTTGAGCGAATCCGCTCGCATCCCGATCAGGTTCTCGGTCGCATCGAACCCCCACAGGTCGAGCAGCGCCCGGTTGTAGTGGAGCACACGGTGATCCTGGTCGAAGAACAGGATTCCAAGCCGGATCACGTCGAGCAGCGCAGTCAGGCGCCTGCGCTCGTCATGACTGCGTGCGAGGTAGTGCTCGCGCAGCGCCTGCGAACGGCGCAACTCGGCAACCGTCTCCAGCAGCTTGTGCTCGGCCTCCTTGCGCGCCTGAATGTTCTCGGCGGACATCCGCAGCCCACCCGACGCCTCTTCATCCAGCCGCTGCCAGTGCGCCGCAACCCAGCACGTCTGGCCGTCTGCGGAGACGAAGCGCAACTCGAAATCGCGGGTGCCACCCTCCTGCACGAGCTGCGCGATGCTGCGGCGGCAGAATCCGAGATCCGATTCATGCACCAGCAGCGCGAGCGCGTCCGGCGCCCGGATCAGTTCGTCCGGCGCACGGCCGGTCAGACGTTCGATCGACGGGCTGATCCAGTGCAGCCGTCCCTGGGCGTCGAACAGGGCCTCGACTCCGTGCACACCGCGGGCGATCACGCGCAGCACGGCATCCTCTCCGGCTTCGGTGTGCGGTCCGGATGGCGCTGCGATGGAAGCGTCCTTCCTGCGCCGGCTCATAGCGCCTTGACGAACACCTTCGAGCGACGCTGGTAGTTATAGAGCTCCCGCTTCTGGCGTGGCAGCGCATCCGGTCCGATCTCGCTGAAGCCGCGCTCGCGAAACCAGTGCGCGGTGCGCGTGGTGAGCACGAAGAGCCGCTCCAGGTGATGGCGGCGGGCACGCTGCTCGATGCGTTTCAGGAGCTGGTCGCCCAACCCGGCCCGCCGATACTCGGGCGCCACCGCGAGGCAGGCCAGTTCGGCCGCACGGTCGTCGCTGAACGGATACAGGGCCGCACAGCCGACCAGCACTCCGTCATGCTCGACCACCGTGAATCGCTCGATCTCCTGCTCCAGCAGTTCACGTCCGCGCCGAACCAGGGTGCCGTCCTGCTCCATCGGCGAGATCAGCGCGATGAGATCGCCCACGTCTTCGACCGTCGCCTCGCGCAGCCGGAACAATGGATCGCGCGAGACGACCGTACCGACGCCGGCATGGGTAAAGAACTCCAGCAGCAGCCCGCCGTCCTTGTCGTGATCGATGAGATGCACGCGCCCTACGCCGCGCCGCACCGCACGCACCGCGCACGGCAGGTAGAGGTCGAGATCCTCGGTCAGCCCCTCTCCAGCGCGCAGCATGCGCTCGGCCTCGTCTGCCGTGACCGAATCGATGAGCTTCCCATCCGGGTCGAGCAGGCCCGGCGCATCGCACAGGTAGATGAGCTTCTCGGCGCGCAGGGCAACCGCAACCGCCTCGGCCACCTCCTCCATGCTCAGATTGAAGATCTCTCCAGCGGGAGAAACGCCGAGCGGCGAGATCAGCACGACGTTCTGCTGGTCGAGATCAGCCTTGATCTCTTCGGCGATGATCTTGCGCACGGCGCCCGTGTACTGGTAGTCGACGCCATCTAGCACGCCGACCGGCCTCGCGGTGATGAAATTACCGCCAGTCACGCGGATGTAGCTGCCCGCCATCGGCGTATTCGGGAGGCCCTGCGACAACTGCGCCTCGATCTCCAGCCGGGTCACCGCCATCGCCGCCTTGACGCATTCGAGTGCCTCGGCGTCCGTGACCCGGAGCCCGTGGTGATAGCGCGGCTCCAGACTACGACGCGCCAGCTCGACATCGATCTGCGGGCGCGCACCATGCACCAGCACGAGCCGGATGCCGAGCGCCGCCAGCAGGTTGCAGTCGTAGGCGAGACTCTGCGCACGCGCCCCGGCGGCAACCTCACCCCCGAAGCCGATCACGAAGGTCTTGCCGCGAAAGGCATGGACGTAGGGCGCAGCCCCGCGTACCCAGGCCACGAACTGGGCAGTGGAATCGGCCTCGTCGGCCGGAACGTGCAGCAGGGGCTCTCGGTTCAAGAGATCACCATCGGGCAAATGATCGGCAGGTCAATGAACTGCGGATCCTTACGACGCAGGCAAGGATCCTGTTTCGATTCTAGCAGCCCGCAGGATCTCCACCAGCGACCATTCGCGCGCGCAACCCCTTCATTGCTCGAAGGCAGCCTCCAGTTGCTCGCAGATGGTGCGCAGCACCTTGATGCGGGCGAACTCCTTGTCATTGGCCTCGACCACCGTCCAGGGTGCGCGCTCGGTTCCGGTGCGATCGATCATGTCGCACACGGCGCGCTCGTACGCCCCCCACTTCTCCCGATTGCGCCAGTCTTCCTCGGTGATCTTGAAGCGCTTGTGCGGCTCGGCCTCACGCTCCTTGAAGCGCGCCAGCTGCTCTTCCGCACTGATTGCGAGCCAGAACTTCACCACCACCGCCCCGGCATCGATCAGTTGATCCTCGAAGTCGTTGATCTCGGCATAGGCCCGCATCCAGTCCGCCTCCGTGCAGTAGCCTTCGACCCGCTCGACCAGCACGCGCCCGTACCAGGAGCGATCGAAGATCACGACCTTGCCCTTGCGAGGCAACTGCCGCCAGAAACGCCACAGGTAGGGCTTTGCCAGCTCTTCGTCGCTTGGCGCCGCAATCGGAATCACGCGGTAGCGGCGCGCATCCATCGCAGCGGTCACACGGCGGATCGCACCGCCCTTGCCGGCCGCATCCGAACCTTCGAAGACAAGCACCAGCGAGCGCGATGCAAACCGCTTGTCGCGCGTGAGGATGGCCAGCCGTCCCTGCAGCACCTCCAGCAGTTCGGCGTACTCCCTCTTGCCCAGTTTCCGGTCCAGATCGAGCGTATTGAGGTAGTTGCGGTGATCGAGCGCCTCGGGCAAGGGTGCAGCGGTCTGTCGAGGCACCCAGCCACGCGCGACGTCGGCCAGCCGCTTGCGGATCACTTCGAGCAGCGTACGCCCCACGAACAGGCTGCGATAGCGCGGATCGGAACCATCGACGACGAGCCACGGCGCCTGCCCTGTGCTGGTGCGGCGCAACACGTGCTCGGACACCTCGCGAAAGCGGTCGTAGAGCTTGTAGAAGCGCCAGTCATGCTCGGTCACACGCCAACGCGTCTTGGAATCGGATTCCAGTGCTTCGAGGCGGCTCTTCTGGGCATCCTTGGACAGATGAAACCACAGCTTCACCAGCAGCACCTTTTCCTGCACGAGCATCGCTTCGAAGCGGTTGATCGCATCGAGCTGCTGGTCGAGATCGGCCTTCTTCGAATGCTTCTCGACCCGATCGAGGATGGGCTGGGTATACCAGTTTCCGAACAGCACACCGATCTTTCCGAGCGGCGGAAGGGCCCGCCAGTACCGCCACATGTGCGGGCGCTCGGCCTCTTCCGACGAGGGGCTGTCGAACGCCCAGGCCTCGATGTGGCGCGGATCCATCCACTCATTGAGCAGATTCACCGTCTCGCCCTTGCCCGCACCATCTACGCCATTGACCAGCACCACGACCGCAAACTTGCGCTGCTCCAGCAACTCGAACTGCGCATCGAGCAAGGCCGCACGCAACGCGGGCACGGTCTTTTCGTACTCCTTCTTTTCCGTCTTGTGGCCGACTTCGGCGGATTCGAACATTCCCCTTCCCCTGAGTTGAACTGCTGTAACCGGGCTCGTCCGATCCGACCGGAAGCCGGACCGCAAACCGTCAAAAATCCCCCCAGAGCGCCTGGATCGCACTCAGTGCCGCAAGCCCCGCCGTCTCGGTACGAAGCACCCTCGGCCCAAGCGTCAGAGTGCGACATGCGGCGAGCTGCAACGTGGTCAGTTCGGCTTCCGACCACCCCCCCTCGGGACCCACCAGCACGTGCACCGGCCCCCGTGGCCGTTCGATGGCACGCATCCCCCGCGCGCCACCAGGCGCCAGCACGAACCGGTCGGGCAGTGACCGGGTACGCGCAAGGTAATCCTGCAGGCCGGTCACGGCTTCGATGCGCGGAACGCGGTTGCGTCCGCACTGCTCGCAGGCAGCAACGGCGACCTGTTGCCAGTGTGCAAGGCGTTTTGCCGCCCGCTCTCCGGTGAGTCTCAGCACCGAACGCTCCGCATCGAGCGGAACCACCGCCGCAACCCCAAGCTCCACCGCCTTCTGCACGACCCAGTCCATCTTGTCGGCGCTGGCCAGGGACTGGACCAGAACGACTTCGAGCGGCGATTCGCGCTCGACCGCCACCCCGATACCGAGATCGGCATGCCAGCACCTCGCGTCGCGACCCAGGCGCGCCGGCACCTCACCGCCACGACCATCGAACAGGACCAGCTCATCGCCCTCGCGCATCCGCAGCACCCGCGTCGCGTGGTGCGCCAACGCCTCCGGCAGGCGAAACGGGCCCGGCTCCGGAAGCGGCTCCGGGCAAAAGAAGCGTGGAATCCCCATGCTATGATCAAATGAAGGCAATACGCGGGAGTAGATGCAATGGTCGCCAAATCGACGCCGCTGTGCAACTTCGGCTGGCGCGCGCCGGAATTCGATCTGCCCGGGGTCGACGGGCGGCAGCATACACTCGCCAGTGCGCGCGGGCCGCGCGGACTGCTCGTGATGTTCCTGTGCAACCACTGCCCCTACGTCCGGGCCGTGCTCGATCGCATCCTGCGCGATACGGGCGAGCTTGCCGGCCACGGCATCGGCAGCATCGCAATCATGGCCAACGATCCGACCGACTACCCTGAAGACTCGTGGGACAACATGGTGCGCATTGCACGCGAACGTGACTTCCCGTTTCCCTACGTGCTGGACGGATCGCAGGCCGTCGCGCGGGCCTACGGGGCGGTGTGCACCCCCGATTTCTTCGGCTTCAATGACCGCCTCGAACTTCAGTACCGCGGACGGCTCGACGCCTCCGGGCGGACTCCTGCCGCGCCGGACGCCCGCCGTGACCTCTTCGAAGCGATGGTCGAGATCGCCGCAACCGGAAAGGGGCCAGCCGAACAGAGCGCCAGCATCGGCTGTTCGATCAAGTGGAAGGACTCCTGACATGCCAAATGCCGCCCGGCGACTGACGCGCGCCCGTGCGCTCGAATCCGTGGTTCGCGACATTGCGCGCGAGGAGATCCTGCCGCGCTACCTCAACAGTGCGCGCAGCCACAAGGCTGACGGATCGCTGTTTACCGAAGCGGACATCGAATCCCAGCGCCGTTTCTCGCTCGCATTGCCCGAGCTCATGCCCGGCCCGGTGCTCGGTGAGGAGATGACGGCCGAGGAGCAGGCGCATCTGTGGGGAACCGGCAGCAAGGGCATGTGGTGCATCGATCCGATCGACGGCACGACCAATTTCGCCAACGGCATTCCGTTCTTCGCGGTCTCGATCGCCTACCTCGTGGACCACGAACCCCAGTTCGGGGTGGTCTACAACCCGGTCACCGACGAGTCCTTCTACGCCGCGAAAGGCGCAGGGGCTTTTCTCAATGGCGTGGAACTGCCGCTGCGTCCGGCCGCGACGACGCTCGAGGAGGCCGTTGCCGGGGTCGATTTCAAGCGCATCAGCCACCACCTCGGCGACGAGCTGGCGGTACGCCCCCCGTACTACTCACAGCGCAATTTCGGCTCCAGCGCACTGGAATGGTGCTTCATTGCAGCCGGACGCCTGGACATCTACCTGCACGGCGGCCAGATGCTGTGGGACTACGCGGCCGGCCGCCTGATCCTCACCGAAGCGGGGGGCCAGTCGGCGGCCCTCGATGGCGGTTCGTTGATGGCCGGCCCGTCTGTCAAGCGCGGCGTGCTGGCGGCAGCGAGCCCCGCGCTCTTCGCGCGCTGGCGCAGCTGGGTCTCTGCGCACTCCTGAGCCGCGCACTGCGCAGCCACCCCTCTCATCGTCCGCCTCGCCATCCGGAGTCCTGCATGTCCGCCAAGCATCCGATCATCGCCGTTACGGGCTCGTCCGGCGCCGGAACCACGACCGTCAAGCACACTTTCGAGGCAATCTTCCATCGCGAGAACGTCAATGCCGCGATCGTCGAGGGCGACAGCTTCCATCGCTACCCGCGCGACGAGATGAAACGGCTCATCGACGAAGCGGAAGCGGCCGGCCGGCGCGGCATCAGCCATTTCGGCCCGGAAGCGAACCTGCTCGAAGATCTCGAAGCCCTGTTCCGCGGATACGGGGAATCGGCGGTCGGGCGCCGCCGGCTCTACATCCACAACGAAGAGCAGTCGGTACGTCACAATCTGCCGATGGGCACCTTCACCGAATGGGAAGATCTGCCGGTCGGAACCGACTGCCTGTTCTACGAAGGCCTGCACGGGGGCGTCGTGACCGACCGGATCGATGTCGCCAGCCATGTCGACCTGCTGATCGGTGTCGCCCCCACGATCAACCTGGAGTGGATCCAGAAGCTCCATCGCGACACGCGCATCCGGGGTTATTCGCCCGAAGCCGTCCAGGACACGATCCTGCGGCGGATGTACGACTACGTGCATTACATCGTGCCGCAGTTCTCGCGCACGCACATCAACTTCCAGCGCGTTCCGGTCGTCGACACTTCGAACCCTTTCATCGCACGCGACGTACCGAGCCTCGCCGAATCGATGGTCGTGATCCGCTTCAAGGATCCGCGCGGGATCGACTTCCCCTATCTCCTGAACATGATCCATGGCTCGTTCATGTCGCGCGCCAACACCATCGTCATCCACGGTGGACAACTCGACCTGGCGATGCAGCTGGTCCTGACGCCGCTGATCTGGAAGCTGATGGAGAAGCGCCGCCGCCTGGCATGACGGATGCAACTCCGGCAAGGCTTTCGGCGCGGTTGCTGCTCTGCAGCACGGCTACCGCGGGGAAGGAATTTGGGCGATAATTCCGCTTTTTCCGGTTCCAGGCCCCGCCCCCATGTCCGACGCCCGCCAGATCACCCCGCCCGCCTTCAACCCCGTCACGGGTGCCATCCGCGCCCTTGCGATGGACGCCGTGCAGAAGGCGAAGTCCGGCCACCCGGGTGCCCCGATGGGCATGGCGGAGATCGCTGAAGTCCTGTGGCGCCATCATCTGAAGCACAATCCGGCCAACCCGAAGTGGGCCGACCGCGACCGTTTCGTGCTCTCGAACGGCCACGGCTCGATGCTGATCTATGCGCTGCTGCACCTCACGGGCTACGACCTCTCGATCGAGGATCTGAAGAACTTCCGACAACTGCACAGCAAGACCCCCGGCCACCCGGAATACGGCTATGCCCCGGGCGTCGAGACCACGACCGGCCCGCTCGGCCAGGGCATCACCAACGCGGTCGGCCTGGCACTGGCGGAGAAAGTGCTGGCGGCCGAGTTCAACCGCCCCGGCCACGCGATCGTCGACCACCGGACCTGGGTCTTCGTCGGCGACGGCTGCCTGATGGAAGGCATCTCCCACGAAGCCTGTTCGCTCGCCGGCACCTGGGGCCTGGGCAAGCTGATCGCCTTCTACGACGACAACGACATTTCGATCGATGGCCACGTCGGCGGCTGGTTCACCGACGACACGCCGAAGCGTTTCGAAGCCTACGGCTGGCAGGTCATCCGCGACGTGCAGGGTCACGATCCGGCTGCGATCCAGGCCGCCGTCGAGCGGGCGAAGGCCGACACCACGCGTCCCACGCTGATCTGCTGCAAGACCGTGATCGGCGCCGGCGCCCCGAACAAGCAGGGCAGCCATGACTGCCATGGCGCCCCGCTCGGCGACGCCGAAATCGCCGCAGCACGCGCACACATCGGCTGGAATCACCCGCCATTCGAGATTCCGGCGGACGTCTACGCCGCCTGGGATGCGCGCGAGGCCGGAGCCGCCGCCGAAGCCGAATGGAAGCAGAGGTTCGCCGCCTATCGGGCAGCCTTCCCGGAGCTTGCGGCCGAATTCGAGCGCCGCATCGGCGGTCGCCTGCCCGGCGACTGGAACACGCATGTCGCCGCAGTGATGGCGCGCGTCGTGGATGAGGCGGCGACCATCGCCACGCGCAAGGCGAGCCAGAACTCGATCGAGGCCTTCGCGCCGAAGTTGCCCGAGCTGATCGGCGGCTCGGCCGACCTTGCCGGATCCAACCTCACGCTGTGGAGCGGGGCAAAGGCCGTGAGCCGCGACAGCGGCGGCAATTACCTCTACTACGGCGTGCGCGAGTTCGGCATGGCGGCGATCGCCAACGGCGTTTCACTGCACGGCGGACTGATCCCCTACACCGCAACCTTCCTGATGTTCAGCGAATACGCGCGCAATGCGCTGCGCATGGCAGCGCTGATGAAAGTGCGCCAGGTCTTCGTATTCACACACGATTCGATCGGCCTCGGCGAGGACGGCCCGACGCACCAGCCGGTCGAGCAGATGGCCACCCTGCGCCTGATCCCCAACATGGACGTCTGGCGTCCGTGCGACACCACCGAGACGGCGCTCGCCTGGGCCTGCGCGATCGAGCGCGCCGATGGCCCGTCCTCGCTGTGCTTCTCGCGCCAGAACCTGCCCTTCCAGAAGCGCGACGCAGAACAGGTCGCCTCCATCCGGCGCGGAGGCTACGTGCTCGCGGAAGCGGAAAAGGGCGAGCGCCCGGCAGCCGTGCTCATCGCCACCGGTTCCGAAGTCGAGCTGGCGATGGCTGCGCAGCAGGCCCTTGCGGCAGACGGGGTGTACGTGCGTGTCGTCTCGATGCCATCAACCAATGTTTTCGACCGCCAGGATGCGGCCTACAAGGCTTCCGTGCTGCCGGCCGGGATTCCGCGTGTGGCGGTCGAGGCCGGCGTCACCGACTACTGGCGCAAGTACGTCGGGCTCGAAGGCGCCGTGATCGGCATCGACCGCTTCGGCGAGTCCGCCCCGGCGGGTGAGCTCTACAAGGCCTTCGGGATCACCGCCGAAGCCGTCGCAAGAGCGGTGCGTGCCGCGGTCCGCTGACCGGATCCATGACCAGGATTTCAGACTCAAACCTCCAGAAGGAAGGACTTCCAGCATGAGCATCAAAGTCGCCATCAACGGTTTCGGCCGCATCGGCCGCTGCACCCTGCGTGCCCTCTACGAGATGGGCCTGCAGGAAGAATTCGAGGTCGTGGCCGTCAACGCCTCCGGCGACCTGGCCACCAATGCGCACCTTCTGAAGTACGACACGACGCACGGACGCTTCGCCACCCGGGTCGAAACCGCGGGCGAGGACACGCTCATCGTCGATGGCAAGCCGATCCCGTTCTACTCGACCAAGGATCCGAAGGGCGTCGACTGGGGCCGGCATGGCGTGGACGTGCTGCTCGAATGCACCGGCGCCTATACCAGCAAGGCCAAGGCACAAGCCCTCCTCGACCAGGGCGCGCGGCGCGTGCTGATCTCGGCACCGGGCGGCGATGACGTCGACGCGACGATCGTCGTCGGCGTCAACGAGGGCGACCTGAAGGCCGGCATGACGGTCGTGTCGAACGCCTCGTGCACGACCAACTGCCTCGCACCGGTCGCCAAGGTGCTGGCCGAGAGCGTCGGCATCAAGCAGGGCCTGATGACGACGGTTCACGCCTATACCAACGACCAGGTCACCGTCGACGTCCGGCACAAGGACTTGCGCCGCGCCCGCGCGGCAGCCGTGAACATCATCCCGACCAAGACCGGCGCAGCGAAGGCCGTCGGGCTCGTGCTGCCGCAGCTCAAGGGCCGCTTCGACGGCTTCGCGCTGCGCGTGCCCACGCTCAACGTCTCGCTCGTCGATCTCACCTTCACGTCCGAGCGCCCGACCAGCAAGGAAGAGATCAACGAGTGCATGCTCGCTGCGGCCAACGGGCCGCTCAAGGGCATCCTCGCGGTCAACGACGAGCCGCTGGTCTCCTCCGACTTCAACCACACGACCGTCTCATCCACCTTCGATGCGACCCAGACCCGGGTCATCGACGGCACGCTGGTCAAGGTGCTGGCCTGGTACGACAACGAGTGGGGCTATTCCTGCCGCATGCTCGATGCGGCACGCGCGTTTTATCGCGCCGGCTGAACGAACCGTACGAACGACCGGCCCCGCCCTGCGGGGCCTTTTTCCACCGGAATCCGAATCATGCAAGTCAAGAAACTCACCGACCTCGACGTACGCGGCAAGCGCGTCTTCATCCGAGCCGACCTGAACGTGCCGCAGGACGATGCGGGCAACATCGTCGAGGACACCCGCATCCGCGCCTCGATTCCGTCGATCCAGTACTGCGTCGATCACGGCGCGGCGGTCATGGTCACCTCGCACCTGGGGCGCCCGGTCGAGGGCGAAGTGCGCGCCGAAGACACCCTGATGCCGGTTGCCGTGCGCCTCGGGCAACTGCTCGGCAAGCCCGTGCATCTGATTGCGGACTGGGTCGATGGCGGCTTCGAGGTCGCCCCCGGTGAGGTCGTGCTGCTGGAGAACTGCCGCTGCAACAAGGGCGAGAAGAAGGACAACGAGGAACTCGCGCGCAAGATGGCCGCGCTGTGCGACATCTACGTCAACGACGCATTCGGCACCGCGCATCGCGCCGAAGCCACCACCCACGGCATGGCCCGCTTCGCGCCGGTCGCGTGCGCCGGCATCCTGATGGGCGCCGAGATCGACGCCCTTTCGAAGGCCACCGAAAACCCCGCACGCCCGCTGGTCGCGATCGTCGGCGGAGCGAAGGTGTCGACCAAGCTCACGATCCTGCGCACGCTGTCGCAGAAGGTCGATCAGCTCATCGTCGGCGGCGGCATCGCCAACACCTTCCTGCTCGCTTCGGGCAAGCGCATCGGCGAATCGCTCGCCGAGCCGGAACTGGTCAAGGAAGCTCAGGCGATCATCGACGAGATGAAGGCGCGCGGCGCTGAAGTCCCGCTGCCGATCGACGTCGTCGTGGCCGACGAAGTCTCGGCGCTCGCGCGCGCCAACCGCATCCCGGTCGAAGAGGTCGGCCCGCACGACCGCATCCTGGATGTCGGCCCGAAAAGCTCGGCAAAGCTCGCCGACATCATCGCGCACGCCGGCACCATCGTCTGGAACGGTCCGGTCGGCGTCTTCGAACACGACCAGTTCGCCGGCGGGACGAAGATGCTCGCCTCGGCGATCGCACATTCGGAAGCGTTCACGATCGCCGGCGGCGGCGACACGCTCGCCGCGATCGCGAAATTCAACATCGCGCAGGACGTCGGCTACATTTCGACCGGCGGCGGCGCCTTTCTCGAGTTCCTCGAAGGCAAGACGCTGCCGGCGATCGCCGCGCTGCAGGAACGCTTCGAGGCCTGACGTCCGGGCACTCTGACGCCCAAACCCAACGGAACCAGCCGCCATGACCCGCCACACCAAGATCGTTGCCACGCTCGGCCCCGCATCGTCCGACCCGCATACGCTGGAGCGCATGCTGCATGCGGGCGTGGACGTGGTGCGCATGAACTTCTCGCACGGCCGCGCCGAAGATCACGTCGCCCGCGCCATGGCGATCCGCGAGGCTTCGGCGCGCACCCACCGGCCGGTCGGCATCCTCGCCGACCTGCAGGGGCCGAAGATCCGGGTCGGCCGGTTCAGCGATGGACGGGTTACGCTCACGAAAGGCGCACCCTTCATTCTCGACGCCCGCTGCGAGATGGGCGACATCCACCGCGTCGGACTCGACTACAAGGATCTGCCGAAGGACGTACGGGCCGGCGACGTACTGCTGCTCGACGATGGACGGCTGAAACTCGATGTCGAGCACGTCGCGGGCGCCGAGATCCACACCCGCGTGCGTGTCGGCGGCGAGCTGTCCAACAACAAGGGCATCAATCGCCAGGGCGGCGGCCTGTCGGCTCCGGCCCTGACCGCGAAGGACATGGAGGACATCCGCACTGCGGCCGAGATCGGCGTCGACTTTCTCGCCGTGTCCTTCCCGAAGAGCGCGGCCGACATGTACATGGCACGCCAGCTCATGCGCGCGGTCGGCGGGCAGTCGCTGCTGATCGCAAAGATCGAGCGCTGCGAAGCGGTCGCGAACCTCGAGGAGATCCTCGATGCCTCCGACGGCATCATGGTCGCCCGCGGGGACCTCGCAGTCGAAGTGGGCGATGCCGCGGTACCGGCGCTGCAGAAGAAGATGATCCGCGCCGCGCGCGAGCGCAACAAGCTCACGATCACGGCGACGCAGATGATGGAGTCGATGATCTCCAGCCCGGTGCCGACCCGCGCCGAGGTCTCCGACGTCGCCAATGCCGTGCTCGACGGCACCGACGCGGTGATGCTGTCGGCCGAGACCGCCTCGGGGAGCTATCCGGTCGAAGTCGTCGAAGCGATGAGCCGCGTCTGCCTCGAAGCCGAGAAGTCGGCCGAGGTCACGCTCGACCGCGATGTGCTCAACCGCGTCTTCACCCGCATCGATCAGTCGATCGCAATGGCGGCGATCTGGACCGCGCACCACCTCAAGGTCAAGGCCATCGCCTCGCTCACCCAGACCGGCTCGACCGCACTGTGGATGAGCCGCCTCAACGGTGGCGTGCCGATCTATGCGCTCACACCCGAACCGTCGGCACGCAACCAGATGACGCTCTACCGCGAGGTTTATCCGCTGCTGATGTCGCAGACGCACCAGGACCGCGACCTCATGCTGTGGGAAGCCGAACAGGTGCTGCTCGAACAGGGGGTCGTCGCCCACGGCGACCTGATCGTGCTCACGATCGGTGAGCCGATCGGCTCGACCGGCGGAACGAACACGCTGAAGATCGTGCGGGTCGGCGAACATCTCCTGCCCACTCAGGTCTCAAGCCCTGACTGAAGCACGGCGCACCACGCCGGACTGCCCCGAATCCCCTAGCGACCGAACCTCAATCCTTCCAGCATCCTGCGCCAGAAGCGCGCACCGCTTTACCGGAGATCTGCCATGCCCCTCGTTGCCATGCGCCAGTTGCTCGACCATGCCGCCGAATACGGCTACGGTCTGCCCGCCTTCAACGTCAATAACCTCGAACAGGTCCAGGCCATCATGGAAGCGGCCGCCGAAACCGACAGCCCGGTGATCATGCAGGCCTCGGCCGGTGCCCGAAAATACGCCGGCGAGGCCTTCCTGCGCCACCTGATCGATGCGGCCGTCGAAGCCTATCCGCAGATTCCGGTCGTGATGCACCAGGATCACGGGCAGTCGCCGGCGGTGTGCATGGCCGCGATCCGCTCCGGCTTCACCAGCGTGATGATGGACGGCTCGCTCCTCGAAGACGGCAAGACGCCCTCCTCGTACGACTACAACATCGAGGTCACGCGCGAAGTCGTCAAGTTCTCGCACGCGATCGGCGTCACCGTCGAGGCCGAGCTGGGCTGCCTCGGTTCGCTCGAAACCGGGCAGGCCGGCGACGAGGACGGCATCGGCGCCGAAGGCACGCTCGACCACTCGATGCTGCTGACCGACCCCGCCCAGGCTGCCGACTTCGTGAAGCGCACCAACTGCGATGCCCTCGCGATCGCGATCGGCACCAGCCACGGCGCCTACAAGTTCAGCCGCAAGCCGACCGGCGACATCCTCGCCATCGACCGCATCAAGGCCATCCACGCCCGCATCCCGAACACCCATCTGGTCATGCACGGCTCCAGTTCGGTGCCTCAGGAACTGCTGGAGGTCATCCGCCAGTACGGCGGCGACATGAAGGAGACCTACGGCGTGCCGGTCGAGGAAATCGTCGAGGGCATCCGCCACGGCGTGCGCAAGATCAACATCGACACCGACATCCGCCTCGCGATGACCGGCGCGGTGCGCAAGTTCCTGTTCGAGAACCCATCGAAGTTCGACCCACGCGAGTTCTGCAAACCGGCCCGCGAAGCTGCCAAGTTCGTCTGCAAGGCCCGCTTCGAAGCCTTTGGCAGCGCCGGTCAGGCCAGCCGCATCAAGGCCGTGAGCCTGGAGAAGATGGCCGCGCGCTACCGGGCCGGAGAACTTGCGCAGGTCGTGCGCTGAGCGCAGTGACGGCCTGCGCGCACCATGAACATCCGCCTCCTGCGCGCAGGCAGCTCGCTAGAGCATCCTCGACCGGATCTCGCTGCTGCTGCAACCCTCAGCGTTCGCGCTTCGGTACGGCAGCGACCTGAATCGCCTTGACCGCTCGAAGCAGGCCAGGCAACTCCTGCTTGATCGTGTTCCAGACGATCTCCTGATCGACGCCGAAGTATTCATGAACGAGGAGGTTCCTGAAGTCCTTGATTTCTCGCCATGGAACTTCCGGGAAAGCCTCCTTAAGCGACTCCGGCAGTTTTCCGACGGCTTCACCGATGATCTCGAACTCCCGGATGGCTGCCGCGCATCGCATTCTGTCGGTCGCGAAGCCTTCGAACTCGACCCCGGCGACGTAGTCGAGAATTGCCTCCCCCGAGTCCAGTATATCCGCCAGATAGAGCTCGAACGACCGTTCAGACATACAGTACGTCCTTCCGAACGGCCTCTCTGACCAAAGGCTTCAAGGCACCTTCCATCCCGAGGTCGACCGGTTTTCCCAAACCCGCTTCAAGGTGACGCTTGAGGCTGAAGTAGTTCCTCAAGGTCTTTCGGCCGGCCTCCAGTTCGACCACCAGATCAACGTCGGAGTCTTCGCGTGCATCGTTACGCGCGTAGCTTCCGAACAGCCCGATGTGCTGAACCCCAAAGCCTTCTCGCAAGTCCGTCCTGTGCGATCTGAGATACTCAAGAATGTCTTCGCGAGTCATGCTGCATCCCTCCATTTGCCCTAGAATCCGCATCCCGTGTGACGACGATTCTACGCTCGGAGTGCGATGTCGCCCAACCTGGACACCGCCCGTCAATGCCCAGGCGCTCATTCAAGAAGAATTGCATTCGGTTAAACAGGAAGGCCGGCACCAGCCCTATCAAGCGAGATCCGAAAGGACGGTTCATTTCCTCCATTCTTAATCCCTGCCACATGAGCCAGACACCATGAACGTCCTCTTCCTCTGCACTGGAAACTCGTGCCGATCCATTCTGGCCGAAGCCACCTTCAACGCTCTGGCCCCAGCGGGGATGCGCGCGATGAGCGCCGGCAGTCAGCCCGCCGGTTACGTGCATCCGCGCTCGCTCGCGCTGCTCACCCGCGAAAGGATCGTCACCGAGGGGCTCCACAGCAAGTCGTGGGACGCGCTGCCGGCCACGCCGGACGTCGTGATCACGGTCTGCGCGAGCGCCGCAGGCGAGACCTGCCCGGTCTATCTGTCGCCGGTACCGCGCGCCCACTGGGGCGTGGACGACCCTGCCCACGCCACCGGCACCGATGCCGAGATCGACGCCGCGTTCGAGCGCGCCTACCGCATCCTGCGGACCCGAATCGAAGCCTTTCTCGCCCTGCCCCGTGACCTGGCGGAAACCGATCCCGCCGCATTCCGATCTGAACTGGCCCGGATCGGCACCCTCATGCCCTGACCTGTAGCGCAAGCCGTTCAGGAAACCGGTCCCGGGTCCGGTTCGCGATCCTCACCAGCGCCAGCATCAACGGCACCTCGACCAGCACCCCGACCACGGTCGCCAGCGCGGCCCCCGATTGCAGACCGAACAACGCAATGGCCGCCGCCACCGCGAGTTCGAAGAAGTTGCTTGCACCGATCATCGCACCGGGTGCAGCGACCGGGTGCGGCACCTTCCATGCGCGTGCCCAGCCGTAGGCGATGAAGAAGATCAGGAAGGTCTGGAGGATCAGCGGCACTGCGATCAGCGCGATGTGCAGCGGATTGTTGAGGATGACCTCCCCCTGGAATGCGAACAGCAGTACCAGCGTGACCAGCAGCGCCGCCGGCGTGACGGGGCCGATCCGGCGCCGAAAGACGTTGTCGAACCATTCGATCCCATGCCGGCGGATCAGGTGTACTCGGGTCGCATAGCCGGCCGAAAGCGGAATCACGATGTAGAGCACGACCGACAGCGCCACCGTGTCCCACGGCACGATGATGTTCGACACCCCGAGCAGGAACACCACGATCGGCGCGAACGCGAAGAGCATGATGAGATCGTTTACCGCGACCTGGACCAGCGTGTAGGCCGCATCGCCACGCGTCAGGTAGCTCCATACGAAGACCATTGCCGTGCAAGGCGCCGCGCCAAGCAGGATCGCTCCGGCGAGATACTGGCGCGCGAGATCCTCGGCAATGAACGGCCGGAACACGACGAGCAGGAAGAACCACGAGATCGCGAACATCGTGAACGGCTTGATCAGCCAGTTCACCGAGGTGGTGATGACGAGCCCCTTCGGCTGCCGGCGCACGCCGAGGATCGCCGCAAAGTCGATCTGCACCATCATCGGGAAGATCATCGCCCAGATCAGCACCGCGACGGGCAGCGAGACTTGCGCAACTTCGAGCTTCGCAAGCGCGGCCGGCACGGCCGGCAGCAGTTGCCCCAGGCTCACGCCGGCCACGATGCACAGGGCCACCCAGACGCTCAGGTAACGTTCAAAAGATCCGAGTCCGCCACCGCGCTCGGGTTCGGTTCCAGATTTGCTCATCGTTTCGGGCTCGCTTGTTCTCGTGGGGGTGGATCAGACGGATGGCATCGAGTTGGGGGTTTCAGTCGCACAAGGCCAGGGAAGGACGGCCGGCCATCGCATGGAGACGCCTGCGGTCCTCACCGTATGGGGCGCGGTCGATCTGCGATCCGGATGCCGCCGTGAGCACCGCGCCTGCCCATTCCGGGAGGTCCGGATGGATGCGGTAGTGCACCCACTGCCCGCGCCGCTCGTCGGCCACCAGCCCGGCATCGCGCAGCATTGCGAGGTGGCGCGAGATCTTGGGTTGCACGATCGCAAGCGCGTGCGTGAGCTCGCACACGCACAGCGACCCCTCGGAGTGCAGCAGCAGCACGGAACGCAGGCGCGTTTCGTCGCTCAGGAGATGGAACAGGGTACGGGCATCCATGGCGCAGACCATAGCAGACATATGTCTTTCCGTATATACGTTTTCGTGAATATTTTGACCATCTCACAAGCTTTCATCCAGCATCGGATCGTTCGCGCCCGAAGCGGGCATGACACGCGCTCCGGCGCTGATTGTCCGCGCTTGCGGATGGCGTCATAATCGGTTCCATGAGTGGCGTCGACGAGATCCCGGAAGAGTCGGACCAATGGCAGGAGGAGGCGGGCGACGAGGCGCCGCTTCCTGATCTGCCGCTGTTCATCGACCTCCTGCGCCGCCGCTGCGGCACCGACTTCGCCGGTTACAAGACTTCGACGCTCACGCGCCGCATTCGCCGGCGCATCGCCTGTGAAAACGCCGACTCTGTGCTGGCGTACCACGCGAGGATCGTGGAGGACGCGACCGAGCGCGACGCGCTGTGCCGCGATCTGCTCATCCACGTGACCGAGTTCTTCCGTGACCCGGACGTCTTTGCGCTGCTTGCCGACGAGGTCTTTCCGGATCTGCTGCGTGGCCGTGATCCGAGCGACGACCTGCGGATCTGGTCGGCGGGCTGTGCCACCGGAGAGGAAGCCTACTCGCTGGCAATGCTCGCGCTCGATGCGGCGAGCCGCTTCGGGTTCCACGGCAACGTCAAGGTCTTTGCAACGGATCTGCACAGCGGGGTGATCGGCCAGGCCTCGCAGGGCCTGTACGCCGACGAGGCCGTGCAGGCCATCCCGGAGCAACTGCTGCGCCGCTACTTCCAGCGCGACGGCAAGCGCTGGCGGGTCGATGGTTCACTGCGCCGGCACATCGTGTTTGCGCGCCACAACCTGCTTACCGACCCTCCCTTCACGCGGATCGACCTCGCCGCCTGCCGCAATCTCCTGATCTATCTCCAGCCCGCCGCGCAACTGAAGGCCCTCGCACAGCTGCACTTCGCGCTCAAGCCCCAGGGTCTGCTGCTGCTCGGATCGAGCGAAACGGTCGGCGAGTACGAGGATCGCGCATTCTCGGTCGGAGACCGGTCGCGCAAGCTGTTCCGCAAGTTGACCGCATCCCTTCCGCACAGCAGCGATGCGATCATCGTGCCTGACCGCCCCGCCGTCGTCCCCACCGAACCTGAACCCGCAGACTTGCGAGGCCAGCCAACCGAAGTACTGGAGGCCGAACTCATCTCCACGCGCGAACGCCTGCAGGAGATGATCTGTGAATTGCAGGCGAGTCACGAACGGATCGACCTCGCCAATGAAGAGCTCACGGCCTCGAACGAGGAACTGCAGAGCACCAACGAGGAGCTGAAGTCGGTCAACGAGGATCTGTGCACCCTCAACGCGGAACTCGAACAGAAGAACCAGGCGCTCGCGCAACTGAACCGGGACTACGACCAGTTGCTCGCAAGCGCCGAGATCGGCACCCTGTTCCTCGACGTCGACATGCGCGTGCGGCGTTTCAGTGCTGCGATCAGCCCGTTCCTTGGGCTGCGCCCACAGGACGTGGGTCGGCCGATCGAAGAGATCACGTACCGCGCTGGTGATGCCGCGATCTTCCTGGCCAATCTGAGCCGGGTCGCGACCGAGGGCGGCAGGATCGAACGGGAGGTCGCGCTCGACAAGCGCTGGTTTCTCGAACGCATCCTGCCGTTTCGCGGCGAAAGCGGGCACCCCGAGGGTGTCGTCCTGACCTATACCGAGATCACCGAGGTCAAGGCCGCGCAGGCGCGGGCCGATGCGCTCGCGGCCGAACGCACCCGCCTGCAGAACATCCTCGACGCCCTGCCCGACGGCGTCTATATCGTCAGCCGCGACCACGAGATCGAATACCTGAACCCTGCACTCGAACGCACCTTCGGGCCGATCGCAGGGCGCAAGTGCCATGAGTACTTCCACGGCCTGTCTTCGGAATGCGACTGGTGCAAGAACGACCGGGTCTTCGCCGGCGAAACCGTGCGCTGGGAATGGACGGCTCCGAACGGGCGCAGCTACGAGCTGTTCGACATGCCGTTCCGCAATCCCGATGGCTCGATCAGCAAGTTCGAGATCTTCCACGACATCACGCCGGTGCGCGACACCGAGCAGCGCCTGTCCGAGGCGACCAGTCTCGCGCACGTCGGCCACTGGGAGTGGCGTCCGCAGAATGACGAACTGCGCTGGAGCGCAGAGACCTACCGGATCTTCGGCTACGCGCCATACAGCATCACACCGAGCTTCGAGCTCTTCCTGACCCACGTCGATCCGGACGAGCGGGAGCGCGTGCGCGAAGCCGTCTCGCGCTCGCTGGCAGAAGACAGCGCCTACCTGTGCGAGTTCGGCTTTTTCCGCTGCGACGGCACGAGCGGAATCGGACGCGCTTCGGGACGCATCGTACGCAAGGACGACGGCACACCGCTGGTGATGTCGGGAGCGATGCAGGACATCACCGAACTGCGGCGCATGGAAGACGCACTGCACGCGAACGAGCAACTGTTCTCCGCCACCTTCCAGGGCGCACCCCACGCGGCCGTGATCACGCGAGTCTCGGACGGCTGCATCATCGCCGTCAATGACCGCTTCGAGCGGCTGTTCGGCTGGACCGCAGGTGAGATCATCGGACGCAACGCAGTCGATGCCGGGCAATGGGCCGACGCGGCAAGCTGGAGCGAATGGCTCGACGAACTGCAGGCCGCCGGCGCGCTGATCGACCAGGAAACGGTCTGGAAGCACCGGGACGGAGGGGTTCGCCACGTAAGCCTGTCCGCCCAGCTCGCCCAGATCCATGGCGACGAGCATATCCTGCTCTTCATTCGCGATCTGACCGAGCGCAAGGCCGCCGAAGAGAGAATCGACTACCTCGCCAACCACGACACCCTGACCGGATTGCCCAACCGCGTGCTCTTCCGCGACCGCTTCGACCTGGCAACGGCATGGGCGGAACGCTCGGCGAGCAAGGTGGCATTGCTCTTTCTCGACCTCGATCACTTCAAGACCATCAACGACACGCTCGGGCACCCGGTCGGCGATACGCTGCTCAAGCTGGTCGCCGACCGGCTGCGCAGCTGCGTACGCGACACCGACACCATCAGCCGACTCGGCGGAGACGAGTTCCTGATCGCACTCACGGACGTGCGCTCCCCGCAATCGGTGAACCTCATCGCCGACAAGATCCTCGAGATGCTCGGGCGACCGTTCCGGGTCGAGGAGCACGACCTGACCAATACCCTGTCGATCGGGATCGCGCTGTGGCCCGACGACGGCACGGATTTCGACACCCTGCTCAAGAAGGCCGACACGGCGCTGTACCAGGCCAAGGCGGCCGGTCGCAACACCTGCCGCTTCTACACCGAGCAGATGAACCAGGAAGCGCTGGAGCGCCTGCAGATCCGCACGGCGCTCCACTGCGCGCTCGAACAGAACGAATTCCTGCTTCATTACCAGCCGCAGATCGATCTCGCCAGCGGACGGATTCTCGGCGTGGAAACACTGCTGCGCTGGAACCGCAACGGCACCGAACTCGTCCCGCCCGGGCGCTTCATCCCGGCCGCCGAGGAAAGCGGGCTCATCGTGCCGATCGGAGACTGGGTGCTGCGCGAAGCCTGCCGCCAGGCCGCCCAGTGGCAGACACGTGGACTGCCACCGATGACGGTGGCGGTCAATCTGTCGGCCGTCCAGTTCCGGCGCGGGCAGCTCGAGCACAGCGTCTCGCATGCCCTGGCCTACTCGGGCCTCGATCCGGCCCTGCTCGAACTGGAGCTGACCGAATCGCTGCTGCTCGACGACACCGATGAAGTGCTCGCCACTGCACAGCGCCTGAAGGCGCTCGGCGTGCACCTGTCCATCGACGATTTCGGAACCGGCTACTCCAGCCTCGCCTATCTGAAGCGCTTCAAGGTCGACAAGCTCAAGATCGATCAATCCTTCGTGCGCGACATCGCAACCGACCCCGAAGATGCGGCGATCGTGCGCGCGATCATCAACATGGCGCGCAGCCTCAAGCTGCAGGTGATCGCCGAAGGGGTCGAGAGCGAGGAGATCGCCCGCTACCTGGGCATCTTCCAGTGCGATCAGGCCCAGGGATACCACTACGCGCGACCGATGGCCGCCGCCGATCTCGAGCACTGGATCGCCAGGTACCAGGCAAAGGATGGACGTCCATGAACATCCTCGCCGTACTCGGATCGAGCTTCTTCAGGCATCTGCTGCAGCGCCACCTGGGATTCCTTCCCCAGCCGCCGATGTTTGCCGCATCGATCGCCGAAGCCCAGGTCGCGCTGAACAGCAAGATCGATCTCGTCTGCCTCGAACGCCACCTTCCGGACGGTTCCGGCTTCGACCTCGCGCGGGCCCTGCGCAAGCATCCGGAAACCTCGCGCGTTCCCATCATCCTGCTCACCTCCTCCGTCGACCCCGAAGTCTGTGCGACCAGCCTGGAAGCCGGCATCACCGAAGTCTTCAGCAAGTACGAGCTGGAGCGGCTGGCCGACTACGTCGAGCAGCGCATGCGGCGCAACGACGCGACGGAAAAGCTGATCGGCAAGGCGCTGCTGGTCGAGGACAGCGTGCCGGTCGCGCGTTTCATCCGCAGCGTGCTCGAGCGGCTCGGACTGCGCGTCGATACCTGCCCGAGCGGGGAGCAGGCGCTCGAATCGCTCGAGGCGAAGACCTACGACATCGCCCTGATCGACGTCCTGCTCGAAGGCCGCATGACCGGACTGAACCTCGTGCGGGAGATCCGGCGCAGCGAAGGACGCAACACGCGCGTACCGATCCTTGCGATGTCGGCACTCGAAGACATGGCGCGGCGCATCGAACTGCTGCGCGAGGGCGCGAACGACTTCCTCGCCAAGCCGATGCTGGAAGAAGAGCTCGCCGCACGGGTGCGCAACATGGTGCAGCTCAAGCACCTGCTCGATGAAACCGAGGCGCAGCGCGACCACATGCGGCGGTTGGCGATGACCGACCAGCTCACCGGGCTCTTCAACCGTCACTATCTGGCCGAGATCGCCAGCCGGCGAATCACGGAAGCGGGCCGCCACAAGATCCCGGTCACGATGCTGATGCTCGACATCGACCACTTCAAGAACATCAACGACACCCACGGCCATGACATCGGGGACATGGTGCTGGCCGAGACGGCTGCAGTGATCAAGGACTGTTGTCGCGAGGGCGATGTGGCCGCACGCACCGGCGGCGAGGAGTTCGTGCTGTTGCTGATCAATACCGTCGGCGAGCGTGCGCTCGCCTTCGCGGAGGATCTGCGCGGCCGGGTCGAGGCGCGTCGTCCGGGCGGCATTCCGGTTACCGTCAGCGTCGGCGTCGCCGAGACGGCGACCGGCGCTCCGACGACCTTCGAGGCGCTGTTCAAGGCTGCCGACGACGCGCTCTACGATGCCAAGGAGACTGGTCGCAACCGGGTCGTGAAGGTGTCGCTGTGAAACGGGCTGCACAGGGGAGCTGAATCGCATGCGGGACGATGGCGCGCTCCTGCCAGGCATCGAGTGGATCACCCTGCCGCTGGTGCTCGTGGGAACCGACGGTCGCGTCCGCCAGCTCAATCCCGCCCTTGAGCGGTTTCTCGATGAAGATTCCGCACTGCAGCCCGGTGCCGACTTCAGTACCCGTTTCGAAAGGCCCGAGGTGGTCCGGCGCTGGCTCTCGGAGCAGTCGTCGACGGGTGCGAACCGCCAGGCACTCGTCACGCCGCTGAAAGGACGGCCGGGTTCGGAGCGTTCGGTCGTGATCCGGTCCGTCCCGACGATCGAGCCGGAAACCCACGGTCTTCTGCTTTCGATCGCCCCGCTGGGCGGAGGCAAGCGCAGCCTGCTCGAGTACCAGGCGATCATGACCAATGCCCCGGTCGCGATCGGTTTCTCGCAGAACCGGCGCATCGTGCGTTACAACCCGAAGTTCGGCGAGATGTTCGGCGTCACCGGAAACGAAGCGGTTGGCGAACTGACCCGGATGCTCTACCCCTCCGACGAGGCCTACGAGGAGATGGGTCGCAATGCCTATCCGCTGCTGTCGGCAGGAAAGCCCTACGTTGGCGAGGTCGAGTTCGTACGACGCGATGGCTCCCGTTTCTGGGCCGAGGCGGTCGCCTACCTGATCGATCCGGAGAACCCGCCCGAAGGCACGATCTGGATCATCAGCGACATCACGGCTCGCAAGACTGCCGAAGAAGAGCGGCGGCGCACCTTGCTGGAGCTGGAAACGATCCTCGACAACGCCTCGGTCGGCATCGTCTTTTCGCGCGACCGCGTGCTCCAGCGCTGCAACGAGCGTGCGGCCGAGATCTTCGGCTACGGCCGCGACGAACTTGACGGCCAGCCCGGCAGCGTGATCTACCCGAGTCTCGAAGCGTATCAGCAGCTGGGCGCCGAGGCGGGTCCGCTACTGGGCTCGGGGCAGGCGTTCAGCAAGGATCTGCAGTTCCGGCGCAAGGACGGCAGCCTCGTCTGGTGCAGGGTGTACGCGAAGGCCTTCGACCCGGAGGACAACCGGCGAGGCACGGTCTGGATCGTCGAGGACATCGAGGAGGTCCGGCGTGCTCAGGCGAGCCTGGCCGAGACCGTGCGCGAGCTCGATGCAATCCTGAGCAATGCCTCGGTCGGGATCGTCATCACCCGCGACCGCCGCCTCGTCCGCTACAACGCGAGCTTTGCCGACATGTTCGGTTTTTCGGGCGACGAAGGCGTCGGCCTGTCCGGGCGCGTGCTGTACCGCTCGGACGAGGAATACCAGGCGCTTGGCCGCATCGCGGTGCCGCTGCTGTCGCAGGGCAAGCCCCTGCAGACCGAGTTATGGCTGCGCCGCAGGGACGGCGGCGATCTGTGGGTAAACATGATCGCCTACCTGAAGACGCCGAACGACCCGAGCGCCGGAACGATCTGGATCCTCGAGGACCGCAGTGCCCAGCGCCGCGCCGAGGAGGCGCTGCAAGCCGCGTACGCCGAACAGCAACTGATCTTCGAGCACAGCGTCGCGGGGATCGCCTTCATCCGCGATCGCATCATCCAGCGCTGCAACCGGCGGATGGCCGAGCTTTACGGCTACCAGACCAGTGAGCTGATCGGCCACAGCACGCGCCGGTTCTACGGATCCGAAGAATCCTGGCGCAAGGCCGGCGAGACGAGCTACCGCGCACTCGCCGAAGGGCGCACCTTCACCACCGAGATCATGCAGCGCCGGCGCAACGGCGAGAGCTTCTGGGCGCGCATGACTGGCAAGGCCGTGGACCCGTCCAATCCGCACGCCGGCTCGATCTGGAATTTCGAGGACATCACCGAGCGCAAACTCGCAGAGGAGGCCTTGCGCGACAGCGAGATGCTGCAGCGAGCGATCCTCGACAGCGCAGCCCACCTCATCCTGACGACCGATCCGCACGGCGCGATCCGGACCAGCAACCCGGCCTCGATGACGCTGCTCGGATACCCTCCGGAAACGCTTTCCCAGGGGATCGACCTCGACCGCCTGTTCGATTCCGAGGAACTCGCCGAGCGCCGCCAGACGCGCCTCACGAACACCGCGACCGACCATCTGCCCGCGATTCAGCACCCGCTGCTCGCGCCGGCCGTGATCGGCGAGCAGGGCAACGACGAATGGACCATGGTCCGCCGCGACGGCACCCGCTTCCCGGCCCAGGTGTCGGTCTGCCCCCTGCACCACGGTGCCGGCCTCGAAGGCGGCTTCCTGATCATCGCAACCGACATCACCGAGCGCAAGCGGGCCGAACTCGACCTGCTGCGCGCCCGCAACGAACTGGAGATCCGCGTCGAGGCACGCACCGCCGAACTGCAGGCCGAAGTCGTCGAGCGGCGCAAGGCCGAACGCCGCCTGCGCCACCGGGCGCTGCACGACGCGCTGACCGGATTGCCGAATCGCAGCCTGCTGCAGAGCCGGATCGACGAGGCCATTGCCGAAGCCGAGCTCGACCAGACCCTGGTCGCGGTGATGTTCATCGATCTCGACCGTTTCAAGACGATCAACGATTCACTCGGACATCACGTCGGCGACATGCTGCTGCGCAAGGTGGCCGCCAAGCTGCGTCGCGCCCTGCGGCCAGACGACACGATTGCACGGATCGGGGGCGACGAGTTCGTCGTACTCGCCTCCGGCTTCGAATCGACCGAGACCGCGCTGGAGCTGGCCGCCACACTGCAGCGCCAGTTCCTGCAACCGATGTCGGTCGACAGCCGCGAAATCTACATCACCCCCTCGATCGGCGTCGCCTTTTTCCCGCGCGATGGCACGACCGTCAGCACGCTCATGCGCAATGCCGACACCGCGATGTACCGGGCCAAGGCGGATGGGCGCAACGCGGTGCGCAGCTTCGATCCGACGATGAAGGCGGCGGCCGAACAGTACTTCGAGATCGAGAGCCGGCTGCGCCATGCGATCGAGGAGAAGCAGCTCGTCCTGCACTACCAGCCGGTGGTCGATTGCGAAACCGGTGCGCTGCGGGGCCTCGAAGCGCTGGTCCGCTGGCACCACCCCGACCTTGGCCTGATCGGGCCGGGCATGTTCATTCCGCCGGCCGAGGAAAGCGGCCTCATCCATGCCGTCGGAACCTGGGTGCTGCGCTCGGCATGCCGCCAGCTGCGGCAGTGGCGCGACGCCGGCCATCCAGCCGTGCCGCTGGCGATCAACCTGTCGGCGCACCAGTTTCGCAACGCCGCGCTCGCGAACGACATCGAATCAGCCCTGCGTGCCGAGGGGCTCCAGCCCTCCGACCTCGAACTCGAGATCACCGAGTCGGTCCTGATGGCCGATGTCGAGCGGACGCTCTCCTGTCTGCAGCGCCTTGATCGACTCGGGGTTCGTCTGTCGGTCGACGATTTCGGGACCGGGTATTCGAGCCTCGCCTACCTCAAGCGCTTCCCGGTGCACAAGCTGAAGATCGACCGCGCCTTCGTGGCCGATGCGCCCAACGACCCCGACGACCGTGCGATCGTCGAGACCATCCTGTCGCTCGCCCGGGCGATGCAGATGACTACGGTCGCAGAGGGTGTCGAAACCGTCGCCCAGCACGATCTGCTGCGCGAACTGGGCTGCCCGCTGCTGCAGGGCTATCTCTTCTGCCGTCCGGTTCCGGCCGAAGAGATCGTGCAACGCTGGTGGAGTTCGGCGCCAGCGATCGTGAGCCGTCAGGGGTGAGCGGCGCGGAAAGTCGACCATGACCGATCACAGCAACGGCCCCGGCCCCCAGCTCACCCATCAGACCGCCCTGCTGCGGGTGCTGATGGAAACACCGTCGGACATCGCGGTGATTGCGACCGATCGCGACTTCCGCATCCGCGACATCAACCCGGTCGCGTGCCGACTGTTTGCCGTCACCCCGGAGGCCGTGCTCGGCCGCTCGGTCCCCGAGATCCACGTCGATCAGGGCGTGAGCGAAGCGCGCTTCGAGCAGGCGATCGCCCGGGCACTCGAAACCGGCGAACACGCGTTCACGCAGAAGCTCGGCACCGGCGCCGGCGCGCGCCACCTCGAATCGCGCCTGTTGCCCCTGCGCGACCCGCAGGCGACCGTGTGCGGGTTCGTGCTGATGGCGCGCGACGTCACCGAGCGTGTCGCCGCCGAAAGCCGCGAGCGCATGCTCCTGCGTGCGGTGGACCAGAGCCCGGTATCGATCCTCATCACGGACACCGAGGGCGTCATCGAGTATGTCAACGCACGGTTCTCGCAGACCAGCGGCTACAGTGTGGAGGAAGTGGTCGGGCGCAGGATGGGCTTCCTGAAGTCCGGCCAGACGCTCCCGCAGACCTATGCCGAGCTATGGCAGGCAATCCGCAGTGGACGCGAATGGTCGGGCGAACTGCTCAACCGGCGCAAGAGCGGCGAACTCTACTGGGATTCCGTGCGCATCATGCCGGTCACCGACGCCAGCGGTACGGTGACGCATTTCGTCGGGCTGCAGGAAGACATCAGCAGTCGCCGGGCGACCGAGGAGAACCTGCGCCTGTGGGCCACCGTGTTCGAGAACAGTACCGAGGCGGTCATGATCGCCGACCCCGGGAACCGCATCATCTCGGTCAATGGCGCCTACACGCGGATCACGGGCTTCCGCCCCGAAGAGGTCATCGGCAAGACCCCGAGCATCGTCATGTTGTCCCGGCAGGATCCGCATTTTCTGCGCGATCTGCGGCGCAAGCTGGCCGAGGAGGGCTCATGGGAAGGCGAGGTGTGGGACCGGCGCAAGAACGGAGAGGTCTACCCGAAGTGGTTCGGCATCACCGCGGTGCGCGACGCACACGGCACGCTCACCCACTATGTCGCGATCTTCACCGACATCAGCGAACGCAAGGAGGCGGAGGCACGCATCGAGTTCCTGGCGCATCACGACGCACTCACGCGCCTGCCCAACCGCATCCTCTTGCGCGACCGCCTGGAGCAGGCCCTGGCCCACGCCGAGCGTGCTGGCACCCGCGTCGCCCTGCTGTTTCTCGACCTGGACCGCTTCAAGACCATCAACGATTCGCTGGGCCATGCCGTTGGAGACCAGCTGCTGCAGGCACTCGTGCAGCGGCTCGGTGCGTGCGTGCGCGACACCGACACGATCAGCCGCCTCGGCGGCGACGAATTCGTGGTCGTGCTCACCGAGTTGCGCGACGCCGATGCGGCGGCAACCGTGGCGCAGAAGATCGTGGAGGTCATGAGTGCGCCGTTCGACATCGACACGCACCACCTGACCACTTCGTTTTCGATCGGAATCAGCCTCCATCCCGAGGACGGCTACGATTTCGACACCCTGCTGAAGAAGGCCGACACGGCGATGTATCACGCGAAGGACGGCGGGCGGAATACCTACCGCTTCTTCACCGAGCAGATGAACGTCCACGCGCTCGAACGCCTGATGATCCAGAGCCGGATGCGCCAGGCGCTCGAACAGGCCGAGTTCGTCCTGCTCTACCAGCCCCAGATCGAACTCGGCGGCGGGCGGGTGTTCGGCGTCGAGGCGCTGGCCCGATGGAACAACCCGGAACTCGGGATGCTCGGCCCGGACCGCTTCATCCCGATCGCGGAAGAAAGCGGGCAGATCGTCACCCTCGGCGCCTGGGTGCTGCGCGAGGCCTGCCGTCAGGGTCAGGCCTGGCGGGCCGGCGGCCGCCGCCTCTCCGTCGCGGTCAACGTCTCGCCGCTTCAGCTCCAGCAAGCCGACTTCTGCGACATCGTGCACCAGGCGCTCGATGCATCGGGCTTTGACCCGGCGCTGCTCGAACTCGAACTGACCGAGTCGGCGCTGATCCAGAACGCCGAGAGCACGCTCGAAACCGTCCGCCGGCTGAAGGCGCTCGGAATCCGGATCTCGATCGATGACTTCGGAATCGGCTATTCGAGCCTTTCCTACCTGAAACGCTTTGCCGTGGACCGGATCAAGATCGACCGCTCCTTCATCCGCGACATCCTGACCGATCCCGAGGACGCCGCAATCGTCCGTGCCGTGATCCAGATGGCGCGCAGCCTGAACCTGAAGACGCTCGCCGAAGGGGTCGAGACGCAAGAGCAGCTCGACTACCTGCGCAGCGAACAATGCGGCGAAGTCCAGGGCTTCCTCTACGCCCGCCCGTTGCCGGCCGATGCAGTCATCGATCGCATCACGGTCGACGGCATCCTGCGAAGCTGAACACGATCCGGCGCGACCTTGCCCGCTTCAGGAGGTCCTGAACCGCCCGATCTCCGAATTCAGGTGCTCGGCCAGCCGCTTGAGATCCTGAGCCGTGATGTTGTTCTCGCGCACGGCCATGCTGTTCTGCTCCGCCATCTGGGCAATGCGCTCGACGTTCTTCGCGATGTCGACACTCGCCGCGCTCTGCTCGCGCAGCGAGTTGGAGATCTCGACGACGGCTTCGGCCACCTTGCCGGCGTTGCCCTGAATCCCGGTCATCGCCTCACCCGCCTTCTTGGCCTGCTCGACCCCGGCATTGACCTGGGCCACCCCCTCGCGCATGCTGCCGACCGCGCTGCGCGTGCCGCCCTGGATGGAGCCGATCATGACCGAGATCTGATCGGTCGACTGCGCCGTGCGCTCGGCGAGCTTGCGCACCTCGTCGGCCACGACCGCGAAGCCGCGCCCCGATTCCCCCGCCCGGGCCGCTTCGATCGCCGCGTTGAGCGCAAGCAGGTTGGTCTGATCGGCAATCTCCTTGATGACGTTGACGATGGCCGAGATCTTCTCGGACTGACTGCCTAGCTGATCGACGAACTCGGCCGAACGGTTGACCGTCGCAGCGATCTTCTCGATGTCGGTCACGACTGCCCGGACGATCTGCCCACCGCCCGCCGACAGCGCGCCCGCCTCCTCTGCGATCTCGTCTGCCTGGGTGGCATTGCGGCTCACCTGCTCGATCCCTACCGTCATCTGCTCGACCGCCGCCGCCATGCTCGTCGCCGAAGAGCTCTGCTCCTCGGAACTGCGTGCGATCTGGTCCGACGACCCGGACAGCCGCAGCGAGGCATCGAGCACGCGTCCGACACTTGCCTGCGCGCTGTGGAGCAGGTTGCTGAACGCGTCCGCCATGTGATTGAGGCTCTTCCCGACGACCGCCAGCTCATCGCGCGTGTCGAGCTGGATGCGCGGGCGCAGGTCGCCGGTGGCAATCGTCTCCGCCACCCCCGAAAGCCTCGCGACCGAACCGATCGTCGCGAGTGAAATGGCCACCGCGAAGTACAGCAGCAGAACGATCAGCGCAGCGCTCACACCAAAGATCAGCCACAGGCGCTTCTGCAGAGAATCGACCCGGCGCTCCACGAGCTCCCCGAGCGCCGGCATCAGGGTTTCGAACATGCCCTTGTACCCGTGACTCATGGCCTGGGTGACGGTCTGGAAGAAGACTGGTGGCTCGACCGAGTAGCGCCCCCCGATCATGTCCTCCGAGACGGTGCGGCGGATCCCCTGCATCGAACTGGCGAGCTGCGCCGCGATCGGAGTCAGCGCCTGGCGCATGTGCGGATTGAAGCGTGCGGTCTTCTCCAGGTTCAGCTCGACCTGGCGGATGCCGCGATCGACGCCGGCCACCAGCCCGGCAAGCTGGATCTTGAGCTCGTCGCTCAGCGCCTTGCGCGCCAGCACGCCCGTACCGATCGCGCGCAACTGGCCCATCTGCTCCAGCGCAGCAGGCAGCCGATCGAGCGCCGAGAGCATGAGATAGTGCGAATCGATGTCCGGATCGACGGTCAGCCGGTACTCATCCGCAATGTCGGCCATGAAGTTGAGCATGCGGTCGATGAGTTCGGTATGCCGCGAGAAATTCACTGCCTGCTCGAGGCCAAGCCCTTCGCTCCGGATCCGTCCCCAGTCCGCACGGACCGTCTGCCAGCCCTGGCTGCCTGCAAGTACTTGAGGCAGCGCCTGCTCCAGTCGGTCGGCATGCGACTGCACCTCCGCCGTCTTGGTTGCAAGGGCCTCCTTCATCCCGGCATTTCCGCCCAGCACGCCGCTCGACAGCCCGCGGTGTTCCTGGGTGGCCTTGACGAGGCTGGAAAGCGTCTGGACCACCGACAGGCCGGCCAGTTGCTTGCGCGAGGACTGCACGCTGGCGTCGAGTGCCGAGTACAGGTTGGCCATCAGCAGCGCCATCACGACGGCCAGCATTGCTCCCATCAGCAGGAATTTCTGCGGGAAGCGCAGCCGGTTCATCAGCGCGATCGCAGGCAGGAAGATCGAATTCACGGAAAACTCCAGCGGTGACTTGGGTTCGGGCGGCATCATGCCCTATTTCGGCCAGGCAGGCCGAACCTTTACCCGATTTCAGCCGCCGCCCGTCCGTGCTTCAGTCGTCGTCCAGGTGCACCGCGCCGTCCGGCCCCCAGTTGACGCGCGTGATGCCTGGTTCTTCGGCTTCGAGCCGGCGCCGTTCGTATTCCTCGGCGCTGATCGCATCGCGCTCCAGCCGCCGCTCATCGGCCAGGCGCTCCATCTCGACCAGCTCCGCATGACGCCCGATTGCCGCACGCATCGTCGCAACCAGCTCCTCGTCCGACCAGGGCTTGATCAGGTAGCGGTGGATCTCCGCCTCGTTGACGGCCGCCATGATGGTGTCGAAATCGGTGGTTGCGGACAGGATCAGGCGCATGCTCGACGGCTGGAGATCCCTCATGCGCTTGAGGAAGGTCACGCCGTCCATGCCCGGCATGCGGTAGTCCGAGAGCACCACGTCGAAGGGGATTTCTCCGGCCCGCGCCAGCCCCTGGCGCGCATCGCTGAACGTCTCGATGTCGACCGACTCCCCTGCAAATGCCCGCGTCAACACCCGGCGCAAGGCCTGCAGCACGTTGATCTCGTCATCGACGAGCAGGATTCGTGTCATTTCGCCCTCCGGTCGTTGCGGATCAGCAGGCTCAGCTGGATGCCCTCCACGCGGGCATAGTCGCGGATCTGCCGGATCAGGTTCTCATCGAGGATGTAGTCGGCCGCAAGCAGCAGCACGCCATCACGCGACACCAGGTCGCGCGCCAGCACCATTCCGGGCTTGAGCGCCGCCACGGGCACGGTCAGATCGGTCACGGGCGTGCTCGTCTCGGCGCCCCCCATGATCTCCAGAAAGGCATCCACGACCTGCGGATCGAAGCGCCTGCCCCGGCCCTCAGCGATCAGCTTCTTCGCCTCCTCGGCGCTGAGGCGGCGCGGCGCGACGATCCCGATCTGAAGACCGTCGAACTCGTTGGCCACCGCCAGGATCCGCGCACCCAGCGGAATGGCGAGCCCGACCAGACCGTCCGGATAGCCCAGTCCGTCGAAACGCTCATGGTGCGAACGCAGCAGCCGGGCAGCGTTGCGCAGCTCCTCGAGCGCCATCAGCGATTGCTCGCCCTTGACCGGATGCTTGCGATACTGGCCCAGATCGTCACCGCTCATGTGCGAGACCGGCTTCGACAGCAGCTCGTCCGGAAGTCCGATCTTTCCGATGTCGTGCAGCAGGCCGGCGAGGAAGACGTCCTGCAGCTCACCCGGCCCCAGTTCCATCTTCGTCGCGATCCGGCGCGCCAGATCGGCGACGCGGCGGGAGTGTCCGGCCAGCGTGCCTTCGCGCAGCTCGATGAGGTTGGCGAAGATCTTGATCGAGGTGAGAAAGCTCAGCTTGAGCTTCTCGTGCGCCGAACGCAGCTCGGCCGTACGCTCGGCAACCTTGCGTTCGAGACTGGCGTTGATCTCGCGCAGTTCCTCGTTCTGCCGTGCGGTCAGCGCCTCGAGGCGCAGTTTCTCGCGCTCGAGCGCCTTGCGTTCGAGGGCATGGCGCACCGTCAGGCGAAGATCGTCGTCATCCCAGGGCTTGCTGACGTAGCGGAAGATCTGCCCCTTGTTGATCGCTTCGATCGTCGAGCCGATGTCGGAGTATCCCGTCAGGAGGATGCGCACCGTCTCGGGCCAGCGCTTGCGCACCTGTTCGAGAAACTGCGCGCCATCCATCTCGGGCATGCGCATGTCGGAGATGACGAGATCGAAGCCCGCGCGCTCGAGCGCTGCGAGCCCCTCGGAGCCACTTCCGGCCACCTCGACGACGTAGCCGCTCTGGCGGAACAGCCGGCGCAAGGCGGACAGGATGTTGGGTTCGTCATCGACGCACAGCACCCGCCACGGCGCCTCCCCGCCCCCTGCCGCCGCCCCTTCGATCCGCTCATCCGTCATGTTCGCCCCCGGATTCCTCATTGCGCAGTTTCCCGCTTCGGCTCACCGGCAACACGAGGCGAAAGATCGTGCCCTTGCCGACCTCGCTCTCGACCTCGATCTTCCCGCCATGGGTCTGGATGATGCCGTAGGCGAGCGACAGACCGAGCCCGGTGCCCTTGCCGACCGGCTTGGTGGTGAAGAAGGGGTCGAAGATCTTCTGGCGCAGACCTTCGGGAATTCCGCTGCCGGTATCCTCGACCTCGATGCCGACCTGCCTGTCCTCATAGACGGTCCGGATCGTGATCGTGCCGCGCTGCTCCCCGATCGCGTGGGCCGCATTGACCAGCAGATTCATGAACACCTGGTTGAGCTGCGAAGGCAGACACTCGATCTCCGGGATCTCGCCGTACTCCTTGACGACGTCAGCCTTGTACTTGATCTCGTTGTTGACGATGTTGAGCGTCGAATCGATGCCCTTGTGCAGATCGGCCCACTGCCACTCCTGGCTCGCATCCACGCGCGAAAAATCCTTGAGGTCCTGGATGATCTTGCGCACCCGGGTGATGCCCTCCTTGCACTCGCTCATCAGCATCGGGATGTCTTCCTTGAGGAAATCCAGGTCGAGCCGGCTTCGCAGCGCCTTCAGTTCCCCCTCCGGCGCAGCGGGCCCGGACGGCTGGAGCGCCTGCTCGTAGGCCGCCAGCATCTCGAAGAGATCGGTGAGGTACTTTTCGAGCGTTCCGATGTTCGAATGCACGTAGCCGATCGGATTGTTGATCTCGTGGGCGACCCCGGCTGCAAGCTGGCCGATCGAAGCCAGCTTCTCGGATTGCAGCAACTGCTCGTTGGCCGCCTCCAGTTGCGCGGTACGTTGCTCGACCAGTTCCTCGAGCTGTGTCTGGTACGCGCGCAGCACGTCCTCGATATCGTGCCGCGCGGTCACGTCCTGCATGGTCTCGATCGCACCGATCAGCGCTCCCTCCTCGTCGCGCAGCGGCGCCGCCGAAAAGTACAGCCAGCGCCCGTACTCTCCGAAATGCGAGAAGAAGGCCTCTGCCTCGTACGCCCCTTCGATCAGCGGCGAGCGCCGGTAGATGTCCTTGTAATAGGCTTCGAGCTTGTTCGACGGCACTCCGTCGATGATCAGGTCGGCAAGCACCGGGCGCTCGGAGGGATAGAACGGCTTCCACTGGTTGCGCGTGCCGACGATCTCGCTCGCAGCGATGCCGGTCAGCGTCGCGCACGCCTTGTTCCAGTGGGTCACGACGTGATCGGCATCGATCACGAAGGTCGGCATCGGGTCGCCCTCGATGATCTGCGCCAGCAGGCGCTTCATGCCGCGCTGGCGCGCTTCGTCGCGCTTGCGCTCGGTGAAATCGTAGATGAAGCACACGATCACCGGCCAGCCTTCGATCTCGACCCGGCTCGGCCTGAGCTCGACCCAGCGCGTCTCGCCCTCCTTCGACACGATCCGGATCTCATAGGCGCGCGGCTCGATCGATCCGCTCATCCGGGCGGCGGCCCGGGTGCGCCACATGTCGCGATCTTCCGGGTGCGCCAGTTCGAAGAACGGCATCTCGTAGAGTTGCTCCCGCGTCCACCCCGAGAGCTTCTCCATGGCCGCGTTGGCATACAGGACGCGATCGTCCTGATAGGCCAGCATCGGGCTGCCGACCACGTCGAGCAGCGCGAGCCGCGCCCTCGCATCGAGGCTGCCGGCCCCGCCCAGGGTCTGAACGATCAGGGTGGCCGGTACGTTCATGCTGTGGCCCCATGGATGAACTGATCACTGCCGCCGAGTACACCCCGGCCAGCCGGTATCAGCGCGAAAACTCCCGCGCTCCGTGCGGGAAGGCATGATGCGATGATATGCCCTCGACGGCGGAATGTGGACCTCCGTGCGCGGCCCGACGTCGCGCGGAGCGCCAGCCCATCATCGCTCGACGCCGGACAGTCGCAGATCCCCGAACCAGGCGGTCACTGCCTCGCCGGTGTTGTCGGTATCGGCGCTGACCGCGATTCCGACGACCTTCGGGGCCGTCTCGCCGAACAGGCGTTCGAAGTCCAGTGCGAGGTTGCGCTCGACCTCGACCCACTGACCAACCTGCTCCGCACCGCTTTCGACGACCTGCATGCGCACCCGATCCGTATAGGCGTTGGGGGCGCTCGCACCAGCAGGCTGCGCCGTTCCCCAAACATAGGTGATGGCCGCTGCAGGCAACTGCGCGCCATACAGGGTCCGTGCCAGAGTCATCTGCAATCGCGTACCCAGAGACAGGCGTTCGGACGGATAGTCGAAGAGCACATAGACCTTGGCCGCGTAGTCGTCGCCTTCCCTGCGGGTCAGGTCCGATCCGGCAACCACGTTCGAGACCTTCCAGCGCCAGCGCAGCAAAGGCGTTCGCGCGGGGTCGGCATCAAGCCGATGAAAGAGGGTCGACGCCGATCGTTCCGAGCGCACCTGCAGCACGGTCACGCCGCCATCCTCCACCAGTTCGAATCGGTTGTCGCGCTCCACTTTCGGCAAGCTCTGGCGGCCCCAGCCAGCGGGAAGCACCTCTCCCGGCGCATGACCTGAAAAGCGCTCGATCCGATTCTCGTCTTGTGCCGACAGCGTGTCCGACCACCCCGCCCAGAGGACGATGCCCGCCGCAATCGCGAGGCGGGCGCGATTCGACCGGTTTGTCATGGCATCCTCCACGACCCCCTCCGTCTGTGACAGCCTCCGCAACGAGCGTAGCTTCCGTGTAAGGAACTCTTCGCCCGAACGACAGACTTCAGTACAGTTGTCCCCAACCCCATCTCCGACCCGAAGAGCAAGAACATGCATGCAACCCTGCCCCTCCTCCAGAACACTGCCTTCCCCACGATCCGCCGCGCCAGGCTCGAGACGCTGCAGGTGAACCTGGGCTATCGCTGCAATCAGACCTGCGTCCATTGTCACGTCAACGCCGGCCCGAACCGCACCGAGATGATGGACCACGAAACCCTGGCACTGATTCCTCAGGTCCTCGTTGCGCGTGGCCTCGGCACGCTGGATCTGACCGGAGGCGCCCCCGAACTCCACCCGGAGTTCCGCACCCTGGTCCGCGCTGCGCGCAGCCAGGGCGTGCGCGTCATCGATCGCTGCAACCTGACGGTAACGTTCGAACCGGGCCAGGAAGGACTGACCGGATTTCTCGCCGACCATCAGGTCGAGGTGGTCGCCTCCCTGCCGTGCTATTCGGCCGCCAACGTCGACAAGCAGCGCGGCGATGGCGTATTCGACAAGAGCATCGCCGCGCTCCGGACGCTGAACGCCCTCGGCTACGGGCACGAAGGAAGCGGCCTGGTGCTGAATCTGGTCTACAACCCGCTCGGCCCAGCGCTGCCGCCGCCGCAGCGCGCACTGGAGGCCGACTATAAGCGCGAGCTGTTCGAGCATTTCGGCATCGTCTTCAACCACCTGCTCGCGCTCGCCAACATGCCCATCCAGCGCTTCGGCAGCATGCTGATCTCCAAGGGACAGTTCAACGACTACCTGCGCCTGCTCAAGGAAAACCACGCCGCGGGCAATCTCGATGGCGTGATGTGCCGCAGCCTCGTGAGCGTCGACTGGCAGGGATTTCTGTACGACTGTGACTTCAACCAGCAGTTGGGCCTGACCCTCCCGGGGCGAGGCCGGCCGCACCTGCGGGATCTGCTGGAGGACGATCTTTTCGACCGCTCGATCCGCGTCGCCGACCACTGCTACGGCTGCACGGCCGGACAGGGCAGCAGCTGCGGCGGAGCGCTATAGGCAGGATCGAGTGCGCAATCCGTAAGGACTGTCGCATCGGCACGACGAATGGAAGGAACGCCCGGCCACGGCGCCGGCCGCTGTCAAATCCTGCGCGGGGCAGAACCCATGAAAAGAATCCTGCTGTTGCTCGTCATCGCGGCACTCGTCGTCGCCTTCTTCGTCTTCGACCTCGACCGCTTTCTCACACTCGAGGCGCTCAAGGAAAGTCAGGCACGCTTCGACGCCTGGCGCAGCGAATCCCCGTGGCTGGTGACCGCCGGTTTCTTCATCCTCTACGTGGCGGTGACGGCCTTGTCGCTACCCGGCGCGGCGATCATGACACTGGCGGCCGGCGCGCTGTTCGGGCTGGTGACCGGGACGATTCTGGTCTCGTTCGCGTCGACGATCGGCGCCACCCTCGCCTTTCTGGTGTCGCGCTTCCTGCTGCACGACTGGGTGCAGGCGCGCTTCGGCGAGCGGCTCGGGGCGATCAACCGGGGCATGGCACGCGACGGCGCGTTCTATCTGTTCACGCTGCGCCTGGTGCCGGTCTTTCCGTTCTTCCTGATCAACCTGCTGATGGGCCTCACGCCGATGCGCGCGTGGACCTTCTACTGGGTGAGCCAGGTCGGCATGTTCGCCGGCACCATCGTGTACGTGAATGCCGGCACGCAACTGGGCGCGATCGACAGCCTCTCCGGCATCCTGTCGCCGGCCCTGCTCGGCTCGTTCGCGCTGCTCGGCGTGTTCCCGCTGATCGCCAAACGCATCGTCGAGATCGTGCGCAAGCGTCGCGTCTATGCGAACTGGAGCCGGCCGGCGAGGTTCGACCGCAACCTGGTCGTGATCGGGGGCGGCGCGGCTGGGCTGGTGAGCGCGTACATCGCCTCTGCGGTGAAGGCGAAGGTGACGCTGGTCGAGGCCCACAAGATGGGCGGCGACTGCCTCAACACTGGCTGCGTGCCGAGCAAGGCGCTGATCCGCAGCGCGAAACTGGCCCATCAGATCCGTCATGCGGACCGCTATGGCCTGGCGGCCGACGAGCCGCGTTTCAGCTTCCGCACGGTGATGGCGCGGGTGCACGACAAGATCCGTGCGATCGAGCCGCACGACAGCGTGGAGCGCTACACCAAGCTCGGCGTCGAGGTGCTGCAAGGCTATGCGACGATCGTCGATCCCTGGACGGTCGAGATCGCGATGAACGACGGCGGCACGCGCCGGCTGACCACACGCAACGTCGTGATCGCCGCGGGCGCGCAACCGATCGTGCCGCCGGTGCCCGGCATCGAGGAGGTCGGCTACGTGACCAGCGACACCATGTGGGACGCGTTCGCGAAGCTCGACGCGCCGCCGGCACGGCTGGTCGTGCTCGGCGGCGGACCGATCGGCTGCGAGCTGGCGCACGCCATGGCGCGGCTCGGCTCGGGCGTCGCACAGATCCAGCGCGGCCCTCGCATCCTGCCGCGCGAGGACGCCGAGGTGTCCGAACTCGCACGCGCCGCGCTGGAGGCGGACGGGGTGCAGGTGCTCACCGATCACAAGCTGCTGCGCTTCGAGCGCGACGGAGAACGCCGCGTCGCCATCGTCGAGCATGCCGGCACCGAGCGCCGCATCGAGTTCGACGCGCTCCTCGTCGCGGTCGGCCGCAGCGCGCGCCTGACCGGCTACGGCCTCGAAGCGCTCGGCATTCCGACCGATCGCACCGTGATCACCAACGAATACCTCGAGACGCTCTACCCGAATATCTTCGCCGCTGGCGACGTCGCCGGACCCTACCAGTTCACCCACACCGCCGCCCACATGGCCTGGTATGCCTCGGTCAATGCGCTCTTCGGCGATTTCCGCAAGTTTCGCGTGGACTGGTCCACCGTCCCGTGGACCACCTTCATCGACCCGGAAGTCGCCCGCGTCGGCCTGAACGAACAGGAGGCCCGGGAACGCGGCATCGCCTTCGAGGTGACGAGGTACGGCATCGACGATCTCGACCGCGCGATCGCCGACAGTGCCGACCACGGCTTCGTCAAGGTGCTGACCGTGCCGGGAAAGGACCGCATCCTCGGCGTGACCATCGTGGGCGAGCACGCCAGCGACCTGCTCGCCGAATACGTGCTCGCGATGAAGCACGGCCTCGGGCTGAACAGGATCCTCGGCACCATCCACACCTATCCGACGCTGTCCGAGGCTAACAAGTACGCAGCGGGCGAATGGAAACGCGCGCATGCGCCGCAGCGCCTGCTCGAATGGGTCGGGCGTTACCACGCGTGGAAGCTCGGCTGACGC
The DNA here is from genome assembly GCA_023383815.1 of Rhodocyclaceae bacterium. Classification (GTDB taxonomy): domain Bacteria; phylum Pseudomonadota; class Gammaproteobacteria; order Burkholderiales; family Rhodocyclaceae; genus JACOUN01. The sequence continues at coordinate 203,555 of JAHDYG010000001.1, forward strand.
CATGAAGCTCACGATCGTCATCCCCGTGCTGAACGAAGCGGCCCGCCTCCCGGAGACGCTGGCGCAGCTCGCGGGGATGCGCGCACGCGGCGTCGAAGTCATCGTCGTCGATGGCGGCAGCAGCGATGACAGCGTCGCCGTCGCGCACGCGGCCGGCGTTCGCACGCTCAGCGCGCAAGCCGGCCGCGCATGCCAGATGAACGCGGGAGCGGCTGCGGCGACCGGAGACGTCTTGCTGTTCCTGCACGCAGATACCACGCTTCCGCAGCGCGCCGACGCGATCGTGCTCGACGCGCTCGGAAGTGGCAGCCATGCGTGGGGCCGCTTCGACGTGCTGATCGACGGACGCCCGTGGATGTTGCGCGTGGTGGCCGCGATGATGAACCTGCGCTCGCGGCTCACCGGCATCGCGACCGGCGACCAGGCGATCTTCGTAACCCGCACGGCGTTCGACGTGGTCGGCGGATTCCCCGAACAACCGCTGATGGAAGACGTCGAGCTGTCGCGCCGACTGCTCGCGCTGTCAGCGCCCGCGTGCGTCCACCACAAGGTGCGCACTTCGGGCCGGCGCTGGGAGACGCGTGGCGTGTGGCGCACGATCGCGCTGATGTGGCGGCTGCGCTGGGCCTACTGGCGCGGTACACCCGCCGATGAACTGGCCCGGTATTACCGATGAGGCCAGTCCGGATCATCGTGTTCGCCAAAGCACCGGTCGCCGGTCAGGTCAAGACCCGGCTGATTCCGGCCCTGGGCGCACAGGGCGCGGCGAACCTCGCACGGGCGATGCTCACCCGGACCCTGGCCGCGGCGCTGGCTGCAAGGGTTGGACGAGTGGAGCTTTGCGCGAGCCCGGCGATCGATGCTTCGTCATGGGCTGGTTTCGTTGTCGACGCGCAGGTCGCGATGACCGGTCAGGGGGAAGGGAATCTCGGACACCGCATGAGCCGGGCCGCACAGCGCAGTCTTGCGCGCGGTGAGCTCCCGATCCTGATCGGCACCGATTGCGTGGAGATGTCGCCCGAGCTGCTGGCCGAGGCAGCCGCGCAGCTCGCAGCGCACGATCTGGTGCTCTACCCCGCACACGATGGAGGCTACGCGCTGCTCGGACTCACCCGGTTCGATGCGCGCCTCTTCGAGGACATTGCATGGAGCACCGCCAGCGTCGCCGGAACAACGCTCGCCCGCGCACGCGAGATCGGGCTGCGCGTCTGGACCGGGCGACGGCTGCACGACGTCGACCGCACGGAGGATCTGCACCACCTCCCGATCGCCCTACGGACCGAAATCGCCCTGCGGACCGAGAACTGACCGCAGCAAGACCGTGATCCGGCCCTCAGGGATGAGCCGCCGTTTGAGAAGAGCGAAGCCCGCCTTGCACCCGCAGCACGCCCCGCCCCCCGGTCGACCCGGCATACGCGCGATAGACCTGCGCGAGCCGATCGGCCATCACATGGTCCGACCACTCGGTCGCAAGTTCGCGCGCCTGCGCGCGCAGCAGACTGCTCACCGAGGAATGTTCACGCAGATAGTCCGCGAGCGCGGCACCGAACGCGGAAGCGTCATCAGGCGCAACGATGCATCCGCGCCCGGCATCGAGGATGTCCGCAGTGCCCATCGCTGAAAGCGCAATCACCGGCAAGCCTGCGGCCATCGCTTCGAGCAGGACGAGGCCCTGGGTCTCCGTACGCGACGCGAACGCAAATACGTCGGCTGCCGCATAGCAATCGGGCAACTCGCTTGCCCGGTCGAGATAGCCCAGAAAACGGACGTTTGCTCCCAGCCCGCGGGACTCCACCGCACGCTCCAGACTCGACCGCGCGGGACCTTCGCCGGTGATCAGGAGCAGGACGTCGGGCACGACGAGCCGGGCGACCGAAACCGCGTCGATCAGGAAACCGATGTTCTTCTCATGGGCAACACGCCCCACATACAGCGCGACCGGCCTGCCCGGAGGGATTCCGTATCGCACCCTGAAGGCCGCGCCGCGCCCGCCCGCAAAGCGCTGCAAGGGGATCCCCGTCGGCAGGATGTGCAGCGGCGCCCGAACCCCGTACGCGGAGAGCCGATCGCGCATCGCCGAAGACGGTACGATCACGCCGTCCAGAGCATTGCATTGGCGCGCCGAAACGAAGCGGGCCAGGCGTCGCAACCAGGAAGACGGGACGAACGGCGCATAGTGGTGCAGGTATTCCTCGAAGAGGGTGTGGTAGGTCGCCAGCACCGGAAGTCCGAGCGCCCTGCCGGCCGCAAGGCTGGCGTACTGAGCGACGAAAGGTGTCTGGACATGGATCAGATCGCAACCCCTCGAAGCCTCTTCGACCGCTCGGTGCATCGCGTTCCAGCCGGCGATCCGATCCTCCGGGTCACCTGGAACCGCGGCGCCCGGAACGCGCGTGATCTCGTCCGTGGAACCTTCCACACCGTAGCGCGGAACGACGAGCCGCACGCTCACTCCCACGCGCGACAAGGCTGTGCGGAAGGTTTCGATCGAGGTCGACACCCCGTTGATGCGGGGGAAATACACATCGGACACCATCAGTACACGCATGTCGTCTCCCGGGTGGATGGCTCTTGATCGGTCGGAGGATCGGACAAGAGATCGGACTGCGCGTCCGACGCGGCAACGTTCCCGGATCGTTGCCCCGCACTCCAGTGCACAACCTCCAGGCGCCCGTCCGCATGCTCGACGATCGCCGAGCATGAATCGACCCAGTCCCCGCAGTTGCCGTACATCAGGCCGTTCACTTCGCGCAGGGCCGCACTGTGGATATGGCCGCAGATCACACCGTCGAGCCCGCGCTGGCACGCGGCATGAATCACGCATTCCTCGAAATCGAGAATGAACTGCAGGGCCGTCTTGACCTTGCGCTTGGCGTACCCCGCCAGCGACCAGTAGCCGGAAATGCCAAGATGCCGGCGGATCCTGGACAGCAGCGCACCGCACACCACCAGCCAGTCATAGGCCAGATCGCCCAGCAGCGCGACCCAGCGATGGTGACGCACCACCTGGTCGAATTCATCCCCGTGGATCAGCAGGAAGCGTCGCCCATCCACCGTCTCGTGCACATGCTCCGCAGCCAGTTCGATGTCACCGAATGCCGCGTCGAGGTAGCCGCGCAGGGCTTCGTCATGGTTGCCCGGAATCAGCATCACCCGCTCACCGTGGCGTGCCCGCTTGAGCAGTTTCTGGATCACCGTGTTGTGGGCGGGCGCCCAATGGATGCTGCGGCTCATCGCCCAGAAGTCGACGATGTCGCCGATCAGGAACACGTTCTCGGCCGGATACTCGCGCAGGAAATCAAGCAGGCGCTCGGCCTGGCAGGCGCGCGTACCGAGGTGGATATCCGACAGGAAGAGCGAGCGGACCCGGGGCATGTGCGCGATCCTGCAGGACCCATGTCACGGAACGATGACGGGACCATGACAACTCCGGGACACCGCCAGCGGGGTTACAAATCCTGACGATCCTGCTTCCCTGATCGCGGCGGTGCTTGCGAGAATGTAACGATACGGCGCAGTCCGGAAACCGGAGAACAGGTCAGATGAAGAAGATCCTCCTGATTGGTGCAGTCGCTGCACTCGCCGCAAGTGGCTGCGCGAACAATCCCTATGAAGGCGAACACCGCCGCACGGCAACCGGTGCGACGATCGGTGCGGGTGCCGGTGCGGTGATCGGCCGCTCGGTCTCCAGCCGCGGCGACCGGGCCAAGGGCACCCTGATCGGTGCCGTGGTCGGTGCGACGATCGGCGGGCTGATCGGACGCCAGATGGACCAGCAGGAGGCGGACCTGCGCCATCAGATGGCAGGGACTGGCGTCGAGGTCCAGAGAGAAGGCGACACGATCCGGCTGCAGGCGCCCGAGAACATCACCTTCGACTCGAACCGCGCCGACATCAAACCGCAGTTCGCGCCGGTGCTCGATCAGCTCGCAACGAGCATCCGCCAGTACCCCGGGACCGTCGTGCGGATCGAAGGCCATACCGATGCCACCGGATCGGCTGCCTATAATCAGAGTCTGTCCGAAAACCGCGCACAGAGTGTGCGCAGCTATCTGCTGCAGCGGGGGGTGCCGATGCACCGCGTGGAAGCGGTCGGTTTCGGGATGACCCGCCCGATCGCGGACAACCGCAGCGAATATGGCCGGGCGCTGAACCGACGCGTCGAGATCCTCATCATTCCGGTCCAGCAGTAAGGCCGCCGGAGAGAAACGCCCACCGCCAGAGGCTCGGCAAGATCGTATCGCTGCCCAGCTTCCCCAGTTGCCCGAAGCGGGGTACCCTGCGCGCTCCTTCCCTGGTTCTTGATGCCCCTGGATGATGGCGCTCTACGACGAACACCCGCAACGCAAGACGCTCAGCGACGAGGTGCACGCCCGTCCGCCCGTTCCGCTGCGCGCCCCGGAAGTGCTGACCTACCTTGCCTTCCTTCATCAGGGCGAGAACGCCACGGAACGGGAACGCGCCCATCTTCTGCTGCTCTCCGAGCAACTCGGGCTCGCGCCGCCCGATCCGGCCTCTGGGCATGTTCTCATCGATGCGGGCGAATTCCGGCTGAAATGGGAACTGCACAACGAGTTTTCCAGCTACACATTCATACGCCGGATCGAGCCCTCGGATGCGGCAGACGACGGCGCCCTGCGCCCGGTTCCAGCGGCATGGCGCAAGGACATCCCTGGGCAGTTGATCGTCGCAACTCACGTCTCGCTTCGACCGGCGGAACCGTCGGCTCCGCAAGCCATCCTCGCCAGCTACGGTCCGAACGACGCGCCGCTGATCGCATCGGCCATCGCAGGCACATGCGGCTGGGTGTTCACCGATTTCCAGATCCGGGATGGATTCTCGCGCTTCCTGGTACTGGATGACGGATTGACACCTCGCCAGGCAGGACGCACGGTTCAGCGACTCCTGGAAATCGAGACCTACCGGGTGCTGGCCTTGCTGGCGTTTCCCGTCGCGAAGGAGATCGGGCAGCTCCTGGCAAGGGCCGAGAACGAACTCGCCAGCCTGATGGATGCGATGGGCAGTGCAGCCGACAGCCGCGACGAGCACGCCATCCTCGGGCGCATGACGCGCCTAGCAGCCGAAATCGAGCGCTCCGTCGCACGCACGACGTTCCGCTTCGGTGCGGCTGCCGCCTACTACCGCCTTGTCGGCCAGCGCATCGCCGAACTGCGGGAGTCCCGCCTTCCCGGCCATCCGACCCTGCGCGAGTTCATGGAGCGGCGCCTGACCCCGGCGATTGACACCTGCGCGACCATGGCAAGGCGTCAGGAAGACCTGTCAAGCCGCATCGCACGTGGCTCGCAACTGCTTCGCACGCGGGTCGACCTCGAGCTCGAGCGGCAGAATCAGGAACTGCTCGCGCAGATGAACCGCCGAGCTAAGCTGCAGCTGCGGCTGCAGGAGACGGTCGAAGGACTCTCGGTCGTCGCGATCACCTACTATGGCTCGCAACTGGTCCACTATCTCGCCAAGGGAGCCAAGAATCTGATTGCCCCGCTCAGCCCGGAAGGGATCACCGCAGCAGCGATCCCGCTCATCGCCGCCGTGGTCTTCGCCGGGCTGCGCCGCACCCGCGCGCGACTCGGGGCCGAAGAAGCATAGGCGGACACCCGCCCCTCGAAGCGAGCGCTTGGCACCCGATACTCCGTCCCTGCGGCGTGAACCGAAAACGGCCCGTAGCGGGCCGTCTTCAGTTCACGCCAGTATGGCTTGCTTCAGCGCGCCACCTGAAGCAGTCGGGTCACATCGCGATCGTTCGGCAACGCATAGTCATGCGCGCGAATGATGCGTCCATCCTCGGTACGCACGAGCTTCAGGCTGATGTAGGTGTAGTTCGACGCGCTCGAATACGTACCGACCAGCACCAGCATCGCCGCATGCGACTTCGCGATGTCCTTGATCTCGCGCGACAGCAGCAGCTCACCCGTGCCTTCCTGAACGAACACGTCACCGCGCAGCTTGAGCTCCTTGACGTTGTATCCGCGCGACACGAGCTGCGAGGCATACTGCTCGGACACCGTCCGTCCCAGCGGCGCGGAACGCCGCAGGTCGTTGATGTTCACGACGGTCGCAACCAGGATCGGCGTTCCGCCGTACGTGTCACGATCCAGCCCCTCGATCAGCGCGTCGAGTCCGGCGCGGTTCGCGACGAGGAAGCGATCCTTCGAAGCCTCCTCGTAGGTCGGCTCGATCCGGCCGTTGGTCTGGGTATTCGCACATCCTGTAGCCAGCACGGCGGCCGCAAGAGCAGCCAGAATCATCATTCTTTTCATTGTGCGACGACCTCCATGACCTTGGCGCGCAGTGCCCTCGCGAACAGATAGGCATCCACGTCCTCGAGATAGTACACATCCGTCTTGCGCGCGAGGTAGCGCCCGCCGTGCGTCACGGTCGTGGTCAGGACGAGCTCGGTATGCGTGGGCCCTCCGGTATCGACGCTCGCCAGATAGTCAGCGCCGCCGGCAAGCGCGATCCCCGCCGCAATCTTGAGATCCAGGTGCTGGCCTCGCAGCCCGTAGATGGCCCCCAGCCCGGAAGCGAGCATCGTGTAGCGGCCCGGCACGAAATGCGGACGCTCGCTGCGGTGCTTGATCACGATCGTGTCATAGCTGACCTCGACTGCCCCCTCTGGCGAGGTCTTGACAAGCTTGCCGCCCTCGACCAGTTCAGTGATCAGGAACTGACGGAATGCCTTGTCGAACTGGCTCGCGCCTGCCGCCTCCGCCACGTACATCGCATTGCTTCCGACACCGGCCTGATCGAGGGTTGCGGCGGTCTGTGCAACCACGTCGCGGGCGAGGATCTCCCAGTGGCCGGCCGAGCGCACCTTCTTCTGGGTGGTCAGTTCGAAGTTTTCGGCCAGCGGTATGGGCGCAGTGGCGCAGCCGACCAGCGATACCGCCAACCCGGCGATACCCGCGAATTTAACGATCTTGGAGAGCGGCATACTGGCTCCTCGACAGGACTGATGTATTGAGCGTTTCAAGGTTTTCCCGGGCGTGCGGCAGCCATCGGCCGCCGCATATGCGTTGAAGATACCACAGGATGCCCGAAATGCAAGAATTCGTTTCGTGGTGCGCGTTTCACGCCTTCGGGCCGCTTCGCGGCGCAGGTCGCAAGACGGCACGACCACGCAACGGTCGGGCAGTCAATGGTGTGTGCGTGGCTTCCCGATTTATAATGCTTTTTTGCTCATCCGGCGGAACCCGATATCGTGACCAGTCCCCTTTTCGAATCCAGTATTCAAAGCCTGCCCTTGCTCGGTCGCGGCAAGGTGCGGGACATCTATGCCGTCGGCGAAGACAAGCTGTTGATCGTGACCAGCGACCGCCTGTCTGCGTTCGACGTCGTATTGCCGGATCCCATTCCGGGCAAGGGGCAGGTGCTGACCGCGATGGCCGGTTTCTGGTTCGAGCGTCTGCACCACATCCTTCCGAACCAGCTGACCGGCATCGCTCCGGAATCCGTCGTAGACGCGACGGAGCAGGACCAGGTGCGAGGACGAGCCCTTGTCGTCAAGCGGCTCCGACCCTTGCCCATCGAGGCGGTCGTGCGCGGATACCTGATTGGCTCTGGCTGGAAGGACTACCAGCAGACCGGCGCAGTGTGCGGGATCGCACTGCCGGAGGGGCTGGCGCTCGCCGCCCGACTGCCGGCACCGATCTTCACGCCGGCCACCAAGGCGGATGTGGGCGACCACGACGAAAACATCTCCTTCGAGCAGGCGCAAAGGCATTGCGCAGCGGCACTGCCCGGCATGGACGGAGCCGCGCTCGCCCGCCAGGCGCGCGAAGCGGCCATCGCACTCTACTCGGAGGCAGCGGACTATGCGGCCACGCGCGGCATCCTGATTGCCGATACCAAGTTCGAGTTCGGAGTAGACAGCAACGGCACGCTGCATCTGATCGACGAAGCCCTGACGCCGGACTCCTCCCGCTTCTGGCCGGCGGACGGTTATCGGGAAGGCATCAGCCCCCCGAGCTACGACAAACAGTATGTACGTGACTACCTCGAAACCCTGAACTGGAACAAGAAGGCACCCGGCCCGCGCCTGCCCGCCGAGATCATCGAACGAACCTCCGCCAAGTACAGGGAAGCTCTGGAGCGTCTGACCGGCATCCGGATCGACTGAGCAGATGCCGCCCGCGCCCACTGCCGCCGCCCGAAACGCCGCGCTGGCGATCGTCATCGCGGCCTACGTACTGTCGTTCTTCCACCGGTTCGCACCGGCGAGCATCGCCACCGACCTCGCCGCAGCATTCCAGACCAGCGCAGCTTCGCTCGGCGTGCTCGCCGCGACCTATTTCTACATCTACACGATCATGCAGATCCCGACCGGGATCCTGGTCGACACCATCGGTCCGCGACGCATCCTCATCACCGGCAGTGTGCTGGCCGCCGTCGGCAGCGCGATGTTCGCCATGGCGCCAAACCTCGACGCTGCCCTCATCGGCCGGACACTGATCGGGCTCGGCGTCTCGGTGGTGTTCATCGCAATGCTCAAGTTGATCGCGCTGTGGTTCGACGAGCGACGATTCGCCACGATGGTCGGCCTGGCGATGCTGCTCGGCAATGCGGGGTCGATCCTTGCCGGCACACCGCTCGCCGCAATCCTTGAAGTCGCTTCGTGGCGAACGGTGTTCCTGGGTGCGGCTGCGATCTCGGCCGCGATCGCGATCGCAAGCGCCTTTCTCATCCGCGACTCGGGGCAGACCGGCCGCCCTGCGCCTCGCTTCGACCGTACAGCCGTCCTCACCGGTTTGCTCGGCGTGCTGCGCAATCGCAGCACCTGGCCAGCGGTCATCGTCAATTTCGGCTGGGCCGGAAGCTTCTTCGCATTCGGCGGGCTCTGGGCCACACCGTATCTCATGCGGATCCACGAACTGGACCGGGTTGCAGCCGCCAACCATCTTTCCCTGTACTTCGGGGGGTTTGCGGTCGGATGCCTCGCGATCGGCACCCTTTCGGACCGCCTCGGAAGACGCAAGCCCGTGCTGATCGGCGCCGGTCTCGTCTACTGCGCGCTGTGGCTGTTGTGGCTGTCGGCGCTGCGCATGCCGATCGGCGTGAGCTATGCCCTGTTCGGACTGATGGGCCTTGCAACAGCGAGCTTCTCGCTGACCTGGGCGTGCGCGAAGGAGGTCAACCCACCCCATCTTTCCGGAATGAGCACGAGCGTCACCAACATGGGCGGATTTCTCGCCGGGGCGCTTCTGCAGCCGACGGTTGGGCTGGTCATGGACCTGGGTTGGGACGGTACCGTCGTCGATGGCGTGCGCCAGTTCTCGCCCGGCGTGCTGCTGCTCGGGCTGAGCGTCGTGGCTGCCACGAGCTTCGTCGGACTCGTTGCCAGCTTCTTCATTCGCGAAACCGGCTGCCGAAACATCTGGAAGGCGGACTGAGAACTTCGCTCCGAAGCGGCACTCGAATCGCTCGTTGCCGCCGTTGTGCGAACACTGAGCGGCGACTCGACCCTGACCCCGGCTCCGCGCTGCGGACCTTCTCCTGAGATGCCCGGATGACCCACAACCCGCTCCTCGATTTCTCCAGCCTGCCGCGCTTCGACGAGATCCGCCCCGAACACGTCGGACCCGCGATCCGTGCGCTGCTCGATGAGAACCGGACGCTGATCGAACGCCTGACGACCTCCGAGGAAGCACCGACCTGGGACAGTTTCATTGCTCCGATGACGGCCGCGGGCGAGCGGCTGTCGCACGCCTGGGGAATCGTCGCACACCTGCACAGCGTGCTGGACGTTCCCGCCTGGCGCGACGCCTACAACGAACTCCTGCCCGAGGTGTCCGGTTTTTACGCCGAGGTCGGACAGAATCTCAGGCTCTACGAACGGTACCGTCAACTGAGCGAGCGTCCGGAGTTCGAGGGGCTTCCCGCCGTGCGCCGACGCATCATCGAACATGCGCTGCGCGATTTCCGGCTCGCTGGCGCCGAACTGCCCGACGCGGTGAAGCCGCGCTTCAAGGAGATCCAGGAGGCGCTCTCGGCACTCGCGGCCAAGTTCTCGGAGAACCTGCTCGATGCCAGCAAGGCGCATGCCGAATGGGTCGAGGAGGAATCGGTGCTGTCGGGCCTGCCCGAAGACGTCTGCGGTGCCGCACGCAGCGCAGCGGCAAAGGCCGGACGGACTGGCTGGAAGTTCACGCTTCAGATGCCGTCCTATCTTCCGGTCATGCAGTATGCGGACGATCGCGCGCTACGCGCCCGCATGTACCGCGCCTACGCGACCCGCGCATCTGAGCTCGGCGACCCGGCGCTCGACAACGGCCCTCTGATCGGACGGATTCTTGCGCTGCGCGCAGAAGAGGCCCACCTGCTGGGGTATTCGAACTACGCCGAAGTCTCACTGGTTGCGAAGATGGCAGAATCGACCGACGAGGTACTGCACTTCCTGCGAGAGCTCGCTGCGCGTGCAAGACCCTTTGCCGAGCGGGATTTGCAGGAGTTGCGAACCTTCGCTCGTGATGAACTCGGTCTCGACCCGCTCGAACCCTGGGATCTCGCCTACGCGTCCGAAAAGCTGCAGCAGGCCCGCTACGCCTTCTCGGAACAGGACGTGAAGGAGTACTTTCCCGAGCCGCGCGTGCTCGAAGGGCTGTTCTCGGTGGTTCGCAGACTGTACGGCGTCGAGGTCACCCCCGAACAGGCGTCCACGTGGGATCCGGATGCCCGCTTCTACCGCATTGCACGCGATGGCGAGACGATCGGTCATTTCTATCTCGACCTGCATGCGCGTGAAACGAAACGGGGCGGCGCCTGGATGGATACCGCAAGAAGCCGCTGGCAGACCCCGCTCGGGCTGCGCACGCCCGCAGCCTATCTGGTGTGCAACTTCTCCGGCCCCGACGGCGATCGCCCGGCAACCTTCACGCACGACGATGTACAGACCCTGTTCCACGAGTTCGGTCACGGCCTGCACCACCTTCTGACCCAGGTCGACGAGCTCGAGCTGTCCGGCATCCACGGCGTCGAGTGGGACGCCGTGGAACTTCCGAGCCAGTTCATGGAGAACTTCTGCTGGGAATGGGACGTGCTGCGTGAGATGACGGCGCATGTCGAAACCGGAGCGCCCCTGCCGCGCGAGCTGTTCGACAAGATGATCGCTGCACGCAACTTCCAAAGTGGCATGCAGACCCTGCGCCAGATCGAGTTTGCGCTCTTCGACCTGCTCCTGCACAGCGAGCAGCAGGCCAACGCCGGCCCGGTTCCGATCAACGAGGTGATGGCACTGCTCGACCGCGTACGGGCCGAAGTCGCCGTGCTCCACCCGCCTGAGTGGCACCGCTTCCCGCACAGCTTTTCCCACATCTTCGCGGGCGGCTATGCGGCGGGCTACTATAGCTACAAATGGGCCGAGGTCCTGTCGGCCGATGCATTCGAGGCCTTCGAGGAAGTTCGCCCGACCCATGGCACGGTTCTCGATCCGGCGACCGGCGAGCGTTTCTGGCGCGAGATTCTGGCGGTCGGGGGCAGCCGCCCGGCGATCGAATCATTCAAGGCCTTTCGCGGACGCGAGCCGCTTGTGGACGCGCTCCTCAGACACAACGGAATGGTGACGGCATGAGAATCCCTGCTGCTCTGGCATTCAGCCTGGTTGCGTTTGCACTCGCCACGGGGACCGTATTCGCAGGCAAGGTCTATCACTGGAAGGACGAACAGGGTCGTTCGCACTTCTCCGATCGCCCTCCCCCGGAAGCACGTGAAGTCGAGGAAAGGCGGGTATTCACGGGCACACCGGACCCCGCCCTGCCGTTCGCGGTCCGCCAGGCTGCCGAGAACTTTCCGGTAACGATCTATGTATCCGATGAGTGCGGTGACCCTTGCGAGCGGGCTCGTGCCTTGCTGAACGAAAGAAGAATTCCGTTCAAGGAGCACAACCTGGTCACCGAAGAGGATGTCGAAGCCTACCGCAAGGTCTTCGATGGATCCGTCACGGTGCCGGCCGCCACGGTCGGCACCCGTCAGCTCAGGGGGTTCGAGGCCGGCGCCTGGAATGCCTTGCTCGACAGCGCCGGCTACCCGAGGGAGCCGTTGCCGGTACGCTGAACGAGACTCGTCCGCGCATCGATACGACATCCGGATTTCATGCGAGGGCATACCGGTATGGACTTTTCCTCCCAAACGGGATAAAAGGGCTCCCTTGCAGCCTCCAGTCGGCGTCCCACGAGGAATACAGAACGAAGGGGCTGCACGCCAACGTTCGATTCCCACGAGGAGGAGCCATGCATTTCCATCGTTTCTGCATCATTCTTTGCTGCCTTGCCGCGACCCTGACGAACGCGGCCTCGGCAGCGACCGACACCCTCGACAAGCTGCGGCGCGGCCAACCGCTCGTGATCGGCTACGTCGACCAGAATCTGCCGTTCAGCACATCCGAGGGCAATCCTGAAGCCCCGAAAGGGTTCACGATCGACATCTGCCGACAGGTCGTGGAGCAACTCCAGCGAAGCCTGAAATTGCCGGCAACACCCGTGCAGTATCGGGTCGTCACCTTCGACACCCGTTTCAGCGCCCTCGACAGCAACGAGATCGATCTCGAATGTGCGTCCACGACCGTGACCCGCTCGCGCATGGAGAAATATCGCTTCACGCCCTCGTATTACGTGACCGGCGTCCGCCTGCTGGTCGCAAAGGGCAGCGACATCCAGTCGCTCGAACAGCTCGCACGCCAGCCGGTCGCGATCGTGACGAACACCACGGGTGAAGCACTGGTTCGCAAGCAGGACGAACTGGCCAGCCTGCAGCTCGACCTGAAGGTCTATGAAAGCACCGAGGCCGCCGTCGAGGCCGTCGTCAAAGGGGAGGTCAAGGCCTTTCCATTCGACGAGATCCTCCTCTACGCCTTCATCGCGGGCCGACCGAATGGCGCCACCGAGCTCGACGTGGTCGGCCGCTTCCTGTCGATCGAGCCCTATGGGCTGATGATGCGCCTGTCCGACGGAGCGTTCGAGCAGGCGGTTTCAGCTTCGCTCGCCGACGTGCTGTCGACCCGCGAAGCGGTCAGGACCTACGAGAAATGGTTTCGCAACGATGAACTCGACGCACCGATGAACCGCCTGACCAAGGAAGTGTTCACGATGCCGTCGCGGGATCCCGCATTCCCCTGAGCCGTCGTACGGAAGGTCCCGCCCCCGCAGCTCAGACGGCCCGCGGGGGGGGCTCAGCGCCACGCCCCGCCACCCGGTTGCTGATCCGCACGTAGTCCTCCACGGTCAGGCGCTCGCCTCTCAGTCCCGGATCGATCCCGAGCGCTGCGTAATCCTCTTCGGCCAGGAATTCGCGAAGTGTGTTGCGCAAGGTCTTGCGCCGCTGGCCGAACGCTGCGGCCACAACGCGTCCGAGCACCGCATCGTCGCGCGCCATGAGTTGCTCGGGTGGCAGCGGCTCCAGGCGAACGATGCTGGACATCACCTTCGGGGCCGGACGAAATGCGCCGGGCTGCACGTCGAAAAGCCGTGCCATCCGGAAGCGGTACTGGAGCATCACCGACAGACGTCCATACTCAGCGGTGCCGGCCTGCGCCACCATGCGCATCACCACATCCTTCTGCAGCATGAAGGTCATGTCGCGCACACGCGCGGCAAATGATGCGAGGTGAAAGAGCAGCGGCGTCGAGATGTTGTACGGCAGATTGCCGACCACACGCAACGGAGCACCCAGACCTCCGAAGTCGAAGGCCAGGGCATCGCCTTCGTGAATCGTGAGCCGTTCAGGCGGAAAACGCTCGCGCAGTCGCGCGATCAGATCGCGGTCGATCTCCACGACATGCAAACAGGATAGCCTGGCAACGAGCGGCTCGGTCATCGCCCCCAGTCCGGGGCCGATCTCGACCATGAGGTCGTCCGCGCCCGGAGCGATCGCGTCGATGATCCGCCGGATGGTGTTCGGATCAACCAGGAAGTTCTGCCCGAAGCGCTTGCGGGCCCGATGTTCGCTCACGCTGACGCATTCGCCGCGCGGCGGCGAGCCTCGACCATCGAGATCGCCAGATCGACCGCGGCGAACAGGCTGCCGGGATCGGCCCGGCCCGTGCCGGCCAAATCGAGCGCGGTCCCGTGATCGACCGATGTCCGGATGATCGGCAGCCCGAGCGTCACATTCACGCCACCGCCGAAGCTCGCGTGCTTGAGCACCGGCAAGCCTTGATCGTGATACATCGCCAGCACGGCATCGCCCAGTTGCAGCGTGTGCGGCACGAACAGCGTGTCAGCCGGAAGCGGTCCGAGAAGGTGCATGCCCTCGGCACGCAACCGGTCGAGCACGGGCGTGATGACCTCGATCTCCTCGCGCCCCATGTGGCCCCCTTCGCCGGCATGCGGATTGAGTCCGGCGACGAGGATGCACGGAGTATCGACACCGAAGCGAACGCGCAGATCCGCGTGCAGGATCCGCAGCGTCTCCTCGAGCAGCTCACGGGTCACTGCCGCGGGAACACTCGCCAAAGGTAGATGTGTCGTGGCCAGGGCAACCCGCATGCCTGCCCCCACGAGCATCATCACTACCCGGTGCGCCCCGGTGCGCCGCGCCAGGTATTCGGTATGTCCCGTGAAGGCGATCCCGGCATCGTTGAGGACGGCCTTGTGCACCGGCGCCGTCACCATTGCGTCGAACGCCCCCTGCCGACAACCGTCGATCGCGCGATCGAGCATCTCGAGCACATAGGGTGCATTCGCCGGATCGACCCGTCCGGCAACCACCTGCGCGCGCAGCGGCACGTCGCAGACCTCCAGCGTCGCCGTTCCGTTCGGGCGGTCCGCTTGCCGGTCGGTTACGGCGACGTTCCCCGCAAGCGCCCCGAGACGCGAGCCGATCAACTCGCGACTGCCGACGACGACCAACCGCGCCCGCCAGCGCCGGAGGGCCAGTTGTGCGCACAGCTCGGGACCGACTCCGGCCGGCTCGCCGCTCGTCACGGCAATCACCGGCTCACAGCTCACGAGCGCCTCCCGGGCTGATTCACTGCGCGCTTCAATCCTGTTCGATCCGGTACTCGACGTAGGTGCTGTCGCGCAACTCGCGCACCCACTCCTCATAGGCCTCGCTGGCCTTGCGCTCGCGCAGCGCGTTCCGGGCCGCATTGCGCTTGCGCTCGCCCGACACGTCCTGCATGCGCCGCTCATGGACCTGGATCAGATGCCAGCCGAAGGGCGAACGCACGGGCTGACTCACCTCACCCGGTCCGAGCGCGTTCATCGCCCGCTCGAACTCGGGCACCGTGTCACCCTGAAGGATCCAGCCCAGCTCACCGCCTTTCGCCGCAGACAGGTCGGCCGAATGAGCCCGCGCCAGATCGGCAAAGCTCTCGCCATTGACGATGCGCTCGCGCAGCGCGATCAGTCGCGCCTGCGCCTCCGTATCGGAGAGGACCTCCGAGGTCCGCAGCAGGATGTGGCTCGCCCGGGTCTGTTCCTGCCGTTCGGCCCCCGTCGTGCCACCACGGCGGAAGTCGACCAGCTTCACGATGTGCAGTCCGGCCGGACTGCGCAGTACCGGCGCCAGTTCGCCGGGTTTCAGCCCCTGCACGGCCTCGGCGAACAGCGCAGGCAACCGGTCGGCGCTGCGCCAGCCGATCAGCCCGCCCTGAACGGCATCGGGCGCATCGGAATAGGAGGCGGCAACCTTTCCGAAGTCTTCGCCCCCCGTCAGCAGCTTCATGATCTCATCCGCCCTTGCCGACAGGCGCGCAAGATCCTGTTGCGTGGGGCTCTCTGGCGCGCGCAGCAGAATGTGGGCGATCAGGGCCTCCGTACCCGAGAAGGCGTCTGGTGTACTCGCAAGAAAATTGTCGACCTCGGCGTCGGTCACGGTGATCCGGCTCTCGACCTCACGCTCGCGCAACTGGTCGAACAGCATCTCGGCGCGGATCTGGGAACGGAAGCGATCCCAGGAAATCCCGTCGGCCGCAAGCGCCGACCGCAATTCCGCTTCGGACAAGCCGTTGTTCTCGGCGATCCGGCCCACCGCCCGCTCGAGCATTGCATCGGTGATGCGCAGACCGGTTTCCTCGGCATACTGGAACTGGGCACGCTCGACGATGAGCCGCTCCAGCACCTGCCGCTCCAGCACTTCTGCCGGCGGCAGTTCGACGCCCTGACGCTCGAGCTGGCGCGCTGCCTGACGGGAACGTTCGCGCAGTTCGACGGCGGTGATGACCTCCTTGTTGACCACGGCGACGACGCGATCGACCTCGGTCGCGGGACGCGCGACGGCCGCCGGCAGAAAAAGCAGGTTCGCGACAGCGAGAAGGGAGATGCCGAAGACGAGGTTGCGTGCGGAGCGAAGGAAAGGGTGTCGGTTCATGAGTCTCTTGGGTTCCGATAGTCTCGATTGCGGATAGGTCTTCTGTAGGCGATACGCGATCACTCGGCGCCGAAGAAACGATCGGAGATCGGATCGTCGATCCTTCCGTAGCCCGGGACGCTGCGCCGGAGCAGGCTCAGCGGACTGTTTCCGACACTGCCCAGGCCCTTCAGTTCGAGCTGGACGAACAGTGCGTTGGTCACACGGTCTGGATTGGTTGCGAACCTGTGAACGGCGGTCCGCAGGATCCAGCAGCCGCACTCGCTGAGGTATTCCACGCCGCCGATTGCCTCGGTAACGCGTTTTTCCTTCAGTGAGCGGGTGATCCGCCCCACCCCGTACCAGCGCCCTCCCAGCGGCCACTGCGCCGACACATCAAGGTCCTCCAGCACATCGCGCGAGAAACGGTAGCCGAAATTCAGGGCCTTGGCAAAACCGCGCTGATGCCGCACATAGAAGTTGAAGCGCTCGGTCAGTCCGGAGGAAGGACTGTACTGCCAGGCCGATTCGATGGCAGTGCGCGGCGTCATCCGGCTGCTCAGCGCTGCAAGCAGATCGGTACGACGGCTCGTGCGCAGGGACTCGACCGGCGTACGGCCGAGTTCGTTGAGGCTCACCCGCTGATCCGAAAAATAGTAGCGCTGCCCGAGCGTCAGCCGCAGCCGTTCGATGCCGGTCGCCGGCTCGATCAACCGGGTCGTCACGGCCGCCGTGAGCTGATTGGAATCAGCGATCCGGTCGCCGCCGGCGTAACGCATCTCCGAGAAGATCTGCGCGAATCCGAAATCGTATCGAGCCGAATCAAATACCGGAATGTCGTCCTGACGGCTGTATGGCACCTTCACGTAGAAGAGCCGCGGTTCAAGGCTCTGCTGGTAGTCGTGGCCGAAGAGGTGAACGGTGCGATCGAAGAACAGGCCTCCGTCGACCGACAGGATCGGCAAGGAACGCGTGATCGACTTCCGTCCGCCGACGAGCGGGTGGTCGAGCTCGTAACGCGTATGGTGAAGCGAAATCCTCGGCGTAAGGTAGTAGCCCGGACGCTCGAATGGAAACGAGACCTGCGGATACAGCGTCAACCGGTCGCCTTCGGCCCGATCGGCATCTGCATGGGCGAACCGGGCGTACTCGCCGGCAAAGGCGAACTGCGCGCCACCCGGCAGGTTGCCCGCCCCGGTGTTGAACTGGATCTGCGGCAGCCTGCGATAGGGGTCGTCACCGGACAGGGTCTGGTAGCTCTGCACCAGACCGGCCAGGTTCCACCAGCCCCCGTTGTAGTGCAGCCGTGCCTCGCGCAGGAGATTGACCTTCGAGGCAACCGAAACCCGGGTGCTCAGATCCTCGAAGTACTGATCGTCGGATACGCCGTTGTAGTCGACCGATGCGTACAGTCTCGGGCTCAGCATCTGCTGGTGCTGGAATGACGCGAGCGAGCGTCGCTCGCCGCTGACGCGGTCGCTCGGCAGCCATTCCAGGCGCGCCTGCCCCTGGCTGACCGGGGTCAGGTAGCGGAACTCGCCTGCGAGCTGGAGGCCACGCCGGCCCATGAAGCGCGGCGCGAGGGTCGCGTCGTAGTTGGGCGCGATGTTCCAGTAGTAGGGCACGGAGATGTCGAGCCCCGTCTTGTTCGACATTCCGACGGTCGGCACGAGAAACCCGGACTGGCGCTGCTCGGCCAGGGGGAACTCGATCCACGGCCACCAGAGGATCGGTACGTCCTTGAACACGAGCTTACTGCCGCGGGCGCGCCCGATCTCGCGGTCATAGTCGAGTTCCAGATCCTCAGCCTGGATGTACCAGGCCGGATCGTCCGGTTCGCACGTCGACCAGGTCGCGTTGGCCAGGCGGTACTGGTTCTCTCCCTCGAACAGCAGCGCATCGCCGCGGCCGCTGCCCGTCACTTCGACCGGCTCCGCACCGAACCGGTCGTCGTCACGCAAGCGTGACCGCCGCTTGAAGCTGTAGGCCGGTGAGCGCAACTCGCCGACCCACTCGTGAAGAATCAACTGTGCCCACGACCCGGTGAGCCAGCCGTCACCCTTCTCGACCCGTACCTTGCCTTCAGCCGTGACCTGGTCCAGCAGTTCATCGTAGGCCAACCGGTCGGCCGTCAGCACGATGTCATCTCGCCGCATCTGGGCGTCGCCCTCGGCCACCAGCTCAACCGTACGCACGCCCGTGATGCGCAGCGCCCGGACTTCGGTCTGGCCGGGCGTGCCGGGCGTGCCGGCCCCGGATGCTGCGGGTGCCGTGGCGGCACTCGGCCGCGCCTGCGGCCGCGGATCCGGTCTTCCCACCCCCACCCCGACCGGATTCGTGCCGACCGGCGCATCGATCGCCTGCGATGACGCAGGTCTGGAAAGTGGCGCTGGCACCACGGCGCCGGCACCCGCTGCGGGCTGGGCCCGAACCAGATCCGGCGCCACGACGAGCGGGCTCATCCCGCCCGCCTGCACCGCTGCCGACAGGCCGCACAGCAACAGGGGCAGGATCTTCATCCGCGGTTTCAAACGAGCTGCGCGCAAGCGCTTCTCCCGGAGCGGGTCCGCGGTCTCCCGAACGGGGTCGGAACGGGCGCAGACAGGGTCATCTGGTAAAGTTGCGGATTTTACACCAAGGCTTGTGGAGAACCCGGTGCAACGACTCGAACAGCTCGACAACTGGCTTCGGTCGGTCCTCGAAGACCGGTCGTTCGAACTGCAGCCGGCCTCGGCCGATGCGAGCTTCCGGCGCTACTTCCGGATCCTTCCCGCCGATGGCGGCCCGAGCCTGATCGCGATGGACGCCCCGCCGGAAAAGGAAGACTGCCGCCCCTGGCTCGCGATCGCGGATCTCATGCGAAGGGCCGGCGTGCAGGTGCCCACGGTGTTCGCCGAGGATGTCGCACAAGGCTTCATCCTGATGTCCGATCTGGGCAGCACGACCTATCTCGATGCGCTCGACGACGACAATGCCGCCCGCCTCTATGCCGACGCACTCGGGACGCTGGCGGCGATCCAGTCCTGCGATGCGCGAGGCCACCTTCCCGACTATTCGCATGAACTGTTGATGCGCGAGATGCGCCTGTTCGAGGAGTGGTACCTCGGTCGCCACCTGGGCGTGACTCTCGGCGCGGCCGAGCGCACCACCCTCGAACAGATGCTGGAACGGATCACTGCGGTGAACCTCGCCGAGCCGCGCGTTCTCGTGCACCGCGACTACCATTCGCGCAACCTGATGCACCTGCCGTGCGGCGCCAGTCCAGGGGTGATCGATTTCCAGGATGCCGTACGTGGCCCCATCACCTACGATCTCGTGTCGCTGCTCAAGGACGCGTACATCCGCTGGGAAGAGGACTTCACGCTCGATCTGCTCGCCCGCTACTGGCAGACCGCACGGAGCCTGGGGCTCCCGGTGCGGGCCGACTTTGCCGACTTTCACCGTGACTTCGAGTGGATGGGGGTGCAGCGTCATCTCAAGGTCCTTGGCATCTTCGCCCGTCTCTACCATCGCGACGGCAAGGAGGGTTATCTGAAGGACCTCCCGCTGGTCTACGAATACCTGCACGCAGCCTGCCGCCGCTACCGTGACCTCGGCCCGCTGCTGAAGCTGCTCGATCGCGTCCAGCCGCGCGCGGTCACGGTCGGCTACACGTTCTGACGGCCCCCACGGCGATGAAGGCGATGATTCTCGCAGCCGGGCGCGGCGAGCGCATGCGCCCGCTCACCGATCACACGCCGAAGCCCCTCCTCGTGGCCGGCGGGAAGCCGCTCATCGCCTGGATGATCGAGCGCCTGCGCGCGGCCGGCATCGAGGAACTGGTCATCAACCACGCCCATCTGGGCGCTTCGATCGAAGCCGCGCTCGGCGACGGCAGCCGTTATGGGGTGCGCATCCGCTATTCACCCGAACGCGAGGCGCTGGAGACGGCCGGCGGCATCCGTCAGGCGCTGCCGCTCCTCGGTGATGCGCCCTTCCTCGTCGTGAACGGGGATGTCCATTCCGACCTCGATCTGGGCGCACTCATCGCCGAAGGCCGGCTTCTGCGCGCCCGCGGCGATCTCGCCCACCTGGTGCTCGTCGCGAATCCCGAACACCATCCGCGGGGCGATTTCACGCTTGCGGGCACAAGGCTGGCGGCAGAAGGCGAGCCGCGTCTTACCTTTTCGGGTACCGGCGTGTACGATCCGGCCCTCTTCGCTGGCGTACCGGAAGGCGCCCGCGCACCGCTTGCGCCCATCCTGCGCGCCGCAATTGCGGCAGGGTGCGTCTCAGGCAGCCTGCACACCGGCTACTGGCTCGATGTCGGGACACCCGATCGGCTCGACGAGCTCGACCGCCATCTGCGCAGTACCGTGATGCAGGCGCATTCGGACAAGCCCAGAACGCCCGAACCGAACAAAGGTCGAACCGGCGAACCGCTCGCGTAGAACCCACAACAACGAAGCCCGGCATCGGACCCCAAACCATGAACGCCCTCAACCCACCCTTTTCGCTCGACCCCACCCCCTTTTGCGAGCGCCGCGCCCGTCTGCTCGCCCGCATTGAGGCGACCGGGGGGGGCATCGCCGTGATCCCGACCGCTCCCGAGGCGCGTCGCAACCGCGACACCCACTACCCGTACCGCTTCGACAGCTATTTCCACTACCTGAGCGGCTTCGGCGAACCCGAAGCGGCCATCGTGCTCATCGCTGGAGAGGCGCCGAAATCCCTGCTGTTCTGCCGCGAAAAGAACGAGGAGCGCGAGATCTGGGACGGCTACCGGCACGGTCCCGACGCCGCCCGCGAGCGCTTCGGATTCGACGAGGCGTGGACCATCGGCGACTTCGATCGGAAGCTGCCCGAACTGCTCGCCAACCAGCCCACGCTCTGGTACAGCCTCGGCTACGACCCGACATGGGATGCCCGCATCACCCGCGCACTCAACGGCGTGCGCGACAATGCACGCGCCGGCACCACCGCTCCGCACGGCATCCGCGACGTGCGTACCGAACTGGATGAGATGCGCCTCATCAAGGACGCCCGCGAGATCGACACGATGCGGCGTGCCGGGGCCATCTCGGCCGCCGCGCACTGCCGCGCGATGGCCGCGACCCGGCCCGGGCGGCACGAATACGAGATCGAAGCCGAACTGCTGCACGCCTTCCGCTCGGCAGGAAGCGCCGCACCCGCCTATCCGTCGATCGTCGCCAGCGGTCCGAACGCGTGCGTGCTGCACTATGTCGAGAACGACCGGCGCATGCTCGACGGCGAGCTGCTGCTGATCGACGCCGGCTGCGAGCTCGATGGCTACGCCTCGGACATCACCCGCAGCTTTCCGGTGAATGGACGCTTCTCGGGCCCTCAGCGGGCCTTGTATGAACTCGTGCTCGCTGCCCAGCACGCCGCACGCGCGCAGATCCGCCCGGGCGCACCGTGGGATGCTCCGCACGAAGCCGCCGTACGCGCGATCGCGCAGGGCCTGATCGACCTCAAGCTCCTCTCGGGTACGCTCGACACCGTCATCGAGGAAGGCCTGTACCGGCGCTTCTACATGCACCGCACCGGACACTGGCTCGGCCGCGACGTGCACGACGTCGGCGAGTACAAGCGCGATGGGGCCTGGCGACCGCTCGAACCCGGCATGGTGCTGACCGTCGAGCCGGGGTGCTACGTTCGCCCCGCGCCGGACATCTCCGAGGACTTCTGGAACATCGGCATCCGTATCGAGGACGACGCGCTCGTCACCGACTCGGGTTGCGAGTACCTCACCGACGACGTGCCGCGCGAAATGGGCGCAATCGAAGACTTGATGCGCGAGCATGCACACGCCTGACCAATCGGAGGTCCTGATCGTCGGGGCCGGACCGGTCGGGCTCGCGCTCGCGCTCACGCTCGCCGACAGCGGGCTCACCGTCACCGTCGTCGACGCCCGCCCCACCGGCAGCGTCGCGAGCGACCCACGCACGCTCGCGCTCGCCCACGGCAGCCGCATCACGCTCGAACGCCTTGGAGTCTGGGATGCCCTGCCCACGACACCGATCGAACGCATCCACGTCTCACGTCAGGGCTGCTTCGGGCGCACGGTACTCGACGCCCACGACCAGGGCGTGCCCGCACTCGGGTACGTCACCCCGGCCGGCGCGCTCGGCGCGGCGCTGCTCGAAGCGCTCGAACGCACCTCGACGCGCCTGCTCGCCGCAACCGAAGTCGTATCCCGCACTGCAATGCCCGAGCACGTCGAGGTCCTGCTGCGAACATCGGGCAGCGCCGACCTGCGGCGCCATTCGTCCCGGCTCGTCGCCTGCGCCGAGGGCGGACTCGATGCCGGCGACCCGGGAATCGTCGAGCGCGACTACGGCCAGCACGCACTGATCGCCGATGTCACCGTGCGCTCCGGCCACCGCAACCGCGCCTACGAGCGCTTCCTGCCCGGCGGCCCGCTCGCACTGCTGCCCCACGGTCAGGGCCATGCACTGGTCCACGCAGCCGCCGCCACGCAGGCTGACGAACTGCTCGGGCTCGATGACGATGCCTATCTCGATCACCTGCAACGCGCACTCGGGGCACGCGTCGAACTCACCGCCATCGGCCCGCGCACCCGTTTCCCGCTGCGCCTGCGCTACCGCCGCAGCCCGGTCGCGCCACGTACCGTCTGGCTCGGCAACGCCGCCCAGACCCTGCATCCGGTCGCCGGCCAGGGTTTCAACCTCGCCCTGCGCGACGTACAGGAACTCGCCAGACAGCTCGGCGACACCCCTCCCGACCCCGGCGCCCGCACCCTGCTCGACACCTACGCAGCCCGGCGGCACCTCGACCGCAGTGCCACGATCCGTTTCACTGACGGCCTGCTGCGCCTCTACGGCAGTCCACCTGCATTGCTCGATCCGCTGCGCAGCCTCGGCCTCGTCACCCTCGACGCCCTTCCCCCACTGCGCGGCTTCCTCTCCCGCCGCATGATGTTCGGCGCACGGGCCTGGCCGTAGACCGAATACCCGGATCGGGGCGTGGACGATCTGCAACGCTGGCGCCCGGCCAGCCGCGCTTGGGTTAGAATAGCGCCTTCCCTCCCCTCCGTTTTTGCGTTTGTCATTCAGGGCGCCCATGCAGTTTGCCGGCTTTACCTTGCGGAACAACCTGTTCGTCGCACCGATGGCCGGAGTGACCGACCGCCCGTTCCGGCAATTGTGCAAGAAGATGGGCGCAGGCCTCGCCGTGTCGGAGATGGTCACGTCCAACTCCTTGCTGTACGGCAGCGCGAAAACCCAGCGGCGCGCCAACCATGAAGGCGAGGTGGAACCCGTTTCGGTGCAGATCGCCGGCGCCGACCCGGCGATGATGGCCGAGGCGGCGCGCTACAACGCGACCCGCGGTGCCCAGATCATCGACATCAACATGGGCTGTCCGGCCAAGAAAGTCTGCAACGTGATGGCCGGCTCGGCGCTCTTGCAGGATGAGGCGCTGGTCGCGCGGATTCTCGAAGCGGTCGTCAAGGCGGTGCCGGAAACTGCGGTCACGCTCAAGATCCGCACCGGATGGAATCGCGCCCACCGAAACGCGCCGACGATTGCGCGCATTGCGGAACAGTCGGGCATCCGCGCGCTGGCAATCCACGGACGCACACGCGCCGACCAGTACATGGGCGACGCGGAGTACGACACGATCGCCGAGGTCAAGCGCCAGGTCGGTATTCCAGTGATCGCGAACGGCGACATCTCGACGCCACAGAAGGCGAAGGCGGTGCTCGAGTACACCGGGGCCGATGGTGTGATGATCGGACGTGCGGCGCAGGGCCGGCCGTGGATCTTTCGCGAGATCGAGTACCACCTCGCGACCGGCGACCATCTGCCGCCGCCGCTGGTGAGCGAGATCCTGGAAGTCTGCCGGGCGCACCTGGAAGACCTCTACGCCTTCTACGGCGAAGAGACCGGCGTGCGCATCGCGCGCAAGCACATTGCGTGGTACACGCGTGGCCTCGCGGGTTCGGCGGCGTTTCGCAGAACAATGAACGAGCTGTGCGATGTCCGAGCGCAGCGCGCTGCGGTCGAGAACTTTTTCGGCCGGCTGGCCGAACAGGACGCGCGGCTGCGCTACGAGCAGGAACCCGCGCAGGAGCTTGCTGCATGAGCCGACCGAACGAGATTGCCGACTGCGTGCAACGCACCCTCGATCAGTACTTTCGCGATCTGGACGGCGAGAAGCCCGCTGCGCTCTACGAGATGGTCATCCGCAACGTAGAGCGACCAATGCTCGAGTTCGTGCTGCGTCAGGTCAACGGCAACCAGACAGCCGCCGCACAGATGCTCGGCATCAATCGCAATACCCTGCGCCGCAAGCTCACCGAGCACGATCTGCTCTAGGCCGGCACGTGCTGCCGCCGGACTCGACCGACAGCCCCCCCGCATTCACCCGCTCCAAAGAACTCCATCATGACCATCACCCAAGCCCTCATCAGCGTTTCCGACAAACGCGGCGTTCTCGAATTTGCCCAGGCCCTCCACGAACTGGGCGTCGGGTTGTTGTCGACTGGCGGCACGGCCGCAATGCTGAGAAAGGCGGGCCTGCCGGTCCGTGACGTGGCCGAGGTCACCGGCTTTCCAGAGATGCTCGACGGGCGGGTCAAGACCCTGCACCCGGCCGTGCATGGTGGCATTCTTGCCCGGCGCGACCTGCCCGAGCACATGGCGACGATCGCCGAGCACGGCATCGGGCGCATCGACCTGGTGGTCGTCAACCTCTATCCGTTCCAGCAGACCGTCGCCCGCCCCGACTGCACGCTTGACGAGGCGATCGAGAACATCGACATCGGCGGCCCGGCAATGGTCCGCGCCGCCGCAAAGAACCATGGCGGCCCCGAGGGCGGCGTCGGCATCGTCACCGACCCCGAGGACTACCCTCGCATCATCGAGGAGCTGCGAACCAACGGCGGCGCACTGAGCTATCGTACGCGCTTCGCCCTCGCCGCCAAGGCCTTCACCCACACCGCGCGCTACGACAGCGCGATCTCGAACCACCTGACGGCACTCACCGAAGACGGATCGCGCCAGAACCATCCTGCCTGCCTGCAGCTTGCATTCGACAAGGTGCAGGACCTGCGCTATGGCGAGAATCCGCACCAGCACGCGGCCTTTTACCGCGAACCGGCCGCGCCCGAAGGTGCCATTGCCGGTTATCGCCAGATCCAGGGCAAGGAGCTGTCGTACAACAACATCGCCGACGCGGATGCGGCGTGGGAGTGCGTCAAGGCTTTCGATCGCGATCCGGGCACGGCTGCCTGCGTGATCGTCAAACATGCCAACCCGTGTGGCGTGGCGATCGCGCACTCGGCCGAAGAAGCCTATCGCAAGGCTTTCTCGACGGATCCGACTTCGGCCTTCGGTGGCATCATCGCGTTCAACTGCGAAGTCGACCGTAGCGCAGCCGAAGCAGTCGCATCGCAGTTCCTCGAAATCCTGATTGCGCCGGCATATTCGGCCGCAGCCCTGGAACTGCTGCGCAGCAAGCAGAACGTGCGGGTCCTCGAATGCGCCCTGGGCACCCCCGCGGGTGCACTCGACTGGAAGCGCGTCGGCGGCGGATTGCTGGTTCAAAGCGCGGACGAGGCGCGAATCGGGCAAGCCGACCTTAAGGTCGTGACCCGGCGCGCACCGACCGAAGCCGAGATGCGCGACCTGCTGTTCGCATGGCGGGTCGCGAAGTACGTGAAGTCGAACGCGATCGTGTTCTGCAAGGATGGCATGACGGTCGGCGTCGGTGCCGGCCAGATGAGCCGCGTCGACTCGGCGCGCATCGCCTCGATCAAGGCCGAGAACGCCGGGCTTTCGGTGCGCGGCTCGGTGGTCGCCTCGGATGCCTTCTTCCCGTTCCGCGATGGGCTCGACGTGCTCGCCCAGGCGGGCGCGACAGCAGTGATCCAGCCTGGTGGCTCGATGCGGGACGCGGAAGTCATCGCGGCCGCCGATGAACAGGGTATTGCGATGCTGTTCACGGGCTTCCGCCACTTCCGCCACTGAGCGGACGGCCGTCATGCGCACGACATGCGGTCCGCTCGTTCCTGAACCCTACTCTTTGCTACATCTTCATTCATGAAAGCACTCGTCATCGGATCCGGAGGACGCGAGCACGCACTGGCGTGGAAGCTCGCACAGTCTCCCAAGATCACCCGGGTTCTGGTCGCACCCGGCAATGCCGGAACCGCACGCGAGCCCCTGCTGGAAAATGTTCCGGTCACGGCCATTCAGGACCTGGTCGATCTCGCGCGGCGCGAGAAAGTGCAGTTCACGGTTGTCGGCCCCGAGGCGCCCCTTGCCTCCGGTGTGGTCGACGCTTTCCGCGCGGCCGGACTGCCGATCTTTGGTCCGGTCCAGGCCGCCGCCCGACTGGAAAGTTCCAAGGACTTCGCCAAACAGTTCATGGTTCGCCACGACATCCCGACCGCCCGCTACCAGACCTTCTCGGATCCGGCGCAGGCGCATGACTATGTCGAACGCGAAGGAGCCCCGATCGTCATCAAGGCCGACGGGCTCGCCGCGGGCAAGGGCGTCGTGGTCGCGACGAGCCTCGACGAGGCCCATGCGGCAATCGACCGCATGCTGGAGTCCGAAACGGGCGTCGTTTATGAAGGCGGCGGCGCACGGGTCGTGATCGAGGAGTTCATGCAGGGCGAAGAGGCCAGCTTCATCGTCATGGTCGATGGCAGGCATGCGCTCGCGCTGGCGACGAGCCAGGACCACAAGCGCTTGCGCGACGGCGACGAAGGGCCCAACACCGGAGGCATGGGCGCCTACTCACCGGCCCCGGTGGTCACGCCCGAGGTCCACGCCCGCGTGATGCGCGAGATCATTCACCCGACGCTCGCCGGCATGAGCGCCGAGGGACATCCCTACACGGGTTTCCTCTACGCCGGTCTGATGATCGACGAACACGGGCAGCCGCGCGTTGTCGAGTTCAACTGCAGACTGGGAGATCCCGAGACTCAGCCGATCCTGATGCGGCTGAAGACCGACCTGGCCGACCTCGTCGAGGCTGCAATCGACGGGGAACTCGAAAGGATGCAGGCCGAATGGGACAGGCGCGTAGCGCTCGGCGTGGTACTCGCTGCACAGGGCTATCCGGACGCACCCCGCCGCGGGGACCCCATCTCCGGGCTTCCGGAGGCCGCGGAGGAAGACGTGCATGTCTTCCATGCCGGCACGGCAGAGCGCGATGGCGCCGTCGTGACGGCCGGTGGCCGGGTGCTGTGTGTGACCGCGCTCGGTGACAACGTGCGCAGCGCACAGAAGCGCGCCTACGAAGTCGTCGACGCGATCTCGTTCGCGGGAAGGCAGTACCGGCGGGACATCGGACATCGTGCCGTCGCAAGGCGCTCCGGCGCTCCCGGCAACGCATGAACGATTCCCGATCTGCCGTCCACACGTTTCTGACCGGACTCCAGGAACGCCTCGTCGAACGCCTGCAGACGCTCGATGGGGGCACCTTCCGCACGGACGCCTGGACTCGCCCGGAAGGCGGGGGCGGCAAGACACAGGTGATCGAGGAGGGCGGAATCTTCGAGCGGGGCGGCGTGAATTTCTCGCATGTGACGGGGGATTCAATGCCCGCATCGGCGACCGCGCACCGCCCGGAACTGGCTGGCCGAAGCTTCGAGGCGATGGGTGTCTCGCTGGTCCTGCACCCACGCAACCCCTATTGCCCGACGGTGCACATGAACGTGCGCCATTTCATTGCCCGGGCGCCGGACCGGGATCCGGTGTGGTGGTTCGGCGGCGGCATGGATCTGACGCCCTACTACCCGTTCGACGAGGACGTCGCGCATTTCCACGCCGCCTGCCGCGAGGCCGTCCTGCCCTTCGGCGGCGAGGCGGAATACCAGCGGTTGCGGCAGTGGTGCGACCGCTATTTCTTCCTCAGGCACCGCAACGAGCCGCGCGGCGTCGGGGGGCTCTTCTTCGACGACCTCGGCGCCGATGGCACGAGCCGTTTCGAGACCGCATTCGACCTCATGCAAAGCGTTGGCAACGCGTTTCTCCCTGCCTACGTGCCCATCCTCGAACGCCGCAAGGACCTGCCATGGGGCGAGCGGGAGCGTGACTTCCAGGCGTACCGGCGCGGCCGTTACGTCGAGTTCAACCTGGTATTCGACCGCGGAACGCTGTTCGGACTGCAGTCTGGGGGGCGGACCGAATCGATCCTGATGTCCCTGCCACCCGTCGTGAAGTGGCGCTACGACTGGACACCCGAGCCCGGTACGCCGGAAGCCGTACTGTACGAGAAATACCTCAGGCCGGGCCCGGACTGAATCGGGCAATCTGGAATCCCCGTTTCGGGCCGGGCCCGGATCCGATGCTTCAGCTGGCGGCCTCGAGGGCCAGGCGTGCCGCTTCCCGATACTGCGCCTTGGCCTCGACCGGACGCTCTAGCCGCTCCATGAGTTCGGCCAGTGCAAAGTGCACATCTGCGGCCGGATCCTTGGCCAGTGAGTGCTCCAGATAGCTCTGCGCCTTGCCCCAGATCTGCGCCTGCATGCACTGACGCCCCAGCGAGTAGAGCAACCCGGCATCGTCCGGATGCTGCTGCAACCATCCCTCCGCGCGTGACAGGGCATCGCGTGCCTCTTCGCCATCGCCCGCACATCGGTTATAGACGCGCGCAAGCGCACCGTTCCACTCCTTGTCGAGCAGCCGCTCGACGACCTTGCGCGCGATCGCACCCTGCCCTGCCGCAGCAAGCACCGGAATCGCCTGTGCGACGAACCGCGCGTCCCCCAGGTCCTCCTTCGGCAGGCCGCGCCAGTAAACGGCCTGGGCCTCCCGATCCGACCCCAGTGCCGCCAGCCGCTCGAGATGCGCTCGCCCGAGCAGGCTTCGGGCCTCTTCATCGCTGATCCGCCTGGCCGCAAGCAACGCGCGCACCGCTTCGGGTACCTGCTCCCAGCGCCCGAGTGCGCGCGCAACCGCAAGCTGCATCGTTGCAGCCTGAACGCCTTGGTACCCCCCCTTGCGCAGGGTCGCCAAGGCACCTTCGGCATCTTCGAAGCGCCCATCGGCGACAGCGAGTTCAGCCTCGGTGAGCAACCGTGCGACCCGCCCACCCTCGGTATTCCCGGCCTGTTCCATCCATTCCGCGAAGCGCTTGCCGTCCGCCAGTCCGTGCGCCGCCCGCGCCGCGAGCAAGGCCGCCTCGGGCGATTTTCCGGAACAGGCATGCGCGACCCGTGCCTCCTTCAGTGCATCCTGAAACCGCCCCTCGAACAAGGCAGCCAGCGCGTCGCGTGTCGCCCGCGCCGCCTTCTCCTGCCTGCGACGGATACGAAAGCGACCAACCCGCCCGGGCAGATCGAGCGTGCGGCTGATCAGGCGCACCAGGAAATGGATCGAAAAGAACCCTGCAATCAGCGCGATCACCACCAGATTGAGCGACGCCTGTGCCCGCCATGGTGGCAGCACCATCAGCACGTACCCTTCGTTGGCGCTCGCCAGCATTCCGACACCGGCGGCGAACGCGAAAATCGCGATGATCCACAACAATGCACGCATCTCGGGGCCTCCTCAACGTGCGCCGTCGGTTGCCGGGTCGCCGGTGCGCTCGCGCACGGAACCGGCGGACGCGCGCGCCTGGACCAGCCTCAAGGCGGCAAAGGTGTCGCGCAGCGAAGGCGCCTCGACCCGGATCTGAATCTTCTGCAGCGCTTCGAGTTCCGCCAGGGAGCGCTTGACCGCGTCATCCTCTCGGTCGAAATAGCGCCCGATCCAGTCACGCGCCTTCTCGAGATCGTCGGCGAAGGTTCGTCCATCCCTTGCCAGCAGGGCCAGTCGCGCGGTCAGCAAACGGATTTTCACGTTCTCACGCAGGTAGGTCGCCTGGGCCGGTGCGAGCAGGACCGGATCCGCCTGGTCGAGCCGCTCGAGCCTGACCATCGTCCTGATCTCGCCCCAGATGTCTTCGGCGAGCGCCTTTGCAAAGCCGATCGAACGCGCAACGAGATCCCCTTCGCCTTCGGTCACCCCGGACCCATCCTTTTCTCGCTCGGCCGCAGCCTGCGCAAGCGCTACCTCGAAGGCAAGCGGAAGTGCGTCGACGCGATCGAGCAGGATCTCCAGTCGCAGTGCCAAGCCCGGAACGTCAACCTGCGGGTGCGCCTTGACGCCCTCGATGTCGCTGATCAGCGCGCGGCGCAACGCCTGCAGGTGCCCTTGATCAGGGCTCGCAAGGCGCGCCTCGGCGCTTTGCAGCGCAATCAGCGCGGCCTCGAAATTGCCCGCCAGTTGCAATTGCTGCGCAGCGATGCTGATCGCCTGCTCAACCTCGGCCAGCGCCTGGTCGCTGCGCGAACGCGAATACTCCAGGTACAGCGCCTCGAGTGCAGCCGCCTGCCCCTCGGTCTGTGCCACCTGAGCTTCGAGCGCACCGAATTTCGCCTGCAGGGCCGCAATCGACTCCTGATGCTGACGCGACAACCCGCGCAGTTCGGCCGTTGCGGTTTCCCCCCCTGACAGGCGTTGCGCCACTTCCTGACGGACCTCGCGATTCTGCATCCGCAGCTCATAGACCTGCCACCCGGTCAGGCCCGCCGCGAGCAACGCGACGATCGACAGGATCAAGGGCAGTCTGCTCCCCTTCGGCTGCTGCGAGGAACCGGCGTCCGGACCCTCCGGGCCGACGGCCGCGGCAGGCGGAACATCCTCGCTTCCAGGGCGTCCGGCTGCGCTGACGTCCGGCGCCGACCCTTCGTTCGAACCGGGCGATTCATCGACCGTTGAAGTTGACTCCGCGGCCAATCCGCCAGGTCTGGACTCGGGCGCCACGGCAGGTGTCTGCACGTCCGGAACCTGCTCCTCGATACGCTCGGGCTGAGACTCTCCTTCCATGAAGGGCTGCTGTGGCTTGTTGGGATTCTGTCTTTTCATGATGAATGTCTAATCCACGAGATCGGCAACCGGAACACGAAGCCTGAAACGATGGTGCCAGCGCCAAGGCTGGCGGCGGCAGGTCGATACGCGTACCCCCACGCCGCAATCTATCTCAAACACCCTTCAACTCAAACACCCGCACTGCCCACGAGACTTCGCTGGGTGCGCGCTGTTGTGCCCACGCCTCACCGGGCAAAGAGCGCATCGAGCGACTGCAGCAGGCCAGCGTCGCCCGCCCCGGTCTCGATCACGCGCACGAACCCCGCTTCGCGCGCCGCTGCGGCAATGCGTGAGTGCGGCACAAGCACCGGCACCTCGCGAACGGCCGCAAGTCCGTTATTGCCAAGCAACTGGACGAGGTTGGGCACCCCTTCGCTGCTGGTGAGGGTGATCGCATCGAGTTGCCCTGCCCGCGCAAGCTCGATCATGGGACCGGCGTCGAGTTCGGGGCAATAGCGTCGATAGCAGGTCACGTACTCGACCTCGGCGCCGCGCGCACGCAGCGTCGTCGCGAGCAGGTCACGCCCGCCGTCGCCGCGAAAAATCACGACCCGCCGCCCCGAGATCTGATCGGGCGCAAACTGCGGCAGTGCGATCACGGCCTCACTGTCGAATCCACTTTCCGGGGCAATGACCGCGTCGAACCCGAACTCGGCAAGCGTGCGCTCACTGCCCTTGCCCACCGTCGCGACCTGAACGGATCCCGGCCATCGCCGCCGAGCCAGGATGAACCGCATCGCATGCTGAACCGCATTCGGGCTGACAAAGAAAGCCAGATCGAAGCCCTCCAGCCGACCGACGATCGATTCGAGTTCTGCGGGGTCGCTCGCCGGCGCAATCGCGAGCAGCGGAAAAAGGACCGGCACGCCGCCGCGCGCTGCGATCGCCTCGCACAGATGCCCCGCCTGGGCTTCGGGTCGGGTAACGACGATATGGCGTCCGCAAAGCGTGTCCACCCGCCCCTCAACCGATGGCCGCCAGAATCTCCTGCGCGCCACGCGCACGCAGGTCGCCCGCCAGAGCGAGCCCCAGTTCCTCGGGTGCGTCGCTGGCGCCCTCGCGCTCGGCTGCGACCATGCGGCTGCCGTCAGGCAACGCGACGAACCCTCGCAACCAGACCCTGCCTTCACGCATCACCGCGTACGCACCGAGCGGCACTTCGCAGCTTCCGGCAAGCGCTCGTGACACGGCTCGCTCTGCGCGCACACACGCGGCCGTTTCCGGATCGTGCAAGGGCGCAAGCCAGCGCGCAACCTCGGGCCGGTTCGCCAGGCACTCGATGCCGAGTGCGCCCTGACCAGCCGAAGGTAGTGACAGTTCGGCCGGCAGTTCACAGCGGATCCGCTCGGCCAGTCCCAGTCGCTTCAGCCCTGCCGCCGCGAGAATGATCGCGTCGTACTGCCCTTCATCGAGCTTGCGCAGGCGAGTGTCGAGATTTCCGCGCAGGCTGGTCACACCAAGGAAGGGAAAGCGCGCGTGGATCTGCGACTCGCGTCGCAACGAGGAGGTACCGACCACCGATCCGGGGGGCATCTCTTCAAGACTCGCATAGCGGTTCGAGACGAAGGCGTCGAGCGGCACTTCGCGCGCCGAAATGCACGGCAGCGAAAACGCTTCCGGCAGCACCATCGGTACGTCCTTCATCGAGTGCACCGCGATGTCCGCTGCGCCATCGAGCAGCGCGGTCTCCAGTTCCTTGACGAACAGGCCCTTGCCGCCGACCTTGGCGAGCGGGCGGTCGAGGATCTGGTCACCCCGAGTGGTCATGCCGAGCAACTCGACCCGGCAGGTCGGGTACAGCGACTCCAGTCGCGACTTGACGTGCTCGGCTTGCCACAGCGCCAGCCGGCTTTCCCGCGTGGCGATGACGATTCGGGAGGGGGGTTCGGAGTGGGAGGCTGTCGTGCTCACGGTCGGAGAAATCATGGCGGATCAGGGACGGTCGAGGGGATGCGCGCAGCAGCCGGGACGGCAAGCGCCGCAGTGCAACATCGGGGTTTGCGCCAATTGTGCGCCGGATGGGGCGCATTCTAGCATAGGGGTCGCGACGTACCCGACCGGCCCCGGACACATCCGCTGCCCTGCAACGAAACGGACTGAGAACATGACCCACGACAAGGACGCACCCCTGCGCGAAGACATCCGCATGCTCGGCCGCATGCTTGGAGACACCGTCCGTGAGCAGCAGGGCGCTCCCGTGTTCGACCTGATCGAGCGCATCCGCCAGACCTCGGTCCGCTTTCGACGCGATGACGACCGGCATGCTCGAACCGAACTGGAAGGGCTGCTCGATGGCCTGTCGCGTGAACAGACGATCCAGGTCGTACGCGCCTTCAGCTATTTCTCGCATCTGGCAAACATCGCAGAAGACCAGCATCACATCCGCCGCAGCCGTGCCCACCTGATCGCTGGGTCGACACCGCGCGCCGGAAGTCTGGAACATGCCCTGCGCGCGCTGCACGATCACGGGTACGGTCCGGCAGAGCTCGTTGCCTATCTCGAAACGGCAGCGGTCTCGCCGGTGCTCACGGCGCATCCGACGGAAGTCCAGCGAAAGAGCATTCTCAATTGCCAGGCCGAGATCGCCCGTCTGCTCGACCAGCGAGACCGTATGCCGCTGACGCCCGAAGAAGAGGAGCAGACCGACGAAGCCTTGCGCGCCGCGATTCTCACGCTGTGGCAGACCCGCATGCTGCGTCCGGCCCGCCTGGCCGTGCTGGATGAGGTTGCCAACGGCCTTTCCTATTTCGACACGACCTTCCTGCGCCAGCTCCCTGGCTTGGTCGCACGCGTCGAAGACCTCCTTGCCCGCCTCGATCCAGCCCTGGGTTCGCTCGAACTCCCGCCCTTCCTGCGCGTGGGAAGCTGGATCGGGGGCGATCGCGACGGCAACCCGTACGTGACGGCGGAGATTCTCGATCGCACGCTGTCTTTGCAGGCCTCGGTGGCGCTGGGCTACTACCTCGACGAACTGCATGCACTCGGCGCCCGCCTGTCGCTTGCCAACGGTCTGGTGAGCGCCAGTGAAGCCCTGCTCGAACTCGCAGCGCGCTCGACCGACCCGTCACCGCAGCGCAACGACGAACCGTACCGGAGAGCCATTGCAGGCATGTACGCCCGCCTCGCCGCAACCCATCTGGAGTTGCTCGGTTTCGCGCCGGCGCGCCATCCGGTCGCGCCGGCTGCGCCCTACGCGAGCCCGGCAGAACTGCAGCGCGATCTCGACACGATCCACGAGTCGCTGCGTGCGCACGGCTCGACGGCGCTTGCGCGCGGACGTCTGCGTCAGTTGCGACACGCCCTCCGGGTCTTCGGCTTCCACCTCGCACCACTCGATCTGCGCCAGAACTCGGACGTGTTCGAGCGCGTCGTCGCCGAGCTGCTCATCGTCGCACGCCCCGGGTGCGACTACCGCGCACTTGACGAGGAAGCTCGTATCGCGTTGCTGCTCGACGAACTCGCAACGCCTCGGCCACTTGCGTCCGTGCATCTGCGCTACTGCGACGAGACCGAGTCGGAACTTGCGATCTTTCGCGCTGCCCGTGCCGCGCACCGGCGCTTCGGCGTCGAGGCGCTGCCGAACTTCATCATCTCGAAGGCGGGCAGCGTCTCCGATCTGCTGGAACTCGCGATCCTGCTCAAGGAGGCAGGAATCCTGCGGCCGCACGAGCAGACGCTGGATGCGAACATCATCCCCCTCTTCGAGACGATCGAGGATCTGGAGAGTGCACCGCGCATCATGGACCGAGTATTCGGACTGCCGGTCTACCAGGGCCTGCTGGGCACGCGCGGGCGTTGCCAGGAGGTCATGCTCGGATACTCGGACAGCAACAAGGACGGCGGATTTCTCACCTCGGGCTGGTCGCTGTACAAGGCCGAGATCGGTCTCGTCGAGGTCTTCAACCGCCACAAAGTGCGCCTGCGGCTCTTCCACGGTCGCGGCGGCTCGGTGGGCCGCGGCGGCGGGCCAAGCTACCAGGCGATTCTCGCCCAGCCGGGTGGAGCGGTCCAGGGCCAGATCCGCATGACCGAGCAAGGCGAGGTGATCGCAGCGAAATACGGCAACCCCGAGGTCGGCCGCCGCAACCTCGAGGTGCTGGTTGCGGCCACACTGGAGGCGAGCCTGCTGGCAGGCGACGCCCCGGCACCACGCACGGAGTTCCTGGATGCGATGCAGACGCTGTCGGATGCGGCGTTCGCCGCGTACCGCGGGCTGGTCTACGAGACCGACGGCTTCGAACGCTATTTCTGGGAGTCGACCGTGATCTCCGAGATCGCCGAACTCAATATCGGATCACGCCCGGCTTCGCGCAAGAAGGGAACACGGATCGAGGATCTGCGGGCGATTCCCTGGGTCTTCAGCTGGTCGCAATGCCGTCTGATGCTGCCGGGCTGGTTCGGGTTCGGATCCGCTGTACGAAGCTTTCTCGCAAGCCATCCCCAGGACGGCCTCGAACGGCTTCGAACGATGCACCGCGAGTGGTCGTTCTTCGCGACGCTGCTGTCCAACATGGACATGGTGCTCGCAAAGTCGGACCTCGCGATCGCCTCACGCTACGCCGGGCTCGTCAAGGATGAAACCCTGCGCGAGGCCATCTTCGGGCGGATCTGCGACGAGTGGCACGCGACGGCCGACGCTTTGCTCGCAATCACCGGTCAGGACGAACTGCTCGACGGCAACCCCCTGCTCAAGCGTTCGATCCGCAACCGCTTCCCGTATCTCGATCCACTCAACCACGTGCAGGTCGAATTGCTGCGCCGCCATCGCGAACAGCATGACGACGAACGCATCCGGCTGGGAATCCACATCTCGATCAACGGCATCGCGGCCGGTTTGCGCAACAGCGGATAGCCCCGTGACCGACTTCGGACACGACGGCGACGACGGAAGCCTCGAACGGGCACGCTGCTACAATTCGCGTTTTCCCCGGCCCGTCCCGATGATGAGTGCGCCCCGCCCCGCGTTCGAAGCGAAACTCTGCCCGCCCGCCGACCTGGCCCACCGCGTGACCGCGCTGCCCCGTCCGCTCGTCTTCACGAACGGGTGCTTCGACGTGCTGCACCGCGGCCATGTCACGTATCTCGCCCAGGCCCGCGCACTCGGCGCGGCGCTGGTCGTGGCCCTGAACACCGATGCCTCGGTCCGCCGACTCGGCAAGGGGGCAGACCGCCCGGTCAATCCGCTGGAAGATCGCGCCGCCGTGGTTGCCGCGCTTGGGTGCGTCGATCTCGTCACCTGGTTCGACGAGGACACTCCGCTCACCTGCATTCTTGCGACCCGGCCAGACATCCTCGCCAAGGGCGGCGATTGGTCGGTCGAACGCATCGTTGGAGCCAGTGAAGTCCTGGGCTGGGGCGGTAGCGTGCACTCCATTGCGTTCGAGCACGACCGCTCGACGACGGCCCTGCTGACCCGGATCCGCGACGCAGCCGCGCAATGACGGGCGGCGACCGGAACCTTGCACACGCACTCCACGCGCTGGAGCACGTGTTCGGTTTCCTGTCGTTTCGAGGCGCGCAGCAGGAAGTCGTGGAACACGTGCTCGGCGGCGGCGACGCACTCGTCCTGATGCCGACAGGCGGTGGCAAGTCGCTGTGCTATCAGATCCCGTCGATCGTCCGACGCGGCACTGGAATCGTGATCTCGCCGCTCATTGCACTGATGCAGGATCAGGTCAGCGCGCTGCGCGAGGCGGGCGTCGCTGCGGCCTTTCTCAATTCGAGCCTCAGCCCCGATGACGCCCGAAGGATTGAAGGCGAACTGCTCGCCGGACGACTCGATCTGCTCTACGTGGCGCCCGAGCGACTCCTGACCGGGCGCATGCTGGCCGCACTCGAGCGGCTCGCGCAGGATCATCGCCTCGCGTTGTTCGCGATCGACGAAGCCCACTGCGTCTCGCAATGGGGGCACGATTTCCGGCCCGAGTACCTGCAGCTTTCGGTGCTTCAGCAACGCTTTGCTTCGGTGCCGCGGATCGCGCTGACGGCAACCGCCGATCCCGAAACCCGCATCGAGATCATCGATCGGCTGAGGCTCCAGAATGCCAGGCAGTTCATCACCAGCTTCGACCGCCCGAACATCCGCTATCGCATCGTCGCCAAGGACAATCCCCGCGCCCAGCTGCTCACCTTCCTGCGGGACCAGCAGCAGGGCAATGCCGGCATCGTGTACTGCCTGTCCCGGCGCAAGGTTGAACAGACTGCGGATTGGCTCACGGAACAAGGGCTGACCGCACTTCCGTACCACGCCGGCCTGCCGACGGACATGCGTGCAGCCCACCAGCAGCGCTTTCTGCGCGAGGATGGCATCGTGATGGTCGCAACGATTGCCTTCGGCATGGGCATCGACAAGCCTGATGTCCGCTTCGTCGCCCACCTCGATCTCCCCCGCTCGATCGAAGGGTATTACCAGGAAACCGGCCGTGCCGGCCGAGACGGGCTGGCAGCCGATGCCTGGATGGCCTGGGGCGCCCAGGACGTGGTGCTGCAGCGCCGCATGATCGATGAATCGGAAGCCTCGGACGAGTTCAAGCTTCGTGCGCGGGCGCGTCTGGACGCGCTGGTCGGCCTCGTGGAGACGATCGGGTGCCGCCGCACACGACTACTGGCGCATTTTGGCGAGGATCATCCGGCCTGCGGAAACTGCGACAACTGCCTCGAGCCTCCCAGTACCTGGGACGCCTCCGAGTCGGCTCGCAAGGCGCTCTCGGCGGTCTACCGCACCGGGCAGCGCTTCGGTGCCGGCCACGTGATCGATGTGCTGCGCGGCGAACTCACCGACAAGGTCAAGGAATGGCAACACCAGGAGGTCAGCACCTTCGGAATCGGGACCGAGCTCGACCGCGACACCTGGCGCGACCTGTTTCGTCAGCTGATTGCGCGGGGCCTGCTCGCGATCGACCACGAACGACACAACGCGCTCGTACTGACCGATCTGGCACGCCCCCTCCTGCGCGGCGACCAGGAATTCGCGTTGCGCCATCGAACACGGGAACCCCGGCGATCGAGACGCCAGCGCCAGCCAGCCAACATTCCAGGGGGCATCGCGCTCACCTTGTTCGATCGCCTGCGCGCTTGGCGCACCGGGCTTGCTCGCGCACGCAACATCCCGCCCTATGCCGTCTTCCAGGACGCGACGCTGCGCGAGATCGCGCTCGCGCGGCCGCAAAGCCTGCAGGAACTTGCCCGGATCTCGGGTATCGGCGACCGCAAGCTTGCGTCGTATGGCGACGATCTGCTGGAGATTGTGCGCGCGAGCTGACTGCTGAAGATCACATCAAGACGTCAGTGCTTTCCGGTGCTGCCGAAGCCCCCCTCGCCACGTTCGCTCTCGACAAACGAATCGACGATGTCGAACTGAACCTGTAGCACCGGCACGACGACGAGCTGCGCGATGCGCTCCATCGGCTGCAGCGTGAAGGTCTCGCGCCCTCGGTTCCACACCGATACGAAGATCTGCCCCTGGTAGTCGGAGTCGATCAGTCCTACGAGATTGCCGAGCACGATGCCGTGCTTGTGCCCCAGCCCCGAGCGCGGCAGGATCATGGCCGCAAGCCCCGGATCGGACAGATGGATCGCGAGTCCGCTGGGCACCAGCGATGATTCACCCGGATGCAGCGTCAGCGGCCCCTTGAGGCAGGCGCGCAAATCGAGCCCGGCCGCACCGGCCGTCGCGTACGACGGCGGATGCGCGCGCAGCCGCTCGTCCAGGATCCGAAGGTCGATTCGGTGCATGTCAGGCTCCCGAGCGTGCAGGGCGAGCAGCGGCCAACAGCCCCGCGAGATGTTCTACGATCTTGTCGGCGAGCAGGGCCTTGCTCGCATGCGGCAGCGGGTGACGTCCGTCCGCGTCATACAGCACGATCCGGTTGTCGTCCGTTCCCAATCCGTCCTGGACCAGGTTGCCGACCACCATCTGCAGTCGCTTCGCCCGCAGTTTGCCCGTCGCGTACTGGTCCAGATCCCTGCTCTCGGCGGCAAATCCGACACAGAACGGGGCATCGGGACGCGCGGCCACCTCGGCGAGGATGTCGGGATTCGGAACCAGCGACAGCGTCAATCCATCGCCCGTTTTCTTGATCTTGTGTTCCTCGGCCTGATCGGGTCGGTAGTCGGCGACGGCAGCAACCCCGATGAAGACATCGGCCCCGGTGATCACCGCATTGACGGCGTCACGCATCTGCAATGCACTCCGGACCATCGTGCAGCGCACGCCTTCGGGCACGGCCAGACCGGTCGGCCCGCTCACAAGATCCACTTCGGCCCCCGCCCTCGCACAGGCCAGCGCAAGCGCATAGCCCATCTTCCCTGAACTGATGTTGGTGATGCCACGCACCGGGTCGATCGCCTCGAACGTCGGTCCTGCGGTCATCACGATCCGGCGGCCGGCCAGCGGCTTCGGCGACAGAAAGCGCACCACCGCCTCACACAGCGTTTCGGGTTCGAGCATGCGACCCATTCCCGTCTCGCCGCAGGCCTGATCTCCCGCATCCGGCCCCAGAACGAGTGCACCATCGCTCGCGAGCAACCCGATATTGCGGCGCGTGGCCGGGTGCTCCCACATCTGACGGTTCATCGCCGGCGCCACCAGCAGTGGGCAGGTTCGCGCAAGACACAGGGTTGTCAGCAGATCGTCCGCCAGCCCGTGCACGAGGCGCGCGATCACGTCCGCGGTGGCCGGCGCGATCACGATCGCATCCGCATCGCGGCTCAGATCGATGTGTGCCATGTTGTTCGGCACGCGCGCGTCCCACAGATCCTCCCAGACCGGATTGCCGGACAAGGCCTGGAAAGTGACCGGCGTCACGAATCGCGCACCTGCGCGCGTCAGCACGACATGGACCTGCGCGCCTGCCTTGCCGAGCAGCCGCACCAACTCGGCCGCCTTGTAGGCGGCCACTCCGCCGGTCACGGCAACGACCAGTTTCCTGCCTTCGAGCAGATTCATCGTCATCGATATAGAATATGACATTCAAACATTCAAACCCCGCAATGGCGATTACAGACTGGCCACAGACCGAGCGGCCGCGCGAGAAGCTGCTCTCACGCGGAGCCGCGGCACTGTCTGACGCAGAACTGCTCGCGCTGTTCCTGCGTGTCGGAATCCGCGGCCGGACTGCGGTCGACCTGGCGCGCGACCTGATCACGCACTTCGGTTCACTTACCCAGCTTTGCGGAGCACCGGCAAACGAGTTTGCCCGTCTCCCCGGCATGGGTCTGGCAAAGTATGCACAACTGCAGGCAGTGATGGAACTGGCGCGGCGCGCATTGTCCGAACAATTGTCCAGCCGCGACGTGTTCGACTCGCCGTCCGCGGTACGGGACTGGCTGCGCCTGCGCATCGGCAGCCTGCCCCACGAGGTCTTCTGCGTGCTCCTGCTCGATGCGCGCAACCGACTCATCGAATGCGTCGAACTCTTTCGCGGCACCCTCACCCAGACCAGCGTCTATCCGCGCGAGGTGGTCAAGCTCGCGCTCGCGCGCAACGCCGCCGCCGTCATTCTCGCGCACAACCACCCCTCCGGAGCCAGCGAGCCAAGCGCTGCTGACGAAGCCCTGACGCGGACCCTCAAGCAAGCGCTCGATCTTGTCGACGTGCGGTTGCTCGATCACTTCGTCGTAACCGCATGGGCGACACCACAATCCTTTGCGGAGCGTGGTCTGCTCTAACATGGCGCCGCCACGCGCCCTACGCACACGGTCCGCCAGCACGTGCTCAGATCTCACACTGCAATCGAGCAGTTCTTGCATGATTCAGGCTACGTAGGGTAAAATCCAGGGTTTTCCGAAATCAGAACTCCTTGGAGCATCCTATGGCTCGCGTCTGCCAAGTGACCGGTAAAGCCCCGATGGTCGGGAACAACGTTTCCCACGCCAACAACAAGACCAAGCGCCGCTTCCTTCCGAATCTGCAAAACCGCCGGTTCTGGAGCGAGTCGGAGAATCGCTGGGTTCGCCTGCGCGTTTCCAACGCCGCCCTGCGCACGATCGACAAGAAGGGAATCGATGTCGTCGTCTCCGAACTGCGCGCCCGCGGCGAGAAAATCTGAACGCCTCGCCACCTGACTGAAGATACTGAACGGAGATTGACATGGCCAGTAAAGGCGCACGCGAAAAGATCAAGCTGGAATCGACGGCTGGCACGGGGCATTTCTACACGACGTCCAAGAACAAGCGCACGACGCCGAACAAGCTCGAATTCATGAAGTACGACCCGGTCGTGCGCAAGCACGTCGCGTACAAGGAAATCAAGCTGAAGTAAGCAAGGCGGATTCACCGACGGCACATCGCTCAGGAGCAGACTGAGACGCGCAGCCTGCTCTTTCGTGTTCCGTCCTGATTCGCACAGGGGATAAAAAAAGGGGCCGCTGGATTTCCAGCGGCCCCTCGTCTTTGGCGCCGCATCGACCGAGCGACGCGGCG
Source organism: Rhodocyclaceae bacterium (assembly GCA_023383815.1). Classification (GTDB taxonomy): domain Bacteria; phylum Pseudomonadota; class Gammaproteobacteria; order Burkholderiales; family Rhodocyclaceae; genus JACOUN01. The sequence continues at coordinate 245,161 of JAHDYG010000001.1, forward strand.
ATCCGGAAGACTCCGGATCAGGCCTTCTGAATGTTGGAAGCCTGCTTGCCCTTCGGACCCTGGGTCACTTCGAAGGAAACCTTCTCGCCTTCCTTCAGCGTCTTGAAGCCGCTCATGTTGATCGCGGAGAAATGGGCGAAGAGATCCTCGCTGCCATCATCCGGAGTAATGAAGCCGAAACCCTTGGAGTCATTGAACCACTTAACGGTACCAGTTGCCATATTGCCTTGTTCCTTGAAAATTACTGAGTGATGCGGGTACTACCCCGTCAGTGCGTCAATGCCTAGCAGATTCAGCCCGTACTGCACATCAGAACCACAACAGCAGCCATGAAATCAGAAGCCGTGCCTCAAACTTTGCATCACACGCAGCTTGCTTTTACGCACTTGTCAGCACAGCGTCAACATTTTATTGCGGGCTGATTCAAAGCAACGCCTTGCGCGCTGCGGAATGGATGCACTGGGAAGCATCCGATTCCTGGCCTCAGACGCTCTAATGCTGGCAAACCGGTGGCGCCTGGCCCTGTGTGCAGCGCAGCAGCCGAGCGAAACCTCCTTGTCGAAAATGACACACTTCAAGCAAGCACCCCCGTCGGCCAATGCACGTTCGATGCTCTATTGCACTCTCCATCGACTTGATTAGAATGATTCGCATGGCCACACACAAGCAGGATGAGTTCGTACTCGAGCCGGGGCGTACTCGCACCAGACCCCCGCCGCTATATAAGGTGCTGCTGCTCAACGACGACTTCACACCCATGGATTTCGTGATCGTCGTGCTCCAGAAATTTTTCGGCATGGACCGCGAACGGGCCACGCGGATCATGCTCCAAGTCCACAGAGAGGGCTCCGGAGTCTGCGGCGTGTTTCCAAAGGACGTCGCAGCGACCAAGGTGGAACAGGTCGTCTCCTTTGCCCGTCAGCACCAGCATCCGCTGGCCTGCGTGATGGAGGAAAACTGAGAATGATCGCGCAAGAACTTGAAGTCAGCCTGCACATGGCCTTCGTCGAAGCGAGGCAGAAGCGGCACGAGTTCATCACGGTGGAGCACCTGCTGCTCGCGCTGCTCGACAACCCTTCCGCAGCCGAAGTTCTGCGCGCCTGCGCCGCAAACATCGAGGAGCTTCGTCGCGAACTGACAACCTTCATCAACGAGCATACTCCGATCGTCGAAAGCGAGGACGAGATCGACACCCAGCCAACCCTCGGCTTCCAGCGTGTCATCCAGCGTGCGATCCTGCACGTGCAATCGTCAGGCAAGAAGGAGGTCACGGGCGCCAACGTGCTGGTGGCAATCTTTGGCGAGAAGGACTCACATGCGGTCTACTTCCTGCAGCGGCAGAAGATCTCCCGTCTGGACGTGGTCAACTTCATCTCGCACGGGATAGCGAAGACCCCCCAGCCCGGAACGCCGGCGCCCAATCGAGGGGACGCCGAGCAGAACGAACCCGAGCAGGAGAGTGCTCAGCCTGGAGGCGCACTCGAGAACTTCACGCAGAACCTGAACCAGCAGGCATTGATCGGCAAGATCGATCCGCTGATCGGCCGGGATCACGAGCTCGAAAGAGTGATTCAGACGCTGTGCCGGCGCCGCAAGAACAATCCCCTGCTGGTCGGGGAGGCAGGCGTTGGCAAGACTGCGATTGCCGAGGGGCTGGCACGGCGCATCATTGAGGAACGCGTCCCGGAGGTACTCAAGGACGCCCAGGTGTTCGCACTCGACATGGGTGCCCTGCTCGCCGGAACGAAGTACCGGGGCGACTTCGAGCAGCGCCTCAAGGCGGTGCTCAAGCAGTTGCGCGAGATCCAGAACTCGATCCTGTTCATCGATGAGATCCACACCCTGATCGGAGCAGGGGCCGCTTCGGGCGGAACCCTGGACGCATCGAACCTGCTCAAGCCCGCGCTCTCCTCTGGCCAGCTCAAGTGCATCGGCGCAACGACCTACAACGAGTTTCGCCAGATCTTCGAGAAGGATCACGCGCTGTCGCGGCGCTTCCAGAAGATCGATGTCGTCGAACCCTCCGTCGCCGAAACCGTTGAGATTCTCAAAGGGCTCAAGAGTCGCTTCGAAGAGCATCACAACGTGCGCTATTCTGCGGCCGCGCTGTCCTCGGCCGCCGAGCTTTCTGCGCGCTACATCAACGACCGCCATCTGCCTGACAAGGCGATCGACGTCATCGACGAGGCGGGCGCGGCCCAGCGCATCCTGCCCAAGTCCCGGCAACGCAAGACCATCGGGAAGGGCGAGATCGAGGAGATCGTCGCGCGCATTGCCCGGATTCCGCCACGCACCGTATCGAGCGATGACAAGGCGGCTCTGCGTACGCTCGAACGCGATCTCAAGAACGTGGTCTTCGGGCAGGATCCGGCAATCGACGCCCTCGCGAAGGCAATCAAGATGTCCCGCTCCGGTCTCGGCAGCCCGCAGAAGCCGATCGGAAGCTTCCTCTTCAGCGGCCCGACGGGGGTCGGCAAGACGGAGGTTGCGCGCCAGCTTGCCTATACCCTTGGGATCGAACTCGTTCGATTCGACATGTCCGAGTACATGGAGCGCCATGCCGTATCCCGCCTGATCGGGGCGCCTCCCGGCTACGTGGGTTTCGACAACGGCGGCCTGCTGACCGAAGCGATCACGAAGAAGCCGCACTGCGTTCTGCTGCTCGACGAGATCGAAAAGGCGCATCCGGACATCTTCAACATCTTGCTGCAGGTCATGGACCATGGGACGCTGACCGACAACAACGGTCGCGAGGCGGACTTCCGCAACGTCATCCTGATCATGACGACCAACGCCGGCGCAGAGACGATGAACAAGGCGGTGATGGGCTTTTCCGCGCGGCGCGAGGCGGGCGACGAGATGGCCGAGATCAGGCGCATGTTCTCGCCCGAATTCCGCAACCGGCTCGACGCCTCGATCTCGTTCAAGGCGCTCGACAATGAGGTCATCATGAAGGTGGTCGAGAAGTTCCTCACCCAGCTCGAAGCCCAGTTGCACGAGAAAAAGGTCGAGGCGCACTTCACCGACGAACTCAAGGCCTGGCTCGCCGCCACCGGATTCGATCCACTGATGGGCGCCCGTCCGATGGCGCGCCTGATTCAGGACACGATCCGTTCGGCGCTCGCCGACGAGTTGCTGTTCGGACGCCTGTCGAACGGCGGCAAGGTCACGATCGACCTCGACGAGAACGATCAGGTGAAGCTCGACTTCGAACATCTCGAACCGGCAACGACCCCCTGACGCCTCACTGAATCGAAGCATGTGGCGGCCTGCGGGCCGCTTTTCATTTGAACCCCTGCACGGCATCATCGGCTGACGCAGGACGCATCATCAATCGAACAGACCGAGGACATACATGGACCTACATACTGCTGATCTTTGCGATGCACACGACGAACGGGTCGCCGTCGTCACGCCGATGTTCAGGAGCTACGGAGGACTCACCTCATTCGGCGGTCCGATCGCCACCCTCAAGGTGCACGAAGACAACTCACTTGTGCGCAGCGCACTCGAGACTCCCGGCCAAGGGCGTGTTCTGGTTGTCGATGGCGGGGGCTCCATGCGCTGCGCGCTCGTCGGCGACCAGCTCGCCGTCCTTGCGGTCAACAATGGCTGGGCAGGGATCGTCGTTTACGGCTGCATTCGCGATTCACAGGCCATCGGACAATTGCGCATCGGCGTCATGGCCCTCGGCACCCATCCACGCAAGAGCATCAAGAAAGGCGTCGGGGATGCGGATCTTCCGGTCCACTTCGGCGGAGTGAGCTTCGTTCCCGGTCACTATCTGGTTGCCGATGGAGACGGGATCATCATATCGGAGCAGCCACTGGCCTGAGCGGCGCGCATCCTGGGCACGCCGCAAGGGACGCGGTGCAGCCCAGACCGCCCGTCTGAAGCTCCTGCGCGGGACGGGTCAGGCTGATCATGCGCCGCAGCAAGCTGCAATTTCATGAGGTCAAACAAGATCCCACAATACGGAACGCATTCGTTACATCATTGTTTTATCAGCAACATTTATTTTCTTATATCTTATATAAGACTTGTTGCTGCAGAGCGAAAACCCCACTATACTTTCGTCACAGTCAGCGCTCGGCAACACGGCGCCTGGCGCATGGGCGGCGCTGCGCTCCAAACGGCATGACCCTGATTCGATCGGGTGCCGTCCATGAGACCCTACCACCGACAGTCAGTAAGGAAAATGCAATGAGCATGACGCGCGAACAGCAGATCGCTGCCATCGAGAAGGATTGGGCCGAAAACCCCCGCTGGAAGGGGATCCGTCGCACATATTCGGCCGCCGACGTGGTGCGGCTGCGCGGCAGCATCCAACCCGAGAGCACCCTTGCACGTGCCGGCGCCGAGAAACTGTGGAACCTCGTCAACAATGAACCCTACGTCAACTGCCTCGGCGCGCTGACCGGTGGTCAGGCGATGCAACAGGTCAAGGCAGGCATCAAGGCGATCTACCTGTCCGGCTGGCAGGTTGCCGCCGACAACAACTCCTATGCCGCGATGTATCCGGACCAGTCCCTGTATCCGGTGAACTCGGTCCCGACCGTCGTCGAACGCATCAACAACGCGTTCCAGCGCGCCGACCAGATCCAGTGGTCGAAGAACATCAACCCGGGCGACAAGGGCTACGTGGACTACTTTGCTCCCATCGTTGCGGACGCCGAAGCCGGTTTCGGCGGCGTGCTGAACGCCTTCGAACTGATGAAGGCAATGATTCGCGCAGGTGCAGCAGGGGTGCACTGGGAAGATCAACTCGCTTCGGTCAAGAAGTGCGGCCACATGGGTGGCAAGGTTCTCGTGCCGACGGCTGAGGCCGTCCAGAAGCTGATCGCGGCACGCCTCGCGGCCGACGTGATGGGCGTCCCGACGCTCGTCATCGCGCGTACCGACGCGGAAGCCGCCGATCTGCTGACCAGCGACTACGATGAGAACGACAAGCCCTTCCTCACCGGCGAGCGCACCGCCGAAGGCTTCTACAAGACCAAAAAGGGCTTGGAGCAAGCGATTTCGCGCGCAGTGGCCTATGCCGAGTACGCTGATCTGGTGTGGTGTGAAACGGGCACCCCGGACCTGCAGTTCGCGCGCCGGTTTGCCGAGGCGGTCCATGCGAAGCACCCGGGCAAGATGCTTGCCTACAACTGCTCGCCGTCCTTCAACTGGAAGAAGAACCTGGACGACGCAACAATCGCCAAGTTCCAGCGCGAACTCGGTGCAATGGGCTACAAGTACCAGTTCATCACCCTCGCTGGCATCCACTCCATGTGGTACAACATGTTCGATCTGGCGCAGGACTACGCCAAGCGCGGCATGTCGGCCTACGTCGAGAAGGTCCAGGAACCGGAGTTCGCCGCACGCGACCGCGGCTACACCTTCGTGTCCCACCAGCAGGAAGTCGGGACCGGATACTTTGACGACGTCACGACGGTGATCCAGGGCGGCGCATCGAGCGTGACCGCACTGACCGGCTCGACCGAAGAAGAGCAGTTCCACTGATCGTTCGAGGACGGAGCCGAGGTCCGGCACCGTCCTCGAACCTGGTGGTACAAAGGAACGGGGGGCAATCCGCAAGGATCGCCCCCCGTTTTCGCCGGTACTCCCGGCTGCAGGGCCTCGGGCGCTGTGTCCTCCGACCCGATGGCTCTGTCCGGGCTCAGTCGTTCTGCCCGCGTCCGTGCCGCATCATCCCGTGTCTGCCACCGCCATGGCCACGTTCCATTTGCATGAACTCGGCATCGAAGACGGTCTTCTGAGCATCCGACAGGGTGGCGTAGAACGTCTCGACCGTCTTGCGCGCTGCGGCCAGTTCGGCCTGCTTCGTGCCGGCCCTCTCCTCCATGCGCTGCATGCGCTCGAGAGCTGTCTGCGGACGGTCCTGTCTTCCTTCCTTCATCTGCGCAGCCATCGTCGAAGCGCGCGCCTGAACATCGTTCCGGAACGTCTCCCACGCGGGCTTCTGTTCGGGTGTCAAGGCCAACGCAAGCTCCAGACGCGCCAGGGCAAGCTTGCTACGATCGGCCATCCGTTCCTGCATCTGATCGGCCGACATCCGCCCCCAACCCGCCTTGCTCCCGTAGCCTGCTTCGCAGTCACCGCCCCGGGCGAGCACCGCGCCACCGCCGAGCACCAGTGCGGCGGCCAGCGCAGTCACGATCATGGTCCTGGATTTCATGCTGGATCTCCTTTCAGGGAATGCCTCCTTTCCGGAGGCGACACCTGTATTGGAGCACTCGCATGTAGGTCACAGATTTCAGCCCAAGGCCTCTTTTGAATACCCGTGTTTCACGGGCGGGCGCGGATACAGTGCGGTACAAACCGGCGAAGCAATGGCACTGCGCCAGCGATGCGGGCTGACGCCCGCTCGGGCCAGTGCTACTCCATGCGCGCACCGCGACAGATCCGGCGGTTGCGCACGCCTTCGGCGAGCGCGTCGAGCACGGTCAGCGTGTCGTCCCAACCGATGCAGGCATCGGTGATGCTCTTGCCGTACTCGAGTTCCTTGCCTGGTGCGAGATCCTGGCGCCCTTCCTTGAGGTTGGACTCCACCATCACCCCGATGATGCGCTCCTCACCCGCCGCCATCTGGGCCGCAACGTCCTGCGCCACCTCGATCTGGAGTGCGTGCTGCTTGCGGCTGTTGGCATGCGAACAATCGATCATGACCTTTCCGGGCACCCCATGAGCAACCAGTTCACGGCAGGCCGCATCGACGCTTTCGGCATCGAAATTGGTCGTCTTGCCGCCACGCAGGATCACGTGACAATCCTCGTTGCCGAGCGTCGACACGATCGCCGAATGCCCGGCCTTGGTAACCGACAGGAAATGGTGGGGCGATTGGGCCGCCTTGATCGCATCGACCGCGATCCGCACGTTTCCGTCCGTGCCGTTCTTGAATCCGACCGGACACGACAGGCCCGAGGCCAACTCGCGATGAACCTGGCTTTCGGTGGTGCGTGCGCCAATCGCGCCCCACGAAATGAGATCGGCAATGTACTGGGGCGTGATCATGTCGAGAAACTCGGTACCCGCCGGCAGGCCGAGTTCGTTGATCTCCCACAGCAACTTGCGCGCGAGCCGCACCCCTTCGTTGATGCGGAAGCTGTTGTCGAGATACGGATCATTGATCAAGCCCTTCCAGCCCACGGTCGTTCGGGGTTTTTCGAAATACACCCGCATCACGATCAGCACGTCGTCCTTGAGACGGTCGGCTTCGGTCTTCAGTCGGCGCGCATACTCCATGGCAGCCTCGGGATCGTGGATCGAACACGGCCCGACGATCGCGAGCAGACGGTCGTCGGCACCAAACAGGATGCGGTGGATCGCCTGCCGGGTCGCATACGACACCTCGGCCGCCCGCGGCGTAGCCGGAAACTCGCGCAGCACGTGTGCCGGGGGAATCAGTTCCTTGATTTCCTGGATGCGGACGTCGTCGATGTGGATTCTTACCGAGGCGGACATGGTGCGGCTCACAAAAAGGGGATCAATAAACGTACCGGAACCGGGCAGTTTACCGGAATCGGACTAAGGAATCCCGCAAGCATCCTCCTGATCTTCACTCCCCCCCTTCCGGCAGCGCATAGACGCCTCGGTCGATTCGCTGCCTCTGTCGTCTGCCCGACAGACGCCGCTCCAGGAACCGGACTATCCTGCCCCTCAGTCTTGTGCTGCAACCTCGGGAGCCTCCTCTTGAACGACACCGACATCCTGATCGTCGGCGGCGGAATTGCCGGCATCTGTGCCGCGATCGAAGCGCTCGAGGGCGGGCGCCGCGTCACCCTGCTCGACCGCGACAGCCCCGGGCACTTCGGCGGTCTTGCCCGGGAGAGTTTCGGTGGCATGTTCCTCGTCGACACGCCCGAACAGCGCCGCCACGGCTTCCTAGACAGCCCGGAACGGGCGCTCGCCGACTGGCACTCCTTCGCCGAGTTTGCACCCGAGGACCACTGGCCAAGGGCCTGGGCTGAAGCCTACGTGCACCGCTGCCGCGAAGACGTTGGCGGCTGGCTGCGCGCCGGCGGCGTGCGCTACTTTCCGGTCCCGAACTGGGTCGAGCGGGGGCTGGACGTGCCGGGCAACAGCGTGCCGCGCTTTCACATGGTATGGGGTACGGGTCATGCGCTGGCACTGAACCTGATCGGACGACTGCACAAGCACCCCCGGAACCGGAATCTCACCCTGCGTTTTCACCACCGCGTCGACAACCTCCTCACGCGTGAAGGACGCATCATCGGAGTCACAGGTGAAAACGAAGAGGACCGCAGCTCGTTCGAACTGCAGGCTGCGGCGGTGATCGTCGCAACCGGCGGCATCAACGGGTGCATCGAACGGGTCCGCCAGCACTGGCACAGCGACTGGGGGCAGCCGCCGGAAACGATCCTCAACGGCTCGCACCGCTACGCCGACGGCCGACTGCACGACGCCGTCTCCCGGTTGGGCGGTGCGGTGACCCATCTCGACCGCATGTGGAACTATGCCGCCGGCGTGCACCACCCGCGCCCGCGAAAGCCCAGCCACGGTCTCTCGCTCGTGCCGCCGCGTTCGGCACTGTGGCTCAATGCACGTGGCGAACGCATAGGACCTCGCCCACTGGTTACCGGCTTCGATACCCGCGATCTCGTCACGCAGATCGGCCAGCAGGATGGAGGCCATTCCTGGCAGTTGATGAACCGGCGCATCGCCCTGAAGGAACTTGCGGTTTCCGGCGCGGAGTTCAATCCCTCGATCCGGGAACGGCGCCCGCTCGCTTTCCTGCGTGATCTGCTGTTCGGCAATCGCTGGCTTTACAGCCAGATGATCGACGTGTGCGAGGACTTTGTGGTCGCGGAAACCCTGCCAGAACTCGTCGAACGCATGAACACCCTGAATGGAGAGCGGACCGTCGACCTTTCCGCCGTGCGCGCCGCGGCCGAAGCCTACGACACCGCGATCGATCGCGGCGAACCGTTCGCCGACGAGCAGCTGCGGCGCATCGCGCTGCTGCGCCAATGGAAAGGCGATCGCATCCGCACCTGCAAGTTCCAGAAGATCCTCGACCCGAAGGCCGGACCGCTGATCGCCGTACGCGAGTTCATCATCAGCCGCAAGAGCCTCGGCGGCATCCAGACCAACCTCGCCGGCCGTGTGCTCGACCGATCCGGGCAACCGATCCCGGGCCTCTACGCCGCCGGCGAGGCAGCCGGCTTCGGCGGCGGTGGCATGCACGGGCTGCGCGCACTCGAGGGCACCTTTCTCGGCAGTTGCGTGCTGGGCGGGCGCATTGCGGGACAGGAAGCCGCCAAGGACACGTAAGGAGACGACCCCATGAAGAAGACCGGCGCCTGGCTGGCCGTGTACGCCCTGGAACAACTCGGCATCCGCTACACCTTCGGCATTCCAGGTGTGCACAACACCGAGCTTTACGACGAACTGAACAACTCGGCGCAGATCACGCCCATCCTCGTCACGCACGAAGGCGGCGGCGCCTTCATGGCCGATGCCGTCAGCCGCAGTTCGGACCATACCGGCACGCTCGTCATCGTCCCCGCAGCCGGCGCCACACATGCGGCGAGCGGTATCGGTGAAGCCTTTCTCGATGGCATTCCGATGCTCATCCTCTGCGGCGGCATCCGCACCGATCTCGACAAACGCTACCAGTTGCACGAGATCGACCAGCACGCCTTCCTCAAACCGCTGACGAAGGCCACCTTCAAGATCGAGCGCCACGCGGACATCGTACCCATGCTGTACGAGGCGCATCGGATCGCCAACGACGGCGAGCCGGGGCCGGTGTTCGTCGAGCTGCCGGTCAACCTGCAACTCTTCCCCGGCGAAGTCGATGCGCTGCCGGCACCGCCCGCACCCATACCACCACTGCAGCCCGAGCCGGCCGAAGTGCGCCGCGCCGCGACCCTGCTGCTCGCAGCAGAACGGCCCGGCCTCTTCGTCGGCTGGGGCGCACGCAAGGCGGAGGCGCAAACACGCGCCATCGCCGAGTTCCTGCAAGCACCGGTGGCGACGACGTTGCAGGGGCTGTCATCCTTTTCCGCCTTGCACCCGCTGCACGCAGGCTTCGGCTTCGGCCCGGCAGCGGTGCCGGCCGCACGCAACGCGTTCGCTGGCTGCGATGCGATGCTGGCAGTGGGCACCCGCTTCGGCGAGATCGCCACCGGCAGCTTCGGCGTCACCGTGCCAGACAATCTCGCTCACATCGACATCAATCCGTCCGTGTTTGACGCCAACTACCCGGCTGCCGTGCACCTCGCCGGAGACGCCAGCACCGTACTCACGGCCCTGCTCACAGAGCTGCACAGGCAAAGCGCGGCACGGCCCGAAGACCCTGCCCTGCTGGCGCAACTGCAGCGCGACAGGAACGCCTACCGTGATGAATGGCTGCGCCATGACAGCCGTGGCCGCGTCAATCCGGCGCGCTTCTTCGCCGCGCTGCGCGAGGCAACGCCGGACGATGCGATCACCGTGGTCGACGACGGCAACCACACCTACCTCACCGCAGAACTCTTTCCGATCCACCAGCCCGACTCGGCGATCCTGCCGACCGACTTCAACGCGATGGGCTACGCCGTGCCCGCCGCCATCGGCGCCCGGCTCGCCAATCCGGACCGCGAGGTCTTCGCGATCGTCGGCGACGGTGCCTTCATGATGACCTGCATGGAACTCGCCACCGCCGCACGGCTCGGCCTCGGGCTCGTCTGCTATGTGTTCCATGACGGCGAGCTGTCGCAGATCGCCCAGGCGCAGGAGATCCCGTACAACCGCAAACCTTGCACAGCGCTCGGCGCGCTTGACTGCGAGGGCGTCGCCCGCGCCGTCGGCGCCGCCTTCGTCACCATCGGCAACGACAACGAAGCACCCGCGGGGATCGCACAAGCACGCGCCCTGGCTGGCACGGGGCGCCCAGTGATCGTCGATGTCGCCATCGACTACAGCAAGCGTACGGCATTCACGCAGGGGGCGGTGAAGACCAACTTCAAGCGCTTTCCACTCGCGCAGCGACTACGCATGGTCACCCGCGCCGTCAAGCGGCGGATCACCGGATGACCCTCACGAATGTGCTGGAAGCGAACGCACCGCTGCGTGCCCCCGGGTTCCGGAACCCGGACGATGAAGCGATGCACGGCTTCCTTCATAATCTGGCCACGGCAACCGCGGAGCTGCCCATGGCCGAACCCGCAACACACTGGCACGAGCAGGTCGCATCGGGGCGCTGGTTTTCGCGCATCGCGCCCGAGTTCGGGGCCTTTCTCCTCGCCGCGGCGCGCGTGCGACGACTGAGCGCCAACGAGCGACTGTTTACCCGCGGCGACGTCGCCGACGGACTGTACTGTGTGGTGGAAGGCGCGCTGCGCGTCAGCGGCACCGCGGAATCGGGCAAGGAAGCCTTGCTGATCTACCTGGAGCCGCCAAACTGGTTCGGCGAGATCGCCCTCTTCGACGACGGTCCTCGCACCCATGACGCCTGGGCGGTCGAGGACTGCACCGTGCTGCACGTCCCCCGGGGCGCACTGCTTCGGACGCTCGGCGAGCATCCCGTCTACTGGCGCGATCTGGCCCTGCTGCTGGCCGACAAGCTCCGCCTGACCTTCATTGCGCTGGAAGCCATGGCGCTGATGCCCGGACCGGCGCGGCTGAAGCAACGCCTGGCGATGATGACCGACGGGTATGGTGAAGGCCGCCAGGACGCCGATCGCCTGCGGATCCGCATTCCACAGGAGGAACTCGCCCAGATGGTCGCGCTTTCGCGCCAGACGACGAACCAGATCCTCAAGGATCTCGAAGCGCAGGGCTCGATCCGGCTCCACCGGGGCTGCATCGAGGTGCTCGATCCGGACGCGCTGCGGCGTATCTGAGGCCGTTCCCGAACCACATCCCCTTCACCCAAACCCGCCGCATACCCTAGCCTGCATGCCTACGGATCCCGTTGCCACACCGCCTCCCCCGACCGATCTTCAGCAGATCCGGCAGGTGTTCGACCGCCAGCGTGAAACCGCGCTGCGCTGGCGCCAGTCCACCGCCGCCGAGCGCATCAGCCGCATCCGCAGCCTGTGCAATACGATGATGGCGCACCGCGATGCCCTGCACGAGGCCTTTGCGGCCGATCTCGGCAAGCCGCCGGCAGAGGTCGAGGCCACGGAGTTCCTGCCCGTCCTCGAAGAGGCGCGCATCGCTTCGGGCAAGCTGCGCGGCTGGATGAAGCCCCGGCGCCCGCAGCCGACCCTGACGATGCTGGGCACCTTCGCGCGGGTGCAGTACCAGCCGCGCGGAAGAACACTGATCATCGCCCCCTGGAACTACCCGCTGAGCCTGTGCTTCGGGCCGCTGGTGTCGGCACTCGCGGCCGGGAATCCGGTGATCCTCAAGCCCTCGGAATGGACGCCCGCGGTTTCCGGGCGCATGGCGCAGATCATCGACGAGGCGTTCCCCGACTCCGAGGTCGCGCTCTTCGAGGGAACAGCCGAGACGGCCATGGCCCTGCTCGACCTCCCCTTCGAGCACATCTTCTTCACCGGCTCGCCGGCGGTCGGAAGCGCCGTAATGGCATCCGCAGCGACTCATCTGGCCAGCGTCACGCTCGAACTGGGCGGCAAGTCGCCTGCCGTCGTCTGCGAGAGCGCCGACCTTCGACTCGCCGCCGAGACCCTGATGTGGGGAAAATTCCTCAACGACGGCCAGACCTGCATCGCACCGGATCACGTCTGGGTGCACGCTTCGGTCAAGGAAGCCTTCATCGAGGAATGCCGGGTGATCCTGCTTGCCCGCTACGGCTCCGACACCCGGCGCCCGGCGCCCGACCTCGCGCGCATCGTGAACCGGCGCCACACCGAACGCATCGCGCACCTGCTCGCCGATGCGCTCGAGCGCGGAGCGCGGCTGCGTCTGGGCGGAACGGTCGATCTCGATCGTCACTTCATCGCACCCACGCTGCTCGACCAGATCCCGCGGGACGCGGCGATCCTGAACGAGGAGATCTTCGGTCCCGTGCTGCCGATCCTGGAATACACGCAAACCGACGCCGTCATCGACGCCATCAACGCTCGCCCCAAACCCCTCGCGCTCTACGTCTGGAGCCGCGATCGGCGCGAAACCGCGGCGATCGTGGCGCGCACGAGTTCAGGCGGCGCCTGCATCAATCATTGCGTGGTGCAGTTCGCCCACAGCAACCTGCCCTTCGGGGGCGTCAACGGATCCGGTCTCGGCAGCGCCCATGGCTTCCATGGCTTCAAGACCTTCTCGCACGAACGAGCGATCCTGCGCTCTTCGCCGATCATGCTGAGTCGGATGTTCCATCCCCCCTACACGAAATCACGGCTGCGTCTGGTCCGCGCGGTCGTCGACCTGCTGCACCGGCTCGGAAGATGAACACGGCCCCTTTCGCAATCAGGACACAGCCAGGCGCCACACTCCGGCAGGCGGGATGTTGCGCCAGACCCGCGCATGGCGGTACCACCGGAGCCCCTGCGGTGGCGCAAAGGGTTCGCGCGGCTGGTAGGTGAATTGCACCAGTTCGCGTCCGGGCGCGTGGGCCAGGAACCGGCAGATGCTATCGATCGTCTCCGCTCTCGCGGGCGCCGGAAGGGATCGAAACGGCAGGCTGGAAACGAGCATGATCTTGCCCGGATGCGCAATCAGCGCATCGACGACGTCCCGGGCTGGACTCGCACGGACCTCGACGTTCGGGAAGCGCGCCGCCAGATTCCTCGCAAGGGATTCCTGCAGTTCGACCGCGATCAGCGGCACATCCGGCAGGCTCGTCAGCAGCGCCTGCGTCACCGCTCCGGTGCCGGCCCCCAGTTCCACGACGAGATCGGCCCCCTGCGCAGCATCGGCCATGACGCTCGCGAGCGTTGGCGACGACGGAAGCAGGGTCCCGGTGGTGGCGGGGTTGCGCAGCAGCGCCAGAATCAGTTCGGCCGACATGATGGAACGGCTTGGCTCCGTTGGTTGGTGATGTGCCGCATCCTGGTATCCGGACAAGGGTAACCGGTGCACCTGCAGTCGCATGCACATCCTGCAGTTTGAACGAAAGACCTTTTGCAGGGTCGCTTGTACTACTTTCCCGGCGTGAAGGAAATAGCACCGCTGCGCGCGACTGCGCAGGCATGCGATCCGAACGTCCTGCTTCCGACTGCACCCCATGTCTTCCGAGAAGAACTCCGTGCCCCCGATGATCCGACTCGACCGACTCAGCATGCACTACACCCTGGGCACTTCGCGTATAGACATCCTGCGCGATGTGGACCTCTCCATAGCGGCCGGGGAAAGGGTGGCCATTGCCGGACCCTCGGGCACGGGGAAGACCTCGCTGCTGCTCCTGCTGGCCGGCCTGGAACGGCCAACCGCGGGTTCCGTGGTCTTCGACGGGCGTGCACTCGAATCACTGAATCGCGACCAGCTCGCAGACCTGCGCCGCGACCACATGGGGATCGTCTTCCAGTCCTTTCACCTGGTGCCAAGCCTGAGCGCACTGGACAACGCAGCGCTGCCGCTGGAGATTGCCGGCAGACGCGACGCGCGCGAGCGCGCCCGGGCCATGCTCGATCGCGTGGGACTGGGGGCGCGGCTGGATCACTTTCCGGGCCAGCTCTCGGGCGGCGAACAGCAGCGGGTGGCGATTGCCCGCGCGCTGGTGCATGAGCCGAAGCTGGTCCTGGCAGACGAGCCCACCGGAAATCTGGACGACCGCACGGGTTCGGCGATCGGCGAATTGCTCCTGCACCTCAACGCCCAGGCCCGTACGACCCTGGTACTGGTCACCCACGACATGGGCTTTGCCGCGCGCTGCGACCGCGTGTTGCGCCTGTCCGGAGGGCGACTCGGCGACCCCGACACTCTGGCAAAGGCGTGCGATGGCGAGCCTGCTTAGACTTGCCTGGCGCGACCTGCGCGGCAGCGGGCGCGCGCTGTGGGTGTTCTGCACCTGCCTGGCGCTGGGTGTGGCGTTGATCGCGGCCAGCGGCGGACTGTATCGGCAGATCGGCGCCGCGCTGCTCACCGACACCCGTGTGCTGTTCGGCGGCGACCTGGAGGTACGCACGCGTGCGCCACTGCCGGAAAACATGCTTGCCTGGATGCACGAGCGCGGCGCAGTGTCGCGCCTCATCGAATTTCGCACCATGCTGATGAGCGAGACCGGCGACGCGCATCTGGTCGAACTGCAAAGCACCGACGAGGCGTATCCGCTGTACGGTGCGGTCGATCTGCTGCCCGCGCAGCCGTTGGCCGACGCGCTGGCCATGCGCGACGGTGAGCATGGTGTCGCCATCGACCGCGTGCTCGCCGAACGCCTCGCCTTGCAGCCAGGCGAACGCATCGGACTGGGCGCCGCAAGCCTGATCGTGCGCGCAGTCATCGCCCGTCAGCCCGACCGCAGCCTGCGCGCCGACTGGAGCGGCCCACCCGTACTGATCTCGGCGCAGGCGCTGGCTCAGACCGGACTGCTGCAGCCCGGCAGCCGCCCCGAATACCGCTACCGGGTACGGAGCGCACTCGCACCCGACGACTGGCGCACGGATTTCATGAGTGCCTTCCCGGACAGCGAGTCGGAAGTGCGCACCTTCCTCGAACGCACTGCCCGTCTCGGAGAAGTGCTCGGCCAGATCGGTTCCGGCGTGCTGCTGATCGGCTTCAGCGCACTGTTCATCGGCGGGCTCGGGGTATTCAACAGCGTCGAGGCCTACCTCCAGGGCAAGCTCGGCACGCTCGCGACACTGCGCGCCATAGGCCTGCGCGATGCGCGGCTGGCTGCGGTGTACTTGCTGCAGGTCCTGATCCTCGCAGGCGCATCCGCCCTGGTCGGAGTGGCGCTCGGCGGCTTGCTGGCCCTGATCGGTGGCCGCATCATCGCCGAGCGCCTGCCCCTGGCCAGCGACTGGGCGGTACTGGCCGCACCGCTTGCGGCAGCCTGGCTCTTCGGGGTGCTGATCGCCCTGCTCTTCGCACTTCCAGCGCTCGGCCGTGCCCTCACGGTCAACCCCGCAGCGCTGTTCCGCGGAACACCCGGGTCATCCACCCGAACACCGACCCGCACGTGGTGGCTTACCGCCGGCTGCGCTGCGTTGGCCGCGATCCTGCTGCTTGCCGCAATGCCCGATCCGCGCTTCGGCCTTGCCTTCATCGCCGCACTGCTGCTCGTCCTCACGCTGCTCGAAGCACTCGTGCGCCTGCTGCGCACCGGCGCCCGCCGCCTGGCCGAACACCCGCGGCTCATCGGACGCGTCGTGCTGCGGATAGCGTTGTCCGGCCTCTACCGGCCCGATTCGCCACTGCGCCCGACGCTGCTCTCGCTCGGTGCCGCCCTGACCCTGCTGGTCGCCTCCACTCAGGTGGTGCTCGCGCTGTTGTCGACGATCGAGGAGACCGTGCCTGAACGTGCGCCGGCACTGGTGTTCTACGACATCGGTGCGGCACAGAAACGCGACTTCGAGGCCTTGGTCCGTCAGGCTCCGTCGCTCAGCCAGCTCGATCTCGCCCCGCTGGTGCTCGGCCGCCTGGTTGCGGTCCGCGGCGATACGCTGCGCGACAGTGACGATCCGCAGCGACGGCTGGAGGCGCGCGATGAGCACAAGATGAGCACATTGCAGGACAATTTCGACCAGGTAGTGGTCACCCGCGGGGCCTGGTGGCCACCGGATCACCGTGGCCCGGCACGGGTGGCGATGGAGGACCGCGAGGCCGAACAGCTCGGCCTGCAGATCGGCGACACCCTGTCATTCGAGATCCTCGGCAAGCGAATCAGCGCGGAACTGGTCGCCATCTACGCGCAGAAACGCTTCCAGTCACGCCTCTGGCTGGAAGCCATCTTTTCGGACGGAGTGCTCGACCCCTTCATCAGCCGCTATGTCGGCCTGGCCTACATGGACGGGAGTGACGCGCTCGCCACCCAGAACCGTATCGCTGCAGCCCAGCCCAATGTGGTCACGGTACGCACCGACCAGCTGCTCGACGAGGCTCGCGCGGTTCTCATGCGCGCGGGCGCCGGACTGAGCGCCATCGCGATGGTGACCCTCGCCGCCAGCCTGCTCGTGCTGGTGAGCGTGATCGCCGCCAGCCGCGCCCGCCAGATCTATCTCGCGACGTTGCTGCACACATTGGGTGCGCGGGTGGAAGTGATCCGCAGATCCCTGCACCTGGAATACCTGCTGCTCGCACTATTGACCACCGTCTTCGCGAGTGCGGTCGGAGGTCTGCTGGCCATGTTGCTGCTGCACGTCCGGCTGGAGCTGGATGCGCCCCTGGGCTGGTGGGCGGGCGCAACGGTGGCCGCTGCGGCAAGCATGGGACCGCTGAGCCTCGGCGCACATTACCTGGTTCGCCAGCTGCGCCTGGGGCCGGCCGTGCTGCTGCGGGATTTCGGCACCTGAACGCCCGAGTGAACCACCGGGGTCGGACGCGCCCGTGAACGCGTTCAGCCTGCGGCCGGCCTTTGCGCGCTCCTGGGCCGGAACGCCTGGATCACACTCGAATCGGTTTCGATGTACGGCCCGCCGATCAGATCGATGCAGTAGGGAACGGCGGCGAAGATACCCACATGGACGACATGCCCGTCCGGATCGCGCACGCCTTCGAGCGTCTCACGGATCGACTTGGGCTGACCCGGGAGGTTGACGATGAGGCTGCGGCCGCGCACCACTGCAACCTGCCGCGACAGGATCGCGGTCGGGACGAAGTTGAGCGAGATCCGCCGCATCTCCTCGCCGAAGCCTGGCATTTCCTTGTCCCCCACCGCAAGCGTCGCCTCCGGTGTGACATCGCGCGGAGCCGGCCCGGTACCACCGGTCGTCAGGATCAGGCAGCAATCTTCTTGGTCCGCAAGTTCGACGAGCGCCTGCTCGATCCGTACCCGCTCATCCGGGATCAGCCGCGTGCGCGCCTCCCACGGTGTCACCAGTGCGCCATCGAGCCAGCCCTTCAGTGCCGGGATCCCCTGATCCTCGTAACGCCCGTCCGAAGCGCGGTCACTGATCGAAACGAGTCCGATCCGAACTTCGTGGTTCATGTGCGATCCTCGTCTTCATCGATGTCGATGTCGGTTTCGTCGCGAGCGGATCCGTCTGCACCGCCTTCCTGCAATGCCCGCAGCACGCGAAACAGCTCGCGATAAGCGCGCGGAGGTTTGCTCAAGGACCGCTCGCGCAGCGCATTGCGCCGCAACACGCGCAACTGCTGCAGGTCTGCATCCGGCCAGATTTCGTGGATCGCGCCGATCGTCTTCTCGTCGTCGAGAAACTCGTCACGCAGCCGTTCGAGCTGGTGCTGACGCGCCACTTCCGCCCTGGAAACCCCGTTGAAGGCATCGAGGCGCGCCTGGATCGGTTCGGGATCGACGTTGCGCATCAGCTTGCCGATGTACTGCATCTGGCGACGGCGCGCCTCGTGCTTGGTGAATCGCCGGGCGTCGAGCACGGCCTGCCGCAGCGCATCTGGCAGCGGAACCTTGCCCAGCCGCTCGGCCGACAAGGCTACGAGCTGCTCGCCCAGGGCCTGCAGGGCATGCATCTCCCGTTTGCGACTGCTCTTGCTGGGAGGTTCAGGCGCGTCGGTCTGGTCCGGACCTCGTGCGTCGCTCGGATTTTCGATCATGTTCACAGTTCGCGTGGATCATCGGGGCAGAAATCCGGTCGGCTTCGGCCAGGCACACCGTCCTGCTGCCCATGCCCGATCTCGTGACCGAAGCACCGGATGTGCCGGTCAAGCCAACCACTGGGGCGCCTTACGGGCTAAGATTATACCCTCTGTCCGGAACCCCCCTCATGTCAGATCCAGGCTTTTCCTTTTCGCAAGACCGTCTCCGCGACATCGCGACCGAGGTACTCGATCACGCCCGCCTTCACGGCGCCAGTGCATGCGAAACCGACGTTTCGGAAGGGTTCGGCCAGACGGCCACCGTGCGCAAGGGCGAAGTCGACACCATCGAGTACCACCGCGACAAGGGGGTCGGTGTCACGGTCTATCTGGGACAGCGGCGCGGCCACGCCAGCACCTCGGATTTCTCCTCACAGGCATTGCGGGCGACCGTCGACGCGGCCCTGTCGATCGCGCGCTTCACCGCACCCGATCCCTGTGCGGGGCTCGCGGAGGCCGATCGGTTCGCCCGCGAAATTCCCGACCTCGATCTTCACCACCCCTGGGCGCTGTCCGTCGACGAAGCGATCGGCCTCGCCCGCGAGTGCGAGGAGGCCGCGTTCGCCGCCAGCCCGGAAATCACGAACTCCGAAGGGGCCAGCGTATCAAGCCATGAGTCGCACTTCGTCTCGGCCAACAGCGCCGGTTTTCTCGGCGGCTATGCGAGCTCGCGCCACGGGATCTCGTGTTCGGTCATTGCCGGGACGGCAGACACGATGCAACGGGAGTACTGGTACGACTCCCGCCGCAAGGCATCCGACCTTCTCGCGGCGGACGCGATCGGCGCGATCGCCGGCCGGCGCGCAGCGGCGCGTCTGGGCGCCCGCAAAGTCGGCACCTGTGAGGTGCCCGTGCTGTTCGAGGCTCCGGTGGCGTTGTCGCTGCTCGGCAACTTCGTCCACGCCGTGAGCGGTGGCAGCCTGTATCGCAGATCGTCGTTCCTGCTCGACAGCCTCGGTCAGCAGGTGTTCTCCCCGTTCATCAACATCCTCGAACGGCCGCATGTTCCCAATACATTCGGCGCCAGTCCGTTCGACGGTGACGGCGTTGCAACGCACGACCGGGACATCGTCACGAACGGCATCCTGCAAGGCTATTTCCTGTCCACATACTCCGCACGCAAGCTCGGGATGTCCACCACCGGCAATGCCGGCGGTGCGCACCGACTGATCGTCCAGTCAGGCGAGCACGATCTCGCCGGCCTCGTGCGCAGCATGCGGCGCGGACTGCTCGTGACCGAACTGCTCGGCCAGGGTGTCAACTACGTGACCGGCGATTATTCGCGCGGTGCGGCGGGCTTCTGGGTCGAGAACGGAGAGATCCAGCATCCGGTCGAGGAGGTCACGATCGCCGGCAATCTGCGCGACATGTTCCGCGGCATCGAGGCGGTCGGGACCGACGCACTGCCGCGAAGCGCAAAGCAATGCGGGTCGATCCTGATCGGCCGCATGACGGTCGCCGGCAACTGACCGGAAACACGGCTTTTCCGAACCTGAGCACGCCCTTGCGTAGAACTACGCGTTAGGGTTTTCCGCGGTTTTCAGCGGTGACGCAAAGCCTATAATCGGCGGCGCATCACGTCACCCATTACCAAAGGAGAGAGTCGTGGAACGTCGCAAGTTTCTATTGAAGGCTGGAGTCGGCGCTGCAGCGGTCGGCCTCGCAGCGTGCGGACAGAAAGAAGAACCTAAGCCACCCATGGCGCCAGCAGCACCAGCCCCCGCGGCCCCCGCTGTTCATACTGGCGGACAGGAGATTCGGTGGCGACTTGCTTCCAGCTTTCCGAAGGCTCTCGATACGATTTACGGCGCTGCGGAGACGTTTTCGAAGAATGTTTCTGAGGCCACGGGGGGCAGATTCACGATTTCCGTGCATGCGGGAGGGGAGCTCATGCCCGCATTTGGCGTCGTCGACGGTGTTCAGCAGGGTACTGTCGAGTGCGCGCACACAGCCCCCTACTATTTCTTCGGGAAAAACGAAGCGTTCGCTTTCGACTGCGCAATCCCGTTCGGCATGAACTCGCGCCAGCTCACCGCATGGATGTATGAAGGCAACGGCATGCAACTCATGCGCGAGTTCTACGCCCAGTACAGTATCATCAACTTCCCGATGGGCAACACCGGCGCGCAGATGGGTGGCTGGTATCGCAAGGAGATCACTTCGGTCGCCGACCTCAATGGCCTGAAGATGCGCATTGGCGGCTTCGGCGGCCGCGTGCTCAGCAAACTCGGCGGCGTGCCGCAGAACATTCCCGGCGGCGAGATCTACCAGTCGCTCGAGAAGGGCACGATCGACGCCACCGAGTGGGTCGGCCCGTACGACGACCTGAAGCTCGGCTTCCACAAGGTCGCGCCGTTCTACTACTACCCCGGCTGGTGGGAAGGGGGCGCCCAGCTCTCCCTGTACGTCAATGACAAGGCCTTCAACGGACTGTCGAACGAGTACAAGTCGATTCTCCGCCAGGCTGCCTCCGACGCCCACGTCGTGATGCAGGCCAAGTACGATGCCCGCAATCCGACCGCACTCAAGCAGCTGATCGCCGAGGGCGCGAAGCTCGCCCGCTTCCCGCGCGAGGTAATGGATGCCGCGTTCAAGGCCCGCAACGAGGTCTATGCCGAGCTGAACGACAAGAACCCGAACTGGAAGAAGATCTACGCAGACTACTCGCGCTTCCTGGCCGATCAGTACCAGTGGGCACCGATCGCCGAAGGCAGCTTCGACCAGTACATGGCCGCCCAGAAGCTCTGACGCCAGACCCTCCTGCCCCGGCCCGGAGCACCGACCCGGTGGGTCCGGGGCAGGCGTTACATCGTTTTCCCGAACAGTCAATCACGCAGTGCGCGGCGGGGAAGTCCCGCAGCGTGCAGCGTTCAGGGGCACGCAAGACTGATGGATTCGTTATTGAAACTCTCCCGCGCCATCGACGGATTCAGCCGGCTCGTCGGCAAGGGCATCATCTGGCTGATCCTGGCGGCCACCCTGATCAGCGCGATCAATGCCATCCTGCGCAAGGCATTCAGCATCGGCTCGAACGCCTTTCTCGAGATCCAGTGGTACCTCTTTGCTGCCGTCTTCCTGCTCGGCGCCGGCCAGGCCTTCATGCAGAACGCCCATGTGCGCATCGACGTGCTCGCGAACAAGCTGAGCCGGCGGGCGCGCACCGTGATCGACCTCGCTGGCATCCTCGTCTTTCTCTTTCCGCTGTGCTACCTGATGATCCACCTGTCGTGGCCGGTCGTCCTGGCCGCCTATGAATCCGGCGAGATGTCGTCGAACGCGGGCGGCCTGATCCGCTGGCCCGTCTACGCACTCGTTCCAGCCGGGTTCGCCCTGCTCGGCCTGCAGGCCGTCTCCGAGTTCATCAAGCGGATCGGCTATCTGGCCGGCAAGGCCCCCGATCCGCTCCTGGTCGGTGGCCATGAGCCCGACCAGCATCCGGATGCGCATCCCGGTCATCATCCCTCCGAACCGAACCCATCGACCAAGGCCGAAGAGGCTGGCAAATGATCGAATTCCTCTCGACCAACCTCGCGCCGATCATGTTCGGCGCGGTCGTCTTCTTCCTGCTGTCGGGCTTTCCGGTCGCCTTCGCACTGGCCGCCTGCGGCCTGTTCTTCGGATTCATCGGGATCGAACTCGACCTGCTGCCGACGACCCTGCTGCAGGCGATCCCGCTGCGGGTATTCGGGATCATGCAGAACGATACCCTGCTCGCGATCCCGTTCTTCACGCTGATGGGGCTGATCCTCGAGCGCAGCGGAATGGCCGAGGACCTGCTCGATACGGTCGGACAAGTGTTCGGGCCGGTGCGGGGCGGACTCGCACTCGCGGTAATTTTCGTCGGCGCCTTGCTCGCCGCGACAACCGGCGTGGTCGCCGCCTCGGTGATCTCGATGGGACTCATCTCGCTGCCAATCATGATGCGCTACGGCTACAGCCGGACCGTGGCCTGCGGCGCCATCACCGCTTCGGGCACGCTCGCCCAGGCGATCCCGCCCTCGATCGTCCTGATCGTAATGGCAGACCAGCTCGGGCGCAGTGTCGGAGACATGTACCGCGGCGCCTTCGTGCCAGCCTTCATGCTGGTTGCGATGTACGCTCTCTACGTCATCGCCCTCGCAATCTTTCGCCCGAAGACGGTCCCCGGCCTTCCGCCCGAAGCGATCTCGTTCCGCGAACCGAACGGCAGCTCCGGGCACCGGTCGCTGCTCCTGTTCTTCATCGCGATCACGGCGATTGCCACGGGGTTCGGCACGATTTACACCGATGTGCTGGGCGCTCTGAAAGGCACTGAAGTGACCGCTGCCCGAGACGAGATCATCGTCGTCTCGCTCACGTTCGGTGCGGCGATTGCCCTCGCACTGGCAACCGCGAACCGGATCTTCAGGCTCGGACTGCTCTCCCGCATGACCGAACAGGTCACGTTCGTCCTGATTCCTCCGCTGGCGCTGATCTTCCTCGTGCTCGGCACCATCTTCCTCGGCATCGCGACCCCGACCGAGGGCGGTGCAATGGGTGCGCTCGGCGCGATGATCATGGCACTCGTGCGTCGCCGGCTGGATCTCAAGACCCTGGTCCAGGCGCTCGAATCCACGACCAAGCTGTCGGTGTTCGTGCTGTTCATCCTGATCGGCTCGACCGTGTTCAGTTTCACGTTCAATGCCGTCGATGGACACATCTGGGTCGAGCACCTGTTCGACAAGCTGCCCGGCGGCGAACTGGGGTTCCTGATCTTCGTGAACACGGTGATCTTCTTCCTCGGATTCTTCCTCGATTTCTTCGAGATCGCCTTCATCCTGGTGCCGATGCTCGCCCCGGTCGCGGAGAAGATGGGCATCGACCTGATCTGGTTCGGAATCATCCTCGCGCTGAACCTGCAGACCTCCTTCCTGACCCCGCCGTTCGGCTTCGCACTGTTCTACCTCAGGAGCGTCGCTCCGGTCAGCGGCTACATCGACCGGATCTCGAAGCGCCGCATCGAAGGCATCAAGACGACCGACATCTACCGCGGCTCCATTCCCTTCATCGTGATCCAGGTTGTGCTGATCATCCTGCTGATCGCGTTCCCGCAACTGATCACGGGCAGTCTGGACAAGAAGGTCGAGATCGACCTCGACACGATCCAGATCGCACCTCCGCCAAGCGACGGCGGCTGGGGAGAGGAAGGCGGCAAGGGCGCGTGGGATTGAGCATGGCGTGCACCCTGTGCCTGATCCGGCACGGGGAGACGAGCTGGAACGTCGAGCGTCGGCTGCAGGGCCACCTCGACGTCCCGCTCAATGAAGCGGGCCGCAGGCAGGCCTGCCTGAGCGCAGCGGCGCTTGCAGGCCAGTCATTTTCGGCGTTGTACTGCAGCGATCTCGGGCGCGCACATGAAACCGCACGCTGGATCGCCGAAGCGCTCGGGCTCGATCCGGTCCCGCTAGAATCCCTGCGTGAGCGACACTATGGTGCCTTTCAGGGGCTGACCTACGATGAGGCGCGCACCCGGTTTCCCGAAGACTATGCCCGCTTCGCCGCGCGTGAGATCACGACGGCGCTTCCGGGTGGAGGCGAATCGCTGGCCGCCTTCGCGACGCGCATTCGCAGGGCGCTCGAAGCACTCACGCAACGCCATCACGGCGAACGGATCCTGGTCGTGACTCATGGGGGCGTTCTGGATATCGCCCATCGCATGGCGCGCCCGATGCATCTCGATGCACCACGCGATTTCGAGATTCCGAATGCTGCGCTGAACTGGATCCGGGGCTCCGGATCGGGCTGGCAACTCCTCGGCTGGGCCGACCGGACGCATCTCGCAGCAGCGCTCGACGAACTGCGCTGAGCGTGATCCCACCCCGGTACCCTGCGACCCCCTCGGCATCGCCACACGCCACCGGACGCGCTGCATCCCCATGGTAGTATTCGCGTTTTCCATCCTCGCCCCGAGTCTGCATCATGTTCTCTTCGAAAGACACCCTCGCCCGCATCGACCCTGAACTCTGGTCTGCAATCCAGGCCGAGAACAAGCGCCAGGAAGACCACATCGAGCTCATCGCATCGGAGAATTACGTGTCGCATGCAGTCATGCAGGCACAGGGCTCGCAACTCACCAACAAGTACGCCGAAGGCTACCCGGGCAAGCGCTACTACGGTGGGTGCGAACACGTCGATGTCGCCGAGCAGCTCGCAATCGACCGGCTGAAGAGGCTCTTCGGCGCGGAAGCGGCGAACGTTCAGCCCAATTCCGGCTCGCAGGCGAACCAGGCGGTGCTGATGGCGTTCGCCAAGCCGGGTGACACGATCATGGGCATGAGTCTGGCCGAAGGCGGGCACCTGACGCACGGCATGCCCCTCAACATGTCCGGCAAGTGGTTCAACGTCGTCGCCTACGGCCTCGACGCGAAGGAGGAGATCGACTACGAAGCGATGGAGGCGCTCGCACGCGAGCACAAACCCCGCATCATCGTCGCGGGCGCATCGGCCTACTCCCTGCGCATCGATTTTGAACGCTTCGCGAAGATCGCCCGCGAGATCGAGGCCATTTTCTGGGTGGACA
Source organism: Rhodocyclaceae bacterium (assembly GCA_023383815.1). GTDB lineage: Bacteria > Pseudomonadota > Gammaproteobacteria > Burkholderiales > Rhodocyclaceae > JACOUN01. The sequence goes on from JAHDYG010000001.1 coordinate 270,323, forward strand.
TGGCGCACTATGCCGGTCTGATCGCCGCAGGCTACTACCCCAATCCGGTGCCTCACGCCGACGTCGTGACCTCGACCACCCACAAGACCCTGCGCGGCCCACGCGGGGGCATCATCCTGATGAAGGCCGAGCACGAGAAGGCGATCAACTCGGCGATCTTCCCGGGACTTCAGGGGGGGCCGCTGATGCACGTGATCGCTGCCAAGGCCGTCGCCTTCAAGGAGGCGGCCAGCCCGCAGTTCCGCGACTATCAGGAACAGGTCATCGCCAATGCGCGAGTGATGGCGCGCGTGCTGTCCGAGGAAAGGGGGCTGCGCATCGTGTCGGGCAGGACCGAAAGCCACGTGTTCCTCGTCGACCTGAGGCCCAAGAACATCACCGGCAAGGAAGCCGAGGCGATCCTTGGATCAGTCCACATCACCGTGAACAAGAACTCGATTCCCAAGGACCCCGAGCGTCCGATGGTGACCTCCGGGATCCGCATAGGCTCTCCCGCCATCACCACGCGTGGTTTCTCCGAGATCGAGGCCGAGCAGGTCGCGCACATGATCGCTGACGTTCTCGACGCCCCAAGCGATGCAGGCGTGCTCGAACGAACGAAGGCCGCGGTGGCAGACCTGTGCGGCCGCTTCCCGGTGTACGGCGCCTGACCGGAACGGACCTGGCGATCGTGCAGCACAGCATCGTGGATCTTCGGGACGAAGACCGATGAAATGCCCGTTCTGTGGCGACCCGAACACCCAGGTCACCGATACACGCGAGAACGAAGAGGGCGACGTCGTTCGACGTCGCCGCCGATGCATCCGCTGCGACAAGCGCTTCACGACGTACGAGCGGATCGATCTGAAGATGCCTCACGTCGTCAAACGCAACGGAAATCGCTCGGAATTCGACCATGACAAGCTGGTCGCGAGCATGACCCTCGCGTTGCGCAAGCGGCCGGTCACGGTCGAGGCTGTAGATGCCGCGATCGACCGCATCGAGGCTCGCCTGCTTTCGCTCGGCGAATCCGAGATCCGCAGCGAGAAGATCGGTGAACTGGTCATGCGCGAACTGAAGAAACTCGACAAGGTTGCCTACATCCGGTTCGCCTCCGTCTATCGGAATTTCGCCGATGTGGACGAGTTCTCGGAGGTCATCCGCGAAGTGCAGGCCAGACCGAGACGCAGATCGGGCAAGCCCGGCGGCGCCGGTTCCGAGAATGATCTATTCGGCGACTGACCATGCCGCAATGGCGCGCGCGCTCGAACTTGCCGAGCGCGGGCTCTTTTCCACGACGCCCAACCCCAGGGTGGGCTGCGTCATCGTTCGTGACGGGCGTACCGTAGGCGAAGGATGGCATGAACGTGCGGGCACCCCGCACGCCGAGATCGTTGCACTGCAGCGCGCCGGAGCCGCTGCTCAGGGCGCGACCGCCTATGTCACCCTCGAGCCCTGCTCGCACTTCGGACGCACGCCACCGTGCGCGGATGCCCTGATCGATGCCGGCATCGAACGGGTCGTCGCTGCCATGGAAGATCCCAACCCGCTCGTATCCGGGCGCGGTCTCGCACGCCTGCGTGCCAACGGGATCCGGACCGAGAGCGGACTCATGCGGGAGGCAGCAACCGAACTCAATCCTGGTTTCATCTCCCGAATGACGCGGGGTCGGCCGTGGCTGCGCCTCAAGAGCGCGGCCAGCCTGGATGGAAAGGTCGCTTTGCGGAACGGCCTCAGCCAGTGGATCACCGGTGCGGAAGCACGCGTGGACGGTCACCGCTGGCGCGCGCGGGCCTGCGCAATCCTCACCGGAATCGGCACCGTACTGAAGGACGACCCCGCCCTCACCGTGCGCGGAATCACCTGCGAGCGCCAGCCGCTGCGCGTGCTCGTCGACACCCGACTGGATATCCCCGAGTCAGCAAGGCTGCTGCATGGGGGAAACTGCCTGGTCGTGTGCGCAGAACCAAGACCTGCATCCGCAGGTCGTCTGGAAGCGCTCGGAGTCGAGGTCCTGTGCATGCCGACCCGGAACGGCTCGGTCGATCTCGTGGCGCTGATGCACGAGCTCGCCCGGCGCGGTTGCAACGAGCTGCACGTCGAGGGCGGACCCCGACTCAATGGCGCGCTTCTGCAGACAGGACTCGCGGACGAACTCCTGATCTACCTCGCCCCTCGACTCATCGGCGATCTGGCCCAGGGGATGTTCTCGGTACCGGAACTGACAGATCTCGGACAAGCGATCAGCTTGTCGATCCTGGACGTACGCACGGTCGGCCGGGATCTGAGGGTGATCGCGAGACCCACGGGGGGCTGAGGCCAGCGGAGCGCGCGGACGGCAGAGCCGAACCAGGTTCGCTCAACCGCCGCTGCGCCCTCCACAGACGGAACATCCGGGATCGCGAGCCAGCGCAATGCTACGCCACGCCATGTCGAGCCCGTCGAGCAGCAGCAGCCGCCCGTCGAGCGAGTTGCCGCAGCCGGCGACCAGTTTCAGGGCCTCTGCTGCCTGGGTTGCCCCAATGATTCCGGTCAGAGGGGCAAAGACTCCCATCACGGCGCAGCGAATCTCCTCGACCTCGTGTCCCTCTGGAAACAGGCAGTGGTAGCAGGCGCTGTCCTCGTTCCGAAGATCGAACACCGAAACCTGTCCGTCAAAGCGGATCGCTGCGCCCGAAACGAGCGGCTTGCGATGACGCACGCAGGCCCGGTTGATGGCGTGCCGGGTGGCGAAATTGTCGGAACAGTCCAGCACCACGTCGGCACGGTCCACCTGTTCATCAAGGGCTTGATGCTCAAGGCGCAACTGCAAGGCCTCGACCTGGATGTGGGGATTGAGACGCAGCAACGTCTCACGACCGGATTCGACCTTCGGCCGCCCGACGCCGTCTTCGGTGTGGAGGATCTGTCGCTGCAGGTTCGTGAGGTCGACGGTATCCCCATCGCAAAGCACCAACGTACCGACGCCGGCAGCCGCAAGATACAGGGCCGCGGGGGAACCGAGCCCGCCAGCGCCAACCACGAGCATGCGCGAGCCGAGGATCGCATCCTGCCCTTCGACCCCGATCTCCGGAAGCAGGATATGGCGACTGTAGCGCAGCAGTTGCTCGTCATTCATCGTTCAGCTCGAACCGGGACTTGAGGCGCACCGATCCGCCCGGACGCGCCCGTGAGACAGCATCCGTAGACTGCTCTTCCTACTTGTACTCGCGCAGCTCGACGGGCGTATCGTCATGATCACCGTGCGGATGCTGATCATAGACGTTGATATAGACTTCATTCGATTTCTTGATCAGGCGCTCCGGGGAAACCAGATTGTGACGCTGCGTTTCCTCACAGAAGTAGACCAGCGCACGCACCAGCTTGGACATCAGCGAATTGTCGAGATGATAGCCGGCATCACGAAGGGCATCTTCCAGGGACTCGAGTGTGTAGTCGAGCACCGAATAGCGCACGTGCACGCCGCGCGGATGTGCTGACTCACTGACGACCAGCCCCCTGAGCATGCGCAGCGCCTGCAACGCCCGCTCCCTCTGCCCGGGCGGCAGGGCGGTAAAGCGGATCTCCCTTTCCTTCTCGAGACCGGAACCCGCGACAGGGTGCTCGTGATTTCTTCCGGCCAGCTTGTAAGCCGTTTCACGACGCATCAGTTCCACCCCTTTCGTAACGCTTCATGTCGCATTCTCGGCGAACTTCTCTCCCTTGAGAAGCCCGATCGCGCGCTTGAGCTGGTAGTCGTTCTCGCCACCGAACTCCACCCGCGGAAGCTGCTGCTGCGGGACATCCTGCTCATCCGGGACGGAACCTTCGCCCGGTTGCTCCTTCGGCTCCGGCGTCGAAGCATCTTCCTTTCCATCGGACAGATGCCCCTGCAGGTCCGCCTCACGCAACCTTCGCGCAGATCCGTTCTCCGTCTCCTCGACGACGATGTCAGGCTCGATACCCTTGGCCTGGATCGAGCGCCCGCTCGGAGTATAGTAGCGCGCCGTCGTGAGCTTGATTGCGGTGTTGTTGTTGAGCGGCAGAATCGTCTGCACCGAGCCCTTGCCGAACGTCTTGACGCCCATCACCGTCGCGCGCTTGTGGTCCTGCAAGGCGCCCGCAACGATCTCGCTCGCGGATGCCGATCCGGCATTGACAAGCACGACCATTGGAATCTCGCGTGCATAGCCGGGCAACTTGCGCAGGAAGTCGCTGCGCTGGCCACGCAGGTAGTCCTCTGGCGCCGCCCGGAACTCGCGCCGGGCATCCGGAGTACGCCCGTCCGTCGACACCACGAGCGCATCGGCCGGCAGGAAAGCCGCGGCCACACCGACTGCCCCATGCAACAGCCCGCCGGGGTCGTTGCGCAGATCGAGTACCAATCCCTTGAGCGGCTCCTGCGCCACCAGCCGGTTCAGATGCTCGATGACCGACTCGGCGGTCTTCTCCTGGAACTGCGCGACGCGCAGGTATCCGTAACCGGGCTCGATCACCTTGGATTTCACACTCTGGACGCGGATCACCTCGCGCGTGATCCGGATCACGATCGGCGCGCTCTCACCCTTGCGCATGATCGTGAGCGTGATGCTCGTGCTCGGTTTTCCACGCATGCGCTTGACCGCGTCGGCAAGCGTCATGCCCTTGACCGGAGTCTCGTCGAGCTTGACGATGAGGTCTCCCGCCAGGATTCCGGCCCGATAGGCCGGGGTATCTTCGATCGGTGACACCACCTTCACGAAACCGTCCTCCATCCCGACCTCGATTCCGAGTCCTCCGAACTCGCCCTGCGTCCCTTCGCGCAGTTCCTTGTAGGCCTCTCCGTCGAGATAGGCCGAATGCGGGTCGAGCCCGCTCAACATGCCACTGATGGCATGGTTGATCAGCTTTCGATCCTCTACCGGCTCGACATAGCCTTGCTTGATTGCGTTGAAGACGTCGGCAAAGGCGCGCAACTCCTCGACCGGCAAGGGCGCCTGCAGGGTGCGGTCCGCACTGGCCGAGAAATTCAGGCTGACCAGCACGCCGGCAACCATGCCGGTCAGGATCAGCCCCAGTTTTTGCAGCTTGTTGCGCATGACATCTCCACGATAACAACTCTCCGGCGAGCCCCGTTGCCCGACCGCTTGCGCCGGCTCAACGGGTCACAACCCAGCGCAGCGGATCGACTGGCTCGCCCTGATGGCGCACTTCGAAGTATAAACCCGATCGCGACGCCCCCCCGCTCGCCCCAACGGTCGCAATCGCAGCCCCCGCGGGGATTCTATCGCCGACCAGGCCAAAGAGGCTGTCATTGTTTCCATACACCGTCAGGTAGTCGTCTCCGTGGTCGAGGATGACCAGATTGCCGTATCCCCGGAGCCAGTCCGAAAAGACCACCTCGCCGGCGGCAACGGCGCGCACGTCCTGACCACCGTCCGCACCGATGAAGATCCCGCGCCAGCGTGTGCCCCCTTCAGCCCTTGGAGCACCGAACCGTCCGATCAGTTCTCCCTGCACGGGGAGCGGCATTTTTCCCTGCAGGTCTGCAAAGCGCACGCCAGTCGTCAGCTCGCCCGCGCCTTCGGACCCTGCACGCGCCTGCTGGCCCTGCGGACGGTCACTGGTTGCTTGCTCGGCCTGTCTTCTGGCCGCCGCCTGGCGGATCAGTGCGTCGACGACCCGCCCAAGCTGCCGTTCGTTGTGCCGCAAGGCATCCAACTCCTCTTGCTGAGCCTGCAGCCGGCGCTCGAGCCCGGCAAGAATCCTGCCCCGCTCGGCCTTCGCCTTTTCGAGTTCTGCGCTTTGCCGGCGCTGCTCAGCCGTCAGACGGAGCAGCTGGTCCCGACGGGTTGCAACCTCGTGCACGACCCGCTCCCGCTCGCGCAGGTCCTCACGCAGCGACTCAATCAGCATCAGGCGAGCGCGACCCAGTCGTTCCAGATAGTGCGCATCCCGCGCAAGCTGGTTCGGATCACGCGCAAGCAGAAACGGTGCGACATCGCTGGCACCATACATGTAGTGGCGCTTGAGCCAGCTGGACAGTTCGGTCTGGCGCGACGCGATCCGGGCCTCGACCTCGGACTGCTCGGCCTGTCTTGTGGCAAGGGCCTCACCGGCGGCTTTCAGATCACCGGTGAGCTTGCGCAGCTTCCTGTGCGCCGTCGAGACGGCCCGCTCGGCCTGCGCAAGCCGCTTTGCGGCATCGGAGCGGGTCGCTTCGATTTCCGCAATGATCTGCTCGACCTCACGAATACGCTGCCGGGTGTCCGAAAGTTCGGACTGGCTGCGCTCGATGTCGGCCAGATCCTGGGAATATGCCGGGGCATGGGCCGTGGCAAGGATCGCACCCGCGGCGAGCAACACCGCGTGCAGCGTCCGCTGGATCACGCGAAAACCCGTCATGGGGCTGTGCCGGTCAGCCCCTTGCGCGGCCCTGCCCCGCCACCGCCGCCTGCGCTGCGCGGATGGTGTCCTCATCGGCGAGATAGTAGCTGCGCGAGGGCCTCAGGTCGCGATCAAGCTCATAGACGAGCGGTTGCGCCGTCGGGATGTTCAAGCCAACGATGTCCTGATCGGAAACCTTGTCGAGATACTTGATCAGTGCTCGCAGGCTGTTTCCGTGCGCCGCGATCAGGATTCGCCTGCCGTCGAGAATCCGCGGCACGATCACGGTTTCCCAATACGGAACGAAACGCTCGACGGTATCCTTCAGGCATTCCGTGCGCGGAAAGCGCGCGGCCGGCAAGGATGCGTACCGTGGATCATCGAACGCCAGACGCTCGTCGCCTTCTTCCAGCGCCGGCGGCGGTACGTCGTACGAACGCCGCCAGGCGAGTACCTGTTCATCCCCGTAGCGCGCAGCCGTTTCCGCCTTGTTCAGCCCCTGCAGCGCTCCGTAGTGCCGCTCGTTCAGGCGCCACGAGTGCTCGACCGGCAACCACAGCGCGTCGAGTTCGTCGAGGACGATGTTGAGCGTCTTGTTCGCACGCTTGAGCACGGAGGTAAAGGCGAGATCGAACGCAAAGCCACTCTTGCGCAGCAAACGCCCCGCGGCCCGGGCCTCCTCGACCCCCTGCTCGGTAAGATCTACGTCGGTCCAGCCGGTGAACCGGTTGTCCTTGTTCCAGGTGGATTCGCCATGGCGCAGCAGCACGATCTTGTACATGATCTCTCGGAATGGAAGGGTAGACGCCGCGCTGACCCGAGCGGCAGGAAGGGTGCCGGCGCAAGGAGGTCAGGGACCGCACCGGAGCACAGATTGCAGCCGGCCTGCATCGAACACACCAAACTCGCGCTGGACTGGGCCGCAATATTTTATACTACTCGCCCCGCTTCGACCTCCCGACCACACCGAGCCAACGTGGACAACAACGCAATCATCGATCTCATCGACAAGCACGAGCACATCGAAACCGCAGCGCGAGCGCTGAAGGCGATCGCTCATCCGCTTCGGCTCAAGATCCTGTGCGTGCTCGGAGACGGAGAGGTCTGCGTGCAGGACATCGTCGAAGCGGTTGGCACCTCGCAGAGCAACATCTCCCAACATCTCGCAATCCTGCGCGACAAGGGGGTGCTGCAAACGCGCAAGGACGCAAATCGTGTCTATTACCGGGTGTGCGATCAACGCACGTTGCAGTTGATCGTCCTGATGCGCGAAGTGTTCTGCGGCATCCCCGCCGACCCGGGCCATCATTGACGACACGCGTCGTCCGACAGCTTTTTCAACGTAACGCACGGAGCACCGTTCAGTGGAATTCTTGCAGCAAAACTGGTTTTGGGCCGCCATGGCGGGAATCAGCGGTGGATTCCTGCTTCTGGATTTCGTACTTGCAAAGGGCGACAAGGCCCAGCTGACGCCGGTCGAGGCGACCATGCTGATCAACCGCGAGGATGCACTGGTCATCGACGTGCGCGACCAGGCGGAGTACGCACGCGGCCACGTGCCGAATGCGCGCCACATCCCGCTCGCGGAGCTTGGCAAGCGTACGGCGGAGCTCGACAAGTTCCGATCACAGCCGCTGATCCTGTGCTGCGCGACGGGAACCCGCTCGCACTCGGCGATTTCCGCCTTGCGCAAGGCCGGCTTCGAGAAGCTCTTCCATTTGCGCGGCGGCATCCAGGAATGGGAAAAGGCCGGACAACCTCTCACTTCCAGGAAGAAGGGCAAATGAGCGCCCATGTCAGGATGTACGCAACGGGCGTATGCCCGTACTGTGTTCGCGCCGAGCAGTTGCTCAACCGCAAGGGCGTCCTCGCCATCGAGAAGGTCCGGATCGATCTCGATCCGGACAAGCGCGATGAAATGATGAAGCTCACGGGTCGCCGCACGGTTCCCCAGATCTTCATCGACGACTACCATGTCGGAGGATGTGACGACCTCTATGCACTCGACCGGGAAGGGAAGCTCGATCCGCTGCTTGCGGCGACGCACTCCTGACCTGATTTCATCCAGTACGCCGCAGGCGTTCCGCACTTTTCAACCGTTCCACACAGGCATTCACTCATGACCGACCAAGCACAACCCGTCTTCTCGATCGAAAAGCTCTACGTCAAGGATCTCTCGATCGAAGTCCCCAACAGTCCGCAGATCTTCCTGGAGCGTGAAGCCCCGCAGGTGAATGTCCAACTGCGTACCGAGGGCAACCCCGTCGACGACGGCGTGTTCGACGTGACCCTGACCGTCACGGTGTCGGCGAAGCTTCCGGGTGACAAGACGATGTTCCTGATCGAGGTTGCTCAGGCGGGCGTGTTCCAGATCCGCAACATCCCTGAAGGAGAACTGGAACCCGTGATGATGATCGGGTGCCCGAACATCCTTTTCCCGTACGCGCGGGAAGCGGTTTCGGACGCAGTGACGCGCGCGGGTTTCCAGCCAGTGATTCTTGCTCCGGTGAACTTCGAAGCGCTCTATCAGGCACAGCGCCAGCAACAAGAAGGCGCCTCGAGCGTCAGCGAGACCACGGTACAGTAGTCTCAGAGCCATGCACACGCTCCTTCGCCCCCTGCTCGTCACGATCCTTGCGCTGACGGCCGGCCTCACCCATGCGATCGACTACCGGTCGGTCGGTGAACCGGCAGTCCTCTTCGACACCCCCTCCGACAAGGGACGACCGTTGTTCATCGTCTCCACGGGCACCCCCGTCGAGGTCGTCGTCGTGCTCGACAAGTGGGTGAAGGTCCGCGACCCGGGCGGCGCGATCTCGTGGATCGAATCCGCTTCGCTGAGCCCGCAGCGCACCCTCATGGTCACCGCACCGAATGCCATCGTTCGCCGTGCCCCCGACCCCGGTTCCGAGCCGGTGTTCGAAGCCGTCAAGGACGTCGTTCTCGAACTGGCCGCACCACCCGCCGCGGGTTGGGTGCAGGTTCGTCACCGGGACGGCCTGGCGGGCTTCGTACGGGTGACGGAAGTCTGGGGGCTTTGACTCGGCGGGGTCTCAGGCATGCGAATCGCAATCTTCGGGGCCGGCGCGTGGGGTACCGCACTCGCCAGCGCCTTTGGCCGAATCCATCCGGTCGTGCTCTGGGCGCGCGACCACCGACTGGCCGAAGCACTCAGTGCGTCGCATCAGAACGAACGCTATCTGGCCGGCGTATCGCTGCCGGAGTCGCTCGAAGTCACCTCCGATTTCGCCGCTGCCGCTGCACGCGCTGAGCTACATCTGGTGGCAACCCCGCTCACGGGTTTGCGCGAGACGGTCAGGGCCCTTCACAGACTCCGGCCTGGCATTCCGCTGATCTGGGCCTGCAAGGGCCTGGAAGCCGGAACGGGAAGGCTTCCGCATGAGATCGTTGCCGAGGAACTTGGTGAGGGTGCCGCCTGTGGCGTGCTCACCGGCCCAAGCTTTGCGGCCGAAGTCGGCGCCGGCCTGCCCACCGCGATCACCCTGGCCTCCGCCGACCGGCACTTCGCCCGCGAGTTCGGCGAAGCGCTCCATCAGCCGCGCTTGCGCATCTACGCGAACACCGATGTCATCGGAGCCGAGATCGGGGGCGGACTCAAGAACGTCATCGCGATCGCCTCGGGCGTCTCCGACGGCATGGGCTACGGGATGAATGCCCGCGCAGCCCTGATCACTCGAGGCCTCGCGGAGATCGTGCGACTCGGACGCGTCCTGGGCGCCCGATCCGAAACCATGATGGGGCTCGCCGGAATGGGAGATCTCATCCTGACCTGCACCGGAGATCTGTCGCGCAACCGCCGGGTCGGTCTTGCGCTTGCGCGGGGGTTGAAGCTACCCCAGATCCTTCAGGAACTGGGGCATGTCGCCGAAGGCGTCCCGACCGCAGGCGAAGCCGTCCGGCTTGCGGCGAAGCATCATGTCGAAATGCCGATCAGCGAGGCCGTGCACGCCCTCCTGCACGAGCCATCGATGCCAACGGGGCAGATCGTCGAGCGGCTGCTCGCACGGGATCCGAAGCACGAATGATCGGAGCCGGGGCGCGCTCACGCGCTTCCGGCGAACCCCTGCTGGCGCCAGGCCTCGAACACGACGACGGCGACTGCGTTCGAGAGGTTCAGGCTGCGATTGCCCGGACGCATCGGCAACCGCAGGACATGATCATGCGCGCAGGCCGAGAGCCATTCCATCGGCAGCCCGCGAGACTCCGGCCCGAACACAAACGCATCGCCCGGTTCGAAGTGCACTTCGTCATAGCGCCGGGCGCCGCTCGTACTGAACGCAAAGATGCGCGCACCGGCGAGAACATCACGACAATGCCCCCAGCTTTCGTGCACGCGGACATCGGCCAGGTCGTGGTAGTCGAGCCCTGCGCGCGCAAGCTGGCGATGTTCCAGCGAAAAGCCGAGCGGCTTGATCAGGTGCAGGGACGCACCAGCGTTGGCGGCGAGCCGGATGACGTTGCCCGCATTGGGAGGGATTTCCGGCTCGAACAGGACGATATGGAACATTTCATTCGCTACGCGGCGTCCGCGCGATCAGGAGATTCTCGATTCTTGCAGCACCCGCCTCGCGCAGCGCCTGGGCGAGCGCCTGCAGACTGGCGCCGGTCGTCATCACATCGTCGACGACCAGCACGCGACAGCCATCGAGACGCATGTCACAACAAAACGCGCCGCGCATGTTGGCACTGCGCGCCTTCCACGGCAAGCTCACCTGCGCGGGGGTCGCAAGCACTCGCTCAACCCCTGCGAGTGCGAGCGGAATCCCTCGACGCCGGGCCAGCAGCCGCGACACCTCGACTGCCTGGTTGAAGCCTCTTTCGCGCAGACGCTCTGGATGCAGCGGCATCGGAACGATCAGGTCGAACTCGCGTTCAGGACAGACATCGACCAGCGCACGACTAAAATGGAGAGCAAGAGCGAACCGCTGCTGGTACTTCAGCGCCTGCACCATCCGGTCGATCGGGAAACGATACGGATACACTGCGGTCGTTGCGTCATAGGCCGGCGGTTCGCGCAAACAACGTCCACAGACCCGATCCGGCGCCCCAGGCTCGGCGCAGACGGGGCAGGCGGGCGGCAATCGTGGCAGTTCCTGAGCACATTCATCGCATAACGGCCCTTCACAGCCACCTGATCCGCACAGGAAGCAGTTCTGCGGCAACAGTGCGCGCAATGCAGCGTATCGGCCGCGACGAACGGCACCTCCCAGGTTGGAGAGCAGGTTTGACAAGGCGGGGAGCATTGAAGGAAGATGCGCGGTTCGCGCATCGGCAAGGGGTAATCCGGGTGAAAGGAAGTCTGGCAATGGAGACTATCGAAAAAGGCGTCGCAGGCCAAACGCTGCAGGCGAAGAAATGGCAGGTCGCGGAGATCGAGACCTTGTTTGAACGTCCGCTGCTCGATCTGGTGTTCGAGGCGCAACGGATTCACCGCCTTCACTTCGAACCGAACGAAATCCAGCGCTCGACCCTGCTTTCGATCAAGACCGGAGGCTGCTCCGAGGACTGCGGCTATTGCTCGCAATCGGCCCGTCACGATACCGGACTGAAGCGCGAGCGGCTGATGCCGCTCGAGGAAGTGCTAGACAAGGCGCGCGCCGCAAAGGCGAAGGGAGCATCGCGCTTCTGCATGGGTGCAGCCTGGCGTGGCCCGAAGGAGCAGGATCTCGAACCGGTCGTGGAGATGGTGCGCGAAGTCAAGAAACTGGGGCTGGAGACCTGCGTGACGCTGGGCATGCTCAAGGATGAGCAGGCGCGCGCGCTCAAGGAAGCCGGTCTCGACTACTACAACCACAACATCGATACGGCACCGGAGTTCTACGGCCAGGTGATCACCACGCACACGATGCAGGACCGGCTCGATACCATCGAACGCGTTCGCGATGCCGGCATCAACGTCTGCTGTGGCGGGATCATCGGAATGGGGGAAGGCCGTCGCGGGCGCGCATCGATGATCGCACAGCTGGCGAACCTGTCTCCCCCGCCTGATTCCGTGCCGATCAACCAGCTCGTGGCGGTACCCGGCACGCCGATGGAACATTCGGAAGCGGTCGACCCGCTGGAGTTCGTGCGGACCATCGCCGTCGCGCGCATCACGATGCCAGCCAGCGTCGTGCGCCTGTCCGCCGGTCGCCAGCAGATGAGCGACGAATTGCAGACGCTGTGCTTCATGGCCGGTGCCAATTCGATCTTCTACGGCGAGCGCTTGCTCACCACCGACAACCCGGATGCCGACCGGGACGAACACCTGTTTTCCCGCCTCGGACTAAGAGCGATCTGACCCCGGCGATGCCTGAAAGCTGGGCGGCCTCCGAACTGGACGAGCGACTGGTCAGGCGACGCTTCGATCGCGCCGCACGGATCGGCACAGCAGCCGATCCGCTGTCGCGCGAAGTAGCGCGAAGGATGCATGAGCGCCTGGATTATCTGCGCATCGATCCGGGGCGCGTCCTCGACCTCGGCTGTGGAACCGGGCCGGACTTTGCCGCGCTCCACGAACGCTTCCCGCGTGCGCAGATCGTGGGCGTCGACTTCTCCCTAGCGTCGCTGACGCAGCTTGCCTCACCCGCCGGTAGCTGGTTCCACAGGTGGATGGCCACTCCGCGCAGGCGCGTTGGTCGGGTCTGTGCCTCGGCCAGACGCCTTCCGCTCCCGGACGGTAGCATCGGGCTCGCGTGGTCCAATCTGATGCTGAACTGGCTGGGCGACCCCCTGCCCGCGCTGAAGGAGATCCATCGCGTCATGGACACCGGTGGCGCGCTCCTGTTCTCGTGCTTCGGCCCCGACACCTTGCGCGAACTGCGCACCGCGTTGACCACCACCTCTGGTGAGCGTGTGCATCGCTTTCCTGACATGCATGATGTCGGTGACGCACTGATCGGCGCAGGTTTTTCTGATCCGGTGATGGACATGGAACTCCTGACGGTCACTTACCCGGACCTCGACACGCTGCTGTCGGACCTCAAGGGCGGTGGATGCACCAACGCCAGCCGCACCCGGCCGCGGGGGCTGTCAGGCCGTTCGGCGTGGACGTCCGCGCGCAGGCAGATCGAGTCGCAGATGCGCGACGGACGTCTTCCGGTCAGCTTCGAAGTCGTGCAAGGTCATGCCTGGAAGGAGGCTCCGCGTCAGAACTCCGATGGCGGTGCGATCGTCCGCTTCCACCCCCGGCGGGCGCGCGACTGAACGGGATGAGCTCGCGCGCGGTCTGGCTCCTCGATCTCGACAACACGCTCCACAACGCGAGCGCACACATCTTTCCGCACATCAACCGCAGCATGACCGCGTATCTGGTCCGGCATCTTGCGATCGGTCCCGGCGAAGCGGATGCACTGCGACTTCACTACTGGCGACGTTACGGCGCCACCCTGCTGGGGCTGATGCGCCACCACGGAACCGATCCGGGGCACTTTCTCGAACACACCCATCATTTCGAATCCATCGAACCCCTGATGGTCTTCGATCGCGCACTTCGTGCCATGCTGCGCCGCCTGCCCGGGCGCCGGATCGTGTTCTCGAACGGGCCTCGCGCCTACGTACGCACGGTCGTCGATGCCATGGGCATCGCTCACCTGTTCGACGAACTGTACGGCATCGAACAAATGCGCTTTCACCCGAAGCCTGGGGTGCAGGCCTACCGCCACCTGCTGCGCGACCACCGGCTGAATCCGCACGACTGCATCCTCGTCGAGGACTCGATCGAGAACCTGCGCACGGCGAAGCGGCTCGGGATGAAGACCGTGCTGGTTGGCAGCAGTCTGCGGGTGCCGCCCTATGTCGACCTGCGGATTGCGTCGATCCTCAAACTTCGTCGTGCGGCTGCCCACCTGCTATGCTGAGCCAGCGATACGCCACGCAGTTTGTACACCCTGCTCAGATCGCTGCGTCCGCACTGATCCGACCACCTTCGAGGAGCGTTGGGACATGATCATTGCCCGGTTCGCCCCGGTTTCTCCCGTTACCCGGGAACGCCTCAGGCTGCTGTCGATCTTCATCGCGTGCCTGACCGTCGCAGCCAGTGTGCTGCTGGTATACGCCGCCTTGCAGGGGGCATCGATCGCCGCCGAGCGGCTCCAGGCACAAGCCGAAGAACTCGCGGGAAGCATCGCGGTCCTGAGCCGCTCCGAGGTTGCCTCGAACGACCGGATTGCGCTGGCGCGACGGCTGGAATCCTTCAACGAGTTCAGCGGGATCCGGACCATGGTGATCACCGATCGGCTCGGCGAGCCACTCGCTGCCGTACGCCGCAATGCCGCAGGAAACCTCAGTGCGGCCCCCGGCCGGGAGGTTTCGTTTTCCTGGAGCCCGGGTGGGATCGCACCCCGGCGCAGCCGCGTCGACCCTGACCAGAGTGTGCGGACCGTGTGGACCGCCATCGGCCAGATCGCCCCGATCGGATGGATCTATCTCGAGTACGACGGGCACCTCATCAATGCTGCGCGCGACCATATCCTGTCCCGCGGCCTGCTCTGGCTCATCCCTGTCCTGATCGTCTCGGCAGCCATCTTCGCCTGGGCGATTCGTGTGGCAACCGGGGCCGGCCGGCGCGAGACCGCCCTTGCGCGCCTCGCGGACCCGTCGAGGCCGGAAGAAGAAATCACCTGAAACGCAGCCACCCGTCCCGCAAGGACTCTTCAATCTCCGAGATTGGGATTGCCGACGTCAGGCGCCCCGGGCACCAGGAGCATGCCGGGCGTGTGCTTCGCCTTGCACGGGGCCAGCCGCCGTCCGTCCATCTTCAGCGCAAGCCTCGAGACCCCTTCGAGCGGCGGTTCGTAGCGTACCGTGAGATCGCCTTGGTAGTTGTACTGGAAGTCGCCTGTGTACGTCCCGATCACCTCCACCGCAACTTCGCCGATCCGACAACGTGCCTGATAGCGAACGCGCTGCGAACCTTCCCGCAGCCACGTCCCCTGAGGACAGATCCGCACGGCACCTTCCGGCTGTGCCATCAGATCGTCATGCGACCGATTCACGCAGACGTGAAAGCTCGAAGCCTTTCCCGTCCCGACCTGCCCCGTGTTCATCAGCCATAGCCCCGGCATGCGCTCCGGTGCCCCATCGGATGCTGCTGACACGGCCATGGGTGTCAGTCCGGCCAGCAATCCTGCAACGAGTTTCACAACCGCCCGGTTCATGTTTCCAGCTCCTGCCCTGATTTCGATTCACTTTTCCCGACCAGACCGCTGCTGGTGCTGGCGGCCACTCAGCTGCGCTCGATCAGTTCGATCCGGTATCCGTCAGGATCCTCGACAAACGCAATGACGGTTTTTCCGTGCTTCATCGGGCCAGCCTCCCGAACGACTCGCCCGCCACGCGAGCGAATCCCCTCGCAGGCCGCTGCGGCATCTGGAACGGCAATGGCCAGATGACCGAAGGCATTTCCATGATCATAGGCAACCACATCCCAGTTCCACGTCAGTTCGATGACCGCCCCATCGTGCTCTTCCTGGTAGCCGACGAAGGCCAGCGTAAACCGGCCCTCCGGGTAATCCTGCCGACGCAGCAGACGCATCCCCAGCACTTCGGTATAGAAGGCGATCGATCGCTCCAGATCGACGACGCGGAGCATGGTGTGCAGAAAACGCATGGTTCTTATCCTTTAGATCGCATGGGACGGAAGACCACCGGGCCGACACCCGAGTTCCGGCAGTCCGGACGAGGCCGCGCGCAAGGCCTGGCGCGCCTGTCTCCAATCCGGGTAGAGCGTCTCGACCGTCGCCCAGAAACGCGACGAGTGGTCCATGTGCCTCAAGTGCGCGACTTCGTGGGCAACGACGTAGTCGCCCAGCCTGGCAGGCAGGTGGATCAGCCTCCAGTGGAGCCGGATTCCGCTCGTCGCGCTGCAGCTTCCCCAGCGCGTTCGGGCGGAAGTCAGCGATACGCGAGGCGGCACGGTACCGAGCCTGAGGCAGAATTCCTCCACACGCCCCGAAAACCAGTTCAGCGCACGCGCCTTGAGGCAGCGTTCGAGCGCGGAGAGGGGATCCCCGAGCGCCCCCAGAGTCAGTTCCTCGACTCCATCCGCCGCGCTCGCCCATCGAGGGCGTCGTCTCCCGGGCTGGAGGCGCAGGCGGACATGCTGGCCCAACAGCGGGACCATCGCGCCGTCTTCGATCCACACCCGGTTGCGTCCGATGCGCGCTTCGTGCCTGCGAAGCCTGTCCAGCAACCAGTCTCCGTGTCCGACGACGAAACGCTCGACCTCCTCGTCCCGAGTGCTCAAGGGTACACTCACGCGGACGCCTGCCGCATCCACGTGAAGCGCGAGCGTCCTTCTGCCGGTTCGGCTCAGGCGATAGACCAGTTCGCGCGCGCCGATGAGGATCCGGCGCTCGTCGTGCGCATGCGCGCCACTCGTCCCCCTCCTCATTCGAGCGTTTGCCATTCGAACCCGCGTGCGCCGACCTCGGCCTGGATCAGGGTCATCGCTGCATCGGTTACCTGACGCGCGCCCTTGACGCCCAGTTCCAGCACACGACGCTCCCCCTCGACCGCAACGGTCGGGAGACTGAACAGCGTCACCAAGGGAAAGTCCGACTCGACACGCTCCATCAGCTCGATCAACTGCCCCTCGTTGGCGTCGTGGATCACGATCGATCGCTCGACGTAGTCCTCGGCATGATGGAGGTGCCCGTACCGGGTGTCGAGCACCCATTCGACCATTGGCCAGGCCATCACAGGAAAGCCCGGCACGAAGTAATGCTCCCGGACCGAAAACCCCGGGATCTGGTTGTAGGGATTCGGGATGATCTCGCTGCCCGATGGAAAGACGCCCATCTGCAGTCGATGCGGCGTGACCGCATTGCCGAATCGCCCGCGAATCGCCGCCTCGGCCTCGGGATGCAGCGCCAGCTCGACACCCAGAGCCCGCGCCGCCGCCTGCCGCGTATGATCATCCGGCGTCGCTCCGATGCCGCCGAAACTGAACACGACGTCCCCGCTGTGAAAACTTTCGCGCAAACATTCGACCAGGCGGCCCGGTTCATCACCGACATAGCGCGCCCCGGATAGCTTGAGTCCACGCGAGCGCAGCAGTTCGATCAACTTCACGAGGTGCCGGTCGGCGCGACGCCCCGAAAGAATCTCATCACCGATGATGAGCGCGGAAAACGGCATGGTCGTCTCCCTTCATGGGTGCGCAGGGAAGGCTCGGCCGGCGCCCTCCGGAAGCCCCGACCGCTCCTTGCGTAGCGATTCGAGCATCAGATGCGCGAAGGACAAGCCGCAAAATGCCGGCGCAAGCAAGTTGAGAAAAGGTACGTAGGCGAGCATCGCGCCCGCGACCCCGAGCACCAGCATCGGCATGCGTCGGTCCCGCGGCAATGCGCGCAACTCCTCGCGATCGGCGTGCAGCATCAGGGCGTCATAGGAAAACGCCTTCTGATTGAGCCATGCGGTGAGCCCGATGGAGATGAGCATTCCCGCACCCGGAATCAACCATAACGGCAGGCTGACAAGCAGTCCGACCATGAACAAAAGACCCGCAAACAAGGTATTGACAAGGCTGCCAGCATTGTTGCCACCGCGTCGCATCTCCAGATCCCGGTACTCTCTCCTCGCCAGCCGGTCGAGCATCATCGGCATCGCAAAGACCGAGACGAGCAGCGCCGCCGTCACGTAGACCAGGGGCAGCACGGCCAGGGCAAGCGCGATCTTCAGCACTACGAGCAACGTGGCCGCCCCTGCCTCCGATCCGCCAAACCATCCTCCGACCCACGAATCGGAAACCTGTGCCAGAAGATACCCGACCAGCGCAGTCCACGAATAAACGATTCCGACCGTCCACAAGACAGCCGCCGCCAGCGCTGGCCACAGCAGATGCCAGACCATGCCCGGCTCACGCATGCTGCACAGGCCGCGCCACAACGCGACGGAGACCTCTCCGACGATACCGATCCGGGCCTGGGATCTCAAACCCAGCCCCTCAGCGCGGCAAGCCCGCAAACATGCCCTTCATGCTTCGCATCATCTTCTGCATGCCGCCTTTCGAGAACTGCTTCATCATCTTCTGGGTCTGCTCGAACTGCTTGAGCAGCCGATTCACTTCCTGAACCGGCACCCCTGAGCCGGCAGCGATCCGGCGTTTGCGGCTGGCCTTGATGATCTCAGGCCGCGCCCGCTCGGCCGGCGTCATCGAGTTGATGATGCCCTCGATCCGTCCGATCGACTTTTCCTCGGCCCCCCCCTGGAGCTGACCGGCTGCCTGCGAGAGCTGGGCAGGCAGCTTTTCAAGCATTGACGACAGCCCTCCCATCCTGCGCATCTGGCCGATCTGCTCCTTGAAGTCGTTCAGATCGAACCCCTTGCCGGTCTTCAGCTTGCGTGCGAAGTCGCGCGCCTTTTCCTCATCGACGTTGCGTCGTGCCTCTTCGACCAGACCAAGGATGTCGCCCATCCCGAGGATCCGGCTCGCCATGCGTTCCGGATGAAACTCCTCCAGTCCGCTCAGCTTCTCGCCGACGCCGGCGAACTTGAGCGGTTTGCCCGTCACGTGCCGGACGGACAGTGCAGCCCCGCCCCTGGAATCGCCATCGAGCTTGGTCAGGATCACGCCTGTGAGGGGCAGGGCGTCGTTGAAGGCACGCGCCGTGTTGACAGCATCCTGACCCAGCATCGCATCAACGATGAAGAGCGTCTCGACGGGCCTGACGGCGGCGTGCAGGTCCTTGATCTCGGCCATCATCGCTTCGTCGATCGCCAGTCGGCCGGCCGTATCGAGCAGCACGACATCGTAGTAATGGCGGCGCGCATGGTCGAGTGCCGCGCGCGCGATGTCGACCGGCTTCTGGTCTGGGCTGGAAGGGAAGAAATCGATTCCCGCCTGGGCGGAGACCGACTTGAGCTGATCGATGGCGGCCGGCCGATAGACGTCGGCCGAAACCGCCAGTACCTTCTTCTTCATCCGCTCGCGCAGCAGCTTGCCAAGCTTGCCGGTGGTCGTGGTCTTTCCCGCGCCCTGCAGGCCCGCCATCAGTATGACCGCAGGCGGTTGCGTGGAAAGATCGAGCCCGGCGTGAGTGCCGCCCATCAGCGCCTTGAGCTCGTCGTGGACCACACCGACGAGCGCCTGTCCCGGCGTGAGCGATCCAATCACCTCCTGACCGACCGCCTTCTCGCGCACCCTCGAGATCAGATCCTTGACGACCGGTAGCGCCACGTCCGCTTCAAGGAGCGCCATGCGCACCTCGCGCATGGCCTCCTGGATGTTCTCCTCCGTCAGGCGCGCCTGCCCGCGCAGGGTCTTGACGACTTTCGACAAGCGTTGGGTGAGATTGTCTAGCATGGAGATGGAAACCCGGGTTCGGTGGAACGGATCACGGACCATATTCAAGCAGCCCGTGAATGATTGGCTGGTCCGCTCGGGTGTGTTGCCTGCAAGTACCGACTCCCTGTCGAAACCGACCGTCCCGGCAGGGCTTGGAGTACACTAGCGAATGGCGAAAACACGCGGACGATATGGCTTCCATTCTACTTCATCTGCTCGCAGCACTGCTCTATGCGGCCCTCGGGCTGCTGTTCTGGCGCACGGCAACAGGGGCGAGCGGATTGCCCGGCAGAAAGGGGATGTCCGCACTCGTGCGCTATGCACTGCTTGCCGCCCTCGTCTGCCATGGGCTCGCGCTGCACACGGCAATGTTCCCGGGCGACGGCATGCGCTTCGGCTTCGGCGTGGCCGTCTCACTGATGCTGTGGCTGGCAGTCTGTTTCTACTGGATCGAGACCTTCTATGCGAAGCTCGACGGACTGCACGCAATGGTCCTGCCCGCAGGACTCGCGGGAAGTCTCCTGCCGCTGATCTTTCCGGGCCAGCACTTGCTCGCGAACGCCGGCTCGCCGGCCTTCAGGGCACACTTCATCGTTGCGATGCTCGCGTACAGCCTGTTCACGCTTGCCGCCCTGCATGCCATGCTGATGGCCGTTACCGAGCGGCAACTTCACTCCGGGCGCCTGAGCCGGACCATTGCCTCGCTTCCGCCGCTGCTCACGATGGAAGCGCTGCTGTTCCGCCTGATCGGGATCGCCTTCGTACTGCTCACCCTGACGCTCGCCTCGGGCATCGTGTTTTCCGAGACGCTCTTCGGCCAGGCCTTCCGGTTCGACCACAAGACCGTTTTCGCAATCCTGTCGTGGCTGATCTTCGGCGCCCTGCTGTTTGGGCGGCATGCATGGGGATGGCGCGGACGGGTTGCACTCCGATGGACACTGGCCGGATTTCTTGCGCTGGTTCTCGCCTACGTCGGAAGCCGGTTCGTGATCGAGATCGTCCTGGGCCGGACGGTCTGAGTTTTCGAGCCGCTTCGTTGACAATGCAACAGGCGGCCGGAATACTCGCCCCAAGTTCATCCTGACCCTCTTCAGTGGAAGAATTCTCCCTCGGCACGCAGTTCTGGGCACTCGCGATTCTGCTGTTTCTGTCCGCCCTGTTTTCGATGACCGAAACGGTCATGATGGCGTCCAACCGCCACCGGCTGCGTGCGCTGGCATCGGGTGGTCACCGCGGCGCCCAACTCGCGGTGAACCTGCTGAATCAGACCGACCGCCTGCTCGGGGTGGTCCTGCTCTTCAATAACCTTGTCAATGTCGGCGCCGCCACGCTTGCCAGCGTGATCACCATCCACCTGTTCGGCGAAGAAAGCTGGGCGCTGGCCACCGGCACCGTCGTACTGACCTTCCTGATCCTGGTGTTCTCCGAGATCACCCCAAAAGTCATCGGTGCGCACCACGCCGACCGGCTGGCCCTGATCGTCAGCTATCCGCTGACCGCCTTGTTGCGCATCTCCTATCCAGCCGTATGGTTCATCAACCTCTTCGTTTCCAGCATGCTGTGGGTGCTGCGTCTGCGTCCGTCAGAAGGCGGGGCGGCCAGCAGCATGTCGGTCGAGGAGGTACGATCGATGGTGCTCGAGTCCGGGATGTACATCCCTCAGAAGAATCGCGACATCCTCGTGAACCTGTTCGAACTGGAGCACATCACGGTCGAGGATGTCATGACGCCGCGCGGCGCGATCGAGCATGTCGACCTGCGCCTGCCGGAAGAAGAACTGCGACAACGGATCGCGACCAGCTATCACACGCGGCTGCCCGTCGTCGACGGGGACGACGAGCGCGTCATCGGCGTCCTGCACCTGCGCCGACTGCTCGGACGCACCCTCGAATCGGGGTTTTCGGCTGAATCCCTGCGCGAGCTGGCTGCCAGACCCTACTTCATTCCGGCCGACACTCCGCTCTATTCGCAACTGCAGTTCTTCCAGGAAAACCAGCAGCGCCTCGCGCTGGTCGTCGACGAGTATGGCGAGTTGATGGGTCTTCTGACACTCGAAGACATCATCGAGGAGCTGATCGGGAAATTCACATCCTCCGTACCGGATGCGGGCGACCGGCTGGCGTGGGGCGAAGACGATACGGTGCTGGTCGACGGCGGACAGAACCTGCGGGAGCTCAATCGCAAGCTCGGCCTCGATCTACCAGTCGAAGGCCCGAAGACCCTCAACGGCCTGATCCTGGACCATCTGCAGGACATTCCGGAGACCGATCTTTCCATCCGCATCCGTGGCGTACCCATCGAGGTGATCCAGACCGAAGACAAGATGGTCCGCATGGCGCGACTGTTTCGTCCGAAGACCGGGCATGACAAGCAAGGATCCCCGGAGTAGGGCGAAAGCCGCGCAAGTGCAGCATTTGCGCTCTTTACAATGAGGGTCCTGGCGTGCAATATGAAATGTCAGCCAACTACGAGCAACCATGGCGGCAAACCCACAATCCCCTCTGAGCGGACTTGCGCGAGCCCTGATCCAGCAGGGCCGGCTCTCCGAAGCCGATGCCTCCGCCTGTACGGCGGCCGCCGGCTCTGCTCCGAACAGCTTCATCCACGAGCTCGTGCAGCGCAAGCTGATGAACTATTCGGACATCGCCCACTTCGCCGCCGAAACCTTCGGCTACCCGCTGTTTGACATCGGAGCCCTCGACCAGGCAACCATCCAGAAGGACGCCATCGACCGCAAGCTGATGAGCAAGCATCAGGTCGTGCCGCTCGCCAAGCGGCAGAATCGCCTGATCATCGCCGCAGCCGACCCCGCGAACATGCGGGTACTGGACGAGATCCGGTTCCAGAGCGGGCTTCAGGTCGACATCGTGGTTGCCGAAGCCGACAAGCTGGGACAGTGCGTGGAGCGCCTCGCCGAATCTGCAGACAAGGCGCTTGCGGACCTGACCGGAGAGGACCTCGAGATCGATCTGCTCGATCAGGACGCGCCAAGCGAAAAGGAGGCTGCCGACGCTGCGCAGGAAGTCGAAGACGCGCCCGTCGTCAAGTTCATCCAGAAGATCCTGATCGACGCGATCAACGAAGGCGCCTCAGATATCCATTTCGAACCCTACGAGAAGTACTACCGCATCCGCGTTCGAACGGACGGCATCCTGCGCGAGGTGGCGCAACCACCCCTGGTCCTGAAGGACAAGATTGCGTCACGGATCAAGGTCATCTCACGCCTCGACATCTCCGAGAAGCGCCTGCCCCAGGACGGGCGCATGAAACTCGTCCTGTCGAAGAACAAGGCGATCGACTTTCGCGTCTCCTCGCTCCCCACCCTGCACGGCGAAAAGATCGTGATGCGGATCCTCGATCCATCATCGGCCATGCTCGGAATCGATGCGCTCGGGTATGAACCGGAACAGCGTGAAGCCCTGCTCGCCGCAGTCCAGCGCCCCTACGGGATGGTTCTCGTCACGGGCCCGACCGGCTCCGGCAAGACCGTTTCGCTCTATACCTGCCTGAACATCCTGAATACGGCCGGCGTGAATATTTCCACCGCGGAGGACCCTGCCGAAATCAACCTGCCCGGCATCAACCAGGTCAATGTCAACGAGAAGGCCGGTCTGACCTTCGCGGCGGCGCTTCGCTCTTTCCTGCGCCAGGATCCGGACGTGATCATGGTCGGCGAAATCCGTGATCTGGAAACCGCCGAGATTTCGGTCAAGGCCGCGCAAACAGGCCACCTCGTTCTCTCGACGCTGCACACCAACGACGCCCCGACGACCCTGGAGCGCCTGCGAAACATGGGAGTTCCCGCATTCAACATCGCATCCTCGGTCATTCTCATCACCGCGCAACGACTGGCCAGAAGGCTATGCACCTGCAAACAGCCGGTCGAAATTCCGGTCGAAGCCATGCTGGAAGCGGGCTTTGATGCAGAAGAGCTCGACGGCAGCTGGCAGACCTACGGCCCGGTTGGCTGCGAACGCTGCAAGGGCAGCGGCTACAAGGGTCGCGTCGGGATCTATCAGGTGATGCCCGTCACCGAGGAGATTGCCCATATAATCATGACAAATGGCAATTCCATGGACATTGCGGAACAGGCCCGAAGGGAAGGCGTGAAGGATCTGCGCCAGTCCGGGTTGCTGAAGGTTCGCCAGGGGGTGACCTCGCTCGAGGAAGTCCTGGCAACCACCAACGAATAACACGATCGAGACTGCTATGGCGACCACGACCCAGAACCGCCGCAAGACCGCCACCGGCCCCAAGGACAGCATGTATCACTGGGAGGGCAAGGACAAGACCGGCAAGATCATACGCGGCGAAATGCGCGCCGCCGGCGAAGCCGTCGTCCAGGCGACGCTGCGACGTCAGGGCGTGTTCTCGCCAAAGATCAAGAAGCAGAAGATGTCCCGCGGTCACAAGATCACCGAGAAGGACATCGCGCTCTTCACGCGTCAGCTCGCGACGATGATGAAATCCGGCGTTCCCCTGCTCCAGGCATTCGACATCGGCATCAAGGGCTCGTCCAATCCAAGTCTGGCAAGACTTCTCAACGAGGTGCGCAGCGACGTCGAAACCGGATCGAACCTGTCACAGGCCTTCGCCAAGCACCCCCTCCACTTCGACCGGCTCTTCTGCAACCTGGTCGCGGCAGGCGAACAGGCCGGCATCCTCGACAACATCCTCGATCGGCTGGCCCTGTACAAGGAGAAGATGCTCGCGATCAAGAGCAAGATCAAGGGTGCGCTCTTCTATCCGATCGCGGTGATCACCGTCGCGTTCATCGTCATCGCCGTGATCATGCTGTTCGTGGTCCCAGCGTTCAAGGATGTCTTCGCAAACTTCGGTGCCGACCTGCCAGGGCCCACACTGGTCGTGATCGCCATGTCGGATTTCTTCGTCGAGTGGTGGTACCTGATCTTCGGCATCATCGGCGGAACGATCTTTACGGTCGCAGCACTCTACAAGCGATCTCCAGCAATGCAGAACGCGGTGGATCGAGGCGTTCTGAAGCTCCCGGTCGTCGGAGACATTGTCCGCAAGGCAACCATCGCGCGCTGGGCTCGCACCCTGTCAACAATGTTCGCAGCGGGCGTCCCGCTGGTCGAAGCACTCGACTCCGTCGGCGGCGCCGCCGGCAATCACGTCTACCTGACGGCAACCCGGCAGATCCAGACCGAGGTCAGCACGGGTACGAGCCTGACCGTTTCGATGCAGAATACGAACGTGTTCCCGACCATGGTCATCCAGATGGCCGCCATCGGCGAAGAGTCCGGGCAGCTCGACTCGATGCTCGGAAAGATTGCCGATTTCTTCGAACAGGAGGTCGACGACGCCGTCGCGGCGCTCTCGACACTGCTCGAACCGTTGATCATGGTCTTCCTGGGCGTGGTCATCGGCGGACTGGTGGTCGCCATGTATCTGCCGATCTTCAAGCTGGGCGCCGTGGTCTGACGTTTCGTCTCATCCGCTGATCGATGTTCTATCTTACAGGCGTCGGGCCGCGATCGAATTCCGGACAGTGCGGTCGTACCGAAATTTGGCCTGAACGCCCGACAACAGCAATGGCTCGGCCACGTGCCGGAGTGGTTGCTCGATCTTTTTTCGCGTGATCTGAATGATCGACTTGTTGCAGGAGCCTCTCGCGCTCGCACTCCTTGCCGCGCTTCTCGGACTTTTCGTCGGGAGCTTCCTCAATGTCGTCATCCACAGGCTCCCGCTGATGATGGAAAGGGAGTGGCATGTTCAAGCCGCCGAGCTGCGCGGGGAGGAGGCGCCCGACATGCCGAGGCTGAACCTCGCAGCGCCCCGCTCCCGCTGCCCCCACTGCGGCCACCTCATCAGCGCCCTCGAGAACATTCCGCTCGTCAGCTATCTGATCCTGCGAGGCCGCTGCAGACACTGCAAGGCCCCAATCAGCCCCCGTTACCCCGCAGTCGAAGCGCTCACCGCACTGCTTTCCGGCTACGCGGCATGGCACTTCGGATTCACGTTCGCAGCCCTCGGAGCGCTGGTGTTCATCTGGGCACTGATCGCCCTGAGTTTCATTGATCTCGATACACAACTGCTTCCCGACAGCCTGACCCTGCCACTGTTGTGGCTCGGTCTCGCGCTGAATCTTGGAGAGACCTACGCCGCGCTGCCCGTAGCCGTGATCGGTGCCATGGCGGGGTACCTGTCTCTCTGGTCTGTTTACTGGCTCTTCAAACTCATGACCGGAAAGGAAGGCATGGGGTACGGAGACTTCAAGCTGCTCGCCGCGATCGGTGCCTGGCTCGGCTGGAAGGTACTTCCATTCACGATTCTGGCCTCCTCGGCGGTTGGTGCGGTCGTGGGGATCGTGCTGATCGTCGCAGCCAGGCACGGCCGGAACGTACCCATTCCGTTCGGTCCCTATCTCGCCGCAGCCGGAGTCATCGCGCTGTTCTGGGGCGATGCAATCACCGCCCGTTACCTCTCCAGTTTCTGAACGGCCGGTATCGGGCTCGCCGTCGGGAAGATCCCCGAAGCCGGTGCTTGAAAATTCGAACTCCAATCCCCATTCAAGCGCCTGAAACAGGGGTGCAACCATGCGGGATCGTCGGACCGTCGGACCTGTGCGCTTCCAGACATTGGTGCGTTGCGCTAGACTTATCAGCTTGCCTTTGCGGAGGTCATGATGCCTATCTACGAATATCGGTGCAGTACCTGCGGATTCCAGAAGGAACATATCCAGAAGATGAGCGCGGCTCCGCTCACGACCTGCCCGTCCTGCAGTGCGGAGTCCTATTCAAAGCTGCTCTCGGCCGCCGGATTTCAACTCAAGGGATCAGGCTGGTACGCGACCGACTTCAAGGACAAGGGCTCATCAAGATCTTCGGGCAAGACCACCGACACATCCCCCGAAGCCAGTCCGGGCCAGGGCGGCGGCTGCGGCGGCGGATGCGCCTGCCATTCGGCCTGATCCGCCCCATCGTCATTCATCAAGCGGCCTTGCGCCGTATTTCAGCACCGGAAGCGAACTCATGCGAACCCATTACTGTGGCGTGGTTTCAGACGCCGATCTGGACAAGACTGTCAGCCTGTGCGGCTGGGTTCACCGTCGGCGCGACCATGGCGGCGTGATCTTCATCGATCTGCGGGATCGCGAAGGCCTCGTGCAGGTCGTGTGCGACCCGGACCGGCCGGAGATGTTCCGAACTGCCGAGTCGGTTCGCAACGAGTTCGTAATCCGGATTTCCGGCCGTGTGAGGCGGCGGCCGTCCGGCACGGAAAACCCAAACCTGATCTCCGGACAGGTCGAGGTCCTGTGCCTGGACATCGAAGTCCTTAACCCGTCGGCCACACCGCCGTTCCAGCTCGACGAGGACAACCTGTCCGAGAACGTTCGTCTGACCCATCGGGTCATCGACCTGCGTCGCCCGCAGATGCAGAAGAATCTCCGGCTTCGCTACCGCGTCGCAATGGCCTTTCGCCGCTTTCTCGACAGCCAGGGTTTCATCGACATTGAAACACCGATGCTGACGAAGAGCACCCCTGAGGGTGCGCGCGACTATCTGGTTCCCTCGCGCGTGCATCCAGGACAGTTCTTCGCGCTTCCACAATCTCCTCAGCTCTTCAAGCAGCTGCTGATGGTTGCCGGATTCGACCGCTACTATCAGATCACGAAGTGCTTCCGCGACGAAGATCTGCGCGCGGACCGTCAGCCCGAGTTCACCCAGATCGATCTCGAGACCTCGTTTCTGAACGAAGGTGAGATCACTGCCCTGGTCGAGGAGATGGTTCGTTCCGTCTTCCGCGAGTCCATCCAGACGGAACTTCCTGAACCGTTTCCGCGCATGAGCTACGCCGAAGCCATGCGCCGGTATGGTTCGGACAAACCGGACCTGCGCGTCACGATCGAACTGACCGAGGTCACGGACCTCGTACAGGATGTGGCGTTCAAGGTATTCAGCGGGCCAGCGACCAGCGGCGGCAGGGTTGCGGCAATGCGAATCCCTGGCGGCGCCAGCCTCACTCGAGGCGAAATCGACGACTACACCCGCTTCGTTGGGATCTACGGAGCGAAAGGCCTCGCCTACATCAAGGTCAACGATCGTGACCAGCCCAATGAGAGCGGCTTGCAGTCGCCGATCGTCAAGAATCTTCATGAACAGGCCTTGCGTGCAATCCTCGAGCGGACCGGTGCCGAGAACGGCGACCTGATCTTCTTCGGTGCGGACAAGGCCAAGGTGGTCAATGACGCCCTCGGCGCCCTGCGCGTGAAGATCGGTCACGAGAAGGGCTATCTTACGGGCGCGCCCTGGGCACCCGTGTGGATCATGGACTTCCCGATGTTCGAGTACGACGAGGAAGACAAGCGCTGGACCGCCTGCCACCATCCGTTTACCTCACCGAAAGACGAGCACATCGACCTGCTCGAATCCGATCCGGGCGCCTGCCTTGCCAAAGCCTACGACCTGGCACTCAATGGCTGGGAAATTGGCGGGGGATCGGTCCGGATCCATCGCGCAGACATGCAGAGCAAGGTTTTCAGGGCGCTGAACATCGGCGAGGAAGAAGCGCGTACGAAGTTTGGCTTCCTGCTCGACGCATTGCAGTATGGAGCACCTCCGCACGGAGGACTCGCGTTTGGTCTGGATCGTATCGTGACCCT
The DNA here is from genome assembly GCA_023383815.1 of Rhodocyclaceae bacterium. Taxonomy (GTDB): domain Bacteria; phylum Pseudomonadota; class Gammaproteobacteria; order Burkholderiales; family Rhodocyclaceae; genus JACOUN01. The sequence continues at coordinate 298,561 of JAHDYG010000001.1, forward strand.
GATGACAGGCGCCGAATCGATCCGCGACGTCATTGCGTTCCCGAAGACTCAGCGCGCCCAGTGCCTTCTGACCGATGCGCCGGGTGAAGTCGACGAAAGGCAGCTTCGCGAACTGCATATCCGGCTGCGCCAGAAAGTCGAAACCAAGGTAGAGGTCGAGCGGAGCAACTGAACCTGCCGGATACGATGCGTCCGTCGCCGCGCATCGTGTTCAGCCTTCTTCGCCGACCTCGTCGACTGCTCCCGAACGAACGCGTGAGCAACGTTGCTGCTTTCTGGTAGGCTGACAGCAGCACACGTGATCGTGCGCGAGCCACGCGGACCGAATCGACATGCCCGACCTGCAAGACATCGACGTACTGGTCATTGAAGCACATCCGGCCATGCGCGCGCAGCTGCGCTCGATGCTCAATGGAATCCGGGTCACGCGAGTGACGTTCGTCGCCTCGGCGCTCTCGGCCGTCGAGAAACTGCAGACTCGACAGTTTGATCTCATCCTCTGCGAGTACGCGCTCGGTCCCGGGCAGGACGGGCAGCACCTGCTCGAGGACCTGCGCACGAGACGGATCATCCCGCTCGACACGGTGTTCATCATGATCTCGGGCGAGCGCAACTACGAGCGCGTGATCGGGGCGGCCGAACTTGCACCGAACGACTACATTCTCAAGCCCCTCACGCCCGGTACGCTGCACGAACGGATCGAACGTGCGATGCACAAACGCGATACGCTGCAACCCGTTTATCGCCTGATCGAATCTGGAGCATATCGCGAGGCAATCGAGTACTGCGAGCGCGGACAGGACGAGTTACCGCGCTATCGAACCGACTTCATGCGCCTGCGCGCCGAATTGCTCGGCGAACGCGGCCTTCATGCCAAGGCCGAGGATGCGTATCGCGAGATTCTCAGGACCCGCCACGCTCCCTGGGCGAGGCTCGGGCTTGCCAAGATGCTGTTCGCCCGCAAACAGTACGAAGATGCCGAGATGATCCTGGAAAGCCTGGTCGCCGAAAGCCGGGATTACCTGGACGCGTACGACTGGCTTGCGAAAACCCGCGAGGCGGCGGGGCGACTGCGCGAAGCGCAGGACATCCTGCTGACCGCGGTCGAGCGTTCGCCTCATCGTCTCGGTCGACTGCGCCATCTGGGTGAAGTTGCGCAGGCCAGCGGCGATCACGCGACGGCAGAGCGCGCGTTTTCCGAAGTCGTACGCAAGGGCAAGCAGTCTGCCTTCCGCGACCCCGAAGATCACGTCCGCCTGATCAAGGCACAGCTTGAGCAGGGACACACGGCCGACGCGGCCGAAAGCCTTCGCGATCTCGAGCAATCGATGTCCGACCAGCCAGCGGGCGCCGTATGCAGCGCGTACGCCCATGCACTGCTCTGCGCAGCGAGTGGTGATCGCAAGGGGGCACGGGAAGCAATGCTGCTCGCCGCGCGCAGGCGCAGCCTGGAGGCTGACCTCTCATTGCCGCTTCAGCGCGAGATGGCCGAGACCTGTCTGGACAACCTGCTCGAAGACGAGGGCAGCGAACTGATCACGGATCTGCTGCGACGGGCGACCGATGCGACGATGGTCGATTCCGTCCGTGAAAGCTTGCGCGCACGCGGACGCGAAGACCTCTCGATCCGCATCGAAGAGCGCCTCCACAACGAGGTCAAGGCCTACATCGCATCCGGGGCCGCGAAGGCCCATGCTGGCGACTATGATGGCGCCGTACGCGAGATGATGCAGGCCGTCCGGAAGATGCCGGGCAATCCGCACGTCACGTTCAACGCCGCCCTGGCCCTTCTTCGCCATATCGAGGAAAACGGCTGGAACGAGCGCTTTGCGACCCGCGCACGGATGCTGATCGAACGCTACCGCATGCTCGATCCGCTGAACTCGAGGCTGGATGCGATCAATGGCCTGCTTCAGAGCCTGATGCAGCGCTATGGCATCGACCCCACCGCAATTGCAGCCACTGCAGCCTCGCGCCCGGCGTCCAGACAGATCCTTGACGGCCTGCCCGAATAGCCCATGAAGCCGCACCGTACCGGCTGGCTCGCCCCGCTGTGCTTCGCCGCCGCGCTCCTGTGCGGCGACGTGTGGGCAGAGCAAGCGCAGCAGCACATCCCCGAGAACCCCTCGCACATCGTGCTGGCCGAGCGCGAGGCGACATCCGGACTGTCCGTCCCCCCGGAAGCCCTTGAAACACTGCAACTCATCAAGCGCGGCGGCCCCTTCCCCTACCGGAAGGACGGCAGCGTGTTCCACAACCGCGAACGCCTGCTTCCGATCCGTCCAAACGCGTATTACCGCGAGTACACCGTCCGGACCCCGGGAGCACAGAACCGCGGCGCCCGACGATTGGTAGTCGGTGGCAGACCTCCGGAAGTGTTCTACTACACGGGCGATCACTACCGCAGTTTCACGCTGCTCGAAGGCTCCCCATGAGGATGGACTCCGATCTGGCGGCGTGGCTGAAAACCATCGAGCGGTGTGGCCTGTACCGCGCTCCGGAGCAGATCATGCTGCGGCTTTCGGACGCGGCTCGCACGGCCGGCCTGAAATACTACGCCGTGGAGCTCACCGGCTGCCCGGACAAGCGCTCAGTACTTGCAGCGCTCGCCCGGGATCTGCAGCTCCCGGAATGGTTCGGGTTCAACTGGGACGCTCTCGAAGAGGTGCTCGCCGACCTCGAACCCTGCGTCATCGTCCTTCACGGCCTCGAAGACCTTGGCCGGAAGAGTCCGTGCGACCTCGCACTCGCTCTCGATCTGTTCCGTTCGGTCGTCGACGAACAGCGGCAGTCCGGCCGTTCGATGTGGGTCTTCGTCGGGATGCAGGCCGACCCCTCGATTCCCGCCTGCTCCGAATGAACGCGCAGATGGCGTTCAAGCGACCGGAATCGGTCCTGGTTGTCGTCCACACCGTCGACAGGCAGGTACTGCTGCTTGAACGGGTCCACCCACCCGGTTTCTGGCAGTCCGTCACCGGGAGCCTGGAGCCCGGGGAAACACCACTGGATGCTGCCTTGCGCGAACTCGAAGAGGAAACCGGTTTGCACGCGTGCCCTCCGGAACTTCGCGACTGGCAGCGCAGCAACCGGTTCGAGATCCGGCCCGAGTGGCGTGGACGCTACGAGCCCGACGTCACCCACAACATCGAGCATGTGTTCAGCCTGTGCCTGCCGACCACGCAGGCCGTCCGCCTAGCCCCAGCCGAGCACCTCGATCACGCCTGGCTGCCACGCGAAGAGGCTGCTCGGCGCGTGTTCTCGTGGACCAACCGGGCCGCAATCCTCGATCTCTGACCCGCATCTCCCGCTCTGCTCAGGCTCAGCCCCCCGCCCACATCGCATCCAGATCGGCGAAGTTCCACTTCTCGCGCGGCTCCACGGCGATGATGCGATCCTTGCAGCTTCGATGCGCCAGATCGATCGTCTCCGTCGGAATCCTGCTTCCAGAGCGCAGGGCATAAAAGGCCTTCACGCGCGGTGCGAGCGACGCACCTGCGTTCTGTTCCGTAACGACTGCAATCCGCTCCGAGGCGAGACGCACGAGGCTGCCCACCGGATAGATGCCCACGCATTTCACGAAGGCATGGAACACGGCGCGATCGAGGTGCCCACGCGTCCACTCCTCCATCCGACGCAAGGACATCGAGGGATCCCATCCTGACTTGTAGGGGCGGTTGGACGTGATCGCATCATAGATATCGCACACCGCCCCCATGCGGGCAAACAGACTCAGCGTGTTTCCGTCCAGCGCGTCCGGGTACCCGGTGCCGTCGAGCTTCTCGTGGTGATGCAGGCAGACATCCACGGTCACCGGGTCGCAGTCCGATGCACGACGGACGATCTCGGCACCGGCACGCGGGTGACGCCGGATGACCGCGAACTCGGCGTCGGTCAGCTTGCCCGGCTTGTTGAGAATCTCCAGCGGCACCATGGCCTTGCCCATGTCGTGCAACAGTCCGGCCACGCCCGCCTGCCGGACGGCAGGCTCATCAAAGCGGAGTTCCCGCGCAAGGGCAACCATCAACGAACACACCGACACCGAGTGCAGGTACGTGTATTCATCCGCCGTTTTCAGCCGGGCGAGGCTGATCAGCGAAGTGGCATTGCGAGCGATCGAGGCCGTGATGCTCTCGACCAGGTCATGGACCGCGTCCATCTCGACCACGCGTCCCAGGCGGGACTCCTGGAACATCGACTCCACCACGGCCTTGCCCGCCTTCAGGACGCGTCGGGCGCGCGCGCATTCCTCGGCGAACCCGGCCTGCCCGGACTCCCGCACCTCCACCCCGCGCAATGCGGCCGGTGCCTGATCTGCCTCGGCCACATTGGTATCCGCAACCGCGTCCTCGTCGGCAAGCGACCCCGCCACGTCGAGTCCGCGATCCGTGTCGATCAACAGCTCGCGGATCGCACTGACCCGGATCGCCGCAAGATCGACCGGATCATCAAGCGCGAAACGGCTTCGCCAGAAGGGATGCTCGAGCCATGACCCGCAGAACTCATGAATGAACATGCCGATCCGAACGTCGGCCACGACAATACGCTTGATCATCAACTCTTCGCCGGAACACCGTTCGTTTCGATCGAACCGTATCCTTCACGCTCACGGGTGCCTCATCAGCGATCGATTATACATGCTCGAATGGATCCAGAATCTGGAATTGGTCGCGCAATCCGGCAGTCGCTCCCATCATTCGATCCGCGAGGCGGAACGCATCAGCCGCAGCGCAATCCCGACTCCAAGCAGTCCATTGGCCAGCGCGAATCCGGCCAGCACGGCCTGGACTCCGAAGGGCCACTCGCGGGCATGGAGGACAAATGCGATCCCCGAAGAGAGCACGTTGAGTATGATCATGATCCAGAAGAGCGGATTGCGCGGTTGAAAGAGCCTGGCAATCTTCATGTTCATTCGTTCCGTCTCGTCCGGGATTCGTTCGATGCCGAGATTCTGCGCCAACCTTAGCATGCTGTTCACCGAGCACGCATGGCTCGACCGCTTCCAGGCCGCAGCCGATGCGGGCTTCAAGGCGGTCGAGATCCAGTTTCCGTATGACTGGCCACCCGAAGTCCTGGCGCAACGATGCCACCAGGCCGGCCTCCAGCTCGTGCTCCACAACCTTCCAGCCGGAAACTGGGAAGCGGGAGATCGTGGCATTGCCTGCGATCCCGCACGCAGGGCGGAATTCGAACTGGGCGTCGAACAGGCCATTCGCTACGCGCTTGCGCTCGGCTGCACGCAGCTGAACTGCCTTTCCGGAATTCCTCCTCCCACAGTACCCGAGCGCGTCGCCCAGGAGACATTCGTCGCGAATCTCCGGCTGGCAGCCCGGGCACTGCACCCGGCAGGAATCCGCCTCCTGATCGAGCCCATCAACCGCCGTGACGTTCCCGGCTTCTTTCTGGAGCGCATCGGACAGGCCGCCCGCATCGCCGACGCCGTTGCAGCCGAGAATCTGTTCATCCAGCTCGACGTCTACCATGCCCAGCGCACCGAAGGAGAATTGACTGCGACACTCGCCGAACATCTGTCCAGGATCGCCCACATCCAGGTCGCCGACAACCCCGGACGCCACGAACCCGGAAGCGGCGAGATCAACTACCGCTACCTGTTCGAACAGATCGACCGCCTGGGCTACAGCGGCTGGATCGGCTGCGAGTACCGTCCGCTCGGCGCGACGCGAGCCGGACTCGGCTGGATCGAGCAACTGGCCCGCGCGTCAGACGTTCACAGCCGGCCGGGAGCGCGCCCGTGACCTCCCTGCGCGCCACACTCGAGCCACGCGAACTGTTGCGCCGTATGTTCGATGCTGCTATCGACAGCGCTCGCCCCGACCGCTGTCTTCCTGCGTGGCTTCCCGAGCCCCCCAACGGACGCACCATCGTGGTGGGCGCCGGCAAGGCCTCCGCCGCCATGGCCAGAACGCTGGAAGCCCATTGGCGTGGTCCACTTTCGGGTCTCGTGGTGACGCGTTATGGTCATGCGGTCGACTGCCGCCACATCGAGGTCGTCGAAGCGGCCCACCCGGTCCCGAACCAGGCTGGAATGAGTGCCGCGCAGCGCATGCTGCACATGGTCAGTGGCTTGAACGCACATGATCTGGTGATCGCGCTCGTCTCGGGCGGAGGATCCGCGCTGCTCCCTCTGCCCGCGCGCGGCATCGCACTTTCCGACAAGCAGGCCCTGAGCAGGGAACTGCTGCGTTGCGGAGCCACGATTCGCGAGATCAATTGCGTGCGGCGCCACCTTTCTGCGATCAAGGGGGGAAGACTTGCAGCCGCTGCGCATCCCGCACGGGTAGTAACCCTCCTGATTTCCGACGTTGCGGGTGACGATCCCGTCGACATCGCCTCGGGACCGACCGTCGGCGATCCAAGCACCTGCCGCGACGCGCTCGACATCCTTGCGCGCCATGCAATCGCAGTCTCGCCAGTGGTGCGCCACCATCTCGAGTCAGGCGCCGGGGAAACGGTCAAGCCCGATGATCCGAGGCTTGCGCACAGTGAGAGCCGACTCGTCGCGACCCCGATGCTCGCCCTGGAAGCCGCAGCCACGGCGGCCCGGGTCTGTGGCGTCCACCCCCTGATCCTCAGCGACGCGATCGAGGGTGAAGCGCGCGAAGTCGGAACGGTCCTTGCCGCCCTCGCACGCCACTCGTCACGGCACGGACAGCCCGCGGCAGCGCCCTGCGTCCTGCTGTCCGGTGGCGAGACGACGGTAACCGTGCGCAACCAGGGCCGCGGCGGGCGCAATGTCGAGTTCCTGCTGTCACTTGCAGTCGGACTCGACGGACTCCAGGGGGTCTGGGCGCTTGCGGGCGACACCGATGGCGTTGACGGTACGGAAGCAACCGCGGGCGCCATCGTCACTCCCGACACCCTTGCACGTGCCCGGGTTCGCGAAATGAGGCCCCTCGATTTTCTCGACCGCAACGACGCACACTCCTTTTTTTCTGCACTGGGCGACGAGATTGTGACCGGTCCCACCCTCACGAACGTCAACGACTTCCGCGCGATTCTGGTCGTCTGACCCCTCGATGATCACCCCGCGCTCGGCCTTCGGGCGCCGGCCGGGTTCAAGCGCGTCCGCGGCACCTTCGGCGGCACGCGGAACCGGATGGGACCGTTCGGCGTCCTATTCGCAGCACCTGGCGAGAGGAGCCTCAGATGGATGCACGCCCGGAACGTCCAGTCACGGACGCCGCCTTCGAGGAAACCGCCGAACGCTTCGTCGCCTCGCGCCTTCCCGAGATCCTCGCCGAGATCACGACAACCCTACGAAGCGTCCGACGCGGTATCACGCGCTGCGGACTTCTCGTGTGCAGCGCCGACGGGACGCACGTGCGAAGCTGGTCGGACAGCAACGGGCAGGTAATCGAATGCCCACCCGCCCATTGCACCATCGAACCGGGGAGCGTGCTCGCACGTGCCCGTCAGGAGCCAGACCAAGGCGTGCATCCAAGCACTCGCGACAGATTCCTCGAGTGGTGTTCGGGCGACGCTCATCGCACCCTGCTGGTTCTCTCGGTGCGCGGAGCAAACGAGTACTACGGCTATCTCGTGATCGAAACCGGATCAGCGGATCGATCCCGGAAGGCACACGACGCACTGCAGTCAGCGGCCTTGCCAGCGTGGGCCAGGCTGGCTGCGAACGCCGTAGGCGGTGCAATCCGGACAATACGGATGCTGGTCGGTGCGGTACGCTTTGCCCGTGACTTCACGCTGATGCGCGACCGGGAGACCGGCGAACATCAGCTGCGCCTGGGTGCCTATCTCCAGGTGCTGGCCGACGAAATGCGCTCTGCCCGCGATCTGTCCGAAGGCCTTGCGCGCGAGCTCACCCTGTTCGGCCCGCTTCACGACATCGGCAAGATCGGGATCGCCGACGACGTACTGCTCAAGCCTGGCCGCTTCGACGAAGCCGAATGGATTGCGATGAAGCGTCACGTCGACAAGGGCCGCGCCCTCGTCCGCCACATGAGCCAGGATCTGTCACTGGAGGGCATGCCTGGCTTGGAGACACTCGCTTCGGTCGTGGCGCATCATCACGAGTACCTCGATGGAAGCGGGTATCCGGAAGGTTTGCGTGCATCGGACATCCCGCTGGCGTCACGGATGGTCACGGTCGTCGACATCTTCGACGCGCTGACCTGCATCCGCCCATACAAGCGTTCCTGGCAGATCGACGAAGCCTTTGCGCACCTGGAAGGGCTCTCGGGCGACAAGATCGACCGCGACTGCTTTCGCGCAATGCACGCTGCGCGCACCCGATTTGGCGAAATCTGGCGGTCGTTTCACCCGCACCCGGCCACTTAGGCAGGTCGGGCCGCCCTCCGCAGCCGATCCGGCCCAATCGCCTTCATAGCTCATCTGCGGGAATCGGCCTGCCGGTCAGAAATCCCTGAATCAGCTTGAATCCCATCGTCCGGCACAGCTCTGCCTCGGGCTCCTGCTCGACGCCTTCGGCCAGCGGCACCGAACCGACCTCCAGCACCATCTTCACGAGGTCCGCGAGCAGGTGTTGCTTACGATCATTGGCAAGATGGATGCCATGCACGAGTCCGATATCGAATTTCACGAAATCCGGCGGCGAATCACCCAGCTCGCTCAATCTGGCCTGCCCGGCGCCGAAGTCGTCAAACGCAAAACGTACGCCGATCTCATGCAGCGCAGTGGTCAACTCAGCAAGCCTTGATGTTTCCGTGATCGCCGTTTCATGAATCTCCACGATCAGATCGAGATCGGGCATCTGCTTGCGCACGACCGCCAACGAGCGGAAGAACTCCTGATCGAAGGTCTCCTTCGGATGCGTGTTCACGAACAGCGGATAGCCATGCAGGCGCGGTGCGATCGAACAGATCCCGTACTTGCGGAATGCCGCGCTGAGATCGACCTCGCGATCGAGCGCACCGGCCAGCTCGAACAACCGCATCGGCATCTCAGGCAACAGCGGGTGATTGGCCCGCCCAAGCAACTCATAGGCAAAGATCGATCGATCATGTGCATGCACGATCGGCTGGGCAGCTCCGGTCAATCCATGCCCGTCGAGCAGATCCAGGAACTCGGCCTCGTTCGGCACGAAAAGCTCGGACAGGGTCATATCGGAAGGCATCAGCACGGTACGCAGGGAATCATCCGGCTGAAACCGGAACTGCTCCGACTGGTGGCGACGCAAGCGGAACTCGGCAGTCCCGAAATGCAGAATGTCGTTGTCCGCAAGCAGACACGAACCGACGAGTTGCGTGCGGTTCACGAAACTTCCGTTCGTGCTGTTGAGATCCGTAAGACGCAGGCGTCCACTGATGTCGGGCGTCAGCATCGCGTGGTGCCGGCTCAATCCCCGGGTTGCAAGCACCAGATCGTTGTCGGGATCCCGCCCGATGCGAAACGGCATCTGGCCGATAGGGTGGGCGACGCGTGAGCCATCAGCGGCGACCGACTCGAGAAACCACAGTCTTTCCACACGCATCTCCCGCAGGCTTCGGTCAAGCGGTGGAACATCCCTTGAACAAGGGGCGCCAGCACCAACCAGAGTATGACAAATCCCGCTTCCGGCGTGGAGCGTTCACAGGTCTTTTCCACACCGCCACCGATTATCCGACAATGACAAGTCACAGGGCAACCAGACGCTGGATCGCGATGCCATGCACAGCCTGACACCAGGGTTTACATTCTATTTATCTAGTTTTATAGTTATTCTATGAAACCGCCACTATCAAACGAAACTGCTGCTGCAATGCTTGCCGCGCTGGGCAGCACCACTCGCCTTTTCATCTTCAAGACCCTCATCCGCGCAGGAGACCCGGGAATCAATGTCAGTACATTGCGGCACAGGGTCGGGATGCCCGCTTCGACACTCGGGCACCATCTTTCCCTGCTCGTCGAAGCCGGCCTGGTCGCACAGACGCGGGTCGGAAGAGAACTGATCTGCACGGTGCGCTTCGAGACGGTGCGTTCACTGGGCACCTACCTGATGTCGGAGTGCTGCACGGAAACCTCCTCTTGAGTCTTGCTGCAATCGTTTGATTCATCTGGTCTTCGCCCATTATTTTCTATTTTTCTAGGTTTTTAGTCATGGAAACCACGCCTCGAGCATGTCCTTCTCCGGCACTTCCACTGTGGAAGCGCCTCGACCCTCCCACCGCGGCCATCGCGATCCTTGCCATCGCCCTCGCACTCTGGGCCCCGGAACACCTCGGTAGCAGCGCCGGGTTCGTCGTCCGTGCCGGACTTGGCGTACTGCCATTTCTCCTCGCTGCGATCCTGGCGGCCGCCTGGATCGAGGCAGCAGGAGCCACGCACCTCGTCGCCAAGGCATTCACCGGCCATCCCATCCGAATGATCGTTGCCGGCACCTTGATCGGAGCCCTCTCACCATTCTGTTCCTGCGGAGTCATCCCGATCATCGTCGCCTTGCTCGCGAGTGGCGTACCGCTCGCCCCGGTCATGGCTTTCTGGCTCGCGTCACCGATCATGGACCCAGCACTGTTCCTGGTCACCGCCGGCACCCTCGGGCTGGAGTTCGCAATCGCAAAAACCCTTGCCGCAATCGCAATCGGCCTGTTCGGCGGAATCGGCGCCTGGGCGCTGGCACACATCGGCCGGATCGGTACGCCGCTGCGTCCAGACCTGTCCCGCTGCGGCTGCAACGCACACCCGTCTCCAGGACAAGCGACCGTGAGATGGACATTCTGGCGGGAGGCTCCCCGGATCGACGTGTTTCGCACAACACTGGCGTCAATGGCGTGGTTCCTCGGTCGCTGGATGACGCTCGCCTTTCTCCTCGAAAGCCTGATGGTCAGCCATGTTCCGGCTGAGCTCGTCGCCGACATGGCTGGCGGCACCGGAGCGCTTTCGATACTCAACGCAACGCTGATCGGAATCCCTGCCTACCTGAATGGATATGCCGCCCTGCCGCTGGTCGCAGGCTTGATGACACAGGGGATGTCCGCGCCGGCAGCGATGGGCTTCCTGCTCGGCGGAGGCGTCACCAGCATCCCGGCAGCCCTCGCAGTCTGGGCCGCGACCCGCCCCCAGGTGTTCGGGATCTACCTGCTGTTCGCACTCACCGGATCGATCATGTCGGCATTCGTGTTCGGACTCTGGAGCCGCTGACTGCACAGATGCTCCCGCTCGAAGTTGCAGTCGGCCGGGCACACAAAAAAACAGGGGCTCCATTCCTGGAGCCCCCGGTTTCAGCGTTCTGGCGGAGAGGGTGGGATTCGAACCCACGTGCCGGGTTTCCCCGACCATCCGATTTCGAGTCGGCGCCGTTATGACCGCTTCGGTACCTCTCCGGACCCGGCACAGCAACCGGGAGCGCGAATTATACGCACAAGCTTCGGTCGCAGCAATGCGTTCGCAACGCTCGGGATCGATCCACACGGCGCATGCCACCCCCATCGGCGAACCTTCGCCCTCGTCGCCGGAGCATGGCACAAGCGATTGCCCGAACCGGGTTGCTCACGCACAATCCGGAAGGTTCGATGGGGGAGACCGGATTGCGGATCGTGCTCATTCTGCTCGCGCTTGTGCTGCTCACCTCCTGCATGCCTGGTGAGCGAAAGCGCATCGCCGATTACCGTACCATCGGCGAGTTGCACGTCGCGACACGCATGGATGCGATCTCCTACGTTCAGGGGGACAACGGTCAGGCGAGCGGATTCGAGCACGACCTGGTCCAGGAACTCGGACGTGAACTGGGCGTTCCCGTGCGCTTCGTCGTCTATCCCGATGCGATGCGCGCGATTGACGCCGTACTGCGCGGAGAAGTCCATCTGGCAGCGGCGGCCCTGGCACGAAATGATCGTCTGCCGCTGCACTGGTCGGCACCACTGCGCAAACTCGATTTCGTCCTTGCCGGACGGCGCGGCACGCCGACAATCAGCGAAGAGAAGGATCTCGCCGGACGTACCATCGCCGTGCGCAGGGGGTCTGTGGCAGCCAGCCGGATCACGGACTTGCAGCGGCGCGTGCCTGGCCTCAAGGCACATTATCCCTTGCGGCGGACCGACCAGATTCTGCTCGCGCAGTTGGCGGACGACCAGCACGACCTGGTCGCAACCGATCGCGCCCACTTCGCACTTGCTGCGCAGATTCACCCGGACCTCGAGATCAAGTATGAGTGGTCATCCCACTCGGAAATCGCCTGGGCGATGCCCATCGCGACAGACGGCAATCTGGCGACCCGAATCGAGCAATTCCTCGAACGTGCCATGTCGTCCGAGCTCATCACGCGCATTGCTGATCGTCACTTCCTGCACGTGCACCGCATCACCCGGGCAGACACGACTGCTTTTCTAAAACGCATCGACGAGCGCCTGCCGACCTACCGCGGCTTCTTCCACGAGGCCCAGGTCGAGACCGGAATCGACTGGCGCTACCTTGCCGCCCTTGCCTACCAGGAATCGCACTGGGACCCGCTTGCCCGTTCACGCACGGGAGTGCGGGGCATGATGATGCTCACGGCCGAGACCGCGGACCGCCTCGGTGTGGCCAACCGGCTCGATGCGCGCGAGAGCATTCTCGGAGGCGCTCGGTACCTTGCGATGCTGCGCGACAGCCTACCGGACGAAATCTCCGAGCCCGACCGGACGTGGCTCGCCACCGCCGCCTACAACCTCGGAATGGGTCACCTGAACGGGGGGCGCGCCATCGCACGCAGCCTGAACAAGGACGATACCTCCTGGTGGGACATGAAGGCCGTGCTGCCGCTGCTCGCACGACCTGAGTATGCCGCCCGCCTCAAGGCCGGGCGGGCACGTGGCGGCGAGGCGGTCATCATGACCGAGAACATCCGCAACTACTACGGCATCCTCACACGCATCGAGCCGGCCCATGTGCCGCCCCTGCGCAGGGGCGGCATAAAGCTGGCCGTTGAAACCGACGAGGCGCCGAAAGCCCTCAGCGTACAGGCTCGATGAGCTCGATGCCTCCCATCCAGGGAACGAGTGCAGCCGGCACACGTACCGATCCGTCGGCCTGCTGGTAGTTCTCCAGCACGGCCACCAGCGTCCGTCCGACCGCAAGCCCGGATCCGTTGAGGGTGTGCACGAACTCGTTGCGACCCGCCGCCGTGCGCACCCGTGCCTGCATGCGCCGCCCCTGGAAATCCCCGCAGTTCGAGCACGAAGAAATCTCGCGGTAGGTATTCTGCGCCGGAAGCCAGACCTCCAGGTCGTAAGTCTTGGCAGCCGAGAACCCCATATCTCCGGTACATAGCACCATCTTCCGGTACGGCAGCTCGAGCTTGCGCAGGATCGCCTCGGCATGTCCGACGAGTTCCTCCAGCGCATCCCAGGAGCGCTCCGGGTGCTCGATGCGCACCAGCTCGACCTTGTCGAACTGGTGCTGGCGGATCATGCCGCGCGTGTCGCGACCATAGCTGCCCGCTTCCGAGCGGAAGCACGGCGTATGGCCGACGAACTTCATCGGCAGGGCGTCGGGCGCGAGCAACTCGCCACGCACGAAGTTCGTGACCGGAACCTCCGAGGTCGGGATCAGGAAAAAGCGGCCGCCTTCGCCGAATGGCACGGCGAACAGATCCTCCTCGAACTTCGGAAGCTGTCCAGTTCCGAACATCGACGCCGGATTGACCAGATAGGGTACGTAGACCTCGGTATAGCCGTGTTCGCGCGTGTGAACGTCCAGCATGAACTGCGCCAGCGCACGATGCAGACGTGCGATCCCGCCACGCAGGACTGCAAAGCGCGAACCGGCAAGTTTCACCGCGGTCTCGAAATCGAGCCCACCGAGCGCCGCACCGATATCGACGTGGTCGCGCACCGGCGCCTCGATCGTGCGCGGCGAACCCCAGCGCAAGACTTCGACATTGGCGGTTTCATCCGCACCGTGCGGCACGCTTTCGTGGGGCAGGTTCGGCAAGCGCGCGACGAACTCGTTGATCCGTTCGAGCAATGCAGACAGCGCCTGCTCGTTCGCCTTCAGCTCATCGCCGAGCCCGGCGACCTCGGACATCACGGCCGAGGCATCCTCACCCTTGCCCTTCAGCATGCCGATCTGCTTCGACAGCGCATTGCGACGTGCCTGAAGCTCCTGCGTCCGTGTCTGCAGCGATTTGCGCTCGCCCTCCATCGCCTGGAAAGCGGCAGCATCGAAGCGCATGCCGCGCGCTGCGAGGGCCTCGGTGACGGTTTCGAGTTGGGAACGCAGCAACTGAATATCAAGCATGGTCAATCCGGAAAATGAAGTTGAATCAGAAGAATGCAGAAAACTGTTGAACCGGGATCTCGCCTCCTCAGCGCAACCTGCTCACACCAAAGGACATTCCCGCACCGGAGCACACTTCGTGGCACCGCAGCATTTCATTATACAAATCAATCGCTTACAAGACGTCGATGAGTCATTGCAACTGGCGATCCGCCCCGCGCGCCCTATACTCCAAAGAGTACCCGAAGCATCCGGACACCCTTGCACACCAGCGCAGGAGGGCTACATGTTATCCATGCGGGACTGCCTCGACTACTGCGATCTGACCGACGACGAGATCGAACTGATTGCCGAACATCAGGACATTCCGGACGTTGCGGCCGCCCAGCTCGCGTGCGGACTGGTCCAGACCCCCGAAGGGGTGCTGATGATCACGCAGTACATGCTGGAGCTGGTCGAGCTCGCCAACCGGCGCGGGCAGCCAGACAAGGCACTGCGCGCGAGCGCGATCTGCGCGCGCTTCATGGCCGATCATCCGCTTCACCACTGAGCGGACCCACCCGGTCCGCATCCCGGTTTCCAGCAGCAGTGCACCCGGAAACCGGGGGCTCGGACGAGGCGGTCGAGGCCGCCTCGTCGAGCGACCGCAGCCAGGCAAGCTTCTCGGCGATCCTCGCTTCGATCCCACGCGCCACCGGACGATACCACCCCGGCTCATCCATCCCGTCAGGGAGATAGCGCACACCTGCGGCGTAGCCATCCGGCTCATCGTGGGCGTAGCGGTATTCGACGCCGTAGCCGAGATCCTTCATCAGGCGTGTGGGCGCATTGCGCAGATGCATGGGCACGGGGCGCGAGTCATCATTGGCGACAAATTTCCGGGCGGCCGAGAAGGCCTTGTATACCGCGTTCGATTTTGCGGCACAGGCGAGAAATACCGTTGCCTGTGCGAGCGCCAGTTCGCCCTCCGGGGATCCAAGACGCTCATACGCGGCGCAGGCATCGAGGGTGATCTGCAGCGCACGCGGATCCGCCAGCCCGATATCCTCGCTGGCCATGCGGACCAGACGGCGCGCGAGGTAGAGCGGATCGGCGCCGCCGTCGAGCATCCGCGCCAGCCAGTAGAGCGCCGCGTCCGGGTGCGATCCGCGCACCGCCTTGTGCAGCGCCGAGATCTGGTCGTAGAAGGCTTCTCCGCCCTTGTCGAAGCGGCGCAGCTTGCTCGCGAGCACGGTATCGACGAACGCGCCGCTGACTTTCGTGTTTGCCGTTGCGGCGGCAGCCACCTGCAACTGCTCGACGACGTTCATCAGCCGCCGGGCATCTCCATCGGCAAACCCGATGATGCGGTCCCGCGCGTCGCCCTCGAATTCAAGCTCCGGGCATGCCTCGGCGCGCGCCCGGTCGAACAGCTCCGCCATCGCTTCGGCATCGAGCGCTTCGAGCACATACACCGCGGAACGCGAGAGCAATGCGGAGTTCACCTCGAAGGACGGGTTTTCGGTCGTGGCGCCGATGAAGGTCACCAGCCCCTGCTCCACATAGGGCAGAAAGGCGTCCTGCTGCGCCTTGTTGAAGCGGTGCACCTCATCGACGAAAAGGATCACGCGCCGCCCCTGCTGCTTCAGTGCCTGCGCACGGGAGACCGCTTCACGAATGTCCTTGACGCCCGAGAACACCGCCGAGAGCGCAATGAACTCCGCATCAAAGGCGTCTGCCATGAGGCGCGCGAGGGTCGTCTTGCCTACTCCGGGCGGCCCCCACAGGATCATCGAGTGAAGTTTGCCGGATTCAAAGGCGAGCCGCAGCGGCTTGCCTGGCCCCAGGAGGTGGCGCTGCCCCGCAACCTGCGACAGGTGCTGCGGCCGCAGGCGTTCGGCGAGCGGCACTCCTTCGCCCGGCCCGGTATCGAACAGATCCGCAACCATCGCCGGTGCGGCTTCTCTAGTCGCCGATCACGTCGGCACCGGCCGGCGGGACGAAGCTGAAGAGCGAGGATTCCGGACGAACACCGAGGTCCAGATCGATGAAGTCGATCCGCGTCGTCTGGCCGAAGTGGTCGCGCATCTCCATACGCCGCAACCGGCCATCGGTCAGTCCGACACGCATCGAGGCGAATCCGCTGTCCGCCTGTTTCGGAACGATCTCCACCCATTCCAGCCCGTCTTCACTGGCTGCCTCCCGCAGCTCGAAGTCACGGTCCAGGTCACCGTCGCCGGCAAGAATCGCGGCGGGCGAACTCCCCAGCGCATCGCCGACCTTCTTGACGGTGACCTGGTTCAGATCACGATCCCACGCCCACATCCGTTCGCCATCGCTGACCAGCAGTTGCGCATACGGTGTCTCATACTCCCAGCGGAATCGCCCCGGCCGCAGGAACGCGAGTCGCCCACTGGCCAACTGCGGGCGGCGCCCGGATGAAGCGGTGACAACCTGCTCGAAGCGTCCCTGGGCATGGGTCGACCGCTCGATGAACTGGCGAAGCTGCTCCACGCCCGAGGGCTGCGCGTAGGCGCAAACGGACCACCACAGCACCAGGGCAAGCAGCCCGCGCAGGAGGATCCCGTTCATGCTTCGTCCCGCGCCGGCACGATGACCTCGCGGTTGCCGTTCGAACCCATCGCCGAAACCAGCCCACTACGCTCCATCTGCTCGATGAGCCGCGCTGCCCGGTTGTAGCCGATCCGCAAATGCCTCTGGACAAGCGAAATCGAGGGTCGACGGGTCTTGAGCACGATCTCGACGGCCTGGTCGTACATCGGGTCTGCCTCCCCCTCGTCCCCCTCGCCCGCAACTGCGGCTCCCTCGGAATCCTCTTCGGCGGCCGAAAGGATGCCTTCGACGTAATCCGGAGGCCCCATCCGCTTCAGGTGCTCGACAACCTTGTGCACTTCTTCGTCGGCCACGAAGGCGCCATGGACCCGCACGGGCACCCCGGTTCCGGGTGCGAGATAGAGCATGTCGCCCATGCCGAGCAAGGTCTCGGCACCCATCTGGTCGAGGATGGTGCGCGAGTCGATCTTCGACGAAACCTGGAATGCGATGCGGGTCGGCACGTTCGCCTTGATGAGCCCCGTGATCACATCCACCGACGGCCTCTGGGTTGCAAGAATCAGATGGATCCCCGCTGCGCGCGCCTTCTGCGCAAGACGTGCGATGAGCTCTTCGACCTTCTTGCCGACCACCATCATCATGTCGGCCAGCTCGTCGATGACCACCACGATGTGTGGCAACGTGGACAGCGGCTCCGGGCTGTCGGGCGTGATCGAGAACGGGTTCGTGAGCGGGGTACCGGCCTTCTCCGCATCCGCCACGGCCTTGTTGAACCCGGCGAGGTTGCGCACGCCAACCGCAGCCATCAGCTTGTAGCGCTTGTCCATCTCGATCACGCACCAGTTGAGCGCGTTGGCGGCGTGCTTCATGTCAGTCACGACCGGGGCCAGCAGATGCGGGATACCCTCGTAGATCGAAAGCTCCAGCATCTTGGGGTCGACCATGATGAGACGCACACGGGACGGCTCGGCCTTGTACACGAGCGACAGGATCATCGCGTTGATCCCGACCGATTTCCCTGAACCAGTCGTTCCGGCTACGAGCAGATGCGGCATCTTCGCCAGATCCGCCACCACCGGCAGACCACCGATGTCCTTGCCGAGCGCCACGGTCAGTGGCGAACTCATCGAGTGATAGGCCTTCGACCCGAGAATCTCCGACAGGCGCACGACCTGGCGTTTCGGATTCGGCAGTTCGAACGCCATGCAGGACTTGCCAGGGACGGTTTCCACGACCCGGATCGAGACAAGCGACAGAGCGCGCGCAAGATCCTTGGCGAGATTGACGACCTGACTGCCCTTGACGCCGACCGCCGGTTCAATCTCGTAACGCGTAACGACCGGCCCTGGATAAGCCGCAACCACCTTGACGACGACCCCGAAATCAGCCAGTCGGGTCTCGATCAGACGGGAGGTGTATTCAAGCGACTCGGGCGACGGTGGCTCAACCTCGCCGCTGGGTGGATCGAGCAGAGCCAGCGGCGGCAGCGACCCCTCACCCAGTTCGGCAAAAAGCGAGTGCTGCCGCTCCTTGTCCACACGCTCCGACTTCGGAATGCTGGCGATCGCCGGCTCGATGCGCAGCGCAGGCGGCGGTGACTGCTCGGTCTTGCGCCGACGCGTCTCGACCACAGCCTCGCGTTTTTCCGCAATCCGCCTTCCCGCCCGGCGGTCCTGCCACTTCGCCCAGGCCGTCACACAACCGAGCACGGCCTGCTCCAGCATCGTCCCGAGCCTTTCCACCACGGACAACCACGACAACCCGGAGAATAGACTGAGTCCGGACGCGAGCAGAGCGATCAGCAACAGCGTGCCGCCCGTGAAACCCAGATAAGCCTGGACCACCCCTCCGAGCTCGACGCCGAGCAATCCACCCGGAGCGAGCGGAACCGCCGCCCCATGGGTGTGGAACCGAAGCGCTTCGAGCGCACTGCTGGCGAGCAGCACGACGACAAAGCCGGACAGGATGATGAAGAAGGAGCGCTTGTCGGCACGCAACTCGTGACGCAGCCGCCGAAACCCCCAGACCAGCCCATAGCCGAGAAAGATCACCCACCACCAGGCCGAAACCCCGAAGAGGTAGTACAACAAGTCGGCCAGCCAGGCACCGAAACGCCCTCCCGGGTTGGAGACCCGACTCACCTCTGCCGCATGCGACCACCCCGGATCGGCCGGGCTATAACCGATCAGGATCAGCCCGATATACAGTGACATCACGCCCAGGATCAACCAGCGCGCCTCCTGCAGCAGCAGCGACAGGCGCTCGGGCAGCGGCTGGGACTTCGGACGGGTGCTGGAGGAGCGGAACAACATCTGCGGGTCGGAGCCCTGTGCAAGCGGGATCGAAGATTATATTCGATCCGTCCACCCCCAAGTTGCAAGCGCTTGTGCCGGTCGCTGCGCCACCTCGCTCATGCGCCGGCCATGCGTCGCCAATGCCCCTTCGCTATCGCCCGTATTGGCGCGGCCAACAGCACCCCTCGGCTATAATTCCGCCATTCCCAACCCGCAAGGCAACCGACCATGACCCAGAAACACGCCCGCCTGCTCATCCTCGGCTCCGGCCCGGCCGGCTACACCGCGGCCGTCTACGCCGCCCGCGCCAATCTGTCTCCCGTGCTCATCACCGGCATCGCCCAGGGCGGACAGTTGATGACCACGACGGACGTCGACAACTGGCCGGCCGATGCCGATGGCGTGCTCGGCCCGGATCTGATGGCACGCTTCCAGAAGCACGCCGAGCGCTTCAACACCGAGATGATCTTCGATCACATTCACACTGCGAAGCTTGCCGAAAAGCCCATCCGCCTGATCGGCGATGCCGGCGAGTACACCTGCGACGCGCTGATCATCGCGACCGGTGCAACCGCCAAGTACCTTGGCATCCCGTCGGAGCAGGAGTTTTCCGGCCGTGGCGTTTCGGCCTGCGCAACCTGCGATGGATTCTTCTACCGCAATCAGGAGGTCGCAGTCGTCGGCGGCGGCAACACAGCCGTCGAGGAGGCACTGTATCTTGCAAACATCGCAAGGAAGGTCACCGTCGTCCACCGCCGCCAGACCTTCCGCTCGGAAAAGATCCTGATCGACAAGATGATGGAGAAGGTCGCTGCCGGCAAGATCGAGCTCGCGCTCGATGCCACACTCGACGAAGTGCTCGGCGACAATACCGGCGTGACCGGCATCCGCATCCGCAGCACCAAGGACGACACGACCCGCGAGATCGCACTCCAGGGCGTGTTCATTGCAATCGGCCACAAGCCGAACACCGATATCTTCGAAGGTCAGCTGGAGATGGAAGGCGGCTATCTCGTCACACGCGGCGGACGTGAGGGCAATGCCACTGCAACGAGCATCGAAGGCGTGTTCGCGGCCGGGGACGTGCAGGACCACATCTATCGCCAGGCGGTCACCTCGGCGGCAACCGGCTGCATGGCTGCACTGGACGCCGAGCGCTACCTGGACGCCCTCGCAGGGCACTGATGACGAAGAAACGGCCGGCACCGCCTCGGCGATCCGGCCGCGAGCCGTCCGGCCTCGCCCTCGACGCACTCGGTGAGCTGCGCGCTCGACTCAGGGCGAAGCCGGGCGGACGCTCCGGACCTGCGGGCAGGCTCACGGCAACCGGGGCAGATCGCACGAAACCGGACCCACACGAAGAAAAGGCGTCACCGGCGCATGAAAATGACTCCAGGCTGCTGAGCCGCGCCCTGGCGGGGGTCCGACCGCTGGCAGATCCCGAGCGTGCGGTCCTCGAATCACCCAAACCGCCGCCGCTGCTGCGGCCGCAGAATAAGGATGCACAGGACGAAGCCGGCACCGATCGCCGCGTCGAAAACCTTTCGCAACTGAGTGACGCCGCCCTCCTTTCAGCCATGATGGAGGGCGTAAAGCCGATCGGAGCAACAGACCGGATCGATCCAGGCGGCAACCGCCGCAAGGCCGCGCTGCGTGCTCCACCGATCGCGGATCCAAACGAGCGCCCGGTTTTGCTGCTGCCGGAAGAACCCGAGGCGCTGAGCGCTGCCGAACTGTTCCGCTACGCCAACCCGGGCACCCACCCCCTGACGAAGCCCGCACGCGCCGAGTTGCGCAGAGCGCCTCCCGAAGCGCTGCCCTTGAAACGCTGTGAAGACGAGCAGGCCGCCCTGCACGAATCGCTGCATACCCCGATTTCACACCTCGACCGCCTCGAAACCGGAGACGAAGCGGCGTTCCTGCGCAATGGACTTCCGCGCCGTACGCTCGCCGATCTGCGGCGCGGCCGCTGGGTGCTGCAGGCCGAACTCGATCTGCACGGCTTGAAGCGCGACGAAGCGCGCGCCGCACTCACGCAGTTCCTGTCGGCGTGCATCCTGAAAGGCCAGCGCTGCATCCGCGTAATCCATGGCAAGGGGCTGGGCTCGCCGGGTCGCGAATCCGTGCTCAAGCACCTTTCACGCAACTGGCTGGCCCAGCGCGAGGAGATCCTCGCGTTCTGCCACGGCGGCCCAAATCAGGGTGGTTCAGGCGCCCTGATGGTGCTGCTGCGCGGCACCAAACCGGGTTCGAGATAGGACGAGAACGGCGCCTGCGCGCGATCAGATGGCGTCTTCGTCGGTCTCGCCGGTACGGATGCGCACCACCTGTTCGACCGGCATCACGAAAATCTTGCCATCACCGATCTTGCCGGTATGGGCGGCCTTGATGATCGCCTCGACGGCACCGTCCACCAGCTCGTCGCCCAGCACGATCTCGACCTTGATCTTCGGGAGGAAGTCCACGACATACTCGGCTCCCCGGTAAAGCTCGGTGTGCCCCTTCTGACGCCCGAATCCCTTGACCTCGGTGACCGTCAGGCCGTTGATGCCGACATCCGACAGCGCTTCGCGCACCTCGTCGAGCTTGAACGGCTTGATGATGGCTTCGATCTTCTTCATCCGCTTCTCCTTGAGCATCCTTTCCCTGCATCCGATCAATATTCGTCCCGATAACGCGAGGTGATCGGATAGCGCCAGTCGCGTCCGAATCCGCGTGGCGTGACGCGGATTCCGACGGGTGCCTGACGCCGCTTGTATTCGTTGCGCTTGAGCATCGAGACGGTCCGGCGCACATCAGCCTCCTCGTAGCCCCGCGCAATGATCTCGCGGGGCGATTCGTCGCGCTCCATGTAGGCCTCGATGATCGCATCGAGCACCTCGTAGGGCGGAAGCGAGTCCTGATCCGTCTGATCCGGCTTCAGTTCTGCCGACGGGGGCCGAGCGATGATGTTCTCGGGGATCACGGGAGAAACCGTGTTGCGCCATGCGGACAGGCGGTAGATGAAGGTCTTGTACAAATCCTTCAGCACGGCGAACCCGCCGGCCATGTCCCCGTACAGGGTCGCGTAACCGGTGGCCATCTCGCTCTTGTTGCCGGTCGTGAGCACGAGCCAGCCGGTCTTGTTGGAAAGAGCCATCAGGATCATGCCGCGAATCCGGCTTTGAAGGTTCTCTTCGGTGGCATCCGGCGCCAGCCCCTGGAACTGCGGCGCAAGCAGGTCAGCAAACACCTTCATCGCGGGCTCGATCGGAATCTCGTCATAGCGAACCCCGAGGTTCGCAACCAGCGCACGCGAGTCGTCGAGACTCATCTGTGCCGTATAGGGCGAGGCCATCATCACTGCACGGACACGCTCCGGGCCCAACGCGTCGGCTGCGATGCAAAGCGTCAGCGCGGAATCGACCCCCCCCGAAAGCCCGATGACGGCGCCCGGAAACCCGTTCTTCCCGAGATAGTCCCGCACCCCGGCCTTGAGGGCCTCGTACACTTCCTCCTCGGCAGATCGCGGCGTTGCGAGCCTCGCCCCCTCCCAGCGACCATCCCTGTACACGATCGTGTCGATCCGCTCGGAAAAGGATGGCGCCTGCCATGCCAGCCGGCCCTCGCGATCGAGTGCGCACGAGGCCCCATCAAACACGAGCTCATCCTGCCCGCCAACCATGTTGCAGTACAACAACGGAATGCCGACCTCCGCCACGCGCTCGCGGAGTACGTCGAGCCTGCGCCGATGCTTGTCCAGATGAAAGGGCGAGGCATTGATGCCGAGCAACAATTCAGCGCCGGCCGCGCGCGCACCGCGCGCCGGTTCCGGTACCCACAGATCCTCACAGATTCCCAGCCCGATCGTCACGCCCTTCATCTCGAACACCACCGCGGAAGTCCCAGGCGAAAAATAGCGCGCCTCATCGAACACCGCGTAGTTGGGCAGGCACCGCTTGTCATAGCTCTTCCGCAGCGCACCATCGCGCAGCACCGAAGCGGAATTGAACCGCCGCCCTCCGCATTCGCGCGGATGACCAAGCACCAGCGTGACGCCCTGCGCATGCAGGGCGATCCGCTCGATCTCGCGGGTGCAGGCACGATGAAAATCCGGGCGCAGCAGGAGATCCTCGGGCGGGTAGCCCGACAATGCAAGCTCTGGCGTGAGCAGCAGATCGACGCGTTCATCACGCGCCTGCTCAAGCGCCTCGATGATGCGCTCAGCGTTGCCACCCAGATCGCCCACGACGGGATTGAACTGGGCAACGGCAATCTTCAGGGTCTTGTCCATGGGCGCAACTATACCGGGTTGAAACACTTCGCGCAGGCGCCGCAACACGCCCCAGAAATTCTTTCGGGATCATCCTCCAGCCGATCAACGCCCTGATAGAATTCGCGCAATCCGGCCTCGCTGTGCGGCCTTCCCGGGAGTTTGCCAAAGTGCTTCGCCGCGCCACTCTAATGATGCTCCTGCTGCCCATCGCCTGCGCCAGCCCGTCGCCTCCTGCGCCAGTCGCGGCAGTGGAATCGATCGTCGAACGACCCAGGAACGCCGGCAACGGACAACTCGAGTTCGACCTGGCGAGCGGCACCTATGTGTGCGACCAGGGCCATCGAGTGGATGTCCTCCGCGACCGCCAGGCCGGAGACCAGATCCACATCGGCTGGACCGGCAACCGTTACCGGCTTCAGCGCGATCTGTCGTTCTCAGGCTTGCCTCGCTACGAGGACCAGGCAAACGGACTGGTCTGGATCGACCTTCCGTGGAAGAGCGTCCTGCTCGACGGCCGCAGCCACAAGCCCCTTGCGAATGACTGCAAGATGACCTGAGCCGGGCAGGCAACCCACCGGCTCACCTGAACGGGTAGACCCGCCCGGCCAATCAAGAAAAAAGGCCCGGCAAGCGGGCCTCTTCCTTTGATCGCGCAAAGCACACGCCATATGCGCGAAAAATCACTTTGCCGCGTTCTTCACGCCATCGAGGATCTCCTGGCGAGCCTCATCGATGCCCCCCCAGCCGAGAACCTTGACCCACTTGCCCGGTTCCAGATCCTTGTAATGCTCGAAGAAATGTACCGTCTGCTTCAACAGCAGCTCGGGAAGATCGTCGAGCGACTGAACCTTGTCATAGAGCGGTGTGAGCTTTGACACAGGCACCGCAACGACCTTGGCGTCCATCCCGGATTCGTCTTCCATCTTCAGCACACCGATCGGGCGCGAGCGAATGACAACGCCGGGTATCAGCGGAAACGGCGTAACCACCAGCACGTCGACCGGATCGCCGTCACCGGCAATCGTATGGGGCACGTATCCGTAGTTGATCGGATAGCGCATCGAAGTGCCCATGAAACGATCGACGAAGACCGCTCCGCTGTCCTTGTCCACCTCGAACTTGATCGGATCGGCTTGCGCCGGAATTTCTATGATGACATTGATGTCGTTCGGGACATCCTTGCCGGACTTGACATGATCCAGACCCATACTACCCTCCCGTGAGAAAACTGGGCGCGATTATAAGTGCAAACGCCCCACGGAGTGTCTTCGGATGCGGCGTGGATCAGGAACCTGCATCGGCCGGGGCAGCCCGACCGGTGAGAACTCCCGTGCCCGTTCCCCACCTCAGTCCGGCGAATCGAACCCCGCGTCGATCACCGCCTGGCGCAACTGTTCGGTCGTCACCACGCCCGGATCGAACGCGACCCTCGCCAACCCGTCATCCAGGGACACCGACGCCTCGACCACACCCGGAAGCGCCATCAGCACACCCGTCACGTTGCGAACGCAACCACCGCAGCTCAAGCCCGCCACCTTGATCGTAACCTCTGCCATCCGAGCACGCCCCCTATCACCGCAATCTCGTTCATTGCCTGGTGAACGCCGCACGCCCGTCCCGGCCCGTGCCAAGTCTCAGCCAGATTCACCCTCATCCTCCGCCCAAGGCGCGACCGCAGAAAGCGAACGCACGACCAGTCGAGGATGTCGAGCACGTTATACACCAATGCACGAAACAATTTCGGCAAATTTGTTTAACGGGTCAATGGCTCTCCGCCTTTCTCGGCCAACGCATAATCCGAGCCCTGCACGATGGACAGTTGAGGCTGTCCGGACAACCAGCCGTTGAGGAACCGATTCAGACCTCGCAGACGATTCCTCCCCAGAGCATGCCGCCAAGCGTTGGCGCGTGATACAGGCCGAACACTCCGAAACCGAGCACGACCACGCCCGCCACAAAGCGCACGCGCGTATTCCTCGTGACGTCCCGAACCCTCTTGAACAGCATTCCCGCCAGCATGAGATTGGGCAAGGTCCCCAATCCGAATGCGAACATCATCCCTGCACCACGAGTCGTTGATCCCGTCAACAATGCCGTGGTGAGCACGCTGTAGACCAACCCGCAGGGCAGGAACCCCCACAGCAATCCAAGCGGAAAGGCCTGACGCAGGTTGCGCACCGGCAGGAAGCGACGCGCCAGCGGCTGGATCCTCTTCCAGACAATGAGGCCCGCGCGCTCGATCGGCGCCAGCAATCGCGTGAACCCGGTCAGGTACAGCCCTAGCGCGATCAACATCAGATTCGCCAGCACATACAGGCCGAGCTGAACCGGAAGCACGTCGTTGAGCAGAAGTCCTGCGCTGCCAATCCCACCGAGCACAGCGCCGAGTACCGTATAGGTACTGATGCGTCCAAGGTTGTAGGCGAGATGGATCGGCCACTGCATCCCGGGCCGACCTGGCATCTGAGCTGTAAGGGCACCAACGATCCCGCCGCACATGCTCACGCAGTGCGTGCCTCCAAGCAGCCCGATCAGGAAGATGGCAATGTATCCGGTATCCGGCATGCGAAGATCCATGAACGGCGTAACCGTCCGGAAACGCGGAGCGCCCCGAGGCTCCTCGGACACGAAACGCCAGGCAAGGCAAACTCGATCAGATTACCTTGGAGTAGCGCGCCCGTTCACGGTCAGTACGCAGATAGCGATCAAACACCATCGCGATGCCGCGCACCAGGAGTCGGCCAGCCGGCTGTACACTGATCCACTCCTCATCGATACTGACCAGCCCCGCCTGCGCCATCGCCTGGAGATCCTCCAGTTCGCTGGAGAAGTAGTCGCGGAAGTCGATCAGGTGGGCCTGTTCGATGGCCTCCATCGACAGCTCGAAATTGCACATCAGCGACTGGATGATCGAGCGACGCAGAAGATCATCGGCAGTCAGCTCGATCCCTCTCAGCACGGGCAGTTCATCGCGATCGAGCGCATCATAGTAGTCATCGAGCGTCTTGACGTTCTGCGAATAGACGGAGCCGATCTTGCCGATCGCCGAAACCCCGAACGCCAGAAGATCACACTCGGCCTGGGTCGAGTAGCCCTGAAAATTGCGATGCAGTCTGCCCTGGCGCTGGGCCACCGTCAGCTCGTCATCCGGTTTCGCAAAGTGATCCATGCCAATGTACACATACCCTGCCTCGGTCAGCCGCCGAATGGCAAGCTGAAGGATCTGCAGTTTCGCATCTGCGGTCGGCAGTTCGGCGAGATTGATCCTGCGCTGCGGCTTGAAGAGTCCCGGCAGGTGCGCATAGCTGTAGAGCGAGATGCGGTCGGGCGAAAGCTCGAGCACCTGTTCGAGCGTGCGGTTGAAGCTGATCACGTTCTGCTTCGGCAGCCCGTAGATCAGATCCATGCTGATCGACTTGAACCCGGTCTGCCTTGCCGACTCCATGACGAGTCGGGTTTCGTCGATGCTCTGAACCCGGTTCACCGCCACCTGGACGTCGGCGCTGAAATCCTGTACGCCGACGCTCATGCGGTTGAAACCCAGATCGGAGAGCAGCTTGACGGTTTCGAAATCGACCTTGCGTGGATCGACTTCGATCGAGTACTCACCATTCGGGACGAGCGTGAAACGCGACTGCACCGAATGCATCAGGCGGCGCATCTCGTCATGGGACAGGAAGGTCGGCGTCCCGCCTCCGAGGTGCAGTTGCGTGACCTGACGGCTCCCACCCAGAACATCGGTCTGAAGTTCGATCTCCTTGTCGAGATACTTCAGATACCGTGCCGAGCGGCCGTGATCCTTCGTGATGATCTTGTTACAGGCGCAGTAGTAACAGATCGTGTTGCAAAACGGGATGTGGAAGTATAATGAGAGCGGTCGGCTCACGCCGCCAATGGCCCTCTTCGCGAGGGAATCCCGCAACGCCTGCGCATCGAATGCCTCAACAAACCGGTCCGCGGTCGGGTACGATGTGTAACGCGGCCCGTTGATGTCGAAACGGCGGATCAGTTGGGGGTCGAAAACAAGATCTGTCTGACTGGTCATTGTCTTGCGATTTTAGCCTATGTCTAACAATGTCAGAAAGCATCCGTCTTGTGGTTGACGTGGATCAACGGTCTGTCGCTTCGGACGAAGCCGCTTCTGGAGCATGCCGATCGTGCACATGAAGGCGACCGTCCCGATCACCGCAGCCGACCTGAAGTCGGCGTGTTCTCAGTGCAACCTGCTGGAGCTGTGTCTGCCGTTCGGGATGACCGAGACGGAGGTCAACCGGCTCGACGAGCTGGTCGGAACGCGCCGCAAGATCAAACGCCAGCAACATCTCTATCGTGCAGGCGATCCGTTCGAGGCGATCTACGCGATCCGCATAGGCTGGTTCAAGACCGACGTGGTACTCGAGGACGGGCGAGAGCAAGTCACCGGGTTCCAGATGACCGGCGAGATGCTGGGGCTGGACGGTATCAGCACCGAGGCCCATTCTTGCAATGCCATCGCGCTCGAGGACAGCGAAGTCTGCGTGATCGCCTACGACAAGCTCGAAGAACTTTCGCGTCAGATCGAGGGGCTACAGCACCAGTTCCACAAGGTCATGAGCCGCGAGATCGTCCGTGATCATGGAGTCATGATGCTGCTTGGCTCGATGCGGGCAGAGGAGCGGCTCGCGGCCTTCCTGATCAATCTGTCACAGCGTTTCACTGCGCGCGGGTTTGCGGCATCTGAATTTCATCTGCGCATGACCCGCGACGAGATCGGCTCCTATCTCGGGCTCAAGCTCGAGACGGTGTCACGGGCTTTTTCACGATTCCAGGAAGAGGGTCTGATTTCGGTTCAGCAGAAACATGTCCGGCTCCTGGACATTCCCGCCTTGCGCAAGATCATCCAGCACCCTTCGGTGATGCGCTGATCGCACGCTTCATGCCAGAAATCCCCACGGATTCTTGGTGATCGCCACCGACACGATCCACGCGAAAGCGAGCAGCGCCCCCACCAGCGCGCTTGTGCGCACTGCCCGCGTTCGCCCGTAAGTCAGGGCAATGGCGCCAAGAACGATGTAGACCAGCAGGCCAAGAACCTTCGCCGTCAGCCACCCGGCCACGAACGGATACTGTGAGAGCATGGCCATCATTCCGATCGCGGTGATCAGGAGCGATGTATCGATGACATGCGGGAGACGGCGCGTCAACGGGTGACGAAGCATGCCGCTGCCCGTGAGCATCCAGAAGGACCGCAGCAGGAACCCGGCCGCGCTGAGCGTGACGAAAAGGACGTGCAGGTTCTTTAGCATCGGATACATGCTCTACCTCGAGTCATGCTGGAATCGTTGGACACCTGGTACTGCCGCGAGAGTGTGGCAGTACCGCAGAAGCTCAGCCGGGCTTGCCGTCCTTTCTCGGCCTCCAGTACACGGGCAGATAGCGCACTGCCCAGGCTCCGAACACTGCGAGCCAACCAAGCACGGCGAGCAACATGAACGCTCCATGCGAGGACGATGCCAGATCGGCTGCCAGACGCACGACGACGACCGCCTGCAGCCCGAGGAACAGTCGCCAGGTGTACGCGTCGGCCTGCAGAGCCTGCCCCGAATGCCCAAGGGTCACCCTGGACACCATCGCGAAAAGGATGGAGGCAAAAAAGCCGATCCCCAGCGCGTGCAGCGGCGCCATTCCAAGCACGTACTTTCCGAAGGAAGCCGCGAGGTTCTGGAAGGTAAAGAGCAGCAAGGCAATCCCGAGCCAGGCAAACCCGATGTGCAGCATGCCCAGTAAGGGTACCTTGAGCGAGGCCCGCAGGCGCCAGTGCCACGACAACCAGAGTGCGATGGCAGCAGCAGGCGCATCGACAAGCCAGGCCAGGTGGACCTTGCCGAGCATCGCCAAGGCGCCGTGCACGACGCTGGCGGCAAGCATCCACCACAGCGCAGCGCGTGGGCGAACCATCGTGTAGTCATCGATCACGTTGGCCGAAAAGAAGGGAATCATGCGATGGCAAACGGTGAAGAACACGGGAAGCAGGAACCACCAGATTCCTGCATTGACCGCCATGCGCGCCCAGACCCCGTCACCGGTAAGCGCATGCACGGTCCAGGCAGCGAGCGCAACGGCACCGGCAAAGAACGCATACGTCACGCACCGCGCATGCACCCGGTCGGCGCGCGGTTGATGGGCGACCTCCCAGAGCACGCGCAGGATAAAGATCCAGCCAGCCAGAACCGTGATCAGTCCACCAACCAGCAGTGCGGGCACGACGAGCCCGAGGATCGTGACCAGCCATCCTGCGACGATCAGATGCCATGGACCGATCCAGGGCGACTGATCGAGGTCGGCCATCCCCTGCCAGCGCGGCATTGCGGTCAGAAGGAACCCTTTCATGAAAAATGGAAATACGCCCCCGACCACCAGCATCGCATGCATCACCCCCGGCGCGAGGCTCCATTGGGTTGGCGTTGCCAGCCCGACCCGGGCCGCAAGTTCGATCGCCCAGAGCACGAACCCGATCAACAGCATGCTTCCACCCGCAAGAAACATCGAGCGGTGGGGCGCGGCAAAGAGCGCCAGTTGATCGTACCGTCCAGAATCTTTCCGTTCCATGATCCACCCGTTCCCGAATCGGTTGCACCGTCACACCGTCGCAAAACCGGAGTGCGACGCGTCAGGAGTTAGAATACCGCCCTCATGCATCGGAGCACACCATGTCCCAACAGGCCACAGACATCCAGGCGTCCCTGCATCAGGTGCCCTTCTTCAGCGAGCTCTCGGACGAAGAGATCAGTCACGTCGCACGCTACACGCGGGAGCGCAGGCTGGAAAAGGGTGAACTGCTGTTCCAGCGCGGCGACCCTCCGCACGGCTTCTACTTCGTCGTATCCGGCCAGATGAAGCTCGCCGTTTCGTCGGCACAGGGCAACGAAAAGGTCGTCGAGATCATCGGCCCGACGCAAACCTTCGGGGAAGCAGTCATGCTCATGGATCGCCCCTACCCCGTGTTTGCCGAAGCGCTGACATCGACTCAGCTGCTGCATATCGGCCAGAGCGTCGTGTCGGACCTCATCGATCAAGACCCCGGCTTCGCCCGCAAACTGCTTGCAGGAATGGCGATCCGTCTGCACACCATGGTTGCCGACGTCGAAACGTACTCGCTGCGCTCAAGCACCCAGCGCGTGATCGGCTATCTGCTGCAGCAGACGGAAACGGCCGGCCCCGGAAGCAAGGTCCAGATCGAGCTACCAACCAGCAAACAGGTCATCGCCTCGCGACTGAACCTCACGCCCGAAACCCTTTCCAGAATCTTCCACGACCTGTCCGATGCCGGACTGATCACGGTCCAGGGCAAGCACATCACCCTTCACGATGCCGAAGGGCTTGCACGCCATCAAGGTTAGGACGTTCCGAGAACCATCGCGGCGCATTCTGCCGGCGCGCGTCGGGAATGGCTTTGACCGGTATCAAGCGCGCGGCGCGACTCAAGGCTCTTTGACGTAGGTTCCCGGTGCCGGCGCCAATGATGGATAGCCGCGCTTGCTCGCCGGACGGGCTTTGACAAGCGGACCACAACGCGGCCTGAGCCAGGCGATCCAGTCCTCCCACCAGCTTCCGGAATGTTGCTCCGCGCGACTCAGCCAGTCCTCCGGCTTGTCCGACCGATGGGCCAGATCGGCGCGGTAACTGCGCCGTGGCGGATCGACGGGCGGATTGACGATTCCGAGGATGTGACCCGAACTCGACAGGACGTATCGCTTCGGACCGGTGACATGGCGATTGACCCGGAATGTCTGCGCCCAAGGGGCGATGTGATCGTCCTCGGCACCCACTGCATACAGAGGCTGGACGATCCTCGCCAGGTCAAGCGGCTGCCCGGCCACGGTCAGTGCATCCGGCTGAACCAGCCGGTTCTGGAGATACAGTTCGCGCAGATACCACGAGTGCATCGCGCTCGGCATGCGGGTGGTGTCCATGTTCCAGAACAGGACGTCGAACGGTGGCGGAGCGTCGCCGTACAGCCAGCCATGCACGACGTAATGCCAGATGAGACTGTTTGAACGGAGCAGCCGAAACGATGCTGCCATCTCCTTGCCATCGAGGTAGCCCTTGCGTCTCATGCTGTCTTCGAGGTAGTGGATGCTTGCCTCGTCGATGAACACCTCGATATCGCCAGGCTTGTGGAAATCCACGAGCGTGGTGAACAGCGTGAAGTCCCGCACCGGAACCTCCTCCGGCTCGAACTTGCGGTTGGCCCAGGCCATGTACATCGCGAGTGCAGTTCCACCGATGCAATAACCGACCGCATGGACCTTTTCAGCACGTGTATAGCCGAGCGCAGTCTCGACCGCTGCCTGCACCCCTTCGAGCAGGTAGTCATCGAAGCTTGTCGCATGCATCGAGGCGTCGGGATTCTTCCAGCTCGTAATGAAGACGTCGAACCCCTGGTCGAGCAGATACGCCACCATGCTTCGAGCCGGCGTCAGGTCGAGGATGTAGTACTTGTTGATCCACGGGGTGATGACGATGACGGGTTCCGCATGCACGGTTTCGCGCTTCGGTGCATAGTGGAGGATCTCGACCAGTCGGTTGCGGAAGACGACCGCACCCCGGGTAAGCGCCAGATCGCGGCCGACGACGAAGTGATCGGGATCGGTCATCCTCACCTGACCCGCACGCAGATCCTCCAGCATGTTCTGCATGCCTCGGACAAGGCTCTCGCCGTGACTCTCGATCGCCTTTCGAAGCGCAACCGGATTGGTCATCAGGAAGTTCGTCGGGGCGACCGCATTGAGCCACTTGCGCCACCAGAAAGCAGCCCGCCGCCGCTCCTTGCCCGAAAGCCCGGGGGTCTCGTAGAGCATGTCCTGAACGTTGTGGGTCAGGGCGAGATACCACTCCTTGACGAGATCCCAACTCGCCGATTCGGTCCACACTGGATCCGAGAAGCGCTGGTCATCCGGATTCGGCACCACCGGATCGGGATCCGCCAGCCCGAGTGCACGACGCCAGGAATGACACTGCAGCCGCCAGATATCGTCGGATAGCTGTGCCATCCGCTCCGCAAGCTCCTGGGGGTGCGCCATCCAGGCGAGCTGCGCGTGCAGGATGGGCGCAGCCATACCGAGCGGATCCACCGCGCCTTCGACCGACTCATGTACCTGACGGAGCGTACGGCCGAGCAGGTCAGCAGGATTCGCCGAACCGGATCGCTTTGCCTTCACGCCACGACGCCCCTCCGCCTGTCTCGTCCCGTTGCCCATCATGCGACCCCATCCGGGAGGACAAACCCCCGGTTCATGAAACGGCTCCCAGCTGCGCCTCGGCGCAGCCCGCCCATTGCAGGCCCATCAATCCAGCTCATAGACCTTTCCCGCATGCGCGACCTCCACCGCCGGCCATCCCCTGACGGTCTTGAGCGCATCCGTCAACGCGGCTGCAGCTGCGGGCTCTCCGTGAACGACGAAGGTTCGATGCGGTGGCTTGCGCAGCCGCCCCGCCCAATCGAGCAGGGCAGGCTGATCCGCATGCGCCGAAAGACCTCCAACGGTATGAATCGAAGCATGAACCGCGACCCGCTCACCGAACAGGTTGACGCTGCGAGCGCCATCGACCAGCCGGCGACCAAGGGTGCCGGCGGCCTGGAAGCCGCAGACCACAACGCTGCACTCCGGGCGCGCAAGGTTGTGCCTCAGGTGATGCTTGATGCGCCCGGCGTCGCACATCCCGCTGGCCGAGATGATCACGAGCCCGGAGCGGATCTGGTTCAATGCGATCGACTCCTCCACGTCCGACACGAAACGCAGGCGCAAACGTTCAGGATGTGCAAGCATCCAGTCACGCAACGCGCGCGTCTCGGAGTCCCAGAGCGCGTCATGCTCCAGCGTGATGTCGGTGACGGCGGTTGCCATGGGCGAATCAACGACGATTTCCAGCCGATTGATGCGTCCTTCCCGTACAAGGCGCGCGAGCACGAAGATCACTTCCTGCGTGCGCCCGACCGCAAAAGCAGGAATGATGACGTTTCCGCGTCCTCGTTCGAGGGTGTCGCGAAGGATGCGAACCAGCTCGTCTTCTGTCTGCGCGATCGGGCGATGAGCCCGGTTCCCGTACGTCGATTCGATCACGAGATAGTCGGCTGCTCCAATCGCACTCGGATCGCGCAGCAGGGGCCGTGATGGCATTCCGAGATCTCCGGAAAACACCAGCCGCCTCGTCCGACCGCCCGAATCGACATCGACCTCGATGATGGCCGATCCCAGAATGTGGCCTGCTTCACGGAAACAGCACCGAACGGCGGGGTGCGGAGAGAAGACCTCGTCGTACCCGGTCGACGTCAGATGGGCAAGCGATTGTCGAGCCTGCTCCACGGTATAGAGCGGCGCAGCATTCGACGGGCTCTTCCGGTTCCGGGAATGGCTGCGGCGGTTCGCCCACTCCGCCTCCTTTTCCTGGATGTAGCCCGAATCCATCAGCATCACCCCAAGCAGGTCCACAGTTGCAGCGGTCGCATGAACACGCCGCCGATAGCCGAGCGAAACAAGGCGCGGAATCAAGCCGCTGTGGTCGAGATGGGCATGGGTCAGTAGCACGAAATCGAGGGACCTGGGATCGAAGTCGAGTGCGCCGAGGTTCTTGCGCATGGCATCCCGTCCGCCCTGAAACATCCCGCAGTCAACGAGAAATGCACCGCCGTCGAATTCGATCTGTGCGCACGAGCCCGTCACCTCGCCTGCCGCACCGTGGAACGTGATCTTCATTCCCTTCCCCCCTGCGTACCGCCGCGCCCGGTCACGCGCCGAAGTTTTCCTGCACGTCCCGGCATGATCGCTATAATCACCCGTATCGCCAAGTACAAGGGGGCCGCAAGATGTTCAAGCACGTACTCGTTCCGACCGATGGATCACCTCTGTCCGAAGCAACAGTCGCGCGGGCGGTTTCTTTTGCGAAGGACGCCAATGCACGCATTACCTTTTTCTACGCCCAACCCGACTTCCCGATGCCGATCTACGGGGAAGGCGCGCTGATCGATCCGACCACGCCCGAACAGTTCGCGCAGGCCGCGCAAGCCGAAGCCCAGCGCATCCTCGACAAGGCGAAGAAGCAGGCGGACGATGCCGGTGTCGTGGCCGACGTGGACACCCTTGTCAACGAAGTCCCCTATGAAGCGATCATCGATGCGGCCAACCGCCACGAGTGCGACCTGATCTTCATGGCTTCGCACGGGCGCAAGGGAATCGCAAGCCTGCTGCTCGGCAGCGAAACCCAGAAAGTCCTGACCCACACCAAGATCCCGGTTCTGATCTACCGCTGAATCGCGCAACA
Source organism: Rhodocyclaceae bacterium (assembly GCA_023383815.1). Lineage (GTDB taxonomy): Bacteria > Pseudomonadota > Gammaproteobacteria > Burkholderiales > Rhodocyclaceae > JACOUN01. The sequence continues at coordinate 333,130 of JAHDYG010000001.1, forward strand.
CGCCGCGCCGCGCGCACTGGACCATCCGACCCTCAGCGGTGGGCCGGCGGCCTGGTGCCGACAGGCTGCAGAAACAGCGTGAGCAGGCTGGACGCTGCGCAGGCCAGCCAGAATCCGAAGAATCCGATCGAGTAGGTCGCAATCGGGGAATAACGGACAGGCTCACCGAACAGGTACAGCTGCTGGGGGTCAACCACGACGAAGAACACAGCTTCGGCGACCGCGGCCACGAGAAATGATGGCCAAAGCACGAGGATCCATTTCAGCATGCCAGCTCTCCTTTCTCTCGACCGCTCGGAAGCCTGACCTGGTCAGGTTCCATAAGGAAGGATCTTCACCTTCCGCTCGCTCGGAACCCGAATCGCTCCATTGAGTCTCCAGGTCCGCGCTTCATCCTCGATCTGAACCAGCCAGCGCCCACCGCTCAGCGGAGCCAGTGGCCCGGCAAAGACCCCGGCCTCACCCCCAAGCCGGAGGATCTGGTCCATACCTTCGCGGGTCGGATGTGCAATCGTCACGATCACCCCCGGCGGCAGATGCACGCCCTCGTCCGCACTCATCCGGATCACGACCTTTTCCGACTCCAGATCGAACTCGGCCGACAGGCCCAGCCGGGCAGCCAGCGCCGAACGCGCAACGGTCTGGTCGATCGCACGGCCCTGGCGGTAGTAATCATCGACGACCAGACCATCCCACGTCGTGACCGCCAGATACAGCAACACGAACCCGAGTACCACCGAGGTACCCGGGATCGCAATCAGAATCCATGGCCAGCGCTGCCGGTACCACGCAACGGCAGATGTCTTCGACCCGGCTCCTGGCATGCTCATGACCTGACTCATCTCCTACCTCGGCAACATGAAAGTCGTCTGTTCGCGCACGGTGACCCCTGGGTCCTCGCGCACGGAAACTTCGAAATACAAAGGATGCGATCCTGGCTCGGCCGCATCGGCCGGAACCCGGACCTGCACGGTAGCAGCGCCCGTTGCTGCAGCAGGCAGCACGATCGGTTCACCTTCCTGCAGGGTGGCGCCATCCAACCCATCCACCCGAATCTCGACCGTCCGTTCGCGCTCGACCATGTTCATGATCTGCAGGCGATAGACGTTCTCGATCTGCCCGTCAGAAACCTCACGGGCAAGTGTTGCCCGGTCGCGGATGATGTCCACCCTCAGATCCGTCCGCATCGCCAACCCGGCAATCATCGCGAACGTGATCAACACCAGGAACGCACCATAGATCAGGGTTCTTGGCCGCACGACGTGGCGCAGGATCTCCTTCCTGCCCCAATGCTGGCGCAACGCGTTCTCGGTCGAATAGCGGATCAAGCCGCGCGGATACTCCATCCTGTCCATCACCTGGTCGCAGGCATCGATGCATGCGGCGCAACCGATGCACTCGTACTGGAGACCGTTGCGGATGTCGATCCCGGTAGGACAGACCTGGACGCAGATGCCACAGTCGGTGCAATCGCCCTTTCCGACCGAGGCGGGCACGACGCCCTTGCGCCGCGCGCCACGCGGATCCCCGCGCGCCTCGTCATAGGTGATGACGAGCGTGTCCTGGTCGAACATTACCCCCTGGAAACGCGCATAGGGGCACATGTACTCACAGACCTGCTCACGCAATATTCCCGCGAACGCGTACGTGAAGGCGGCGTAGAACAGGATCCAGAAGGTCTCCCACGGCCCGAAGCCAAAAGTGGTCAAGGACGCCAGCAGTTCGTCGAGCGGAGAGAAGTAGGCCACGAACGTGAACCCCGTCCACAGCGAAAACAGGCCCCAAGCGCCAAACTTGGCTGCACGCAGCGCAAATTTGCGCCCATCCATCGGAGTCTTGTCCAGCTTGCGCCGCCGGTTGTGGTCCCCCTCGATCTTCTCCTCGATCCACATGAAGATCTCGGTATAGACCGTCTGCGGGCAGGCATAACCACACCACAGACGACCCGCGATCGCGGTAAAGAAGAACAGTGCGTAGGCGGACAGGATCAGCAACACCGCAAGGTAGAACACGTCCTGCGGCCAAAAGATCGCCCCGAACAGGTAGAACTTCCGTTCGGTCAGATGAAACAGCACAGCCTGCCGATCGTTCCAGGTCAGCCACGGCAGCCCGTAGTACAGAATCTGGGTCAGCCAGACGAGCGCCCACCTCCAGCGCGCAAACCGCCCGCTCACTGAACGGACATGAAGTTTCTTGCGCGCCGAATACAGGCTCACGGGCCGGACTTCCCCCTTTTCCGTCATGTCGCCCTGAGTGTCGTGGGGTGTCTGCTGGGACACGATTGTAATATCCGTATATTCTGATATTTTGTAAGCAAAATCCCCGGGCCTTTGCCCGGGGTGATTTAGATCCGACCAGCCTTTCGAACCAATCAGCGTGAGGGCTTGTTGGACAGTCCCCACACGTAGGCGGTCAGCAAATGGACCTTGTCTTGCCCGAGAAATTCACCAAACCCGGGCATCCGGTTCATTCTTCCATGTGTGATCGTCTCGACGATGACTGCCTCGGAAGACCCCCAAAGCCAGTTCTCGTCGGTCAGGTCAGGAGCGCCGAGCGCCGCCATCCCTTTCGCATCGGCTCCGTGGCAGGCGACGCAGTTCTGCTGGAACGCCTCCGCTCCCCGCTGGGCACGCAGCGAATCATGCGCCAGGCCGCTGAGCGAGCGCACGTAGTTTGCGACATCCTTCACACCATCCGGTCCAAGCGTCGCTCCGAACGGAATCATTGCACCCATGCGCCCATCGGTGATCGTCGCCCTGATGGCCTCCGGTTCCCCGCCCCATTGCCAGGAAGAATCGGCGAGGTTCGGAAAACCCTTCGCACCCCTCGCGTCCGATCCGTGGCACTGCGCGCAATACGTCAGGAACAGGCGCTGCCCCATGCCTTGTGCGTCCGGATCGGATGCGACTGCAGCAACGTCCATCTCACGATACTTCGCAAAGATCGGTCCGTAGCGATCGGCTGCACGCGCCTGCTCGGCTTCATACTGTCCGATCGAGGTCCAGCCCAGAATACCCTTCACGTTTCCGAGACCAGGATAGAGCGCGAGATACACGATCGAGAATACCAGGGTGATCCAGAACAGGTAGAGCCACCAGCGCGGCAACGGATTGTTGTACTCCGCGAGGTTTTCATCCCAGACATGGCCGTGCAGTTCGACCGGCCCTGCTTCCCGCTTGTTGTTGGAGACGAGTATGAACAGACAGAACAGCAGGCTGAGAACGACCAGCCCGATCACGTAAACATTCCAGAAACCGCTCACAAAGTCAGCCATTTTTGTTTTCCTTCCTTGGATTGCCGGCGCCCGACGGCTCGGCCGGCACATCATCGTCTGTAAAGGGCAGGCGTGCCGCTTCCTCGAACCCGGACTTGGCATGCCGGCTGTAGGCCCAGAGACAGATCCCCAGGAAACAGAGGAATCCGAGCACTGTCACGAGCACTCTCAAGTCGTTGATCTCCACGACAAGCCTCCGGCGCCTTACTTGAAATTCGACAGGGCCGTACCTAGCCCCTGCAGATAGGCGATCAGTGCGTCCATCTCGGTCTTTCCTTCCAGGGACGCGGGAGCAGCGGCGATCTCCTCGTCCGAATAGGGATGCCCGAGTGCACGCAGCGCCTGCATCTTGGTCTGGATGTTTGCGGCCTTCACTGGACGCTCCAGCCATGGGAATGCGGGCATGTTCGATTCGGGCACCACGTCACGCGGATTGATGAGGTGAGCACGATGCCACTCATCGGAGTAACGCCCTCCGACGCGATGCAGATCCGGTCCGGTGCGCTTGGACCCCCACTGGAACGGCCGGTCGTAGATGAACTCGCCCGCCACCGAATAGTGCCCGTAGCGCTCGGTCTCTGCCCGGAACGGACGGATCATCTGCGAATGGCAGTTGTAACACCCCTCACGGACGTAGATGTCGCGACCGGTCAACTGCAACGCATCGTAGGGCTTGATGTCGAGCGGGTTGCCCGCGCGGTCGATCGGCTTGGTAAGGGACTTCTGATAGAACAGCGGCACGATCTCGACCAGACCGCCAACGCTCACCGTCAGCAGGGTGAGCACGATCATCAGCGCAACACTGCGCTCGATCGCATCATGAGAAAACTTCTTGGACATCTTGCTTGTCTCCGATCAGGCGTGCGCCGCAGCGGGTGCGAGTACGGGGGCGTCGTAGGCTTTCTGGCCGGCAATCGTCTTCACCATGTTGTAGAACATGATCAGCATGCCGAAGAGGAAGAGAAGCCCTCCGACGAGACGTATCGTCCAGAACGGATAGCTGGCCTTCACGCTCTCGATGAACGAATAGGTCAGGGTGCCGTCCGGATTGGTCGCACGCCACATCAGGCCCTGCATCACGCCCGCGATCCACATCGAGGCGATGTAGAGCACGATGCCGATCGTTGCGATCCAGAAATGGGTCGTGATCAGCCCCACCGAATACATCTCGGTCTTGCCGTACATGCGCGGGATCAGGTAGTACATCGAGCCGATCGAGATCATCGCGACCCACCCGAGTGCACCCGAGTGCACGTGCCCAACCGTCCAGTCCGTGTAGTGCGACAGCGCATTGACCGTCTTGATCGACATCATCGGACCCTCGAAGGTCGACATGCCATAGAACGACAGCGAGACGATCAGGAACTTCAGGATCGGGTCGGTGCGCAACTTGTGCCACGCCCCCGACAGCGTCATGATGCCGTTGATCATGCCGCCCCACGAAGGCGCCAGCAGGATGAGCGAGAACAGCATCCCCACCGACTGGGTCCAGTCCGGCAGCGCCGTGTAGTGCAGGTGGTGCGGGCCTGCCCACATGTAGGTGAAGATCAGCGCCCAGAAGTGCACAACCGACAGGCGGTACGAATACACCGGGCGATCAGCCTGCTTCGGAACGAAGTAGTACATCATCCCGAGGAAGCCAGCAGTCAGGAAGAAGCCGACCGCATTGTGCCCATACCACCACTGGATCATCGCGTCTTGCGCGCCGGCATAGGCTGAGTAGGACTTCCAGAACGAAACCGGCACCGCCGCACTGTTCACCAGGTGCAGCAGCGCGACCGTCAGGATGAAGCCGCCGAAGAACCAGTTGGCAACATAGATGTGCGAGACCTTGCGCTTGACGATCGTCCCAAAGAACACGATCGCATACGAGACCCACACGAGCGTGATCAGGATATCGATCGGCCACTCCAGTTCGGCATACTCCTTGCCCGAGGTATAACCGAGCGGCAAGGTGATCGCGGCAAGCACGATGGTGAGTTGCCATCCCCAGAAGGTGAACGATGCGAGGGCCGGCGCAAACAAGGTCGTATGACAGGTTCGCTGCACGACGAAGTAGGAAGTCGCGAACAGCGCACAGCCACCGAACGCGAAGATCACCGCGTTGGTATGCAGCGGACGCAAGCGCCCGAAATGAAACCATTCGCCGGCTCCACTCAGGTTCAGTGCGGGCCAGACCAGCTGCGCAGCGATGATCACGCCGACCAGCATGCCTACGATCCCCCACACCACCGTCATGATGGAAAACTGGCGAACGACTTTATAGTTGTAAGTCGCTTGCGATTGCATCGAATTCACCTCACTGATTGAATGCCTTGCAGAACAAACTTTTTGTTATCGGACGAAGCCTGGCCTTGGTCAAAAAGGATACTCTGTACACGGTAGCCAGATTTGATCCAGATCAAATTCATATTGCACCGCAGTATCTTTAGTTATTCTAGCGCGTAAACTTTGTCTAATGTATAGTGGCAACCAGTCCCGCAGCGGCCGAACTGCAATGCGTTCGAGAACTTCGGGAGTTGTCAGGGCGAAAAAAAAGGGTGCGCACGAGACGCACCCCCAACCCCAACAGAGAGACATAAAACCGGACTTTCCGAGCCCCCCGGAACACACCGGGCAACTCTCAAAAACCATGGGCGAAGTATGCCTTTGCTCTTCGGTTAGGGCGTTGACCTATGTCAAAGAATGGCGCCTGCACCGAGGTCGGAATAGGGCGTCCATCACCGCACATCACGCTTTCCGTCCTGCCTGGTCCTCGCCATCACCGGCCTCAGCTTCGGCCGATGTCCCCTCTCGCAACGTTTCAACCTCTCGAGGAGGATGGCCGTCGTCATCCATCAGCACACGGAAGCCCGGACCTTCCAGATCGTCATACTGACCGGACCGGACCGACCACCAAAAGATGACGCCGATCACGAAAACGAGCACCACGGACAACGGAATCAGCAGATAGAGACCCATCAGCCTCGCCTCGACGATCTCGCGCCTTGCAGGCGCAGGGCGTTCAGAACCACCAGCAGGGAGCTACCGGCCATGCCCAGCCCGGCCATCCAGGGCGTGATCAGACCGAGCATCGCAAGTGGAACCGATGTGAAATTGTACGCAAACGACCACCACAGGTTCTGGCGGATGATGCGAAGCGTGCGCCGGCAAAGTCCGATTGCGTCCGCCAGGTCCGAAAGCCGTTCCGACAACAGCACGATGTCGGCCTGATTGCGTGCCAGATCGGTACCCCCCCCCATCGCAACCGACACCTGCGCCTGCGCCAGAACCGGAGCATCGTTGACCCCATCGCCGATCATCGCGACCACGGCGCCCGTCTCCTTCTGCATCCGCTCGACCCAGGCCTGCTTGTCCTGGGGCGTCATCCCCCCATGCGCTTCGGCCACGCCGAGGTGCCGCGCAAGCGCAGTCACGGCACCCGCTGCATCTCCGCTGATGATCGCCACCGGTACGCTCTCTTGGGCAAGCCTGCCTACGAGTACCGGCGCGTCTGCCCGCATCACGTCAGCCAGTTCGAAGAGGGCACCCCAGTGTCCCTCGCGCCCGATTGCGACGATGGTCCCGCCGGATCTGTCGAGTTCGGTCAGCGCTTGCGGCGGAGCGCTCCCGACCAGTTCAGCGACGAACTCCGGCCTGCCGACCCGCATCCTCTGGCCATCGACGACGCCTTCGACGCCCTGCCCTGTCACCGAAACGACTGCCTCGACCCGCGGCAGATCAGCGCCTTCCACCGCGAGCCGGATCGCCGCAGCCACCGCATGTTCGGAGGCCTGCTCAAGCGCAGCCGCCAGCCGTTTCGCTCGGCATTCATCCAGGGCCGGGTCGAGCAACCGGACCGAATCGAGCCGCATGTCGCCATAGGTCAGCGTGCCCGTCTTGTCAAAGACATAGCGATTGGCGCAGGCCAGCGTCTCGATCGCGTGGCCTCGGGTGATCAGGACGCCGAAACGCGACAGAACGTCGGTCGCAACCGTCAGGGCAGTCGGTGTCGCGAGCGACAATGCGCAGGGGCACGCAACCACAAGAACGGAAACGAACACCCACAGCGCCCGCCCGGGATCGACGAAGTGCCAGATCACGTAAGTGAGCGTCGCCAGCACGAGCAGTGCCGCAATGAAGACTCGCGCAACCCGGTCAGACTGCGTTGCGATGGCCGGACGATAGTTCGCCGCCCGCTCCATGAGCCTGCGGATGGCAGCCAGTCTGGTCTCGTCGCCAACATGGCTGACTGTGATCAAAAGCGGGCTGCCGATGTTCAGACTCCCACCGGTAACCTCCGCGCCAGGCCGTTTCGAAACCGGCCTGCTCTCCCCGGTCAGGAGGGATTCATTGGCCGTGCTTTCGCCCTCGACTACCCGGCCATCGACTGGAATCACCTCGCCGGGCCGCACCCTCACTTGATCACCCGGCTCGAGACGGCTGACCGGAACCCGGCTTGCCTCGCCGGTCAGGGCGTCTATACGCTCGGCAAAGGCGGGCAACACCTTCCCCAGATCCTCGACGCCGCGAACGGCCTTCTGTCGCGCCAGCATCTCCAGATAGCGGCCGCACAGGAGCAGGAAGACGAACATCGTGACCGAATCGAAATACACCTCCGGCCCTTCGGTCAGCGTCGCCCAGACACTGGCTGCAAAAGCGCTGCCCACCCCCAGTGCCACGGGCACGTCCATGCCCAGCGAACGCAGCCTCAGGTCGCGCACTGCGCGACGGAAGAACGGCGCGGCAGAATAGAAGACCACAGGCAAGGTCAGAACAAGGCTCGCCCAGCGCATCAGGCGATCGGCGTCGGCGGTCAGATCCCCCTCGGCCGCGATATAGGCTGGATAGGCATACATCATCACCTGCATCATGCCGAATCCGGCCACGAACAAGCGCCAGAGCATCGAGCGTCGTTCACGCTGCGCGATCTGTTCCGACCGTTCGGCGTCGAATGGGTAGGCACGATACCCGATCGCCTGGATCGCAGTGAGGATCTCCGACAGCTTCGTGACCCGCTCGTCCCAGCGCACGCGTGCGCGACGCGTCGCGTAGTTCACTTCGATCGACGACACCCCAGGTTGCCTCGCGACATGCTGCTCGTTGAGCCACACGCACGCAGCGCATGTGATTCCTTCCAGAATCAGTGCGGCCTCGCGTTCGTGCTCACCAACCGGCTGAACGAAGGAGCGCTGGAAATCCGGGTGATCGAAGAGACCCAGCTCCTGCAATTCGGCAGGCAGGGCCTCCTTCTGCGCCTCCGGCATCGCATCGCGACGCCGGTAATACTGCGCCAGGCCGTTGTCGACGATTGCATGCGCCACCGCCTCGCAGCCGATGCAGCACATCCTGCGTCGCGTCCCGTCGATCGTGACGTAATGATCGCTCGCCGAGGGTACGGGCAGCCCGCAGTGGTAGCAATCCCCTGCGGCGCCTTCTTCGGCCTCGAGCACCTTGGTCTGGACTGTGTTCATGTTGGGGCGGCAGGGGTCACTCGGGCAGCCCGGCCACGAATGGTCGGGCCGCGCGGGAGCCCTTTTAGCACAATTGCCCGTCCTGACCCCCGGGAAGACCGAAAGGTTCTACCAATGCTTCACATTTTGTCTCACTTGGGTGCCATCCGGATCGCCCCGTCCAGACGAATGACCTCACCGTTCAGATAGGCGTTCTCGATGATGTGGCGAACCAGCGCCGCATACTCGGACGGACGGCCCAGGCGCGAGGGAAAGGGCACCATCCTGCCGAGCGAATCCTGCACATCCTGCGGCATCCCCATCAGCATCGGCGTCTCCATGATCCCCGGCGCGATCGTCATCACGCGGATTCCGGAGCGCGCGAGCTCCCGGGCTACGGGAAGCGTCATCCCGACGATCCCCGCTTTCGACGCAGCATAGGCGGCCTGACCGATCTGACCATCGAACGCGGCGACCGAGGCGGTGTTGACGATCACCCCACGCTCCCCCGCTTCATCCGGCTGCATGCGACTCATTGCATCGGCGGCCAGACGCAGCATGTTGAAACTGCCAACGAGATTCACCGCAACCGTTCGACTGAACGTCTCCAGCCTGTGCGGTGCTTCACGCCCGACCACCTTCTCTGCCGGCGCGATCCCGGCACAGTTGACGAGCCCGTTCAGACGGCCAAATCCTGTCACCGCACGGTCGATCGCGGCCTTTGCGCTCGCTTCGTCCGTCACGTCCGTCGCGATAAAGGCAGCCCGCTCACCGAGTTCCCTGGCGACTGCCTCACCTGCCTCGCGATTGACATCCGCCAGCACGACGCGTGCGCCGCCTTCCACCAGCATCCGCGCCGTCGCAGCTCCCAGCCCGGACCCGCCTCCGGTCACAACGAACACCCCTTGATCGATCTTCATCGAAACACCTCACTCCCATCCTGGTCCAGAAACTGTGCCGGCTAAGGTACGGCGAGTTGACGCGAACGTCAACGAACGTAGCCATTCCCGAACGCCGGCCCGCGAAACCACGTCGCACGACGCTTACCAGCGCACAAAAAAGCAAAAACCCCCGCACCTGGACCGGAAACGGGGGTCTGATAAATTCTGGCGGAGAGGGCGGGATTCGAACCCGCGTTGGGGTATTACCCCAAACACGCTTTCCAGGCGTGCGACTTAAACCACTCATCCACCTCTCCGCGGAAGCCGGGCATTGTAGCAGAATGTCGCGACTCAGGAACCCTTTCACCCACGCTTTCGTTTCAATTGTCGGCACGCCGAGGAGCCATCGGGGGAGAACGTCCCGATTCTCCGGAATCGGCCTCGATCAGATTGGGAAAGCGGACGTAGTCGACCAGATCCTGAATCTGGCGCGGCGGCGGAGGCGTGACGAGGCTGACGGCAAGGATCGTCAGCATGCCGAGCGGAACGCCGAACACACCCGCAGAGATCGGATTTATGCCGAACCACGCCGCTTCCATCGACCCGCCGAAGAAGGGGTGGGTGCGGACCACATAGTAGAGCGTGATGCCCAGTCCTGCCAGCATTCCGGAAAGTGCGCCGGGGCGGTTGGCCCGCTTCCAGAAGATGCCCAGCACCAGCGCCGGGAAAAACGAGGAGGCCGCGATCGAGAATGCCAGTCCTACCATGAAGAGGATATTGTCGGGTCGCAGCGACGCGACCCAGGCTGCAACGACTGCCACCACCAGAAGCTGTGACTTGGAAATCACCAGGCGACGATGGGTAGACGCTTGCGGATTGATGACCTTGTAGTACAGATCGTGCGACAGCGCGTTCGAGATCGTAAGCAGCAGACCATCCGCGGTCGAAAGGGCCGCAGCGAGTCCGCCCGCCGCAACGAGGCCCGCGACCACATAAGGCAAGCCAGCGATCTCGGGCGTTGCGAGGACGATCACGTCGGTATTGAGGGTAAGCTCGGCAAGCTGCAGCACACCATCGCTGTTGATGTCCTCGATCTTGACCATCCCGACCTTGCCCCACGATGCGACCCACTGCGGCAGATCTGCAATGCTGGAGCCGATGAGCGTGTTGTAGACCTCCCATTTCGCAAAGACGGCATATGCTGGAGCAGTGACGTAGAGCAGGAAGATGAAGAGCAAGGACCAGAACACCGACTTGCGCGCCTCGACGACGCTGGGCGTGGTGTAGTAGCGCATCAGGATGTGCGGAAGCGCAGCCGTTCCGACCATCAGGACGAAGACCAGCGCGAGAAAATTGTTGCGCGCCGCGCGCGACTCGTCCGTCGTCTCCCCCGGGTGCGCCTGGGCATGCCTCTGTGGCACACGTGCGCGCTGCAGGGCGGCCTGGCGAGCACGCTCCCATTCCTCGCGAGCGGCCTCAGGAGTCCGCGGGAGATCGCGCAGGGATCGTTCCATCTGCGCAATCTCCCGCGCCGAAGCGTTCTGCGATCGCAGATCATTCAGTCGATCGACCATCCCTCGCCGCTCCGCATCCAGGGTCTCGGGCAGATAAGCGATCTTCAGCGCGTAGTTGTCCGCCCGCCAGGCATACTGGCGACGCGCCTCAGCCTCCCGCGGATCGGCAAAGAGCTCCGCCTCCTTGGCCGACAGTTGGCTCAGGACGCTGCCATAGACGGCCTGTGGCAGGGGCACGCCGGTCACCTTGTAGGACAGGATCACCACCGGCACGAGATAGGCGATGATGAGGATCACGTACTGTGCGACCTGCGTCCAGGTCACCGCGCGCATGCCGCCGAGAAAGGAACAGACCAGGATGCCCGTCAGGCCGATGAAGAGTCCGATTTCGAACTCGACACTGACGAAGCGGCTGGTGATCAGCCCGACGCCATAGATCTGTGCCACCAGATAGACGAAACTCGTCAGTACGGCCGCGCCCAGGCCAACCAGGCGCACGAGATTGCCCTCGTAGCGCGCCCCCAGGAAATCGGGAATGGTGTACTGACCGAACTTGCGCAGATAGGGCGCCAGCAACAGGGCCACCAGCACGAAACCGCCAGTCCAGCCGGTGACGAAGGCCAGCCCCTCGAATCCCGCGTAATACAAGGTGCCCGCAAGTCCGATGAACGAAGCGGCGCTCATCCAGTCGGCAGCAGTTGCCATACCGTTGAACACGGCCGGCACGCGGCGTCCGGCAACGTAGTACTCGGACACGTCGGACGTACGACTCATGATGCCGATGCCCGCGTAAATCGCAATGGTCGCGAACAGGAACACATGGCCGATCACCGCGGGCGACAGCCCGAGATACTCGCCGAGCGACAGCGAAGCGATGAAGACCAGGAAGCTGCCGGTGTACCAGAGATAGTAACGACGCAACCTGCGCGCGAACCCGCCGCTGCCCCTCATGGCTTGCACCAGCGGGACAAGCCCCTCCCGCTACCCGGGGAGCCGCTTCGATGAAGGGGGCCGCAAACGGTCAATACTTTATCCTCGCATAGTAGGATTTCTCGGCCGCCTCACGCGCTTCGCGCAGGGTCCGGATTCCTTTTTCCGCAAGCAGCGGTAGCAGCTTGAGGAAGACCTCTGCGGTCACGATCGCGTCCCCCAGCGCAGTATGGCGGCCGATGATCGTCAGGTTGAGGCGTTCGGCGATCGCCTCCAGACGATGTGATTCCTGGTTCGGATGCAGGACCCCGGACAGCAGCAGCGTATCGAGTACCGGCTGATCGAACACGAGTCCGGTGACCCGTTCCTTGAGCTCGAGAAAGCGCATGTCGAAGGCCGCGTTGTGAGCGACCAGCACCGTATCCTTGGCGAAGGCATGGAAGGCCGGCAAGACCTTGTCGATGGTCGGCTGATTGCGCAACATCTCGGGCTGGATGCCGTGAATCGGAATCGATTCGGGTCGGAGCGGCCGCCTGGGGTCCACGAGCTGCTCGAACGATTCACTCTTGAGCAGCTTGCCGTTGACGATGCGGGTCGCGCCAATCTGGATGATCTCGTCGCCCTGTGATGGATTCAGCCCCGTGGTCTCGGTATCGAATACGGTGTAGGTCAGTTCCGACAACAGCCGGTCATCGAGTTCCCGGGCGCGCTCCGACCACTTGAACAGGTCGAAGTCGTAATACTCCGGCCGGCTCTCATGACGGAGAAACACGCTGGAATCGGTTTCGACCTGCGGGTTGGCCGCGGGCAGGAGAATGCGGAAGAACGCCCGGTGCCTGACCTTCTCCCGCTCCAGCCACATCTCTCCACCGTGACGCTCGACGACGTCGCGTACCGTGAGTGGGCTGCGTTCGCCCGCCACGTTCATCGGTTCGAGTTCCCAGTTCATCACGGTCTCGGTGCTCATGCTGGTACCGGACCAGATCAGGTCGAGGTGGACCAGCCGACCTGCCGCACTGAGCCGGAAGCGGACCTCACGCACGGAAAACTCCTCGGCCAGGCGATGGACGAGATAGTGGATCACCTGAAGCAGCGAAAAACTATCGACCTTGACCCACAGGGACTCGTCGACTTCCTCGAGCTTGGTCGGGACGCCGGGCCCCTCTGCCACCCGCCTCTGCGCCGCAGCGAGGAGGTCCACGCCCATCATCTCTTCGAGAGGCCAGCGCCCCTTCAGTGCATCCGCGAACTCATTCGCCGCATCATCGAGGCGTGCGCTCATCGCCCCGATCTCGTCGCGGATCACGCGCGAGAATCGTTCGCGCTGCACATCCTCCAGATCCGGAAACTCCAGCATCTCGGCAGCCGCGCGCACGTTTGCAAGCGCAGCACGATTGCCCTCGGTCAGCGCGTGCATCATCTGGTCGCGACGTGACTCCTGCTCGAAATCCTGCGTCACGTTGTCGAGCATCAGGATGAAACCGGTCATGGTGCGGTCGGAACCATCATCGACCGGGCCATCGAGCTCTCCGGCACTTCCCGTAAGCACCCCGGACATCTGTACCCTGAGTAGCTGCCCGGCCCCGCCCGTCGTCACGAAATTCGACACAGGCTGGCCGCTCTTGCGGCGCAGGCGCTGCTGGATCGTTTCGAGTGCGTGGGCGATCAGGTTGCGGTCGAACACCGCGTAGATGGAGCGACCGAGACCGATCAGCTCTCCACCACCGGCAACCTGCGGCGCATTCGAGAGCGCCCGGAACTGCTGCCGGGCGCGACTGTTGTAGAGCAGGATGCGCCCATCGAGATTGCACACCACCACGCTCTGTGTGAGCTCCGACATGAGCGCAGCAAGACGGTTCTTTTCGTCCTCCACCGATTTCTTGGCTCGCTCGATCTGCGCCTCGACATCCTGAAGCAGGGCATCGCGCTGCGCGGCCAGCGCATTGGCCGTACGCGCCAGAGCCTGCACTTCAGGCGGACCTTCGGTCTCATCGACCCGGAAATCGCGGTTGGCACCCAGCATCAGATGCTGATTCTCGGCCATCCGCAGCAAGCCCTGCACATACTGGCGAAACAGGTTGCGCACGACCGCAACGCCGACGATGAAACCAAGCACGGTCATGAAGGTTCCGAGTGGCAGGTGCGGAACGATCACCTGAAGCAGCAGATCCCGGCCCTCGCCCTCGACCCCCAGCCAGACCAGCAGGGCAGTGACCACGAAGGGGCCGGTCATCAGCATCCCCAGAACGACCACGGCGATGAGGAATCGTGCCCGGGCCCCCATCACTCATTCTCCCGAAAGCATGCTGCGAACCTTCGCCACCAGTTCCTTCGTCGAAAAAGGCTTGGTCATGTAGGCGTCGGCACCCAGCGCGAGCCCCTTGGCGACCTCTGTATCGCGCCCCTTTGCGGTCAGCATCAGGATGCGCACCGACTGGAGTTCCGGGTCGCCCTTGATCTCCTGGCAGACCTCGAATCCACTCTTCTTCGGCATCATCACGTCGAGAAGAACGAGGTCCGGCAATTCACTGCGGATCCGCTCGATCGCCTCTTCCCCATCCTGCGCGATGACGACCTCGAAGCCTTCCCGCTTCATCAGAAACTCCAGCGATATCACGATGTTCTGTTCATCGTCGGCAATCAGGATCTTGCTCGCCATGCGAGTCCTCCCTCCATTCAGTTCTGCCTCACTGGCCGCCGTTCAGCGCCAGACTCGCCGGTTCGCGCCGTGGCAAGGTGAAGACGAAACGCGCACCCCCTGACGGCGCGGCCTCGACCCACATCCGGCCGCCGAAATGCTCGATGATCTGGCGACTGATCGGCAAGCCCAGTCCCGTCCCCTGAGGCCGGTCCCGCTGATCGCCACCCTGCCTGAACTTCTCGAACACGTAGGGCAGGAATTCCGGTGCGATTCCCGGCCCGTTGTCTTCGACGGCCACACGCATTCCATCGTCTTCGCACGCAAGCAGCACACGGACCTGCCCCTCTCCCCTGGGCACGAACTTGGCCGCGTTCGACAGAAGATTCAACATCACCTGCAACAGGCGATCATGGTCTGCCAGCAGACGGGGCGCATCATCGGGCACCACCAGCTCCACCGCAACCCCCCTGTCGCGAAACAGCTGACTGGTCGCCTCGACCGCATGTTCAACCAGCGCCCGCATGTCGACGTCCGAATTGTGCCACTCGGCGTGACCGGATTCGATCTTTGCAAGATCGAGCACCTGGTTGACCAATCGCGTCAATCGCTCGGTTTCTGAAACGATGATACCCAGAAAGCGCATCCGGTCCTCGAGCGCCATGTCGGGATCGTCGAGCAACATCTCCGACAGCGCGCGGATCGAGGTCAGCGGGGTGCGCAACTCGTGCGTCACCGAGGACATGATGTCATCCTTGAGACGATCGAGCTCCTTCAACCGTTCGTTGGCCGCACGCAGTTCCTCCGTTGCGGCCTCCAGCGCATGCGACTTCTCTTCGAGCTGGTGTGAATAGGCGCGAACCTGGGAGGCTTCGTCGAGAATGTCCATCACCTCCTCGAGCCCGAGCGGCTCTTCCTGCACCACGGAAGACACCATCACATGCGCGGAGGCACTCCCGATCGCTCCGGCCAGTTGCGTCTCGGCAAAGTGCACCAGACCGGCATCGGCCTTGATTTGCTCGATACTGCCGAAACCACGGTCCCTCGCATAGTCGTTGAACAGCCGGCGAGTCTTGGCCGTTCCAAGAAAGCGCGACACCAGGGGCAGCAGGTCCTGAACCTGGGCACTTCCCCGCCAGAAGGTCGAAGGTGCGGCACGTTCGCGCCGGAACACGTCGACGAAGAGCGTCGCCTGGCTCGCCTCCTGCCCGGTCGGTGGTCGCATCAGCGAGACCAGCACATAGCACCCGATGTTGGCGGCCAGGCTCCAGAACAGCGCATGGCTGATGCTGTCGAGTCCGGTCAAACCGAAGAGCTGCTCCGGCCGCAGCAGTTCGATTCCGAACAGGCCCCGTTCGATGAATGCCGGGTCGAGCCATCCCGATTTCGCGACCGAAGGCAGCATGAGCGTGTATCCCCAGACCCCGAATCCTGCAAGCAAGCCCGCCAGTGCACCATCGCGTGTCCCGCCCCGCCAGTACATCCCACCCAACATGACCGGCGCGAACTGCGCTACCGCGGCAAAACTGATCAGTCCGATGCTGACCAGCGCGTGCGCCTCTCCGGCGAGACGGAAATACATGTACCCGAGCAGGACGACAATCAGGATCGCCCCACGCCGGATCTTCAGCAGCAGGCCGCTCAGGTCTGGCTGTGCCGAACCGCTGAAGCGCTTGCTGCGCAGCAGCACCGGCATCACCAGATCGTTGCAGATCATCGTCGAAACAGCGATGGTCTCGACGATCACCATCCCCGTCGCAGCCGAAAGCCCCCCAACGAACACCAGCAAGGCCAGCGCCTCCTGGTTGTGCGACAGCGGCAGAGACAGAACGAAGGTATCCGGGTCCACGTTTCCGATGCCGAAGTGCAGCAGGCCACCGAACGCAATCGGAAGCACGAAGAGATTGATCAGGAACAGATACAGCGGAAACAGCCACACCGCACGCCGCAGATGACGCTCATTGACGTTCTCCACGACGGCAACCTGAAACTGGCGAGGCAGAAAGACGACGGCAAGCATTGCCAGCAAGGTCAGAGCAAACCAGCCACCATAGCCGGCGGTACTGCTGTCCGCCACGGTGAGCAGTTCGTGCAGTTCGGGCCGAGCCTGTACGCGCGCGAAGATGTCGCCGAATCCATCGTAGATCCCATAGGTCACGAAGACACCGATCGCCAGGAAAGCGGCAAGCTTGACGACCGACTCGAACGCAATCGCAGCCACCATGCCCTCGTGCCGTTCGGTCGCATCCAGATGGCGAGCACCGAAAAGAATCGTGAACACGGCAAGGATCAGGGCAACGTAGAGGGTACTGTCCTGGAGCCAGTGCGCCACTTGCAGCGGATGAAACTCCACTCCGTGCACGCCAGTCAGTAGCGCATAGCCACTCGACACCGCCTTGAGCTGCAGCGCGATGTAGGGGATGATCCCGACCACCGTGATGATCGTCACCAGCCCGCCGAGAAGATGGCTCTTGCCGTAGCGGCTAGCGACGAAATCGGCGATCGAGGTGATCCGGTAGGTCTTGGCGATGCGGATCATCTTCAGCAGCACGACCCAGGCCAGCGCCATTGCGAGTGTTGGACCTAGGTAGATCGGCAGGAACCAGATTCCGCCCGACGCAGCCCGTCCAACGCTTCCATAGTAGGTCCAGGCGGTGCAATAGACCGCCATGGACAACGCATAGATCCACGGATTGGCGATGACGGAACGCCCCTGCTCCGCTCTTCGGTCGCCAAAATGCGCGATCGCAAAGAGCAGCAACAGGTAGGCAAACGAGACGACGACGACGAGTGTGCCCGACAGCATCGCGGTACTCAGCGCGCACTCCGTTCCACGATCCAGGCCATCACGGCAATCACCGCAGCCCAGATCAGGAACGCCACCACGTGCGCCATCGGCAGGCCGAGCAGCAATTCGCGCCGGTCGAACAAGGACAGGACGGGGTAGTTGAACAATAGAGCCGCTGTCAGAAAGACGGCGACGAGACGCTGTGCGGCAAGACCCTTGTGCATCATGCTCTCCCCCATGATGACGATGGCCACCCGATTATAGTCGGTACGAGCAAGCGGATTCGGGGCAATCATGAAGGAGGCGCGCAAAAAAAGGCGCGCTTTCGCGCGCCCTGTCGTCCCGCTCCCCGCCCAATGGGGAGAGCGTGGCCTCCATGACCGGGGCGGACAGGATCCCTGCCCGCCCCGAAGGGGTCCATCAGCCCGCAGATTGCTTGAGCTGCTCCAGGATCGCCGGATTCTCGAGTGTCGACGTATCCTGGGTGATCTCCTCCCCCTTCGCCAGCTGACGCAGCAGCCGACGCATGATCTTGCCCGAACGGGTCTTTGGCAGATTCTCGCCGAAACGGATGTCCTTTGGCTTGGCGATCGGTCCGATCTCCTTTCCGACCCATGCCTGGAGTTCCTTGATCATTGCCTTGGCCGCATCCCCCGTCGGACGCGGCCCCTTCAGTACGACGAAGGCCACGATCGCTTCCCCCGTCACCTCGTCAGGACGCCCGACCACTGCGGCTTCCGCGACATTCTCGTGTGCGACGAGTGCGGATTCGACTTCCATCGTGCCCATGCGGTGACCGGAGACATTGAGCACGTCGTCGATCCGGCCCGTGATCGTGAAGTAACCGGTTTCCGGGTCCCGGATCGCACCATCCCCCGCCAGGTAGAGCCTGCCCTTGAAGTCGTCCGGGTAGTAGGACTTCTTGAAGCGCTCCGGATCACCCCATACGGTCCGGATCATCGCGGGCCAGGGTCGCTTGACCACGAGAATGCCGCCCTGACCATTGGGAACATCGGTACCGGTTTCATCGACGATCGCGGCCTGGATGCCCGGGAACGGAAGCGTGCAGGAACCCGGAACCATTGGCGTCGCTCCCGGAAGCGGAGTGATCATGTGCGCCCCGGTCTCGGTCTGCCACCAGGTGTCCACGATCGGGCAGCGGCTGGCTCCAACGTTCTCGTAATACCAGACCCATGCCGCCGGGTTGATCGGCTCGCCGACCGAACCGAGAATGCGCAGGCTCGAAAGATCATACTTCGTCGGATGGATGGCGGGATTGTTATCCGCAGCCTTGATCAACGAGCGGATTGCCGTCGGGGCCGTATAGAAAATGCTGACCTTGTGATCCTGGATCATTTTCCAGAACCGACCAGCATCCGGGTAGGTCGGCACGCCCTCGAACACCACCTCCGTCGCACCGCATGCCAAAGGACCATAAGTGATGTAGGTGTGCCCCGTGACCCAGCCGATATCGGCGGTACACCAGAAGACATCTTCGGGCTGGATGTCGAAAGTGTAGCGCATCGACATGATCGCCTGCAGCAGATAGCCCGCCGACGAGTGCTGGACGCCCTTGGGCTTGCCGGTCGAACCCGAGGTGTAGAGTACGAACAGCGGATGCTCCGAGTCGACCCACTCGGGTTCACACACATCGGGCTGCTCGGCCACGATATTGTGGAACCATACATCGCGACCGGGCACCATCGTGCACTCACCGCCCGTGCGCTTGACCACGACGACGTTGCGAACCGTGTCGCATCCACCGAGTGCAAGCGCCTCGTCGGCGGTCGGCTTGAGCGGCAGGGTCTTACCGCCGCGGAACTGCCCGTCGGACGTGATCAGCACTGCCGCGCCGACATCCTGGAGGCGATCGCGCAGGGCGCTGGCCGAAAAACCGCCGAACACGACCGAGTGCGTTGCACCGATCCGCGCGCATGCCTGCATCGCGACGATCCCCTCGATCGACATCGGCAGATAGATCACCACACGATCGCCCTTGCCGACCCCAAGCCCGCGAAGCGCATTCGCGAAACGGCACACCCGGACCAGCAGATCGGCGTAGGTCACCCTCGTGACCTCTCCGTTGTCGGCCTCGAAGACGATCGCGACCTTGTCTCCCAAACCCTGGTTCACGTTACGGTCCAGGCAGTTGTACGAGACATTCAGTCGTCCGTCCGGGAACCACCGGAAGAACGGCGCATTGCTCTCGTCGAGAGTCTTGCCGAAAGGCGTCTTCCACTCGAGCAACTCACGGGCATGACGCGCCCAGAACCCCTCGTAGTCACGCTCCGCTTCATCACAAAGCGCTTGATAAGCCTCCATGCCAGAAATCCTGGCCTTGCGGACGGCGGATTCGGGCGGGGTATACATGCGAGTTTGCTCTTCGGTGGACATACTGACCTCTCCTCGACTGACGGAACTGGCGGCTACGCCGGTGGCACGAATCGGCCACGGCAACGCACCGCGCACACAAATCCTCAAACTGCAGGCATTAGAAAAGATTTATCTTACACAGGACTTACACCACGCGGTAGTTGAGCGTCTGACGCGGTCAACGCCGATGATACCCCCGGGCCCGCGCGCAGGGCGAGTGCGCCTTGGGGACTCCCGGTGCAGGCTGATAGAATCGCGCGCACCCATCACGGCCAGCTGGAGAAGTACCATGACTGTCATTCGCGAGGAAGACCTCATCCAGTCCATTGCGGACGCCTTCCAGTACATCAGCTACTACCATCCGCTCGATTACATCCAGGCACTGGGCGAGGCCTGGGAACGGGAAGAGAGTCCCGCTGCGAAAGACGCGATCGCCCAGATCCTGACCAATTCGCGAATGAGCGCCGAAGGGCACCGCCCCATTTGCCAGGATACCGGAATCGCCGTCGTGTTCCTGAAGGTGGGGATGAACGTTCGCTGGGAATCGGCGCGCAGCATCCAGGAAATGGTCGATGAGGGCGTTCGCCGAGCCTACAACCACCCCGACAACAAGCTGCGCGCCTCCGTACTGCTCGACCCCGCGGGCGCCCGCACCAACAGTCGCGACAACACACCTGCCGTCATTCATTACGAACTCGTCGCCGGCGACCATGTCGAGATCACCTGTGCCGCCAAGGGCGGTGGCTCGGAGAACAAGTCGAAGCTGGCGATGCTGAACCCGTCCGACTCGATCGTCGATTGGGTACTCAAGACCGTGCCCACGATGGGCGCCGGCTGGTGTCCACCGGGGATTCTCGGGATCGGCATCGGGGGGACCCCCGAGAAAGCGATGCTGCTTGCCAAGGAATCCCTGATGGCGCCAGTGGACATCCATGAACTGCGTGAGAAGGCTGCGTCGGGCACGAAGCTGACGCGTGTCGAGGAACTACGGCTCGAACTCATGGACAAGGTCAACGCGCTCGGCATCGGGGCACAGGGCCTGGGCGGGCTGACGACCGTTGTCGATGTGAAGATCCTCGACTATCCAACCCACGCCGCAAGCCTGCCGATTGCGATGATCCCGAACTGTGCCGCAACCCGTCACGTCCATTTCGAACTGGACGGATCCGGACCGGCACACCTTCCGCCACCAAGGCTCGAAGACTGGCCTCAGGTGACCTGGAAAGCCGATTCGAACCTCGCCACCCGGGTAAACCTCGACACCCTCACGCGCGAGGAAGTCGCCTCGTGGAAACCCGGTCAGATCCTGCTGCTCAACGGGAAGATGCTGACCGGTCGCGATGCCGCGCACAAGCGCATCCAGGAAATGCTCGACCGGGGCGAAGCGCTGCCGGTCGATTTCACGAATCGTGTGATCTACTATGTCGGCCCGGTCGACCCCGTGCGCGACGAGGTCGTCGGACCAGCCGGCCCCACCACCGCCACCCGCATGGACAAGTTCACCCGCATGATGCTCGAGAAGACCGGCCTGATCTCGATGATCGGCAAGTCCGAGCGCGGCCCCGCCGCAATCGAGGCCATCCGCGACAACCGATCCGCCTACCTGATGGCCGTTGGCGGTGCCGCCTATCTCGTCTCGAAGGCGATCCGCTCGGCACGCACCGTAGCGTTCGAGGATCTCGGGATGGAAGCCATCTATGAGTTCGAGGTGCAGGACATGCCGGTGACTGTCGCCGTGGACTCCAACGGAACCAGCGTCCACACGACCGGACCCCGAGAATGGCAGACCCGGATCGGCAAGATCCCCGTCGTCAGCAACTGACACTGCCGCGCAGCGGCATTTCCTGAGCACATCGGCCCGGTCGGTACATCCGACCGGGCCGATCGCATTTCTCCGACCCACGGTCCGACCACCGCCAGATCAGCGTCCCAGGTTTTCCATGATGTTGAACACGATCAGCGTCAACGGCAGGATGATCGCGAAATAGATCAGGCTGCGATGTTTGAACGGCGCGCCCCGGCGGGCCTCGATGGTTCGAAGCAGCCAGTCCGCACCGAAATACAGCGTGATCGCAACAAGTGTGAACAACACGATTTCCATCAGCGGCTTCCCTTTTCAGATTGTCCAACCCGGGCACTTCCCGTGCCGTTCGTGACCGAGCGATAGACCACGATCAGGAAGATCACCCCCGCGATGATCGCAATCAATCCACCCAGGCCCGCGAGCCCCATTCCGAGTTTCTGCGCAATCGAGTCCAGTCCCTGGGCACTCCCCGCCGTCTTGCGCTGCACGCCATGGCCGCCAGACCACGCCAGCCCGATGACATGCATCAGCTGCCCCACTCCGAAGATGTAGGGTTGCAGCGTTGCCATGCGCAGGGGTACGGGTCCGAACCCCATGCGCGGCAGCAGGTGATACGTCAGCCCCATGAAGGCAAGCGAGATGCCGACGATGCTTCCGTGGTAGTGGGCAGGTACGATCGTATTGCTGCCGGTGATCATGAATCCGAGAATGCCACCGACCCCAAACAGCAGGACGGAAAATGCCAGCGCGGCCCGCTCGGGGTGCGCGAGCGGCGGAATGCTGCCACGCCCCGCGGCGAGCATCCCGAAAAGAATGGCCAGGGATACCGGAGCCGCCGCAAGTCCGTTCCCGAACCCCATCATCCAGGTGAAGGCCCGGCGACTCTCCTGGGAATGCACTTCGTGGATGTGGTAGATCCAGGGCGTCAGTACAATCGCGAGGATCCCGACCGAGAACAGGAGGACCAGCAGACGCGGGCTGATACTGACCCGGACGCCGGATACACTGGCCAGCCAGAGCCATACGACAAGGACGATCTGGGTATGCATGAACTGCAATACATGACCGCCACCCCAGAAAAGGACTTCGTAATACTCCTTCTCCACGACGAACGGCGGAATCCGCGACCACGCCCAGGCCACTGCCAGTACGGACGCCAGCGCCGCAATCATTGCCGTACGCATGCCGAACCACAACGCTGCCTCCCCCGCCCCATGACCGCTCCCTCTGAAGGAGCGCAACAGGCTGTGAATCACCACTGCCAGGAACCCCGCACCGAACACGATGAGTCCGGACAGGAACAAGGGGTGGTCCAGCACTGGAACATAGTTCGCCATGATCGGCCTGCCCGCTCCGAAGAACGGAGAAGCCGTCATGATCGCGGTTCCAGCCGTGGCGAGCCCGAGTGCAAGCCAGGCAAGCGGCATCGCCGTCACGCGCGGATGAAGACTCCATAGAATTCCAGCGAACGCCAGGAACCACACCAGCACCGACAGATCGACATGCACCACGAGCGCGACGTGAAAGAAGTCGACCCAGGGAAACACGTCGCTGATGTAAGGCACACGCGACAGCACGATCAGGACCGCGAAGAGCCCCGACAGGACGAGCGAGCCTACCGCCAGAAAAAGCCAGCCCCGCGCCACGCTCCGGGTTTCGCCTTCTGGAACGGGAAGAGAGTACGAATAGTGCGTCACAAGCGCCCTCTATGCCATTTGTATATCCGGCGGCGCCGGGTGCCGCTATCTTATCAGAACGAACCCGCCGCGCTCCGGAATGAAGTCCACGACCAGCATCCGGCCGGACGCAAGTTCGACCTGAGTCTCCTTTTCGTGGTCGAAGCCCTTCGTGCGGACATCATCGCGCATCCTCATGGCAAGCCGATGCGTCCCGGCGGGAACGATGAAGGATTCATACATGTAGGCCGTCCCGTCGCGAGACAGCCCTGTCGGCTCGAGCACCCTTGAGAGCACCGTCTCCCCATCGAGATCGAACTCGATCGTGATGTTGGATCGCTCGCGCGGGCACTCCATCGGAACACGAGCCCCAGGCGGCAGGCGTTTGCGCTGCGTTTCACTGAT
Source organism: Rhodocyclaceae bacterium (assembly GCA_023383815.1). Lineage (GTDB taxonomy): Bacteria > Pseudomonadota > Gammaproteobacteria > Burkholderiales > Rhodocyclaceae > JACOUN01. The sequence goes on from JAHDYG010000001.1 coordinate 356,845, forward strand.
CTCGCGGCACTCCCCGATGATCTTTCCAGCGTGGGCGAAACTGACCTTGATGACAGCGGTGTCTGACGCAAGATGGGTATAGGCAGGGGCAGTTGCAAAATACCCGACGAACGCCATCAGCAGGAAATAGGCAATGAACTGCCCCAGGTAGCTCAATGGCTTGCTCATGTCCGCGCCTCCTCACCTTGTTGCGCAGGTGCGCCGTCTGCGGCGCCCGCCGATGTCTTGCCGAGCGAACCAAGCGCTTCGCCAAAGGATTCGATCTCCTGCGTCAGGCCGGCCAGGTCCGTCACCGAAGCCCAATGCACGCGCAAACGATCACGGTCGACCCGGCCACGCAACTGCGGCGGACGCTCACCCGTCAGGCGCTGTTCCATCCAGGTATTTCCGAGCCGGTGCTGGCAATCGCCTTCGCAGCACCCGGTCACCACAACCCCATCCGCGCGCCCATCCCGGAGCGCGTAGTCGATCAGCGAGGGAGGCAACATGCCCGTGCAGGGCATGCTGACCGCCGCGATCCCCTGCTCGGAAAGCCGCTTCACCTCGGCCGCATGATCACATCCATAGACGATCACCCGGGCGCCACCACGGGCCGACGCGAGCGCGGCATCGGTTTCATCACGCAGGCGGCGAAACGAGAACTGCGGCATCTCGATTCCGGTGCCGAGATCCTCTGACTTGCGGAACGGCGTAGCCGAGGGGCAAGACCCTGCGCAGATGCCACAGCTTACGCACAGATCGGGATCGATCACGACTTCCTGCTTGTGTGCGCGCCCATCCGAGCGAGGGCGCATGGTCAGCGCGCCGTACGGGCAGTCATTGGCGCACCAGGTGCAGCCGCTGCAGTGCTCCAGATCGATCTTCGCCGTCGGCTCCGGCTTCTTTCGCGGCAGCCACGGAAATGCCATCAACAGGAAGGTCAGCACGGTGAGCAATAGCCAGACCGGACCGACACCAATCAAGTCGATGACCGGATAGATGAATAGGTAGAACCAGTCAAGCGAAAGCTCCTGAGGCACGGCAGCCAGATCGGCGATCTCGTGACTGACTGCCGGCTTCACCAGCGACAACACGAGCAATGCCGCCAGAGTGCCCGCCATCAGTGGTCGGGGCGGATTGATGTTGGGCATCGCGATCCGCATCACGTGAAACCAGATGCCGAAGACCAGGAACAACGGAATCCCGATCAGGTGCAGAAAACCCATCAGCGTGAAGAAACGGTCCGACAGTGCCTCCTGCGAGATGAAGTTGCGCGCGATCGGATCGGTGAAGATCGGCAGCCAATCCATGTACTCCGCGCTGAGAAGCGCGATGTACTGCGCCAGCATGTCCCATACCAGCCAGTAGCCCGTAATCCCGAGCAGGAAGACCATCCAGAGAAGCGGGACCCCGGTAAACCAGGAGTACCAGCGCACACCACGATAGCGATCGCGCACGAACTCACGGATGAGGTGAAGCATCATCGTGACGACCGCCGCATCCGATGCATAGCGATGGAGGCTGCGCATCACGCCGCCCAACCACCATTGGTCATGCGTCAAACGTTCAACCGACTGAAAGGCCCCGAAGACGCTGGTCTCGAAGAACGCAAACAGATAGATGCCGCTGATCAGAACGATCCAGAAAAAGTAGATCGTCAGCGCACCAAGGTGAAAGAAGGGGTTGCAGCCTTTACCAAAGACCCGAGTGAACTGGTCCTCGATTCGGGTCAGGGCATGCTGCGATACCTGACGAAGTGTGGTGGCCAAGATCGTTCCTCTCTGTTCTGATTTGAGAAGATTCTCGCGCCACGTATGTTAGGAAACCATGATTCAAATCAATCAGCGACCCGTCTACGCCTGCGAAACACGAATTCGCGCAGCAGGAACGCCGAGACCGATCCGATGACCATGATCCCGACACCGATGCCGACGAAGAGCGAATAATCAAAATAATAGCGATCCTGCTTCGGATCGTACGTCGTACAAAACAGGCGTACGCGATTGCCGAGCGCCTCAAGAGCAGACTGCTCCTCTCGTGTACCGAATACGAGCTGCTTGAGTGGCTCGACCAGTTGCGGGGTACTCATCGCCTCTCCGTAGACCTGGCGGTACACGACCCCCTCGCCGTCAACGATACTGGCCTGTGTCAGATGATCAAAGCCGCGTGGAGACGGAAAATAGAAGAACCCCAGCTCGGCACTCAGTGCCTCGATCGTCTGACGGTCGGCGCTGAGAAACTCCCAGTTCGGCACACTGACGCCTTGCTGACGGGCGTACGCGCGCATCGCCTCGGGCGTATCATTCGCAGTGTCGAATCCGATGGTCAGTACCGAAAAGCTGTCGGCTCCCAGGCTGTTGCGACCAATCTGCACAAGACGCGCGAGGTTTTTCGTCGCGGTCGAACAGGTGTAGTAGCAGCTTGTGAAGACCATCTGGATGATCAGCGGCCTACCCGCATATTCGCTCAGCGAAACGCTACGGCCTTCGGCGCTGGTGAAGCGATGATCGCCAAGTTTGCGCCCGATCGCCCCCTGACTGTAACGCAGCGCCGTGTCGTAGTCGAAGTCACGGAAATCCTCAGGATACGGCGCAACTACCTGCGCACTGTTCTCGGCACGAACGTTTACCCCGTCGAAAGACAGGAGGAGGACGAGAATCAGGCTTGCAACGAGACGCATCGGGGGTTCTACCTGTAGGATCTTGTATCGGAAGCGGCAGCCGATCCGGTGCCACGGGACGCGCGGGCCGGCGCGTCAGCGCACGAGCGTATGGTCCGAGACCGCAAACGTAGTCGATGGTCACGAATCCGCTTTCACCTTGACCGCCACTCCCCGCCAAAGTTGCGCGGAGCGGCCGGCCTGATCAGGCACGTGCTTCCTACCCGAGGATCCCAACATCCGCGATGGCAGCCGCAAGCAAGAGAGTGAGCTGAATCAACGAGGCGTGAAAATTTGCGCGCGCCATCTTCACCGAAGGATCGCGCAGCAACTGAAGGTTCTTGAACAGGAAGAAGGCGCCGCCCGCCGCGGCACCCATGAGGTAGATCCAACCCATTCCGTACCATGCCGGAATCAGCGAGACCCCGACCAGCATGACCGTGTTTACAAAGATTACCTGCGCCGCCTTGCGATCTCCGACCACGACGGGCAGCATCGGCACGCCAGCGGCCTTGTAATCCTCATGGAGAACGATGGCCAGGCTCCAGAAATGTGAGGGTGTCCACAGGAACAACACCACTGCGAACAGGACCGGGAGGATACCGAGCTGTGGATCGACCGCAGCAGCCCCGGCCAGCACCGCAAAGCTTCCAGCCAGGCCGCCGAAGACGATATTCAGCCACGTGCGCCGCTTGAGCCAGCTCGTATAGACGATTGAGTACACGAATGCGCCGAGAAACACATACAGCGCCGACATGCCGTTGAGCCAGTACGCGGCCGCGCCCACAGAGGCGGCGAGCATACAGCCAAGAATGACGAGGAAATAAGGGCCATGGTGCAACGCGCCCGTAACGAACGGACGATTGCTGGTCCGATGCATGCGCGCGTCGAGATCGCGCTCCATGTACTGGTTATACCCGCCCGCGCTTGCCGACGAGATCAGGACTGCCAAAGCCAGAACGGCAAGCTGCCATGGTTCCAGCCCGGGCCCAGGGGTAATCGCAACTCCGGCAACCGCAGTGAATGCAATCGTAAAACCGATGCGGAGTTTGAATACGTTCGAAAGCTGCCTGACCAGACCGCTCATGCCAAAACGCTCATGCTTGCTTCTCGTTGGAAAACCACCCGCCGCTTTGCAGGCTCGCCATCAAGGCTTGCGCGCACGAATCCGATCCGTTGCAGCGGGGGCACTGAAAAGGGGCGGGTGCGCCGCACCCACCCCTTGTCGGGACGTCCCTTAGTTCATCGGCCAGACCGACGACAGGTACATCCAGTTCAGGAAGTAATACACGACGAAAGTCGCCAGGAACACGAGCGCCAGCACGAAGGTGCCAGGAGCAACGAAGCCTTTCCCGTGATGCGCGGGGGCTGCAGGCCCCAGCGGGAGAATGGCCGGACGCGTCGTGGTGTACTCGCTCTTGTCCTCGATCTTCTTGCCGAGCACAAGCGATCCGACGACGACGATGACGAACATCGCGCCACCAATCACCGAAACCACCCCGAAAATGCCCGTCAGACCCATCATCATGTACGCGGCACCGCCGAACTCGAAGCTGAAAGGAGCACCCGAGAACGCCATGTCCCAATGCCTGCGCGCAACACCGAGGGTGCCCGCGCCCATCATGAAGAGCGACATCAACGCCGTACCGAAACCGAACACATACGGCTGCCACTTCGCCCACCCCGGAAGGAAGAGCTCACGACGGAACAGGACCGGGACCAGGAAGTAGGTCAGGGCCATGAACGCAAGCGTCGTACCCAGAACGACCGTCGGGTGGAAGTGACCCGGGACGTAGATGGTGTTGTGGATGATCAGATTGATCTGCTCCGTTCCCATGACCACGCCCGTGATACCACCGAGGAAGCCGAAGCCTACCAGGGAGATGAACATGCCCGAGAACACCGGATTGCCCCACGGCGCCTTGCGCAGCCACTCGAACATGCCGTTCGTGTAGCCCTTCTCGCGCTGGGCGACCTCGATGGCTCCAGGTACGGTCAGACCGTGCACCATCGACGCGAGCACTGCGAGGTACATCGCATAGGAGGTGTTGAAGATCTTCCATTCAGTACCGACACCCGGGTCAACCAGGATGTGGTGGGCCGAGGCCAGCTGCAGGAACGCGATGTACAGCAGGAACGCGGTACGGCTGACACGCTCGGACATCGGACGTGCACCGAATACGATCGCTGCGATCGCGTACCACACCGAAACGTGCGCGGAGACGTTGATCTGCTGCGACGAGTGCCCCATGCCCCACCAGATCACCCGGTACATCAGCGGATCGATCTCGCTGATGTAGCCGACCGACCAGAGGAAAGTCGGAATCAGGATGATCGCGCCGGATGCGATCGTGAAGATCGCGATGATGCAGGCAGTCAGCGCGCCGAAAGTCACCAGCGGAATCGAACCCTCATAGGTCCGCTCGTTCTTCGCCACGACCAGCGTACCGAGAAACACGAAGCATCCGATGAGCGCGCCGACGGCGAACAGGATCAGGCCCAGATAGAAGTGCGGCGCAGCCGGCATCGGCACGTACGAGGTCATCATGACGCTCGACCCGCCCTGCAGGATTGCAACACCAGTGATGGCTGCCCCGCCAAGCATCAGCGCGTAAGCAAGCCAGGCCCATCGTGGCGTGGCGAGCCGTGACCTGAGCAAGGTCGATGAGCAGAAGTACAGAATCGCGATCTCGAAGAAAATGATCCAGACCAGCAGCATGATGATGCCGTGGCCCGTGAGGACCTGGTAGAACAGCTCTGAAGAAAGCAGATGCACCGCCGGCCAACGCGTCATGACCACCAGCAGGCCGAGAATCCCGCCCACGGCGAGAAACACGACGGCAGTCACCGCATTGAGCTTGATCAGCGTCTCCGCTGGCTTGTGGAACACGAGCCCGCTGCGCGGGCAGGTGCGAAATAGTTCACTCATATTCAACCCCTTAGCGATCGACCACGTAGATCTTGCCCATCATCGCGTGATGGAGAACGCCGCAGTACTCATTGCAGATGATCGTGTATTCGCCTGACTTGTCCGGAGTGATCGTCAGCACCATCTCGTAGCCCGGGACGACCTGCACGTTCACGTTAAGAGGCTGGAGCGAGAACCCGTGCTGCCAGTCGAGCGAGGAAATGTGCAGCCGATAGGTCTGGCCCTTCTCGAGTTCGAGGGCCGGGTACCAGCTCCACAAACGACCGGCGAGATAGACGTCGCTGCCAGCCGGCGGACGTACAACCGGAATCTGCTGATCGGTTTCCTTGCGCACGGTGTGCGCCTCGACCATCGCCTCGACCTTCGCGGAATACGCTGCCGGAGTGGTCCGGTATGCCTCGCCGGAGTAGTTCTGCTTACCGAACACGTGCCAGTACGGCATCATGAAGAACATGAACAGACACCAGACCAACGCGATCGCAATCCAGGTCCCCTCGACCTTGTCCAGCGGCGCGTTGCCCCAGATCCGCTCAGACGGCGGCAGTAGTGCGCTCATAGAATTCCTCCCAGAAAACTGATCAGTTGGCGATAGGGATCGTAACGATCTCCATCACCCCCCAAAGAATGTAGAACACCGTCGGCATGACAACGCCGATGAACAACAAGAGAAACGGATTGTCCAGAATCTGCTGCAGTACTGGAACGCGCTCCTCCTTCTGGTTGCCGCTTGGCTGGACTGGTTCGGCCATGATCCCCCTCGATTTGGACTGGATGATTGATGAACACTTCTGCATTGCGAGCCCGCCGGAGCACCGCACCAACGAACACGCCTGACGGACGAGGCCCCCGCCCTGCGGGGAGCAAGCATCCGCTAGTAGACCGTTTTGCCTGAAAAACCTATTTGATCCAAGTCAAAGTCGCCTAAAATTGCGGCCGCTCCACCAATTTGACCCGAATCAAACCGGTATCCAGGCGCTCGCTGCATGATGAAAAAGGCGGTCATCGACCACTTTCATGCGAGTCTGGCGCCCGAGCCCGGACTACACAAGCAACCTTGATTCAGGACTGTCAAAACAATTCATCATCGGCAAACCAACCCCTGGGCGACTCGTGGCGCAACTCTACCATGTAACAACACGTATCGAACATTCAACGGATCCCGCCCGCACAAGGCCCTTCCAGAACCGTTCAGGATTGCCACGCTGCCTTCCCGCGTTGGGCGAAAATGGCCCGCTGCCAATACAATTGGCTTCCTCAAACACGATCTTCAAAGAAGACCCCCCAGACCATGAAACTCTCCTCCCCAGGACACCCCCAATCGCCCACATGGCTTCTCCTGGCGCTCCTCGTAGCCCTTTCCGGATGCAGCAAGCGGGACCCGATCGTTTTCAACCTGGAGCGGATCGACGCGAGCGGCAATGCCGTCACAGACACCGCACCCTATGAGCAAGCACCATGGGCATGCGTGCACGACCTGCGGACGAATCTGACCTGGGAGGTGAAGACCGTGCAACCCGGACTGCACGGGGCGGACAACACCTACACGTGGTTCTATCCGGATCAGTCCGACGTCTACAACCGCGGCGATGCGGGCAAGCCCGACGGAGGCAGTTGCACTGGCAGCAAGTGTGATACCTCCGGGTATGTTGCGGCCGTCAATGAAGCGGGACTTTGCGGCCATCGCGACTGGCGCGTTCCGACCACAGAGGAACTCGGAAGCATCATCAACCCGAGTATCCGTCCCCCTGGGCCCTCACTGTCGACCGAGTTCTTCCCGAACACGAGATCCGCCGACTACTGGACTTCGACCACCTATCGCTTCTATGCACCCGGAGCGTGGACCTGGAGCTTCCTGCATGGACTCGATCGCGTAGACAACAAGACCGAAGCCAAGCACATCCGACTTGTGCGCGGAACGGCCAGCGTGCGCCCCGAACCTCCGCGCGGCCCGAAGAACTGAGCGGCACGCACCCTTCGGCACGCCCGACATGCGAGTTCATGCCTGGTACCGAGCACTGCTCCTCGCCGGACTTTTACTGGCGGTCGCACTCGCGCTGATCAGCGTTCATCTTCGGCTGGTGAACTCGGGGCTGGGCTGCACGGACTGGCCGGATTGCTATGGCAATCTGGCCCGTTCGGCAGAGTTTGGTACAGCGGGTCCGTTCAAGGAACTGGCGGTGCGTGCCCACCGGGTCCTTGCGAGCGTGCTCGGCCTGCTCGTACTTGCGGTCTTGGCTCTGTCGCTGTGGCTGCGGGTCTTACGCGTGCCCGCGGGACTTCTGTTCGGCGTGATGCTGATCCTCGCGGCACTGGGGCGATGGTCTGCGGGGCTGAACCTGCCAGGTATCGTCATGGCGAACTTTGCCGGCGGGCTGTTGATGATCGCGCTGCTGTGGTTTTTGTGGCGCAGCTTCTTCACCGCTGAACCTGCGCCAGCAGCCGCGGTTCACCGGCTCGCAGGAATCGCGACCGTGATGCTGTCGATCCAGATGGGACTGGGCGGTCTGATGAGCGCGTTTTTCGCCGGGCTTGCCTGCGGCCCAGCCTTCGATTGCGCCGCTCCCTGGTCGCCAGGAATCCCGCTCGAAGTGCTTTCCGGACTGTTCCGCCCCCTTGAACTTGACGCGACCGGGCGCGTACTCATCAGTTCGGATCTGGCCGGATTGCACATGACCCATCGAATGCTGGGGTTCGCGCTGGTCCCGGTGTTCTGCGCGCTCGCGTACCTGCTCGCCCGGAGCCGGCGCAGGGCGCTCGCGGTTACAATGCTCGCCCTGACCGTACTGTCGGGCCTGGGAGGCGTCATGACCGTTCGCCTCGCCCTGCCGCCCCTTATGGTGCTTGCGCACTATGCGATCGCTCTGGGTCTGCTCCTGACGGCGCTGAGTGCCTGGCACACGGGCTCGGCGGCTTGTGACCAGACCGGCTCGACGCGGGCGGCACAATGACCACATCGGGACCGCCCCGGCCTGCCCCCGGGATCGGGAATCGCCCCTCTGAATCCACTACGAAATGGAAAGGGAGTCTGTCGTGGGAGTAATTGCTGTAAGGGATGCCGCGCGCGATCGCACCCAGATTGCGATCTGGCTGCTGAGCTGCTGCGCGCTGGTGCTTGGAATCGTCATCATCGGCGGGCTGACCCGCCTGACCGGCTCCGGCCTGTCGATGGTCGAATGGAAACCGATCGTCGGACTGCTGCCACCTCTCGATGAAGCGCAATGGCTCGCAACCTTTGAGCTGTACCGCCAATCGCCGGAGTATCGCTATGTAAACATCGGGATGACCGTGGAGGGATTCAAGTCGATCTTCTGGCTCGAGTACATCCACCGGATGATCGGTCGCTTCATCGGTATCGCGTTCTTCGTGCCGTTCCTGTATTTCTGGATCCGGGGAAAGATCGAGAAAGGCCTGCTTCCAAAGCTTGTCGCGATGTTCGTGCTCGGCGGCATGCAAGGGGCGCTGGGCTGGTACATGGTCGCCAGCGGGCTGGCTGAGGACCCGCACGTGAGCCAGTACCGACTCACTGCCCATCTCGGCCTGGCGATCGTGATCTATGTCTACATGCTCTGGGTTGCGCTCGGGCTGCTGTGGCGCAGCCGCAGCGGAGATGACACCGATGGGCGCCCGCTGCTGGGCTGGGCCGTCGCGTGCACCGCTCTTGCGTTCTGCACGGTCCTGTCGGGAGGTTTCGTCGCAGGACTCAAGGCCGGTTTCGCATACAACACCTTTCCGCTGATGGGCGGGCAGTGGATTCCGGACGGGATCTTTGCACTGAAACCGGGATGGCGGAATTTCTTCGAGAACTTCATCACGGCGCAATTCACACACCGCATCCTCGCAATCAGCCTGCTCGCCGGGATCCTGGCGCTGTGGCGGGCGCTCGGCAGACGTCGACTCGCTCCTGCAACCCGCGTCGCAACACACGCGATGCTGTTGCTCATCGTGCTCCAGGTCGCGCTCGGCATTTCGACGCTCGTCCTGCACGTACCGCTTGCACTGGCGTCCGCCCATCAGGCGGTGGCGGTGCTGGTGCTGACCTCACTGGTGGTGGTGACCCACCGCCTCCTCCACGTTCAGGGACGCAGTTTGGCGTAGTAGGCCGCGAGTTCGTTGATCTCCTGGTTCGAGAGCGTTTTCGCAACCGGTGACATGAGGGGATCCTCACGGATCCCGTCGCGGAACTTCCGCATCTGCTTGATGAGGTAGTCCATCTTCTGGCCTGCAAGATTCGGCCACTCGGGATTCGCGCTGACTCCTTGTGCTCCGTGGCATTCGACACAGATGGCCGCCTTTTCCGGGCTGCCTGCCGGATGCTGCTGCGGCACAGCAGAACTCGGGCGCGCAGCGGAATAGTAGGCCGCCAGATTGCGGATGTCCTCGTCCGTGAGCGGCCGTGTCATCGGCGTCATGTAGGAATCCTTGCGAATCTCCTCTCGAAACGCTTTCAACTGCTTGATCAGGTACTGATCATTCTGCCCGCCCAGATTCGGCCAGCGTGGATTGAGACCGGTGCCATCCATCCCGTGGCAACTGGAGCAGGCACCGCGTGCGCGCGCCTCGCCCGCCGCTGCATCGCCGGCTGCAGCAGGTGCGCCGGCGAGAAGGGCGCATAGCGTCAGCGCAGGGAACATGGGGAATTTCATCGAACCACTCTCGTGTTCAGGTTGAACCAGCGAACCCGCGATCCGGACCGGTACCGCGCCCGATCAGCGCGCGCGTGAGTGTACTACAGCGGCAACTCGGAGATGGTCGGCTGCATCATTGACCCGACCCGGACACCATGATAGACAGTCGGACTGCGGCGCTCCGGTCCCCCGACCGCCGCGCCTGTCGACCCCGCAAGACAAGGAAGCGAGTCAACGTGAATCTCATCGAAACCCTCGGTCCGTTCTGGATCATTGGCATTGCCGTCAATCTGGTGTTCACGGGGCTCGCCCTGTGGTGGATCTTCCGTCAGATGTACCCGCGCAAGCCGGCCCGCAGCGAGAGCAAGCCCGGAACAGGCTCCTGATTCGATGGACATCGTCACCCATGGGCTGCTCGGCGCGATCACCGCGCAGAGCGCGAGCAAGGCCGGCCCCATTCGCTCGGCGGCGTTCGCCGGGTTCTTCGCGGCACTTCTGCCGGATGCCGACGTCCTGATCCGCAGCGACGCTGACCCACTGCTGGTGCTGGAGTACCACCGTCATTTCACACACGCACTTGCCTTCGTGCCTATCGGGGCGCTGCTCGCATCGCTGCTGCTCTGGCCTTTCCTGCGACGGCACCTGAGCTGGCAGGCGATCTTCGGGTACGCCTTGCTCGGGTATGCGACGGCTGGCTTGCTCGATGCCTGCACGAGTTATGGCACCCGGATCTTCTGGCCCTTCAGCAGTGAGTCCTTTGCGCTCAGCATCATCGCCGTGGTCGACCCGCTGTTCAGCCTGATCCTGATCGGGGGGCTGATCGCCGCCTGGCGGCAGCGAAACCCGACGTGGGCGCGCGCCGGGCTTCTTCTTGCTGGACTCTATCTGGGACTCGGGGCGGTCCAGCACCAGCGCGCACTCGATGCGGCCGAAGCACTTGCACGAGACCGCGGGCAGAACCCGGAGCGTGTGCAGGTCAAGCCGACCATGGGCAATCTCGTCCTGTGGCGATCGCTGGCAGTCGTCGGGAACACCGCGCACATCGATGCGGTCCGCGTCGGCTTGCGCTCGAGCCGGGTCTATCCCGGACCGCAGGCCCAGCTTGTCGATCCATCGATCTGGGGAGACCTTCCCCCAGACTCTCTGGCGTACCGGGAACTGCACAGGTTCTACCGGTACTCCGATCGCCTGCTGATTGCACATCCCCGGGATCTTCACTTCATCGGCGATGCCCGCTACGCGATGGTGCCAACCGAGACGGCTCCACTATGGGGCATCTCGATCGACCCCGATCATCCTGACCGGCCAATCACCTTCGAGGCCCGGCGCGAACTCACGACAGAGAAGCGCCGCCAGTTTCTTGCGATGCTGCGCGGCACCCCCTGAGCGGATCAGGCCTCAGACTTTCTGAGTGCTTCCCGGTCTTCCTGACTACCTCTGCGCTCTGCGTTGCGGAAAGTACGAATCGCATTGCAACTCCCGGACCGGATAAGGTGATACGCACGCCAACGAAGAATTGGCGACTCACACACTCAGATCCAGGAGGACACATGATCCAGCACGCCCGGCTTCTTTTTGCCGCAGCCTTCATCGCCTTCGCGCCACACAACGCCCGCGCGGCTTCGGAAATCGTGATCGGACAGGTAGCGCCCTTCAGCGGACCACTCGCCCCCACGGGCGAGCACATGCGCGCCGGCGCTCAGATCTATTTTGACCGCATCAACGCCGAAGGCGGCATTCATGGTGCAAAGCTGCGTCTGGTCACCAAGGACGACGGTTACAAGATCTCCGAAACGGTTCGCCTGACCCGTGAGCTGCTCGCCGAGCACAAACCGCTCGCACTGTTCGGACTTGTCGGGACCGGCAACGTGGCTGCGCTGCTCGAAGCACGGGTGCTCGATGAGGAAGGCATCCCGGCGGTAGGCATCCGCACCGGAGCGACCTCGCTGATCGAGCCGCCCCACCGCTGGCTTTTCATCGGACGCGCAAGCTACGCGACCGAGGTCGAGAAGATGGTGCAGCACATGAGCGCAACGGGCATCCGGCGGATCGCCGTGTTCTACCAGGACGACCCCTTCGGCGAGGATGGATTGCGCGCGGCCGAACGTGCAGCGCAGGCGCTTGGAGTGGAACTCGCTGCGAAAGCCGGCTACGAAAAGAACACGACCAAGGTCGAAAACGCAGTTGCCACCCTGCTCGCGGCCGCTCCACAGAGTATCGTGATGATCTCGAATACAGCGGCGAGTTCAGAGTTCGTCAGGCAATACCGCGCCGGCGGTGGGGATGCGCAGTTGATGGCGCTGTCGACGACCGACGGCCCGCAGGTCGTGACCCGCATCGGCAAGGAGACCGCTCATGGTCTCGGGATTGCGCAGGTCGTGCCGGATCCGTCGAACCGGGCGATGGCCATCGTACGCGAGGTTCAGGAACTCTACCGCGCATCGTCTCCAGCCGGAATCGAGCTCAATCACACGCTCGTCCAGGGTTACATCGGTGCCGCACTGCTCGTGGAGGGCCTGCGCCGGGCCGGCCCGAACCCGACCCGCAGGGTCCTGCGCGACGCGCTCGAAAGCCTGCACGACCTCGATCTCGGAGGCATCACGGTCAACTTTTCGCCCCGGAACCATACTGGAATCGATTACGTGGATATCACGATCCTGAACCGTCACGGACGCATTCTGCGTTGAGCCGGGAATCCCGGACTCGATACAGCATTTCGACCCACTCCAAGTTATCCCCCATCAAGGAGGCACTCGATTCCCGAAACTAGACTGCGACCTGACACCGGACGCCGCACCTGCATGTGCAGCCCCTCCGCCCGGAAGACGTGGTGAGTTGATGAGGAATCCCGACATTCCGCCCGAAACACAGACGGACACCGACGACTCGATGGCGTTCGGAGCGGTTCCGCTCGTCAATCCGCAGCACGACCGAATCTGCCGCCTGCTCGTTCACGTACCCTTGCTGAGCGGCCTGGGCCCCGAGGAGATCGCCCGCTTCGCCCGCGGTGTGCGCGAACAGAAGTTCGAACGCGGCGAGGTCCTGTTTCATCGCGGCGATCCCTGTCACGGCTTCCACCTGCTGCTGTCCGGACAGATCAAACTGGCCTTCACATCGTCGGACGGCCACGAAAAGGTGATCGAGATCATTCGCCCCGGGCACAGCTTCGGCGAAGCCGTGATGTTCATGGACAAGCCGTATGTGGTGATGGCGCAGGCGCTGTCGGACTGCAAGCTGCTGCACATCTCGAAGGTCGTGGTGTTCGAGGAAATGAACCGCGACCCGGCCTTCTGCCGCATGATCATCGCGGGCCTCTCGCAGCGGCTTCATCACCTGATCGGAGACGTCGAGACCTATTCGCTGCGATCAGGTCGCGACCGCATCATCGGTTACCTGTTGCGTGAGGAAAAGATGGACGGCGGCGACTTGCCGTCTCAGGGGCGCGTCACGATCCGGCTGCCAACGAGCAAAGGCACGATCGCCTCGCGCCTGAATCTCACGCAGGAACACTTCTCGCGCATCCTCCACGAGCTGACCGATGCCGGCCTGATCGAGGTCGAGGGGCGGACCATCCACATCCTCGACATCAACCGCCTGCGCGCCAGCCTGGGCTGACCACGGGTCCGGCCGGGCGCCTTGCCCGTCGCGGCCATCGCCGCCGGACAAGGGCCGCAGTGGCGCACCCGACGCGTTCAGTGACTCGTCCCTTCCTCGCGCGTGATCTTGTTCCAGACGTTGTACTTGCCGACCGGCTTTCTGGCCGGCAATCGCTTGACCTCTTCCAGCGTCTGCGCGTCGAACACGACGATCGCGCCTTCATACTCCCACAGGCTCGCCAGCGCATGGCGCCCATCGCGCGTGAACTCGATGTGGGCGAGTGTCTGCCCGGGCGGCGCCTTGAGTTCCTTGACGATCTCGAGGGTTTCCTTGTCGATCACCTGGAGGTGGTTCTTGAACTCGGGGCTCATCATCGAATCGACGAACGCGTACCGGCTGTTCTCGTGGCTGCGCAGGAAGAAGCCCGGCCCCCGCGTCGGGATGCGCTTGACGACGCTGAAGTCCTTCATGTCGATGACCGTAACCTCGGCTGCCTGCAGGTTCGTGCTCGCCATCACGCGCCTTCCCTGCCAATCGAACGTGATACCCGACCCCAGGTGGGGCATGCCCTCAAGAGGCAGCTCGGCGATGCGCCGCCGTGCATCGAGGCTCACGACCTGTCCGATGCCATCCCGCGAGGCGCCCATCAGCAACGAATAGTCCTGGGTGAAGAAGAAATCGTCGAGCACGACATCCAGCTTGGTTCGCCTTGGATTCAAGTAACCCGGGATGAAACTCCCCTCGCGCAGCTTGTAGTCGTGTACGAAGCCGGTCGGAATGTCTTCGGCCTTCGGGTCGAAGCTGATCTCCCAGACCTCAGGCACGTCCTTGAGCGCGGCAACGAAGGAATTGCGCGGCGTCGCCTCATAGACGGCCGAGACGCGCGAACTCCGGTTGCCCTCCTGATCGACCACGTCGAGTGATTTCAGCAGGTTCAGATCGCCATCGAGCAGCACCAGGGTATGCGGAAGGTAGTTCGCCACTGCAACATACTTGCCGTCGGGCGAAGCGGCGACGTTGCGCGTATTGATCCCGGCACGCACTTCGGCGACGACCTTCAGGTTCCACAGATCGTACTTGGTCACCCAGCCGTCACGCGAACCGAAGAACACGTAGCGTCCGCCAGCGGCAAACTTCGGCCCGCCATGCAATGCAAACCGGCTCTGAAAGCGGTGGATGCGCTCGAGCTTGTCGCCGTCGAGCACCGACACGTGGTGATCCCCGGTCTCGACGACAAGAAAGAGGTTGAGCGGATCCGCATCGAACACCGGCTTGTCGGACAGCGTCGCCGGATCGACGTGCTGGATGCGCGAAGCACGGATGTCCGCTTCGGTCCATTTCGGTGCCGGCACGATCGGTGTGTAGATCAGATCCGCGATCGCGGCGATCTCCTCCGCCTTCAGCGTCTCACCGAAAGCCGGCATCTGTGTGGCCGCAAGCCCGTCCCGGATGGCCTGAATCGCGTCCTTCTTGCGCAGTCGCGCGAGGTTCTCTGGCAGGAGCGCCGGGCCCATTCCGCCGAGACGGTCCACGCCATGGCACTGTGCGCAGTGCTGGACGTACTTCTGGAGGGTCTCACCGGCCTGCGCGCCCCCCCCGAAGAGAGCCGCGGCAAGGCAGCCCGCAACCACTGAACGGGCCGCACCTGCGGCACTCCATTTCGCCAGGAGGCCGTGCCCCGCCCGCAACACGCGATTCATCTTGTTCATCCTGTCTTGTCTTTACGGAACCACTCTCATGCACTGCGCCGGCGCGGCTCGAACGGCGTGACCTGTACGCGCTCGGCACCCGCCCTTGCGCCGGTCACGCCGATCTCCTCGTCCGACAGGTAACAGGCCGGATCCTCCGCCCACGCGTCTCCCGTGATCTGCTGCGCCCGCACACGCGAGCTGCCATTGCAGATGAGCAGGTGGCGACAGGCTCCGCAGCGGCCGGACAACGTGCGCGGATGGGCCTTCAGGCCCGCCATGAGCGGATTCGAGACGTCGCTCCAGATCTCGGAGAACGGCCGCTCGCGAACGTTGCCGAGCGACACGTGCCACCACATCGTATCCGGGTGCACGACACCGAGATTGTCGATATTGGCAACGTTGACCCCACTTGCATTGCCGCCCCACTGCAGCAGCTTGGCCCGGATGTGCTCGACCCTGTCCGGAAACCGCTCCCCGACCCATTGCAGCATGTACACGCCATCCGCATCGTTGTTGCCGGTCACGAACTCCTTCTCGATGCCACGGCGATGCAGGTCCAGGCAGGTCTCGAAGAGCAGGTCCATGGCCTTGCGCGTCGTCTGGTGGCGCGCATCGTCGGCGCGGTGCTTGTTGCCGCGTCCCGCATAGTTGAGGTGCGAGAAATAGAACTTGTCGATACCCTCGTCCTCGACCAGCTGCAGCAACGCCGGAAGGTCGTGCGCGTTGTCCTCGGTCATCGTGTAGCGCACCCCGACCTTGATGCCGCGCTCCTGGCACAGACGGATCCCCTTCATCGAAGCGTCGAAGGCCCCTTCCAGGCGACGGAAGCGGTCGTGCGTGGCGCCGATGCCATCGAGGCTGACACCCACGTAGTCGAATCCGATCTCATCGATCGCGCTGATGTTGGATTCATCGATCAGCGTGCCATTGCTCGAAAGACCGACGTAGAAGCCCATCGATTTCGCGCGCCGCGCAATGTCGAAGAGGTCCTTGCGCAACAACGGTTCGCCCCCCGAAAGGATCAGCACCGGCACGCGGAAGGCCTTCAGGTCGTCCATGACCCTGAACACCTCGTCGGTGGACAACTCGCCCGGAAAATCACTGTCGGCAGAGATCGAGTAACAATGCTTGCAGGTCAGATTGCAGCGCCGGATGAGGTTCCAGATCACCACAGGGCCCGGCGGATTGCGCCGCGGGCCGGCCGGCGTGGGATGGGACAGCTCGCGGATGAAATGAGAAATGCGAAACATGAGGATCTCCGTGTCGCGAACGATTAGAGCGCTGCGCGGGAAAGCGGTACATGACCGCCATCAAGCCCGCCCGCATGCGGGACGGTGGCAAGCTTGCGCCTTCAGCCGCCGATTCGCAAACCGGTCTTCTTGAGGATTGCGGATGAGAACAGCACGTCCCGTCCACGACAGGCACCCGGGAACTGCTGGTCGATCAGACGCGCGATGTCGTCGATCTGCTGCCGGACCGCATCACGGCTGCGCCCGTGCACCATCGCGAAGAGGTTGTACGGCCATTCGGGCAGGCGACGGGGCCGGCGATAACAATGCGTCACGAAGTCGAGTGCGCCGACGAATTCACCCACCGCATCGATGCGGGCATCGGCGATGTCCCAGACGCTCATGCCGTTTGCGGTATAGCCGATCGCATAGTGGTTGGGTACTGCTCCGATCCTTCTGATCGCCCCGGTTTCGAGCATCGCACGCACGCGTCGCAGCAACTCGTCAGCGGAGATGCCGAGCTCGTCGGCGACCGCCCCCCAGGGATCGGCGACCAGCGGCAGACCGCCTTGCGTGACGAGCACGATACGACGATCGATCTCGTCGAGCTTCGGCCCCTCGGAGCCCTCCTGCACGCTACGCACGCTCAAGCCTCCAGCTTCATCTCGACAAAATACTCGCGTTCCTTCGGGAACAGGAAGACCGACAGCCCGGTTGCCTCCTCGATCCTTGCCGCAGCCTCCGCAATCCCCTCCGGGCGCTCCGTCGCAAGCACGAACCACATATTGAGCGCATGCTCGCGACGGTAGTTGTGGGCAACCTCCGCAAACGCGTTGACAGCCTCGGTGACGGCATCGAAACGCGCTTCAGGGACCTCCATCGCTGCCAGGCAGAACGCCCCACCCATGCGCTCGATCTGGAACATCGGGCCAAACCGCGTCAGCACGCGCGTATCGAGCATGCGCCGGATGCGCTCCAGCACCTGCGCCTGCGGAATGCCCACGCGCCTCGCGACGTCGGCAAAGGGACTGCGGCTGAGCGGAAAGTCGCCCTGCAGGGCGTTGATCAGGGCGCGATCGATCTCGTCGTGCCCTCCGGCGCTCGTCATTGGGCCGCTCCCGTCCGGCACGACTCCGCACCCTGCCCGTCGGAGGCAGTCGCCCAGTAGCGCGCGCCGCGCTGCTTGAAGCGACGGGTGCTGAACAGCACCGCATGTGCGAACCGGTCCAGTCCAAGCCGGGCAACGATTGCGGCGCGCGCTGCGAGCACCTCCTCGCGCGTCTTGCCATGGATCATGCAGTACAGGTTGTACGGCCAGCCGGGCAGAACGCGGCGGCGACGGTAGCAGAGCGTGACTGCGGATTGGGCAGCAAGCCGGCAACCGACGTCGTGCGCAAGCTCGTCTGGCACGTTCCACACGCACATCGCGTTGGCGCGGAATCCGAGTTCATGATGGCGGACCACCACTCCGAAGCGCTTGACCAGACCCTCCCGCAACCAGCCCTCGATCAGCTCGATCACCATCGCCTCGGACAGGCCGCACTCACGTCCCAGCGCATGGAAGGGCCGCGCTTCGAGCGCGATTCCACCCTGCAACGCCGCCATCAGGGTGCGCTCGATCGCCGGCAAGGCACAGCCGGCCTCGATCATCGCAGGCGGAATGGTTGGCGCCGCGGGCGATTCGCGCCCTCCTCCAGCGAGGCAGAATCCAAGATCGATGTGAAACTCCTCTTCGAGCGGCAGCACAATGACGGGGCAGCCCGTCTCGCACTCGATCTGCGCCACGACTTCATCCAGACGCGCCGCCGACGCAGCCGTCAGAACGAACCAGAGGTTGTAGTCATGCTCGCGTTCGTAATTGTGGTTGACCTCCGCAAACGCGCTCACCTGCGCGGCAACCGCGTCGAGGCGTCCGGCCGGAGCCGAGAGGGCGGCCAGCGCGCTGGCCCCCACACGCCTAGGCGCGAACACCGCACCGATGCGGCTGACCAGTCCATCTGCCTGCCAGCGGCGAAAGTGCGCAAGCACCCCGTCCTCGTCCAGGCCGACCGCCTCGCCCAGCACCGCGAACGGCCGCGACGCGAGCGGAAAGCCTCTCTGGAACTCGTTCAGCAGGCGGAAGCTCGCCTCGTCCGTCTCGCTTGCGGATTCGCCTGCAGGCACACACGCCACACCGCCGGCCTGTCCCGTACCTGCCATCGGCTGGCTCGGCACCATCTCAGAACCCGGTGCGGAACGCACGGCTCGTGAAGAAGATCCCGCTCGGACTGGCCGCCGGTAGCTCGCCCTTCTTCTGCCGCGTGCGCGTGTCGTAGATCACGACCTTGTTGTCGTCGCGCGCCGAGATCCAGACCTCCTCGCCCTTGGGCGCAAACTCCATGTGGAGGATCGCCCGTCCTGGTGCGAAGGTGTCGATCACCTTGCCGTTGAAGGTGTCGATGACCTGCATCCAGCCGTTGTCCGGGAATGCGAAATTGACCCACACCTGACGTCCGTCGGGACGGGCCATCACGAACACCGGCTGGCTCTTGACGGGAATTCGCTCGACTTCCTTCCATGTACCCAGCTCGACGACCAGCACTTCGTGGCGGCCGATTGCCGGCAGGTAAGCACGCCCGGCCGCGACCGCCCAGCCACGCAGATGCGGCATCTTGTACACGGGCAGGGGCTGTTCGCCGCGACCATACCCTGGCAGGATCGTGCGCACGCCCAGCTCCGGCTGCCACAGATCGAGCATCGACAAGCCGTCCTCACCGAACAGTCCGGCAATGTAGTAGCGTCCATCGGGCGTCACGAGCGCATCGTAAGGCTGCTTTCCAGCCTGGAAACGCTGCGTTTTCGGATTGCCTGGGTCGGAAAGGTCGGTCAGCCAGATCTCGCCTGCTTCGAACAAGGAATAGATGAAGCGGTTGCCCGGAAGATCCGCGAGCCCGACGACCTTGGAGCGTTGCCCAGCGCTTCCGTAGATCGCAGGAACCTCCGCGATCTGCTCCAGCGTCTCCGAGTCGAACGCCTTGATTCCGCCTGGTTCGTAGTTCTGCGCCACCACGATCCGCCCATCCTGCGAGATCGCCCCGCCGATCGCGTTGCCCGCCTGAACGATGCGTCCGGCGATGCGCCCGGTCAGTAGATCGACCTTGGTCAGCGCTCCGTCGCGTCCAAACACGAAGGCGTAGCGGGAATCGCGCGAAAATACGACCGACGCGTGCGACAGATCGCCCAGTCCCGACACTTGAGCAAGTGCGCTGCGCCCTGAGGTCTCGACCACCTGCACCTGCCCGGTCGCGCGCTCGATCACGAGCCCGAGATCCCCGGTCCCGCGCAATGCAGCCGTGGGCTGCGTTGCGCACGCAGAAAGCAGCAAGGCCAGCAGCCCCGTCCCGAACAGTCCGGCAACCCGATTCTTGTATGAGTTCATGCGTCCTTACTCTCTATCGTCTCTCTGTTGCGGCGCCCTGCTTCGGGTCAACGGGCCGACTCGCTCGTCTGCGGCGACGGACCGCCATCCTCCGGAAACCCTTTCATCAGCTCGCGCACGATCCAGACCGCCTCCGCCTCGGTCAGTATCCCGAGGAAGGGCGGCATCGGAGTTCCGGGACGACCACCGACGATTGTCGCCACCAGGCCTTCGGCCGGCTTGTCTGCCAGTGCCTCCGCGGTCAGCGCCGGTCCGAGCCCGCCCTGCAGCGTCAAACCATGACAGGAACCACAATCCTGGCGGACCAGATGGACCAGCTCCCTGGCCCGCCCGGGTGCAGGCTCGCCCCCTTCTGCCCAGACCGGCTGAACGCCCAGAACTGCCACGGACCACAGCACGAACGATACACGGGTCCGGAAAACTTGCATTGACACTATGATGACCTCTTCGACGGTGCGGCCCGCACGCGCATGCCATGGGATGCGAGACTGAGCCGAAGCGGCTCGAGTATCGTTCGCACGACGCAAGCGGCTCCTTGACGCCCGTTAATTTACCGGACTCGCAGCAGGGATAAAGTGGCACGCAACGAACACTTCTGTCGCACAATACGCGTAGTGCAGTGAGGACGTGTCAACGCAGTTTCCGTGTGCCCGCTGGCGAAACCGTCACGAGGTTTGCGCCCTGGACGGGCCTGGCAAACCCGGGCTTCCCGGCGTTTTCCCGAGAGGACAGAGGAGAATCATTGATGAGCGAGCATTCCGGCCCCGAGACCGAGAGCCGTTACGCCGCACAGCAGCATCCTGACCGGCAGCCCGGCAAGGTCTATCTGGTCGGCGCCGGGCCGGGTGACCCGGAGTTGCTGACCCTGAAAGCCGCTCGCCTGCTTGGCGAAGCCCAAGCCGTGGTATTCGACCACCTGGTCGGCGAAGGCGTACTGAAGCTCGTCAACCCCTCTGCACGTCGCGTCTATGCCGGCAAGGAAGCGGGAAATCACGCCCTGCCCCAGGAAGAGATCAACCGGCTGCTTGTGGATCTGGCGCGGGAAGGCCTGATGGTCGTTCGCCTGAAGGGTGGCGATCCTTTCATCTTCGGGCGTGGCGGCGAGGAGATGGAGGAGCTGCTCTCTTGTGGCATCGCCTGTGAGGTCGTACCCGGGATCACGGCTGCCTCGGGCATCTCGGCCTGTACGGGCATGCCGCTGACGCACCGCGAGCACGCGCGCACCGTGGTGTTCACCACTGGTCACCTCAAGGACGACACGGTCAATCTGGACTGGCCGGCGCTCGTGCGGCCTGCCCAGACGGTGGTGATCTACATGGGGCTGGGGGCGCTCGACATCATCAGCCGCGAACTCATCGCCCATGGCATGCCCGAGGATACCCCCGCCGCAGCAATCCACGCCGGAACGACACCGCGGCAGGTCACCCTCACGAGCACGCTGCGCGATCTCCCGGCGCTCGTCCGGAAGGAACGACTGAAGTCTCCCGCGCTCATCATGGTGGGTTCGGTCGTCTCGTTGCGGGAGCTGCTCGGCCACGGCCCCGCCGTAGTCCGGCAGGTGATCGAGGTCTGAGCGGGACGCAGAGCCAGCCTTCGGCTTCGTCACCCGCTACGACTTGAGCGCCTGTCGGACGGCAGCCCACTGCCGGCGACTGATGGGCAGGCGCTCCCCGGACCCCTGCAGCAGGATTTCCCAGTGCGGCTCGCCCTCGCTCCCCCCTGCGCGCTCGATACCGGCAATTGCCGGCAGGGCAACGAGGCAGTTGCGATGGATGCGCAGGAAATGTCCAGCGAACTCCTCTTCGATCTGAACGAGTGATTCGTCGAGCACATACTCACGCCTTGCGGTCGTCGCCGTCACGTACTTGAGTTCCGCGCGCAGGAAAAGGACCTCGTCAACCGGTACGAGCAGGATGCGGCCGCGTTCATTGACGCTGAAATGACGCCGGCTCGCGGGCGCAAGCGAGGCGAGCACCGCGTCATCCGGTGGCAACTGGCGTCGCACCTTGGCGAGTGCTTCGGCCAGACGCTCGGCACGCACCGGTTTGAGCAGATAATCGATCGCGGCCACCTCAAAGGCCTCGACCGCATACTCCTGGTAAGCCGTCGTAAAGATCACGGCTGGGCGTGGTTCGAGATGGGCAAGATGGCGCGCGAGTTCGACACCGTCCATGACCGGCATGCGGATGTCGGCCAGCACGACGTCCGCACGGGCCGTATCAAGCAGACGAAGTGCCTCGATCCCGTTCGCAGCCAGTCCGACAAGCTCGGTCGAATGGCGGTCGCGGATGTCCCCAAGCAGGTCGCGCAAGCGCGTACGGGCCGGCGCCTCGTCATCGACGATCAGGACCCGCAACGGGGCGGACGGCGAATTCATGCTGTGCCTCTCCGGTACGGAAGACGGATACCCACCCGATAGATCCCCGCTGTCTCGGCAATGTCGAGCCCAGCCTCGAGGTCAAAGAAGAGCATCAGGCGCTCCCGAATGTTGTCGAGAGCCATCCGGTTGCCACAGTGTGACAGCCTGCCTTCCACAACTGGGTTCTCCACCTCGATACGAATCTCGCCCGAACGCCGGACCGCTCGGATACCGATCTCCACAGGGACGCCCGAAGGCTCGACTCCATGATAGACCGCGTTCTCGAGCAGCGGTTGGAGCATCAATGGCGGCACCATCGCATCACCGGGACATTCCTCTATCTGCCAGCGCACGCGCAGCCGGTCGCCAAGGCGCAACTGCTCGATGTCCAGATAGCGCTCGCACAGCGCGATCTCCTCGGCCAGCGGCACCAGTTCCCGGTTGTCCCGCATCAGGACGCGGAAAAGATCCGCAATCTCTTCGAGCACCTGTTCGGCGCGACGGGCGTCGGTCCGGATGATGCCGAGCACGGCATTGAGCGCATTGAAGAGAAAGTGCGGCCGGATCCGCGAGGTCAGCGCAAGCAGCCTGGCCTCGGTCAGGGCGGGCGAATAGCGCCGGCTGCGGTAGTCAAAGTAGAGCAGGCCGATCGTGGCGACAGCCGCTGCCCAGAGCATCGCCCGCAACGGCGACACACCCGCTCCGGCATACAGCCCCTGCACGAATCCACCGGCCACGATCGTAGCAAGCACGACCACCGTCAGCGCTCCGGCGATCCAGGAAAGGCGCGCAAGCAGGGGCTGAATCAGGTAGAGCGCAAGCATGCAGACGAAGAGGGGCGCTTCCAGGTGGCCAGCCATCGCCACCACGGCACCCCCGAGACGCCGCACATCGGCTTCGGCGATCACCACCGTGGCGAGCGCCAGCAGATTGACCAGCAGCAGCGACCGCAGCAACACGCCGAGATTGCGAAAGTCGGGCAGGCTGCGGGAAACGGGCGCTGCAGGCTTTTGCTTTATACTTTCCACGGGTCACGCTCGCACCAGTACGGGCCACAAGACCCGCGATCCCGGGCCGGCAAACCCGTCCGGCCTGCCCGTCCCGCTTACCCGGATACTATGACAGACACTTCCACCCCGCAATCGGCCAAGACCTGGTCGGCACGTTTTTCCGAGCCCGTCTCGGATCTCGTCAAACGATACACGGCCTCGGTCGGCTTCGACCAGCGCATGGCCCTGCAGGACATCCGCGGCTCGCTCGCACACGCCAGGATGCTCGCCAGCTGCTCGATCATCAGCCGGGAGGATCTGGCCGACATCGAGCGCGGCATGGCGACGATCCGTGACGAGATCGAGCGCGGCGTCTTCGCGTGGAACCTCGATGACGAGGACGTCCACCTCAACATCGAGAAGCGCCTCACCGCGCTCGTCGGCGATGCCGGCAAGCGCCTGCACACCGGCCGCAGCCGCAACGACCAGGTTGCGACCGACATCCGTCTCTGGCTGCGCGACGCGATCGACGGGATCCTTGGCCTGATCGGCGATTTCCAGCGCAATCTGCTCGATCTCGCGGAGCGCCATGCGGACACCGCAATGCCCGGCTTCACACATCTGCAGGTCGCACAGCCGGTCACCTTCGGCCACCACCTGATGGCCTACTACGAAATGACCCGGCGCGATGCCGAGCGCTTCGTCGACGTACGCCGCCGCGCGAACCGCCTGCCGCTCGGCAGCGCCGCGCTGGCGGGAACGAGTTACCCGATCGACCGCCAGTTCGTCGCCCGCGAGCTGGGATTCGACGGCCTCTGCGCCAACTCGCTCGACGCCGTGAGCGATCGCGATTTCGCGATCGAGTTCTGTGCCGCCTCGGCGCTGCTGATGACGCACCTGTCGCGCCTGTCCGAAGAGCTCATCCTGTGGATGAGCCCGCGGGTCGGCTTCATCGATCTTGCCGACCGCTTCTGCACCGGTTCCAGCATCATGCCGCAGAAGAAGAACCCGGACGTACCCGAACTGGTTCGCGGCAAGACCGGGCGCGTAAACGGCAGCCTGATGGCGCTGCTGACGCTGATGAAGGGCCAGCCGCTCGCCTACAACAAGGACAACCAGGAAGACAAGGAACCCCTCTTCGACACGGCCGACACGGTCACCGACACGCTGCGCATCTATGCCGACATGATCACCGGCATCACGGTCAAGGCCGATGCGATGCGTGGCGCGCTGTCGCAAGGCTACGCCACGGCCACCGATCTGGCTGACTACCTCGTGAAGAAGGGGGCGCCGTTTCGCGATGCTCACGAAGTGGTGGCGCGCGCTGTGCGCGCTGCCGAGGGCTCGGGGCGCGACCTGCCGCAATTCAGCCTTGCCGAACTGCGGGAGTTTTCACATCTGATCGGTGAAGACGTGTTCGAAGTCCTCACCGTGGAAGGCTCCCTCGCTTCGCGCAACCATGCCGGCGGCACTGCACCGGCACAGGTACGCAGCGCGATTGCGCTGGCCCGCCGCGACCTCGGGGCGAACCAGGCCTGAACGAATCACTGCACGTCGAGGTCGGCGAGCATCTGCTGCAGCTCGCCGTTCTCGTACATCTCGCGCACGATGTCGCACCCGCCGACGAACTCGCCATTGATGTAGAGCTGCGGGATCGTCGGCCAGTTCGCGAATTCCTTGATGCCTTGGCGGATCGCATCGTTTTCCAGCACGTTGACGGCAAAGATCTTCGTCACGCCACAGTGCTTGAGGATCTGAGCGACGGTGGCCGAAAAGCCGCACTGCGGAAACTGCGGGGTTCCCTTCATGTAGAGCACGACCGGGGCGGAAGAGACCTGTTCGCGGATGACGTCCTGGATGTTCATGTTCGGATCCAAAAGTTGAGTTAATCAGTCGACTATTCTATGGTTCGCCGTTCGCATCGTCAACGGGCGTGCGTCCGAGCCACTGCCCCCCGCTCACACGTTCGATGTCCGACAGGTCCCGGTACGAGCTGATCGACGAAAACCCCGCGTCGGTCAGCAGACTGCGCACCTGGGCGGCCTGATTGTAACCGTGCTCCATGAAGAGCCACCCCCCGGGTTCCAGATGATGCGGCGCGCCGGCCGCGATCACCGCGAGATCGTCGAGCCCCTGCGGACCGGAGGCCAGCGCAGCGCGCGGCTCGAAGCGCACGTCGCCCTCTTCCAGATGCGGATCTTCCGCCGCGACGTAGGGCGGATTGCTGACGATGAGGTGAAAGCGGTCCCCGGCAAGCGCCGAGAACCAGTCGCTCTGAAGAAACGATACGCTCGCCTGCAACTGCACGGCATTGGCCATCGCGACGAGCAAGGCCTCGCGCGACCGGTCCACCGCAGTCACCTCCGGCTCGGGAAGCTCGCGCGCCAGCGTCACGGCCAGTGCGCCGCTTCCCGTGCCCAGATCGAGCACCCGGGTGCGCGGACGATCACCAAAGCACGCCAGCGCAAGTTCGACCAGCAGCTCAGTCTCATGGCGCGGGATCAGCACCGCCGGCGTGACCAGGAACATGCCGCCGTAGAACTCGCGCTCACCAGTGAGATAGGCGATCGGCTCGCCCACGGCCCGTCGCTCGACCATCGCCTGAAACCGCGCCCACTCGTTCGGATCGAGAGATTGCTCGGGATGTGCGACCAGATGTGCCGCTGCGCAGCCCAGCGTGTGCCGCAGCAGGATGCGAGCGTCTCCGGCGCCAATCCGTGACCGCGCCCATTCGAGCGCGCGCACGATCTCCGGAACTGCCGTCGCGCTCATTCGCTCCCCAGCTCGGCCAGCAGGCTGGCTTGGTGCTCCAGCGTCAGGGCATCGACGAGCTCGTCCAGATCGCCCTCCATCAGGGCATCGAGCCGATACAGCGTGAGGTTGATGCGATGATCCGTCAGCCGTCCCTGCGGGAAATTGTAGGTACGGATGCGTTCGGAGCGGTCACCGCTGCCAACCAGGCTCTTGCGCGTCGCGGCCTCCTTCGCCTGCTGCTCACGCAGTCTGGCATCGTTGATCCGCGCGGCGAGCACCGACATTGCCTGTGCCCGGTTGCGATGCTGCGAGCGGTCGTCCTGGCATTCGACGACGATACCGGTCGGCAGGTGTGTGATGCGCACCGCCGAGTCGGTCTTGTTGATATGCTGCCCGCCCGCGCCGCTCGCGCGGTAGGTGTCGATCTTCAGGTCGGCTGGATTGATCTCGACCTCGACCAGTTCATCGGCTTCGGGCATCACCGCAACGGTACACGCCGACGTGTGAATACGGCCTTGTGTCTCGGTCACCGGAATGCGCTGCACGCGATGTCCGCCCGACTCGAACTTGAGCCGTGACCAGGCCCCGGCCCCACTGATGCGTGCGATCACTTCCTTGTATCCACCCAGCTCGGATTCGCTGGCCGAGACGACCTCGACCTTCCAGCGCCGCCGTTCGGCGTAGCGCGTGTACATGCGCAGCAGGTCGGCCGCAAACAATGCGGCCTCCTCCCCCCCCGTACCGGCACGGATTTCCAGATAGAGATTGCGCTCGTCGTTCGGATCCCGAGGCAGCAAGGCTCGTTGCAGTTCGCCCTCGAGCCGCTCGATCCTGCCCTCTGCCTCTTCGATCTCGGCTGCGGCCAGTTCCTTCATCTCTGGATCGGAAAGCAGCTCCTGCGCAGCACTCCGGTCAGCCTCGGCCTTCAGCCAGGTCTGATAGAGTGCCACGACCGGCTCGATCTCGGCGCGCTCGCGACCGAGCGCGCGAAATGCGTTCATGTCGCGGGCGGGATCCTCGCTGGCGAACTCGCGGTCGAGTTCCTCCAGGCGAGAGGAAATCTGTTCGAGTTTGTCGCGGATGCTCTGCTTCATCGGAAAAACGGAACCCGTGGCGCAATGAGGCTTTCGCGCAGGACGCAGCCTCGCCCGATTGCGACGCCGCGCTAATCTGCGGAATCGAGGTTGAAGATCCTGTGCACGATGCGACCTGCCTCTGCCTGATTCATCCCTTCGGACTGGTTCAGGAAACGCGTCGGACCGTGCATCAGCTTGTTCGTCAGGCCCTGGCTCAAGGCATCGAGCACCTTCTCCGGATTCTCGCCACGCGCAAGCAGTCGCAGCGCGCGCTCCAGTTCGGCCGCGCGCAGCGCCTCGGCGTGCTGGCGCAGTGCCCGAATCACCGGAACGGCGTCGCGCGCCTGAATCCAGGACAGAAAGCCGTCGACGCGCTCGTCGATGATCTGTTCGGCTTCGATCACCGCCTGCTGACGCGACTCCAGCCCGGCCTCGACGATCTGTGCGAGGTCGTCGACCGTATACAGGAACACATCATCGAGCTTCGCGATCTCGGCTTCGATGTCCCGTGGCACTGCAAGATCGACCATCACCATCGGACGATGGCGCCGTGCCTTGACCGCGCGCTCGACCATGCCCAGCCCGACGATGGGTAGCGGGGCGGCCGTACAGGACACCACGATGTCAAAGCGCGGAAGCACGTCGCCGATCACGTCGAGCCGCATCACTTCGGCGCCGAAGCGGCTCGCAAGCCCCTGAGCGCGCGCCTCGGTGCGGTTCGCCACCGCGATCTGCTTTGGATTGGCGCCTGCGAAGTGCGCTGCGCACAGTTCGATCATCTCGCCGGCGCCAATGAACAGCACGCGCTGATCCGACAGACGCTCGTAGATGCGTTCGGCCAGATGCACGGCGGCAGCGGCCATCGATACGATGTTGGCCCCGATCGCCGTCGTCGAACGCACCTCCTTCGCTACCGCAAAGGTGTTCTGGAACAGCTTGTGCAATACGGTGCCGAGCGTACCCGCCTCTTCCGCGCGGCGGGCGGCCTCCTTGACCTGACCGAGAATCTGCGGCTCACCGAGCACCATCGAATCGAGTCCGCTCGCCACCCGGAACATGTGACGGACCGCATCACGCTGTGGATACGAGTACAGATAGGGCGCGACCTGATCGAGCGGCAACTGGTTGAAGCGCGCGAGCCAGTCGGCGGCCCGGTCGGGTTGATCCCCGGCAAAATACAGCTCGGTGCGGTTGCAGGTGGA
Organism: Rhodocyclaceae bacterium; assembly: GCA_023383815.1. Lineage (GTDB taxonomy): Bacteria > Pseudomonadota > Gammaproteobacteria > Burkholderiales > Rhodocyclaceae > JACOUN01. The sequence continues at coordinate 385,352 of JAHDYG010000001.1, forward strand.
CAGGATCGCAGCCTCCCGCAACTGCGCAGCGCGCGTCAGGTCGTGCAGCGCGTCATCGAGACGCTCGGGCTGAAACGCCAGCCGCTCCCGGATCGGGAGCGGAGCGGTATGGTGGTTCAGGCCGAGGGCGAAAAGTTGCATGCGCAGGGGATCGGGGCGGAATCGGCGGATTATATCACCCGCCCCAAGGCCCAAAGTTTGACGCCCGGCAGGTCCGCGGAAACCGAATTCCATGTCCGGATCCGGCTGGCAAGCCGATCGGGCATCCCCTAGCATGAAGCCATGCCAGTCAACGCCCACGATTATTACGCGGCCCTGTGCGCACGCGATCGACGCTTCGACGGGCGGTTCTATGTCGGCGTCCGGTCCACCGGAGTCTACTGCCGCCCAATCTGCGCCGTGCGCACGCCACGACAGGAGAACTGCAGCTTCTTTCCCAGCGCCGCAGCGGCTGAGGACGGTGGTTTCCGGCCCTGCCTGCGCTGTCGCCCGGAGCTTGCTCCGGGGGTCGCGCCAATCGACGCAGCAGACCGTTACGCGACGGCCGCAGCGCAGCTCATCGAGCAAGGGTTTCTGGTCGAAGGCACGTGCGCCTCGCTGGCGCGACATCTCGGGATCACCGATCGCCACCTGCGAAGGGTGTTTGACCGTCGCTACGGAACCTCGCCGGCCGGCTACGCCCGCAGCCAGCGTTTGCTGCTGGCCAAGCGCCTGCTCGCCGAGTCGAACCTGACGGTCACGGACGTAGCGATGGCCGCCGGATTTGGCAGCGTACGCCGCTTCAACGATCTCGTCCGTGAGCGCTACCGGATGACCCCCTCCGAACTGCGCCGCGACAGCCGGTGCAGGCACGGGTCGCCGGGCGAACCTCTTCTTCGGCTGCGTCTGGGCTATCGACCACCACTGGACTGGGAAGCACTGCTCGCATGGCTCGGGTGCCGCGCGGTCGGTGGCGTCGAGGCCGTGATCGGCAACGCCTACGTGCGCAACCTCTCATTCGTTCAGGCAGCGCGCCGCGTCGAGGGTCAGGTCTGCGTCCGCGCCGATCCGGCACACCATGCGCTCCTGGTCGAACCCTCGGTCACGCTGTTGCCCGTCCTTCCGCTGGTGCTGACACGGATGCGGCGCCTGTTCGATCTCGATGCCTCGCCCACCGACGTCTGCGCAGTACTCGGCGAGCTGGCCGCCTCGCGACCGGGACTGCGCCTTCCCGGCGCCCTCAGTGGTTTCGAAGGCGCCGTTCGTGCCGTTCTGGAGCAACAGGTCAGCACCGCCGCCGCAACCTGCCTGCTGTCACGGCTTGCCGAACGCTTTGGCGAACCGGCACCGGCTTCCGACGCAGGACTCCACAGACACTTCCCCGCCGCCGAAGCGCTCGCCCGCGCATCGATCGACGAGATCGCCGCGATCGGCATCCCGCGCCAGCGCGGCCATGCTCTGCGGCATCTGGCGCTCGAATCGGCCACAGGCGCACTCGAGCTCGAAGCGGTCGTCGATGTCGAACGGGGGATTGCACAGCTCAAACGGATCCCCGGAATCGGCCCGTGGACCGCCGGCTACATCGCAATGCGCGCGTGGTCATGGCCAGATGTCTTCCTGAGTACCGATTACGTCGTGCGCCAGCGCTTCCCCGATCTGTCCCCTGGGGCAATCGAAGCACACGCCCGACGCTGGAGTCCGTGGCGCTCCTATGCGCTCTTCCACCTGTGGGCCACGAGCGCCGCGGCGGCGCCGGAATCGAGCGCCCGGCCCGCCGCCCCGATCAAGGAGCCCTGACCATGCCCCATCTTCGATTCGAAACGCCGCTTGGCGGAATGATCGCGTTTGCCGAGGGCGACGCCCTGACCCGCCTGTCCTTCGGCGACGAGCACAATGGCCCGCCACAGCCGGGCACGGCAGATGACCCGGAACATTCGGTGCTGCAGCGCACGCGTAAGCAGGTGCTGGAGTACTTCGCCGGCACCCGGCCCGATTTCGACCTGCCGCTGGCGCCGTCGGGCACCCGGTTCCAGCACACCGTATGGACCGCACTCGGCCACCTCCGTGCCGGACAGACCCTGAGCTATGGCGAACTGGCGCAGCGCCTGGACCGCCCGCAGGCGGTTCGCGCAGTCGCCCAGGCGGTCGCCCGCAACCCGCTGATCCTGGTCGTCCCCTGCCATCGCGTAGTCGGCGTCCGTGGCGCACTGACCGGCTACGCGGCCGGTCTCGAACGCAAGCGCGTACTCCTTGCACACGAGCGCCAGTCGTACCGCCCAAGACCAGTCGCTTACCCGGCATCGCCTTCGTAAACGCACAAACGCCGGTCGCGGAGACCGGCGTTCGTGCAAGATCATTCTGTGGTGGCCAGGGGCAGAATCGAACTGCCGACACGCGGATTTTCAGTCCGCTGCTCTACCAACTGAGCTACCTGGCCGTCGGGAAGCGCGCATTATAGCCGAACCTCCCGAACAGTCAAATTCTGCCTGGATCTTTCTTGTGTGGGTCTCTCGCTGACCGCCTGGCTGGCCGCTGTGCCTGCGACGCACCGGACGTGGCCGCGATTCAGGCCCGGGCGTCAGTCGTCGACGGTCTCCGGCAGTCCAGGAGGTGGAACGAATCCTGCCGGGGGATTGCGCGGAAACAGCACCTGAGCGACCGTTCCCTGCCCATTCGGCCCCGGATTGAGGGTAACGACTGCGCCGTGCAGCTCGGCGATCTCGCGGACGATTGGCAGGCCGAGCCCGGAGCCGTCCTCGCCACTGCCGAGCACCCGGTAAAAGCGCTCGAAGACCCGCTCCCGTTCAGCTTCGGGAATGCCGACGCCGCTGTCCTCGACCTCGAAGATGACCGCACCGGCGAGCCGCGTGCGCGCCGTCACGGCGCCGCCACGCCGGGTGTACTTGATCGCATTGTCGATCAGGTTGCGGACCAGCTCGCGCAACAACACCGGACTGCCATCGACCCGCAGCGGCGTTCCGCTGTACTCGGCACCGAAATCGATTCCCTTCGCGAGCGCAAGCGGGAAGAGTTCCTGCGCGACGTCGCGGACGATCCCATCGAGATCGACGGACTCGATCGCATGCACTTTCTCGAAACTCGATTCGGCCCGAGCGAGCGACAGCAACTGACTGATGAGGTGGCTGGCCCGGTCTGCGCTCTCGGCGATATGGCGCAGCGACAGGCGCAACTGCTCCTGATCTCCTTCCTGCAGCGCAAGCTCGGTCTGCATCTTCAAACCGGTGAGCGGCGTGCGCATCTGGTGTGCAGCATCGGCGATGAAGCGCTGCTGGGACTGCAGGGTTTCTTCCAGGCGCCCCATCATGTCATTGAACGACACGATCAGTGGCCGGACCTCCTCCGGCACGCTGGCCGGTGCGATCGGCGACAGATCCGTCGGGCGACGGCGTCGGATCCGGCTCTGCAGCCGGTTGAGGGGCGAGATGCCGCGCGTGAGGCCGACCCACACGAGGATTACCGCGAGCGGAATCACCGCAAACTGTGGCAACAGCACACCGGTCACGACGCGCGAGGCAAGATCGCTGCGCTTGTTGCGCGTCTCGGCAACCTGGACCAGCACCAGCACCTCTTCGCCGTTGACCACCCTGCGCAGGTACTTGTACGCAACCCGGACCTCCTCGCCCAGGATGAAATCGTCGCGGTACTGGGCATAATCGGAGACCACGGGCTCCGGCGGCTCGAACCATGCGATCTCTTGATCGCCGATCACCACGCTGCCGCCATCGCGCGCGACCTGGTAGTACAGCACGTCATACTGGTCCGACCGGAACAGGACGCGCGGGGGGGCGGGAAAATCGACACGAACGCCGCGCTCATCGACCTCGACGAGCCGCGCCAGCGCCCGCACGCTGTCTCCCAGCACGAGGTCGTAGGGTTCGTTGGCGATGCGGTCGGCGACGTTGTGCGTCACCAGGATCGAAATCGGCCACAGGAACAGCAGCGGCGCGAGCATCCAGTCGAGAATCTCGCCGAACAGCGAGTTCGGCTGGCCCGGCCTGGATTTCGCCGCGTTCGCCCGCTCAGGCCTTCTGCGCCGGCGCAGCATCGGGGTTCTCCAGGCAGTATCCGAGGCCACGCACGGTCACGATCCTCACCCCGCTGGCTTCGAGCTTCTTGCGCAGGCGGTGCACATACACCTCGATCGCATTGCTCGAAACCTCCTCCCCCCAGCCGCACAGATGGTCGACCAGTTGATCCTTGCTCACCAGCCGGCCGACCCGAAGCAGGAACACCTCCAGCAGACCGATCTCGCGCGCCGAGAACTCGACGATCTCCCCGCTGATCTTGACCACGCGATCCGCCTGATCATAAGACAGCTCGCCGAGCTCGATGCAGCGCGGCTGGCCCGTGCCACGCCGGGTCAGGGCGCGCACACGCGCTTCCAGTTCAGGCAGCGCAAACGGTTTGGTCAGATAGTCATCGGCCCCCGCATCCAGCCCGCGCACGCGCTCGTCGACGCCATCCTGTGCGGTCAGGATCAATACCGGCAGGGTGGACTTGCGGCCGCGCAACCGCCTCAGAACGTCGATCCCGGCCATGCCCGGCAGACCGAGGTCGAGGATCAGCAGATCATAGGGCTGGGAAATCAGTGCGCCATCGGCCTCGACCCCCGATCCCACGTGGTCGACTGCGTAGCCCCCGCGCCGCAGCGCGCGCGCCACGCCATCGGCAATCACCGGATCGTCTTCAGCTAGCAGAATGCGCATTCGAGCGGATTGTAAGTTGCACGTAAGCGAGGACAGGTAAGGTTACCGCGCTGTTCTCCATTTGCTCGGTCTTGGGGACTCAGATCCCGTAAGGGGTCGCCGTCCCGGGGAGCGTCCCAGTACCTTTCGGTTCGCTCCCCACCGCCTTTTTTCCCCTCCCATCCGGCGCGCATTATCCCACGCTTCCTGCGCCTTCGCGCGCTATCTGCAGGTGCGCTCCTGCACCGATGCCCCCCTAAAGGACGATCCCGAGCTTGCGTGAACGCAAACGGCCCCACCGAAGCGAGGCCGTTTGCGTTCACGGGCCTTCCGGCCCGCGAACCGGGACCGGGCAGATTACATGCCCATGTCCATGCCGCCCATGCCACCCATGCCGCCCATGCCCGGCATGCCGCCGGCCGGCTTGTCTTCGGGCAGCTCACCGACCATGCAGTCGGTAGTGAGCATCAGACCTGCGACCGAAGCGGCGTTCTGCAGCGCGGTGCGCGTGACCTTGGTCGGGTCCAGGACGCCCATCTCGACCATGTCGCCGTACTCGCCGGTCGCGGCGTTGTAACCGAAGTTGCCGCTGCCTTCGACGACCTTGTTGACGACCACCGAAGGCTCGTCACCCGCGTTCGCGACGATCTCGCGCAGCGGTTGCTCCAGCGCGCGCAGCACGATCTTGATGCCGGCGTCCTGGTCATGGTTGTCGCCCTTGAGCGCACCCAGTGCAGCGCGGGCACGCAGCAGCGCAACGCCGCCGCCGGCCACGATGCCTTCCTCGACCGCGGCACGGGTCGCGTGCAGCGCATCCTCGACGCGCGCCTTCTTTTCCTTCATCTCGACTTCGGTCGCGGCACCCACCTTGATCACCGCCACACCGCCGGCCAGCTTCGCCACACGCTCCTGCAGCTTCTCGCGGTCGTAGTCGGAGGTCGCTTCCTCGATCTGGGCGCGGATCTGCTTGACGCGGCCCTCGATGCGTGACGCATCACCGGCACCGTCGATGATGATGGTGTTTTCCTTGCCCACTTCGATGCGCGCAGCCTGCCCGAGCATGTCGAGGGTCGCCTTCTCCAGCGTCAGGCCCACTTCCTCGGCGATCACCTGGCCGCCGGTCAGCACGGCGATGTCTTCGAGCATGGCCTTGCGGCGATCGCCGAAGCCCGGAGCCTTGACCGCGCAGGTCTTGAGGATGCCGCGGATGTTGTTCACGACCAGGGTCGCGAGCGCTTCACCCTCGACGTCCTCGGCGACGATCAGGAGCGGACGGCTGGCCTTGGCGACCTGCTCCAGCACCGGCAGCAGATCACGGATGTTCGAGACCTTCTTGTCGAACAGCAGCACGAACGGGTTGTCGAGGATCGCGACCTGCTTGTCCGGGTTGTTGATGAAGTACGGGCTCAGGTAGCCGCGGTCGAACTGCATGCCTTCGACGACGTCCAGCTCGTTGTTGAGCGACTTTCCGTCCTCGACGGTGATGACGCCTTCCTTGCCGACCTTGTCCATCGCATCGGCGATGATCTTGCCGATGTCGGCGTCGGAGTTCGCCGAGATCGAACCGACCTGAGCGATTTCCTTGCTCGTCGAGCACGGCTTGGACAGCCCCTGCAGCGACTCGACCACAGCGGTGACCGCCTTGTCGATGCCGCGCTTCAGATCCATCGGGTTCATGCCGGCCGCAACGAACTTCATGCCTTCGCGCACGATCGACTGCGCCAGCACGGTCGCCGTCGTGGTGCCGTCCCCGGCGATATCCGAGGTCTTGGAAGCGACTTCCTTGACCATCTGCGCGCCCATGTTCTCGAACTTGT